>CAZKLV010000001.1:0-575731 GCA_964553945.1 uncultured Pseudomonadota bacterium
AACGCTTGCACCCTTCGTATTACCGCGGCTGCTGGCACGAAGTTAGCCGGTGCTTTCTCTAATGGTACTATCATCCCTCGCCTGTATTAGAAACGAGGATTTTCTCCCACTTAACAGAAGTTTACAATCCGAAGACCTTCATCCTCCACGCGGCGTCGCTGCATCAGGCTTTCGCCCATTGTGCAATATTCCTCACTGCTGCCTCCCGTAGGAGTCTGGACCGTGTCTCAGTTCCAACGTGACCGTACACCCTCTCAGGCCGGTTAACCGTCATAGCCTTGGTGGGCCTTTACCCCACCAACAAGCTGATAGTCCGCAAGCCCATCCTTCAGCGGTAGCATAAAGCCACCTTTCTCCCCGTGGGGTCGTATGCAGCATTAACTGCGATTTCTCGCAGGTATTCTTCACTAAAGGGTAGGTTCTCACGTGTTACTCACTCGTCCGCCGCTGTACTCACTCCGAAGAGCTTTCTCGCTCGACTTGCATGTGTTAGGCACGCCGCCAGCGTTCATTCTGAGCCAGGATCAAACTCTCCATCACTTAAATTGATCGGGTCTCTATAAGACGACAAGTTGGTTTAGTTTTCTTCGTAAATATCAAAGATTTTAAAAGTTTTAATCTTACTACTTTTTCTTTTTCTTCGACTCGTTTCCGAGTCGTTTTTGTTTCTTTCGTTTCAAGACATGTAAAATTATATATGTTCTACCGCCTAAGTCAACATTTTTTGAAACTTTTTTTAAAAATTTTTTTTCGTAGTTTAAAGGCCCCTTTTCTTTAATTGAAAAATAGGCACTTAAAAAGTTTCGATTTCAAAATCAAGATGCATTGAATTATAGCTGCTGGAGCTACTTTTGCAAGATTTAGCTGTTATTTTACCGCTCACACATTTCACTCAAAATCACAGTTTTCAATCGATGCACAGCATCATCAAAATTATCATTTAATATATGATGTGGATATAAAGATTCTGTTTTTTCCGCTTCAATTTCAATGTGCGCACGCATAATTCTTTGCGAAATTTGAGCGTCGGTCTCGGTCCCCCGATCCCGAAGTCTTTTGTGAAGCTCATCGACGCTACCCGTGTGGATCCAAATAAGGATCGCATCCGATACATGGTCAAGCACCTGCCGAGCACCCCTTCTATCAACAATCAAAATTAGGGACTTGCCTGAGGCCAATTCATTCTTTATAGCTGCCGGGGTCCCATAGTACGCCGTGTAATCAGTACTATTTTCCAAGAAGAAGCCCTTTTGCATTAATAGCTCAAACTCCTCTTTGGTCACAAAATGATAGTCAACCCCATTTACTTCGCATGAGCGAGGCGCCTTAGAAGTGTAAGTGATCACCCTATCAATGGCATACTTTGATTTCAACTCAGCAAGCACCGCATTAATCAATGAAGTCTTACCAGCCCCCGAAGGAGCCGAAACAACAAAAAGAGTACCTCGAACGGCCATTTAGTTTTACCTATGAATTTTTGCGTATTATATAATAAGGAAAAGGGAAACTCTGAAATCGATTATAACAGAGCTGTTTTTGGCCGTCAAGCCAGAATAACCTTGTTATATAAAGAAAAAAATAGTTTCAAACTGGATAATTGCATTCTATTTGAATAAATCAAGCCCAAATCAATACTTTTAGCTCTACCCCGATTGACAAATTACTGCTGGGATTTAATCTGAAAGTACAGTAATTTAGGGGACTTTCAATCAATAGCCCACCACCGAACACACTCTATAAAAGAGGTTCATTACCATGATACATGCAATTTATTCTCGGATTCTAATTTGCACTTTAGCTCTTTCTTTGGGATTTCCTTTAAGCGCGCAAGAGATGAACCCAGAAAAGAAACATAAAAAGTCTGCTCATACTATAATTCTTGAAGCAACCCAGGCTTCAAAGAAAAAAATATCCCACGCCGCAGATAAATTTAATATTACTAAACGAGATCTTTTGCAAGGCACCGCAATCGGATCGGCCCTCTTAGGAGCAAGCTTTTTAACCAAAGATCCAAAATTACAATTTACGCTTCGCATTCTTTCGATTGCACCAATGATTATTGGATTGCTCATGCCGAAAAAAGTTTTATCTAAAGTTTCCGATGTTGATATTGAAGATGGAATATTATGTTCAAATCACGCGTGCAAAGGAATTTGTCCTCAATGCCGCATCACCAAAGCATATCTCGCTGCGTTACCGATTGGATTTTTATATTATGGCCTGAGCTGGCTATTTACCAAACAACCAAGCGCCTCAATACCAAACACTCCCGATGAAAGCAGCGACGAAAACAATCAATCTTCCGATACTGAAAATAATAACAGCTCAGAATCTACTCCCCCGCATAATCAACAGCCTGATGAACAAGTACACTCTGAACAAGATCAAAATGCTTCAGATGCTACCGAAGAAGAAGATTCGGAAGAATCGACTGCTGCTGATTCTGATCCAATTATTGAAGAAATGCCAGAGCCGGTCGATCCGCACGTTCAGTCTGAGGCAGCGGCAAATGAAAGCCTTCAAGACATTAATGAACTAATTGGATCGAATGATGAAGATGAGGCTGCACATACACGTGCGGTAGAACCTGCTGCAAATAATGAGAATGGTCAAGGCGAAGAAGTTAGGAATGAAAATCCTGTGCCTCTTAATAAAGAAAATCAACATAATGCAAATACCCAAGACTCTGCTCACGAATCAGCAAAAACGAATTGGGGAGATACTCTTGCCGGATTAATTGGACTTTCAAATAATCCAGAAATAACTCCAGCTGAACAAGATGCTCTTGATTATCAAAAACAAATTGAAGAAGCATATGGAGTTCAGCAAGACAGCTCAACTGATAACTCAGAAATTGAATCACAAAAAAAACAAACATCTGAGCGAAATTCTGTCGATGAAGATGAAGCTACAACTGAATCACCTGCAGATGAGCAACAATCTGGTTGGGGTTCATGGCTTGGAATATGGTAAAAATGTGGAGTTATAATTTATGAAAAAACAATTACTAAAATTACTTGTATGTGCAACTACCATCAGTGCGACTGCGCCTTCGCATGCATTCATGAGTGAAAAAGCACGGGGCCTTGGCCTTGCATCTGCAGCTATTGGCCTTGCAGTAATGAATGAAGAGCTTAGCGAATCGGAAACATTCGGCAAAATCGCAAACTTCTTCAATATGGATGGGCAAGATTTGGCATCGAGTCTTGTATTTAGCAGTGCACTCTGGGCCGCAAGTTACATTCCTGAAGGGAATAGCCGCATCGCTCTTCGCTTAGGCGCAGTGCTACCAATGTTAGTGGCAGCATGTGTACCCAAGAAAGCATTGCAAAAAATTGCACAGCTTCCGGGGATTAAGCATTTCTTTGGTTTTATGAAAGACGCAAAAGGATTGCCGCTTATTGGTGATTATGCACAATGCAATCAGCTTGATTGTGAAGGCTTGTGCCACACCTGCAAAGCACGCAAATTATTTTTGACCGTACCACTTGCAGCAATTCCGTTCATTCCAACATTGTATCGATCAGTTGGAGCAAAAATTACTCAATGGGAAAATGAACGCATTGCGCAATCTGAACATGAACAAAATGAACGCCGCAACAGGCAACAAGCAGAAGAAGCTGCTCAAGTTGCACAAAGGCATACAGCACAGAATAATTACTATAGTGTGCTAAGAATCAATAGAGATGCAGAGCCAAACGCAATAGAAAGAGCTCAGCGAGATCTAGCTCGACTTGTTCATCCAAATAATTTTCAATACCGCATGCGAAATCCAGCATCTAGAGCACAATTAGAGGAACTTAATATTCATACAGAAGCTGAGGCAACCGCTCGAATGGCTCAAATTAATGAAGCTATAACTGTATTGAGAGATCCTGTTCGCAAAGCTGCATATGATCGTGCATTAAACCAAGTAATTGCAAACCCGCAAAACCAGAATAGACCGCATGATAATCGAGCTCATTAATTAAACAGCTTTTCTCATTCCCTCGTCATTCAATCGAAAAATGACGGGGGAATTTTCTTTTGTTTTGCTATACTCATCTAAAATCCTTAAGGAACATGCATGCTAATTGATGAATTAAAAGAGTTACTCAAATCAACCGATACCGATATAGCAACGATTAAAACATTTTGGGAAAATACCAAACTCGAATCTCAATTTAAAGAACTCGAAGCAAAAACTCAGCAGGAGAATTTCTGGCAACAACCCGATCAAGCTGAGACTCTTAAAGAATTGCAACGAATTCGTTTGCTGCATGAGCAGTATCATTATTTAATGAATACACATACCGAGCTTGGTGAGCTACTCGATCTATTTAGCACCGAAGAAGCAGAGCTCGAACGCATGCGCCCAGAAATTCACGTATTCAAAAAAGCTGTTCTTTCTTTTAAAGTCTCATTACTTCTCAATGAACCGGATGATGCATCAAATTGCTTCATGAGTATAAACTCCGGTGCTGGTGGCACTGAATCGCAAGATTGGGCAGATATGCTCTTGCGTATGTATGTACGTTTTTGCGAGCAACAAAAGTTTAATATGGAAGTGATCGATTATCAGCCAGGCGAAGAAGCCGGTATCAAATCAGCCACTCTTTTCATTCGCGGCAAAAATGTCCATGGATTACTCAAAAGTGAACATGGCATTCATCGCTTGGTACGCATTTCTCCGTATGATGCCAATAAGCGTCGCCATACTTCATTTGCAGGAGTTATGCTCACTCCGGAAGTGCCTGAAGTGGATGTTGTTATCGACCCAAACGATTTGCGCATTGATACCTATCGCGCAGGTGGAGCGGGCGGGCAGCACGTCAATAAAACTGATTCTGCTGTACGTATTACTCACTTGCCAACCGGAATAGTAACCCAGTGCCAAAATGAGCGTTCGCAAACACAAAACAAACAAGTTGCCATGAAGATGCTTCAAGCAAAGCTTGCACAGCGAGCAAAAGAAGAACAAGAAGCAAAATTATCAGGCATTGAAAAAAAGAAAATTGAATGGGGATCTCAAATTAGATCGTATGTTTTACATCCCTACAAGATGGTCAAGGATCATCGCACTGATTATGAATCACCACAACCAGATTTGGTATTAGATGGTGATTTAATGGATTTTATCGAAGCGTATTTGGTGTGGAAGTCTAGATCGTAAGTTCTATCTTCTCCTTTCGCACTCAGTGAATTTCAAACGAAGAGAGATATTTGCCACTTCACTCGGCACTCAAAGCGAACGGAGAAGATTTAGATTTTCTCTCAAAATTTAACCTATCAAAAACAAAACATTCTGAGTTTTTAACAAAGAATTTAAACCTCTACGTCGTTAAATCAGTAAATAAATCTTCCATCGAAACATTAACGAAAATATTCTTACTCAAAAGCGGTAAGGTTTGATTGGTAGCAATCGTATTTCCCGAAAACGTAAGAAGTTGAATAGATCCTTGGCGATAAATCACGGCCTTGGTCGAATCAAAATTTGTTAAGCCATCAGAAACATTTGGCGCAATTCGCAATAATCCCGTATTTGAGCCTTGAGAGTGTACGCTTAAACTTGAACCGTTGGCAAATGTTAGATTACGAATATTTGCCGGTTGAGGAAGTGTGATTCCACCAGTTGTTTGTGTATTTATTTCGAAGGTGCCATTCAGAATTTTTAATGCACTGTAGCGATCAAATCTAAAATCCAAAATACTATCACATGCACTGATCTGTGCTTGCGCATGATTCAGTTGAATTGCGCTTCCTGCATCGACATTCACCATCAATTGATTGCCCATCACGCCCCCAAAAATCAAGTTCGCACTCTCATCCATAAGCAATATCGCATTATTATACAAGCCAAATCGTCCCGCATGGCTCCCGCTTGCTCCTGCGCCTATTGCAACAGATGACCCTTGAGCCACATGCATCAATGCACCTTGCTCTATTTGCAGTTCGGCCCAATCCGGACCCTTCACCGTTGCACTCGCATTGGGTGTCCCATCGAAAATAAAAGTATTGGTTCCTACCAATTCAACAATGCCAATACCGGAAATAATTAATCGAGAACCGGTTGCGAGTTCAATATTGCCCAGATTATTAAAAACAAGCTCAGGAATATCTGTTGGATCATAATATTGTGGAAACTCGATCACAGTTGTTTGATTTGCTGCCGGCAACATGCTGAGAGTAAATTGCGTTGTACCGGATACTTGAATTATTTGCGTATTATACGGCCGCTTGAAAATACCTTTGACGATATCTGCATTTGCTTGTAATAAGGTCAGTTGACGCAACGTAGTTTGTAAATCACTTTGATTATTATTGAGCATGCTCGCTGCTTGAGAAATTTCATTTGAGAATGTAATTGGCGAACCGGAAATTGTTGCTCCAACATTTTTAATCAATGTTCCCTCAAACATCGAAATCGGATTTTTAATATTTAATGTTGCGCCACTATTGATCTGAATCGAAGATGTTTTCCCACGCATACTGAATCGCGCATTTAAAGATCCACATATGAAAGCAACTAGCACCATTAAGAGATTAATTTTATTATTAATTATATGCATCGTAATCTCCTAAGAAACATTTTGATAATTAAAATATCCATTGGTGATATTCAGATTTGATTCAGGAAGTACCACAATATCAAAATCATTCATCGATGAAGTTCCATCACCAATAATCAAGCCATTACCGGAATTTGTTCCGACAATATCAACCGGGCATATGCCGTCTATGACTAACGTTCCTTTAAGTAGTTGCATACCAGTAGATGCAATAAAGAGTCCCGTCTCAAAAAGACTTAACGTGGCAGAAGAGTCTTCGAAATCAATCAATGTTTGTAATGTTAAAGTTGGTGCATATTTAAACGTCATGCCGCTATCAAAATACCAAGTAGAATGGGAATTAATGGTACTTGTCTGTATTGATTCATAATTAAATGAGGTCCCACCCATCATCGTCACATTATTATTAATAATAAGTGCGCCATTTGCAAAGGTGTAATCAAATGCAGGCTGAGACCAGACAACATCTTTAAGCAAAAGCGTTCCTCCATTATCAACACATCTAATATTGTTGTTTCCAACATTTTTAATAATGGCATTTTCTATAGATAAACTAGAATTGCTATCTATAACAATTTCACCAGCCGATCCTAAATCAATCGTGTTTCCATTGCCAATAATAGTGCAGCTTCCCGTTACGGTCCATGTACTTGCCAAAGAAAGCTGAGCTTTCAACTCTAGTTTGCCACCGTTACAATTAAATTGTGTTGGTGTATCCAAAGAAAGATTTTGGGCACCGAAGCGAAATAAGAAGTTCGATACATTAACTTCTCCTGGTCCATGTACACGAACACCATTAGCTAAATGCATATCATTATTCAAAATAAGAGTTCCGCCATTTAACATTGCATCATTAGCAAGCATACCATTAAGGGTCCACGTTAATTGTGCCATCGGATCTGAGAATATTATCTGCCCCGTAACAGTTCCATTACCAGCAATAGTATTTCCTGTACCAGACACAACTGTATAAAGAGGCATTATTCCTTGTTGCAATGTTATAGAATCATTTCCATCAAGCAAATTTGTATACATATTATAAAACTGACCACTCATTGTATAAAACCCACCGGGCACATTAAATATACAATTGCTATATGCAAAACCTTTACCAGGAGCAACATTCAGTGGAGCGCCTGGTTCAGTAACAATGGTCAAATTTGAAAGAACTATATCGCCACTACAGTAAAAAGAATTTAAAGCACTTCGAATCAATTGCGCGCTATTTGATTGAGACTTAACATTATTACTTGCATACCAATCACACACTACATGGCCACGTGGCACTCGCACCGTTGCGCCCGGCCTAAATTCAAAAGTCACATCACCAGCTTGAGTTGTATCGCCCAACTTCAACCCTTGCGAAGAATTAGTTGATGAAATGTCGACAAGCACATCATCAGCACATATTACACGGCCCTTGGTCAATCGCATTCCATCGCCAACAATGGACCATTGCGCATTATCTATAATAATCAGTGATGTGCCATCACTCATCACTAATGGCTCTTGCGCTCCGACAACTTGCTGTTTGCCAATATTAAGATTCATATGATCACGAATAGTAAGCGTTGATTTAATATCAATGGTACTTGTTTGCATACTTTCATAGAAAAAAGTATAAGAACCAACAAAATCAACATCATTTTTAAAAAAAAGACTTCCGCTGGAAAAAGTAAAATCTTGCGTTTGAGTCCAATACACATCATCAAGAACCACAACACCAGTTTCATCTGCACATCGAATATTCACATCAGCAATACTTTGCAAGCGCATATTTTTTAAATAAAGCTGTGAATTCGGCTGTACAATAATTTCACCGTTTATATCAAATACTAACTCATTATTATTTCCATCGATAATACAATTACCTTGAACCGACCACGTAGATGCCAATGAAATCTGTTCTTCTAATGAAATAACGCCGTCATTCGCTTGCCACATAATAGGTGAATCCCAGGTAGTTACACCGCTATTTATATGCAAAATTCGATTTGAGATTTCAACGACACCTGGTCCAACGATGATGCCATTATTATATATTTTCAAATCATTACTCAATGACACAGTGCCACCATTTAAGCTCAGTGAATTACCCAAATATCCACTAATACCAAAATCAAGAGTTGCTGATGGACCATTGAGAATAATGGCGCCATCCACACTACCATTTCCCACTATTTCATTTCCTGAGCCTTGAACCACTAAATAAAGTGGCAATGATCCCTTGGTAAAATTAACAAGTCCATTACCAGGTAAAATATAGGTCCATGGATTGAGCTGCATACCAATTAAATCAAATGTTACTTCTGGTAAAACAACGGTACTTTGATTAAATGAAAGATTGCTCCCCGGGGTTACTGCTATTGGAGGAACTGAGTTAGATACTAATTCAACCGTAATCTGCGGCATCTGGAAATCAGTATTGGCAAGAACATAGGAATTTGCTGTTCGAGTAAGTTTAGTTGTATTGGTTGTGGAGTTAAAGAGATCAGGACGAGAATTATTATATGCCATATGCCCTGAATGGCTAATGCTACATCCTGGTGAAAAATAAACCGTAAAATCATCCGTCGGATTTCCGGAACCAACAGTTACTCCCGTTGCAAATGAGTTAGAATTAATCTTTGCAGCAACATTATTCTCAAAAAAAAGCGTTCCCTTTTTTAATGAAATACCAGTCGGTTGAATATCATATCCACAGTTTGCCATACGCAAAACCGAAGTTGCATCAGTGAATGCTAGTGGCTCGTTGCCTGAGATTGGATCGCGCCCGATGTTTAAGTGAATCCCATTTGTCAGTATAAAAGTCGATTCAGTATCAATCGTACTTGTTTGAGAGCTTGTATAAAAAAATGTTGCAGTTCCCATGAAAGTTACCGCATCAGCTAAGAACATACTCCCTTTTGCAAAAATAAAATCATCCGCAAGCTCCAATGCCATGTCACTTAATATTATCTTGCCTGTGTCATCCGCACATTGAAAATTGGAACCTTGCAACCCTTTTATTTCCATCTCTTCAAATACAACCTGAGCATTTGAATCAATAACCAACGCCCCATTAGAGCCTATCATTATAGAATTTCCACACCCTGAGATAGTACAATTACCCTGCAATGTAACAGTGCTGGTAATGATCAAATCTGTATTCAAATGAATATTCGTATCTTTAAAAATCTTTGCATTGGCTGGTAACACAGTAACACTTGAACAAAAATCAACTGCATAATTATTACCAATCAGCGATCCCCACCCGTTTAATGTAGTTACATTATGAAATATAAGATCTTGAAGAAGTGCTAATGTGCCACCATTTAAATCAACTGGACCCGAAACAGGATAAACAGAATTAAAAGTACAAGTAGTAGTAGAGTCTTGTAAAGCAAACCCGTTTTTGAACCATCCAAAACCAAGCATCGTATTATCAGTATCTGTCGAGGGAAATGTTGCAGTCGGTTGGACAGAAACCGCCGTTTCCGACCCTATCACAACCCCCAAGGCTTGAGGAATAATCAACAAATTTAAAATAAGAAAAATAGAAAGAATAGCTCTTTGAGTGTTCATTACGATTCGCCCTTTTTTAATCAGTCCGTAATTGGCGAAATTCTAACATACACCCATATGAATAGCAAATACCCCTTCGAGCCTTGAAATCTGATTCGATTGGGCAAGTAAAAGTTTCTTCAAAATCAAATGTTTCTGATACTTTTTCTGAATGAAAATTCTTTCATGTATGGATAAATCAGCAACATGCTTTCCAAATACTTGCACAGTAGTTTGCGCAGGAAGTGCATCAATTGAAAAAGGAATGAGATACGACGATGAAACAGGATCTGGCACATAATAATGAATATCTTTTGGCTTTTGCAAAATCAACCTCTTTAAAAGATATAATTTTTTGAGCTTATCAAGCATACCATCAAGTTGAGCGCTACCCGCCTCTGGTTCAATCAGCGCTACATATTCAGAAGCATCTATATGCGTAACACTAGGCAATTGGTATTCATCGATTTGAGCCAGGCACGTTTTAATTTGATCAACGGCATATTGAATTTCTTTGTGCTCATCACTTGGATGGCAATCTATGCACAAATGCAAATCAGACGCAGATTCAAATACTGCCCCAACGAATGATCTTTCTGCCGATCGTTCAATAACTTTGATTGAACCGAAAAGCACAAAGATGAGCACGATAGTCCCTAACCGCTTCATCCCTAAACCCCACCCCTTAAAAATCCCTATGTTTACACTACCAAAAAGGATCCTCAAAAAGAAAGGGTTTTGGTTAAAGCATCGCCTTTAAGAGCATCCAAATCGAATTGGATGCAAAGACACCGGACCAAAAAGGCTCCCATTCATTCCGATCTCTTACCAACTTGCTCAAAAATCCACCCACAATCAACCCAAGTGAAATATTGATTGGCATTAATATGCCGCCAAAAACAAGGGTCGGATTAATTTTTATTTTAGAAAGCACCCATCCAAAGGCAATACCAAGCAACAGCACATAGATATCAAATTGTTTCGCTCCGATAAGCAGCTGACGCCCTTGTGCTTTTTGAGCGAATAGTTCAGGAGTACCAAGTCCAAAATGATTGATCAATACCCAAAATACAATCCCGGCAGTCACTGCACTCACTATGATGCCCAAATATTGATAACGCATCATAATTTTTGATGGAATATCTGCCATTTGCCCTACTTTACGCCCAAACAAAATATCGGTCGCAACCCCACCACAAACTTCCACAAACGTGGCGATCAATACTATTTGCACAAAGTCGATGTTGAATAAAAACATAGCCGGCACCATAACGAATGTTGCATAACGGCCAAGCAACGCCAGACCAATTTTGCCAGCAATTGCAGCAATCTGATAGGTGCAAATAGCGGTAAAAACCAACAGATACAACTGTGAAATGAATGAAAATTGAAAATATGTCAAAAATGCTGCCGTTGCGCCCAGAATAATGATGTATTCTACAACAGTTTTTGCACTCAATGGAATAGATAATTTTGGAGTAACTGATTTTCCAGATTTTAATTTTCTGATGAGTTCCCATGCAGATTTTGGTAATGTTAAAAAACCAGAAATGGTTCCGGAAACAACCATGCCACTGCAGAACGCAAGCAAGAATTCGGTGCTCGAAAGATTTGCAAACCATATGCGATGAATGGGACCGGCCAAAAGGTGTGCGCTTGCTGCTCCAACTGCCAGTGGAACCGCAATCATATGCCCTGCGATAAATCCAATCGCCCAAAGCATTGGCCACAAATCAAAATTCACGCAAGGAATTGACCATACACCAATATTTAATGGCTGTGTAATGGTTAATGATTTAGGAATACAAGAACCAAATGCAAAGATTCCATCTTGCAAGATGCAAAATACGAGCGTCGATGCAAAACCCACCAATAATTCATATGCTTTGCGAACTTGCTGCTGCACGGCAATCATTTTATAAATCAATTGACCGATAGGAAACGGCAAATCTTGCTCTATAAGTAATCTATTCTCAATAGAATTGGCAATCATCATACCAAATCCACCCGCAACTAATGAGAAGCTAGTTAAAATAGAAATGAAATATAAAGGATGCGCCATCCAAGAATCAAATAACGCTGTATCAAGAAAATAAAGAGTCGGAAAAGAAAATCCAAGCCCTGTTGCCAAAATCCCCCCTATTGAGCCTGCAACTGCGATGTATGCTATTTTTTTATTTTCTATTTTAATGCTTAATGCTTTGAAAATAAGCAATGCCATGAGCACGAGTGTTGGCGCTATCCAGGGACCAATTGGAGTTGCCATTGAAATATAACTCATGACTACGGTTGAAAAAATAGAAAATAGAATGCTCAGCAAAATGGTAAGTGCCATGATCTAACTCTTTACATATGAAGATCTATGTTAAACTACTTTAAGTATGGAACACAGCGTACAACAAAATTGGATCTATCGCCATGAAGAAGCTATTTTTATTGTTTATTTTACCGATCAGTTTGCGCGCGCAAGAGCCTAATACTCATGATTTATTATTCGACACTCAATTTTTAGTACAATATAATTCCGTTACCTCCTTACTGTGCGAACACGGTTTTCAAGAAGGTTTTTTCAGCACTCCTGATAATCTCAAGCTTAACTATCTCTATTTGGAACGCCCGGAAGCAGATTTTACTGTCATTCTTGCAGCCGGCTGGCTCCCGGGGCGCAAAGAAGGCCTTGCTACATTTTATGCATTGCTCCCTGAATCATGCAACATCCTATTTTTTGATGCACGCGGGCACGGGCAAAGTGAAGGGCCCCTATTTTCCAAAGCATGGTTTTATGGCATCGATGAATATAAAGATATGATTGGCGCGCTCAATTTTGCTCGATCACGCAGCTCAAAACCAATTATTGTTTATGGTGTTTGTGCCGGCGCATTTAACTCAGCACATGCACTTATTCATCTGCAGAAAGAAAAAAAATTACATGAATATGATGTACGCGGATTTATTTTCGATAGCGGATGGGCCTCAGTACTCAATTCAAGTTGGACCGCAGTAATTGCAAAAGTGAATGAGTCGATTGCCAGGTTTTGGAGCAAAATTTATGGCAAAAAATGGCGAGAAGTTCTGGAGACAATTCCATATAAAGCGTCAAAATTTATTATCAATAATATCCTTGCTGCTATTCATACTATCGGATTCTTCCCTGCATTTGCCCTGCAAGATAGCAAAACAAATCTCCTTGATAAAATCGAACATCTGCCCATGCCCATCCTTTTTATTCATTCGCATGATGACGAATATGTGCCAATAGAACATGCACAGCATTTAGCAAAACAATCCCAAAATTCTCATACCTGGTGGATCGATAAGCCATCCAAACATGCATGCCATTGTTTGAAGCACAAAGACGAATATCAATTAAAAATGCATGCATTTTTGGCTGAATGCATGCAAACAACATAATAAAAACCCAAAGGGCCAGCAGTATTTCAGCTGACCCCTTGAGTGAGTAGTAAATTATGTTGTATGAATGTACTTTTTATGCAACAGCTCTTACGTTTGTCCAGCGAGATATAGTTGGCTGGCCACTAATATTTGCCATCATACCAGTACTCCAAGACTGCTCATAAAGACTAATGATTCCACCACTGATCTGATAGTTATCACCTGCAGATGAACCATTACATTGCGCTTCATTACCAATGAATGTTGTCGTCAAAGGAATAGTTGCATGAATAAAGCCAGCTGTTGTATTGCTGAGTGCACGGCAATCTTGAACTAAGCAACAGGATGCAGTTGAAGTTTGATTGAAATCGAATCCAACATCATTTCCCATTGCAATCGCTTCGATAATTGCTACAAAACTATTTGTACCAACAAGCTCTACACCACTATTTTTATTACCATGCATTTGCGAACGAATAATTTTTGAACTGGTAACTGTATCAAATAAAATACCATGCGCTTCGCCACTTGCATTTGAATTGAAAATACTAGTATCAGTAATTTCAATATTATTACCGGTGATCACAAGAATACCTGCGGAAGTTGCCGAACTAGAAGTTCCTGTATCACCAATCTGACAACCAGATATCACGATATTGCTATCAGAAAGGAGTTGATTTGGAACAATAATTCCACCTGCATCAGCGCCTGCTACAGTTCCATTGTGCGCACATCGGCAATTGAGTATAGAAATATCAAGGCCCAAATCTGGCAACGGATCGCCGACCAATCCGATTGAAATACCATAATTACCATTGGAGTTGGCTTCACAATTTTCGATACATTGATCCATTCCTAAGTCAACGCCCAAGAATAATGGATGGATCGCAATACCATATGAAAGCGCACCGCCAGTATTATTATTCGCCGAGCTATTTACCGTTTTTGCATTTGTGGATGTAGAATTGATAATACCAAACACAAACGTGAAATCTTCGCTATCTCCCATTGCATTATAATTTGCTTGGCAATTATCAATAACATGACCAACCCCATTCGTTCGAATACCTGCTACTAAACCAGGATTATATACGATTGGGCTTCTTCCACTTCCCCCGAAAGACACGGAATTACCATTCGCCTGACAATTTCGCATTATACAGCTACGTGAACGAGCTGCGCCCTTAATCCAAATTCCATGTAGCTGAGAGAACACATTAATAACATTTAATGCCACTGCTGAATTCTTATTCGCTTGGCAATTTTCAAAAATGATATTGGTCGAATCAGTAGAATCAATCGCAATAAAGGTATTTATTTCTTCTGTTGAACTATTATTTGATGATTGATGCTCTGTTATCAAACCGGTATCAGAATTAATGAAAAGCAAGATATAATCTTCAGTAACTGGAGTTGCTAATGCTCCAGCAATATCAGTATTATTGCTCGTTTCACATCGAGAAAGGGAACAATCGGTTGATAAATTGAACATTATCGCTTCTGCGGTTCTATGATGATGGATTTGATCCGCAACGGGAACACTATTATCAAATGTATTGTTATTTACTTTTACGTGGACAAAATCAACACCGGTGCTTGCATTGACCGATACAAATGCTGTTCCTGGAGTAAATTCATTCGTTGTTGCTGAAGCTGTCTTGGTGCATCCGGTCACATCTACATCTGCCACTGCCCCTGCATTACAATTATCAAACTGCATGACTGCACCAACGGTGCTCAAAAATCCACTCGCATTACACCGTTGTAGAGCAAAATTATTAACCGTATCGAAAAGCAATGCGCGCTCACCTGGATTATTTGCATTGCTTACAAAATTAACATCATGAACATATACATCTTGCGATGGATCTATTCTCACACCATCACCAATATAATCGTGGATATTAAGGTCATAAAGCTCTACCGAAGTATAATCTGTAACCAAGATTGCTGCATCGGTTGAACCGGTAATGCAACCATTGAAAATCTTCAATCCTTCATTTCCATCAGCAGAAAATGCTATTCCTGATGCTCCTGCAGTAACCGTATGAGATTCCAAATCAATACTCACACAATCCACACCCGGAGCAACTTGAATAAGACCCGTCACGTTCTCGTTTACGCAATACAATCCAGAATGCAGAATGGTATAAACCCCGCCCCCCAAATTAATTTCTTCTTGAGAAATTGGTGTACAGGTACCCGTATTGCCTTCAATAATTGTTTCTACATCTCTAAGAACTCGATTGAGTTTGTATTCAATACGATTCTCAATATTTTTGTCGCATGCTGCGAACAATGAAGACATGTTTGCAAATAAAGCAGCAAACAAAATGAGCCCAACTTGTGGCCCTTGATAGGTGTTTGATCGAATAATCATACATACTCCCTTTTTTTAAAGATTTTACATGTATCCATACCACACTTCTGGTAGGTACTCTCATTACTAACAAATGAAGAGCCAACAACGTCAAGAGTCTTTAAAAAAACAAACCCTCACTCGAGCATTCAAGCTCAAGTGAGGGCTCTGAATAATTCTTGTTATTTAATTGAGATTCGGTTTATACAAAACAATATTCATATCAAGATGACCATCTCGGATTTTGACACACAAGTCATCTTCAGCCAAAACTTTATCTTCGTCTTTTGAACCGCGAGCGGCAAATGGCGCTCGATGCGGTTGCCCCAACTGCGGAAACTCATCACGATGCAAAACTTTCCATTGATTTTCACAAAAATATTGATTAAACAATTCATCATTTTGCTCAAATCCACGGTGGTAGCAAACACCATTATTATCTTTACAGCAAGTAAAAACTACATTCTGTCGTTCTTGGCCCGAGCGCTCAATCATACCACCCAAGCTGTAATTGGTATCGATATTCCCTTTGCGCGTTTTATTTTCCCATGGGGTTTGAATACCAAATTTGAATAAATATCCATCGACTAACCGGGTAAAACAGTGATATTCAACACTTTCGCGTGATGCATAGAGTATGTGCTCTTTGATTGTTTCGGGGTCGAACCAATCGAGAACACGCTCATCATAGCGTATAAGTGCTGCCGCAAGAACTTTTGGTTGAATGAGTACCGGCTTGGAAATCTTTTCAGGAGTTTTTGATTCCTCCGGAGAGCTTTCTGATCCACTACTTGGCACACAACTTGGAGACGCAGGTCGACTTACAGGATAACTTTTATTTTTCTTCTTTTTACCAGCGACTTTATTGCACAAAGATGGAGCTGGTGCCGATTTTGAAAGTGATACCGGCAAAAAACTTCTACTGACATCAGATTTTATTGGACCATTTAGCAACGCCAATTGCTTAACTTTATATTCCAATGAAACCGGTAGCTCTTTTGGTGAAGTAAAATATTTCCTTAACTCAAGCGGACGCTCAGGTTGACATGACGGATTTGTATTAAATATTCCAAAAATTCTTCCATAATACTCGTTCCTTAACTGCTGCTTTATTGCAGAATCTCGCGAAGCCTTCAGAATCGTTGCAGCTATCGCACATCGAACGTCATCATACAGTTTCTGGAATTTCGGAATATGCGCTTCAAATGCTTTACATACATTTTTTGCTTGCGCAATATGACTCAAACAATCAGAATCAACAAAGATCTCAAATACGTCATCATATTGCCCAGATTTTTGATAATCACCAATTAATTGTGCCGTACAAAAAATAATATCTTTCATACACGCCAGCTGCATTATTTTGGCAAATATTTGTTCATCAAATTTAAAGAACGGAGGAAATTCCGATGCCATATTATTGGCCAAAATAACACCATTAAACTGTAAAAGTGCAGAAGGACATGCAAATATTACATGCGCAAGCTGCATCGAATATACCATATGCTTGACAAGCCCAGCTACAGCGCGAATATTTTCATTCTCATGATTCAAATATTTATCAATCAGATGCGCTTGCGAAACTTTCTTTAATTTCCAATCGCTGAACAATGGAATCAATTGAAATGCAAGAGCCTGCGCCTCTGGCGCATACACATTAATCTGATTGATCGGGCGCCCATGTTCATTTTCAAATTTTGAATAGCGCTCATCGTTTTCATCAAATGTTAAGCGAAAAGCAGACAAGAATTCTTTACCCTCTTGATCAATCACGCGATATGGCTGGAGCTTATGCAGCTCCTCAAAAAGAGGAATCATATTTTTGAGCGATGTATATGATTCAGCTTGCAACACTAAAAAGTTGGCAATCATATTCAACTTTTTTAGTTTTGCTTCGGGCCTTTCATTGACTGCAATAAGAGCCTGTAATGGGAAAACCTCTGGTTTGAGAGCTAAATTTGCAGGTTCCATACCCTGCAACCCTATAAAAACAGTAAAAAACGTTAGAAAAGTAGTTATTTTTTTAA
The DNA here is from genome assembly GCA_964553945.1 of uncultured Pseudomonadota bacterium. Classification (GTDB taxonomy): domain Bacteria; phylum Babelota; class Babeliae; order Babelales; family Vermiphilaceae; genus CAZKLV01. The sequence continues at coordinate 17,871 of CAZKLV010000001.1, forward strand.
TCATAAGAGAAACCTCACATTTATTACCTTTAATATAGCACAAAAAATACAAATTGATAATAGGGGTGATTAATAGCTACGCAAACCTGTATTTCGATGGAAGCTAATCGGGTGAATTTTACTTTCAAGGGAAAGTATGATTAAATCTGATCGGTAACCAAGGAGAATGGTATGAGCAATCAAAAAATGAGAGTTTTTATAGGGTTTGCTTGCCTTCTTTCTGTTTATTTACCCATTTATACAGCAAAAACTGAAGAGCTACTAAAAATAGGCAATTTCCTTCTTCCTACCTCGCAGATGCCTGGGCCTCTTTTTGGATTTGGCCAAAATGTCGTTGATAAACACGATTTTCAAGTTTACTTCAATGTCCTGCAATCAGCTGGCAAGCATGTAAATTACACCGATCTAATTCCAGGATTTTTGTACGGCATTCGTAATGATCTTTCACTTTTTGTAGGCATTCCAGCTACACCATCGTATAAGAACAATGATTGCCGCTCAAAAGGTATGGAGGATATATTCACCCAACTAGAATATGTATATTTGACATCACAAACTGAAACTGCTGCAACACAAGCAACTATCTTGGGAAATATCACCATCCCAACTGGATCATCAAAAAAAAATCCACCAACCGGGTATGGCTCTCCAAGTTTTTTTTTAGGAACAACCCTAAGCCATACAGCACAATTCTGGATGGCATGGATCCAAGCGGGAACTACTCTGACTCTAAAACACCACAACTATAAACACGGCAACTTATTTTATTACCAAAGTGGCCTCGAAGCTGTCATTACTACAACGAAGAAATGGATCATTGCAGGCATTGTTGAATTTTTTGGAGTATATGAACAAAGAACAAAAATCTGCAATCGAATAGATTGCGATACAGGTGGTCATACTTTTTACATTGGTCCATCATTTTGGGCATCATCACCAAAATGGATCTTTCAAATTGGTATAGCAGGAGCCCCTGCGCAACATCTTTTTGGTAATCAAAATAAGATTCAATATTTTTTTGAAACGTATATCAACTATAAGTTTAATTAAACATATTTTAAGGAGATGTTTTTATGAATTCGAAAATACTGTTTATTGCACTGCTATCCGGATCGGCTGTTGCTGCAATGAATAATGACAAAATGCTCGATGCAATGAATCAGTGCATGAAAGCGTGTGATAATTGCGCGACAAAATGTATCACCTGCACCGGCGCATGCAAAGATTGTACCGATGAATGTAAAGTATGCGTCAGAGAATGTAAGGATTGCACAAAAGCATGCAATTCATGCGAAAAGGCATGCAATCGCTGTAATGATGATTGCGTGCAATCCTCTAAAGATTGCAAAAATTGTGCAGCAATTTGCAAAGAATGTACCGATGCATGCAAACAAGCGGTTGAAGCATGTAAAGAATGCATACGTGCTTGCGAGCGCATTAAAAGCTAAGATTATTTAAGAGACTTTCATTCAAACGGCATCTCTTTGCCGGCAAGCAGGTGGCAATGGATATGAAATACACTTTGCCCAGCGCCGCGACCATTATTGAAAATTAATCGAAACGATTCGATGTTTTTTTCTTGAGCAATTTGATTGGCTGCAAACAAAATTTTCCCTGCAAGATTAACATCTTGTGGGGAAAGTTCTTTTATGCTTTCAATATGTTTTTTAGGAATGATCAACCAATGAATTGGCGCCTTAGGCGCAATGTCTTGAATGATGAGAATATCATCAGATTCAGAGATTATTTTTGAAGGAATTTCTTTGGCGATTATTTTGCAGAATATGCAAGAGATCATTTACTATCCAATTTTTTATATGCCGAGAGTCGGAATCGAACCGACATGATGTTACCATCGCGGGATTTTGAGTCCCGTGCGTCTACCAGTTCCGCCATCTCGGCAATCAAAGATATGCTTTATAATAAGGGAAAACCGTATATCCGTCAAACAAAAATCAGATCGTTTTTACCCTGAGAGCGCCTAGTGGGCCTGCAACGCTTTTGCACGCGCTTCCTCAATAGCCTTTTTTCTCATTTCGATGCTCAACCAATCGATAAAGCGGCCACGCCATGCCTGATCATGGAACCAGCGTTTAGCAAGCCCAGATCGCAATCTAAAGGTGCGGCGGAATTCACCTCTCTTTGGCTCAGCGATATCGACGTGGTACCAGCCATACATCTTTTCATTGGCCAAGGTTGGCATCACGTGAGTTGCAATGATGGCCAGGCAATTATTACTCGTGACCACATTATCGCAGAACTCTCCTGCGCGACGCGCAATCTCATCGGTCACGGTACCATCATACGGTTCATCAAGCAGAATCAAGGCTACTTTATTTTTTTCTTCGAGCACAAACCGCTGAATTTTATCCATACTCTCTTTTTGGGCCATGAATTTTGAAATGCCACCCGCCAAGTTTTCACGCGGCTCCAAGCTAGTGCGCACTGCATCAAAGATACTCATATGCGCATGGCGCGCTGGCGCGATCCCCCATGCTTGTGCCAGAACTACCGCTTGCCCAGCAGCTTTCAGCCAAGTTGATTTACCGCCGCCATTTGGCCCGGTAATAATCACTTTGCCTGGCTTTGTTTTACCAAGGGTCATAGAATTGGCCACAGCTTCATTCGGATTCAGAACTGAGATCCAGCATCCATCGAGTTCAAGATATGCTTGTGCAGTTTCATCAAACGTTACAAAAGAAAATTTGTTTTGATTTTGATCAGATTCTTGAACAAGGCGAGCAATGGAGCAATATGCATCGATTTCACCAACCGCCTTCATTGCTGGCACAAGCTCATGTTTAATTTGGCTGAAAAGCAAATTCGCATAGAGTACTTTACCGCGTAAATAAAAAATTGATATAGATTTTTTAAAAGTAGCAGTATTCAAAAGCTCAACAAGCTCTCGCATTTTTGCTGATAAACTTTTGCTTAAAGCCAAATCATTTTTAATTTTCGCAGGCAATACTTTCTGCAATTCAGGATTTTGATTTACTAATTTCTCAACCACTTGCACAGCTTTGATAAAATCAGCAACCTGCACCATTCGAGTTCGAAGCGCTTCTAAATTTCGATGGGATTGTATGAGACCTTTTTTAGTTGAAATAAATATTGTCCACAAATAATAATCATACATAGCTGTAAATAAAAGTTTTTCGCCCCATGCTGAAAATTTATTCCACCCTTTAGTCACGGGAGTGCCAAAAAAACTAAATCCTGTTTTATTTTTCCATGTATCCTGCTGCCGATTAGAAGCAGCCTCTCTATATCGAATCTTATCTAGTAACGTTCCATTCTCAATAATTTGACGATAAATATTATTATTATTTGCAGGATTTATGTAGGCTGGGTCATTTTCATCAGTAATTTGGAGTCGTTGTACTAACTGTTCATCCATCACATTTGCTGTAAAAGGATTATGATCAAGAAGCAAGAATTTAGAGAATCCATCAAAAACTTTTGATTGGTCAAAGTCACCTTGATTATCCCAGCGTTCCAATTGAGTAAACAATCCTTGTAAAAATAAGAGACCTACTAAATTTTTTATTCTTGATCCAAAATCAAATAATGTTGCGCCTTCAAGCGCCAATTTTGATTTGTTCAAACTTGCAAAAGAAGAAAAGTAACATCCTGCAATATTGTATGTGACCGGATCTTTTTCATTCCAATAGGTCAATACGGCCTCTTCACTTTTAGCAACCGATTGCAAAGCTAAAGTCATGTTATTAAAAAGATGCGGATTATCCATAAGTGTTTTGATAAGCGATTGGCGCCTCTCGATTTCAGAAATCTCATTAGTGGGATTTAATGTATTACCAAGACAACTGCTTCCAATATAGGTCTGCGTACGATCGAGCTTTTCTACGAGCCAACTCAATTGCAATTCTCGTGCCGAATGCGCATCTAACACTTCAGAATTTAAATCTAAAGAACGATATGAATCATTTGCAAATGCTCGGCTTACAAGAACGGGTACCGGTAGTATTTCGGGCTTAATTTGCTCTTCTTTTTGCTGCTCACCTATATTCACGTTTAAATCTACCGAAACAGCATATGAAGGCTGGAACGGCATTACCAATGAAAGAAATAAACCGAACGCAATGCAACGAGCTGAATTTTTATGTAAAACCGAGATGTTCATTAAGTTAAAACCCCTACTAAATTCGAATAGATATTATAGGATCCGCCCAAAAGGCGACTACAAAATGAGTATATCCAAGTCGGTTGGAAACTCCAGGATTTTAACCAAAAACACCCTTTGATTTCCTAGCTGAAATTCTTATGCGACGGTATGGATTATATGATATGCGACAACTCAATAATCGGCAGATAAATAGCGAAAATCAGTAGCAGGACCAGAAGCCCCAGAACAATCATCAGAGTTGGCTGCACAAAACTGCTCAATCGCTTGAGCATACGGGTAACCTGAGATTGATACCGAACTGCGGCCTTAGCCAACAACACATCCAAGGTCCCTGAATTTTCCCCCACATGCACCAATGCGATCAGCTCTACCGGAAATTTCGATACTCCCATATCTGAACTCAACGAAAGATCCTGCAACGCACTACTCAATGATCGGCCGGTATTAACCGCATGTGCAAGCTGAAGTACATAGCTTTTGAAAATGTAATTATCGACGCTTTGCGCAATAACCTGAAGCGCTGGCACAAGTTGCAATCCACGCTCAAGCAGGAGAGCCAAAGAGGCCAAGAAATATGCAACAAATCGATACCAGATAATACGATTGATCACTGGTACATGCAACACGAAACTATCCTTGATCCGCTTGCCCTGTTTTGTTTTGGACCATTGATGGACCAAATAAGAAAAGATAGCAATTAACCCAACAATGATCAGTAGATTTGGAGCAGTCAATAAAGCGCTGATGCGCATCATAGCACGAGTCGTTGCCGGAAGCTCATGATTCATCGATGCAAAAAGCTGTGCAAATTGTGGTACTACAAACGTGAAAAGAAAAATAGTAATCAGTAAGAAAAATCCAAAAGTCAGAGCTGGCAATATAAGGGCCGAGCGCACCGATCGAGCAAATTCTTCCCGGATTTCTAGGCGATCTGCAATTGCATGTAAAGCCACTGCGAGCGCTCCTGATTCTTCGCCCGCTTTGATCAATTGAATGGTAATGGGGTCAAACATGGTTGGATACCGACACAAAGCAAGGCTAAGCGCATTGCCACTCTCAACTTTATCGGCAAGTTCATGAATAATTTCTTGCATACCCGGATGATGAAGCTGCTCAGCGGCAACAAGCAAGGATTCTGGTATTGAAACTCCCCCATCCACAAGAGTTGCCAGCTGTTTGAAAAATTCAATTTTGAGTGATTCAGATATCCGTCCATAGCGCCAACGCCAAGAAGTAGGCCGTGACGAGATCAACGCAATTTCACGTTTGAATAACTGGGCATCTAATGCTTCACGCGAGCGCGCATACATTTTCCCCTTTTTATATTCGCCCAAAATATCCACGCCGCGCCAAGCATAATACGGCATCGAGCTCTCCTTTTAAAACAAACCCATTTGCCGCTCAATGCCCATACGAGCAAGCAGCTCCTCAAACGAAATATTTAAATCAATTTTCACGCGCTTATTGCGGCTCGTTTCACCACTAAGAATATCTATATCACCAGAAGAAATGCCAAGCATCTTGGCAAGCATTTTAATGAGCTCTTTATTCGCCTTACCATTCTCCGGGGGGGCTTTAACATAGCATTTGAGCTTGCCAGCCGCCTCTAATTTGCATTCAGATCTGCCAGAGCTAGGAACAACTTTTACTTCTACTATGATTGCCACGTGCGAGTATCCCTCATTAAAATTAGGCAAAAGTACCAAAATCTAGCACCAAAATTATACATAAGCAGCAAAATAGGCTATACTTTCTGTGAAAATTATAAAATAAGGCTTGCCAAAAAGGATAAATCGCTTATCCTTTTTTTAGTTTGAAATTTTGAGAATTAATTGGAGAGATGGCTGAGTGGCCTAAAGCGCTTGCCTGCTAAGCAAGAGCCTGGCTAAAACCGGGCGCGAGGGTTCGAATCCCTCTCTCTCCATACTTTGCTCTTAACAGAGCTTCGTATGGCAGGCCAACTTTTTGAATGAATACTTTGTAATTCTCACATTTACTTGAAATAAAATTTGTGCGCCCATAGCTCAATTGGATAGAGCGTCAGACTACGAATCTGAAGGTTATAGGTTCGATTCCTATTGGGCGCACCAGTCTCAGAACTCAACAGGTGCATTGTAAGGCGGGATAATACTTCGAATAAAAGTAAAAATTTACCTCACATGAACAAGTACCTTATCATCTCACTTTTTTTACTCTACCCTTTTCAAATAGTTCCCATGGAGGAAGAAGCTCCATCTAAAAAAAACTTTCGGTTCAAACCAAAGCTCCTCTTAAATAAAGCTTTACTTGAAGCAGCTCTAACAGGTAATGAAAAAGATGCACGTGAATTAATTTCCCGTGGAGCAAACCCAAACACTCTTCTCCGCCGCTATCAAAGAACCCCTCTCACACTTGCTGCACAAAAAGGATATTTAAATATATGCATTCTTCTGCTTGAAAACGGTGCAACGGTAGATCACAGAGATACCACCGGCTGCACTCCACTTCTTTGGGCAGCTCAAGAAAAATATCCCGAAATTTGTGAGCTGCTACTCAAGCACGGCGCAGATCCAAACGCAACAAGAAATGAAGGCGTAGGCGCATTACACAAAGCACTTTTTCAAGATGCACCTCAAGAATTTTTTGGCACAACGCCTGAAAGTCATTCTGATAGATTTGCATTATTTGAAAAAGAACAATCTGCTAAATCAGCCGCTATATGTAAAATACTCATTCAGGCTGGAGCAAACGTTAATTTATGCACGTGGCAATATAGAGAACTTGCTCACAACGCCATAACAGTAGCTGACTATTTGAGCTCAGAGCCAATACAAGTTCTATTACATGCTGGTGTCGATGTAACAATTTATACCAATTATTACAAACGTCCCATCTATAAAATTTTCCAACAATGGCCCGAAACTTTAAATCATTTAGTTTTTGCCCCCAAAATGCAAACGCTTAAAACATCAATATCCCTGATGGAAACATTTCTTCTTTGCCTGAATAAGCGCTTCCCTCGAATAATCCCAAAAGATGTTCGATATCTACTCTTAAAATACCTCTATGGATCTGAATCTACCCATCTCATGATTCAAAGAAAATTACAAGGCAAAGCCGTCCCTAAAGATTTCAATAACGCGGCAATCCATGCTCTTCTTGAGTACTCGCATGAGCGTATAAATACTTACTATGAGGAATTCAGTAAATATCCCAAAGCCATTGTGCATCTCAATAATACTCAGATCAATCCCCTCCATGAATTCGATCATAAAAAAGCCTTAGAAAACATTGAGATTCGATTTTCACAACCCAAGCTCTTATGCAATAACCCCTCAGAAGTTTTGGATGAAAAACAAATTAATTTTGAAGCCCCTGTTTTGAAAAACAAAAAACATACCTGCATTGTGCAGTGATACTATTCAAGGCACAAGATTTCAAACTTACCCAAGCCCAACTTGAATCATTTTTATTTTCAATCTTTCCACCATTGCTTAAAATTTAATACACTTCTGAAAGAACAATTTTGATCAAACAAGGAGCGTATATGATTTCTCTTCGATTCAATAAAATTCTGGGTCTTTCGACCCTTTTAATGGCACTCACTCTCTGCGCTGAGTATGATTTTGATGATGCATGCAAAAAAATCGGTCTATCCGATGGAGAGCATGGTCTGAAGGTTTTAGCCAAAAAGAATACCAACAGAAGTTTTGTGACTATTTTGCAAGATAAAAAAACTGGCAAAAAATTCATCATCAAACAACTCAAAAAAGCAGCGACTCATCCCATGCAAGTAATTCAAGAGATGCTGGGCACCTATGTGGTCAACTGGCTCGGATTGCTTTCGCAAAAAGTGATCATTGTGCCCCCACACGAGTTCAATCGCTATAAAGAATTCAAAAATTTTCCTGCTACCCTACATACCTTCATTGATGCCAAGCCGATCAAAAACTTTCGAAAATTCAAAAAATTAACCTTGCGCCAAATCAAACTTCGCTCAAGCTCAAATGACCACGGATTAAATCGAAAAATCATCGCAAGCATTGCTCAATATTATGATCTAGCTGCCATAGTAGCTGCTGACACATTCTTAGGGATTGATGACCGCCATAAGGCTAATCTGCTATTCAGCGATACATTGCAACGCTTCTGGTTAATCGATATGGATTACACCTACCACTCTACTCTGGTTGAGGCAACCATCAAACAGATCCAAAAGATCGTGGAAAAATCATCAAAATTAACTGCCGAAGAATATGACGCACTTGAACGATACAAAGCCACCCTCAAAAAGCTCAATGAGAAGTTTTCAAAAGCAAAAATGATGGAGCTGATCAAAGAGTTTATCCAGCAGGCCGGCATTACCGAAAAACAGATCAAAATACGAGGAAATAACGGTATTGGTTATACCTCAATAGTAGCCAATATGGAACGAACAACCGAACACATAGAAAAACTCATTTCCCTGCTTGATCTGGTGATCGAACAAGGTGCCCGGCATAAAAAACACCTGAAAAAGTCTTGATTTTTATTGAATAATCGTTATCTTTTAACTTATCAAATTGATCTTTAAAATGATTCTGGAGAGATGGCAGAGCGGTTGAATGCGGCGGTCTTGAAAACCGTTATCCCGAGAGATCGGGATCGTGGGTTCGAATCCCACTCTCTCCTCATAAAAAAAAAGACATCTATTCATACGTATTAATCGTACAAACATTACGAAATCCTAATTTTACATACAAAGATGCAGCCTCTTGGCTCGCAATTAATCCAACTCGCGAAAGCCCCTTTTGCTTTGCAACCTCCAAAAGTTTTTGCACAATTGCAGAGGCATACCCATTTTTGCGATACGCTCTCCCGGTAGCAATGTTATAAATATAACCACCCCTCTCAGTTGCCAGCAATGTTCCGATCGAAACCATCTCATTATTCACCATACATACAAAATGGGTAAAATCTGGGTCCTGGCCAGGAGAACGAAACAATGAAATATACGTTCGAGCAGCAGTTTCACTGAATCCAAAACTTTCTTGAAGAATCGGAATCCACTGCAGTAACTCCCCATCAGTTTTTACTTGTTTGATCGTACCTCTTTGATCGGATTCTCTCGTTTTGAAAACTTTTTGTGGATCAATGAGCAGCCCAGGAGAGGTACTTTTCAAATTAATACCGCACCTCAAAAAAGAGCTCCCAAGATTTGATGGTTCTAGGTATTGAGCCATATTCCATCTGAAGGGTAAGTTCCGGCTTGTGAAAAACTTTTTGATACTCAACATATGTAAAATAAGCTGCCCCTCGGTGTTGGGAAAATCGAGCACACAATTGAAGGTCGGGTCTGATATTTCAGTGCATACCAGCCGGCAACCACTTTCAGCATGCCGCTGCACCACTCCAAGGTGCTCATATAATTTTCGTTTTGCTTTTCGAACAAAGGAGGCCTCTGGATTGAGAATATTTTGCATGGCATGCGCAAACGTTGAGAGACTCAAAAAACATAGTAGAAATCGCATTTTTTGAAGTTTTATTTGCATATATTAATTTCCTTATGGTACATTCTTGCTCAGATTTTTAATTCACTCAAGCAAAAGGATGTTCTATGATCAAACAAAATGCCTTCTTCATCGCTTTTTTTAGTATTTTTGCATGTGCTTGCATGAATGCTATGGAAAAGCAAGAATATCAAACCAAAGGGTGCTTGCACTTAATACTAGAAGAATCAAAACAGATTAAAAGTTTTCACGCTACTGAATTTGAGTTTGACACAAGCAAACTAAAGATGAAAAGTACTATTTTTGATCTGTTTCCCTTCTCAATGGATGGTCAATTAAATCTTGTAAATTTATTTATGAAGGCACGTACCGGTCAAAAAATGCAGACAACTTTTAGTGCAAAAGGCAAACGATTTTTAGCAACTGTTGTTGCTCTTAAAAAAGTTGAAGATACTACAAAACATGTTTTTTCAGTGAAAATAAAACAAATCACCGGCAGCCCGAAAATACTGCGTGATATGCCTGATTTGAACTAAGCAATTATATATCTCAATGATACGGGGTGCCTTTCGAGCACCCCGTTCTATTTACGCCATAATTTCAGATCAAATTATCGATAATAACTTGATGCAACCACATACTTTTTACCTGCTTTAGTGACCGGCTCGCAATGCGCAATCACATCCGCACCATTCAGTTTATAGACAATCGTGCCGGCACCTTTTTTGACCTTGTTGATCATCAATTTCACCCATGGGCGGCCCTCATCATCTTTTGCATCGAACATGTTACGCCAGATCATATCTGCATTATCCCCATACGCATAGCAAATACCATCTGCATCAAATGTCATAACGCTCAAATCGCCACGAACAAATGCACTATCTTTGATCGAAAATGCGTTAAATGCTTTTTCGCGTGAATTAGCAGCTAAGTAACTCGCACCACTCTTTGCTAAAAGCACCATAGTTTCATTTTTTGAAATAGGATACAAGCTTGAGCCAATCACATATGATTTCAATCCAAGCTCAACCTTTTCCACATAAGCGGATTGGAACGAGTTCTTCAATTTTGCATCAACCCAGCCATAGCCAATGGTTTGTGCCTTTTGAATATATTCTTGGACATATTTATGGCCATCTTGATCTTCGCGATCCCAATGATTTTGGCCGACATAGGTTTCATTACCACCATGAGCGATACAATTACCTTTCATGTCATACACAAATAAATAAAGATCGCCATAGCGGAACTGCATCTTAGTCTCTCCGGTGAATTCTTGTGCCGCTGCAGTTTCACCATGCTTTTTCATATATGCATAACCCTTGCGTACCAAATCTTGTGTTGCATTTCGATTTGCATCCGGATAATAACCGCACGCAATAAAATAGTTGTTCCCTTTGGCATCTTGTACTTTTTCGGCATATGCTAACTTTTTGGCATTCTTAGATGTGTAATCAACCCAAACCCCTTGATCGGTCTTTTTGAGTTTCGCAATGATCTCCTTATTTGCCTTTTTACCTTTTGAATCGGTATATTCGAGTGAGTTGGTACCGATCAAGGCAGGAACATCACCTTGTGCATGAATAACGCCATCAAAATCGAGAGCATAAATATAGAGATCCCCATAAACAAATTTTCCCAATGGGTAACTCATCACGCTAAATGCTTCATCAACAGATGCATTACGTTTGACTGTTTCATTAAATATTGAAACTGCACCTTTAACCAAACTGATAACCGCATCTGCTTTTGAATGAGGGTAAAATCCGCACCCAATCAAATATGTTTTATCACCTTTTGCAACCGGTTTGACGTATGTAATTTTGGTTGCTCCGCGCCATTGATAGGTCACCCACCCGCCACCAGCTTTTGCTGCTTTGACAAAGTCTTGTACAAAATAACTACCAAACGTATCTTTGAGATTGATCAGATTCTTCCAAACCAAATCCGCTTGTTGGCCATGCGCCATACAAATACCGGTATAATCAAACACAAAGAGATAAAGCTCACCATCAATAAACTTCTTTGTTTGAGTGAAATCATGGCACGCTTTTTCTATGGTATTTTTCTTAAAATAATTGATACCCCGATCAACCAAATTAGCAACTTTATTCTTGCGACCCTCAATATCAAATTCTTGGGTCATCTGTGCTTTTTCTGTTTTTGCTTCGGGTGACATTTGCTCAGGAACCATGACCCCATCTTCTTGAACTTCTTTTGGCACATACGTCGGGCTTTCATCATCTTCATTCTCTTCGATCCACTCATCCGCTTTATCCGGATCTGATGAAGTTGCTGCAGGTTCAGCTGAAGCTACGCTTTCTGGATTTTCTTCTGCTGGAGCAGTGCCTTGCTTAATTATATTTTTAGAAAGCTTTTGTTTGTCTTGAGAATTCTCAAAAGATGCTTGTGCTGGCTCCGACGCTACCAAATTGGTACAAAACACCCCCATACCAAAAAGCGAAATTAAAAATATCAATATTCTTTTATGCAAAAAATTCATTACTCTCTCCTTTTATTAATCGTTTCTTCTTTTGCCCATAAACTGAAGCAAGAACAAGAACAAGTTAATGAAATCCAAATACAATGTTAATGCACCAATAATCGATACCTTTGCAACCGTTTCATGATCCGCAAAAAGATGTTGCGCCAATGCTTTAAGGCGCTGTGTATCATATGCAGTCAACACCGTAAAAAGTAAAACACCGATTCCAGAAATGACCAACTCAAATTGAGTACTTTGTACAAACATATTAACCACGCTTGCAATAATTAACCCAATGAGAGCCATCAGGGCGATATTGCCGATAGTTGTTAAATCAGTGCGAGTCACATAACCATAGAAACTCATCACACCAAACATGCCCGCCGTTACTATAAATGTTTTAAAAATTGATGCTTGCGTATAGACCAAGAAGATGGTCGAAGTTGATAACCCAATCGTAACCGCAAAAAGAAGAAACATAGCAAATGCTGCACCTAATGAAATACGTTGCAGCATTGCATTTAAAGCGATCAACAATCCAAATTGAGCAACAATAATCAATATCAATGGCCACGCACTGGTAGTGATCGCTTGCATAAATGCCTCTGAATGACCGCACCAATATGCAGTAATCGCGGTCACACCCAAAGCGCCTGCCATTAAGCCATAGACATTATACATAAATGACTTTACCTGTGCTTGCGCAGGATATTCGTTATAATACATAAAAACTCCTTTGGTTATTTATTTTTTGTATTGATTGGACCTATTATCTCATATTTTTTTGAGACGAATGGCATAGTTTTACTTCATAAAATTATAAAAGGCAGCAACTAATGTCCACCATTTGTTACAAATTACCTTGCATATGAAACATCCACTATAGTACAACTTAAAAAAGAAAGTTCACAAAACAAGGGGAGATATTATGAATCGCTTTTTAAGGATTGCTTGCTCAATCACCACGATAGCGCTACTTGCCGGATGGGCACAAAAAGAAACGGAAAAAACTGCATACTTTGGTAAAGTTACCACACGTCAAGGAAATGTGCTCAAGTTAACCAATATCAAGGTTGGTCGTGATCGCAATTCAGCCATCATCAAACAAATTCCTGTCTACGAAGTCCCCAAAGAACATGCAGCACCCGCGCTCATAAGCGGAACCAATAATCAAGAAATCATATTAACGGTTGAACCTGAAACACAACTCTATAAAAAATTCATCGATCTCAATGAGATTCAATCAGTCACCGTTCCTGAACCAAGTATAATTTGGACTTACCGCAAACCAGGTCAATATGGCAAAACAGAATATATGGAAATTGTTTTCGGTAAACCTGAAAATGAAGAACATTATTTAATCGATCGGCGCATGAAGCTCTTTGGCGATGCAATTCAAACAGAAGCTCAAAAAGAACTAAGCGAAGAAAATGAACCCGAACTTAAAAAAAGAAAAACAGAATTCCCCGTCAAAGGACCTGAAGAAAGTGAAGTACCGCTACCGGCAATTCAAAAAGTAGAAGTTGAGGGTTATTACATCAAACAAGAAGGTGGGGCTATCCAACAAATGCCTGCTTGTGCAACTCGAGAACTCGCAAAACCTGATGTCAAACCGGCACAAAAATAAAAAGGAGAAAGCACCTTAACTCGGATGGGATGCAAACTCAAATCACCCAAATGCGTCAAAATTAGTCAAGGTTCATACCAATTCCACAAAGCTGAACTACATATAAAAAAATTAAGGAGCTTATTCATGATGCACTCACGAAAAATTGTTGCGTTGATCTCAGCAGCGATTATGCTTTCCATGATTTCATCAAATTTATTTAGTAAAAGTTGCTGTAAAAAGAAATGCTGTAAGTTCGACACCTCCGTTGCAATCGCAAAATATACAGAAGACTCACGCAACCCTGTCAGGGGTAAAAATGTCTTAATCGTTGGCGCTTCAAAAGGAATGGGAAACGGCGCCGCACAAATATTTACTTCAGCAGGGGCTCATGTTGTTGGAACATCGCGAGCACCTGCTGATTATACAGGGCAGCCATGGCTCAGCCCCGTTCCGCTTGACATAACGGTTGATGCATCTGTTGAAAATTTCTTCAACACTGAGCCAACGCTCGCTACCTGGGATCATATAGATATTCTTATCTTATCTGGGAATGTTCCACCTTGGGGATCACTTATGTATCTGAAGGCTGCAGATCTTTTCCCTATGATCAACTGTGAAATTTTAGGACGGCACAGAGTTGTCGAACGGGCTATCAAAAAAATGTATTTTGTTGACGAATCACGTATTATCACCATCTCATCCCTTGCTTCATTCTTTACAGAAAATGGTAATGGAATTTATGGAGCTACAAAAGCCGCTATCGATGGATGGGTAAAAACGTGGAATGCACAACGAGAATGGTTCAAACAATTGACCGGATCATATGATAAATGCAAAACTTTAGCAATGGCGATTCAACCTTCATTTGTGAATACAACGTTTGGCCAACTCCCGCCAAGTTTATGTAATCCCATACAGCCTGGTCTCCCTTATGGATCTTATCCATCTGGCAATGCTTCACTTGATCCATTCTCTATTGCGCCGATGATTTGGTTACAGAATGGATCTGCACAAGGCCTTGAGCCAATCATGATCGGTAAAGCTATGCTTTATATGGCAACAGTTTTAAATCCTGAATGGCGTTATGCGGTAATCGGTCAGGATGTGATCTGTTCAGGTGGTAAAAATGTTAGCATAAACTGCTATATAAAAAAACTTACTCAGCATAAATTTAGAGATCCTGTCATAGATCTAGTTGCTGGATACAATTGGAATGCTGCATATAACAATATGCTGTATGACAATAATTCCCAAACATATTCAATCTATAAATGTCCTCCCCTTAAAACACAAACCGCAGCTACACCGGTACCAGCTTTACCTGCTGGCTATCCAGATTGCACAGGGGGAACAACTACAGGAACTCAACCGAACATAACAGTACCTGACAATGTCGATGACTTAATAAACAATCCATGCAAACCCATCAATCCATGTGCCTAATTTGAAATAAGACACTGTATGAGCCGACTCTCATCGCGTCGGCTCATACAATGTCTTACAACTTTTACCTTGCAACACAATCACAAAAACTCAATACAAATTAATCCACTTCCCATATTTTAGATCATCTTTGTGTGAATATTGACTAAATACATATGAGTTACCTATTGTAAACAACAAGATTATTAAAAATTAAGGACTGTTATTACTCAAAAGTGGACCGCCCTCGGATAGTCTGTTTTTCTATTGACAATCATACATTCGGCCTCCTATGATGAATGATGAATTTAAATTCAGATAACTATTCTCATAAAGAAGGAGAAGGCACATTAACTCGCATGGGGTGCAAACTCAAATCACCCAAACGCGTCAAAATTAGTCAAGGTTCATACCAATTCCACAAAGCTGAACTACATATAAAAAAATTAAGGAGCTTATTCATGATGCACTCAAGAACATTATATGCGCTCATCGCTGGATCGATAATTCTATCCATAGCGCCAACCTCACTGCTTGCAAAAAAATGTTGCAATAAACGTAATAATAAATGGGATTATGTCATAGTTGGTGGCGGTACCGCCGGTGCCGCTCTTGCAGCAAAACTTTCCAACCCTGATTCTGACGGCAAATATAGAAACTCAGTATTAGTACTTGAACAAGGTAATGATCTATCACAAAATCCTGAAGTTATTGTAAATAATCCGTTTGCCGCAGCAGCTGTAGCGAATGACCCAACTATCTCAACTATTGTAAATACTTATGTGCAAGGCGCAAACGTAAATCCATTTAATGCGTTTGGTTATCTTGAAGGAATCATGTGGGGCGGCAGCTCAGGCCATAACTACATGCTCACCGTGCGCGGTACGCAAGCTCAATATGATGAATGGGCCGCATTATCAGGAAATCCTCGCTGGACCTATAATAATTTGCTTAACAATGTAATGATCCCTATGGAACATTATACACCTGATGGAACGATTCCAAACCCCGCTCAGCGCGGATTCAATGGACCAACATTCATCACACAAGAGCCTTCCACTGAAAATGATCCTTTTACGCAAGCAATAGAAGCTGCAACCGGTATACCTTATGTCTCTGATTATAATGATGCCGCTAACCCTGAACTCGCTGCATTTGCATCACAATTTTTTGTAACGCCACCATATCTTGGAGCAAATTCGATTCGTTCATATTCTGGCAATTCATACCTCACCGGTATTGCAAGCGAAGGAATCCCTGCGATCGTTGACGCAAATGGAAATGGCTTAAATGGTAGAAAATTAAAGATCATTTCTGGCGCTCATGCAAACAGGGTTCTTTTTTCAAAAAATAATACCGCAAAAGCAGTTGAATATGTTCTAGGATCTGATCGCGATAAAGTAATTACCGTAAAAGCTCGCAAGAAAATTATCCTTTCTGCTGGTAGCATTGAAAACCCTGCAATCTTGCAACGATCTGGTATCGGTGATGCAACTCTTCTCAACTCACTCAATATTCCTATCGTAGTTGCCAACTCAAATGTCGGTGCAAATATGCAAAACCAAGCCGGCCCACAAGCTATGTTTGCTGATGCTCAAACCGTCAACATTCCATTCTTAGGTGGTGCATTCATTGGTTTGGGAACAACACCAAATGAACGAACCTATCAATTGATTTATCTGCAAGGAACAGCCTTCTTCCCAGCAAACCTTGCTGACGTACTCGGATTTGGACCGGATAACGTTGGAATTCATGCATTTGACGTCAAGATGGCGAGCAGAGGAACGGTTCAGATTCTGAGCAAAGATCCATTCAGACAGCCAACAATCAACTTCAATTTCTATAACGATGAAGGCGGTCAAGATCGAGCTAAAATAATTGAATTCTATACTGTTACTGTGCCAGCAATCGCTGATGCAGCGGGCGCAACGGTTGTTTATCCAACACCAGATCAATATGCAGGCGGTGATGATGCCTTATTTGGAGCTGGGCTTGATACACTCTTAGTTGCATTCCACGCCTCAAGCACCTGCCAAATGGCACAAACAGCCGCAACCGGTGTTGTTGATGGTAACCTCGATGTGTTTGGTGTTAATCGTCTTATGGTAGCAGATAACTCAGTTGTTCCTGTTATCAATAAAGGTAATACATCATACACCGCTCTTGTTGTTGGCCTCGAAGCTGCACGTATCATCCGCGGTTCGTAATAATTAAATATTAACTACAGAAGGGCATCTCATTATCTGAGATGCCCTTCTCATTTGACTTAAAACTCTTGCTGTGCGTATGATAGAAAATAAATTTATACAAGGACTTATCGTGCACATTCTACTATTTCTTATACTCATTATATGCCCATCTCTTAATGCGTTGATCCTAGAAAGCCTCATAACACAAAATGCCCTTGAGCAAATATTCTCTCAAAAAAAAGTCGGATATTTTGTCGGCTCATTTGACCCACTTCACAAAGCGCATGAAATAGTAGCTCAAGCAGCAATCGATCTTCAACTATGCGATTATGTCCTCATCTATCCATCATGGGGGGGAGATCAATACAAAATCAGAAGTAATATTGAAATACGTCTTGATATGTTGTTTGCCGTATTTGCTGATCATCCGAATATAATCGTTACACGATTAACCCCTCAAAAGCTCCAACAAACATTAACCATCATCGATACGAACACAACAATGAATGATGTAATCATTCGTAAACCCGCATGGCCCAGGACATCATTCGTGGGCATCATCGGTTCAGATACTGCGCTCTATTTGGCCCCTAATCCCGAAACTTCCATGTATTATATGACCGGACTAGAAATTCCGTCTCACTATGCCACTCACACGTGGGGAAGCTGCATGGCGCTACCAGCTGAATCTTTCATTATTGCACTGCGAAACAATGATGATATTTCTCATCTGAATGGGCGCCTTCGCGAGCGGCCCATTTGCGGAATTCTTTCACTCGATGAGGGCAAAGAAATTTCTTCAACATTGATCAAGCAAATTATTCAAAAGAACGAATCCATTCAAGAATTGGTGAGTGGGGCAGTTTGGGAATTAATTGAGAGAAAAGGGTTGTATAGGTAGACCAGTAACACAATTTAAAATCGAATTCAGATTTTTTTCTGATTAAAAAGAAGTTAACACAACCCTTCGATACATTTTTCTCACTTCGTTCGAAAAACACTCAGGGCGAACGGAGGGGGAATTTATAACTGATTTTATTTTACCGTTCGCATCCCACGGCAAGCTCGGAATGCTCGGGGAATCTGAGCCTGTACTGAGCTTGTCGAAGTATGTTTTTTCGAGCCTGCGAGAAAAAATGTATCGAACCATAAATCATTATTTACAAGCCAACCTGCTTTCCCACATTTCCTGATTGCATTACTCCCACATTCCATTCGACCGGATGCAAATTGGTCATCATAAGTGCCGTATCGGCCCAACCGATTGCTACCTTTTGTTCCACTCGCTCGATCGCCTGTTCGTGCGTACAGGTCAGCACCCCTAAAATTAATGGTTTGCTCAGCGTTGCGGACATATCGAATAATCCCCGTGTAACCGCATGAGCAAGAACATCAAAATGCGCCGTTGCGCCCTGAATAATTGCTCCCAAGCAAATAACTACATCACATTCATGCGAAGCCATTAATTGCTGAACACCAAAAGCAAGTTCAAACGCACCGGGCACTTCATAAACAACAATATTTTTTTGGGCAACACCTTGCAGCATCAACTGATTAACGCAATCTTCAAATAAAGCTTCAATAATATCCATGTTCCATTTTGTTTTGACGATGCCAACTCGCTTGGTAGCTGCAACTGCAGGAGATGGGAGACACGATTCACTAATTTTAAAATTCTTATAGAGCATCATGGTAATCCTTCAAAGTTTATATGGTGATTCATCTTCAATTTTTTTGCGGCCAAGTAACGCACATTATGCTCGGTCGCGGTCGGATTCAAATGAATTAAGTTACGGGTCAAATCTTTAAAAAATGAAATCTTTTTTGGATTGTTAGAAATGAGATCGATTGTATGAATTCCTAGATTATGCAATATATCATTTGCCACCGTATAGTCTCGCATGTCTTCAGGAAAATTAAGTTTTAAATTCGCTTCAATGGTATCGTAGCCTTGCGCCATGAGATCATAGGCTTTTATCTTATTTGCAAGACCGATTCCCCGTCCTTCATGACTCGCGATATAAATAATCGCACCGTACCCAATCTCTTTAATCTTTTGAAGCGCCAAAAGATACTGCTGCTGGCAATCACAATGCTGGCTATAGAGCGTGTTACCAGTAAAACATGCCGAATGAATGCGCACCGGAACACATTCTTTATTCTCAATATCACCATATGTAATTGCGACATGCTCAACATTATCAAGATCAATAAAAACAGTGCACCTACATTGCATCGTTTCTTTGCCGTTATGCACATTGAGTATCGATGAACTTGCTCGTACTACGAGCGATTCCACATCGGCTGAATCTAATTCAGGATGCGCACGCAGATATGCATCAAGCTCCTCAATGGTTATAATTGGTATTGCATGCTTCTTGCTAAAGCGAACGCAATCATCATAACGCATCATACTTCCATCGGGGTTCACTAGCTCGCTAATCACACTCACCGGCCTCACTCCTGCCAACTTGCAGAGAGTAATAGAACTTTCAGTATGCCCTTTTCGTGCTTGTAATCCTTTAGGATGCGCAATTAAAGGGAAAACGTGCCCCGGTTTGCACAGTTCGTGTGGTTTTGTATTTTGATCAACCAGCGCTTGAATGGTGGAACATCGATCAGATGCGCTAACGCCGGTTGAAGTTGAAACATGATCACAGCTAATCGTAAAATTGGTACCAAAATTATCGGTATTGCGGGGAGTCATGGTATGCAAACCAAGTTCAAGCGCCCGCTTGCGCGTAATCGGCGCGCAAATAATACCACCTGTATGTTGAATCAAAAAATTTATTTTTTCAGGAGTGCAAAATTCAGCAGCAAAAATAAGATCTCCTTCATTCTCTCGGCTCTCATTATCCATGACAATAAGCATGCCACCTTGCCCAAATAATTTGATGCAATCTTGGATGTGATTAAAGTTTTTCATAGATCTCTCTCTTTTTTAAATCTTTAATTAGCGGTAGCATATCAAAAGAAAATTATATCCCCAAAAAAAGGAAGATCATGTTCACCGGTATTATTCACCACAAAGGAAAAATCAAAAGCACCTCTCAATTACCCGGAGAGCCGCTCAAACTTCTTATTTCGCTTGATGATCCTGGCATTATTGAAGATCAGAAAATCGGCGATTCAATTGCGGTGAACGGAACCTGCTTAAGCATTGTTACCATTAATAAAGAGGAGCAAACATTTGCCTTTCAAGCAATTGAACAAACATGCAAAATTACCACTCTTGCAAATCTCAAACAAAATGATTTGGTCCATATCGAACCATCCCTCAAATCAAATGATAAGATTGATGGCCACTATGTTTCGGGGCACGTCGATCAGAAAGCTGCAGTTTTGGCTATAAAAGATCATGCCGATGGCTCGCGAACCTTATTTATTGAAAATCTTCACCCAGATTTGATGCGCTTACGCGGATCAATCGCGATCAATGGGGTTAGCTTGACCGTTTCAGATCTCGCGCCGGAATATTTTTGCGTTTCTCTCATTCCTATCACACTCGCCAAAACAAATTTGGCACTCCTACAACCACATGATTTTGTAAATCTAGAATATGATTTATTTTTGAAATCAATAAACCCTCAGATTGAATCGGCCCAAAGTATCATTGGCAAACCGATTATTTCCGATGCACATGCAATGCGCTTGGCTCTTGCTCTCGCTCAATTAGGCCGCACTACCACACCACCAAATCCTTGGGTCGGCTGTGTGATAGCCAAAGATAACGTCATTATCGGAGCAGGATATCATGCTCAGCCAGGCAATCCACATGCAGAAATTGAAGCGCTTGCAAGTTTGAAAGACATACAAGACGCACATGGCGCTACTATGTATGTAACGCTTGAGCCCTGCTGCCATCATGGCCGCACCGGCCCATGTACGCAAAGCATCATTAATGCTGGCATTGCACGCGTGGTTATCGGTATCACTGATCCTGATACACGCGTAAGTGGCAATGGAATGAGAGAACTGGAGGCAACCGGCATTGCAATCTCTACGGGTGTTAATGCACAAGAGATCACGCGATCATTGGCTCACTACGTCCATCACCGCAAAACTGGCAAACCATTTGTGATTGCAAAAGCAGGCATCAGCATAGATGGAAAAATTGCCGCTCAAGATGGCTCATCCCAATGGATCACCGATGAAAGTGCACGTATGCATGCGCATCAATTACGAGCGCAGTGCCAAGCGATTCTGGTTGGCAGCGGCACGGTACTTAAAGATGATCCTAAATTAACGGTTCGATTGCCGGAATATAAAGGTGTGCAACCGCTCCGCGTGATTCTTGATACGCATGGCATCTTGCAAGATCCAAAACTTGCTATTTTTGATCAAACGCAAGCAAAAACCTGTATTTTTACTTCCCAATCATGCGATGCACAAGCACTCGATCTGTGGCAATCACTAAACATCCAATACTACCAAGTTCCAGAACATGATGATCATCTTGATCTCACTGCAATTTATGAAAAACTTGGCTCGTTGGGCATCATGAGTTTATTGATCGAAGGCGGAAGCCAAATACTCACTCACTGCATCAATCACGGATTATTTAATGAATTGCACGTCTATCCGGGAAATGTAATCATTGGATCAAATGGAATTTCAGCTTTTAATCAAAATATTGGTTCGAATATGAATGAGATTCGTACGTTTAGAAAAAAAGAGATGAATGGGAATTCAATTATTTTTGAAAAAATATAGATACATAAAAATTCGATATCGCTATAAAAAAACCATTGCAAAAAAAAAAAACAGATCTAATGTTAATTTAAATTGCATATCTCATCAAAGCTCGAACACCCCCCCCAAAAAATCAATACTTCAAAAAAAAGGAGTCTCATGGAAAGTCATTTGGAAACAAGACTTTCTCCAAACAAATGTAAAACAATTTTCATTTTATTGATCTTATAGATCAACAAAAAAGGATGTTTCATGCAGATCAAACAATTCGCTCAAAGCTTATTGTGCATAAGCTTGCTCCTAAGCGGATCTACAGCAACCGCAAAAAAATGCTGTAACAAAAATAGAAATAAATGGGATTACATAATCGTCGGTGGTGGGACAACTGGTGCCGTTATTGCTGCAAAGCTCTCAGATCCTGTAAATGGCAAGTACAAAAACTCCGTACTTGTAATTGAAGCGGGCGAGAATTTAAGCAATGACCCACGCGTAGTAGACGCAAATAATATTATTGCTGCCGTAGCAGAAGAACACGATCCAGCTCTTTCAAACGTCATCATGACCTACCCATTAGGGCAAAGTGTAAATCCATTCTACTGGTATGCATACACGCAAGGGATACAATGGGGCGGATCATCTGGACACAATTATCTACAATGTATTCGCGGAACTCCAGATGAATTAAATGAGTGGGCAGTACTCTCTGGAGATAGTCGTTGGTCATATAATAGCTTACTTAACACAGCTATAAAACCACTTGAAACTTACACTCCAAACGGTTCTGTAGCAAATCCAACACAACGCGGCTCTACTGGCCCTCTTTTCATCTCCCAAGAAAGCTATCCAACTCTCGCAAACGATGCATTCTACCAAGCCGTTGCTACTGCAGCTGGAGTTCCTATAGTACAGGATTATAATGATCCAGATGAAGGAATTCTCGGTGTATCACCGTGCCAAGATTACGTAACACCACCACTAGGAGTAACCAGCAAACGGTCATATTCTTGCAACGCGTATCTCACCGGAGAAGCTGGCTTTGGAGTTCCTGCAATCGTTGACGTAGATGGCAACGGACTCAATGGAAGAAAGATCAAAGTCCTCTCAAACGCATATGCAAATCGCGTGCTTTTCTCTAAAAATAAAACTGCAAATGCTGTAGAATACGTTATGGCAGATGCACCAGAAGCAATTGTAATTGCTAAAGCGAGAAAAGGCATTGTGCTTTGCACCGGTGGTGTTTCAGATCCTGCTATGTTGGAACGTTCAGGAATTGGCGATCCAGCTGTTCTAGAACCATTAGGGATTCCAGTAGTCTATGCAAATACGAATGTCGGTAACAACATGCTCTGCGATGTTGGCCAGCAAGGAATTATTGGTGATGTTACCACAGATGTCGATTTACCTTCAACCGGTTTTGCATTTGTTGGATTTGAACCAACCCCAGCTGAACGCCAATATTATCTCACCATTGCAAATGGCTTACTCGCATTCCCTCAAGGAATCTCTAACGCACTCGGAATCACAACTGGAATTAGCGTTATTGGCACAAATCTGACCTGCAAATCTACTGGATCAGTTCATATCATCAGCAAAGATCCTTTCACTCAGCCACTTGTAAACTTCAACTTCTTCTCTGATGGCTCTACCACAGAACCAGGAAGCGATGCGAATAAAGTGATCCAGTTCTATAATCTATTACAAGATATTGCAGCGGAAGCTGGCGGAACCGTTCTCTATCCAACTCCAGCACAATACGCTGGTGGTGATGCAGACCTCATGGCTGCTGCACTTGGAACACTTCTTCCATATAACCATATTACCGCTACTTGCAAAATGGCACAAAGTGCTGCAACTGGTGTGATTGATGGATCATTGCGCGTATTCGGCGTTCAAAATCTTTACGTTGCAAGCGCTGCATCGGAACCAAGCATTGTCGGCGGACAAGAAGTCTGCATGATGCTCGGACTCCAAGCGGCACGCATAATTCGCGGCGAAGCTTGATCGGTAAATAACGTTCATAAAAAGCTCCGAGCAATTTTTTGAACAACCCCGTCATTTGAATCAAATGACGGGGTAATTATTTTTTTGCTAAGATCATTCCGTTTTTTAATAATTTTTGCTATGACAGATATTAATATTTATAGAGCGAGTCTCAACCATAATTTTATTCTTAAAAAGGAGTCATTCATGCATAAACACATCAATCAATATGCGCTTCTTGCAGCAGTTTTGCTGATCTTTTCTATCAAAGCAACAGACGATGCATCCAATGATTTTATCCAAAATTCATCTGATTGCTCACACAATATAACCAAAAAAAAATG
The DNA here is from genome assembly GCA_964553945.1 of uncultured Pseudomonadota bacterium. Classification (GTDB taxonomy): domain Bacteria; phylum Babelota; class Babeliae; order Babelales; family Vermiphilaceae; genus CAZKLV01. The sequence goes on from CAZKLV010000001.1 coordinate 42,207, forward strand.
CTGTAGGCGCGATCCTCTCATTGGCATATATACCCTGCAAGTTCTCGATGATGTAACAGTTCCTGATTCTTTCGCGTGGGGAAACATTAGCTTCAATGCAGATGGATCATTAACTGGATTAGATACTGGAGGATTAGGCCAAGGCTCTCTTGAAAGTGCATTTTTGGCATCTCCTTGGACCGGCCAGTGGAAACGTATATCAAAAAGAACATACAAACTATTTCTAGTTTCTACACTTACACAAATTCAGGACACACCACCGTATCCACCAGCAGGACGATTTAGTTTAACTGCAGATATAACATTAAGTGATGATCATCTAATGTTTACTATGACAAATGCGCGTGCATCATTTTATGATCTTTCAGACCCAACATTATCTAATCCAACAGTTATTGCAATTGGGAAAGCAACTGGATACCGCATAAGTTTTGACACTTTTAACTAAACTTCAATCTAGGCATTTTTTTATTAAATCATAGTTATCGGTTATCAACTCAAAGGTAGAATGACGGGGTAATTATTTTTTGCTATCCTTTTTGTTGTAAATCGGATTTATAAATTTCCAAGGAGCGCGTATGGCGATCTCAGTTACCCAAGCAAATTTTAAAGATGAAGTTCAAAATTCGAGCATACCAGTTCTGCTCGATGTTTATGCAAGCTGGTGCGGTCCATGCCAACAAATGAATCCCATCATGGAAGCACTTGAAAAAGAACTTGGCGATAAATATAAATTTGCAAAATTAAACGTTGATGAAGCTCGCGAGCTTTCAATTCAGTTTGGCGTTACTTCGGTTCCAACATTCATCTTTATTAAAGGTGGTGTGGTCAAAGCAAAAGAAACTGGATATATGAGCAAGGATGTGCTCAAAGAAAAAATTGAAAGTATTTTGGGATACTAAAAAAATTTGAGCCGGAAAAATTCCGGCTCTTTTTATTTCGCTTTCTTATCTTGAACCCCAAATCCCATCGCCGCCAATTGATCTCGAATCGCATCGGACCGAGCCCAATCTTTATTCTGACGCGCCAACTCTCGCTCATCGATAAGCTTTTGAATCTCAGGAGTAATTTCAATTTTTGGTTCTGGTAATGGAACCAATCTCAGACCAAGAACTTCAATTAAAAATCCTTTGACAATTGATGCTTGTACCGGATCGGCGAGGATCTCTTTAAGATCTTCAAAAAGAACACCCAGCATGCCGACGGTATTCATGTCATCGCAGAGATATTCGAGCATGCGATTGACAATTGGCGATGATTTCATCGCCGAGATATCAGAATTAAGTTTTACAGTATCAAAGTGTTTGCATAACCGTTGATACGTTTTGCCAATCGCCTCAATACTCTCTTTTGAAAAATCTAATGGTGCGCGATAGTGATGATTAATTAAATAAAAGCGAATCACCATCGGATCATACAGTTCACAAATTTCCCTCAAATTAAAAACATTCCCTAATGATTTGGACATTTTCTCTTTATCCACTGTCACAAATCCATTATGAAGCCAGTAATTGGCAAAGCGGTGCCCAAGCAATGCCTCAGATTGAGCGACCTCATTTTCATGATGCGGAAAAACAAGATCCAATCCACCCGCATGAATATCAATTCGATCACCCAAATATTTGCGCGCAAGCGCGGAACATTCGATGTGCCAACCGGGTCTACCCCATCCCCAAGGACTTGGCCAAAATGTTCCCTCTTTTTCACCCTTCCATAATGCAAAATCTAATGGATCTCGTTTTTGTTCACGCACATCGACACGTGCCCCGGCACGCAAATCTTCTAACTTATGTTTTGAAAGTGCACCGTATGCAGGGAAGCTACTAATATCAAAATAAACATCACCTTCAACTTCATAGGCATGACCTTTTTCAAGCAACCCAGCGATGAAGGAAATAATTTCATTGATATTATCGGTTACGCGTGGTTCATACGTTGGTGGCAAACAGTTAAGGCTTGCCATATCCTCGTGAAACAATTTGATGTATTTATCAGCAATTTCTTTGAACTTGAATTTATCGCCCAGGATTTCCTGCGCCTTATTTAATAATTTGTCATCAATATCGGTAAAGTTACGACAATAGGTAACATCATATTCAAGAAATTTGAGGATTCGAACCAAAATATCAAATGAAACATAACAACGCCCATGGCCAATGTGAGAATCGGAATAGGGGGTAATACCACAAACATATAGTTTTACCTGATGCGGCTTTATGCTTTCAAATCGCTCTTTTTGAGCGGTTAATGTATTGAAAAGGATGAGCATTGCAATCCTCATAATTTTATATAATCACACATAATGAAACGTTTTAATTCTAGTGAAAAAAAACGGCATACACTAGTCAATTCCAAAAAAAATAGTAATATATTCTCATTCAATTTTGAGGCTCCCTTAATACTTTCGGCCATAGACGGGGAACGCTCCACAACATTATGCATAAAATGAGCACAGTAGGATGAGTATGTTCGCAAAAAAACTTCTAATGTCTTTCTTCGTTTTACTGGGAACAATATCCTCTATACCAATAACTTTTGCACAGCAAGCTCCCGATCCTGCACAAAACCAAACTCAGCCAGCACCTAAGCCAAAACGAATCAGTAAAATCATCGTACAAGGAAATAAAATTACACCAGCACAAGCGGTGCTCAATAGTATTCCCTATAAAGAAGGTGAGATTTTCGATCCACTCACAACCGGTGAAGTCATTCGAACACTGTATTTTAAAATCAAAAGATTTCGTAATATCACCCTCAAAGCAGAACGCATCGGCTCGGACTTTATTAACCTCTATATTATTGTCGAAGAAAAAACGCCGCTCAAAGATATTAAATTTACCGGCAATACAGAGGTTACTGAAAAAGAAATCCGTGAAAAAGTAACCCTTAATATTCCTGCTGTTGATGAAGCGGAACTCAAACCAATTGCAGAAAAAATAAAAAATTTGTATCGAGAAAAAGGTTTTTTTAATGCGCAAATTAATACCAAACTTGAAATCGATCAAGATGGTAAAGGTATCGCAACATTCGAGGTCATCGAAAACGAAAAACCGATCGTCAAGCGCATACTCTTCAAAGGCAATACCTTTATCAGCGATAAAGAGCTCAAAAAAACAATCGTTTCGAAAGAAGATTGGATCCTTGGGTTTCTTGATCAATCCGGTATTTATCAGCCAGAACGCATGGAGGCTGATAAGCATTTCATCGAGCAACTCTATCAAAATCGCGGATATCTAACTGCACGCGTAGTTGATGTAGATGCACAAATCGATGCTCAAACAAGCAATGCCTGTATTACTTATGAAATTGAAGAAGGACATCGGTACGTCATTGAATCAATTGAAGTAGAAGGAACCGAAGATATTCCACAAGATTATATTCTTGCGCGCTTACCAATTCGCGTTGGCCAATATTATTCACGTGAACGATTGATCAAAGCGATGGAAGCGCTCGAAATGATTTGGGGTAATTTCGGTTACATCTTTGCACAATTTGAACCATCGGTGCAACCGGATGAAGAAACCAAAACGGTCAAAATCGCATTCTTTAATGATCTAGGCAGCAAAGTAAAATTAAATCGCTTAAATATCCGAGGGAATCGCAAGACCCGCGATAAAATCATTCGTCGCCGCATCGGCCTTGAAGAAGGTGAAATGATCACTAAGGGCGATATGGAAATGTCCAAAATGAGCGTGCAATCACTTGGTTTTTTCCAAGCTCGCGATGGAGTGAACTGGAAAATAAATCGCCTCGATGAGGAATGGGCAGATTTAGATCTTTTTGTAAAAGAAGATAAGACTGGTCACTTCAATGTTGCACTTGGTTATGGTGGCGCTGGCGGATTTGATTTGAACTCTCCAAATACTGGTCTATCTGCCAAAGCAGAACTTGCTGAAACAAACTTATTTGGTGAAGGCATTCGCCTCAATATGAATGGCACTTGGTCAAAAAATGAACAAACATTCGTGTTTCACTTGGCACAACCATGGTTATTCGATAAACCAATATCGGGTGCAATGGATGTTTACCATAGACGACCAAGCTACGGCAATATGCGCAACATCTCAAATGGTGCAGTCAATCAAAAACTCACCGGTGGTGCATTAACAGCCGGTTACATTACGCGCCTTGGCAATCATCCCTTGAGTGATACCAATATCATGATGGTCCTTGGTGCTGATAGCATTCGCTATGAACAATCTCCAATAGCACGCATCGAGCGCCCATTTGCATATGCAACACCTGATTTCCAATGTATCCTTGATCGATCATTCTCGCCGGCAGATTTTATGTGGCTTTCAAATACATTCTCACAAGATCGCCGTAATCACCCAATGCATCCAAGCTCAGGCCACACCTGGACCTGGACAAACAAAGCTGCACTCCCATCATTCTTTGGCGATATTTCATTCTTTAAAACAACGATCGATGCGCATTGGTATAATGCTCTCATCGGAGATTATGATTTAGTACTCCATCTGCATGGATTTGCCGGCCTTGTTACGCCTATTAAAGATGGCAATATTCCTTACAATGAATTATTCAATATTGGTGGCGATCAGACCGTTCGCGGTTATGTCTTTGGTCAAATTTCTCCAAAATTTGTCGGCGATCCAATCGGCGGCAAGAAAGCTTTATTCTTTAATGCCGAACTTATCTTCCCTATTCTTTCTGATCTGACCATCAAAGGCGTGGTCTTTTATGATGGCGGCTCTGGGTGGAGCAATCCATATGATGGCTGCATTTCACCGGGTGCTAAAGCATTATTGCAAGATAATAATTTCGATTATCGCCATGCAGTTGGCTTTGGCGTGCGATTACTGCAACCAATGCCATTCCGCGTTGATTGGGGTTTCAAAATCGATCCACGCAAAGGTGAAAGTGCGTATGAAGTTCATTTTGGCATGAACTACGATTGGTAATTTCTTGTTCTACTTACCGCAGAAAAAATCTTGACATACATTATTCATCCTTGTTAGGATCTGATCAGTTAATAAAAACTGTCCATCATAAGAAAGGATGACGAATGAAAAAATTATCATTAACATTATTAGCGTTGCAATTAATTGCAACATCAGCACTTTTTGCACAAGATAAAGATGCTGCTCTTAAAGGATGCTGCCATGGCTCAAGCAATAATGGCGCAACAGAACCAGCAGGAAAACTCTATAGAGGATATGGCCCAAATCTTGATCCATCAACTGCAGGGACTCTTGTAAAATGTGCCCTTTATGGTGAAAAAGGCACACAAGTTGGTACCACTGCTACCTATGCAGTTTCTGAAGGCGTTGTTCGCCATCATTGGGATCTAAAATGTGGGTCTCTTGATATCGTTGTAGAAAGCACCTTGGCATATGTTACCAGCCCACTTGATGAATCTGTTATTATTTCATTCCCAGAATTAGCACCATATTTGAATAATCCAGATGCAGGATTACTAACGTTTGAAAGTAATGCTACAAAAGGTAGCTCTGTAGTTCAATCATGGGTTGGAACTGGCAAATTAAAAAAAATCAACTACGTTGAATTCCGTTGCGTATACTTGACCATCAACGGCAACATTACACAATGCTTAGGCTGCCATTGGTTCTTTGGCAACTAAAATAGCCAAACTACATCAAAGTAGAAATATGAAAAGCAGGTAGGAATTCCTACCTGCTTTTTTTTGATAAATAACTCGACAAAATTATCCATCGTGACTCAAATACAAAAGATGTATTTCCTTGTTTAATTAATTTGACCTCTGATAGAGTAAAATCAAAAAACAAGCAGGTGTAATATGAAGCGCACCACATTCATCGCCATATTTATGAGTGCACATCTTTGCTTTATTTTCTTGCAAATTCATAAACACACACAGTTCATCAAACAATCATTCGCCAAGCAAAAAAATGAACGGTTACTTGCTTCACTTGAGATAAAAAAGCAACAACTCATTCAAGAACTCCATAGTGTTAAAAATCATGCGAATATAGGGCAATTTGCAAAAAACAACCTCAACATGGGGCCGGTCCGCCTAAGCCAAATAAAAAAGGTGAAACATGATCAGCCATCCGTATAAGTTCAGAGCAGGAATCATCTTCTTTGTATGCTCCCTTTTATTTCTCATCATTGCTATCAATCTCTTCATTATTCAAATTTATCATCACAATTTTTATTCCAATCTAGCCCAATCACAGCATCACATCACCGTATCGCAATTTTCACCACGTGCCGAAATTTATGATCGTACCGGCAAGCAGTTGCTTGCCTGCAACAAAGAGTGTATTTCTGCATTTATCATTCCCAATGAACTCAAAGATCATGATGCAGTGCATGCGTTTTTAAAGAAAAATTTTGCCTCTGCCTATGCACAGCTCAAAAAGCACAAAAATAAATCGTTCATGTATATCAAGCGCCGTCTAAATGAAGATGAAGTTGAATTAATCAGAAATGCTAACATTTCTGATCTAAAACTTCTTTCAGAATCAAATCGCTACTATCCGCTGCCATGCGCCGGCACCATAATTGGTATGACCAATATCGATAACCATGGGCTGGCCGGCATAGAGCTCTGTTGTGATGCACATTTGATGGGTCAACCGACAACCTATTCGCTCGATAAAGATGCTCGCTCGGGCCAATTCTATTTCGATCGAGAAACAAAAATTTCCGGCACCCCATCAGAACCACTCTATTTGACCATCGATGCCGATTTGCAGTATTTAGCATACGAACAGTTGCAAGAACAGATGAAAAAATTTAATTCAAAAGAAGGATCGGTCATCGTCATGGATCCAAAAAATGGAGAAATTTTGGCCATGGTGAGCATTCCCGATTTTGATCCAAATCAAACCAATGAATTAGAGATCGAACACACCAAAAACCGAATAGTAACCGAAAGCTATGAGCTCGGATCTGTTTTCAAAACATTCGCCGCACTTGCCGCTCTGGAAGAAGGAGTTACGACATTAGATGAAGAGATTGATTGTAAAAATGCCGAAACATGCATTATTGATGGACGTCGCATCAATACGGTGCATGCAGATGGTTTGATTCCATTTCATGAAGTAATTGCACGATCTAATAATATTGGTATTGCCATTGTAGCCAAACGCTTACAAACGAAGATTTATGACCACTATACACGGTTAGGATTCGGCAAAAAAACTTTGCTTGGATTTCCCGGTGAGAACCCAGGTTTTGTAAATCACCCAAAAAATTGGTCCAAGCAATCTATCATCTCACTTTCTTATGGCTATGAAGTATCTGCCAACCTGCTGCAACTTGCTCGCGCATTTTGCATGATCGCAAATGGTGGCTATTTAGTTGATCCAAAATTGGTCATGGATGGGAAAAAACCAAAACTTTCATCTCAGCCCCTTTATTCATCAGAATCTTTAGAAGGCATCAAACAAATCATGGAACATACCACGCTCCACGGTACGGCCAAACGAGCCCAAAAGAAGGGCTATAAAATCATGTGCAAAACCGGCACGGCAAACATGCTAGTCAATGGCCAATATGATAAGATCCGCAATCTTTATACCTGTGCTGGGATTATTGAACGAGATGATTATCAACGGGTGATTGTTACCTTCATTAAAGAAGCAACCGGATATAATCTCTTTGCAGCTACAGTGGCAGTACCACTTTTTGAAAAGGTAACCGAAGCGATGTTGGTTCACGAACGGGTGTTATAAAAATCGCACTATTTTGCCTTAACTCTTTATTTTTGGCATTCCACTTTCTTATGATCCTGACAATACATTGATCCTCCTTTCATCAAAAGGCGATTCCATGAAAATTATTTTCCTTTGTTTATGCATTTTCTCAACAACGCTGTGTATGAATACAAAACAAGAGGAATTATCTAATTCTTGCTGTAGACATGCGTATTTTGAAAAACATGATAAGCACCATCAATCGGATGTCGAACTCTATATTCATTTTTTAAAAGTTGTTACGTTCCTCGATGCGCTTGCACAGCAATTTGGCAAAAAGATAAATGGGCACTTCAAGACGAATATGGGCCGAACACACCAAGGGCTCTATTTGACCAACTCCATTCCGCCTGCAATCATTACGCCATGGGGCCGTTGGTTCAATTTAATAGTTGATGAAGATAACACATTTACAGAACCTATGCAGCGAGCATTTTGGAAAGAATTACAAAAATATTTAATTCTTGATAAATGGGTCATTGGCTGGTTAAAAGAATCAAAACCTGCAGCATTACGCCCCTTGATCGGATTCAATGATATAAAATTACCCGCCGCTCTCTTGGGCCCATATGGAGAATGTACGCACAATGACAATGCCTCACTCAAGACCACTCAGGACCAACTACTCAAAGCACTCGAATACCAAAGCAAAAATAGTCAAATCACCTTAAAACAACTGTGTTTAAATGCCATTCAAAAAGAAGGATTAAGAAAAGAAAAAGAGGAACAAGAACAATGAAGCAATTCTCGATTATTCCTGCCGACGTGCCACATGAAATGCACGACACGTTCCAAAGCAACATGAATGCCATTACCAAACAAACAAATCATTTCTTTATGTTTGCTTGCGATCAAAAGGTAGAGCACCTGAATACCGATTTTATTGGCCCCAATATTCATGCCGATGCACAGCGCCCTGAGCATCTCTTTGAAATCGCTGCGCAAAGCCCCATCGGCGCCATGGCAACTCAAGTTGGGTTAATTGAAAGGTATGGGCCACAATATCCAAACATCAATTTTATTGCAAAATTAAACTCCAAAACAAATTTGATCAAGCAAGATCAATCTGACCCTGAGAGCGGATTACTCTGGGACGTTCACGATGTTATTCACTTGGCAGCACAATCAAAACTCAATATTCGCGGTATCGGATTGACCGTTTATTTGGGCAGTGAATTTGAAAAAGAGATGCTCCATAATGCGGCGCAACAGATTTTTGAAGCGCATCTGCACGGATTAGTCACCATTATTTGGATGTATCCACGCGGCAAAGCGATCAAAGATGATGCTGATCCCCAATTGCTTGCAGGAGCTGCGGGAGTGGCAAATGCTTTAGGTGCTGATTTTGTAAAAATCAAATCACCTCACAAAATAAATGATCTCAACCATATTGTAGCAGCAGCAGGAAACACCAAAGTCATTTGTGCCGGTGGCAAGCAGATAGGAGAAAATAAACTGCTCGAAACCATTACGTTACAAATGGAAGTCGGTGCATCTGGATGTGCAATCGGCAGAAATATTTTTCAACAAAGCACCAAAGATGGAATCGAACTTGCTCAGAAAATTGCCCAAATTATCTACCAATAAATACCAATGAAACAGGTATAAATTCAAAAAAAAAAAAAACATTTTCTTTTGTAAGTCCAACTAGCTAATGTAAAGAAAACTCATTCCTCCAAAAAACGAAAGGACCTCGCCACCAAAACAAGATTAGTTATCAAAAAAAAGTTTTAATTTTCAGGAGAAAGTATATGTATACAAGTCGTATGAAAAAAAGAAGCCGCATTCTTGCCTCTATTATGTGCGTGAATGCAACCATTTCTCATTTTGCTCTCGTAGCAACCACACAAGATAGAATCGAATACAAATTGAATCGTGTTGCTACTAAGGTGAATAGTTTAAGTGATTGCATAGATGAAAATTGCAACTTCACTGGTGGTAATGTAACGGTCAACGGTCAATTCAATATTAATCACGTCGTCAAACCTCTCTCAAAAACAGATTTCGAACGCCGCCAACAAAATGGTGCCCCTGATGAGCGATACGATATTATTATCGTGGGTGCAGGAACTGCGGGCAGCCTTCTCACCTTCCGCATGGCTGAACGTTATCCAGATGCAAAAATTTTAGTACTTGATGTTGGGCAAGATGACGTGCGTATCAACTCGGGAACAAGCGCTGTGCCAAATCCAAATGCATCTGGTGATTCATGGGCTCAATTGCTACGAAGCATATTTGCATTATTAGGTGAAGGGTGCGCTCAATGGCAAGTAGAAATCGATACGACCACCAATGTACAAGATGTAAGAGTTCCAATTCAAATGGCTCGCGGCGCCACCTTAGGCGGAACAAGTGCAATTAATGCTCAGCTCTGGAACCGCGGTACAAAAGCAGGAACGTATGATCGGTGGGAAGCTGCAACCCAAGATGCAAACTTTGGGTTTGATGCCATGGTTGAAGCATTCAGGAAAATTGAAAATCGAACACAATCAACTCGTTATTATGGTACAACCTTCCCGTATTGGTTCGTTCCAGTAGGACCAACACCGGGCCAAACTCTCAACGAACTTATGGGAACCGAGGGCCAAATTTGTTTAACATCTCTTCCTTTACCCGGATGGAGTGCGCGAGCCGCGCAAGAAGCCGTAGCAAGTGCGCCGCTACCTGGAAGATCTACCGCATTTCCTATCTATCAGGCCGATGTTGATGCATCAAATACGGCAATTGAATATGAATACACCTTGCCATCAAGCCAGTATGATCAATCCGATCCGAATTTCCCCAACATCAATCCTTATCCGGCGACAACACCCGGATATACTTATACTCCCCCGGCAGATCCATCAAATGCAAAGGGCCCTGAATACGCGGGACCAGGGCTCAACATACCGGTATTCACAGATTTACGTAAAGCACTAGTTGCTCGTTGCTATGCAGCTCCCGCATATTTATATCAAATTATTGATAATGTAATTCCACACAATGTTACCCTCAAAGAACGAGTCTATGTAACACAGCTTCTATTCAATCCTGAAGATGAATCAGAAGTAATCGGTGTGGAATATGCAGAAGGCCCAAATGGAGAAGGCTGGCAAGTATCTGAAATTAATCGTGCAGTTCAAAGAGATGTTCCACCATATAAAGGAACGCTCAGCGGAACACCAACGGTTATTGCCAATCGTGAACTGGCATCTGCAAATGCTGCAATCAACAATCAACAAAATATCGAACTAAAAAATGCCTATGCTGCTGCCGATATTTGGATTTGCGCCGGCGCAGTTGATTCTCCAGCACTGCTTCAACGCTCTGGAATCGGCGATAAAGAACTCTTTGAATCTCTCAGATTTCAGCCAATACGATCACGCATAAACCTTCCAGGTGTTGGGGCATCGGTCCAAGATACTGCTGATATGGCTATTTTATATTACCATGAAGTTGATTTCAGCACAGGATTGCCTGCGCCCGCACCAGCTGCTCTTCTTGAAAATGTATACCCTATAATATTCGGCTTAGCAGACCCTACTAATCCTTTAAATGCATCTGGCACAGCAAGCATATCGGGAGCAGCAACAGCAACATCAAGCTCTATGCGAATACAATCATCTCCACTAAAAAAATATGCAGATGCAGATCTCAATGTATACGCTCCAGTCCTACCATTCCTTGGAAATACTCTCTATCAAGATATTGCAAACGTACAACTGGGCGCTCCTATAAATGCAGATTTAGACAAATTAAAACCTGTATTTGATAGAGCGCAATGGGGAATGTATTCACCAATACCAAATGGCGATTATTTGCATGCTAATGCAATGTTCGCAGAATACTGGGATATGAAGTCACAAGGTACCGTCAAAATAAGATCGGGCAATTTATTTGAACGTCCTGAATACGCACCAAATATGCTTGCAGATGATCTTGATACCTATGCTATGGCCAATATTTTCCAAAATACAATATTCCCAATGGGCCAACGCATGGCATCTAAACGATACGGCCCGCGAGGAATCGCTACCTATTTAGGAGTAGCAACTGCCGGTGGCACATCAAGCATTACGTTGAATGCTGTTCTTAACGCGGTCAAACCAATCTTAGGTAATATTAATCAAGCAACCTATGATACAGCTGGTTCGCTTGCTGGCTATACCGTATCAATTCTTTCAGGAACCGGTGCAGGCCAAACGAATGTAATTACTGCATGGGCAGGTGCGGGAACATATGTTGCAACGGTACTTGTTCCTTGGACAACCGTTCCGGATGCAACAAGCGTTTACTCATTAAACCCACCAGCAACAACCCCACTCGATAGCGTTGAATTTACTGATAATAACCATCGCAACTTTGTTCGATTTGCGCATCCACATGGCGATATTCTATTCAGCCCAGTCAAAACCGTAACCCCATCAATTGCAGCGCCAATTACATTCACCACAACTGCAGCTTCAACACGCGTAACTATCAATCAAACGAATCATGGTTTTGAAACCGGTGATATGATCAAGATTGATGGCATCACCGCTCCGATCGATAATATCGCTCCAGAAAACTTTAATGACTATCATATTGTCTATAAAATAGACGCTGATAATTATGATATCATTCTCTTCTGGAACGTAACGCCGGTTGGAGGCCCAGGAAGCAGTCCAATTCCAAATCCTGCTGCAGCTGCTGTGGGTGCGATGACCGTATTTAATACAGCTGGATCGGTCAATATATCAACGCTTCGATTCGATCAAGCGAAGTTCCAAGAATGGCTCTTATCTCATTACTATTCCGGATGGCACGCATCATGCAGCTGCCGCATGGGACTCTTTGATGATACAGAAGCTGTCGTGGATACACGAGCACGAGTCTATGATACAAAAGGTGCTCGCGTTCTTGACGCAAGCATTTTGCCGGTCAAACCAAACGCAAATACACAGGCTCCTACCTATGGAATGGCACAAAAAATATTTGATTTGGTTAGCGTTGAGGAATATGACAATCTTCTATCCTAAAATAAGATAAGGATAAGGGATAAAGGTGCTTCGGCCCTGGTGAAAACCAGGGCCTTTTCCATTTCATCTTCATAACCAAATCTTAATTCGATGATAGCTTCACTCGAGTATCACTTGAGTTTATGTGAAAGCTGGCCTAAGATAAGAGCATGTTGAAAAAAGGATCCTTCTGCACTTATCGTAGCCTTTTGGCAGAGCAAAGTCGCAGCGGAAAAAAGACAAGCGGACTTAGGAACGTAGTCAAATGAAGAAAATTCTCATCTTACTTGGCGCATTATCAATTTCAAGTATCCTCGATGCTTATGATGAGCGTATCGATAATTTCTATCAGTTTTATAGCAGCAAGCGAGTCAACAGCAAAACATTCATGTTTACTCGACCCGTTTATTACCATCTTATGATGCGGAAACATCTCTGGCATCAATTTGTGCATAAACCTGGCTGCAACGGTGTCGCAGCACAAGCAATCGGCTTTTATCAAGATTCGATTCCTCAACACAGAACCGCAGAATATTTTTTGCCATGCGGTAATACATGCCTTCTAGTTTCGGGTGATAATAATACCGAAGAGTTGTGTAAACGGAATGTGCGCGCCGAATGGCTCAATCTATCGCCTGACTTTGAAGGAATTATGTCCATCAAACCAAAACAGCGCCAAGCTGGCGCAAGTTTGGAATTCCTCGCAGACTTGGGCAAGTTCAGCTCATGGAAACTTTTAGAAGGATCATGGGTAGCGGTCGAACTTCCAGTCATGTGGGTTGAAAATGATATAAATCTTTCACAAAAAGTAATCAAGCCTGGCCCACAAGATCCCGATTTACCACAAGATATTTGCCAAGCATTCAACCAACCATCATGGTGCTTTGCAAAATTGAATGGCAAAATGAAAGAAACAAAACTTGCCGAAGTCCGGCTCGTTTTTGGACGCAACTATTTATCATGCAATCATTTTGAAATCGATTATTACACTTCACTCATATGCCCAACCGGAAATCAGCAATGCCCAGAATTTACATTCAGCCCCGTCGTGGGTAACAATAAACACTGGGGATTTGGTGGTGGAACCGATTTTCAAATTCTGCTGAATCGTGATACCTCTAAATTCTTCGCAACTTTCTTTCTGAACTTTGAAGTACTTGCATTATTCCACAACATACAACATCGTACTTTTGATTTAAAAAACAAACCATGGAGCCGCTATCTTTTGTTTGTGGATAAATGCCGTCCTGGTGTTACTGTTCCTGGGCCAAACGTATTGACGCTCAAATGCGCAATCACTCCATACTGTTATTGCGATTTATCGCTCGGTTGGAGATTGCAAAAGGATTGGTTCGAGTTCGAGTTTGGTTATAACGTATGGGGCCATGGTAATGAAAAATTAACACTGCATGAGCAATTTGATCGATGTTGGGGTATTGCAGGGGTTGGCGCCATCGAAGATGTATGTGATGGCATTGTTCCTGCTACCGCAAGCTGCAGTACCATTTCTTGCCAAACACCAAACGATGAATGTTTTGTACCAATTCGTGAAACAGATCTTCAACTACGCTCTGCAGAAGCTCACTCATCACTCAATCACACTGTTCATTTTGCTCTTGGCGCTACTCAGGATTGCGAATCATATGGATATTTTGGCGGACTTGGCATTTATGCTGAGTGGCCAGAGAAAAATTCAGCACTTCAAGCTTGGGGAACATGGGCAAAGATCGGCGCCACATTCTAAAACGAAATTGAAAATAAAAAATTTAGCGGGCTTACAATGGAATTTTGTAAGCCCGCTAAATTTTTTTAACTAAACCGAAAAATTATTGTGCTGATTCTGTTGCTGGCTCAGCTACAACTTCTGAAGCTGCATCCGCTGGCATCGCATCAACATTTGCATCAATAGAATCTTCAACAACTGCAACTTCTACTGCAGGTGCTGGCTCAGCTGGTTTTTGCATACGAGTGCGAACGAAGTAAGCAACTGCAACAACCGCAAGAATAATTGCTAACCAAAGCAACCAGTTGCGTGAACCATTTGTGTTCATGTAAAACTCCTAAGAAAAAAAATTGAATTTCACCACAAACATTATGAAATGTGAAGAAATTTGTCAATAGCCAAGGCTATTGACGCAAAGTATTGACTATAACACATTAATATCACTAAGCTTGATTGTGAGTTATAACAAAACCAAAATAAAAGTGATGGTGCATGAAAAAAATATTGATCATTATTCCTCTCGTCATTCTTTTGATTATTGGTGCAAGTGCTGGATTCTACTGGTATAAAAATTTAAGAACTACGGAAAATTTTATAGGGACCATTAAAGTTGGTATTTTGCATTCCCAAACCGGATACAAAGCACCCAACGAAAAACCAATCATTGAAGCGACACTCCTTGCTATAGATGAAGTAAATGCTGCAGGCGGAGTATTAGGTAAAAAAATAGTTCCAATTATAGCAGATGCAAAATCAAGCCCAGATACCTTTGCTGCTCAAGCAGAAAATCTTTTGAATAGTGAAAAAGTTGAAGTTATCTTTGGCTGCTGGACCCCAACGAGCCGTAGAACAGTTGAGCCTGTGCTCGCGAAGTATCAAGGCCTTCTGTTTTATCCTGGCCAAGCCGAAGGCGTTGACCTATCGCCTCACGTCATATCTCTCGGGCCAACGCCTAATCAACAAGTTATTCCCGGAGTTCAATGGGGTTATGAAAATCTCGGAAAAAAATTTTATTTAATTGGATCTGACTATCTCTATTCGCACGTTGCACAAGAAATAATGAAAGAATTTATTCCTTCATTACCTGGAGCGGAGATTGTCGGTGAAGCTTATATTCCCCTAGGAACTCCAACGGTCAAAGAGTACATTTCAAAAATAATCGAATCAAAACCTGACGTGATATTAAATACGATCAATGGAGAAACAAGTAAGATTTTCTTCAAAGAGCTGCGCCGCGCCGGTATAACCCCAGAACATCTGCCAACCATATCATTTAGTTTAACGCGTATTGAACTCAATGAAATGAACCCGCAACTCACTCTTTATGATTATGCTGTTTGGGGCTATTTTCAAAGTATAGATAATGAAAAAAACAATAATTTTGTCAGAAACTTTAAGAAAAAATATGGAGAAGATCGAGTGCTCAATAGCCCCATGCAAGATGCCTATAATGGCGTTCACATATGGAAACTAGCAGTAGAAAAAGCAAAAGGAACTTCACTCAATTCAGTCCGTGAAGCAATAAAAAATCTCGCTTTTAATGCACCCGAAGGCATCATTCATATCGATTCTGAAACACAATATGCGTGGAAATTTACACGAGTAGGAAAGATTCGATTGAATTCCTTCAGTACTCTTTGGGAATCTCAAAAAGCTACTCGCCCGGAAGTCTATCTAACGATGTTCAAGACAAAAACAGAATGGGATGAGTTTGTTAACTCTTTATATGTAGGTTGGGGTAATAAATGGGAAAATCGAATAAAATCATAACCGCGCTCCATGCAATCTCGGTCATTCTTGGCATAGGCTTACTGTGCTTTACAACCTATCTTTCTTTTTTTTATATATACAAGCAATCACAGATCATTCCACATTATGAAGAAGTATTGACAACCAAAGGCAAAGAATATGTACAAAATGTTATGGCCTTCTTTGATGCACAAAAAGAAATTTCTTCAAAATTAGCAGCTCAACTTGGCGAATCTGTAAAGACATTAAATTCTCAAGATCTCAAAGATTCTGATGCTCAAGCGACTCTCACAGGCATAAGAACAAAAACCAATGAATTTTTAACTCAAATGCAGGAAAATGCTGGATTTAAAAATATCATGCTCGTGAAGATAACAGGCGACGTCGTTTTCATGCTCCACGAAAATAAATATCTCGGCACTAATCTCCGGCAAAAACCCATTTCTCTTTCATCTCTCGGATTATCCTATCTACGAGCGCAAATGATGCTCGTCTCAGATATTTCCCAATTTAATTATGATGAAATTTTAAAAACCCCTGCCCTGTTTATTTCTTTACCCATTTTCTTTGAAAAAATATTACAAGGAGTTTTGATCGTTCAAGTCGATCATGACCGCATCTATCATATGAGCCAAGATTATTTAGCGCTTGGCAAAACAGGTGAAATAATTACGGCAGAACAAATGGGTGGACACGCTCAAATTATTGCACCAGCCCGATTAAATCCTCATATCGCATTTAAAAAAAGCGGCCTCCAAGAGCCGGGTGTTAAAATCCCGCTCCAAGAAGCGGTTAATGGTAGAACCGGAATCGGATTTGGCTACGATTATCGCAAAATGTACATGCTTGCATATTGGGATTATATACCAGATGTCGATTGGGGATTTGATGTAAAAATCGATTATGATGAAATGCTAGAGCTCCACCAAGAACTCAAGCAATCAATGCTTCTATTTATTCTAATAACGTTGATATTCTGGTTAATTCTTTCGTTTAGTTTTGCAGGCTTTCGATTATTTTTACGCGAGATATTCAATAAAATACGGCAAAAAGTTACAACTCAACACATTGCGCTCTATACCAGCTTGCTCCTCTTTATAATAACCTCTACCAGTGGCACGTATCTTTTTTATATCTTACGCCAATCAGAACATCAAGCACTCCAAAAAGCAAAATCAAATGCTAAACGCGTAAGCATGGAAGCAGTAACCAATATTCAGCATGATCTTGATAAAGTTGCTTCAATTGCCAGTGCTATGTGCAGCTATCTCAACGATACAAAAGTAAGCCAAGAAGACGTGACCATTAACTTGAACCGCAAAATAAATGAGGAACCAACACTTTTCGCCTTCATTACTGCTTATCATCAACCTGAAATCACCGAAGAAACACCCATTAATTCACATGTAGACATCCTCCCCGTATCCCAAGAAGCACCAGGACAATATAATCCATTCTTACCAGAAACAATCCGCTATGCTGAACAACCAGAAGATGAATCAAATGAAAATGATTCAGACCAAACTGTGCAACCATCTCAAGCCCCCCAAGCAACTACACCACAACCACAAGTAGAGCAATTACCAGAAAAACCTGTAGTACAGCAACCAACAGCAAAAACTCAAACGTTTGCTCCCTATGCAACGCGCAAAGAGGGCAAGGCTGTTATCTTACAACTTGAAGACATCCTCAAAGAAACCACTCATGATACGAGCTTTATGACTCAGGATTGGTTCCGCGAAGCGACCGAAAAAAAGAAAGGCGTGTGGATCCAACCAAGAAAAGAACTACTAACTGGCACTTGGGTAGTAACCTATGCAGAGCCATTCTATGGACCTGATGATAAAGATAAAGAAGTTCCGCTCGGTGTAGTTGCAGCAATGTATGCGGTTGATAACATTAAACCGATGCTTGCTAACCTCGTTATTGGTGAAACGGGATATCCAAGCATTGTGAACAAAAAAGGTAAATTTGTTTATCATCCGATTGAAAAATACAACTCAAAAATAACCTTATTTAGTGAAGCAAAACTCACTGACAATCTTCCACTAAGTTTAATTGATAAAAAAATAGTCGATGGCCAAACGGGAATCGAGCCATATTTTGGACTTTACACTAATCGCATGATGTGGGTTTCATATCAACCAATAGAACCAATTGGGTGGTCATTAGTATTACGATTTGTAGAACAAGAAATTACGCCTCCCGCTGAACAAGCCCATCACGAACGCATATGGATCATAATTTGCGCAGTTCTTTCATTAATTTTCTTAACAATAATTTTCATATCAATCTGGAGCAAGACACAACTTCGTACATTTGCGTTTATGAGTGCTCCGATATTTATTATCGGCATTTTGAGCATCTGGCGTTTGGTTGAACCCAATTTTGAAGTGAAAAATGGAATCGTTATTTATAATGAAATAGGTCTAGATACATATCTTGAAGAGCTTATAAAAAATGCCCGCCAAAGGCATGAAAAAGAACCACTTCTACTACCAACCGGCATGTTCATCGAATCATGGAGCATTGCACCAACCAAGGTAGATATTACCGGAACAGTCTGGCAAATCTATAATGATCAAAAGCACAAAGGGCTTGCACAAGAAATTAACTTTCCTGATGCAACAAATATGAAAACATCAAACCCTTATAAACACAAGGTTAGAGATAATACAACAGCCGGCTCAAACATCAATGCAACACTTTCACAGGTCTTTGATTTTTCCAAGTTCCCACTTGATTCTCAACGCATTCGCATCATGATGGATCATAAGGACCTTGAGAAAAATGTTCTATTAATTCCAGATCTTGCAAGCTACGATAATATCAGCCCATCGGAACTTCCAGGACTTGATAAAACGTTCCAATATTATGGATTCTCAATTAAGAGATCATTCTTTAGCCTTGAAAAAACTAAAGAAAATACCGATTTTGGCGTGCAGATGTATAGTAACGTATCCGAGCACATTAAGCTGCTCTTTAATATTGTCATTACCCGCGATATTATGAACTCGCTCATTGTATATTTTATGCCATTGCTTGTCATACTCATCTCATTATTTGCGATCTTTGCAGTAACTGGAAGAATTGGAAGAGAAAGAAAGACCTTTGTTTCAATCGCATCATATACAGGTTTGCTCTTTGCACTCGTAGCACTCAACACGTTGTTACGTACTCAGTATCCATCAGGAACAATCCTTTATATCGAATACTTTTTCTTCTATACGTATATGACCATTCTGATACTTATTGTACATGGTGCATTCGTACAAACTGAGTCATACCAAGAATTTATCGATGAAAAAATAACACCGGCCATGAAAAATCTTTTTTGGCCAGTGCAATTAGCAGTATGGTTTATCACCACCGTGCTTGTTTTTTATAATATTTAAAAAAAACTTTATCACTCAACAAGTCTCTAACCTCGAATAAATTTATTCGGGGGAGTAAAGATTTATAAAAATAAATGACCCGCTTATCCCAAAGAATCAAGGGATAAACGGGTCATTTATTTTTATGCTAATTATTAAAATCTTCGCGCATTATCTTTACGCTTTGAAGACTTTGCTGGCTTGTTTGAAGAAAGTTCAATACGAACCTTACGCCCATTCAAGCTTGATCCCTGGAACACCGAAACAATCTGCTCCGCTTGATCCACCGTATCAACATTAAAGAATGTAAAGCGCTCATTCAAGCTTATTTGATTAACTGATTTAGCTGGAACCGATGCTTTCGCTGCAATTAAATCAATCAATGACTTCTTATTAAAGCCATCCATTGTACCGATATTCACAAACAAGCGATTTTCTTTTGCACGACGTGCTCCATCAAATCTTGACTCATTTCGAGATTCGTTGCGCGATTCATTGCGATCTTCTCGCGAAGTACGCTCAGGCACAAATTCATTTTTCAAATTTTCTGTACCATTATACGCTTTTAAGAACCGATTACATTCAAACGAAACGATGCGTTTAATCACATCTTCTTTTGAAAGATCTTTTAAGAATTCATATGCTTGCGGCAAATAGTTTGCAATATCTGATTCATTAACCGGCGCTTCATTAACTCGTTTCAAGAAGTGCTCCACTTGACGGCCACAAATTTGCGCACCGGTTGGAATATCGATCAATTTAATTGGCACATTAATAATACGTTCCAAATATCGAATGCGGCTCTTTTCACGTGCGGTTACAATCGCTATAGAAATACCTGATTTACCTGCACGAGCGGTTCTTCCGCTTCGGTGAGTATAGTTTTCTGCATCATCAGGAAGATGGTAGTGAATAACATGGGTCACATCACTGACGTCAATACCACGAGCAGCAACATCGGTTGCTACCAAGATATCAAGATTTCCATGACGGAACTTATTCATTACAACATCACGTTGTGCTTGGGAAAGATCACCATGCAATGCATCAGCATTATAACCACCTTTATTTAACCACTCCGCTATTTGACGCGCATCACGCTTAGTACGGCAGAATACCATCCCGAAGAATCCAGGATATGCATCCACAAAGCGTTTCAATGCGTTGAAACTCTCTTTAGTGCTTACCAAGCAATAGAAGTGCTCAATATTCTTTGCAGTACTATTTTGTTGGCCAATGGTCACCTGAGCAGGATTATTCATATATTGCTTGGTTATTTTAGCAATTGGCCCTGGCATGGTCGCAGAGAAAAGCCACAAGTTCTTTTTAGATGGAATTTTTTCAAGAATCGCATCAACATCATCTTGGAAGCCCATTTTAAGCATTTCATCAGCTTCATCAAGAACAACGATACGAATACCTGTCAAATCAAGAGTTTTGCGCTCAAGGTGATCAATTAATCGCCCCGGAGTACCCACCACAATGTGCACGCCTCGTTTTAAGGCTGAAATTTGGTTAGTAATACTCACGCCGCCATAGACGGAAACAATACGCAAACCCTTGATGTGTTTACTATAATTTTCAAGTTCTGAAGTAATTTGGACACACAGTTCGCGAGTTGGACACACAATAAGCGCTTGCGGCGTCTGAGTCGCTAAATCAATTTGTTGAATAATTGGCAGTCCAAATGCTGCTGTTTTACCGGTACCCGTTTGGGCTAGTCCGATAAAATCTGTGTTGCCATTCAAAAGAAGAGGAATTGCTTCTTTTTGAATTGAGGTTGGTTGTGAAAAACCTAAATTGGTAATTGTCTGCACGATTGAATCATGCAAACCAAGATCTTTAAATGACATATTTTTTAACTCTTTTGGGTTAGAAAGATGGTTATTTATAACAACGACACTCCAAGATTCATCTTTCCACTCTTGGAATCGCGCAACATGCTATGCATCTCATTCTCATTGACTGCATAACCGGCGAGGCCAAAAGGACCTTATAAGTCATTGTTATTCAATAGAGCCAAGAAAAAAGAAATGCTTTTGGGGTATTTTCAGGTTCAAACCTGGAACATATACCACATCACTCTTTAGATTATATGATTTTTTCGGATTGTCAAGTAAACAAACCACAGAACATTATTTTTGGTCAGAGATTGAAATTATTAGTCGCCTGAATCAGAATCGGAGACCTCAATAAGAAACCTTTCAAGAGAACCCCTTTTTATCGCAACATTAAGATAAAAATGCTTAAATAACAACTGTTGTGTTTCATAAGTAAATGAGTTGAATATTTTACCAGTTTCACCGGTACATTCAAGAGGAGTTTCCTTTGTTGCCTGGACTGCTTTTACTAAGAACCTCGCTTGATCTATGTTTAACCCATATTTCAGATACAACTTTGTAGATTTAAGGTGATCCAATACGCTAGAAATATCAACCATCGTCATCGTTCCGTTAGAAAATCCTACCAACAATTGATTGCGAGATTCGGAGTAATCCATACATAAAATTTGACCAATACCATCAGAAATCTGTCGCAGGCATTCCATGCTGGGCAGAGCCCAAATTTTTATTTTACAATCCTCTCCACCTGTGAATAATATCGAATCATCATGAGAAAAATAGCAATTCCAAACTGAATTCGTATGTGCACGATGATCTTTGATCTTTTGATGACGAACCATATCAAAAAACTGTAACGTTCCATTATCAAGCGCGACAACAACTTGATCACCTTTGTGATTAAATTTAACCCCAAAGGGCTTTGCCAACAATTCAAACTCTGCTCGAGAAACTCCAGTTTCGAGATCCCAAACCACCAAACGCTGATCACCAGCTATCGAAACTAACACTCTTTCAGATGGACTAAAATCAAGAGCAAAAATTTGTGATCGATGACCTTCTAATTGCATACTAGGCTCAACCGGTTGTTTATCGAATATTAACTCCTCACCAAACCCCTTAAGATGCTTCAGATCATAGATATTGATGTGACTTTCATTACTACTAATGGCAAGCTTATGATTAGCTGCATCATAGGCAAAGAAAAAACCATGGCAACAATCATCCCCAAATGCTTTATAACAAACTCCTGTCTGAACATCCCAGATTTTTACTCCCTTGCCATGGGCACTGGAAATTAATTTAGTACTATTTTCTACATATTGTAAACGCCCAATATGCTCCCCTTCATGCGCTACAAGTAATGTATTTCTTTGCCACCCACCTGGCGATTTTGTCCAATAATAAATATTGCCATTAGCATGACCAGAAGCCACACTACCATTATCTGCAATCCCACACGCCCAAACTCCGTCTACCTCCTTACATTTGAAGTTTTTCTTGCGAATAGCCGCATCTTGAATCAAACAAGAAACAATTCTGTTTTCAATACCATGCTTAACCAAAATTCGAGAACCTACAGCACCATCAAGTTCTGGCGGTAACTCATGGTCATTTCCATAATCACGATCGGCCCATAAAGAAGCACACCTATCAAGAAGTTCCTGATGCCCCAAAAAATTTGCCGCAAGATATATATCTTTCATTTCAAATTGCGTTGCAAGTTCCTGAGTTGCATCTGGATTTTCAAGATATCGCGATAACGATTGCCAAAGCTTAGATGATGCAAATTGCTCCGGCACATGAACAGAGAAAGTTCTTGGAATACTTAAATCATGAGATGGCTCATCAAATTGGATGGACGCTTGAATCGTTTGGCATGCGAGCGCTGCCTTTGCAGATAAAACAGCCAAAACATTTTTCTTACTATCTAAAATGGCACAGAATCGATCATCTTGAAATAGTTGATCTCTCGATGTTTTCATTGCAGCAATTGGAATACCGAAGAGCAAACAACATACGATAAGTTTTTTCATTGTACCCTCCTGAAGTTGTGCATGTTCTTTCTCTCGCATCTACCATATCAGAAATCGCATCTATGCAAAGAAGTAGATTTACAAATTATAGCAAAATGCTGATAAATAAAGCATTTCCATCCCAATAGAAAAGCCCTCAACTAAGAAATTTTTTATTTGGAACCCAACGTCGTTTTTAATTTCTTGGCCACCGCCTCAAGGACCGCTTGCCCATCGGGCACAACAAGTGAAAAATTTTTAACCAACATAGAGCGCGTTTCCTTACTGAAAGAATTGAATACTCGTCCATATTCTCCAGTGCATATGAGCTTATTTTGCGCAGTTGCTTGAGCCGCTTTTACCAGAAAACAAGCTTGCTCTACTCTAAAGTCATATTTCAATGCAAGCTGCTGCCCCTTCAATTCTTTGATAAATTTCTTAAGATCAAACAAACAAAGAGACCCGTTGCCGAACCCGGCGACTAGCTTATCATGCTCTTCATTATGATCCATAAAAAATATTCCACCCGCCCGCATATTTAATACACGCAGACATTCCAAAGAAGAAGGAATCCAGACTTTTATCATCCCATCTTCAGAACCAGTAAAAAGAAGCGAATCTTCGCGTGCAAACACGCATCCCCAAATATACTTTTCATGAGCTTTTTTCTGCTCTCTTGCCAAAGAACCTTGCCTTATATCATAAATCTGCAAGGTTCCCTGATCTAATCCTAAGGCTAATTGATTTCCTTGAGAATTAAATTTAACTGAGAAGGCTCGTCCTGGCAGCTCAAATGTATTGCATAAATTTCCACTCAAGAGGTTCCACAACATACAGAGCTTATCCTCCGCAACTGAAGCAAGAAGATCTTTCGTTGGACTAAAATCTAATGCATTAATTGTATCAGTATGCCCCACCAGTTGCATTACTGGCAGTATCTCCTGATCAGGATTTTGCATAGCGAGCGATACATTCTTTAGTACATAAAGATGAATAGCAAATACTTGAGTTGGAATTGCTAATAATTTATTCGCGTCTTCATACGTAGAAAAAAAACCATTACTTTCGGCATCGCCAAATGCAAGCAAACAGACCTCGTTTACCAAATCCCAAATTTTTATACCCTTCTCCAGGCCGGAAGAAATAAGCTTTTTGTTACCCTCAATAAATTGGAGTCGGCCAATAGATTTACCTTCATGCGCATGAACAATTGCATGCCGCTTCCATTTGTCATCTTTTTTGATCCAATAATAAATATTTCCATCCTCATAACCAACCGCTACCGATTCTCCATCGCTTGCAATAGCACATGCCCATACATCTTTGACATTTCGAGGAGCAAAGGTATTCACACCAATTTTCGTTTCTTGAACTCCATACCGCAAAAGCACAGTATCAACATTGTGCTTCAAAAAAATAGCACGCGAAATAGCAGCCTGAACTTCTGCTGGAAAATCTAGCGCCTGATCTGCACCATACTCCCGCCCAGCCCAATCTGATGCACACACATTAAATAGCTCTTCATGCCCAAGATAGTTTGCAGCCTTTAAAACCGCCCCAAGCTCTTCAGGATTCTGCAGTATTTTTTTGACCTCATTTGTATTCTCCAAACAAGGTTGCAATTTTTGCCATAATTTAAATGAAGAAAGTTCAGAAGGAACAAAAAATTGATATCCATGAGAAGATAAAGATGGGAGAGGTTGCATATTTAATCGTGGATTACAAAGCTCAATTGATTGATCAATGATTGCGCATTGGCGCGCTACTTGTAAAGGTAAAAACGCAAGGACTCTCGCACCACGATCAGCATCACATGCACATATTTTGACTACCTGATATGGATCCGGCTGCATAGCCGTAACTGACGAAAAAATAAATAAAAAACATACGACTGTCTTTAGCATTGTTGTTGATATCTGTTTTTAAAAAATAAAATCTATTTGATGAAGTATTTTTACAAAATTATAGCAGAATGCCAATAGAATAGAGCATTCTTAACCCTCCAAATAAAAAAAGGTCTCCCAAAAATCGAGAGACCTTTTTTAAGATGTTTTATTTCTTATTTAGTACATGCCTGGCATTCCACCCATGCCGCCCATACCACCAGCTTGTGGCAGGTCTTTCTTTTCCGATGGAATTTCAGAAATAGTTGCTTCGGTTGTCAGCAGTAGACCTGCGATTGAACCTGCGTTTTGAATTGCAGAACGAGTTACTTTCGCCGGATCAATAATACCTTCGGCAATCATATCCACATACACGCCATTCTTGGCATCATAACCATGACTACCAAGCTCTGATTTAACACGATTGACTACAACCGCCGCATCTTCACCGGCATTTGCAGCAATAATGCGCAATGGCTCTTCAAGCGCACGCTCAACAATTTGCGCACCAAGCTTTTGATCACCGCTCAAATTGAGCGCTTGAACAGCTTTTTGAGCGCGAAGCAATGCAACACCGCCACCAGCAACGATACCTTCTTCAACCGCCGCTCGAGTTGCATGCAATGCATCATCGATACGATCTTTCTTTTCTTTCATTTCAGTTTCAGTTGCAGCACCAACTTTAATCACAGCAACACCGCCAGCGAGCTTCGCCAAACGTTCTTGCATCTTTTCAATTTCATAATCGGATGTTGCATGTTCAATTTGAGCCTTGATTTGCGCAACGCGTCCCTTAATCGCATCTGAGCTTCCTTGGCCCTCAACGATAGTAGTTGTATCTTTGGTAATAACAACCTTTTTTGCGCTACCAAGATCTTGCATCATCACGTTTTCAAGTTTCAAGCCGATGTCTTCTGAAATCAGTTTGCCACCGGTCAATATTGCAATATCTTCGAGCATCGCTTTGCGACGATCACCAAACCCAGGAGCTTTCACCGCTGCAACTTGCAAAGTTCCACGCAATTTATTGACTACGAGTGTCGCAAGCGCTTCCCCTTCCACATCTTCTGATAGAATAACGAGCGGACGACCAGCTTTTGCAACTTGCTCAAGAACAGGAAGCAATGATTTCATGCTAGAAATTTTCTTTTCGAAAATCAAAATCTTCGCATTATCAAAAACAACTTCCATCTTTTGCGAATCGGTTACAAAATACGGAGAAGAGTAACCACGATCAAATTGCATACCTTCTACAACATCTAATTCGTCTTGGGTACCCTTTGCCTCTTCAACAGTAATCACACCATCACGGCCAACGCGTTCCATCGCTTGAGCAATTTGCTCACCAATTGAAGAATCGGAATTCGCCGAAACAGTCGCAACTTGTTCAATTTCTTTTTTACCGGTCACCGGAGTTGCTTGTTTTTTAATTTCCGCAACAACCACTTCAACCGCTTTATCGATACCGCGCTTTAAATCCATTGGATTTGCGCCCGCGGTTACATATTTATTACCTTCGCGGAAAATTGCTTGCGCCAAAACAGTCGCTGTAGTCGTACCATCACCAGCGATATCAGCAGTTTTGCTTGCAACTTCGCGAACCATTTGCGCACCCATGTTTTCCAGTGCATCTTCAAGCTCAATCTCTTTTGCAACGGTCACACCATCTTTAGTAATCTTTGGCGAACCAAATTGAGTTTGATAAATAACATTACGGCCACGGGGCCCAAGAGTGACTTTTACTGCATCGGCAAGTGTATCAACGCCCTTGCGAATTTTCTCGCGAGCCGCACCGCCAAATACGATTTTTTTAGATGACATAATTTTCCCTTATTTTTCTACTACACCGAGTATTTCATCTTCACGAATAATAAGATGCTCTTTATCTTCGAGTTCAGTGCCTGCATATTTGCCAAAGTAGACAACATCATTAACCGCAACATCCATCGCGATCACTTTACCAGCTGCATCCTTGCGCCCTGCACCTACCGCAATAACTGTACCTTTTTGAGGTTTTTCTTTTGCCGCATCGGGGATATAAAGTCCACCGGCAGTCTTTTCTTCACTTTCCAAACGGCGAACCAAAACGCGGTCGCCTAATGGCCTGAATTTTTCAATCATGAGAAACTCCTTAAAACTTAATTTACAGGTATTTTAAAGCCATTTTCAGGCTTATTTTTAGTATAAAAAAGACGCAAGAAATATCAATTACCCCCCACACTTACTATCGTCTTTACAGCAACTAGACTTTTTTTGCTCTGGTTCAGGTTGTGATTCGCTTTTGCATGCAGTTGCTTTACGCCCGCAGCACCCTTCATCTTGTGCCATCTGGGCCTGAGCAGCTAAGTATTCTTTCAGTTTTTCAGGAGTCGGCTGGTAAACATCAATGATGTTCCCACCCGGATCTTTGATGCTGAGCATAATACCGTGAGGCTTTTCGATCGGTTCGCCAATAAATTCACAGGCACCCTTCATATCGGCCATAAACTGATTCATATTAGCAACCTCAAAGACTAGACCAGTACGAGTGGCAATCGGCCCTTCGGCATTGATCGGGCATAACCCTAATTTGGTATCACCTAGTTGAAATTCAGCCCATTTGGATGAGATGTAGAAAGCTTGCTTGCAGCCTAATTTCTTATAAAATGCGACCGCTGCAGCCAAATCTGGTTGTAACAAAATAACCATGTGAAGCTTGGTAATCATGAAATCCCCTCTAAATTTTGAAAAACTACCGTATTATAGGCTAGTATATCAAAAGAATCAGGAATTAAACATTTTAATCCCGCTCGTTTTCCCTTCGCAAGCTCAGGGCGAACGGGAATTTTCAAACGATTTAATAAATAATAGCCGTTCGTCCCGAAGACCTGAGGATCGCGAGGCAACGCGAGAACGGCCTCCAGGAGTATTTTATGAAACCAATTTACCCTTCTTTAATATCAGCCGATCTCATGCATCTTGGTGCAGTAATCAAGAAATTTGACCCCATTTGTGATGGATTTCACGTCGATATAATGGATAACCACTTTGTACCCAACCTCACTTGGGGCAGTACTTTTGCTAATGCAATTGACCATGCATCCGCAAAACCGACATGGGTACATCTGATGGTCGATGATCTGGAGCGATGGCTCGATATCCTCAAGCTCAAGCAGGGCAGCATTGTTTCATTTCACGTTGAGAACAAGGTAAATATTAATAAAATGATTTCACTCATCAAACAAAAAGGCTGGAAAGCAAGCCTTGCAGTCAATCCAAAAACAGACTTGAAAGAAATTCTTCCCTTCGCGCCTTTAGTTGATCAGATATTACTTATGTCAGTCGAGCCGGGATTTTCAGGCCAAGCATTCATACCGGAAGTAATTGCAAAGATCGAACCACTCATTGCTCTACGCGCCCAGCAAGGATTACATTTTAAAATAGCGATGGATGGTGGCATCAATGGGGGAAATATTTCAATGCTTTCACATAAAGGGGTAGATGAATTTGCGATAGCCAGTGGAATCTTTGGAGAATCCGATCCGGTCAGTGCATGTACGGGGCTCAAAAGGCTGACATGAGAATAGAGTGTTTCAAGCTACTTGATAGAACTCGTAATAATATTTAAACCTCCTCAAAAAAATCAAAGTAAACTCGATGCGTTAGATGCGATCGCCCTACGAACAAGGGAACTATTTTATTGATTTTTCTGATACAAATCCTCTATTCTGAGATCAGAAAGGATAGGTTATGAAACGACTCTTTATTCTGATCATTTTTTTGTGTTCGCAACTACATGCAGCCCTTCAACTGCCCATCAATCGCCCGAGTAAAAATGAAACGGTCATTCTTGAACTAATCATCAAAGACATCGAAGACTATATCAATGCACAAAAGCCTGTTGCAGCAAGTGCACGTTTAGGTGATGCGCGGGATGAATTACGTCGCGTTAAAATGTATATGAATGAGCAAACGCATCAAATTATTTCCGATTATATCAAGCAGATGCAAAATACAATCGATCTTCAAAAACAGTATCAAATAAAAAAATATGGCAAGTTGCTCGAAGTGAATTAATCCCCATTTCCCCTACCACTTATATTAATTTACTCCGATTGAGCTTCATACAATCCATAAAGCCCCGCACCAATCAATGCACCAATGAGTGCATCGGCAGCCAATGTTGCGCTTTTATCTTCTTTTTGCAACCAGCCACCAAAGCCAGTTTCGCTCCCGCGAGTCATGCGCGTTGCTACCTGACGCAATAAACAGATACTTGCGATACCACCAAGTCCTGCGGCGCAATATTTTGCAAGTAATTTCCCGGTATTGCGATGAATACGTTTTTCAGTGCGAGCCACGATCGGTTGCACATGCTTTTCAACATGCTGAGCAACTTCACGCTGCACATGTTCTTTTGCACCACGGATTTTATCCGTTACTTTTTTTGCTGCTCGTTCAATATGCCCGCCCACTTCATCTGCTGCTTGCTCCACCTTATTAATTTGGCTTGAAATCCAGCCTGTTGCTTTCTGCAAAAAGCCTGGCCGCTGCTTGTGGCGGCACCGCGCATCAATTGGTAAAACAAGGCCAAAAAGCGCAAGCATTACTACTACAGAAGTCGTACGAATCATGGTGTTACTCCAAAAAGAAAAAGGGAAATGCTTTAAAAGCATCTCCCTTTTTTTATGTTTAATTTCAGTGCTTATAACAATATATTAATTATTGTTATTTTGACCTTGGTTGTTTCTTGCATTATTACCAAGATTTTTAAACAAGTCTGCAACGTTATTTGCTGCTTGATTAAATTTATTCCATGCATCATTAACATCATTCACTGGTTTTAATGTTGCAAGAAGATCATTAATCTTACCAAGCAATCCGGTATTTGATACAACAAATGCCAATGCTAAGCCAACACCAACTAATCCAACGTTACGCATGAATGTTTTCTTCATTTGCGCACGCTTGTTCACTGGAACGCGTGGTTGCATATATGGATTACGTTGAGCATATGGCTGATATTGCACATGCGGTTGAACAGGAACTTGTTGTGCAGGTTGAGGCGTATTGCGACGATCCCCACGGCGCCCATTTCTTCCGCCACGCGGCTCTTCACCATAACGCGGCTGTTGCGCGCGAGGTGTTTGATATGCTGGTTGCGGTTGCGGGCCATAGTAAGGTTGTTGCTGTGGTTGCGCTGGTTGCTCTTCATCATTTGCAAAAATATCTGCAAACCAATCAAAGATATCAGCTTTTGCCGGAACAGTTCCCATAAGGGTTATTGCAAACATTCCTGCTGCAATTATTCTCGAGAATTTCATAAATAACCTCCGATAAAATTCATTCGTTATAACGTCCATTTATTCAATATTTTCTATTGTTACTTTTCAGAATAACTCAAAAATCAAACTGGTCAAACGCCCCCATATCTAATCATTTCTATTTGAAAATCAATCAACCGTCGTCAAATAGGATTCAAAAACTCTCAATTCACACCTACACCTGCCTGAACCCCGGGTTGAGGGGCATGCTCTGGTTGAGGATTTGGTTGAGCTGCCGGCGCCTTTGGCGCATGTGGCCACCAACCTTTAATCTGAGCAAGTAAGCTATACCCTGATGAAAGAATCAACCCTATGGTGGCAATTGGATTAGCTTTAAACTGATTGATAAATGCCTGGGCAATTCCACCTAAAAAAGATTGATTTTGGCCTTGCGGAGCCTTGCCAGTTGATTGAGCTTGCGGTTCTTCTTGCTGCGGCCCAGTGATTGCAATCGCTTGCCGTAATGCATTCTCCAAGCGAGTTGATGATTTCTGCAATGCTTCTTGTAATCCGATCTGGGTTTTGGTCTGTACATCGTACCCAGCAAATGCAAGATCAAATGCCAGAGTTGCATTCGCTAATTCTTTACGAAGTACTTGTGGCAATGCATCAAACCCACCACGCTTTGCTATTTCACAATACTTGCCATAAACATATGCTCGCGGCAATTGCTTCGCTTGAAACAGTTGACCCGCCTGCATTGCATGCTCCATAAGAGTTGCGATCGATTGGCGAATTTGTGCAGCTTGAGGATGTTGCTCAGCTTGCGCTCTTTTATTTGATGGCTGCGCCTTGGGAGCATATTTTTTGGTCTTACGGTTCATTAATTTGTAAAGCACCGTCGCACCCAAAAGCCCTCCCACGGCTAAACATTTGCCTTTATTTTCGCTGATCCAATTTACCGCTTGGCTTATCATGCCGGTAATATCAGGCATCTGCATACCAGGTACATTCATACACTGGGTTGCTGATCCGAGCAGTACCGAAACCGCTAAAATAAGACTTAAGATTTTTTTCATAAAATTTATCTCCGTCTTCCACAACGTGCTTTGCAGCATTTACCGCCACGATTTTTATAAAATTCGCGGCGCAACTGCGCACGCTTACGCAATAAGTTTTGTTTGTGAGCTGCAGCAGCTTCATCAGATGAAACTGTTGTTACTCTTTGCTCAGTAGGTGTGTTAACCGGTCGATTTTGGTTAACCGGAGCTTCTTGGGCTTGATCATCTTGATCAGCCTGATCAACATCTTGATCTTCATCCTCATCATCGGCACTAAAGATCTTCGAGATTAATTTATAGAGGACAAATGCCACACCAAGTCCCGCGGTGGTACTTTCTACCGGATGACCCTTGACCCAATTCCATACATTGTTGAGCATTCCAAAAACGCCACTATCAAAGAGGCCAGTACCTGGAACATTATTATTCGCATTCGCATTTGGTTGAGCTGCCGGTTGATTTGGCTGTTGCGCATTCTGTTGCGCCTGCTGACGCTCCTGGCGCGCCTGTTCATTTGCACGCGCTTGCTCACCTGCAGCACGTTGCGCTGCTTGTGCTTGCTCTCGCAATGCTTGTTGTTGATGCTCCGCTTCTTCACGCGCTTGCTGTGCCGCGTGGCGAGCTTGCGCCGCTTCTTGTTGTAATTGATTAAGTCGATCTGCAACTTCGCGCATATCACGATCTGCTTGAGCCGCTCGTTCAACATCACGCTCATGTTGCCGTTGCAACCCAGCGATATTTTCTTGGAAATTGAGCAATAATTGAGCTAAGCGATCTTGTTGCGCTTGGCTTGCCGCAAGTTGACGAGCCAATGCAGCTCGTTCAGCTTCGGCACGCTGCGCTCGCTCAGTTACTTGGCGAGCCTGTCCCGAGGTTGCTCGAGGGGACTGTTCATGGCCTAAATTAGGTTGTAGTTGCATTTCATCTTCTGATTCATCACTTTGAGAATCAGTATCTGCCGGAGCATTATTGTCATTATTATTGGAATCTTGTTGCGCGAGTAATGCATCCGTCTCTTCTTTCATTTTTGCAAAACGTGCCTTCATTTGCGCTTCTTGTTCAGCTTCTGCAGCTTTAGCCGCTTCTGTTTGCGCTCGAATCGCGGCTAAGCGCTCTTGTTGGATTCTAATAAAATCCATATTTTTTTGTTGCTCTACCAATTGACGCTCACGCTCTTGAGCAATACGCTCAGCTTCTCGCGCTTGCGATTCGGCTTGCACTTGCGCTTGAGCTGCTGCTTCTAGTATTGCTTGTTCTTCAGCTTGGCGTTCTTGTTCAACTTGCGCTGCTGCTTGTGCAAGAGCTTCTTTTTCATCAAGGCCCGGTAATCCATTGCGTAGCTGCCGTACTAGAACCGGTTTCGCAACGAATTTGAGTAGCATTGAACCAAGCGCTTCGTTTAATGGTTGCAATAAACGATAAATTTCAACATCAAGAGCTTCGCCTCTCATCGCTTTGATTTCATCAATTCGAGATGCATCAAAAAATTTTCCTGCACCGCGAATTTTTGAAAGAGGAAGAAGTGCATTAATAATTTGATCATCAGTTTGATACTGATTTAAAAGATCTAAAATTTCTTTATCGATATTGGAATAGCGCATTGCATTACGTTGCAGGCTTTCCAAAACTGGATTTTCTCCAACTGCCCACATCTGGGTCGGAACCAAGGTAATCGCTAATGCGAATACTAAGATACGTGAAATTGAACGAAGTGAACTCTTCATGAAATAACCTCCAATAAGACTTTTTATCTAAACTGCCATTTTTTCAGTTTGTATTACCTTTATTTTAACCCAATTTAATGTTTTGTACAGGGCAACGGGTGAAAAGTTACAATTTGAAACAATTTATCCCCGTTGCTACAGTATGCCAACAGGGACAAATTATTAATTACCAGGTTTAAAAACTAAAGCAGCAGATTAGGCGCTTTTGAACTCGCCCATTTCTGCTTTGCTCACTTTTTTATCCTTTTGAGGCTCCTGCGCCGGCGCATCCTTTTTGACCAATTTAATGGCCCCATAGATGGTCCCACTAATCAGCGCTAAAACAGCGCTATAAAGACCCAAGGTTTTCAAAAGTTCGAATTTAAACTCATTCAGTTTTTTGGCACTCGCGTTATAGGTACCGTTTTCAATCAAATATTCGAGCCTGAAGTATCCTGGAGCCTGCTTTATCGCATGTGAAATTTGAGCTGCAAAAGGAGGTTGCAGATGACGAGCCGGTTGCTCTTGCTGACCTTGTACATTGGCAACAGAAGATGGTTCGACTTGCTCTCCAGATTGATTCACTGCAGCATCCAGATCAGATACTACCTGAACATTCTGATCTACATGATTATTAGATGCGTCACTTTGCTCAAGAGCAGAATCTTCAACTACAGGATCTACAACTATCTGTTGGACCGGTTCTTCTTGTTGAATTAATTGGGGTATTACCACTTGTTCGTTTTGCCACTCTTGCTCAAGACTCTCATCTTTTTCAATTTTGTGATCCGCAGGAGAGCTCACCTCAGCCAATGTATCTTTCTGCGCTTGATTCAAAACTGCAACCACCTGCGAACCTGCTACTGTCCCCACGCCGTGATGAGGATGTATGCCCACCCCCTCCTTTATTCCTTCTACCAGCCCTTTGATACCCTCTTTAAATTCATTTACTACATGCTTTGCTTTCTCTTTAAATTCTCTACGCCCACGAGTTTTTGTTTGATCACCAGACTGAACTTCTTTCTTAGAAACATCTGGCGTATTTTCAGGGGACTCAGAGGAATTTGTGCATATTCCTGCATGATTAGACTCTTGAATAACTTCATCATAAACTTCAAGCAATTCTTGTGTTTCAGGAGAATCGGTTCCTTCTCTACTTGAAACTAACACAGAATCAGAATCATTTTTTTGGATTGAATGTAATGCATTTCTTGTTTCTTGATAAAGCATTTCCGCATCATTTCTTTCCGATTGCCCCAATTCTTCGTTATTGCCCGATTTATTTATACTATTATTCTCCATAGCAATTATCGGGAAAATTGAAAAAATGAAAAGTATTGTAAAAATCGGTTTATGCATAAAGATTTACCCTTGTATTGAAAATAAAATATGTATAAAAACTTGTGATAAGAGTAAGCAAAAAAAGAGAGATGTAAAGTGAGGAAAAAAGAAGCCCGCCATTTCTTTAAGAAATGGCGGGCGATTCTATTTTAAACCTAGCGTTAAGCTAAGATTAATTATCTGCAAGATTTGCAAGATGCTTTACGAGCACGTGCTTTATGTGCACGAGCAGGTTTAGCACGTTTGCCAAAACCACCACGAGGGCCATCATTTCTAACGCCGCCTCTTGGCTGTTTAACAACTGGAGCCACAACAGGAGCTTCTTCAACTACTGGTGCTGGAACTGTTTTAACAGCTGGCTCTGTTTGTGCAACTGGAGCTTCAGTTACTTCTTCTTCATCTTCAGATGTCAAGAAAGAGTAAAGTGCATAACCAGCGCCGGTAACTGCTGCTGCGATTGCTGCATAGAGGCCAACGGTTGCCGCAACTCGAGCTTTGTTTCTAGCAAGATTTTCCAAGCTGAAATTACGCTCTTCGTCGTCTTCAAAAAATTTGAGATAGTTTGCAGCCATAGTATTTTTCAACCATTTACCTGCTTGTTCTTCGCCATCTCGCATAACAAAAAGCGTACTTGTTTGTTCTTCGCCATCTTGCATAGCAAAACTAGATGCTACAGATGAAACAAGTAGCGTTACCGCTAAGAGTGTTTTTAGGGTCTTCATAGAGACTCCTCCATATTAATGGATTAAACATACGTATACATTTATCATACTATCAAATGCTTCCTTACAAAGAAGCCCGCCATTTCTTAAAAAAATGGCGGGCGATTCTATTTTAAATCTAGCGTTAAGCTAAGATTAATTATCTGCAAGATTTGCAAGATGCTTTACGAGCACGTGCTTTATGTGCACGAGCAGGTTTAGCACGTTTGCCAAAACCACCACGAGGGCCATCATTTCTAACGCCGCCTCTTGGCTGTTTAACAACTGGAGCCACAACAGGAGCTTCTTCAACTACTGGTGCTGGAACTGTTTTAACAGCTGGCTCTGTTTGTGCAACTGGAGCTTCAGTTACTTCTTCTTCATCTTCAGATGTCAAGAAAGAGTAAAGTGCATAACCAGCGCCGGTAACTGCTGCTGCGATTACTGCATAGAGACCAACGGTTGCCGCAACTCGAGCTTTGTTTTCAGCAAGATTTGCCAAGCTGAAATTACGCTCTTCGTCGTCGCCTTCTCTAAATTTGAGATAGTTTGCAGCCATAGTATCTTTCAACCATTTACCTGCTTGAGCAAGCTTGCTTGCTTGTTCTTCACCATCTTGCATAGCAAAACTAGGTGCTACAGATGAAACAAGTAGCGTTACCGCTAAGAGTGTTTTTAGGGTCTTCATAGAGACTCCTCCATATTAATGGGTTAAACATACGTATACATATATCCTACTATCAAATGCTTCCTTACTACGTATCACCCTTTTTTAAATTCTTTTTGATTGAGCTCGTTTTGCAGGTCGCTTCGCTTTTTGAGCTGCTTCAGTTTTTGCAGCTCGATCACCTTGAACAGATGCCACTTCCGGCATTTCCACAAACTGGAACTGGCCAGTTGTTAACCAATCGATAAATCCTGCCAAGTTATACAGCGCTACTTGCATACGCTCATCTTTATTTGATGCTGGAGTCTTAACCGCCTCATCAAAATCTTTTACAAATTTTTCAACGATCAAACTTAAATCACGCCCTATTTGAGCCGAAACATAATCAAGCATTTCAAATGCGCCGGTATTGCGCTGTGCAATAAAGAATTCATGAAGGGTCGGCGTAATTAATGTACCTTCAATGAGCCCAGCTTTAATTGCTGCTTGAGTGCAAAGCTGCTCATAGTTATTCATGAACTTTTCACCTTGAGCACGCAAGATTCCCTCTTGCTCTTTACGCTCTTGGTAGCTATCCATCGCTTGTGCGATTTTATAGACACCAAATGAAGCTACGCCACCCAAGGCGGTCCAAAGACCAACTGAATACGCGATATGCTCGTTGCCTTTTCCCCAATTACGGGCCAAAAATGCATCTCGAGCTTTGTCAAAGAATCCTGGTTGGGGTGCTTGGTTTTCCATTGCTTGAGCTGGTACTACTGATAGAAGAAGACCACATGCAAAAATTTGTTTTGTTAGATTCATAAGATGCCCCTAAAAAATTTTCAATTTATCAATGGAGTAAAATACTTTCAGTTCACTATCCAGACTATCCGAAGGAAATCTCTTGTCAATGAGAGGGGGGCCAAAATAAGCGCTTTTTGGCTATTTATTTTCTATTATGAAATTCCAAGCCCGTTTTCAGGTATAAACTTTAAGGATTTAAAACCCATGCATACAAGCCCACGCGTTAGTACAAATAGAAAAAATACAATCCCGCCTCCAGATTACTCTAGATTTTTCTCCTTCAATCTATTACATTACTTCTGTTAAAAAATTAATTCACTTTTTAAAGGAGTTATACACCATGGCGTATAGCGTCAAATCAAAGAAGAGCGGTAAAACCTATTATTTGCATACCAAAGATGTAAAACTTGCTGGTGGCCGCATCCAAAAGATCTACTACTTTGCAGGCGAAGCTGCTAAAAATGCAATCGACGAGCTCCCTGCTGGTTACGAAGTAACCGAAAACGCACGCACCGGCTTGCCAATGCTTCGTAAGAAGAAAAAATAAGATTGCTCTGCAATTTTAATAATAAAAAATCCGTCATTCTCACCTGAGGATCGACGGATTTTTTATTGTAAACAAAACTTCATTTTCGGTAGGCTCAAGGCAACAAGAAAGCAATTAAAGGAAAAGTAATGCCAAGCCAAAAACAATACACCAGAATTCAATATCATGTCACCAAAGATACAAAACTTTTATTTATAGGCGCCAATCCATCATTTAATACGTATGAAAATCGAGTTCCATTTTCTGGTAACAAATCATTGTGGTACCAGATGTATGATGCTGGGTTAATCGATGAGCCACGAGAAATTCTGAAAAACAATAAATCGCTAAAAACAATTTATGATACGAAATTCACTCAGGTCTACCATCTGGGGTTATTGAACATCGCGAACCGCCCCACTCAGCATTTTATTGAGATCAAACAAGCAGAGGCTATGCCCGGCATCAAGCGAATTCATGCTGCTATCAAAAAATATAAACCCAATCTTATCTGCTTTATTGGTAAACGAACATACCAATTATTCGCACAAGATCCCAATGCCGATTATGGCTGGCAGGAGCCCATCAATGGATCAAAAATTTTCGTGATGCATTTTCCATTGCATGGCTTATGGAGCGTACGGGTGAATGAATTGAAAAAAGTAGCTCAAGAGGCGGGAATATTAAGATAGAATTGCAGTAATCCCCAAATTGGCAATAACTGAGCAATACCATTGAGTTTTTACCCTAGAATACATATAATGAATGTACTTTGTGCCCGTAGCTCAGTTGGATAGAGCGACGGACTTCTAATCCGTAGGCCGCTGGTTCGAATCCAGCCGGGCACAAAAAAATCCCTCGTGAGGGATTTTTTTGTATCTTATCAAATCGCTTTTGGATTTGGCACAAACAACTTACTAAACTCTTGGGCAATTTCCTTCAACCGGCCCTTGGTCTCATCCGAAAGATCGCCACTCTTAAGAATCTCTTGGTAAACATCGGCGTAAACCGATTTCACAAAACTGACGCATTGGCGCGCAAACATGCTCACATATTTGAGCTCAATTGGATCCAAGAAATTTTCACGCAATAAGAAAAGCATAATCGTTTGATCCACAAATGAGTATGTCTCATGAATTGGCTGCTTGAGCAGCTCGACCGCTCGTTCACCGCGCGCCAATCGGCGCTTGGAAATATCGTCAAGTTCGGTGCCAAATTGTGCAAAATCAAGCAATTCTTGATACTGCGCTAGTTCCAATCTCAAAGCGCGGGTGACCTTTTTGATCGCTTTTGTTTGCGCGGCACCACCCACTCGAGAAACGGAAAGTTCGGCGTTAACGGCCGGCCGGATACCTTGGTTGAACAACTTGGTATCCAAGAAAATTTGGCCATCGGTAATGGAAATTAAATTGGTCGGAATATAGGCGGTGATATCATCGCTTTGAATTTGAACAATCGGCAGCGCTGTTATTGACCCCCCTTTTGCCAATTTACCGGCACGCTCAAGTAATCGAGAGTGCAAATAAAACACGTCGCCCGGATAGGCTTCACGCCCCGGAGCGCGTCTCAAAAGCAAGGACATTTCACGAAACGCAATTGCATGGTTACTCAAATCATCATAGATAATCAAGACATCACGTCCTTGATCACGATAATATTCAGCAATCGTGCATCCAACATATGCCGATAAATAATGATTCAAGACTGCTTCACCCGATTCAGCACTCACAATGGTGGTATATTCAAGGGCGCCATTTTCTTCAAGTAACCGAATTGTCCGCGCCAGCATTGCCTGACGTTGCCCGATTGCTACATACACACACAAAACATTTTTACCTTTTTGATGGAGCACTGCATCAAGCGCAAGTGCAGTTTTACCGGTAAATCGATTACCGATAATCAGTTCACGCTGCCCGCGACCAATTGGTATCAATGCATCGACTGCCATGATACCGGTTTCCAATGATTCATTAACCGGACTGCGTTCTATAATACCTGGAATTGTTGCTTCAATGGGGCGATATTCATCAGCTTTGATATCACCAAGTCCATCGATTGGAGCCCCAACTGCATTGATGGTTCGCCCAAGCATACGCATGCCCACTGGTGTGGTGTAAACGCTTCCCGTTCGCTTTGCAACTTCAAGTTCAGCAACCGGAACATTGCCCATCAAAAGAAAAATCGCAACCGAATCTTCATCCAGTTGCATGATAATTCCCTTGTTTCCTCCTTCAAATTGAATCAATTCTCCAGAGATTGCATTGGTGAGCCCGTGAACGCGGCAAATGCCATCGCCCACTTGCACCACGATACCTATTTCTTCTAATTTTTGTTGAGGTAGATCTTGTAATGATCGCTCAAAAAGAGCCACAAGATCGGTACTTTTAATTTCCATAATTTCCTTATCTCATGGTTTGTATGCGTAATGTGCGCAACTGTTGAGCAATGGAGAATTCCCACAAGTACGTTGTACTTTCCATGCGGATACCGGCAATTAAATTTTTATCTTCATTATTGGTATATATAATAGCGCAGCCTGTACTGCGCGCAAGAAACTGCGTCAAATCATTAAGGTCACTCTCGCTCAAGCACGGATAACTCGTAATTGAAAATTCAATTATATGGTGCTTTTCACGATAGAGCCGGGCCATAAACTCTAAAATTGGCCCGAGTAAAAAAAGACGTTTATCATGAAGTAATAAATCAACGAGCTTATCAATACGATCAGTCAAATGAAACTCACGCGATAACGCATTCAGCATTTCTTTCTTTTTTTGATGCGGTATTACCGGCAACCCCAAAAGATAGGTTACATGATGATATTCTTTGAGAAAATCACTCAGCGCATCTAAGTTGCCTAAATCGTCTGGCACAAAATCAGAACCAAAAACATTCAGATATGCAACCGCATATTTGCGTGCAACAAATTGAATCGTTCGATCAACCATGATTCTTCGCCTTGATTGTTTGTATAATGCGCCGTGTAACCATACCACTTAACTTGGGATCGGCTAATTCAGTTTGCAGAGATTGCTCCACCGTATCGATCATATCAGGCATTATGGCCATTCGTGCTTGTAAAATTTGCAGCGCAGTTTCTCGTTCGGTAGTATTAGCGGCAACTTTGCGCATGATGGCTTCTTTTTCTCGGGCCCTGAGCTTCCGTTCAGCAGTTAGCGCATCGGCCCATCGAACTATCTTTTTTTCAATTTGAGCCCCCGCAACATACTCTTGATCTATGGTATTCATCAAAAGATCTCGCTGATATGAAACTGCACGCAGATGCTCCTCAAGCCCACGCATATAATCGCGGCGATCTTGGATCTTTTTTTTGATACCTTCAAGAATATATTGTTTGAAAATGTACCGCAAAATGAAAATGAGTATCGCAAAATTTAACAGACGAAAGAAGATATCTACAAATAAAGAAATGTTAAACATAATACATCTTCCTTATTTTGTTTTTAAGCTCAGTACTTGAACGCTCGATGAGCCGCTCTACTTCCTGTCTATTCAGATGGGGAACAAGTAACGGTGGGGTCAGATTACGGAAAAAATACAGTTCTGCATCATCTATATCGGGCTTGTTTTCCTGGTAATAGAGCTGCAGCTCCTGCCATCGCTTGATGCGCTCATCCTCTTTTTGAGAGATGGCCACGTTCACATCTTCGATGGTATCCTTCAAATATTTTTCATTACGAGTTTCAATTTCAAGCTCACCAATTGCAGGCTTGAAAAACAAAAACCGTAAGATAAAATACGCGATTATAAAATGAATGA
Organism: uncultured Pseudomonadota bacterium; assembly: GCA_964553945.1. Classification (GTDB taxonomy): domain Bacteria; phylum Babelota; class Babeliae; order Babelales; family Vermiphilaceae; genus CAZKLV01. The sequence goes on from CAZKLV010000001.1 coordinate 83,279, forward strand.
TTTGAACTATGAGCGTCGCATTAATTAACACAAGAGCCCTTATGAATAATTACGCTTTATAAGCTGCTGCCAATATAAATAAGAGCGGCCGCAATTATAAGAACATAGATGGCACCGGTTTCAACCAAGCCCATTGCGATCATCATGGTCGTTCTAATCTGACTCGAACTTTCGGCATATTTTCCGATATTTTCTACCGCTTTCATGCCTATCATTCCTTGACCAAGGGCGGGCCCCAAGATCCCAATAGCTATTGCAAAAGCAGCACCAATAAACGCTGCTGCTTTTGCGTAAAAAATTCCGTCAACATTCATAGAGTCCCTTTCGGATTATCTATTTATTCGATTCGCTCTTTTAGTTTAACTAACCTATTTTTCTTTTTACAAGCGAAGTGTGGAAGTTGGTTGCTTAAATAAGCCATGTGGCGTATGCATACCCACAAACGAAATAACTTGAGAAAGCAATTTCTCCTGCACGAGAGGATCATTCTCAAATTCTGTATCACAATTAAGCACTAAAACCGGAACATCTTTGAGATAATCAGCAACGCCGGCTTTATGAATCAACCATTGCTCATGCTTATCATGAAGCTGCTGCAAATATTCAAGCGGAACCCCTGCTTCTTCTTCTCGATTTCGTTTTATTAAACGTTGATAGCATACTTCAGGGCTCGCCTGTAAATAAATAAACCCGGTCGGCTTGACTACATAATTATCAACTAACCAGGTAAACCATTCTTGGTACAGCTTCCATTCAAGTGCATTCATAAAACCTAATTCATAAGCATTTTTAGCAAAACAATAGCGATCAGAAAATACCGAGCGCTCAAGGAGTTGCGCATGGTATGGATTTTTGAGGGCAAAAGCCTGTTGCTCCATAACACGCGTAACAAACGCATATGATTGGAACGTATATGCCCAACGATGCGTATCACTATAAAATTTATGAAGCAGATTATCATCACCACCAACACGCTGCCATTTTTCATGTGGCTCAGGAACAATTTGAATCTGAATGTGCTCACCTACTAACCTGAGGAACGTCGATTTTCCCGCCCCAATATTTCCATCGACAATAAAACAATTTTGTGATCGCGTATTCATGTTGATCCTTAGGCTTTATTCATGAAGAAATTGCTAGAATTTGGTTTTATGAATAATCTTGTTGCTATCTATTCACTTGTAGATTAACGCTGTGTAAAAAAAAAGTAAAAATTAGTGATGAATTTCGGACAAACAAGCCATGATTACATGTAATAAAAAATCTCTTTTTTCTCGACTTGCTCTGGCAATTCTAGCTTCAACAACTATTGTTTCACAAATCGAAGCAAAAAAAAATAAAGAAACGCGCCAATTATTAAGTGCCGAATGGGAACTGCTTGATGATCGAGAATTCGATGCATTTCTCGATTGTGGATTTGTGGCAAAACAAGAAAACTGCGAAAACGAAGAAGCTCAGGCAATCATCGATATCTTGAAAGAAGTGGGAGCCTTTCCCATTTTGCAGCAAAATCTCTTCTTGCGAACCAATCCACTCAATCAGCGCAGCCTCCTTGATTATCCAACATTCGAACCCAATCAATGCTGTTATTTACGCGATTGGACCCTTGGAAATCACATATTTTACAACCAAATGACCCGTGCCAACTTAACCAAACATAGTACCAATCTCGCTTCATATATAGCTCTCAACCAACCGACGCTCATCGACGCCTTAGAAACAAGCGCTGACGCTCTTAAAGATCTATTCCCAACTCCAATCAATGTAAGCCATATTCTCTCTCTTTTTAATTGCATGACGGCACAACAACGCAGAGCTGGGTTCATGTTTCATGCCATGAGAAATGCTGAATGCAAGCAACCAAGTGTAATGGTTTTGCTTCCCTTCTATTATTTAGAGCGAAACTTTTTTTTGACCGACCGAGAACGTCAAGCTATCGAGGATGCTCTGGGAGCAGTCAATTCAGAAGAAGAAGATGATTTTGCACGATTACACTTTATTAGCGATAAGATCGGACTTGGTGATACTCGTCTTGAAATTGATTGGAAATTACCGATGCCCGATAGCTTTCAAATGCGCTTGGGAGTAATGATGACGGTACCAACCGCATTTGCCGTGGCCAAAGGATTGAAAGGATCAACCTTTCCTAAGCCATGCACCTATCCAAAATTCAACTTTAATCCATTATTCGATTTGTTCAATAACCCTGAACCAACCCCTGAGCAAAAACAAGCGGCCATCGATTTAGCAAATAATATTTTTTTAGGCGCGGTTGATCGTTTAGCTGGAAATCTTCTTGATGAAAATTTAGGTAATGGGGGCCATTTTGGCATCGGTCTATTTTTGCGTACCAATACCCCTGTTCATGATTTCATTAAACGCCCATGGACCGAAAATTATTTCTGGGTCGGCCGACTTTCTTTTGAATATCTTACTCCAGCTCATGAAAAAAGATTTTTTATTCAACGAAATACTACCAACTCATTTAATGAACATAATTTTAATAATGTTGACCAAGCATGCAACAACCTGGAGTTTTTAGAACAAGAATTGATCAATCGGCTTTATTTACTTGCATTTGAAACAAGCATCCAACCGGGCGTTATCTTCCGTTGGACAGGAAAAGTCTGCTACCAAGCAGATCGCATATTTGGGTTTCAAATCGGTACCGATTTCTGGTATCAGGCTCGCGAAAGATTTAATCGTGTTTTTGTAAATCCAAACATCCAAGAAAAGTTTGAAATCTGCCAAGCACGTCCATCTAATGCATGGCAAAGCAAAATTCATGGTGGATTATCTTGGAGAATATGCCGCCCATGCACCTATTGGTACATTGGATTGAATGGTGAAGGCACCTATGATCACGTGGGTATCGGCAGCGATTACACCGTATCACTTAACTTTGAAGCCAACTTTTAGATAGATTGATTTTTGCAATACAATAAAATCAATCGTATAGGAATTATTGATTATGAAAAAAATTGCTAGTTTAAGCCTATTTTTATTATTTACTACATGTGCCGCAAATCAAAAACAGGTACTTCTTGAATCGAATTTGTTAAAGCTAGTCGATGGTTTTTTAATCAATGCAAATACCATCGAACTAATCAGAAACTATCAAAGAGGCTTGCTGCATATTGTCTACGGTAATAAAGAAGGTGATGGTTCGCGCCATGGTGATTATGAATATCGTGGTAAAAGATATACACTGCACGAGCTTTCACAGGTAGAGCAAAATTTAATGCAAAAAAAGGATATGTATTCGCCGGCCGAATTTGAATCAAACATTAAACAGCTTGAATCAACCATGATCAAAGCAAAAGATGATTTCATTGAAAAATCAAAAAAATTCCGTACTGTGGGAGCCGGATCGAAACATATTACCTCAAAACTCATCGAAGAATCATGCAAAAAACGCGGTCGTAAAAATAGCATTCTTCTAATTTGGGGTAATGCACCAGAGGATCAAGAAGATGAGATTCTTTATCGCGAAGCGCATACCTTTCTTGAATTTGAACAGTTCGTTATCGATCTTCTTAACTTCCTTGATGATTTGATTCATAGCTGCCCAAAAGCACAAGAAAAATTCAAAGCACGCTTACAAAAGTGGACAAAACTTAAAGAAGTACTACCATCAGTACTATCAAGTAAAGAATTAAATTCCCCATTTGAGGCGGAATTCTTGAAGTATTTTAAAGAGCATCATATTGATTCGCACCCAATTGAAAACATAGATCGTTCGCTCATTGGCAAACTGGTGCAGGAATTTAAGAAAACGCACAACTGATGGATCATATCGAACAATTGCAAGGCACCGTTGAACGGATATTATTTCAGAATGCCGACAATGGTTTCACCGTATTTATTATCAAAATTAATCGTGATACAGAAATCACCGTTCGAGGATCGGTCCCCTCTTTGAACCCGGGCGAACAAGTCTCTCTTTCGGGATCCTGGGTTATGCATCCCAAATTTGGCAAACAGTTCCAAGCAGCACAATGCTCGGCAATTCTTCCCACCTCAGTTCTAGGCCTCAAGAAATATTTAGGATCAGGGCTAATTAAGGGAATCGGACCAGTATTTGCCGAAAAACTAGTCAATGCATTCGGCGAAGATGTTTTGAAAGTAATTGAACATGAACCGCATCGACTTTCAAAAATTCCTGGTGTGGGTGCTAAACGAATAGAAAGCATCGTAACCGCATGGCAAGAACAAAAAGAGATTTCTCATATTATGGTGTTCTTGCAAGACAAAGGAATTTCAGCTGCCTATGCAACAAAAATTTATAAACGTTACCGCAATCAAGCAATAGAAATTTTGATTGAAAACCCATATCGCCTTGCAGAAGACATTTGGGGCATTGGATTCAAAATTGCTGATTCAATTGCCCAAAATATGGGCTTTGAACCTGAATCAATCAAACGCATTCGAGCGGGACTTCTCTTTGTCCTTACCAATATTGTCAACCAAGGACACCTTTATGCTAAACTTCAGGAGCTCAAAGATAAAACCATCGAACTGCTTGAGCTTGAACTGTCGGATGATATTGCCACCAAATTAAAAATGGCGCTTCATGATCTCTATAACACCGAAAAAATTAAACTCTTGACCCATAATGAAGAACATTATGTTGCGTTGACCAAATATTATTACTCCGAAAAAGGAGTAGCTAATAAAATCAAAACTCTTATTGAAACCCCCAGCACAAAGCAATTCGATATTAATGCAATCTATGATCAACTACGAGTAGAAACTCCAGGTGAAATTAATTTGAATGATGAGCAACAAAAAGGCGTGCTTACCATTTTACAAAATAAAGTAACGGTCATTACCGGTGGGCCAGGAACCGGTAAAACAACATTGATTAAGAAGCTTCTCTCGATTCTTGATCAAGAGCGTGTGATTTATAAGCTCGCTTCACCAACAGGACGCGCTGCAAAACGAATCACCGAAAGCACCGGCAAAAAGGCAGCAACACTGCATCGATTACTCGAATTTGATGTCAGTACCATGGGGTTTGCGCGCAATGAACAGAATGCACTCCCACTTGATATATTAATCGTTGATGAGGCTTCAATGATCGATATTTTCTTGGCTCATGCAGTACTCAAGGCAGTGCCACTCAATGCACGAGTTGTTTTCATTGGTGATGTTGATCAGCTACCATCGGTTGGTGCTGGTAATTTCTTGAACGATTTGATTGCAAGTCAAAAAGTCGCAGTCATTCGCTTGGTCCAAATTTTCAGACAAGCACAAGATAGTATGATCATTATCAATGCGCATCGCATTAATCAGGGTGAATTTCCACTCAGCCATCTTCCCGATACACGCCGCGATTTTATCTATATCAAAGAAGATAATCCTGAAAATGTGCCGCAATTACTACGTACAATTTTCACCAAAGATTTATATAAATATCAGATTCATCCCAATGATGCCATGGTGCTTGTTCCCATGAACCGTGGATCGGTCGGTACGCAAAAATTAAATTATGATCTGCAACAGATATTGAATCCTGCTCATACTGAAAAGCAGATACAACAATCAGGGTCAACCTATAAAATCGGCGACCGTGTGATGCAAATCAAAAATAACTATGACAAATTTGTATTTAATGGTGATATTGGATTTATAGAAGATATTGATACGCAAGATCGTATATTGGCGGTGCGCTATCCCGAACAACGTGTTGAATACGAATATTCAGATCTTGATGAACTGGTACTTGCCTACGCAATATCTATTCACAAGAGCCAAGGATCTGAGTACTCTGCCGTTATAATTCCGCTATTTACTCAACATTTTACGTTGCTTCAGCGTAATTTAATTTATACGGCAATCACGCGTGCAAAAAAACTCTGCATTTTTATTGGCCAAGCGAAAGCAATTGCAATGGGAATCAATAATAATAAAGGTTTGATCAGAACCACATTTTTGAAACAGTTTTTAACAACTGATTTGGCAGCACGATAAGCATGAAATCATTTTCTCTCATATCTTTTTTTATTTTAATGATTTGTATTTCAACCATTCGTCCTGAGCGGCTTTCCGAACAAAGCTCGGAAAATTGTATCGAAGGATCCCCTAAAAATCAGCCTCAAAATCATATTTTAATGATTAGTCCCGCCGGCGATGCCAACCACAAAGGTCGCACTATCGATGGAGCCTTCGAAAATCAAATCACACTCGCACTCGCCCATGCACTGCAAAATCAAATAGAACAACTGGCACCACATATTCGCGTTATTATCAGCCATGGGGCACACGAAACAGTCAAACCACTTTCCGATGCAAATTTTGCCAATAGAATCGAAGCAGGTTTGTTTATTAGTTTAAATTGCTACCAAACTGATATACGTCCAGAGATCACTCTGTATACTTTTTCCTATGGATATTTTGCTCCATCACGGCTTCCAGATTTGGGATTCTACACCTATGATCAAGCGCATTTATTGAATGCAGATACCACACAAAAGTATGCATCCAACCTTAATGCATCATTAAAAAACTATACCAAACAGTTTGATCTGGTAGGCATCCATACAATCCCATTCAAGCCTTTAATTGGCCTCAAGGTTCCTGCCATTGGTGTAGAAATTGGAATAAAAGATAAAAATGGATGGCAAAAATTAGTAGTGGCTTTGGCGGAAAGTATTGCAATGATCATGAAAAATTAACACAACCCTTCGATACACCTTGAATTTCTATAGAAATTCCTGGCACTTAGGGCGAACGGAGAAGATCAATTCTCTTAAAAAAGAAAAATTTAAAAACAGCCGTTCTCCCTGAGTGTTTTTCGAATGCAATGAGAAAAATGTATCGAAGGGTCTCCTTAAAAATTATTTGGGCACATAATGAGACTTATACATATCATATTTTTTAGTTTTGCTTCTATCTTTGCCAGCATCCTATTTCTCGCCTACCAGCAAGAATGGATCATTATTCGATCCCCGTGGGCATCATCCTCGCCTTACTCACTGCTGGGAGTAAGCAAACAAAATATAACTTTATATTATTGGGATAAAAATCAGGAAAAAAAAGAAGATAAAGAATTGATTATCTCAGATGAGCAAGAAAAAAAAGCTGCCGCTATAATCAGTATTTGGCTCACTCTTTTGCATGACGAAAAAATAATCAAAAACAGTGTAACCCTCCAATCTGCGTTATTTGCACCAGATAATAGAAAGCTCTATATTTCTTTCGATCAACCAATTTTTGATAAACAACAATCAACGCACAGCAAATGGATGCTCTTACAAAGTTTAATCTTAACTTTGCAAAAAAATGGAATCTCATTAACCGGTATTTATTTATTGATTAACCATCAGCCTATGTACGATGATCAGCTAGATTTTAGTAATATGTGGGTGGTAAAAGATTAATTTTTTTCCACCCCTTGCCAAGGTATCATTTCTTGTACTAGAGTAGTGAAGTAAAAAAAACAACCTTAAAAAATAAGGATTCCTATGAAGCAAATTATCGATTTAAGCGATAGCACAAAAAATATTTTTCTTATCGTTGCCGGTACAATTATTCTGCTCAATGCATTACACATCTTCGAATGCACCTTACGTGCACTGGTAATTATCATTTCTGTTTCTATGATCGCCGTGGGGTTGATTCGTGGTGAATATATACAAAAAATCAGATCTCTCATTAAAAAATAGCCTCTCGCAGCTCCCTCAAGCAACCTCAAAACACGCGCAATAGCTTCAATTGGGCAAACAAAGGGTATTTATGAAAATAATGAATGCATTATTGCTCATCGTGCTTATTACAGGGACCATGCATGCAGAAAGATGTACAAATGATTGCGGGCAAATAGAAAATCGCATTGAATATAAAGCAACCCGCGTGATCAAGAACCTCGAAGTTCCACCCGTAGCAAGCGATGATGCTCCAGGGCAAGATATTCGATCTCGAAAATCAAAAACCAGAGCTAAAGCACAGAGAACCGCAAAACAGTCTCGTCTTATTGCTCTTCGTCGTTAACCTCATCGGTCAACGCCTGGCCATCTTTTGTCTTTTTAAATACATAAAAAGGGAGTGCGATTTTAATATTGTGCTCCCTCAGTTGTTGAATGCATCGAATACGCACATCACTTTCAATATCCCATAGATCGAGTGTAAATGCAGAACTCACATATCCCCGCACCATAAACACGTATCCATATTCGCCAAATCGAATTAAGCGAATAACCGGCTTTGGATTGCGCAGCACATTTGGATGAGTTTCAACTGCTTTGGCAAGCAGCTCTCTAACTTTCTGTGGATTTTCATCAAAGTCTACGGTGATTTCTATATCATTAAATGCAACAAAATTATATGCATAGTTCCAATTAGTTACCGATTTAGAAATAATTTGAGTATTTGGCACAATAATGGTGGTACTATTTTTATGGCGAAGCACAACTGCACGAGCGGTTATTTTACGCACGACACCACAAATCTGATTATCCTCAAGACTAATATAATCCCCTATCTTAACCGGCCGTTGCACCAGAATGATAAAGTAGGCCGCAAAGTCCCCAATCGGTTCTTTTAATACCCAACCGACAGAAAGTGCCATAGCACCAAGTACCCAACCAACCAGCCCACCAAGACCAACATTTTTAAATCCGATGAAAACCATGGTGATCACAACAATATATTGAGTGATACTGATCACCGTATGTTGCACACCATTTTCAACAAGTAGCAAATCGAAGATCTTGCTCAGCACAAATTTGCTGAGAGCATAGGAAATTACAAATCCAGCAAAAACGAATAACACGATTTGCAAAAGTGCGCGAGTTGATATCGCGTCCTTTGCACCCTCTTCGCCAATCAATGGCACATTCATCCAGCGTGTAATATCGCTCCACGCAATGTGCCACCCCCACACTTTGGCAATGAAAACAAGCCCAAGACACCCAAGAATAATAAACATTGCTAAAATCAAGAGACCAAAAGAGGTCTTAGCTTTTGCAAATCGTTCACGAATCACATCATCTTTGCTTGCAAAGAAAACACGCGATCCAACTTGTTTGATAACGTGATAGATCCACACCAAACCGATAATAATAAGCGCGGTATAGATCAAGCCAAAAAGCATATGCAACATTAACCGCCCATAACCAACATAAGGGTTGCTCAGCACTATGACAACCATAACTGCGCCCAAAATGAGATAATAATAACGATCGATTTGCAAACGTACCCATCGACGAAAATCGGATTTTGGCGTAATAAGATTCAAAATTTGCTCTTTAGTAAGAAGCAAAATCAATGAAATTTGGAAAATTATGAAATTAACCGCCAAGAGAATACTTGGCACTTCAGATTTGTAATAATCGGTCAACAAAAACGCTTCTCGAAAGAAAAATATAGAAATTGTTGAATAAACGAGTCCCGATATGACCCCCGTAAATCTACGCTGAAAATCGGCATCTATCAATATATAATCGCGCTTAATGTTTTCAGTCTCCAACATTTTAATAAACCTCGATGCCGCATAGAGAAGATAAGGAATCGATGCCAAATAAAACAATATGTAGATATACACATCTTGAATAACACTAAGATGCAAGAATAAAAATACAATGAGCCATACGGTTAATCCAATCGCATACACACTTGCAAATCGAATACCCACTGAGATCAAGAATGTCAGCATACGCGCAAACCCACGATGCTGAATGCTCCAACCAACAAGCCCTTCGCTCAGATTAAATAGATATTTCTTGCGCATCACCGATACAAAGACAAGCAATCCAATTAAAAATAATATAAAGATGAATTGGGCCGGATTTGAAATATAATCAAGAATTTTATAAATGACCGCCATAGGCTCAATACGTGAAAGATAGCCACGAATTTCTGCAAAAAATTTGGTGAGCTCTGGAACCGCATTTTTCACTCCTGTCCAAGTAATTGCATATTCCGGACGGTGCCATATAGTTATTGATCGTAACTCACCCGTACCAAATGAAATAAGACGTAATGTATACCCAAGAGTAGCGGTAATACCAGAATAAACACCGGTCAATTTGCCAAGTAATTCGATTGATTCTTTCACATATGCTTCGGCACGATTAAGAAGATCCAATGCGGTCGCATACTCTGTTGGATTGTTTTTGAAAATAATCGTTTTAATATCGGTCAGCTCTTCTCGCTGCGCCTGCATATTTTCAATAACTTTCTTTTGCTGACTAAGCACATCTGCTATGATACCAATCTTTTCGCGATACCGCGCAAGGCTCGCCTCTGCCTCGGCGCGTGGCGCATCATAGCGCTTAATTTCTTGATTCACATCATCATCGGTCAAGAATTTATTCAAGCCTTTTTTATAGAACGACTCTTTGACTTCGTATTGCATCTCTTCATAAATGAATTTTTCATCTTCATGTGCAATCTGAGCATCCAAAAGCTCAAGCTGATTTTGCAGCAACTGCTGATTTACTTTGAGCATACCGATTTGAAACTGCTCAAGATACGAGGCAACAGTTTTCTTTGGCTTCTTACTCCAATTGATAATATCATCGCTCACCGTGATATTATATCGCTCGGCAAGCACTTCTATTTCACGAGCCTTTTGACGATCATAAAATGCAATTTTATCTCGTTCAGCACGGTAATGTTCTTTGAGTTTGAAATATTCCTGTTTTTTTTGTTCCAAGCGATCCTTGGCCACAGCCATATCCGCTTCAGATATTTTCACGAGTGATTTTATTTTACGTAGATATTCTTTAAACACATCCAGCTGGGAGCGAGCAATCGATTCATGAACCTTATAATACGTTATCTTGTATTTAATTTCACGAGTACGCAAACCGAACACGCGCTTTTTGACCATAAATACACGATCATTGAGTTCCAAAATAGATTGAATCAGCTCAACTTCACGCGCAGCTTTTTCATTATCTTGTAATTCTGACAATTGTTTTTGCAATTGCTCTTGATCTTTTTTAAATGTATTCTCCGCATTTTGCGCACCTTTAGTGCGGCTTTCAAGCTCGGCATTACTACTACGCTCTTGATCGGCATATTGAGATGCCAAGCGCTCTTGGGCCAATATTTTTTCATGAAGTTCAAGCAAATCTTCAAACGTATAATAAACCCGCTCACGCAACTGCTGTTTTTTACGATAGGTAATAAAATTTGGATCTTCTAGATAATCCGCAAGAAGTTTAATCAGATCATCAAGAATAGCGATCAATTGCTCACGAGCCTGCTGCTGATCCTTAAGTGTTTGATAAAGATCGGTAAGCGCTGAAGCTTTCCGTTTTAAAAGTTCATCATCTGGCATTGTCTTAATTTGTGCATCAAGAAGAGCTTGCTTGCCTCTAATTTCATCCAGCTCTGTTCTAATTTTTTTGCGAAATTCCTGCTCACCTTGCGCAAGATCATTGCGTTCCTTGACCAATTCATCGCGCAGCTGTTGGCGCTCAGCAACAACTCCTTTAAAGAGCATTGTCGGCTCAGTTTCAATGCCAGTTACTTTTTTGACAAGTTCAGCTGCCTGCACTTGCACACAGAAGATCGATAATATTAATCCCAACCTTTTTTGCATGGGGTTCCTATTGATTATTTAAAAAATGAGTCGTATTAAATTGTGCAACATCAGGATGCTGCATAAGGCAATGTTGCAACCAGGTACGTATAATTTTTTTGTCGGCATCTGCTAACTGCGGCTGCTCATTGGCGTACGCCGCTGCGTGCAGTTGCTCAAGCAATGATGCAGGCAATCTATAAGCCGCTGGATGCATACCAAGTTGCGTAAATAAGCGAAATAAAAAAAATTGCTTTGCAGTTAAATCCCAATCCACACTCTCTGCAGCATACAATAATTGGAGCAAATTAAAAATACCTTGGATACAGCTCCCAATCGGAATAAAGTAAAAACACACTTCTAGTATGTGATGCAAAAAAAGAATATCAGTACGGGCCAAGCAAAGAGGAGAATCAATCATACTCGCCTGCTCGATCAAATACCGCCCTGGCATGCCACTCAAACGATAATTCAGTAATGAACCCGTATGATAGATGCCACTAAAAAAAGCAGCATCAACGCGCCCTAACTGATCATCGATCAGCGCCAACTTATTCTTTTTTGGCGAAAAATTACGAAGAAGAATACCGGTATTTGTTTGCATAATTATTTTTTATTTTAATTCTAATAAAGGCGTCACCAATTTACCAGCTTTCAATACCCGCAATTATTTTTTGGTCACATAATACATTTGTGGCGGGGATAAAAGAAGCATTCTTCGGCTTTGAGCCATAGCTTCTTCCAATGCCTGCTTCCTTGCTAATTCCATTCGTTTCTGATTGGAAACTTCGATTTCAGCGCTAATGTACTCTTCATTCTTAAGCCATTCAGTAACCTCAGGGCAATAAGGAAGCGCTGGCGGACATTCTTGCGCCGGCCTTAACCGGATATCCTTTACAACTCGTTCAAATTCATATTCAGGTAAAGAGTTCATAGCGACTAAAGAAAAATTCACGAGAGAAAGAACCAATGCTCGCTTATAAATAACGAATCTCATATGCGATCTCCATTTAGAAAAACACTGTCATTTGGTTCAAGTATTATACCATAAAACCCCCCTCCCCAACAATCGCCCCTCGAACCATAGCTAAATCAAGCGCCAGGATATTATTGCTATTTGAAATAATTATTAGGTATAATCATATCTGAAGGAAAGCAAATACTAGTTTTACGGAAAAAACGCATATGAAAAAGCTATTATTATCTATTTCACTGAGTTTCATAGGTTTAATCGCTATGGAATGCCCAGAGCCGGTTCATAAAAAGCAAAAACCTACTCAAGAAGAATTGAGTGTACTACCTATGGAAATTGAGCAAAACGAGCCCATTATCCTCATCAGCGCCCAAGGTGATAGGCTAAGAATCGCTAAATCGGCCTTAGAAAGATCTCCTATAATGAGTGTAACGCTTGAATTTGCAAATCTTGAAAATAATGAATTCCACGAATTAAATTACTTGAGCACTTCTACCCTCAAGGCATTAATACCATTACTTGAACAGCTTAACGCCTTATTAACAGAAAATGAAAGCGCTCCTGAGGGCCATGAAATCTATATCCCCCGCGCATATCAACCCTTTGTGAATCAACACTTACAAACAATGTGCGACCAACACCTTGGATTATTATATCAAGCAGCAGATTTTCTCAACTTACCATTCCTCATGAATGCAATAGCTGCAGTCGTTGCCGATCAGATTAAAGATAGAGTACCTTGCTTAGAATATAAAAATCATAAAGAACAGCTAGAAATCATTTCTACAATTGCTGCGAGTATAAGCATTCAGGTAAACCAAGAATACATTCTCAAACATATACTCTTGCGCAATTCAGGAATTACCCAAGAATATAGTATTGCCGATTATATTGCACAGCATGGCCAACCGCGATTGGAAGAGGACAATCATATCGATCTAGATACTTTAAGACTTACCAGCTTATTTGGCATAGAAAGAATACAATCAAGAACCCAAATAGAGTCCTTATCAATTTCTAATAATTTTTTATATGACATCTCTCTCGATGTCCAACCGGCACATAATCCATGGCAAGCTTTTGTTCAACTGCAAAATCTTTCGCTGGACCGTAACCAACTCAGTAAATTGCCCAATGGCTTCTTTACCGGCCTTAACCGATTAAAAATGCTTAATCTCCATGAAAACCGATTGCACAATCTTCAAGAAAGTATTTTTGCCGGCCTTGTTCAATTGCGGCTGATTGATCTTTCCAAGAACTCACTCAATGCATTACCAGCAGGCCTCTTTGCAGGCCTTAACCGATTAAAAGCGATTGAACTCTACGATAACAAACTCGGCACTTTACCAGAAAACATTTTCGCTGGCCTCGCAAGATTAAATGATCTTGACCTTAACAACAATTCACTCAAAACTCTCCCTGTTGGCATCTTTGCGGGTCTTGCTCAATTACGATCCATCTGTCTTTTTGATAACCAACTTAAAACTCTACCAGAAAACATCTTTGCTGGGCTTGCTCAATTACGCGATCTTTCATTGGGAGGTAATCAACTCACAAGCCTACCACAGAATATCTTTGCCGACCTAAATCAATTATTAGAAATTTGTCTAAGAGACAATAATCTGAGCGCGCAAGAAAAAGAAAGAATTCAAGAACAATTACCGAATACAGACGTAAGATTTGATGATTAATATGAGGATTCAATTATGAAATATAATAAAAAAACAGCTTTTTTAATGATTTCTACAATTTTTGGAACATTTTTTGGAACGTTTTGCCAAAATCGGCCAAAAATCAGCGTAATTTTTGTAGTCGATCAAATGGCATATTCATACATTCCTAAATTGGGAGCAAATTTTAAATATGGATTTAGAACGCTTCTTGATAACGGCATAGTCTACACCAATGCCTACCATCCTCATGGCATGCCAGCCACCGCTACCGGACATACAGCCCTCAGCACCGGGGCATTTGCCAAGGATCATGGAATTATTGGAAACCGATGGGTTGATGCAAAGGGTAAAAAAATAGTCAGCGATTATGATACTCCAGAACGTGCAGCAATATTTGCACCGCATGGATTCTACGATGATGCGGCATCGCCACGCCAGATCATGGTTGATGGACTCTCCGATCAATTTGCCATGTCTTCCGAGCCATCGACCCCTCGCCGTGCTATTTCCGTTTCACTCAAAAGTCGCGCCGCAGTAGCTACTGCGGGCAAAGTTGGTAAAGCAATTTGGCTCGATGGAAAAACAGGAAATTTTACCTCAAGCAAAGCATACTATGATAGCATTCCATCATGGATCAGCACGTTCAATTCAAAACACAATCCAGCGCTCAAAAAATCAATCACTTGGAAAAGTTTCTATCCTCTAAACAGTAACATGTATAACTTTGCTGATATTAATTTCATCAAAAAACCACGCCTTGTTGGCACAACCATTTCACTCGATCCAATCAAAGAAGAAAATTTTGATTTATTTGATAAAACACCACAAGCGAATCAACTTGTCCTTGATATGGCAAAAATGGCATTTAATGAATTTACCCAAAAAGATGAATCGGAATTGTTACTTTGGGTCTGCTTGAGCAGCTTGGATAAATTAGGCCATGAATATGGCAGCAACAGTTTGGAAATCATAGATATGCTTTATCACCTTGATAAACAGATTCAAAATTTCATGGACTATGTGCTTGAAAATACAGAATCCGAATCGGATGTGCTTTTTGCCTGGACAGCCGATCATGGAGTCAGCCCGGTCATTGAACTGGTCAAAGATAAAGGATACACCGCGGCACGCAGAATCAAGAGTAGCGAAATTAAAAAAGGCATGAATACATTAATTGCACAAAAATATGGAACGCAAGATATTGTCATGCGAGTTAAATCTCCAAACTTTTACCTCGATGAAGAAAAATTGAATAAATTCGATAAGCAAACACGAAGATCAATCCTGCATGATTTGAAACAATATCTTCTCTCTCATGAAGGCATTAAAAACGCATGGACCTACGAAGAATTGTCCCATGCAACGTTCACCAAAAATCAGAAAGAAAATTTCTATAAACAGCAGCTCTATCCAGGGCGCAGTGGGCAAATAATCTTCCAGACGTATCCTTATAACATGGTCACCAAATGGGACTCAGGCACCGATCACCGTACACCGTATAATTACGATATTCACGTACCATTGGTCATTTATCAACCAGGTGTCCTTGAACACAAAGTAATTAACCAAAATGTATGGACGCTGCAATTTGCAAACACGCTGGCAGATATTTTGGATATACAACGGCCTTCTGCATCGATTCAAAATAAGTTGCCGGGAGTGGAATAAAATTCGATTTCACATTTGATTATTCTAAAAACCAATCTCATTAAACGGCAATTGTTCAATCTCCTTTGCACATTTAGGCAGTATTGAATCTCTGAACGTGTCTGCTCTATTATGCCGCCTTTTTTAGTGACTTTTTTTACGGTAAAGAAAATTACCCCGCCAGCCAGGAGGCCGCGAGGTAATTTTTAATTAAATGATGCGCATCGCAGAAATGAAAGAAGCCATAGCCATCGGTACCTAAGATGGTAAATCAATCCTGTAATCCCATTGCCTCGAAAAATGCCTTCGAATTTGGCTCTCTTTGCAAAAAGTTGCTCAGCAATTCATTTGGATCCTGGCTACCCCCCTTGGCCAAAACTTCTCGTACATACCGAGCCCCAATTTCCGGATTGAGAAGGCCATGCTTTTTAATTTCTCCAAATAAATCCAAGGCAAAAACTTTGGACCATAAGTATCCATAATATTTTGCAGCATAACCAGTCAGATGGCCAAAGCTTGCATAAAAATGGGTATTTGGCTGCGGTTCGACAAATCCGGAAGAGTATTTGTGAGCAATATCTTGCCACATCTGATAAGGATCTTTTTGTGCGCCAGGCCCAAAACAATCGAGCGCGAATAACGCAAGGGAAACTTGGCGCGTAACAAATGAACCGGTACCAAATTGGTGAAGTTCAATAATAGTATCAATTATTACATCAGGTAATGGCTCTCCTGTTTGATAATGGTTACTTATCATCTTGAGAATCGCCTTATCATTTAACCATTCTTCAAGCATCTGGGATGGGAGTTCAACAAAATCACGTTTTACCGCTGTGCCAGATTGAGATGCAATTGCACATGCACCAAGCACATGATGCAACGCATGCCCAAATTCATGAAAGAATGTTTTAACATCTTGAAGTTTCATCAATGCTGGCGCAGATGATGTTGCGCGCGGAAAATTCGCAACTACACCTGCAATGGTTGTACTTTGTTTGCCATTTGCATCTTTTTGACCAGGAACGATTGGGAAGCACGCCGCATGAGAATATTTATGTGGTCGTGGATAAAGATCCAATAGCAAATAGCCAAGTATATGATCAGGATCATCTTTGCTTGCAACACTAATCAGTTCAACTTCTTCGTGCCAAAAACCCGATTGCGGGATTCTGTGAAACTTGATATTGAAAAA
Organism: uncultured Pseudomonadota bacterium; assembly: GCA_964553945.1. Classification (GTDB taxonomy): domain Bacteria; phylum Babelota; class Babeliae; order Babelales; family Vermiphilaceae; genus CAZKLV01. The sequence goes on from CAZKLV010000001.1 coordinate 100,294, forward strand.
CGATTCATAAATTGCAAAAAGGCCTTTGAGTGTTGAATCGGCAGGAAAATATTTTGCAATTTCTCTATCATCGATATTGTAATGAGATTTTTTAAATTGAGCATTCACATACATCACATCCCATGGGTATAATTTGCCCTCTTTTGATTTTTTGAGTGAACGTAATTGCGGCATCATGCGATGCCAGTCTGATTGCTCCTTATCGGTTGCTCGCGCATAAAGATCGTGTAAAAATTCATAGGCACGCTCAGGTGATTGAACCATCTGGTCTTCTAGATCAAGATGTGCATAGCTTGCATATCCAAGCAAACGAGCCATCTCATCGCGTTTTGCAATAATGTCGCGGAGCACATTGTCATTTTGCGGATATGCTCGATTTTGAAATGCAAAATAAAGTTTTTTGCGCGTATCACTGACGGTGCAATTTTCCATCACGTTAAAATACGTTGGATAATCGACGCCCAGAATATAGGCACCATCATCATTTTTTTTAAGTGCCGCAATAAATGATTCCTCCAGGCCATCAAGTTCTTCGTGTGAAGCCGTGATAGTACTCGCATCGGCTGCAATGTTGCCAGAAAATTCAAGGCTCAACTTTGTCAGGCGCTTGTTGAGATCTTTAACCCGCTCAAGTTCCTCATCTGGCAATTCAAGCCCAGCGCGGATATAGCCGTGATATACATCATCCAAAAAATAACGCTGATCGCGATGTAACGATTCTGTTTGCGCATTACCCTCATAATATCCTTTGATAGCCAAATAGAGTGGCTTGCTCTTGGAAATTTCATCTACCTCAAATTCATGAATTTCAATCAAAGCTTGCGAAGCAGCAGCGCGCAAGGATGCATCCGGGCTCACCTCTTTAATTAAATAACACATATGCGCAAATGCAGCCAAGTCTGAAAAAGAAGCAACATCAGAAATAATTTGCAGGGTATTGGCAAATGTTTTGCTGCAATCAGGAGTCGCAATAATACTTTCAATTCGCGAGCGCGCTTGTTCAATTACTCGGGCCGTTACCTGCGGAAATTCTGCCGCTTGCAACTGTAAAATACTTTTAATTCCACTCAAATTTGTATACTGGGATGATTGTTCCATATAATTTCCTAAACCTGTTTTAATTAGCAAAAGTAAACTCACTGCGCTTACTACTTTAATATTTCGAATACTCATCATAGGCTTCCTTTTTATAATTAGTATCTCAAGTATAACAAAAAGAGTCCTTCCAAATAGAAGGACTCTCTAGATTACAAATGATTAAAATTATTTCTTTCGAGATTTTTGCAGATCAAACCATTCATTGCGAAGCGCAATTGCCGTTTCGAAATCAAAATTATCTGCCGCATCTCGCATGCGTGCTTCAAGATCGGTCAGACGCTTTTCAAGTTCAGCAAGCGATATTTCTTCCACTGCTTTCTTCTTTTTAGATTTGCTTGCAGCAGCGATCGCTTCTTGGAAACTTGAAGCAATACTCTTGGTCACATCGCGAGTAACAGTGCGCGGCACAATGCCATGCTCTTCATTATATGCATGTTGAATTTTGCGACGCCGCTCAGTTTCTGCCATGGCTGCTCGCATGGAGATCGTTTGCTTATCCGCATAAAGAAGTACACGCGAATCTGAGTTACGAGCCGCACGCCCTACAATCTGTATCAATGAACGTTTATCGCGCAAGAAGCTTTCAACATCCGCATCCATAATTGCCACAAGCGCAACTTCGGGTAAATCAATCCCTTCGCGCAACAAATTGACTCCAACCAAGCAATCGAATGTACCCAGTCGTAATTTTTGTAAAAGCTCAGTTCGCTGTGGTGTTTTAAGTTCACTGTGCAAATAACAAACCTTTATTTGTTGTTCCTCAAGATAATGGGCAAGCTCTTCGGCCATCTTTTTAGTAAGAACCATAACGAGTGAACGATAGCCATTTTCAGTTGTTTGTTTGATTTCACGAATCAAATCATCCATCTGGCCAACGCGCGGACGCACCTCAATGATTGGATCCAAAAGACCGGTCGGACGAATAATCTGTTCTACCACATGATCGGAATTTTGCAGTTCATATTCACCAGGTGTTGCCGATACAAACAGTACATCATTAAAGAATGTTTCTATCTCTTCGAATTTAAGAGGCCTATTATCATAGGCAGATGGTAACCGAAACCCGTAATCAATTAACGCTTTTTTACGCGCACGATCACCTGCATACATGCCCCTCAACTGTGGTACTGCGATGTGAGATTCATCAATAATAAGTAAAAAATCTTTAGGAAAGAAGTCAAACAGACAGAACGGACGCTCACCACGCGCGCGCCCATCAAAGTGGGTTGAATAGTTTTCAATGCCTGAACAATACCCAACTTCTTTGAGCATCTCAAGATCATGCGTTACTCGTTTATAAATACGATCTTGAATAATCGGACTCTCAACTTCAGGAAGCCACAAATCAAGTTCTGCCTTGATACTATTAATTGCAGCATTCTTGCGCTCTTCAGTCGTTACAAAATGTTTTGCTGGAAATATAAGCGTATTATCAAGATCTCGAAGCACATTGTTATTATGCTTATCCACCCATTGCATACCTTCAATCGTGTTGCCAAAAAGTTCTATGCGCAATTTTTCTTTTTGATACGGTAAAATAACTTCTACTGTATTACCAAGCACTTGAAATGTACCCGATTTTTTTTCCGTTTCATTGCGCATATATTGAATGAAAATAAGCTTATGCACCAAATCATTACGACTGATTTGCTGACCAACCTTGAGCGGTAACGCCAAATTACGATAATCGGATGGATTGCCAAGAGAATAAATGCTTGAAACCGATGAGATGACGATCGTATCGTTGCGATTAATCAATGAAGCGGTCGCTTCCACGCGTAAACGATCTAATTCATCGTTGACCTTCGTTTCTTTGGCTACGTAAATATCTTGTGCTGGTAGATATGATTCCGGTTGATAGTAATCATAATAACTCACAAAATAGCACACTTTATTTTCAGGAAAGAAAAGAGAAAACTCTTCATAGAGCTGCGCAGCCAATGTTTTATTTGGGCACAAAATAAGCACTGGCTTACTTTGCTGCGCAATCACATTAGCCATTGTGAAGGTTTTACCTGATCCGGTCACCCCCAGCAAGGTTGATTTGCTAGGTCGCTGTGCAACCAATTCCTTGATCGCTTCAGGTTGCGATCCTGCCGGTTGGAACGGATGATGTAATTTGAATGGACGAACTGTATTCATAATTTCCTACCCACCTACTTTTTACTTATTTTCTTTTTCTTTTTGAGCAATGTAAAGGGCACTTTTCATCACAGAAATATTTTTTCTGAGGTTTTGTGCGTTCGTTTTTTCAACTGCATGCTCTTTAATAAGATGCTTTGCAATGGCCAGCGTGGTCGATGCTTCACTTTTCTGAGTATAAAAAGGAACGAGGCACGTTGGGCAACACGCGCAATAGAATTTCTTTGAATCGATATTTTCAATTGCTAAAGTATCAACAACGATTCTTTCATGAGTTTCGATACAATGTTTCAACCATTTTTTGACCAAACTTTTTTCTGAAGATGCTCCGATAACTCCATGGCACGTACCACAATACAATGTACAAACATCTTGCCCTTTCTGCGCTTTCTTTTGTGCAATCGCTTTCTGATCTATTTTTTCAAATGGAGTACAAACTTTTTGTAACTCATCAAAATAGGCACGAATATCCTGTGAAAGAGCACGTGATTCAGGAACAATTTGATCATAATTAATCTGAGTTGAACTGTTTTTAACCAAATTGCCGGTCGATAAAACAGCCAGTGCCTCTAAGTAATGACCATCTAATTTATTGCACCGCTCGCGCAACAACAATTTTGTATGCTGAATTGCGCTTCTTTCCCAGACATATATTTTTACTTTTGCGGCATGTAGTTCATTTAAGAATCGCAATCCGCGATCACATTTTACTGCCGCTTTATCAACAATCAAAATAATCTCTGTGCCAGTATGAGCTTTTTTCAATAATGCATCTTTAATGCGTTCATCATCAAATCCCATACTCGAAAGGTAGATTTTTTCAGTTGCATCGGTGGGAACTGGTTTCTCAATTCTTTTTGCTTTTAATTTTCCCGAATCATATTTTTGCGAATTATAAATACGCATAAAGCGAGGAGAAAGAGGTACTTCTTTTTTGTTCTCAAGCAGAACCTTAGGCAAATCGAAATTTCGATCTCCTCGATTCAATTGATATGGTTTGCACAATTTTTTATTAAATAAGTGATCTTTGTAATGACGCTTTATCAGCTCATGATTCTGTGAAACAAGCGTATATTCGTGATGGGTGCTAACATTATTACTCAAATTTTCAGATCCAGTAAATAGTATTACCGACCGCACCTTGCCGACTATTTCTACATCATCTTTCGGATCAGTATCAAAAATAATACAACGCTTTGTATGTAAACAATTGATTGCATTTAAATCAGCTTGGGATAATTGAATTCTCAATGCCTCATTTTCTGCATGAGTCGCATCTACACAGAGCTCTACACGAACACCTCGCTCCTGCGCCAGTTTTAACGCCTCAACCAACCCCACATGATTAATATATGAACCATTCATGGCAATTAAGCCACCCGCAGGGGTTTCATTAATCGCCACAATAATATCTTTGATTGGAGAATTTTGGGGTGAAAATCGTAGCTGATAGTCAGCCCGCTTGAGCTCGATTGGGGCCCCTGACTGCATAGCCAGATTTAGCCCAGAAGAAAACAGAATAAAAACAGGTAAAATCAATCTAAAAAACAGGTTCATATGATCATTTCCCCCTAAGGAAAGTGTGGTAAATATACCTGTAATTTAGTGTATATGAATAATTCAGATTGTCAAGCGCAAGCATTTTCAATTCATGCTTTATCAACATCTTCAATTCTGTTTGGAGCGTTGCTGTAAAAAGCACAATTCACATCTATTTGCCTAAAATTTCGTGATAAAACCGGATCAATTGATGAATAACCTCCACAGGCGCATATCTTGCGGAGCTTGCAACCGCACCTTGTTGTAATCGCGCATGCAATTGCCCATCAGCTGCGATACGCTCAATATGCTCAATCATTTCACGCTCAGAATGGCAGATATATCCATTTTTCCCATGTATTATTGAATCTTCTTGCCCATAACCGGGCAACGCCACAATTGGTAATCCTTGTGATAAACTTTCAGCCAATACAATACCTTGCGTATCGGTAGTGGATGGAAATAAAAAAAGATCTGCATGAGCGTAATAATCAACTAAATTATTCGGGCTTTCAATAAATTGAACCATTTCATGATCAAGGCCCAATGTTTGATATGCATACATTTTATACTCAAGCGCCTTTGCACCATAGCCTACTAAGCTCAATGAATATTTCCCTGCGGGTAACTTCGCATAAAGATCGAACAAGAATAAAATATTCTTTTCTTGTGTTAATCGACCTACGTAAAGCAAACGAAACGGGCCTGAATGTGAATCCCTAAAATCGCGTTTACATTCTAGAAACTGCGATCGCAAACCACTGGGGATAACCGCTATGGGCACATCGATCTGCCAATTAATCAATTCATCTTTAACACCCGCACTTGGAGCAATAATACCATCAACTTGATTGCAAAATCGTTTCACACGATGAACAATCAACGGTGCGGCCATTTGCCCAATAAGAGGCACATAATGCGCATATTTTTCATACCGAGTATGATACGTAAATACGACAGGAACATTATTCCTGCGAGCCGCATGCAATCCAGCGATACCAAGCAAAAATGGATGATGAAGATGCACAATATCTGGGCGAACCCTTTGCACCAGATCCACAAGTTGCTCTGTTGCACGCCAGGGTACTGCCATGTAATTGGTGTTATATTTAAATTTAATTGGACATTGCAACCGATAGACATATTCCGGATCTTGATGCGCGTCTCCCAAAAAATCGAGTGTTGCGATCATAGGTTGATGGCCAAGCGATTGCAATTGGGCAACTGATGCTTGAATAGAGGTAACGAGTCCTCCTGAATAGGGGGTATAGTTGTTGGTGATGAATAGTATTTTTAAAAGTTTATTCATTTCTTATTAAATGATCATTACTCGATTCAAATATTTGTATAAACACCTTTTCATTTCAGCATATTGATTGAATTTCTTCCGTTCGCCCTGAGTGAATTTCGAACGAAGTGAGAAATTTGTATCGAAGGGTTATGCTAATTTCTTTTAATTTATTCATCATATTCTGATTTTTTTAATGCAATCCTTCTATACAATTTTCCTCGTTTCACTCAGAAAATCACTCAAGACGAACAGAAGATGAATTCTAACTAGCTGCAAATACGATTAAACAAACCTTTTTTATGGAAACTTTCTAATTCCAAGTTTCTCCCAATCAGCATTAAACTTTTCCATACCCGCATCGGTCAATTGATGCTGGGTAACTTCTTCAAGGACTTTGCTCGGAACGGTGATTGCATCAACTCCCGCCAGTATTGCTTCTTGGAAATGTTTGGCACTGCGAATAGAAGCGGCCAAAATACCCGTTTCAAAATCATATTGATCACGCATATCACAAAGTTGATACAATAACTCACTTCCATTCACGCCGATATCATCAAGCCTTCCAACAAAAGGAGAAATATAATTGACCCCGAGCTTGCTCATCATCAATCCCTGCTCCAGACTAAAAACTAATGTAATATTGAGCGGAACCTCTTCTTGCTGCAGCCGATTTATTATTTCATAATATTTGAGGTGACACGGAACTTTGACCAACACATTCGGAGCAAGAGCAGCAATTTTTTTTGCTTGTTCATAAACTGCATGCGGATCTTGTTCTGTAACCTCAACACTAATTTCGCCATCGGGCACTATTGCGCAAATTTCTTTGATCACTTCGAGTGGATTGGCACCTTCTTTGCTCAAGTGAGTTGGATTTGTGGTGACCCCATCAATGATCCCTGTTTGCGCCCACTTTTTTATCGCATCGATATCAGCTGTATCTAAAAATATATTCATCGAATTCCTTGCCTCAAAATCGGTTTTGATACAGAATACGGATGCCAATTAAAAAACTCAATTCTTGAACATATTTCAAAAGGATACGCAATGATTTCAAATAAGTTTGCAAAACAGCTGATCTTGCTCATTCTCATTTTTCCTCTGAATACTCTTTCTGTTGGGCCAACGCGCCAATTGATTAACTTTGTACTTAGCGCAAAGCCTTCAATGCGAGAACGAGTGTTTTTGCGCAACACTACTGAGGAATATATTATTGCAATGACCAAGAGCCGCGCAGAACGCAATCTCAGGGCGCAGCATTTGGAAATTATTACGCCAATACTCATGCTAGCGATAGAAAAATTACATGAAATATCAGGATTTGATGAGACATTACATGTTCTTCTTGACACCCTTGATCAACCAACTTGCGCAGGGCATCTTTTTGAAATCGAAAAGGCACTCGAAATTATGCTCGCTCAATCATCTGAAAAACTCTTATATATGAATCGCAAAATTGAAGATCCAGAATATAACATAGGTGTGTTTGTCGATATCATTACTTCAGAGCGAATAATTGAATGCAAAAACATTGCATGGAACAAAAAACCGGATATGCCAAATCCTATCACCAGTAAACTAGTAAACCAATTTTTAACTCAACAAGAAGTTGTGAAAAGAATAAACAGAAATTCAGAAACACATCATGCGTATGAAGTCCATTCAAAACGTCCGGTACCACTTGTATGGCAAAATTGGTTTGATGTGCATAAAATCACGATTGTAAAAGAAAAGAACTAACCCATCATTTCAATTAACGAAATGACGGGTTAATTGTTAATTCAAAATTAATTAAAATGCTTGTTCAGTGCCAATGTCTTTCAACTGACCCGCAAGCATCTTGCGTATATCGCCAACAGTTCTGATTGGACGCATTTCGCCAGCACGTTTTGATGATCCACCAAAATCACGCACCACGCGGCGCAATGCAACTTCGCGAGTCGTATCAGATCCATATTTACTCTTGATATTATTTACATAAAACCGACGATCAACATTTGTATTATCAGAATAAATCGAAAGAACTTGATTAATAAAATCTTTTTCAGCACTTGTTAGCGTTACTGCACAAGTAGTTGCACCCTCTTGGGCTGTCACTACAGTAAATGAATAAGTATAGTTCTTTACAGCACCCATACAATCGCGACTATAGCCCAAAATCGACCAGCCATTCCCCCCAATAAGTGCAACAGCTAAAATAACTAGATTTTTCTTCATAATATTCTCCTTTTTTAACTATTTATTCTCATCCTCATTTTCATGATACATGAAGAAAATACGAAAAATCAATATTCTAATAGAATTTTATCTAGCACTTTCCTGGCCACCTTAAGACTCACCGCTTTTTGCATCATTCCTGCCCAAGGGTCCTTTTTGCCCTTCAAGCGCCGAAATATGTTTTTGATCGTGTATTTTTGTGGGGTAATGCGCGGCAATTCTTTCCAATCGAACGGAATCGCTACCGGCGCATTCTCAATAATGCGCACCGAATAGGGAGCAACACCAGTCGCTCCAAACCCATTGCGCAAATAATCAACAAATATTCGCTTGCCTCGCTTCTTTTTAGACATTTCGATGGTTAATTTTTCTGGGTATTGATGCACAAGCACTTGCGCAATATCATGCGCAAACTGATGAACAAAATCAAAACGGTCCTTCTTTTTAAGCGGAACCCAAATATGCACCCCGCGCGAACCGGTTGTCATGATATAAGCCGGCAAATCTAATTCATCAAGAAGAGTCTTTAATTCTTGGGCTGCCCAACGAATCATAGCAAATGTGACGCCCGGCGATGGATCAAGATCAAAAATCATATGATCGGGATAATGCAATTTAGGTGAAGTGCTCAGCCAGACATGCGGTACCATCAATTGTGTTGCCATATAGATAAGCGCAGCTTCATTATTGGCAACCGGATAGTGCACAGCTCCCTCTTCTTTTGGCACAATCACTCTTTTGATATACGAAGGAAAATAATCGGGTGCATCTTTTTGATAAAACACATCTCCATTAATACCATTGGGGAATCGCTGCATGGAGATTGGTCGATTTTTTAGATACGGCAACATAAAAGGAGTTATTTTTTGGTAATACTCAACCAACTGAAGCTTGGTAATTTTGGATTTGGGAAAAATAATTTTATCTTCTTTGGAGATCTCGATGGCGTGAGCGCCTACTTTAAGTTTTTTCATAGATTCACTACTCTTATTTGCGTTTATTAATCTCGATTCTCACTCCGTTCGTCTTGAAGAATTGAGGGGTTGGCATTTCTTATCTCTTGCCAATTTCATCAATCGTCTTTCCCGATTTGACCGATTCAGGTTCCGATTCTGTTATTTTCTTTTGAGCATCGGCATATTCATCTTTCATTTTGAAGAATAACCACTGGTTATCTTTATTGCTGCCGCGTAATCCCTTTGTTTTGATAAGCGCATAGGCACCCTTCATTTTTTCCCCATTAAAAAACAGTTCGATTTTGCCTTCTTTATACATATCTTCCACAGAAACATCTTTACCTTCCATCTGCTTTAGATTCTCATAGGTACCACGATCCCAAATTATCACCGCTCCTGCACCATATTCACCCTCTGGAATCACACCTTCGAATTTTGCATATTCCATTGGATGATCTTCTGTCTCGATTGCCAAATGCTTTTCATCTGGATTGGTTGATGGCCCTTTGGGTACCGCCCATGATTTGAGTACGCCATCCATTTCCAAACGAAGATCATAATGCAAAGTGGTCGCATCATGCTGATGAACAACAAAAATCGGTTCACCATTTTTTCTCTTTTGGACCTTACCTTTTGGCTCGGTTGTTTTATCAAAACGTCTTTTTTGATGATACGATTCTAAAAGATCTTTTTCTGCCGGTGCCATAACATATGCTCCTATACAACCAAGGATGACCACTATACTTGCAATTTTCATCAATGTTCGTTTCATTTTTTACCCCTTCCCAAAATTATTATCAATCCATCATATGCAATTTGTGCATGCACACACACTTGGCGCCCCATAGTGCGTACCAATGCTCCCAAGGTACGCCCATCACCCTCCACAATTTGTGACCCACAATGCGTAATAAAAAAATTGGGAACTTGTTCTTGTGCGCACCATCCAATCTGAGCGCGCACCGTGGTGTGTCCAAAAATCTTACCCCCTTTACGACGAATAATTGGCCGCGTAATGGAAGCGCCATCACCAACATAGGCTAAGGCACCCCTCAATGCCTTTGATCGTTCTGGGATCGAAATTATATCGTGTGCGATAAAAATAGTTTGACTGTTTGCCATGATTCGATATCCCACCGCAGGGCATCGTAATGAATGAATCACAAAAAAAGGCTCTACCGTAAAAGGACCTATTTTGTATTTTTTACCAGGTTTTACGACTTTCTTGAAATCAATCGGATATTTTTTGATGATATCAAAACTAATTTGAGTCGCGTAAACAGGGCACCCAGCTCCCTCTTTTAATCCCCAAGCATGATCCGGATGCGCGTGAGTCAAAAGAATCGCACCAGGTTTATATTTTTGAAATTTCCCAAGCCAATCTGCACCACAATCAACCATTAATCGAAATCCCTGGCTCTCAATAAGCGTCGATGCATGCCGCCGGTGACGGCGAGTTTTGGTATCTATATAACCACGGGTTCCCAAAAATGTAATTTTCATAAATCCCTCTCAAGCTCAGTGAGGATCGTGTAAGGAGCTCTTACACGATCCTCACATATCATTACACAAGGACTTATTAAAAAACTTGTTCGATAAAATCTTCAACCGTATCCACAACGCATTCAAAAAAGCCGCAAATAGAGCCAGTTAACAACAAATCAAAACACTTATCAGGACACTCAGCGTAATAAGTATCAGTGAGCATAATGTCATAAACATCAACATCATATGTGGTTGTATCTTCAAATTGATCCACATCACCCTGCTCAACAACGGTTGGAATTTCATCTATCTCCAAAACAACAACTTCCTCTTGAACTGTTTGATTTTGTTCCACAGCAGCTTGATCATCAAGCATTGGGCAGTAGAGCGTTCCGCAAATGAGGTCACCAAAAGAATTATTTTCTATTGCTTCCAGCTCAAAGTGTCCATACGCCTTATTTGCAAGCCCCTCCAGCTTGAGCAAAAAATTTGATCGCTCCTTATGCATTTGAAGATATTGCGATTGTACTTGCGCAAAGAGATCCATTATTTCTTGCACACTTACCTGGAGTTCGTGTAATCCCTGCGCATCTTGATATGCCGCTAATTGTGCTGTTAATATCTCAACCACCTGAGAGAGCTCTTCAATTTCAGCAGCAGCTCGCGCTTGAAAATTTTCGTAACTCTCTTGAAGATCTGCAATTTCTTGATCCTTCTCAGCAATAATCGCCAAAAGCTCATCTTCTCGGAAGGTAAAGTTTTGATTTAAATTATCAAACTTATAGGTAACGCAACATTGCAAACGACGGCGCATTTCGGCGCTTGTATCAAATTCTTGTGCAATTTTATCGATTTCTGATTGCAGCTGCGCATAGAGTTGCGTATCGCAGGAGAGAACCTTTAATGCATTCTCAAGAGATGCTGCTACATTAATTTGCTCATCAGAAACACATTCTCCACTGATCGTAGAACCGATCAACATGAATACAAAAAACACAGAGCGCATAATCTTCATGCCAAATCCCCTTTAAGATTTAAAGTTAATCTGGTCTCAGTATCGAAAATAGGAAAATTCAAAGTCAAGAAAACAAAAAAGGGCCCAGAAATTTCTGAGCCCTCTTATTGCTTATGTATATTTATCTATTTAATCACAAAATTAATCAATTTATCTTTCACAAAGATAGTTTTGACCGGTTCTTTGCCATCCAGCCATTTGAGTACGAGCTGCATTGCTTCATCTTCAATATCATTTTGCAAAGCACCACGTTTTGCTGTCATATTGGCACGAAGTTTACCATTAACCTGTACCACTATGGTGACGGTATTTTCGATGAGCATATTCGAATCATAACTTGGCCACTGGCAGTCCCAGAGCTGTTTATCGCACAATGATTCAAGCAATTCGCTTGCCATGAATGGCGCCATAGTTGAGAGAGCCACCAAGATCTTTTCCAATGATTCCTTGCTCAATTGATAATTATTGGCAGTTGCATCATTAAGGAACTCCATCATAGCGGAAATCGCTGTGTTTGGTTTATAAAGTTGAAGGCGATCTTGAAACTCAAAGATGAATTTATTAACCCGCTTGGTCACCACTTCATCTTCAATTTCTCCAGCCCCCAAACTATGAACTGGATCGGTCACGTAGTTCCAGAATCGATTTAAGAATCGCTTGATCCCTTCAAGGCCATTATCTTGCCACTCACAATCAAGCTCAGGGGGCCCGATGAAGAGAATGTACATACGCAGTGCATCGGTTCCGTAGCTTTCCACAATTTCATCAGGGTTAACCACATTGCCTTTGGATTTTGACATCTTTTCAACTTGACCACTTTTTTCGGAATATTTTAGGAGCATCCCTTGATTAAAAAGATGCGTAAATGGCTCATCAAATGGCAAATGCCCAAGATCGTGTAACACTTTTACATAGAAACGCGAATAAAGGAGATGCAAAATTGCATGCTCAATCCCGCCCACATAAAGATCGACCGGCAACCAGTAATTCATATCTTTTTGGCTCCACGCTTCATTGTGCAAATGTGGATTAGGATATCGCAAGAAGTACCAGCAAGAACCCGCCCATTGCGGCATGGTATTCGTTTCGCGTTTTGCAGGACCACTGCAATTTGGGCACGTAGTCTTCACCCACCAATCAATTGCGGCAAGTGGCGATTCACCCGTTCCGGTCGGTTGATATTTTTCAACCGCTGGAAGTTCAACAGGAAGTTGATCTTCCGGAACCGGAACCACGCCGCATGAAGCACAATGGATCAGAGGAATCGGCTCGCCCCAGTAGCGTTGGCGAGAGAAGATCCAATCGCGAAGTTTATAAACAGCTTTACGTTTTGCATATCCTTTATGCTCGCAATATTTCATGATATCTTCGCGTACAAGACCAGCAATTTTACCCTCAAAAGCTGCCGGCTCGCTTAAAATACCTTCTTGAGTATCGGTATAACAAAGCTCTAGATTTTTAACCTTTTGAGCAAGTTCAGGATCAGCCGGATAGAGAACTGTTTTTAATTGAATGCCGTATTTTTTTGCAAATTTAAAGTCCCGCTCATCATGCGCCGAACATTTAACCATACCGGTACCATAATCTGCAAGCGCAAAACTTGCGACCCAAATCGGTAAATCTCCATTACCAATCGGATCAACGATATACCGCCCGGTGAAAATACCTTCCGGCTCTTTCTCAGTATCGATTTCTTGCTGGCGTAGATGGACCATTTGTTTGCATGCAGCTAGAATCTCATCTTTGTTTGGCACTCCTTCAAGCAAGGTTGGCAAAAAAGGATGATCTGGTGCAATTACCACGAAAGTATCCGCTGCAAACGCTTCAAAGTGAGTAGAATAGGTTTGAATAGTTAAATTTGTATCTTTAACCGGAGCAGTAAATATCAATCCCTCGCTTTTGCCGATCCAATTTTTCTGCATCAATTTTACTTTTTCCGGCCATTCAAGTTTATCAAGACCATCGAGAAGTTTTTGTGCATATTCAGTAATTTTGAGCACCCATTGGCGAATCTTGCGAACCTCAACTTTGGTACCACATCGCTCACATCCGCCGTTGACCACCTCTTCATTGGCAAGTCCGGTCAAACATGATGGGCACCAATTAATGGGCATCATCGATTCATAGGCAAGACCAGCTTTAAACATTTGCAAGAAGATCCACTGAGTCCATTTATAGTAATGCGGATCGGTCGTATTAACTTCTTTATCCCAATCATAGATTGCAGCGATTTGCGTGAGCTGCTTTTTGAAATTAGCGATGTTCTGCGCGGTGCTCGTTTGCGGCAGAATTCCCTTTTTAATTGCATCATTTTCCGCTGGCAACCCAAATGCATCCCATCCCATTGGATGAAGGACGTTATACCCTTCTAACCATTTGATACGCGCATAAACATCAGAAAGAACATATCCACGCCAATGGCCCACATGTAACCCTGAACCTGATGGATACGGAAACATGTCCAAGCAGTAGTACTTCTTGCCTTCGTTTACGGGACGAGTATGGGAGAGAGGATTGTTCTTGGCCCAGGCGGCATGCCATTTTTTTTCTATACTAAGAATATCGTATTTCATTTGGTTATTCATAATTAGACCCTAAAGGGTTTTAAAAAAAGTAATCTATGTTAATTTACTATAACAAAAAAATGAAAAGTCTCATCTCAAAAAGGAATTTCCATGGTTAATTCTAGCTCATCTGCGACCCAAAACCAGCCAATCCCACGTCTACTGGATGAGATGATCCTTGTTATCCCTCGCAATCTGCTTTTGCCCGATGGTGGATGGCACGGTTTACGCTCAGTTGATTTTGATGCCTATTTAAAGATCATTCAAAACAATAAAGAGTTCCAGCCTCGCGCTCAAATGGAAACCGATCCATCTTATAAACAAATCATACCTTACCTCATTTTTGAGCACAATAATCGTTATTTTTTAATGCAACGTCATAAAAAGGCATCCGAAACTCGCCTACAAAGTAAATACACGCTTGGCATCGGAGGGCACATCAGGCAAGAAGATATGCAAACAGATTCTCTTTTTGATTGGGCGCGCCGTGAATTTCACGAAGAGGTTTCTTATTCAGGGAATCTTGAAATCGAACCCTTGGGTATTTTGAATGATGATTCTAATGAGGTTGGCAAAGTACATATCGGATTTGTATTTCTACTTCATGGATCAAATCCAAATATTTCCATTAAATCAGAGCTTGCAAACGGCGAACTCTATTCACTTGAAGAATGCAGAGCATTCTCTGATCGGATGGAAACCTGGTCGCAAATGGTGGTGGATTGTTTGATACAAAAATTTAAATAAATTTCTTGTTCTCACCATACGCATCATGTTATAGATTAAAAAAGTCGAGTAAAACGTATTCAAAAAAGGATAATAATGAAACTCACAAAAACACTTTTATTTCTTACTTTTCTTCCTATAGCCCTCCTGGGAAGTCCGGATCTTATTGATTTGACCGAACCAATGAAAAATCTCATTCTCAATCTTGCTCAATTTGATCAAGAGATGAATATTGAATCGGCGGTAACGCAAGCAGCATGCCTTATTCAAGAGGGACAGGCATTACCGACTAATTTGATTCAACAAGTGGCAAGCGAAATTGAAACCCTTGATGAAGAAGATACAACACGTGGATGCTCAAAAAAACGTCGTTTTCTTAATTTATGCGTCTCTAACCTGCTAACTGCAAAAACATTACGCGTAGGAAGCGGCGGAATCGTCTCAGGAGGTTTAGTCGTTAACAACGCTCCCGAGACCATATCATGCAGATCATGTACACCAGGAACAGCTTTGGTTGTTAATGGAAAAACAATATTAAATGGCCCACTGGAAACAAACTGTGATGTCACTATTACTGGAAATTTATCTATCGATGGCTGCTCATTCAATCCGTGCACTTTCACAGGAGCTCAGGGCAACACCGGACCTCAAGGTACAACTGGTGCACAAGGCGCAACTGGTCCAGCTGGAGCAACAGGCCCCAATGGCCCATGTCTTTATAGCCCGGATACACAAAACAGTATATGCATCACTAGCAGCCCAAGCGGCGCAATGATTGTCGCCTTCGGCGCAAACGAATATGGCAAGCTGTTTGATAATGGCGCATTCCAGGTTGGATCTGGAAGTGCAACAAATGCTTTTGCTCTTGCAGAAGGATCCAATACCGTTGCGAGTGCGTATGCCGCCCATTCAGAAGGTGAATATACAACCGCAAGCAACGAATCAGCTCATGCAGAAGGAAGCTCAACTACCGCCAGTGGATATGCTGCTCACTCAGAAGGAGAAGGAACAACTGCAAGCGGAAATGATGCTCATGCGGAAGGTAACAACACAGCTGCGCTCGGCGCCGGCTCACACGCAGAGGGATATACCAACGCTTCAAATTATATTGTAGCATCTGGCGTTGGTTCACATGCTGAAGGTACCGCTATCTATCCAAGTAGCATACAAGCCACAAATGCAGGTTCTCATGCTGAAGGTTATGCGGTAAATGGAAATAATAATATCAGCTCAGGCACTGGATCTCATGCTGAAGGAATTTGCATAACCGCTGGCCCCGGCGATGCAGCACATGCTGAAGGATGCAGAACCATAGCAAACACTCATTATTCACATGCTGAAGGCGTAGACACAGTAGCAACTGGAACCCCTTCACACGCTGAAGGAGATCGTACCCTCGCAAGTGGAATTGCAGCTCACGCAGAAGGACAAGGCTCTCAAGCAACTGGCGATATATCCCACGCTGAGGGAGAATATACTCTTGCATCAGGCTATAATTCACATGCTGAAGGATATGAAACAATTGCAAGTGGTGAAATATCACATGCTGAAGGTGAAAGCTCTACTGCAAGTGGTACCAACTCTCATGCAGAAGGAAGAGACACCCTTGCAAGCAATGATAATACGCACGCCGAGGGATCTTCAACTCAATCAACCGGCCAGTCATCTCACTCGGAAGGAAATCTCACAAAAGCAAGTGGCGATGCTTCTCATGCTGAAGGATATGCAACAGAATTGGCCAACATTGAAGCAATCGGCTGGGGTTCCCATGCTGAAGGGTGGGGATATGAAGGTACAATTAAAGCAACAAATCGAGGATCTCATGCTGAAGGTTATTCATATGTCGGATCGGCAATAACCGCATCGGGAGAAGGAGCTCATGCAGAAGGGTGGGCTATGTATGGCGGCTTAATAACCGCGAGCGCATCCGGATCTCATGCCGAAGGATTTGCGTACGTCGGAGAACAAAACTTAAGCTCTGCCCCTGGATCGCATGCTGAAGGAGAAAACACTCAGGCTACTGGTGGCGCTGCGCATGCTGAAGGAACATCTACCATTGCAAGCCATATTGCGGCTCATGCTGAAGGAAGCAATACTCAAGCTCTCAATGATTATGCACACTCAGAAGGATATTTCACTGTAGCAAGTGGTACCTATGGAGCCCACGCTGAAGGAGCTTCATGCACTTCAAGCGGCCAATCTTCGCACTCAGAAGGATACGTTACAACCGCAAGCGGAGATTATGCTCACTCAGAAGGATATTCAAATACGGCAAGTGGTGTTGCTGCCCACGCTGAAGGGTCTGGAACAACTGCAAGCGGAGATTACTCTCATGCAGCAGGACAATATTCAACAGCAAGCTTTGCAAACAATTTTTGCTGGTCAGATGGCAACCACTTTGCAACTACAGCAAGCAATCAGTTTGCAGTGAAAGCAACAGGATCATCCGGCGCAGGAATCATTTTTAATAATGGTGCTAGTGGTACCCCCCAAGTGACAACCGCCGTCTCCACAACAGGACTTAATGCCACCTGGTCATACACAGATTCTAATCCCGCAGGAACCTGGGCCGGATCAGCACCAACAAATATAGCCGATGCAATTTACCGGCTTGCAAACGCAGTTTCTGCAGGCGGAGCTAATCCAATATCCTAGCTCTCATAATTACAATAGAACTCATGAATCGCTCTTCATGGGTTCTATTATTTTGACTCAAAATGAATTCTATGATAGTACTAGCATTAAATAGATAGTAGTTATTATTAAAAAAAGGATAATTATGAAGCAAAACCTCTCAACAGGTTTTTTTGGTCTTTTTGCGTTTCTCTTTCTCACAAACTCCATCACTGACTCTAAGGCCACATCACTTAATACTACCGATTATGATGAGGCAAACTTCCTTGTGGAAATCGAACAAGATGAAGATGGCGCCATACGCGCTCACAATCGAACATTTTGTAATGTAAGAGTTAAAAACATGCTCACCGCGGCCAATCTTCATGTATGCAATAATGCCGTCATCGATGGAACACTGACCGTTAATGGCTGCTTAGTTGATCCATGTGCCCAAGGTTTGTGTGGGCAGTATTTTGCCAATGCGAGTGCAAAACCAAATTCAGGTGAATTCACTTCCATTCAAGCCGCAATTAATCAAGCAATTCTTGATGGATTTGGCAATGCAAAACCCGCGCAAATCAATATTTGCCCAGGAACTTATACAGAAAATATTACATTGCAAGATGGAATCAATCTGCACGCCACTATGCCAACCAACTCTGTGGTCATTAATGGATCCCTTTCGCTCAACACATCAGGTTCAGGATTTGCTACCACCATCGATTCGTTAATCATCAATATGAACTCAAACAATTCTGCAATTACCATGACTGGCGATGGAAACAATGTTCTTTTCCTTAAAGAAGTAATCATCAATTCACCATCTGCATCATCAACCCGCCTCGCTCCCACCAAGAGCAAAGAAAAACCTAAAACAAATCAACGAGCTCCTATAGCTTCAGCTCCTCTCATGTTTATGGACGCACCAAACGGGCAAATTTTCACCGTTGGTAGAAACTCAAGCTTCAATCATGTTGATGGCGGCGATCTGGTTGATATTCAATCGGGCGGGATCATCATGACCGGTGGATATGTAACTACACGCGCCGCAGGAACTTTTGCCGGCAATAGCACTTCTGTTTTTTCAAACGTATCCATGTTTTTAGGTGGTGATGGTAATCACGATCTCTTTACCATTAACGGTGCGCATCTTGAACTCTATACCACCTATATTGGCGATCAAAATGCAGCAACAGATAATATTTTTCATTTTATTGAAAACGCTGGAACGGTAATTGCCGAAAATGACACTTTCGAAGTCTGGGGCGATGGCGTTGTTGCCTATAGCGATGTACCTGATTGCTATTTCGGATTGGGCGCAATTACCTATCCAAACAGCTCTTCAATTACCCGCATTGATGAAACAAACATCTATCCGCTTTTCAATACCGATAAAATCGTTGCTGCATCTGTTAACACTACTCGTAAACGCGCAATAAATTTTGTAGTCAGCAATAACACTGACGTCGTAACCGTAACCACAAATGGTGGCGACTTGCAACTTCCATACGCGGTAAACAATCGTGGTGTAAAAATCGTAATCAAAAATAAAACCAATACCGCTTTGACGGTCCTACCTTCTGATACCGAAACTATAAATGGCTCTTCATCTTTTATATTAACTCCAGCATCAAACACCGCTCTTTTTGCAAGTGATGGCACTGGCGACTGGATCGCATTTTCATCAACATCAAATATAACTGGTGCCACTGGAAATACTGGCGCCACTGGCGCAACTGGTGCAACAGGCACAACTGGTGCCACTGGTGCAACGGGTACGGGAGATACCGGTGCTACTGGAAACACAGGTGCTACTGGTGCTACCGGCGCAACGGGAACGGGAAATACCGGTGCTACTGGAAACACAGGTGCCACTGGCGCAACTGGTACCACGGGCGTTACAGGAAATACCGGTGCTACCGGTGCAACGGGTCCATCTCAAACCAATTCCATTTCGAATTTAACCCCAGATACGTGCATTCAAGTAGCTCCATCGCCAACGATTCCTGATGTAACTTTGATGTATCTCTGTGATGACAGCACCTTATATAGTTACGACACAGCATCAGCAACATTTACTACTATCGGAGCATTAACCCCAACAGGTTCTTTTGTTGATATAGCATTAACACCAAATGGAGATCTTTATGGTCTAACGTTTAGCGATCTCTATTTGATAGATAAAAATACAGCCGCGACAACTCACATCGGACCAACAAACGTAGCAACCAATTCTTTAACTTCCGATTCAAGTGGAACTCTATATTCTGCCGGATATGGAAACTTGTATACCGTAGATAAAAATACCGGCACATTCACCTTGGTTAGCGCCCTACCAAGCGGTCCCTGGTCGGCTGGAGATCTTGTATTTTTTGGCAATGATTTCTATTATTCTGCATCTTTATCGGGAAATAAATTATATAAAATAAACCTCTCAAATTTATCTACAAGCTATACTGTTGGCACTTGGAATCCTGACCCGACGCTCGTATGGGGATTGGCAGAGTTATATTATAATGGAGCTCCTCATTTATATGCAGTATCACACAACCAAATTTTTCAGGTAGACCCGAACACCGCAAACACATTCAACTATATCACTCTTCCAATTAGCTCAATTCTTACCGGAGCAACATCCCCATGCTGGACCGCTCAGCCAGATATCATGTGCTTAGGCGGCAATCTCAATATGCAGTACAACAATATCGAAAACACAACCTCACTCCAAGTCGATAATCTGTATACTACAGATCAATTTGCAACCGGCGCCATTGCGGTACACAATAATTTGAATATCTTCAATAGCCCTCCGGGTGGTGGCCATATTACCTTCACGGCCGGAGTTCAAATTGGTAATACATCCACAACGGCAGCAGGAACAAATGCGCTGGCCGTTGGCCCGGGTGCAAGTGCCGCGGCAACAGATGCAATTGCAATTGGTGATCTTGCAAGCGTTGCATCCGCAAGTACGCGTGGAATCGCTGTGGGACTCAGCTCTGCTTGTTCAGTTGGCGTCGATACAACTGCTGTTGGAGCAAACTCGGTCGCAAGCAATACCAATGCTTCTGCATTTGGCAAATCAGCAACCGCATCGGGCAGCGCATCCGTTGCACTGGGTAAATCTGCAACTGCAAACGTGACCAACGGCATTGCTATTGGAAATGCTGCAACAACAAACAATGTGACTGGTGCTATAGCAATCGGACCAAGTGCGGGAACAACGAACTTGGATGTATCTCATCCATTGGCACTTGCCCTCAATGCAAGTGGTGTAACAGGCGCAGTCGGTGTTGCGTCAACCAATACTTTAGGTGTAGTGATCAATGGCGTTCAATATCGCATATTATTGGCAACTCCCTAAGATATACCAATTAAAAAAAGGTTCATTATGAAGATTTTTTTAAAAACAATTTTAGCGTTATCAGCTCTTTTGATAACAAAAAATACTCTGGCAACGGCCAAAGAATTACCAGATACCGAATATGATTTGGTATTCGAAATTGAACAAGATGAAGATGGCGCCATACGCGCTCACAATCGAACATTCTGCAATGTAAGAGTTAAAAACATGCTCACCGCGGCCAATCTTCATGTATGCAATAATGCCGTCATCGATGGAACACTGACCGTTAATGGCTGCTTAGTTGATCCATGTGCCCAAGGTTTGTGTGGGCAGTATTTTGCCAATGCGAGTGCAAAACCAAATTCAGGTGAATTCACTTCCATTCAAGCCGCAATTAATCAAGCAATTCTTGATGGATTTGGCAATGCAAAACCCGCGCAAATCAATATTTGCCCAGGAACTTATACAGAAAATATTACATTGCAAGATGGAATCAATCTGCACGCCACTATGCCAACCAACTCTGTGGTCATTAATGGATCCCTTTCGCTCAACACATCAGGTTCAGGATTTGCTACCACCATCGATTCGTTAATCATCAATATGAACTCAAACAATTCTGCAATTACCATGACTGGCGATGGAAACAATGTTCTTTTCCTTAAAGAAGTAATCATCAATTCACCATCTGCATCATCAACCCGCCTCGCTCCCACCAAGAGCAAAGAAAAACCTAAAACAAATCAACGAGCTCCTATAGCTTCAGCTCCTCTCATGTTTATGGACGCACCAAACGGGCAAATTTTCACCGTTGGTAGAAACTCAAGCTTCAATCATGTTGATGGCGGCGATCTGGTTGATATTCAATCGGGCGGGATCATCATGACCGGTGGATATGTAACTACACGCGCCGCAGGAACTTTTGCCGGCAATAGCACTTCTGTTTTTTCAAACGTATCCATGTTTTTAGGTGGTGATGGTAATCACGATCTCTTTACCATTAACGGTGCGCATCTTGAACTCTATACCACCTATATTGGCGATCAAAATGCAGCAACAGATAATATTTTTCATTTTATTGAAAACGCTGGAACGGTAATTGCCGAAAATGACACTTTCGAAGTCTGGGGCGATGGCGTTGTTGCCTATAGCGATGTACCTGATTGCTATTTCGGATTGGGCGCAATTACCTATCCAAACAGCTCTTCAATTACCCGCATTGATGAAACAAACATCTATCCGCTTTTCAATACCGATAAAATCGTTGCTGCATCTGTTAACACTACTCGTAAACGCGCAATAAATTTTGTAGTCAGCAATAACACTGACGTCGTAACCGTAACCACAAATGGTGGCGACTTGCAACTTCCATACGCGGTAAACAATCGTGGTGTAAAAATCGTAATCAAAAATAAAACCAATACCGCTTTGACGGTCCTACCTTCTGATACCGAAACTATAAATGGCTCTTCATCTTTTATATTAACTCCAGCATCAAACACCGCTCTTTTTGCAAGTGATGGCACTGGCGACTGGATCGCATTTTCATCAACATCAAATATAACTGGTGCCACTGGAAATACTGGCGCCACTGGCGCAACTGGTGCAACAGGCACAACTGGTGCCACTGGTGCAACGGGTACGGGAAATACCGGCGCCACAGGAAACACTGGCGCCACAGGCGCTACCGGTGCAACGGGCGCAACTGGAAATACCGGAGCTACTGGAAGCACAGGCGCAACTGGAAATACCGGAGCTACTGGAAGCACAGGCGCTACCGGTGCCACGGGAGAAGCTGGTCCATCTCAAACAAATTCTCTTTCAAATTTAACCCCAGATACGTGCATTCAAATAACTCCTTCACCAACGATTCCTGATGTGACCGAAATGTATATCTCTTCAGGATCAGTATTAGCGAAATATGATGTGGTAAGCCAAGTATTTACCATTATTGGAACCATGCCCGCAGGGGAAATGTATGATATAGCATTTACTCCAGATGGCACACTATATGGTATTGATCCATTTGGCGTTAATCTCTACAAAATTGATAAAAACACTGCAGCTACAACGTTAGTAGGAGCCGTTACACCTTATTACTTTAACAATTCACTCGCTTCAGATAAAAATGGCACCTTATATGCCGCCAATGGCTCTTTATATTCAATTAATCCAGCAACTGCAGCATTAACTGTTGTGGGCGCATTGCCTGGATCGCCCGGTTCTGCTGGAGATCTTGTATTCATGGAAGATAAACTCTATTTTTCAACTGCAGCGGATACTTTATATTACATTGATACTTCCAATTTAGCAGCAAGTTATACCATTGGCTCCTTCTTGCCGAATCCTGGAGCTTCGACTTATGGATTAAGCGAACTCTATTACGATAATAAAGCGCATTTATGGGGAGCTGATGCCAGCATGGATGTTTATGAAATTGATCCTTCTACAGCAAGAGTGTTTAATAAAGTAACGCTGCCAACATTTGGCGCTGGCTTTATTCAAGGTTCTGCTTCAATGAGCTGGACCGTTACGCAAGACATCATGTGTTTAGGCGGCAATCTCAATATGCAGTACAACAATATCGAAAACACAACCGCGCTCCAAGTCGATAATCTTTATACAACTGATCAATTTGCAACCGGTGCCATTGCGGTACACAATGATTTGAATATCTTCAACAGCCCTCCGGGCGGTGGCCATATTACCTTCACGGCCGGAGTTCAAATTGGTAATACATCCACCACGGCAGCAGGAACAAATGCGATGGCCGTTGGTCCCGGTGCAAGTGCCGCGGCAACAGATGCAATTGCAATTGGTGATCTTGCAAGCGTTGCATCCGCAAGTACACGTGGAATCGCTGTAGGGCTCAGCTCTGCTTGTTCAGTTGGCGTTGATACAACTGCTGTTGGAGCAAACTCGGTCGCAAGCAATACCAATGCCTCTGCATTTGGCAAATCAGCAACCGCATCGGGCACTGCATCCGTTGCACTGGGTAAATCTGCAACTGCAAACGTGACCAACGGTATTGCAATCGGAAACGCCGCAACAACAAACAGCGTGACTGGTGCTATGGTAATCGGACCAAGTGCGGGAACAACTAACTTAGATGTATCTCATCCATTAGCCCTCGCTCTCAATGCAAGTGGCATAACTGGAGCAGTCGGTGTTGCATCAACTCACTCATTAGGAGTGGTAATCAATGGCGTTCAATATCGCATGTTATTGGTAAGTCCATAAAAAATAGTAATCATATATCTATAGATTTAAAGAAAGGATCTCGTATGCGTCAGAACTTAAAAATAATAATGTCAGTAGCTGTATTTTCTCTAAGTTTCTCGATTCAAGCCTTAGTTCTCGAAGCTGAACTCTTTGACTACTCTTTAGGTATCGCCGGAATCAATGATGAAATAACCGCCTATCAAGCACAACTTGATACGGTAAATGCACAAATTACTGTATTACAAACCGCAATCGGATATACAGGGCTTATTTCACCGGGCTTGAGTGCATTAATAAGCCAACAAACCGAACTGACCAATATAATCAATGATCTTCAAACAGTAATCACTGAACTTACTACCATTTCAAATTTAGATAGCACTACAAAAGACCAACTTTATTATTTTTACACCGTTCTTGCATGTGATAATGTTGAATTTATGGTACGAATGCCATTCAATTACGTATCGGCACTCGCAGATCCAGTTATTCAACAACTTCTTGCCGATACAACCAACACATCTAATGCCAAAATTGCCATGGCTCAACTAGTGTTTGAGAATTATCAAATATCGAAAGATCACCAAAAAAGCTTGGTGAAATTGTATCGATATTTATCATAACTTTGCGTGTAAATATTACTGCACAAACAAAAGAGGCGACCCGTTTTGCGGATCGCCTCTTTTTATTTCTAAACTATGCGCTGAATTATTGGGCTTCGTTTGGTGTATTTTCACCAAAGAAAAGCATCAATTCGCGTGCAGCGGTTTCAGGAGCATCAGAACCATGAACAGCATTATTACCAATGCTAGTACCAAAGGTCTTACGCACGGTACCTTCAGCTGCTTTTAATGGATCGGTTGCACCCATAAGATCGCGCCATGCTTTGATAGCGTTCTCTTTTTCAAGTGCCATGATGATAACCGGACCAGAGGTCACGAAATCGATCATTTCTCCAAAGAATGGCTTATCTTTATGCACATCATAAAAGAGTGCCGCCATATCCTTTGAAAGTTGACCCTTGACCAAACGCAAAACAGTGAACCCATTTTGCTCGATCATATCGATGATCTTGCCAGCGTTCTTTGCGTTGACCGCATCAGGTTTAATCATTGCAAAAGTATGCTCAATCATTTTTGTCTTTCTTTTCGCTCATCGCGGATTCAAGTGCGATTTGGAATGCACTCTTGGTTTTAGGCGCTTGAACAGCTGACTCTTTTGGAGCAGATTGCTTAACCGGTTTTTCCGCTTTACGCTCTACTGCTTCGCGTGCCGGTTTTTGTACCGGAGCTTCCGCTTCAAGTCTCATGCTCAATGCAAGCTTACGATCTTCTTTATTTACGTTCACCACACGGAATTTTTCCTCTTGGCCAACCTTAAGAACATCTTCAGCTTTCTTACCTTTTTCAGCTGCAAGTTCAGCATTGTGAATCAATGCTTCAATACCAGTTGGGAGTCGAACAAATGCACCAAAATTAGTGATTTTAATTACTTCACCATCAACAATTGTATTGACTGTGTAATCTTGTTCAACAGTTTCCCATGGATCTTGTTGCAACTGCTTAATACCAAGAGAGATCTTCTTGTTATCTTTATCAACTGAAAGAATAACGGCATCAACAATATCGCCGACCTTAAAGTGGTCTTTTGGATGATCAATATGCTCTGTCCAAGAAAGGTCAGAAATATGAACAAGTCCATCGATACCAGGCAATAATTGAACAAAAATACCAAAATCGGTCACGTTGGTGATTGCGCCTTTGATTCTTTGGCCAACTTTAAACTGTTGATCAACTGATTCCCATGGATTCTTTTCAAGCTGTTTGACACTCAAAGACATGCGTCTGTTTTCTTGATCAACAGATACAACGCGTACTTTGATTTCTTCACCAACTTTGTAAAGCTTGTTCAAATCGTGAATACGATCTGTCCATGAAACTTCAGAGATGTGTACCAAGCCTTCAATATCCTTAGCAACTTCAACAAACAAACCATAATCGGTAATGCTTGAAATGCGACCAGTAATGACATCGCCAACTTTGAAGCGATTTTCAATATCGGCCCATGGGTTGCCTGCAAGTTGTTTCATGCCAAGAGAGATCTTTTCATTATCTTTATCAAATGAAAGAACTTTTACTGAAACGGTATCGCCAATTTTAACGAGTTCGCTTGGATGAGCGATGCGGCCCCAAGTCATGTCAGTAACATGCAAGAGTCCATCTACGCCACCAATATCAATGAACACACCATAATTGGTGATATTTTTCACAACACCTTGGATCACTTGGCCAATGTTCAATGTATCAAGAACTTTCTTGCGAGAACCCGCACGAGTTTCGTTGATATATTTACGACGTGAAATGATAACATTGCCACGTTTGCGATTGACTTTGAGAATATGAGCGGTAATTGTTTGACCCAAGAATTGGTCAAAATCGTTCACACGATGAACATCAATTTGAGATCCAGGAAGGAACGCCGGAATACCGATATCCACATTGAGGCCACCTTTGACTTTGTGGGTTACCACACCTTCAACTGGTTTACCTTCTTCAAATAGTTTCATGATATCGTCCCAAGCACGCATTGCTTTCGCTTTTTCATATGAAAGCACAACGTTACCTTCTGGACTTTCAAGAGTATCGATCAATACTTCGATCTCTTGGCCTTGTTTGAGATTTTTAAGTTCATGAGCACCAAATTCGAATTTTGGAATCAGGCCACGAGATTTAAAATCGATATCAACCAAGACGCCATCTGAATCTGCGCGGACAATAGTACCTTTGACTATTTTGCCCGGTTTGAAGGTCGATGACATACCTTCATAGAGTTCTGATAACTCTGCCAACTGTGCATCATTGAGACTCAAGGCAACGTCTTCCATTGCTTCCTTGTTCTTTACATGAGCAAACTGGCTCGGATGAATAAACTCTTTTGACATAGGGGTTAGCTCCAGAGCTCCACCACCAAAAGAATGGGGGGGAGGTTACAGGGTTAAACATATATAACTATAGCCTATAATAGCATGTTTTTCTGGTTTTTCCAGGGGGCAAAGAGGGGTGGGGAGAGTAATCAGATTAAGCTAGTCTTAGATTTATCAAAATTGGTTTAAAATTAAGGAAACTATTATTACCGTTCGTGGTGAGTAACCGTTTTGCGAAAGCAAAACAGGATCATCGAACCATAAGTCAAATAAAAAAGGAAAACAATACACAATTTCTTAATCGGATTCATGGTTCGATGATCCTGGCTCGCAAGCTCGCCGGTCCTTCGATAAACTCAGGACTGCATTACTTTGACAAATCCTTTCTTCGAAGGACTTTTAGTACTGAGCCTGTCGAAGTATCACCACGAACGGATATTTTTTAAAGAGTAAAACTAATCCCCAAAAGCAAAAGAGGCGACCTAGGATCGCCTCTCTATCAAATATTCATTTCTAATCTCATATCAAACAAACACGCAAAAATTATCAACCAGCTGCTTATCTTCTCGGCAGAATGGGCAGGCATCACGCTGCTTGTTATGCACCGTTTGCCCTTCGACCGTATAATCACCTGTTTGAACCGGTCTATTCCAGCATGAGCGGCAAATGCCATCGTCGCGTCGTTTGCAGCATGGAGTAATCATATTTATTCCATGGTCGCAACAAATGGTACATTCTCCAGCATCCTTGAATTCCGATGCTATGGTTATATTTTTGTGCGCAACATAGGCTATAAAGCAAGCCCCGAACAACGCACTCAACCCACCAACAGCTTTCTCTTCAAAAGATAGCTCTTTCCAAAAATTTTTTATTTTGGTCAAAATTGATGTTTTTTTAGATTTTATAACTCTTTGATTTTTAGGCGCCGCATATACTATCGGCATCGCAACACTCATGACCAAAGAAGCAAAAATAATATGTTGAATTGATTTACGGAACATCATAATTAAACCTCCCTGGGATTAAAGAATCTATGATAAATATTTTCTATGTGCCTGCGCATTTGATTAATTGCATGGGGCTGCTCATTAAGATTATCATACAAATACATCGCTTGTTCGCCCTGCGCATTCTTCACCACTGAAATTGCAATCCAATGGCCCGGAATCGCACATAAAAAATGGGCACAAGCTGGACCCGCTGCGTTTCTAAACAAGCGAA
This sequence comes from uncultured Pseudomonadota bacterium, assembly GCA_964553945.1. Taxonomy (GTDB): domain Bacteria; phylum Babelota; class Babeliae; order Babelales; family Vermiphilaceae; genus CAZKLV01. The sequence continues at coordinate 128,652 of CAZKLV010000001.1, forward strand.
CCGCTTGCACAGTATCTTGCTCGGCTGCATCAACCAATGCTTGATCAAATGCCATCTGCTGTTCTTGGTGATTACCCAAAGCCTGAATCCATACTTCACGCCCAATACGCTGGATATCACCATTTTGGTTGAATCCCAAAATAATGAGCGGGGCTATGCCTAGTCCTGCTAGAATATTGCTCACATCTAAATCAGATGCACCGCCCTGCCGATCGATCATGCGCAAATCAGGAATTGCATCCCTCAAAGCACGATCAAAATCTTCATTTCTCAATTGCTGTCCTCTGATCATACAATCCAAACGGGCAATGTTATAGGCAGAATAAATACCACATGGTCCATCGATTCGCTCACCATCCTCATTGAACTGGAACTGATGCGGCATATTACTTTCCATATGATAAAATCCGTTTAAGTTAGGCAGATTCATGACACGTAATTGGCGCCCGGCTATCGGGGTTGCAAGTGCAAACCGATTGCCTTCTGGTGCCGGGAACTCATTATCGGGACGATATCGAACCGGATTTTGACGGAACTTCTCTCGCTGCCGCTCTTGATATTCACCTAATCCATGCTCAAATTTGGCACGCTCTGCCGCATTGCGCATCTCGTTGAATAAGCCATGCTGATCGGCAATGTCATAGAGTGTCTTGAGGACCAAAAAACTCGTACCATAAACCGCAGCCGTTATAATTGCACGGCCAGGCTGGCGAAGAATCTTTTGGATCAACGATGCATCGCGATATTCACCCTTTTTGCCATTTAAATATTCAAATGTATACACATCTTTGAAGAAATCGCATATCGTTGCAGGTAAAGACTTTTGCGCAGCATATACATTCTGCACAGGTGTAGCTATCAAAAACGTAGCAACAAGAAATTGAAGTAGTATTCGTTTCATGAAATTAACTCACCATTTAAGTTTCGTAATTAATTAAAAAACGCATTATAAACGTTTTCAACGTGCCGGCGCATTGCATCGCGATTACGAGCCGCACCGTTCATGTTATCGTAAAGATACATCGCAAGTTCACCAAACTGATTACGCACTACAGAAATGGCAATCCAGTGACCTGGTACTTGGCACAAAAAGTGTGCCACTCGAGGACCTTGCGTATTACGGAACATATACGCACGTCCATTAATTCCGCCAACATTTGGACGATTCTGAAGTAACAACGTCATTTGAGCCAATCCCATACGATTTACCATTGCTTGCACTTCATGATTACTTGCACCTCGGCCACCCATACCAGGGAAAATGGCGCGCTGTGCTTCACGGAATCGTTCATTATCCATAGGTCTCCCAAATAACTGAGCCTCTACCAGTGCCATATTAAATGCAGCATTTACGCCACACGCATTATGCACACCATGATATGGGGTATGACTCGTCATATGATAAAAACCGGGTAGGTTTAGACCCAAAATATTCAGTTGATTACCATTAAATGGCCCCGCAACTGGAACATTATTGAAATTATGTACAGGCTGATTCACCTGAGGATTATTATTTGGCCGATTTGCAGGTCTTTGATTACCTGGCCGATAATTTGGTTGATTTGCGGGCCTTGCATTATTTGGGCCATGTACAGGCTGTTGATTTCTAAAATTTACCGGAGGAACTTGCCCAACACGTGGCTGCTGTAGCCCTGGCTGAAATTGAGCAGGTCTATTGATTTCATCAAAGATGCCATGCTTTTGAGCGAGATCAAATAATTTTTTAACAACCCACGCAGTCCCACATGCTACTGCAGCAGTAATCAAGGCGCGGCCAGGTTGGTTAACTATTTTTTCTTGGAACGAACGATTACGATATTCGCCACGTTCGCCATTCATATACTCAAAGCTAAGAATATTCTTAAATGAATTGAATGCATTCTCGAGTGGTGAAACCGCTGATACGGTACCCCCCGAAACTGAAGCCATAAAAAATGAGAATAAGACAAGCAAATTAATGCGCTTAAAGACTTTCATTTAAACCTCCAAATAAACCCCGTTCGAATGGGTTTATACCATTAAAACATACATTTTAACGGTAATGGAGATAACAAACCTTGTCAAAGGCGCAAGCGCTATAATGGCCCCGAATTATTCTAATAGAAAGAAAAACCCGTCATCTCGCATGAAATGACGGGTTAACTTTAATTTACTCGATGATTATCGATTACATACCACGGCGAGCTTGTTCACCAGCTACGTTACGATGATAACCAGCAACACCATGACCATAACCTCTTTGAACTGGTTGCTGGTAAACTGGCTTATTGCTTACTGCTGGATGAGCCATAGACCCACGACGAACTGCTTTAGCTTTAGAAGCTTTAGCTTTTGCTACTTTAGTTTTTGCTTTTGCTGTTTTAGCCTTAGCTTTCTTTGCTTTTGCTTTTTTAGCTTTTGCCGCAGTCGCATCAACATCTTCATTCATAACTTCATCTGATTCTGAATCAACCAACATATCATCTTCAGAATCGATCATATCATCTGAATTTACAGCTTCATCAGAAACTACCGCTGGTGCTTCAGATGATGCGTTACGTGCCATGCAACCACATTTTGACTTTGCGCATTTTTGGCAACGGCTCACACGTTCGCATTTTTTGCGGCACGGTCTTACTTTTTCTTCACATTGTTTAGTTGGGCATGGTTTTGGCTCACGCTTACAACCACAATCAGCTTGAACGCTTGATACACCTGCTACTGCAAAAATAGCTGCAAGTGCTAATAACATCTTCTTCATACTATTCTCCTTATCCGGCACAGCTTTCCAAGTCTTAAACCTTGGTTAGCGTCGCCTGGATCCTTTTGTTAAACCTAGCACCGTAGACACTCTCTACGATACTCTTCTTTCCTCACCATCGATATTATCAAATAGAAATATTTAAAATCAATATTTTTCACAAAGTTTCCACTCAGACTCCTGGCTTTTCTTATTTTTTAGCCTTCTTTGTACAGATTTACCCTTACCATTTATTGAACTTACTTGGCACCTTTTGATTCGATTCTTTTTTTAAGTGAATTCTCTGCTTGAATACTGTATTTTCTCACCTCTAGGGTACCAAATCGAACACAAAGAAAACCATAAATTGACCAGGTTTAAGGCTTTTGAAACTACGCGCCTCCTAGCAATTTCAATAAAATAATGCCCAAAAGGCCGAATTCTATTTGCTCTTTTTGCTCTGCTCTTCTATATTTAAATTGTTAGGTCCATTGAAATTATTCTTTATTTTAAAGGGTATCGCGTGATTGCAACGACAGAATTTAAAAAAGGTGTAAAAATTTTGGTTGATGGTGAACCATACATGGTTGTTGACTATCAACATGTCAAACCTGGTAAAGGTGGTGCTTTCTTAAAGACCAAAATGAAAAATATGATTACTGGTCTTATTCGAGAAGAAACGTTCCGTTCTGGTGAAAAGTTTCCGCAACCTGATTTGCAATACCGTGATATGCAATATCTCTATCGCGAAGATGACATTTTCCATTTCATGGATCAAGACACATTCGATCAAGTTACGCTGAACGCAGCTCAACTTGAAGACGTGAAAGATCTCCTCAAAGAAACAACTGTTTACACTATTCTCTATTTCGAAGGTAACCCAATCGCGGTTAACCCTCCTATGTTCATGAACCTCATGGTTAAAGAAACTCCTCCAGGTGTTCGTGGCGATACGGCACAAGGTGGCGCAAGCAAACCGGCAACTCTGGAAACCGGACTTGTGCTCCAGGTTCCACTCTTTGTTAATGAAGGCGATATCATCAAAGTTGATACCCGTGACAATAAATATATCGAACGCGTAAAATAATAATTCTTTGGAGAGAATGACTATGAACTCGAAGCTAGTTCACAAAGAAGGACAAGAAGTAGTGGATGAAGCAGAACAAGTCGAGTCATCTCAAGAAGAAACCGAGCAAAAGCCGTTTTCATATGACGATTTATCGCGCCGTGAAGTTCGAAGCCTGATTTTCCATCTGCTTTATGCAGCGGAATCATTCGATTATCAAGAATCACTTTCGGCAATTGTAGATAATTTCAATCGTGGATTCGAACTTGAAATTCCCATGAATAGTGAAGTGGTTCGTATCGCACAAGAAATCATCAATCGACGCGATGAACTTGATGAACTTTATAAACCACTGCTCACCAACTGGCGATTTGATCGCGTTGGTGTTTGCACGAAGTTAATCTTGCGATTTGCTGTTTGGGAAATTTATTACACCCCAACCGATGCACGTATTATCATCAATGAAGCAGTTGAGCTTACTAAAGCCTTTGCCGAAACCGATGCATACCGTTTTGTAAATGGTATTCTTGATAAAGTGGCAAAAGAAGCACGTGGTGAAACGGCAATTACCGAAGATTCTGAAACTCAATCAGAATAATCGATTCGAGAAATAGTTGTATGCCTTACGTAGTTCACTGCGTAAGGCTTTCTTATTTTTTCAAAAAAAACTTTTATTTGCTCTCGCCAGGGTGACTTTTTTACCGTAAAAAAAGTCACCAAAAAAGACGGCACAAAAAGGCTTGTGTATCCGATGCAAGGCGCGCAGCCACTCATCCTTCGCTGCTTGACACAGCTTCAGGGACTTCGGCTTTGGATGCACGCGTTGCTACACCGGCGAAAGAGATTAAATAATACTTATATTATTTTTGCTATACTTTTCCCAATTCAAAAAAAATTATCAAAAAAAGGACCCTGCCATGAATCGAACCATTGATCCGGAAATCGCTCAACTGATTGCACTTGAATTGAATAGGCAGCAGGACCAGCTCGATTTGATTGCATCTGAAAACTATGTTTCTCCTGCAGTACTGCAAGCAACTGCTTCGGTACTCACCAATAAATATGCTGAAGGATATCCGGGTAAACGGTATTATGCAGGGTGCGAATTTGTTGATCAGGTCGAAACTTTGGCAATTGAGCGATGCAAAAAATTGTTCAAAGCAGATCATGTGAATGTGCAACCGCATGCAGGTTCACAGGCAAATATGGCATCCTATTTTGCGGTGCTCAAACCGGGCGATACGATCCTGGGTATGAGCTTGGCAGAAGGTGGGCATTTAACGCATGGTCATAAAGTTAACTTTTCAGGAATATTTTATAAATCGGTCCAATACACCGTCAATCGAGAAACAGAGCAACTTGATTTTGAGCAAATTGCCAAACTTGCTCATGAACACAAACCAAAGATGATCATCGTTGGTGCATCCGCTTATTCTCGCATTATCGATTTTCAAGCATTTAGCAAAATAGCAAAAGAAATTGGCGCCTATCTTCTTGCCGATATTGCACATATTGCAGGGCTCGTTGCAACCGGTATCCATCCATCTCCAATTCCATATGCCGATTTTGTGACTTCAACAACACACAAAACTTTGCGAGGTCCGCGCGGTGGGCTCATCATGTGCAAACAAGAATTCGGGCAACATCTTGATCGCGCCATTATTCCCGGAACCCAAGGTGGGCCATTCTTGCATATCATTGCAGCCAAAGCGGTTGCATTCCAGGAAGCATTGCAACCGGAGTTTACTGAGTATTCAAAGCAAGTTGTGGTAAATGCACAAACTTTGGCCAAATGCATGCAGGATCTTGGTTATCGTATCGTAGCAGGTGGAACAGATAATCATCTGTTTATAGTTGATCTTCGTGCCAAAAAAGTGAATGGTAAAATTGCACAAACGGCACTTGAAAAAGCAGGGATTATCGTTAGCCGTAGCTGTATTCCGTTTGATCCGGAAAGCCCATGGATCACCAGTGGTATTCGCTTGGGTACTCCCGCGATGACAACTCGGGGCATGCAAGAAAAAGATATGCAACGTGTTGCGCAATTAATTGATGATGTGATTATGCATCATGATGATGAAAGTTATTTGGCTAAGATCAAAAAAGAAGTAGCTCAGATAATGAAGTCATATCCGTTGCCATATTAATCAGAATCAATCAAAGAACCGAGAGATTTCGTTCTTTTGACACTAATTTATTAAATCTCTTTCGCCCATTCAGGCAGTATTGAATCTGTGAGCCGTGCTTGTGAGCCCGCGAATACAAGCAAAGGCGAATCGGTTCAATCCCTGCCGTTGGATACACAAGCCCCCTTGTGCCGTCTTTTTTGGTGACTTTTTTTACGGTAAAAAAAGTTACCCCGGCGGGAGCCAAAAAAAGATTTTTAAAAAAAATAAGAATGCCTCACGCAGTAACCCGCGTGAGGCATTCAGTTTTTTTACTTTTTTAAAGTAATGAAAAAAGCTTACGCTTCTTCTTCTTCAGCAGTTTCGAGCACTTTGCTCAATACTTGGGCAAAATCAGCATCATCACCGCATTCATCTGCAGCTTGTGCAATTGCCGCGCGCCATTCAAGAGCTTCAAGAATCAATTCTTGAGCAAGTTCTTCAGGAGCCATATCTTCCATAGTTGCAAGCTCACGAACTTCTTGAGCCAATTCGTTCTCGATAACAAGATTGATATTTTGGTTTTCCATGAAACAAATCCTTATTGTAAAAGAAAACAGTTAGGTTTACATGCTTAGGTTACTTGAAAAAATGCCTTATTACTAGGGCTTTACCCCACATACCCCACCCCATTTGACAAAATGACTAACCAGGTTAAACTATTATTACAAACTGAATCTTAATTTACCCCCCCATATTTTCAGTATAATCAGATAATTGTTTACTCAAATGAGGAATCTCTATGAAGAATTCAATTCGTTTTTGTATCATTTCCGTATATGCACTCCTTGGATCATCAGTTTTATGTATGGAAGGTGAAAAACCACAGAGAAGTAGGGCTCGCAAACCAAAAAAGAGCCTTGCAAAGCAAGTAATCATCCGAGAAGCGCACAAAGCCACTAATCCCGAAACAGTAGCCACAGACAATAAAAAAATAGATTTGCAAGAAAAAAAGCCCCTCAAGGTGCAAATTCAACAAGATTTTGTAAACGCTATTCATACACACTATGACACCTCACTCCAGAATGGCCTTACCCAAAAAACAATTTCTGATCTTAACAAAGAAGATCAATGCACAAAAATAGTAGAGTTTAAAAAGAAGCATGTAGAGTTTGCTACTCGACAATTTGATCTTAATCAACAGTTATTCAAGATTTTAGATGACAATGCGTGTCGTGAAATCACTCTCTATTTTCACGCATATGCAATCAGAAAAATCAATACCATGGTTACTGATTACAAAGGAAGTGGAGATAAGGCGCAAGAAGTAATGCTGCTAATGGCTCAGAATGATTTTTTTACCTATCAAGCAATTGTTCTTGCTCAAGAAGAGATCATTAAAAAATACTCAACCAAGTAAGAGCATTTTCAACAACTACAAAGGAAATTATGATGAAATTCAAAATTATTCTGTTAACTTTTGGTACATTCTGCATCGCACCCTCAATGCTCGCGATGAGCATTGAAAATCGCAAACCCCGATTTCCGAGAGATAGAACATCTCTTCGCAAAGAAATACTTATCGAGAGAACCGAAATTAAACGCGAGCAATTAATCGACCAAAAAATTCAAGATTTGCCTCAAGCCCTTGAGCGACTCTATAACGAAGCATTTCCGGCCGATCTTGATCTTCATGATCCACGCGTTGATCAAAGTTTAGCAGCAATAGAGATGAGTGAGGGCGCTCGAGAACTTATCAAAGAGTTCCGCAGTGAGATGCAAGACCTTGGCGCTGTATATGCAGAAATCGAGCCTTCATTCTATGAATTTAAAAAAGAAAAAGAATTCTTGATTGTTCCAAAAATTGATGGTTTGAAAATCGAAACTTTAGCTCGGCTCTATGCAACCTATTATGCATTAGTCCATGCCATAATCGAATTTAAAAATATCGAATAGCATCATGGCTCAATTAAATTCATGAAGCCACGGCTCAGCCAAAAACTCATGCACCGTAACTGCTGCAGTCAAACGTCCATAGACTTCGCGATTATCAAGATATTGCGGCACTCTATTCTTACGTGCCGAATCACTAAATATCACGTATTCAAACCGATAGCTCTCATCATCATAATAAACCTTATCAAGCACTTCATGACGCACCAAATAGGTGCAATGAACAACCGGCACCTCTACCAACCCTTTTATCTGCATCGATACGAGTTGGCCATATAATGGAACATCTGCATAATACCCATTTTGATCAATGGCCGCATGAAAATTCGAATACATGCTATACCACATGGTCAAGAACGGAGCAACGATCGGCAAATTGGTTTTGAGTAGTGCTTCAAGCGTATGCGGTTGAATAAAATTATCGCAATCCACTACAAAATAATGTGAATTGTGCTCTCGCGCCCAATCGACCGAATCTTGCCGAATTTTTCCCAGCACCTTAAACCGCTCCCAGTTCCATTCGTGATGAGCAAATCGCTGTACTTGCTGCGGCACATCACTCTCATCAAAATAGATTCCTGCATACCGATCATGCACGCTCTCTATCCAAGTGCGCAAAACGGTTGCCGTTTCATCGGTATTATTATTAGTACGAATATAAATATATGTTTTTTCAGCCGGCCATGTTTGCCGTTCAATACAAGTCAGAAAGAGTGGGAGCGTATGTGCCTTATCTTTGGCTAGAATTGCAATGGTAACGTATTCGATATTTTCTGAATCTGCACCAAATAAACTTGCAAAAAATATGATTGGCAAGCACATCAATACGAGGTATTGTATCTTCATTGAATCTCCTTCAATAATTTTTGCATGTATATTAGCACCATTTTTATCGCATGAATATCGTCATTCAAAACTTTTTCATTTATGTAGTGGGCGCATTACTGGTTGGTGGATTTCATCTCATACTTGCACCAATCAACATGCGTATACTTTCACCTGGTCAATATGGTGTACTCGCACTCATCACCAGTAGTATTGCGATTGGCGCAACACTACTGGGATTCGGATTGCGGCAACTTCTTTCGATTGAATATTTTCACCAGGATGAACTAGGGCAAAAAAAATTCATTAATAAAATCCTTCTTTTATATGTGATGCTTGCAACACCGATCTGTCTAGCTCTCTTGCTTTTATATGCATATCTGGCTCCGTTGCTTGCCGAATATCACATTTCATTCGGTTTATTTGCCCTCACCTTGATCACTACGTTCCTTTCTTTTTTTGCAGAACTTTTTTATCAAATCATGAAATACCAGCAACGAGCATGGATATTGATGTGCATTCAAACGGCAATTGCACTCACGAGTTTGAGCATTACCGTTGCACTGTTGCTTATCGCTCATTGGGGAGTGCTGAGTACCGTGATTGGACAATGCGCGAGCATGTGCGCAGCTACTTCAATCGGATTTTATTTTTGGCGGCAGCAAAAATTTGCCGCTCATACCAATTTGGATATTTCATCAACCAATTCGATTGAACTGCTCAAACGCAGTATCCCATTTGTGCCCTCAATCTTATTTGCTTGGATCATCGCAAGCTCCGATCGATTTGTTTTGGCAAAATATGCGAGCATGCACGATGTGGGTATTTATGCGATTGCCGATATAGCAGGCCAAATGTTTCGGTTATTGATTTTACAATCATGGAGTGGATCATATTTGCCATCGATTTTGCTCGAATATCAAAAGAACAAAGATAATCTGCTCGCAGTTGAACGAAAAAATCTCAGAATCATGTGGTTGGTGATGGGCGGACTCGCACTTTTCATACTCATGGGATTCATTGTTGCCAAACCGCTGCTGCTCATTGTGCTGCCATCCGATTATCATGGAGCACTCAACTACATGCTCATCATTGTTGCTGGCCACATTTTTCTACTGGGTAGCTATTTTGCAGCAAGTTTTATCCAGTACCACAAACGGACCTACTTTCTGGCCACTGCATTTTGCCTTCCTGCTCTACTCAACCTTATTTTTAATCTATTGCTCGTGCATCGATTCAAAATTTATGGATGCACCGTGGCAACATTACTGGCATACGGAATCTATTTTTTGATCATACTGGGATATAATTATCGGTTACAAAAATATGAGCACAAGCCCTGCCAGTAACCACGAACGCCCTGCCATTCGCGCTTACACAAAGCAACCACAAATAATCCGATCACGCTCCAGCAATAGAAAATAATTTTAACGCGATTGCGCGGATATACATTCTTAAAAAAAAGATAGCTGTAGTTGCGCATATACATCGCGCGATTCTTGCAGATGCCATCACGTGCAATCGGGCTGACCAAATGAAGCATCGTGGCGCGCGGATTAAAAAACAACGGTGCATCAAATGAAACGCGTCGCGAAAAATCACAATCTTCCATGAACGCATAGCCACCAAGCGATTCATCGAATGTATGTTTTGCAAACACCGATCTGCGATAAGACATGCAACATCCTCCCAATACTTCTACTTTTTTGAATTGAGAAGTGCCATAGGCATGAGTGGGTAATCCCGATAAGGTAAAGTTGCCTGACGCAAAATTACGCTGCAACAAAAAAACTCGGCTCAGCATGCAATATGCTGTGTATTGAATCGAATGAGGGATATTTTTTACTTCGCCCATTCCACCCGCAAATTCAGAATGTTGTGCAAACGCATGGTTCATTTGACTAATGTAATCAGCATCGAGCTCAACATCATCATCGAGAAAATGAATGATGTCGCACGAGGCGCGCGCAACTCCCTGATTACGTTGATACGGCAAACCAGGGCTTGTGTGCAAATAGATTAATTTCGTTGCGGGGAAAAATGTTGGCGTGAAAACTGCTGCAAATGAGTCTTCATTTGCAATCGGGCTCGAGGAACTATCCACGATGATAAGTTCCTCGGGAAGTTCAGTTTGTTTGGCAAGTGAATGCAAAGTATGTAGAAGATCTGCACACCGATTTCGAGTGCAGATGATCACCGTACTTTTTATTTCCATAAGTATCTCAAACGAAGTTTGAATACCGATGCCAACATTCTCATGCCCGATCTGAACGGCGTTAATGTACTTCCCGCTTGATCGCTCCAAACGGTTGGAATCTCTTTGATAATAAACCCATCTCGTTTGCATAAATATAAGAGTTCTACATCGAACGCCCATTGGCGCACGGTCAATTCCGCTGTAATGCGCTCAATAACTCTACGCGTAAACAATTTTGCACCACATTGATAATCGTCATATTTAAGACCAAAGAGTAATCGTACCCATGTTTCATAAATTAATTTACTTCCCCAGCGCTTATACTTTGGACGCGGCGGATAGACGAGCGAACCAAATGTGTAACGAGATGCGATGACGCCGTCTGATTGATTTGATGTAAGATGCAAAACCAAATCATAAAAATGCTCTGGCAACGTTGCCATATCAGCGTCCACAAATCCAATCAAATCATTTTCACGTGTTAATGCATCAGCAAAACCGGCCTTAATAGCAAGCCCTTTTCCACCCTGTTGCAAATCAAGAAGATTGATTTCTGGGCAATCTCTTTTTACTTCTTCCACAACGCCAACGGTATTATCTTTACATCCATTGGCAACAACCACAAATTCAAAATCAAGATCATTCTGAGTCCGCACTTCATTAAAAAATGCATGATATGCGCGCAATGTTTTTGCGATTCGTTTTTCTTCGTTATAGGCAGGAACAATAATGCTTAATTTCATGTAAAAACCTGTCCCGAGTTGATTGAGGGAATATCGGCAATTAAAATTGTTTGGCATACTAGCCATGTAGATATACTGGAAAACCCCAAAAGCCGCAAGAGAATTAGAGTTATGCGTATATTTAAATCCCATGAAATTATTCCAATTATTGCACAACTTCTGCCCCAAGATCCGGTGATTATAGAAGCGGGAGCATTTCAGGGTCATGATAGCATTCGCATGGCCAATCAGTGGCCCAATGGCACCATCCATGCATTTGAACCGGTACCGGAAATTTTTGAAAAACTAAAAATCGCAACGGCAGCATATACAAACATTCACTGCTACAATCTCGCGCTGAGCAATTCTGATGGCCATGCCACATTCTATGTTTCTGAAAAACCGGGCAAACCGGGGATCCCTTCTCAAGCAGGATCGCTCTATAAACCGAAAGAGCGATTAAAATTTTCTCCAATTCAATTTCCATCCGCAATCGAAGTACAAACAATTACTCTTGAGCATTGGGCACAGCAAAACAATATTGACCGCATCGATTGCTTGTGGTTAGATATGCAGGGCAACGAACTGAATGTTCTCAAAGCCGCCCCACACATACTTAAAAACGTCAAAGTTATTTACACCGAAGTTTCATTCATTGAAAGTTATGAGGGCCTCCCGCAAATGCCAGAGGTCAAAGCTTGGATCGAATCGCAAGGATTTGAGGAATATGGACGAGATTTTGAAAATACGACCTATTGGTTCTTTGGAAACATATTGTTTTATAAACCTTAAAAAGAATTCTTAAAAAGGAGAATTATGAAATTAAAGACCATTGTGTTCATATCGATCGCTTTATTTCTTTTTCCAGCTCTTCATGCAACTCAGGTCAACACAACTCTCCCCATCAAAAAAGTAATCCTTTGGGGGCACAAATTACACTCTCATACCCATTCCTATATTCACTGGGCGTTCATGCGCGCATTTGAACATCTAGGGTTTGAAACATACTGGCTCGATAATTCTGACGATGTAAGCAACTTTGATTTTAGCGGATCACTATTTATTACCGAAGGCCAAGTTGATCAGAATATTCCAATCAGAACTGACTGCTTTTATATCTTGCATAATTGTGATGGAAGTCGATATAAAGAATTATATCAAGCTGGACGTGCTATAACACTTCAAGTCTATACTCATGATTGCTTAGATTATAATTTGACCAAAATAGATGAATGTATGTACTGCGATGTATCTTCCAGCCTTATACATCTACCTTGGGCTACCGATTTGCTCCCGGATGAAATCGAAGAAAATAAAAAAAATATAGTCACTCAAAAAAAGAATGAATTTGTCTACGTAGGGTCTGTGTGGGGCGGCGAATTTGGCAATGTTGAACAGGTGTATCGCTTTAGAAAGGCTGCATCTGAAAATAATATTAAATACCATCTTGCCAAGAACTGCAGTATGGAAGCAAATATCGATATGGTTCGCCATGCATATATGGCACCAAGCTTGCAAGGTGAATGGCAAGTTCGAAAGGGTTATATCCCCTGCCGAATCTTCAAAAACATTAGTTATGGAGCTTTTGGTATTACCAATTCAGAAACAGTATATCAATTGTTTCATGAAAAAATTGTCTATAACCCAGATGAATATCAACTTTTTTATGATGCAAAAGAAAAGCTTGATCATCTAGATATCCAAGAGCTTTATGAATTGATGAACTTTGTCAAAGAGAAGCATACATATATTAATCGCATTCAAACATTGCTTTCATTTTTAGAAACAGTTTATGCAAGTAAAAATAGTTAAGGGGTAGACTAATGAAGCATTATATCCAAGCTGCACTTCTGGGGCTGCTTACCTGTACCTCATCTCTACTCCCCTTTAAAATTCTCCATTTAAGTTTCCATCGAGGATGCATCAATGATTTTCGCGAAGTTGCCAATCAACTAAATTTAGATTTAACCGATTGGTATATCCTCAATTCTCGTGAAAATTTTGATCCATTAGCCAAGGGAAATGATATTTATAATATAACAAGCGATCGAGCAGATCGGGTTTGGGGATTAAATAAAGATTATTTTAATGAGTTTGACGCAATTATCACCTCAGATACGGCTCCGCTCTGCCGCATATTCTTGCAAAATAATTGGCAAAAGCCATTAATCATCTGGATCTGTAATCGATTCGATTACCATGATGCAGCTGATAACGAAAGTGATTTCCCAGATTCTGAATATTATGACCTCTTTCGCGCTGCGATTGATAAGCCAAATGTTAAAATTATTTCCTATACTCCATATGAACATTTTTACGCTCATAAAAAAGATGTAAAAATTGACACTTTAACCATTCGGCCATTAGGCTGCCTCACACATAAAGCACCTGATAATTTCATCTCACACATTCCTTCAACAATTTGCAAAGAAAATACGATATTTATCTATCCTCGATTAGAGCCTGAACAAGAGAAATATCTTAAATGTAAATGCGAAGAACTCGGCATTAACGCATATTATGGTATTTATAACGGACCAGATGATCTTTCTGCTTTTAAAGGGATTATTTATTTTCCTTATCAATGGTCTAATCTGGCCTTATTTGAAAACATCCAGCGTGGCATCGTTCATTTTGTTCCAAGTCTAAAATTTATCACTAATGCCCTCAAACAAAAAGAACCAATTAGATATCATAGTCTTGAACATTTAGAACTCTGCGAGTGGTACTGCGATGAATATAAAGATCTTTTTGTATATTTCGATTCTTGGCAAGATTTAGTTGAAAAAATCAATACAACCAATTACCTCCAAATGAAACAAAAAATTTTAGAAGCAGGCGTAACTCACTGGTACAAAAATTTTGAGTTATGGGAAAAAATATTTTCTAACCTCGCGATAAATACTTGGTGATTGTATGAAGAAATCACGATTACTTATATTTACATGTATTTTTCACTTTTTTTCTTTGCTCCCATTTAAAATTCTCCATTTAAGTTTCCACCGAGGATGCATCAATGATTTTCGCGAAGTTGCCAATCAATTGAACCTTGATCTTACCGAATGGTTCATTCATGATTCGCGAGCACAATTCGATCCTTGGGCCAAAGGGAATGATATTTACAACATAACAAGCGGTCGTGCCAATCGAGTTTGGGAATTGAACAAAGATTATTTTGATGAATTTGATGCAATTATTACTTCCGATACAGCTCCACTCTGCCGCATATTCTTGCAAAATAATTGGCAAAAGCCATTAATCATCTGGATCTGTAATCGATTCGATTACCATGATGCGGGTGACATGGAAAATAGTTTTCCTGATCGCGCATATTATAACCTCTTTCGCGCCGCCATCGATATGCCCAACGTGAAAATTATTTCCTATACTCCGTATGAACATTTTTATGCCCATAAAAGAAATGTAAAAATTGGAACCAAAACTATTCGCCCCCTGGGCGTATTACCAAAGGATCCAGTTCCTTCATTTATTTCCGCTATTCCAGAATCAGTCACTAAACAAGAAACCATTTTTCTGTTTCCACGTATGGCTCCTGCGCAAGTAGCATACGTCAAAAAGAAATGTGCTGATTTAAGTATCACCATCTATCATGGCAATTATAATGGGCCCGATGATCTAACCGATTTTAAAGGTATTTTATATTTCCCCTATGCATGGTCAAACCTGGCTTTATTTGAGAATATTCAGCGGGGCATTGTGCATTTTGTACCGTCGGAAAAATTTGTAAAAGAATGTAAACGTACCAAAACCCCAATACCATTTTTTACCAATACTAATTTTAATTTATGTGACTGGTATTGTGATGAATATAAAGATCTATTCATCTATTTCGATTCATGGCAAGATCTCAAACAAAAGGTAAAAAATACTGATTATCAAGCAAAGCGCGAAAAGATAAAAGAAGCTGGTCTCAAGCATTGGCACAAAAATTTAAATGCTTGGAAAAAACTTTTTGACGAAATAAAATCTTAAAAAAGGAACCGATCAATGATTCGTATCTTACCTCTCTGCATCTTATTTCTATCGTTTTCCAATTTTGCTCAAGTGCTTATTTTTACCTATGCATATAACCGCCCTGATTTTATTGAAATTCAACATAAAACGTTCCAAAAATTCCTTTTAGATGATTATGAATTCGTTGTCTTTAATGATGCCAAAGATAAGGAACTTGAACATCAAATTGATCAAACATGTGCAAATTTAAATATTAGATGCATTCGCATTCCGCAAACAATACACACCTATGCGTATCTTGAACGCTTGAACAGAGAGAGCCTTAATTCTCCAACCGTTCGCAATGTGAACGTAGTGCAATATTCACTTAACACTCTCGGATTTGATCACAATGATATCGTAGTTTTGTTAGACTCCGATCTATTTTTAGTCAAACCATTGAGCGTGCGTGAATTTCTGCACGGATATGATTTGGGGGGATCAAAAAAAGGAAACGGAAATGTAAGTTTTTTGTGGCACGGCCTTGCTTTTCTTGATATGAGAAGCATGCCCAATAAGCAAACTCTTACTTTTAACTGCGGTCAAATAAATGGGCACCCAATTGATGCTGGTGGCTATAGTTATTTTTATTTGCGCGACAATCCAGATCTGAAAACTCGCTGGTTTGGCGAGATTCATTCATCATCCTTAAGATGCGATTCTTGTAAAAAATCTGATTATTCTTTGTGTACTCATAATACTTCAAAATTACAGCAAGAAGGATTTAATGAGAAACAAATTGCATTCTTACAAAGCGCCATCAATGTCGAATTCTTTTATAAAAATACATTCTTACATTATCGCGGTGGAAGCAATTGGGATAATAAGAAGCACCATTATCATAAGATGAAAACGAAAGCGCTTAACACGTATATTAACGCCATACTCAACTAACAAACTCTTCATATTGCATTCTTTTATTTCCCAGCTCTTGAATTAGCTGGGAAATTTTTTTAGGGTAAGAGAGAAACTTTAAAGGAGATACTATGTTTCGATTGAACTTCAATGCCATGATTTTTTTCTTACTCATTTCATTTACCTGCCATGCATCAGAAGAAAAAACTGCAGTCTTTATTGTCGGCATGGGAAGAAGTGGAACTTCATGTACCGCCGGAGTGCTCAAAATACTTGGTATGGAAATGGGTACACCATTGGCAGGCCCCCGCGACAATAACAAAAAAGGAAAATTTGAACATCTACCAACAACCCAGATGATGCAGCCGATTTTAAAAGAAATTGGTGCAATCTGGTATAATCCTCGCTTATTCGATTGGGAAACCTATCCACGAACAGCTACACTCAAAGATCACGTTAAGGAACATCTGGCACAGCACTTTGGCAACTCAAAATTCTTCGGCATCAAAAATCCTGAGATTACTATTTTGCTCCCCCTATTTCTACAAGCAGCACAAGAACTCGGCTATACACCAAAAATTGTAATGGTGATTCGCCATCCGGATGAAACAAATGCATCGATTCAGAAGGATCTTGAACAACCAAAACGAAACTTCTATCGCAATATTGCCCTTGCCTATTCATGCGCTTTTAAATATTCCATCGGCTATGATATGCATGTCGTTTATTTTGATGATTTGCTCAAGCATCCAGAGCGCACCATTAACCAGCTCAAAGAATTTCTACCGCAGCTGAAGGATTACAAAACGATGCAAAAAGAGCTAAATGAATTTATTGATCCGGGCCTTAAACACCAACAAGCACAAGCTTTAAAGCCGAGTAAACATAACTGAACAACGATTACAAATATCCTTCGCGCACTAGATACTCGATTACCCTTTCAAGCGCCTCATCAACGCTTACTTTTGATGTATCGATAGTCAGCTCTGGATCAATCGGCATTTCATAAGGATCCTGTACACCGGTAAAATGCTGCACCATACCCGCATACGCGGCAGCATAGAGCCCTTTTGGATCGCGATCTTCGCAAATCTCTTGTGGCGTTGCCATATAAATTTCAATGTAGCCACCATTTGAACAAATAAGATCTCGATTATATGCCCGATCGTCTTGATAAGGAGCAATTGCCGCTACAATTGCTATACCACCATTTTTGGTTATCTCGTTGCACACAAAACCGATGCGGCGAATATTGAGTGAACGATGTTCTTTTGAAAATCCAAGCTCGCTGGATAAATGGGTACGAATTACATCCCCATCAAGAGTCGTTACTTTTCGATTTTGTATTTCTTGGAGCTTTTCTTCTAGAGCGTGTGCAAGGGTCGATTTGCCCGCAGCCGAAAGACCGGTCAAAAATAAAGTAAACCCTTGTTTCTTTTTTGGCAGATATGTTTTTTTAAGTTCAGCGATCACTTCTGGAAACGAGAACCAAGCAGGAATATCTTCTCCATTTTGCAACATACGCCTGAACTCGGTACCACTAATACGCAACACAGTCGCTCCATCCGGAATTTCATCTTCGGGAACATAGGCGTCTTGTTCTTTCAGATAAACCACTTCATTGAAGGTTACAATCTCGATACCGATCTCAGTGGCATATTGTTTAACCATCTCCTGCGCATCATAGAGCCCATAAAAGAGTTTGCCATTCTCATCTTTACCCGGACCCGCGTGATCGCGCCCCACAATAAAATGGGTGCATCCATAATTTTTGCGAATAATCGCATGCCAGAGAGCCTCGCGCGGCCCGGTCATTCGCATTGCAATCGGATACACGCTCAAAGTTACGCTCCCCTCAGGATAATATTTCAACGCATGTTGATAACAGCGGCACCGCGTGTAATGATCCACATCGCCCGGTTTTGTCTCACCGACTGCCGGATGAATTAAAAGATGAGCACCTAACTGTTTGGCAGCACGATAGGTAAGTTCCACATGGGCGCGATGCATCGGATTGCGCGTTTGGAACGCTACAACTTTTTCAATGCCCTGCTCCTTGAAATACTGTTTCAGCTCACTTGGAGTTTTTCTCAGTTCGGTAAAATCATAATGAGGAACATCAGCTATTTTGGTCACCGTCCCACCGATGTAGTAATCATGGGTCTCTTCAAATAAATATTTTACTCCCGGATGGTACATGCTCGTTGTTTTATAGACATTCAACGCTTCATGAACTTTATCTGGTCTATAAATATCACTGATTTCGAGCGTGGCAACCACTTTGTGTTCGGCAGTTGTCAAAGTAATTATCTTTTCATGCTCCAATTTTTTAGCCATTGATTCAGGCACATCAAGCACAATCGGCATGGGCCACAAGGTACCATCTGCCAGCCGCATATGTTCAACAACATTATTATAATCGGCTTCATTCATGAACCCGGTCAATGGAGCAAAACCGCCATTTAAGATCAGTTCAAGATCACACAATTGACGGTTGGAAAGCACAAGGCTGATTGCAACGCTTGATTGAACACAACACATTAAAAAAATGGCCCATAATGGCACACGCATCTTCATAAAATAGCTCCTAAAATAAACTTTTAATGCTCCGGCCTATCCCTTCGAATGAGTGGGTATTTGAGCATGGTCATTCGGTATTTTTTCTCAACTATTTCATTCGATGTTTTTTGAAAATAGACCTCTTCATCATTGAGTTCTGTTGCCGAACTCGATGAGAGATACTGACGATATCCATACAAGAAACAGCGTAATGCTATGCAATGCCGAAAACGATAATATGCCATATCATTAAATGCAATATCTTCCCCAACATTTTTATCCGGCCATTTAAGAATTTCAAAAACATGGCGCGCAATCGAAATGTTTCCATTGGTCAAAAACCTACCCTGTAATGCCGTTTTCCAATCATTCATTTGCACGAATTGGATCTGAGAAAGATCTGGATATTCTTCGAATGTAAATGCTGAATCGCTACCCATCTGAATATAATTAAAACGATGCATCAAATGATCAACGTCATACGTATTAAAAAAGTATGAAATCACTTCAATACGTTGGCGATGCGGAATATCATCTGCATCCTGGCAAACCAGAACATCACCCCATGCAGCACGGCCGGCAATATTTCGATTTTCTCCAGCACTTTGTACCCGTTCAGAACCAATCAATACAACTGGAAATGCCCAAAGCTCTCCTTGCAGTTCTCTGAGTATGCTCAAATCAACACGCTGAATCTCAGAAAGTGAGATTATCACTTCATCGGGCAATTTAGTTTGGTTTTCATACATACGTAATAATGATGGTAAATAGCGTGCATGCTTGTAATAACAAGGTACAATGACCGAAATTGTTTTATCATGTGCCTCTGGCCGCTTGAGAGGCTCTTTTTGCTCATCAGTAAGACTATATTGCGCCCAGAACTCCATTTCCGTGATTGGATGTATTACATGCGATACAAAGATAAGCATCATGATACTTTTGTTCAACTGCCCCATAAACATTTCCCCCTTTGAAAATGATCTCTAATCTAACTTCACAATTTTCAACTTATGATGTTTCTTGGTGGTCGGCCGCATACCATAAATAAAAATTTTTTCAGCTTTGCCCTGCACTTGCGCTGCTGAAGATAAAAACTCTCGGTAACCATGCAGAATAGCTCGCACAAAAATGCAATGTTCAAATTTTTCATATACTTCTCGGTTGAAAAGTACATCCTCTCCTCGTGGCTTGCTTGGCCATTGAATTTTTTCAAAAACAGATCTCCGTATCGCAACGTTCCCATTAGTAAATATATGCGCTCGCTGTACATTAGAAAAATTCTTAAATGCCCCAAATTGAAGCTGATCGAATTGATCATAAAATTGAAAAGGAACGCTTTGATCACCTTCCTGAATCATACGATATTCATACATCATATGATCAATGTCATACGTAGAAAAAAAATAATGAATAATCTCTAATCGCTGCGGATGGGGGATATCGTCTGCATCTTGAGTTGCCAAGATATCGCCACTCGCATATGCACAGGCAACGTTTCGATTTTGCCCAGCTGAGCGCCGCTTTTGCGAGGTGATTAATGTGACCGGAAAAGCCCATAATGTTTGTTGTAATTCTTCTAAAATTGCATGAGGAACATGCTGTGCATCAGATAATGAGATAATAACTTCATCGGGTAATCGTGTTTGCATCTCATAAAATGAGAGCAATGTCGGCAAATGGCGAGCATGCTTGAAGTAACAGGGAACGATAACCGATAGAGTGGGCTCAAATTCAATTTTCCTCTTCTGTATAGCAATCCTTGCTTTTGAAGTAACTGCAGTGCTCCAAAATATATCATTCTCATGGCAATATGCATCCCATGATGCTCGAACAGAATCCTTCTCTGATGGTAAAATGCCCGCTGATTGAAGAGCAATGATACAAACTAATACACTACGAATATGAGTTATTCTAAATTTCATGAATCGCATTCCCTCTTTTGATATACAATCAATAGAATAACGAACGTGATTCCAAAAAATCTAGAATAGAAAAAATAAATTCTATGTGAATTTTCAGCCAAAGTCTTGCCCTCACGAGATTAATTACATCACAATAAAAATGAATAGCCACAAAGGGGGATTTTATGAATCGGATTATGAAGCAACTTTTATATCTGAGTATTTTTGCTAGCTCGCCAATATTATCGATTCCAAAAACAGCCGACAAAATATTTCTAACTTCTGCTCCTAAAAGTGGAACTCATCTCATAGCAAAGCTAATCATGTTACTGACTGGCAGAGAATTTGATGCTAACCCCGATAATTTTCTGATCATTGATCCCTATCAAGCGAAAAATTTTCCGCGCACTAAATTTTTTTTAACACATGCCATAGCATCTCTCTCAAATATATCGTGTATCTCTAAAGGTTTATTTCGGGGAATATTTATCATACGAGATCCAAGAGACCAAATGGTCTCATTTGCACATTATATACAAAAAAACGGTGAATCTTGGCCAGAATTAAGTCGTATACCCTTTGATGAATTACTCATACTATTAATAACAGATCTATCATGCATTAGAAACTATGGACTTTGGGCCATGGAAGAAATTTCTAAATATCACGGTATTGATACTTTTATCCGTGATTATTTGAATTGGAAAAATCGGCGGTTTATATACACCACTTATTTCGAAAAATTGGTCGGACCGCACGGAGGGGGATCGATACAAGATCAACTTACGGAAATTATCAATATTGCCAATCATATTAAAATCAGACTATCACTGAGTGAAGCCCAAGAGATAGCAGATTCCTTATTTGGCGGCAGCGGCACTTTTCATGAGGGTAAAATTGGTAGTTGGAAAAAATATTTTAACGAAGAACACAAAAAAGCTTTTAAAGAAATTGCTGGCCAATGCCTGATTGATTTAGGCTACGAAAAAGATTTTGATTGGTAAACTTTAAAGATTTTTGTTCACAAAAACCACATTACCATGCCAATGCGGAGTAATGTCTTCCCAAATTTTTTCAAATCCTTGATTCTCAAGCCATGTTATTAATTCTTCATATTTCACGCATCCATGCCAGAAATTTTGCAAATTCACTTCTGCATAAATAACCTTGACTCTTGAAAGAATCGATAAAGAACCCTTCAATGCATTTAATTCATTCCCTTCCATATCGAGCCACATGAAATCGATATGATCAACATCATTTTCTTGTACCCATAAATCAAAAGTTGTAACTGGCACCATAATAGGATGCTCAAGATCAGCATGAAAATAATCTTGATTAAAACTATCGGTTGGCTTAAGCAAAGAGCTTGCACCGCCAGATAAATAAAATGGAAGTTCTCCAACTTGATTAGAAAGCGCAAGCTTATGAATAATAATATTGGAATGCTGTGACGCTACTTTTGCAAGCGCAGGAAACGATTCTGGGCTTGGCTCAAACGCATAAATAGTTCCACATGGCCACATCTCACTCATCCAAGAAGTATCTTCGCCAAATTGAGCTCCTGCTTCCAAAATTATTGGATTAGAAGGCAATAATTGTTGTAATAATGAAAATGGAACCGCCTCACCAAGCGCATAGATTTGCAAAACCATACCCATTAAACTAAAAAATAAAATAGATCGAATATGAGTCATCCTATTCCTTTTAATTTTTCTTTCTCATGATCACCTGATATTCATCAGCAACAATCTCATAACCATGTTCCAGCAGATAGGGAATCGCATACTTTGACTTACCCAAATCGGACTTTTCGCCGAACTTTTTTGGTGTTTGATTGCGCACATCATCGATTAGGAGAATCCCATTCGGGCTCAAGAGATCGCGCTCAACAATGATTTGCGCTTCTTCCAATTGCAACTGGGCCGTGGGCTCAATGGGCCACATATCGCCAGTATCCAAATACAAAAGATCTATTTTGAATGTGCATTTTTTTAAAAAATCTAAAGAAGAACAAACATGGTATTGAATAATATCTTTAAAATCTGCAGTGATGACTTTGCACCGTGCGATATGCGCTCGCGCCAAATCAATTGTATGAATTTCAGGATTAAGATAACTCAAACATTCAGCTGCCATGCGGGTAAAGCAACCTGCACCCCAATCCCAGTTGGCAGGAATTGCAGGAGTCCAATATCGAGAATCATCAGAATTGCATCCAACCAACCCACCATGCACAAAGCTGCGCGTAGTGCCAAGTTCAACAACAATATGCCCACTGTGTGCTTCGAAATGTTCAAATGCGCGTAAAAATGTTTCATAACGCGACTTTGGAATTGGATTGAACCGGCTCCAATCCTGGCCCTCATACGTGCCATTAATAAGGAACTGTTCATATGGCGCCAGATGATCTGCTGCGACTGAACAATATTGATAATTTGCGCTCAATAACACTACCAATAGCGCAACAGAACTCATTCTTGCAGAACTAACCATTTTTTTCTCCTTTTTATGCTATTTATTAAAATTAAAAATTTTTTTCAATTCATTCGCATCCCATCCATCTGGACTTGCAATCGGAGCCGTGTCGATTTTTACGATAGTCGCACTTTGAGACTGCCATTCTTCATCCAGATAGATGTGCAAGATACATTCTTCCTTAGTTACTTCTCCCCATTCAATATCATGAACTTTAGGATTACGCTTAATAAATTTTTCCAAACCAGCTTTGTTATACCAGTTATAATAAATCACATCACCATCAACGATCCTGGAATTAATTGCTGTTTCACCATCATGAGGAGGAACAAAAAAAACAATGAGGACCTCTTTTTTGGCAACGCGAATCAATTCACGCAATGCATCTTCATAACTTGGCAAATGTTCCAAAATATGGCGCACATAACAAATATCAACGGCAGAATCTTTGCATGGAATTTTTTCGATGCTGCCCTGTTTGGCAGGAATTCCCTGGCCTATCGCACGAGTAACTAACTGTTCGGTGATATCGATACCTAAATATTCAATGTCGATACCTGCTTTTTTAAACCCGAGATAATCGGCACATAATCCACAGGGAATATCAAGAATACTCTTATAACCTTTGCCTTTGATGTGAATTCGCGCAACGGCACGGGAAATTGCATCTTCATTGCCCCACCAATCACTGCACTTGACTATGTCTTCGCTTGAACGCAAGTGATTGCTCCACCATTTTTCATAGGGTTTTAAAGGAAAGGGGATCGCAAATATGTTTCCACATGATAAGGCATTAATAATGAGTAAAGAAAATGTTGTAATATTCTTCATGCTTTTCCTGGAATAATTAAAAAATTGTTTCGTAATTATTTTGAGCAATTCTACACGTCATATCTATTTTTGGAACTTCGAAAACTTTAATATGAATGTTCCGTTTAAGATAACTCGCCACCTCAAGTTCAATATTAATCATCTCACGTTCCATTTTTTCTAAATCAAGCTGCTTAAGCATCTCTTTGAAATATTTGCAGCGTAATGCAAAACAACAGGTCCGCACTTGCCCATATTCATCCTTGCAAACAACACAATCAATATCAGGATGATCCTCAACACATCGAATAAAATAATCGGAATTATATCGATAACGCCCGGTAACTTTGATAATCATATCATCATCAGAAAAACCAAAATGCTCAAGAGCCGCTCTCATTGAACGAGCTTCATTCACTCCCTTATTGCGCAAACTTGCATCATTCACATTTGAATAAAAAACAGTATCACTCAGATCATCCAAAAATGTTGGACCCGATGCCGTAATTGCTTCAACAATATATGGCTCATACCCGAATGAATTTACAACCTCGATACCTTTTTCATATTCAGATTTTCGCTGCTCGTATTGATTATCAAGCAAAGCAGTAGTAGCAAGAACCCGTATTCCTTGCCTCATTCGGGCCAAAAACTGATTGGCATTAAATTTGCTCAACGAAATCCATGCACGCGTATCCCATTCGCACAGTGCATCCAAAAGACTGCCAAAATCAAACAAGAAAACATTATCAACCTGCTGCAATAATCGTTTTTGCAAAACACGTCCTGAACATCCCATGGCAATAACAACAACTTTGTACTCATTCGACGAAGTTAATACTTGTAAACATTCCTGCTCAATACGATCGATCTGCGTATACGACTGACGTGATGGAGCCGGCACAAATTGGCACCGTTCTCCAAATAATAATTTTCGAATTGATTGAGGGACATTTTCATTCCCCACAAATACACAATTTTGAGATCGCAAGAACTTGAGAAATCGAATGCAAAGATTCGGATCATACACTGCCAGATAATGCAGAGCAACTTGAGAATACACATCCCTCAATTCATCTTGCCAAAGAGGAGATACGGTTCTCACAAAATTAACACAAGCATCATAGGGCCACTCATGATTCCCAGGAAACATGCCTGATTCAAGCCCTCCAAATTCTTCACAATGCAATGGCAATGCCTTTAAAATCGTGGATCCATTCATGCCAAAAGCTTCACGCATTTCTGCACTTAATTTTGAATTTGCATCCTGGAGCATATCATTTGAACCAATGACTAAGTTCACATCGCCATCCCCAAATCGAAGATAGGCACCAGTTTGTTTATTAGTTATGATTTCGGAAATTTTTTCTAATGTTTCTTTGCTTTGATGGAAAATTATACTCGGTTTTTGCTCGGCCTTTGCGATGATATCCAACATCACCTTCGCACTTGCTCGATCGCTCATATTCCCAATCACCCATAATCGCGGAGAAAATGTGTATGCATCAATGTTGCATAAAATATTCTTAAATTCATCGATTGTTTGCCACCGCAGTCCGGTACTTGGCGTTAGATACGGGCATGAACTGCATTCAGAATATATTCTTCCATGCGCCTCGAGAAATTGTGGATCCCAATTAATTGTGGGTACATCCATAGACCATGCCTCTGCTAATGCAATTCCTTGGGATTCCGATTTGCTGATAAATACGGCAAATCGCACTTCATCCAGGGCTCTTTTGAATTGTTCTTGATTATGAGTTCCGTAGCATAATCGAATGGGATCAAAACCATATTCTCGCAATGCATTTTCAACATCACAACAAAATGATTCTGATTCGGTTTTCCAATACACTAAAACCTTTTTCGAATCGGTTTTTTTTACTTTTGAAGGAGCCCATTGATCGGTATTAACTCCGGCATACCAAGTGGCAATATGATCGGCCAATGAAGGCTCTTGCTGAGTATATGCAATGCGGACCCAATCAGATGGCACAACAACCTGATCTATTTCGGAAGATGTTAAAATGCGATTATGCTCATTTGGCCGAATCATCAGATTAGGTCCTGCTAGTAATAGTTTAATTTTTCCAGTTTTCTTTAAATCGATTATTCTTTGCAAATTTTCAACCCCCGAAAGGACAATAACAGCATCGCCAATTTCATCATCATGTGCAGGATTTTTATTAAAATTAATATTGAATTCGCGCAATCCAGCCTCTAGACTACGCACAACTGCATCAGGACCACGATTTTCCGTGTGAAAATGTGTCAGAATGGTCAGCTTAGTAAATGAATAAGCTCGTAAAGAAAAGTTGCCTGACACCAATAACAGAATAAGAGAAAAATAAAATCCTTTTTTGCTGCTCATGAACTCTCCTTATCGCCTTGTCATTATTGCTTCACTTTACTAGAATGACGTTGCTCTTTTAAAAAAATCGGTATAATTCTACAGAGATTGATAACTTATGCAAAATACGCATTTCTTGAAAATTTTACTTACCGCTCTTCTTTGCTTGAGCAATTTCTCATATAGTGAAAACACTTTCAACACTCTCATTCAACAAAACAAATACTATCTACATTCCCCGCTTCGCCTTCATCTTGGTTGCGGCCAACGCTATTTTTCCGAGCACATCAATATCGATTTCCCTTCGACCGAACATACTGTGCAAGACCACTCTTGTGCCGATTATTTTGCCAATATTACCGAACTTCAATTTCCAGCAAACACAGTCGATGAAGTTCGCTCTCATCATGTCTTTGAACATTTTACGCGCCAAGAAGCTCTGGCCATGCTTGCCGCTTGGCATACCTGGCTTAAAGTTGGCGGAATCATTATCATCGAAACACCTGATTTCGATGCAAGCATAAAACAACTCGCTGATCCACGCTATTCATATCAAGAAAAGCAGGCAATCATGCGCCATGTATTTGGATCACACGAGGCGCATTGGGCCATTCATTGCGATGGCTGGTATCAAGAAAAATACGAACACGTACTCTCTGTGCTGGGTTTTGAAATTCTAGATATCAAAAAAGAAGAATATTTGGTTACTCGCAATATCATAGTTACCGCTCGCAAAGCACAGAATATAGATATTCACATACTTGCATCGAGAGCCAAAAGCATTTTACGGGAAAGTTTAGTGTGCCCACAAGAAACTGAGATGTTTGCCATTTGGACAAAAGATTTTGATGGTGCCCTTGCCAAAATGATCGTTTCTTAAGCTCTCATTTCGCTATGATTTTTATCCAGTGCCAATAATCGCTTATGATACGGCAAGCTCCAGCTTTCCGGGTAGCAATATTCAGGAGTCAAAATCTTTGTGGGTGGATTATCGATAAAATAACGATTGAGGTGGCTTTCATCATGCCAAACAGCAATCAAATCACTATCAAGATCTTCGAAAATATTAGCGACCATAGTACGCGTCATTTTGAGAAATTGTTTAGAGGTGCCACCATAAAATCCACCCGCAAAATACTGCTTGCCTTCATAGGGTGCCACGTATGCCGTTGAACGCGAGTTGGTTTCATAGGTTCCTCGCTTACCCACAAATCCCGGATGCTGCGTTGCTACACGTTCAGAAAGTATTTCACTACCCACTGTATCGACAAACAACATATCCGCATCACAGGCAAATAAGTAATCCATTTTGGATAATTCATCGGCATGCTTCAAATACATTGCACAGCGCATCATGGTATCGAAGGGCCAACCAACCCGTTTATGATGAAACTTCACTACATTTGCATATACAGGAGGCTCACCTTCGGTGAAAATAAAATAAGTCACCTCATCATCGGGGCAAAAATATTTATTAGCCGAATCAAGGAGCGGTTTTACAAACTGGATGTATTTGCCGGTTGCCACAACGAGCAAGCCGACTTTAGCAGCGTGCAGATTGCACGCAAGAATAAGAAAAAGAAAAATACGTTTAAATTGGAATTTCATACTACTTACCTTTGTTAATTAAAATGGGCTTTCAACCTTCTCATAGCGCCGCATTGATCGCAGCCTAATATCAAGTGAACGTTGGAGATCCCTTGAAATTCGATGCTCACTGATTGGATTTGAATCATTGTATTCAAGTAAAACATCCGGAATAAATCTAAAATGATCCCGTGCCATTTCTATCATGGGAAACATCGCAGCAATATCAGGGCACATAGGAATAAAATCATCACCATACATCAAATCTTCCTTTTTGATTTTGTGGAACAATCCGGCATAGAAGGTGCGCAAATGAGATGGAATATGTTCAAATTCCCTGAATGCATTGTTGGCAACAATATAATCAGGCATTGGCACACAAAAACCTCTATCACCGGTTGGATATACTTTGAACTGCCCATAGGTAAGCCATGTATCGGTATGTGCATAGATGTTATTGATATATGAAAGAACATCCGAATGCGCAAATCGATCGTCACCATCAAGAATCACAATAATACAAATCGGATCACATGCATGAATCGCCATGTATTGATTTGCCATTGCGCCACGCCGATTTTGATTGCACACAACGGTCACATGATCATCGTATCCTTTTTGATTTGCGTACGATTTAACCAGTTGGCCGGTGCCATCCGGAGAATTATCATCGATATAAATCATGTGCCAGTTTGAGTAATGTTGCTCAAAAACAGAATCCAAGTTCCATTGATACCATTGTGAGTTGTTGTAGCTTGCAGTGACAATGACAATCGGCAATTCACCCCTCAATTCTTCCCCTCGACTCAGCTCAGGACAGGCAGGACGAGCGGAGAAGGTTGTAAAAAAAAGTACCGCACAACCAAGCACATATCGCATATTCATACTCATCTACCTTTGAAACAATGCATCGAGTTTTGCATATTGCCCACGAGAGCGGATCACCCGATCACACTCTTTTTGCAGATCTTTGGAAACCTTATGATCATTGATCGGATTTGAAGTATTGTAATCAACCAAAACTTTTGGGCAAAACATAAAATGCTCTCGTGCCATCTCAATCATTGGCAACATAATCGCCAAATCATAGGTCATCGGGAAGAAGTCGCCTTCATAAACGAGATCATCCATTTTTATTTTATGGAACAATCCAGCATAGAAGGTACGCAAATGAGATGGTCCCATTGGATAATTTCTGAACGCACAATATTTTACTACTTCTTGGGGATATGGCTGACAAAAACCCATTACTTTACTTGGATATTCGCGGAATTGGCCATACGTTAGCCAAACATCGTATGCTGAATACATGAGATTGATTTCATTAAGTACATCGGCACCCGCAAGGCGATCATCTCCATCGAGAATTGCAATGATATCGGTTGGCGCACACATATGAATGGCGGTATATAAATTCGCGAGCGCTTTACGCCGATTCTTGTTGCAGAGCACCACAACTTTATCTTCATAACCCTTCTCTTTGACGTACGCTTTCACCAACTCACCAGTACCATCAGGAGAACAATCATCCACATAAATCATATGCCAATTTTGATAGTCTTGAGAAAATACCGAATCCAAGTTCCATTTATACCATTCAGCATTTTTATAACTTGGCGTCACAATGACGATATGTTTTTCTTCCACATCAGCCATTTTTCGTTTTGCCACGCATTCATCATCCATCGAAGGGACATCCAAAAGCTCATCTAATGTTTGAACGCCGAGCTTTGCAAAAAGGTCTTCTTTTTTTTTGCATGGTTCTGGAGTATTGCCCTCAACAACTTCTGGCACCACACTGAGCGCCGCGTTGCGCGCGATAAATGAAGGTTCGTAGGCCATATGGGCCGATTTATTTTTAATTTTGGCAAGCGGTGCAATATCGAGCTTCAAACCCTGCAAGAACTTGATTTGTAAATCAGCTGGATCGATCTCCATCGATAAATTTTTATAATCGGTTTGCACGCGATTCAATGGAAGATTTACGATTTTTGATTCTTTAAAGCACAGTCCTCGCTTATTCATAATTGGCGTTGCTTGGCATGCCCAATATGCTTCCAATGTGTTTGGCGAATGGTAGTTCAAACTTCGAAATGCTTGCTCAATATCCGCTTTGCGATAAAGCGTCATATCAACGGTATTTGGATATCCCCAATCGTGTTCTCCAGCAGCAAACGTCCAGGCCATTACGTCTTTTTTAATAGCGGTAAGAGGTGGAACTTGCTGCGATTGATTCATGGTATAGCAAAAATCTAAATGCTCGCCCATGCGCAGATAAAAACCGTATGCTTGATTAATTTCAAGCATCTTGATGCATTCGGATAGATCTATATGATCTTTCACCACTATGTCATCAACTGCAAATATGACGTAGTCTGATGGCGATTCAAATGTTGCCTGTAGAGTTAGTGGCTTAAAATCCTCTTTTGGATTCTCTCCTTGAGCAAGAAATTTCACCTGAGGAAATGCGTCCGCAACAACTTGATAGCCATACTCATAATGGCCCTTTTGACTTGCACGAAATACAACAGTAGTTTGCCCTATTCCTTTCGCATATTTTTGAGCAGATTCTAAAAAGGCATAAAGCTGCAATGGGCGATCAAAAGAAAATACAACAAGATCTGCTGTTGCTGCATCATTTGCACCAACAATGCCAGCTGCTTGCAACGCAAGAGCCGAAATTAGAAAAAGTTTACGAATTTGCATAATACATTCTCCTTTTTTAGCATGAGCCATCGAGTGGATGATATGGCGGCAACGTAAACACATACGCACCAAGATCCCACTGCAATTGGCCGTGCAATGTATGATCATTAAGTCCAGTATCACTGTTATAAACGTACAAAATATCATCAATACATCTGAAATGGTCAGGGCTCGCCATCTCAAGCATCGGCGCCATCATGGCGCGATCCCAAGCAACCGGGAAGAATTTTCCTTCCCACAACAAATCAAGATAATTAATGCGCTTAAATAACCAGGCATAAAACGTGCGCAAATGAGTCGCTACGTTACAATTCAATCGCAACATATAGCGATCACACCGCACTTTAAGCGGCAATGTGCAACAATAGCCACGTTGGCCCGACGGCCACCACTCAAATTGCCCATAGGTCATCCACACGCTTTCATCGGCATATTCAAGATTTACACGCTCAAGCACATGCTCATGCTTAAACCAATCATCCCCATCAAGAGTGACAATAATGGCATCATCCGGGCATGCATAAATCGCATAATAAAGATTGTAAAGCGCGCCCTTATTTTCTGGATTACGGATATAAATCCAGCGATTGGCAACATCATGTTCCTTGATATAAGCAGGAACAATATCGGACATCCCATCCTTTGAGCAATCATCGATATAAATAACACGGTAATTCTCATATTTCTGAGAAAGCACCGAATCGATATTCTTTTGATACCAATTGATGTTATTGTATGAAGGAATAATGATAACTATCGGCTTTTGACCCAACTGTTCAATTGCACAAAAAAGGCCAAATGAAAGTGTGCAAAAAGATAGGATGAAGACTTTTTTGATATTCATGATGCTTTCCTTTTTTATGTGATGCAAACAAAATCGCGCCAATGATAGCACAATGAAAATTGGAAGTATAGAACGATTTTGCGCATTCAGAGCTTGTTTATCTATACAGCATCGCCGAAATTCTGCGCGCATCTTCAAGCTCTGCGATCATCATATCATCCACAAGTTCTTGAAAACTCATGCTTGGTTGCCAGCCTAATTTTGATTTCGCTTTGCTTGGATCACCGATCAGCAGATCGACTTCTGCCGGTCTGAAATATTGCGGATCAATCGCAACCACGGGCGCACCCGTTGATGCATTGTAACCAACTTCATCAACACCGGATCCTTGCCATTGAATAGTGATATCTGCAGCTGCAAATGCTTTTTCGACAAACTCTCGTACTGTGTGCGTTTCACCCATTGCAACCACATAATCATCCGGTTCATTTTGTTGCAGCATTAACCACATCGCCTCCACATAATCACGCGCATGGCCCCAATCGCGACTCGCATCCAAGTTGCCCAAGTACAACATCTGCTGCAGACCACAGCGAATACGTGCTGCTGCGCGTGTAATTTTGCGCGTCACAAATGTTTCGCCACGAATAGGCGATTCATGGTTAAACAAAATGCCATTGACCGCAAACATACCATAGGATTCGCGATAATTTTTAGTGATCCAATAGCCATAGAGTTTGGCTACGCCATAAGGCGAACGAGGATAAAACGGAGTAGTTTCCGACTGTGGAATTTCTTGAACTTTTCCAAACATTTCACTCGATGATGCTTGATAAAACTTCGTATTGGTTAATCCCAAAATATGGATCGCTTCCAAAATACGCAGCACCCCAATGGCATCGACATCACCTGTATATTCTGGCAATTGAAAAGAAACTTGCACATGCGATTGAGCAGCAAGATTATAAACTTCATCCGGTTGAATTTGTGCCATCAAGCTCATCACACTCGAGCTATCGCTCACATCGCCGTAATGCAAAATAAAATTCCGATCGATCGTATGTGGCGCTTGATAAATATGATCGATGCGAGATGTATTAATAACCGATGTTCTGCGTTTGACCCCATGTACTTCATAACCTTTTGAAAGAAGGAACTCAGATAGATATGCACCATCTTGACCGGTTACGCCAAAGATGAGGGCTTTTTTTTGTGAGACAGCAGAAATGGTCAGAGAAAGTAGAGAACTAATCATAAGGCAAATAAGTGTTTTCTTCATAATCTCATCCGTTTTAATTATGTACCGTTCGTGGCGAGTTCAGAGCGCGAAGCGCCCGGAGTAACGAGCCATAGAACACATATAAAAAAATTGAACAACTAAAAATCAAATATTTTTTCAAGGTCCGTTCTATATGGCTCGTTACTTCGGGTGGGCTTCACCCACTCGAAACTCGCCACGAACGGGTTATTATATTTTTTTACATGAAAATTCCGAATATTCTGAATTCATCTAATCGAAAACCCCATTTTCTAAACACCATTCATACGTCATCCGAATTCCATCCTCCAACCCCGTCTTCGCCTTCCATCCCAAATTGGCCAACCGATCAACGTTCAACAATTTTCGTGGCGTGCCATCAGGTTTGGTCGCATCAAAGACCAGGCTCCCTTCAAAGCCAACGATCTCTTTAATCATCATTGCCAAATCACCAATGCTAACATCTTGCCCGGTTCCAATGTTTACAATATCGTTGCCATCATAAGTGTTCATCAAAAAGAATACTGCATCAGCCAGATCATCCACATATAAAAACTCACGATACGGCCTCCCGCTGCCCCAAATGGTAACCGTTGGTGCATTATTTTCTTTTGCTTCATGCATTTTGCGAATTAACGCAGGCAACACATGAGAATTTTGCAAATCAAAGTTATCAAATGGGCCATAGAGATTGGTGGGCATCACGGAAATAAATGTGGTGCCATATTGACGATTATAAGATTGGCACATGATGATGCCGGCAATTTTGGCAACTGCATACGCTTTGTTTGTTTCCTCAAGTGCTGAGGTAAGTAAATAGTCTTCCAAAATGGGTTGCGGACACTCGCGCGGATAGATGCATGAGGATCCCAAGAACAGCAGCTTTTTGACGCCGGTTCGATATGCAGCATCAATCACATTGAGCTCAATTGCCAAATTATCGTAAATAAAATCTGCCGGATAAATTGAATTCGCCCAAATACCGCCCACTTTGGCCGCTGCTAAAAAGACATATTCCGGTTGCTCCGTTGCAAAAAATTCTCGCGTTGCATTCCCATCGCGCAAATCAAGTTCTTCATGCGAACGAGTAATGATATTTGCGTATCCTTCTCGTTGCAATTTACGCACGATGGCCGATCCGACGAGCCCGCGAGCACCCGCGACAAAGATCTTGGCATCATGAAGCATAGAATGAGTTGAGGTGGAAAATAATAAAAAGATGATGAAAATAGTGTAGCTGCAAATGGTCTTCATGTTTTTTCTCTTTTTTGTTGCATTACTCTTTGCTCAAATTTTCTTGTTATTTTGATGATGATCTTCTTTCCGTTCGCCCTGAGTAATTTGCGAACGAAGGGCGAACGAATCATAATTCCTTTGCTCCTCCCCCTTCACACGCCAATTTATCAATGATCAGCGATAGTTCCGCCACCTTGAATAATCGTGCATATGGAATTGGATGTTCACCTTTTTTATTGAGCCCTTTAAAAAATGTTCGTATCAACTCTTGGTAGCCAATATCTGGTGAAGAAACTGTTTCATTGAATGAGGAAGAAAGCCCGAAGCCATAGAGCTGCATATAATCTTCCATCACAATCGATTTACCATCAAAAAAAAGCTCCATGCGCTCTTTACCCAAATTGGTATGCCCAAGCGCCGTATAAAGAAGCGAACAAACAGAACCATCATCGAAACTAATTTGTGCAGTAAAATTATCGGTTGGAAAAATATCGGTCCGTTGTGCATGCAACGATTCAACCGAAACGGCCACCGGATTTGCATCGGTCAAAAAACAAAACAGATCAAGAATATGACACGCTTCGCTTATGATGCGCCCTGCACCCGCCTGAGTTTGTTCTTTATCAAGATATCCAGAATTAATCCGATAATGAGCAACCAATGGTGATTTCCGTCGAGCCAGTTGGGTTTTAATTTTGAGCATAAATGGCGAGAATGAGCGATTATAATCAACACAGAATGGCATGTTTGGATGCTTGCGGAAAAAATCCTGCATTCTCTCAAGCTGTTCAAAATCGGTTACCATTGGTTTTTCAACAAATACCGCTTTACCATGCGCAAGCGCCTTAAGCGCCTGATCACAATGATATTTATGTGGCGATGAAATCACAACCGCATCAACCAAATCATTAGCAAAAAGCTCATCATCATGCGCAAGCGCACGTGCTGCACCATAAAATTTTGCAACATTCATCGAATCCGCAATATTAGAATCAACGATTGCATTAATCTTCGTGTTTTTCAATTGTGCAACAAAAGGCATAAGTTTAACTCTGGCAAAGCCACCTATGCCCACAACACCGACCCGAATTGTATCGGTAACGGCCGGCACAAAACGAACTTTTTCTTGATATTCAAGAACCGCTTTGCTCTGATGCATCGCCTGAGCAGCAGCTTCTTGATTTGGTTCGTAGCGCAAGACGATGCCAAGCACCATTTTATTTTCTAATTTTTCATACCCATGTTCGATTTTATCGAGATCGATTTGAGCAGCAATCAAAGGCTCAATTTGAATTCGCTTCGATTCAATTAAATCAGCGAATGCTTGCATCGAATGATTATGTGGTTCATATGAGGATGAACGCAAGTCGATCTCTTTTTTATAAAAATCGTCCCGATTGAGGATCAAGCCAACATCACCAACTACTACAATACTTCCACCCGCACGAGTAACTGAAATCGCTCGATTGATCAACTGATTATCGTGAACGGCAGATGCAGTAATAATCGTTGCATCAACGCCTTGATGCTCAGTAATTAAATTAATATCATCAACAAATGAGCCCGACTCTGTGGAAATTACATGCTCAATGCCACACTGCTGCGCAAT
Source organism: uncultured Pseudomonadota bacterium (assembly GCA_964553945.1). Taxonomy (GTDB): domain Bacteria; phylum Babelota; class Babeliae; order Babelales; family Vermiphilaceae; genus CAZKLV01. Next base: position 164,386 of record CAZKLV010000001.1, read on the forward strand.
CATTAATCGCTCTGCAACATCATCAACACCGATCACTGAACATCCTGACTCTCGTGCTAACTGAGCCGCAAATTGCCCCACAATTCCCAATCCCATAACACATACCCGATTACCCAACGATACTTGAGCACGAGCAACACTGTGCAATGCAATCGATCCAAGGCAGATCACGCTTGATTCGCGCAAATGATCTTTACTTATTTTGACCGTTAATTCTTCTGGAACACACACTAAATCGGCATTATTGGCGTAACCTATTCCAGCACAAGCAACAAAATCACCAGTACGAAACTTGCGCACCTTACTACCAACTGCAACAACCTGCCCCGAAACAGAATAACCAAGCGGCTGCAATTCACCACGTAACTTTTCTTTAATCAATGCTGCAGTTCCATCAACACCATGAGCAGAAACAGTTTCAATCACTTTTTTAATTTTGCTCGGAATATCCGAGAAGAATCCCGACTCAGTTTTATTTTGTTGCATCATAGCAAGAACGGTGCTTGAGCCAATAAAAGAATAATGCACACATACAAGTACCGAATTTTCTTCAAGGCGCGGCTGTGAAACTTCTTTGACAACCACTGCCCCTCGTTGCAAAAATACTTGCCTCATAATTCTTGCTCCTTTTGCCCTGTCACATTGCTATAATCGATCTTTGTTTCACGTACAGACGCACGCTCCTGCAAAATTTCATAGCGTGCTTGAATAAATGCGACGATTTTCTCTGCAGCGTGCCCATCTCCATAAAGATCCTGTGCATAACGAATATTTTTTTTATCGCTTTCGTAAAGCGCCCATTCGATACCAGCCATAATTTTATCCGGATCGGTACCAACCACTCGCGCACGACCAGCCAGAACACCTTCCATGCGCTCTGTTTTATCACGCAACACAAGCACCGGTTTACCCAAACTCACGGCCTCTTCTTGAATGCCCCCTGAATCTGTCAGCACAAAATCAACTGCATCGAGAGCGAATACCATATCAGAGTATTTGAGCGGTTCAGAAAGATAGATATTTGGCACATCATAGAGCGCAGCTTCTTGAATTGCTTGCCCAACTTCATGATTTGGGTGATAGGGATAAAGCCATAAAATATCTGGATGTGCAAGTGCCGCTTGCTTGACCGTATGCAGCACACGCTCCATACCATTTTGCATAAGATCTTTTCGATGCAGCGTCAGTAGCGCAATGTGCATATGATGCTCTTGAGCCATCTGAAGTTGTACTCTGAGCTCTTGATTAATTGCGCATTGAGCGGTAAATACGCGCTCTTTGACAATATGCAACGCATCGATCACCGTGTTCCCGGTACAAAAAACCGAATCACGCCGCATGCCATGCGCCAAAATATTGGCCACCGCAGCTGGAGTTGGGGCAAAGTGGTAATTGGCAACTACGCCAATTACGCGCCGATTCATCTCTTCAGGAAATGGATTTTGCACATCATCGGTGCGCAATCCAGCTTCCACATGACCAACTGGAATACCTAAGTAAAATGCAGCCAAAGATGCGGCCATTGAGGTAGTTGCATCGCCTTGTACCAAAACAAGTAACGGATTCAATGCGTGGAATAAATCTTTTGTTTTTTGCATCACCGCTTGAGTCATGTCAAATAAATCTTGGCTGCAGGGTATTGCGAGATCATAATCCGGTACAATACTAAAAAGATCCAATACCTCTTTGAGCAATGGATCATGATACATGGTAGAAATTAATACGGTGGGAATACCGGCACGTTTTAACGCGAGATATACCGGAGCCATTTTGATGCCTTCGGAACGCGCGCTAATCACTATGACGACGGGAAATTCTGTTTGCACCATACGTTCTCCGTTTTATGGTAAATTTTAACCCCTAAAAAGTTTTCGAATTACCATATCATGAGGTAGAATTTTTGCCAAAAAAATTTACGGACTTCGAAAATTGAAAACTTAAATTAATTCTTGCTATTTCCCCAAAAATACATAAAATGCTACTTGAACAATAAGCGTGTTTTATCATAATTTCTTAAAGGATCTGCATTGACAGCAAAAATATAGCTTTATCAATTACAACAAGAATTACACAATATTATTTTTCTGGAACCAAAAATGATACATAAACATCTAAGTAGAATCAGAATCATATCGCTGTTGATCGTCTTATTACTCTCCAACTCAATCAAATCTGAACCAACCAAGATTCAAGAAGTTTTTGCTCCAAATCGTCTGGGCAATATTCAACTCTTGCGTGATGAGAATGGTTTTCTAGTTTTTCAAGATGGCGTTCGTCATCAGGTAAAAAAGATTTGGACTGATCCAATCTTAAGAGAGATTACAACAACAAAACTCAAGAAATTTCTTGCTAATGGATACATCCAAGTTGAAAAAATGAGTGATAATGAATTCACTCTAAAAGCAAAGGGACGTTTGCTCGGTAGTGGGCCAATCGCGGGATTTGTTGCTTATTGGGCTACAAAAGCTATCGGATACGGATCTGCAACTGCAATAGCTGTTGTTTCAACGATAGCTTCAGGTGGGGCAGCCGCTCCGGCTGTAGCAGTTGGACTTGCTTCCGCAACTCCAGTAATCGAAAGTGCATCCGCAGCTACAGCGGTTGCCTTCTCAGTAATGCCATTCCTTCCATAACCATAAAAAATAACTATATTTTTGGTTTGAAAATATGAAAAATACACTTATTGTTCCCTTTGATCAAAACTGCACCAAAATTGCAGAGTCAACCATATTACGTTTAACAGTTTTTTTTATATTGCTTTTTTTGATTCTATCAATTATCAATAGCCTTCTATCCTCTTTTTTATTGATAAATATTGTAAGAATTATCACACTAATTTTTGGCTTTCTATTATTATGCGGTTGGATTTATAGCCGCAATTTTTTAAACCAAGGTACGGCAGCAATTTTGAATCAACAGGGAATTTGGATTCAGCATTATAACCTAATCGCATGGAATGACATTTCTGAAATTAATACGCATGTTATTGCTTATACTCCAATCGAATTAATTGGTATTCAATTAAAAGACTCTCAAAAAATTTTTCTTCAAGCATCATTAGCTGGAAAATGTAATTTATTTTGGGCAAAAATATTTAAAAGACATTACCATATTCCTCTTTCAAATCTTGCTCTTAAAAATGAAGACATTCTAAATTTTGCAAATTGGATTCAAAATAAGAAATAGTTAAATCTTCTCATTTATGAAATAAAAAATTGAACAATAAGCGACTTTTCATAATTTACAAAGGATAAAAATGGCAGAATTAAACAAAGTATAGCTCATCAATTACAACAAGAATTACACAATATTATTTTTTTGGAACCAAAAATGATACATAAACATCTAAGCAGAATCAGAATCATATCAATATTGACCGTCTTACTACTTTCCAATGCAATCAAATCTGAACCAACCAAAATTCAAGAAGTTTTTGCTCCAAGTCGTCTGGGCAACATTCAACTCTTGCATGATGAGAATGGTTTTCTCGTTTTTCAAGATGGCGTTCGTCATCAGGTAAAAAAGATTTGGACTGATCCAATCTTGAGAGAGATTACTACAACAAAACTCAAGAAGTTTCTTGCAAGTGGATACATCCAAGTTGAAAAAATGAGTGATAATGAATTTACTCTAAAAGCAAAAGGACGTTTGCTCGGTAGTGGGCCAATTGCTGCATCAATAGCATATTGGGCAACAAAATCATTATGCTATGGTACGTTGGCAGCAGCTGCTGGAACAGTAACTGTTGCAACAGGCGGAGCTGCCGGCGCTTTGGTAGGAGCAGGAATGGCAGCTGCTACAACCGCTGTGGCGGGAGGTGTCGGAGCAACTGTCGCTGCTGGAGCAATTGCTGGGGCAGGAGCCGCAGGAGGAGCAGCAGCTGCTACTACTAGTGTAGTCGCTGCAGCTGGAGGAGTGGTTGGTGCGATGACTGCAGTTGAAACTGCTTCGCTGGGAGCTTTTGCTTTTTTTCTAGCTCTTCCAATCCCCTAAAAACTAGTTAAAACGAATCTATTTAAATTTTGTCTTGATTACACCTAATTTATTATGAAAAACTCGCTTATTGTTCCTCAAGATTCAAAAAAAATATATTTCGGTCTATTCGTAAGCACAGGCATGTCGCTTCTGTTAATATTTTATTTATCTCTTACCTATAAAATAAAAAACGTATCCGCAATAATTCTTTTACTACGAATTATTCTCTTTTTCTTACTTGGCTTTTTTAGCTTTGGTACAATATTTTGGCTATTTTCCAAAAAAGATGGCACCGCTTTAATCCTTGATTCGAAGGGAATTAGGCTCAAAAATCATGGATTTATACCGTGGAGTGAAATTGATGAATTTAATACCTATATTTTTCCAACTACACCACTGGAAGTTATTGGAATTCGCTTTAAAAACACATCATCTATATCACGGCAATCAACAAAATCAGGAAAAATGACCCTTTTTTGGGCTCGGCTCTTTAGGTATCACTATCACATTAGTCTTGCCAACTTAGCAGTTGAAAATCACGTGATTGTTGAATATGCAAAGTACTTTCGGCAAGAAAATTCCTAGCATTTTTTACATACTTTGCTAATTTGAATTCAGAAGCTAGAAACAAATAAAATCCAATAATTTCTAAGGGAAATTTAAATGCCCGGCTTTTTGGTTTGTATACTTGCATTTTTGTCATTCGCAAACGATCTTCATGCCGGCCTCACGGAGCTTTTCATTTTAACCTCCCCTGAAGGTAATAGAGTTATTGTGCTTGGTGGCGATAATCATGAAATTGAGCCCGAAACTCAAACGGAAAGGTTATTGAATGCGATTGCCGAATGCCAAAAAAAGAGTCCAACTCCTCTAAAAGTATATATCGAGAGGCCCGCTGGAATTATTAAAGTTTGGAACGATGCATGTGGCACCGAAAAACCTATCTTGCTCGCGGATATAATAGAAAAGCTTAAGGCAGCAGATATTTCAGAAGTTTCGGTAGAAGATTGTGAAGTCAGAAATGTAACTCTTCTTGCATCATGGCTCTTTGGCCAAAAATATCCCCACGGCACCAGTGAATCGGTTGTAGTGGATACCCGTGATAAGGTTTGCAAATCAGGAACCGCAACGATAGCAAATTTATTTGCGGAATATAAAGCATTATCCACTTCACTGCAATCATTCTCAGATTCACTAGAAGGTTCCGAACAAGCATATTTTCAAATGAATCTAAAAAAAGCAGAAGTACATATGAATTGTTTTTTATCTTCGCTAAAACCCTATATGGCAGAATCATATAATTTATTAAAAACAGCGATTAAAGTGGCAGATCAAGATCTTGATCATGGAACTAACGTGCAAGAAGGTATCATGTATCATCTTATGCATTCGACATGCCGATTATTTGATTTAAATCTCATTCGAGAAATATTGATTTCATCAAATATCAGAAAAGTTCTTATCCTGGCCGGAGGAAATCATACGACTTCTCTAAAAAATTTCTTACTAAGTTCCCAATGGAAGATAAGTCAAATGGCTGGTTCTCATCAAATAACAAATGATACCGATCCTGAAAAAATCTCCTTTGAGCCCATCTCAAACTTAGATCTTTCATTGATGCATTAACCTGTAATACGCTCTTTGCAAATAATCTTTGATCTCTTCTATTGCATCAAAATACATCGGATTTTGTTTCTGCCGACTTTCCCATTGGGCCATAAGGGCCGCAAACACATGTTTGATTATCTCTTTATCGGTTTGCGGAGGTAATCCCAAGAAATGACGTGGTTCTATGAACCCACTATCGATTAATTTTTTGATCAAGGCATGCAATTGATCGGAAGCCAAACGACTGAATTGATCAGCCGAAATTTTTTCAAGAATCTTGCGTTTTACCGTTGGTAATCCATCGATAAATTTACCCGTAAATAGAGCGCTAGACTGTATCATTTTTTCAAATGGAACTACCTGCTCGTTAAATTGCAAGCCTGTACCCGGCGTAGTAATTTCAATTACAATAGCCTCTTTGGGTTTTGATTCTACCTGTAGAGCATCTAATTTATATCGTTGAAATTGAATCCAATTTAATGAAGCTTTGCCCGCAATCTCTCCATACGCAGCGTATTCAAAATTTCCAACTTTCGAAATGGAACCCAAATCAAGCACCTGATTCGGCTCCAGTATTTGCTCCATCGGAATCAATTTATTATGAGGACCAAAAAGGTTCCATTTGACAAGTAAGCGCCAAGGGCCAGTCCAACCTTGAGCAGCATTATGGACAATCAATCTATTTTCTTCTGTGCTTTTTTCAGACTGCTCAATCTGTGCCATTTGCCTTTCCAATTCCTCAGATTCAATATCTTGAGGCCTCTCCATCGCAATTGACATATTCAAATAGGTAAAAGAGATACAAAATAAAAATTTTTTGAACTTCATAAAACCTCCAAATTGGCTCAAATAAGCACTTTTCTTACTTTTATCTTATCAAATGAGCAACCCAAATTACAAAGAAAGCCTTAATTTAATGTCTTTTAACCCGGGAAATCGCCCACTTTCAACATGATAAAAACCTGGCATACTACTTAAAAACAAAGAAAAATTCACCATGTTTGAAAGAAAAAACCATGAAACACCTCTATTGCCCCTGGCGCAGCGGATATACCGATTCAGTCGCTCACTCTAAAAATGAAAATGCAACTCCCGATGAATGCATTTTTTGCATCCAGTTTAATGAACACAGTGATGAGAAATATTTTATTTTGCGCAGATTTGAGTATCATGCAGTGATGTTCAATCGGTTCCCCTATAATGCAGGCCATCTGCTGATTTTGCCATTCAATCATATTTCACAGCTCGATGCACTTTCCAAGGATTCTCGCGCCGAATTAACCGAACTGATTATGCATAGCACCAAAATTTTAAAATCAGAACTCCATGCGCATGGATTTAATATTGGCCTCAATTTGGGCATTGCCGGCGGAGCAGGTATTCCATCACATTTGCATTATCACGTGCTGCCACGGTATGTGGGCGATACCAATTTCTTGCCAACCTTGGGAGAGACCAAGCAAATTTCGTATGACTTGAGTGATTTTTACAAAAAATTAAAACCTTATTTTGAGCAAATTACTCTTTAATTGCGAAGAGCACAAAGTGCCATTGCCGCTGCCGCTATGCCAACAAGCGGGTAACATATTCGGTTTATTGTATCATTACATGATTTTTGCTTAGCTGGCTTAAATAAAGCACAAATATCTTTATCGATTTGTGGTAATGGCTCAATGTTCTCTTGCATAACCATATGCTCAAACTCATCATCACTCATCTTCAAAACCTTTTTGGCAATTGCTCTATCTCTTAACTCAATTTCTTCAATTGGCTTTATAAAGCGATGCTCCGCTTGTGCAAGTTTCTTCAAATCATATCGATATACATGCCCATCGCCACATGCTGTTAATTGAGTATCTTGGTCATGCAATACCATCTGGGTAATTTTTTCAGTGGTTTTTGGAAGACCAACAGAAAACTCTTGATCATCTACTGAATAAGTAATACACGGAGCTCCATTTTTAAGTTGCAACACTTTATTTCCCACCTGAGCAATTGATGCTTGATACATATTATCTGCATGCTTAGTAATCGCTACAGATTGGGCCATAATATTTTCTCCAAAAACCTGACTCTCCGGAACGCCAACAATTAACTCATTACCTCGCTTGAATCGAAGATATGGAGCATGGTGTACCATTAAATCAAAGATTTTCTTTGGCAATTCACTTGAAGAAATATCATATATCGTCAGATTATCATGATTAAGAGCCGCAAGACATGTTCCAGTCGCATTCAATGCGATTAAATGTCCCCTCTCAAAAGATCGAATGAGTTTAAATTGATTATCTGATTGACGCTTGAATAAAAGCAACTTATCGTCACTGCATCCACCAGCACAAGCAATAACCAAACCATCTACACTGATCGCGATGGACTCTGAGTTAAAATCAGGCAAAAAAAGAACTTGCTCCTGTAATGAACCATCTACCACCTTGAGAATGTCTTGATTAGCTGTATGGCAGTGGGTCGCAAGCGCACAAAGTGTGCTAGATGGATCAAATGCACGAACACTTGGAACATCTTCACAACAAACATGTTTTGAAAAGTTAATAATTTTTTCCCCACTTTGAGTTGCAAGCAAAGCATATGATCGAGCATTTGCTTCATAGACCAATATTTTTTCTCCATTTGGACTGAGCAAAATAACAGTTTGATCGGGAGATAATTGCCGAATTCTCTCCTGAGAAACCGGCACTTTACTCATAATTTTTGCTCGATCAATTCCTTCCATTAATTGCTGCCCAGATAGTGAAGATGCATATCCAATCGATGCGATAAGGCAATAGAATATATAGTTCATGGTTTAAAAATCCTTAATTAATTGTATTATTATTCTATATATACTTAGTGTTTATATACCTCGGCCTCGGTTTAAAAATCAAAGGTTATTATGAAATCATCAGAAATCCGTCAAAAATTTTTTAATTTCTTTACCTCACGCGGTCATACTCAAGTTTCCAGCTCATCTCTCATTCCAGCTCAAGATCCAACCCTGCTATTCGCCAATGCAGGTATGAACCAATTCAAAGACCTTTTCTTAGGCAAAGAAAAACGAAGTTACACACGTGCGGTCAGCATTCAAAAATGTGTGCGCGCCGGCGGTAAACACAACGATCTTGATAACGTTGGGTTCACCAAGCGTCACCTGACCTTCTTTGAAATGATGGGCAACTTCTCCTTTGGCGATTATTTCAAAAAAGAGGCAATCGAATTTGCATGGGAATTTATCACTAAAGAAATGAAATTGCCAACCGAAAATTTATGGGCAACGGTATATAAAACCGATGATGAAGCATATGAAATTTGGCGTGATCACATCGGCGTTCCTGAATCAAGAATTGCACGATTGGGTGAAGCGGAAAACTTCTGGGCGATGGGCGATTTAGGACCGTGTGGCCCTTGCACCGAAATTCATATCGATCGCGGCCCAGCATTTGGATGCGCAGATATTAAAGATTGCGGTCCTGCCTGCAATTGCGATCGCTTTCTGGAAATCTGGAACCTGGTCTTCATGCAATATGATCGCCAACAAGATGGATCATTCAAAGAGTTAGCTCAAAAAGGTGTTGATACCGGGATGGGGCTCGAACGCCTCTGTGTTGTTGCACAAGACAAAGATTCGGTGTTCCAAACTGATCTTTTTGCCAATATAATTGCTCAAATCGAAAAATTCACTGGCTTGAAATACGCAGATCAAGATCCGATGCGCCAAGCAGCGTTTCATGTTATTGCCGATCATATTCGATCTTCAACGTTGATTATTGCTGATGGCGGCGCACCATCAAATGAGGGGCGCGGGTACGTGCTGCGCAAAATCATTCGGCGCGCAGCATTATTTGCACAAAAATTAACCGATAAAAATATTTTCCCTGATTTAAGCGCCATAGTAGTTGCCGATTTGGGCGAATATTACCCAAATTTAATTCAAAACAAAGCTCTTATTCACAAAGTACTCCAAAGCGAAATCGAAAAATTTGCGGCCAACTTGGTACGTGGCACGGCAATTTTAGAAAAGTACATCGCCGAGAATCAAAAAACTAAAACAATTTCTGGAACAGAAACATTCAAACTCTACGATACCTACGGATTCCCAATCGAGCTCATCATTCTGATGGCACAAGAAAAAGGATTTAGCGTCGATACCGATGGATTTGAAAAAGAAATGGCCCGCCAAAAAGAGCAATCGGGCAAAAAAGTTGAAGATCCACTTGACCATCTTGAACTACCCGAAAATATTCAATCTGAGTTCACCGGATATCAAGAGCTGGAAACTACTTCTCAAATCGTTGCGCTCGTGCAAAATGACGCACTGGTAAATTCAGCTAGAGCAGGTTCAGAATGTTGGCTCATTACCAAGAAATCACCGTACTTCATCGTTGGTGGCGGCCAGGTTCCTGATACGGGTACCATTGAAATCGGTGGAATTCGTGTTCCACTCAAAATTGTTCGATTCATTGGAGGCCGAATCGCTGCACTCATCACCACACCAGTGGATATCAATGTGGGCGATTCAGTGACCGAGCGCGTGGATAAAACATGGCGAACCAATGCGATGAAGAACCACACCGCAACACACATGCTCCAATCGGCGCTTATTCAAGTGCTGGGGCCAACCATTAAGCAATCGGGTTCACTGGTACATCCTGATTATTTACGATTCGATTTTACCTATCCAGAAAATTTATCTGCTCAGCAAATTCAGGCGGTGGAAAATATCGTAAATCAAAAAATCATGGAAGATATTGCACTTAATATCCAGTACACCACCCTCAAAGAGGCTCAAGCGCAAGGCGCACTCGCTTTCTTTGGTGATAAATACAACCCAGAGAAAGTGCGTATGGTCAAGATCGATGATTTCTCGACCGAGCTCTGCGGAGGAACACACGTGCCAGCAACCGGTGTGATCGGTGCATTCAAAATCACAGAAGTAACAGCTCTTTCGGCTGGATATCGCCGAATCTTTGCCGTGACCGGACCGCGCGCACTGGAACTATTTCAAGAATGTTACACCACGGTCAAAACACTCAGCCAAGAATTTAAAGTAAAACGTGAAGATGTTTTAAAGAGTGTGCTTACTCAGCGTGATCAACTCAAAGAAACACAACACGAAGTACGACAACTCAAGAAAGAATTCTGGAGGGCGCAATTGCCTGCATGGGCGGCGCAAACAGAAACAATTGGCAGCGTGCCAGTGCTCGTGCTCACACTTAAAGATTTTGCAGCTGATGAGCTCAAAGAAATCGTGAATTCATTGCAGCAAAAGCGACCTGGATTCTATTTTGCGATCAGTGCGAGCGATGACAAGAGCAGCTTCTTGGCAACCCTCGATGGTCAATATACGACCAGCTTAAATTTGAAAGATTTTGCGGTGTGGTTGAAAGATGAGAGGCAGTTGCGAGGTGGCGCATCACAAAACTCAATCCAAGGCGGAGGGGGCAAATTTGATGCAAATTTGCAAAGCGCTATTCTCGATTGGTTGAAATCAAATATCAAATAAAAAAATGCGCCCCGGGAAATCCGGGGCGTTTTTATTTCGCCAATTTTTTAATTAAAGCATCTTCCTGTTTTTTCTTTGCAGCAATATCTTTTGCAAGCTGCTTCGCTTTGGCTTTACTCAATTTTCTATTATCTTTACCTGGTTCCTGAATGGCCCACTTCTCAGCTGCTTCATGCTTCTCCTCAAGTTCTTTACGTTCTTTTTGTAGCATTGCCAGTACTTGAACAACATCGGATTTTGCCTCCTCTTTTAGTTCTTGAGGTTTTTCCATGGCACGCATCATTGGTGATGCAAGCAAAGCGAGCAATAATAGCTTCTTCATATTAGTCCTTACATAATTGGAGGAAGGCAGCCACTACGAGCAGCTAGGTAACTCAACAAACCGCCATCGTAGTTGCTCCTTAATTGATCTAGTTGCGCACCTCTTGCCGCAATTTCTTTTTCAAGCTTCGCAATGAGATCTTTTGAAGGATTCGGTTTCATTTCTTCTTCAGATAATGCCTTCTGAAGCTTCATCATCTCTTCTTCTTTGGTCTTAACATCCCCCCGAAAGGATTGAGTTGCTTCCATATATTTTTCTTGTAATTCTTGAATAGTTTTCGGTGCGCGCTCTTGAGGCGTTGATTGATCATTTGATTCGCTCGGCTTCTCCATGGCATGAATCAGCTGGGCCACAGTTAAAGCAAGCAACATAATTTTCTTCATATTTGATCCTTTTGTTTTGTATGTATGAATTTCTTCATAATCTAAAAACTAGCCTTTTGCCTTTTTTGATTCCGTTCTAATTCTCGCTCAAGGCTTTTTTGTTTACTTTGATTTCTTTCAAATCGTTTTTGCTCTTCAAGATCACTCAACTCTGGTGCCACTTCTTTACTTTGTTTCTGCTGAGGATCTAATTTACGCTCCAACAATCTTTTCTTGTGTAAATTCATAGCGCAGGCAGAGGATGTAAATAATACGAGCAACAATAACTTCTTCATTCTCAATCCTTTATCTTTTTCGGTTGTAATTTCTTCATTTTTCCCGCGCCTTCAAATCGATCCCAGTTTGCAATTTTCTATATTTTTCCCGCTCGGAACGAGTGCGCGCAAACTCTTGCTCATGAACATGCAATAATGCCAACTCTACCCTTTTGAGCTCAGCCTCAAGATCTTCAATCTGACATTTGAGTATTGCCATCGGATCTTGATTTATCACTCGCTCATCTAGACGACCATCTTCCATCGCAAGGAGCGCAGAACTTGCTGTAATACTCAACACAACTTTGTTCATCGTTTTCTCCCGATCAAAACAAGAAAGCTCTCTTTGTTGCCGTTCTAATAATGCTACATCAAGGAGCCATTCTTGCTTCTTTCGCGCCAAAAGCACCGTCTGATTGTTAAGGCCTTCAATCTGCAATTCAAGTTCACTGATGTACTTTTTGTCATCATTTTCTATAGCTTTACTCAACTGAACACGCTTGGCACCCAATTGATCTGCAATTAAACGGTCCCCTACATGAAAAATGATTTTTTTAAATAATTGCCCGAATGCCAGATTCAAACATTCTACGCCTTCTCTTTTACTCACATCCATCGCACGTAATGGAACTATTAAAAATCCAAAACACAGAAATAAAAAAAATCTATTCATATCTTTTACCTAGCTTAGCGCTTAAATTTCACTATCTTCTCGCAGAAGAATATCCGCCAGCCATTTGCGCTGCTCTGCCTCAAATTGCTCGCCCTGCTTTTTAAGCTCAGCTATTTGTACACATAATTGAGCAACTCCATCCTTGTTACCTGCAACCTTGAAAGAATCAAGTTCTTTGAGCCTTTTTTCTAATTCAACCCTGAGCACTCGCGCACGAGCTTCATAAACAACTTCTTTAAAATTATCTATACTCTCCTCACCCGAAATTGCGGGTCTTTTCGGGGCATGATTTCGCGCATCCAATTTTCGATACTCTTGTACAGCTTGAAGCTCCTGCCGCGGACTTTGTACAGGTGAATTTATACGCCGCCGAACACGAAATCGGAGCTTCGCTGCACTATCTTGCAATATCTTGGATTCACGCCGGACTAAAGACAGTGAAAATAGTTCCTTATCCAATTCCATGCCTTCCATCGCGAGCAATGCATGCGAACTTAATAAGATACATATAAAAATTAATTTCATGGGTTAGCCTTGAATTACCGAACCGCCGAATTACGTTTCATGTGATAAAGAATATTTTCTACGATTATTTTTTATTCATTAATCGATTTTTGAGTATCAAGAACTGCCGATGCATCTTGGATTAATTTCTTACAAACGGCATATCCCATTTCAATTGCCAAAATATCTGGTTGAATCTGTTCGTGACGTGATAATTTTCGAGGAGAAGTAGTATACTCCATGACTTCACCAGGATTCGAAGAGCCTTCTTGAGGATTTTGCATGGCAGTAATCATTGGCGCAATTATCAGAGCAAGTAATAATAGCTTTTTCATAAGTTAACCTTTCTAATGATGTTTAATATTATCTTCAATCATATCTGCCGCTTGCATCACCAACTCTTCCACCTTTTGGCTCGGATCATCAAACGGCTCCAGCACATAATCGCCCACATCTTCTTTATTTTCCGGCCGCCCAATGCCAAATCTCAGGCGTGAAAAGTCGGCACCACAAAATTCAATGATTGATCTGAGCCCATTATGCCCGCGATGACTGCCACCAAATTTGAATGCCAGTGAACCAAATGGCTTTTCCAGCTCATCATGCACCACTAAGATATTTTCTGGTTTAATACCTTGTTTTTGTAGCGCTGGAATCACTTTGCCAGATGAGTTCATAAATGTTTGTGGTTTGATCAAAATAATTTTATGACCATCGATTTGAATGTGTGTGGTTTCGGATAGCGCATCAGTGCGCCACTTTGCACCATGCCGATTGGCTAATTCATCGAGCACCCGAAATCCGATCGAGTGACGTGTTTTATAATATTTTGGCCCGGGGTTACCCAGGCCAATAATTGCTTTGGTTTCAAGTTGAGGTTGTTGCATGTGAAATCCATACATTGAATGGTTTCTTACAAATAATTTTTGCTCTAGCGTAAAGCAAGATAAAAATTAATCAAAGTATTCTACAACCGTGACGTCATAGACGTTATACGTCTTATTTTCATGACGTTTATTTTCACGCTTTTGGCGCAATTTTTCACGCTCGATATAAAGCTTTTCCTGCTCAATCGCATTACGCTCTTTTTTGAGCATCAGCTCGCGCTGATTCTGCTCTCGCTTTTCAATATTTTCTTTTTCTGCCCAATATCGCTCATGAGAAACAACAAACTTGCGCAGCGATTTGAGTTTATAAATTAAATCACCGATCTCATCTTCCAATTGCTGCATGTGCGCTCGAGTGCGGCGCGCAGTCGATTCTGCATATTTGCATGAGACAAGATTTTTTTGCGCTGCAACCAAACGCCCCACATAGGCATCGATCATTTTTTGATAATGCACAAAAGGGAAAAGTTCAAAGTCATGATCAATATCAAACCACCGATCCCAGCACCCTTTGGTGTATTGCCCCATTTCTTGCATGGTCATGATAACATTGGCTTGCAGCTCTACTTCTTTTTTTGTGTTTTTTGCATCAGTTATAATATCAAATCCAGCATCAAACTGCGCATGAACGTCATGAATCACATCGAGCGCTCGATCGATTGCGCGTTCAGGAGAAATGCGAAAAGAGTGCATACAATTTGGTAATATAGTCAATGCGGCACAAAGAAAAAGAGCGTGGAGAAGATGAGAAAGCGAGAATTTAAACATAGACATACCTCATGGGAACAAAAAGTTCAACTTTAGGTTTTTTCTATTTCTACGCTTAAATATAACACTTTTCTCTATTTTTAAAACTGGCAATATCATTATCCGTTACTATCCTTCGCAAGTTCAGGACAAGCGGGCACTGATAAACTCCGCCAACATACCACTGATATCATATACCTCTACCTTGGGATTCTCGCCCACCAATGGTAACGTATTTGAAACAAAAATTTGAGTAAACGGACTCACTTGAATACGATTATTCGCATCGCCCGAAAGCACCGGATGTACAAAATAGCCGATTATTTCTTTGGGTTGTGAACTGGATATCGAATCCATAATTTCATTAAGTGCCGTGGCCACATTTATCGCCGTTCCGGCAGTATCGATAATATCATCGATCATAATGACAGTTCTTGAATTACATGAACCACTCACACCCACTACGCGCGTTTTATTGGCTGCATATCGCTCCTTACTAAAAACAAGAACCTTTGCACCAACCATTAATGCTATTTTGGCAACCCGATCATATGCCCCTTTATCTGGTGCGACTAAACATAAATCCTTGCGAGTACCATAATGCCGTTTAATATGTTGAGCAATTGCATCATCAAGAGAAAGTTCATGCACCGGAATTGAGAAACATTTTTTAACTTCCGGATTATGCAGTTCAACAGTAATCAATTCATCAATACCAGCCGATTCCAAAAGTTTGGCGATGATTTCTATGGGGCCCTTCACCAGCTCAGGGCGAACGAGAGGTGATAATAAACATTTATCCTGCCGGGAATAGCCCATGTATGGGCAAACCAAAGTGACCTTTTTTGCCCCTGCTTGCTTGAGCAATTGTGCCAAGAATGCGACGCCCAACATGGTATCATTTACCGGCATGATAGCCGATTGAAAAATATGCACATCACGATCCTTAAATTGCTCAGGGTTTTCAATACTGACTGCGCACTCCGAATCTGAGAATCGTTCAAACCGCGCAATCAATTGATTAGTGTGCAATAATCGGGCAACCGATTCGCCGAGTAAAGATGAAAATAAAGAGATAAGAATTGGGTTCATTACTTAACCTCATGATAGATACTTTTCCATTCGCCCTGAGCGTACAAAGGGCGAACGGTTAAAACAATTTCGAGAAACATACAACATCTATTATAAATAACAAGGGCAATAAAAAAGCCAGCGTTAAACCGCTGGCTTTAAATCATTAATAACTACGTATTTTAAGCAGTCTTTTTTGCAGGAACAGAAGATTGAGTTACTTTACTCACTGAAACCGGAGCAGCTTTGTTTGCTGATCCACCTTTTTTATTATCAACTTGCTTGGTTACCATTTCAGTTACATCCAACTCTGCTTTTGCATAGATTACGCGACCAGTCATTTTATCAACCATCGCATCATATCCGCCTGATTTACCCATTGCAACAACTGCATCATCAACTTCTTTTGCAATACGTTCAGACACTTTTTGCATAGAGATTTTCAAGTCGTCTTCAAATTGTTGCGCTTTGCTTTCAAGACCACGGCGCATGTTCATAATGCGTTTTTCTTCTGTTTCGCGAGCTGAATCACTAAATGCAGGAGTTGCAGACTTAGTACGGAAATCGCTCATCGCTTTTACAACTAATTGCTCTTCATCTTGCAATTCTTTTGCCAAGCGTTCACGCTGCGCGGTAAGATCCTTTGTTGCTTCTTGACCAGATTTGCAGTTTCTCATCACTTCAAAGGTGTCCACGAACCCAATATTAAGCCCTTTACCCTGCAAAGAACTGACGTTTTTTTCATCAGCTTGCGCACCGGTTGCCAATGCTAAACTACCAAAAGCAATAACATGTAATGTTTTTTTCATGCGAAATTCCTTTGAATTTTACTGATTTTAAGATAGGTATACATTATCAAAACAAGCAAATTGGTCAAATTATAAAGAACCTCATTCCATCTTGCGAACGATCCACTTCCTTATCTCCTCCAACAAAATGATTGGGAACGTAACCGCTACTATAATTCCCCAATCATTGAACCCGAGAGGGACAGTTTTGAAAATGTATTGCATGAATGGAGTGTATACCACAAATATTTGAAGCCCCAAAACTAAACTGGTTGCGGCCAAGAGCCACTTATTGGTCAATAATCCCGAATTTATAATAGAAAGTCGCTCAGACCGGCAATTCCAAGCATTGAACCATTGAAACATTGCCATTGTAATAAGCGTCATGGTTCGCGCATGAACAAGCCCATCTCGCTGCAGATCCCATGCAAAAACGGCAAGCGAAACTGCACCCATCGGAATTGCAACGAACATCATTTTGAGCAGCAATCCGATATCGATCAAACGTAATTTCTGCTGTAACCAACCGCTTGCCAAAAGACCCTTTTCTTTCGGTTCAGCCGATAATGCAACATCAAGAAATCCATCGGTTACCAAGTTTAACCACAAAATTTGCGGTGCTGTTAACGGAATAGGCAAAAAGGTGAACATAGCAAAAAAAACAATTAAAATTTCACCCATATTGGTTGCAAAGAAATAGAGAATAACGCGACGTAATGTGTAAAAAATGTGCCGTCCCTGCTCAACGCCATTCATAATACTCACAAATGAGTCATCTAAAAGCACAATATCGGCCGCTTGCTTGGCCACTTCTGTTCCAATGCCGCCCATAGCAATGCCCAAATCAGCCGCTACCAACGATGGTGCATCATTAATGCCATCACCGGTCATGGCTACAATGCGTTTTTTATGATCGGTTGAAGCATGAAACAGTTTTACAATGCGAAGTTTATCGATAGGCGAGACGCGTGAATAGACGCTCGTTTTATCAAGAGTGGCAAGCAATTGCTCATCGCTCATGGTATGAAATTCGCTGCCATCGATTACCAAATCACCCTCTTTGAATAAGCCCACCTTTTTTGCCACATAAATCGCTGTTGATTTATGATCCCCTGTGGCCATAATAACTCGCATGCCGCTTGCACGCGCAGCCTCAAGAACATCTTTGACTTCAGGACGAATAGAATCTTGAATGCCAACCAATCCCAACAAAGTAATATCGGTGATTTCTTGCTGATAACGTTTCAAACAAGCTCGTTTATCGGTGCAATCAGGATGCAACGCACTCAAGGGGAAGCGCTTCATGCCAACTGCTACAACGCGCAAGCCTTGATCAAGAAACTCACCAAGCGCTCGCTTGTAAACATCACTATTGCCAGCCAATTCAAAAAGTAATTCCGGAGATCCAGTTATGTATAAAATCACTTCCGAAATCTTCCGTTCGTCCCGAGTCGATTGAGGGACTCGGAAGAATCCCGCATGATACCGCAAAGCCGGATCGAACGGAATTTCAAACATCAATTCATACTGATTACGCAACATATCTGCATCAAAACCAAGCTTCTGAGAGAATACATACATCGCTGCCTCGGTCGGATCCCCCTTCACTTCAAAAATCTTGAGTTTAGGAACAAAATTTAATTCTGCCGTATTCAAAAGCGCAGCGGCTGCGCCCATATGCCATAATGCACTTTCTGGTTGAATTGAAATCGTTGTTCCATTGGCAGTAACTGCTCCATCAGAAAAATACCCTTCGCCGCTCACTTCATAGGTGATACCATCAGCATACGCACTGAGCACCATCATTTCGTTTCGCGTCAATGTCCCCGTTTTATCGATAACAATCACTTCGCAGCGCCCCAAAGAATCAACTGCCTGTAAATTTTTCACCAAAACATTCCGCTTTGCCATTTGATACGCACCACTGACAAGCACAAGGGTCAACACAACTGGCAAACCCTCGGGAACAACGCAAATGAAAAGCGCTGTGAGCATTACCAGCAATTCTCGCACTGGTTTACCATAAAATAGACCAACAATCAGCAAAAAAACGCACATGGCCAAAATAAAGAGCAAAATAAAGTAGGAGAGTCGCTCGAGCTCGGCACGCAATGGAATTTCCGTTTTGATCTCTTCGATTGTTTTTTGAATAGCACCAATTTCTGTATTTTTACCAGTCGCTACCACTACCGCCTTGCCATGCCCGCCCATAATATAGGTTCCTTTG
This sequence comes from uncultured Pseudomonadota bacterium, assembly GCA_964553945.1. Taxonomy (GTDB): domain Bacteria; phylum Babelota; class Babeliae; order Babelales; family Vermiphilaceae; genus CAZKLV01. Next base: position 183,325 of record CAZKLV010000001.1, read on the forward strand.
AACACCATGTTGCTTCGCTCGGCAATGGGCCGCTCAGCTGCCAATTTATGTATATCCTTATGCACACGAGCCGATTCACCGGTCAGAGCTGATTCATCTACCGATAAATTCGTAGCAGCAATAATACGTGCGTCGGCAGGAACTCGTTGTCCTTCTTGTAAAAGAATAATATCGCCTGGCACCAATCCACGATCTTCAATTACATTTTTTGCACCATTGCGAATCACAATCGACTGCGTTTTAATAAACCGGCGCAAACTTTCAATAATATTTTTGGTACGCCCCTCTTGCACGGTACCAATAAGAGCATTAAAAATTAGGACCCCACAAATAATAAAAGCATCAAGCTTACTCTCACCCACTAAAAAAATAATGGCCGCGGCAATAAGCAAAATATAAATAAGTGGATTTTGAAATTGCCGAATAAAGATAAGCGCCCAAGAATCTTGCTTGCTGGGTGGCAATTCGTTATACCCCGAGGAACGCAATCTACTCTCTACCTCATCATAACTGAGTCCGCGATCGGCACGGGTATCTAGCTCTTTTATGACTTGCTCTACATCTTGAAGATATGCTTTGCGATTACTCATCGAAACTCCGTTTTTAGCGGCACCCGAGGATGCTCGTTTTTAGATAACCGAATTAAACGATGATCAGCATAACAAAAATAGCAAAGGGACAAATAGAGTCGCCACCTCCGAGTATCGGTATTTTCAATCTGAAATTACACCACTTGACAATTAACTTAACTCATCTACACTGAAAACATAGGCAATAGAGGTTAAAAACCCTTATCAAAGTAAAGTGATTTTTTATGAAAATAGCTAAAAGTCTCATTGTTCTCATAATTACATGCTCATTTTTAGGAGTAGGCGCGTCTCTTGCTATGAAAAAAGACAAGTCTCAAAATAACTTATGGGAAGAAGCAAGAAGATATCTCGCCAAAGAATCATTTATTCAGCGAGGTGAAGCTCCAGAGAGATGGGAATCACTCGAACGATTACGCAAAAGTGGCATTCGAAAAGGTATGCGCGATTGGCAAGATTCACCAGCTCAAAGTGTCCCCAGGGCAGTTGTTCAAGAAGGTTGCAGCATCAAACTTGAGGATACGATTACCGATGTCACCTTAGTTCCTTACACAAAAAAAGTTCTGATGAGCGCGTTTAACACGCTCCATCGCTATGATATTGAAACTAAAAAAAGTGATGCCCTCGCATTTGCACGCCCCATCGTACAACTTATTCAATCAACCGATGGAAGTTTATGCGCCATTTTACTTGATCCAATAGAAGACGAAAAACCATTAATTCGATTTGTGAATTCCTGCAAATCAACCTTCGAGCTAAACACTGAGATTGAAGCAGTTCCCTACTGCCAAACAGAAGAGTACGAACTTCACCCAGCTGATCTTTCGGGAGATGCTCGATTCATCGGCGTTATAAGCTCTCCTGAATGTGCAACAATTTACAATTTAAAAACAAACAAACCTCATTCAACTCTTTCGAAAAACGAACAAGAATTTCCGATTTTTCGTATTCATTTTTTAAAAACAAAAGAACACTCCCAAGATCCAGATACAACAACTAAATTTGCGCTGCAATCTAATCTACAAACAACCCTCTATGCCATCACCGATGAAGGGTGCTCAGCACTACAAAAAATTGATCTAAAGAATTGCGTAGCAAAAAGCAATTATTGCTCACGTCAGAACGTATGGTTCTTCTCAAAATATTTAGTCGTATTACTCGGAGATCAGCTTTTAGCATTTAAGCACAATAAAAATAGCTGCAATAAAAATGACCTATATGAATTCCAACGCCTGATCAATACCATTAAAACCCAGAATGAATTGGTTCAATGCAGGCCTGATGATACGATATTAATTGAATGCGATAGAGAAAACAAAAAAATTAAAATACACAATTTACCCAAGAAATCATGCAATAGCCTCACCAATTTATCCAATGATCGCATATTTATGGATGAATCTGATGCTCTGATGATGCTTGCACGTAAAAATGAATTAATACTCATCACAAAACCAGCGGAAAAAGAAGTTCGCAAAAAAAATCTATTTGATGATGAATGCGCTGGGTCCAATAAATAAACGAAATTAGAAGTGGGATCTTCGATATGAAAAAAATATTCTACATACTCAGCACACTTTTCATAGGTGCAGCACTTGCGATGGAACAACCAAATCCATCCCAGGCATATACTGCCTATATTTTGAAAAACAAGGATAACGCACGCATCAATCCAGCATTCATTAATTTCGAAAAAGCAAAAATACGCGCAAATACGGCACAACTTTTGCGTGAAATTCCTAAATTGGTGCATGCCCAAGATGATATTTATACTCCAAACCAGGCAGTAAACATTATCCTCGAAGCACAAAAACTCTTTGGTGGCGACAATCAGAAAGCTCCCGTGCCAGGGTTCTTGACATGCCTTGAGGCACTAGAAAAAAATCTTTGCGCAAACCATCATTTACATGGATTGGTTAACATTATCTATATACTTGAACATGCAACTGCCTTAACCCGGTCCAATCATACTATTCTAGAATTTCAATGCAGAGTTAAGCTTCCTCAATCTCAAGGATCTAATGTAAAAGAAGCTCAACCAGGCAAGACTCTTGAGATTGATTGCGATATTTGTGCTCAAGGAGAAGATGATACGCTCATCTTAGAAAAACTAAAACACTTCCAGTTTTGCTCGCCAAATCAACTAAAAGGTGTTGAACGAACGCTTGATGGTTTAAACAAAATACAAGAAAAAACAGGTATAAAATGTCGTTTACATTCAAAATTTGCGATGCCTGAAAAAATTCAAATCTATGCACGTGAAAAAAATATTGAACTTAAAAACGACTCTTCAGAAAATATTACAATTCCTCAGGGAAAGCCTGTCTACCAACGCACATTTGCTGATGACTCTCTCAATTCAAAAATAAGAATTAATATTCCTAAAAAATGTGTTGTCTGTTTCGAACAAGTGGCCCCTGAGCATACTGAATTTACGAGCGATCTTGAGACCGCCCATCTCGACTATTTAACTGCCGGCCTCAGTGAAAAAGTTGAACATTATAATCTTCCCGCTTGGGGAGAAATATTTGTGAAAGCAAAAAATAAATTCCGACTCATCCCTGGATTCTTCAAAAAAATTATCATGCCATGCGTTACCGATATGGAAGGGGAAAAGTGGTGCACATTACGTACAACCCTTTTTGAATTAATTGCAGCATTTGATGCACCTGCCGATAAAGAAGTAGTCGCATTTGGTGGGCAATTATTTTATGACATCGAAAGCCCAACTAGATTTATTAACGGGCCCGCATTTAAAGTCGAAAACGGGAAATATAAGATCGAAAACGGCGCCAACATAGGATACGATTTGGATGTAGTATTACAGGATAAAGATGTGCCCGGAAAATACTCATTTATTGAAGCTACCACTGGTGGATTGTCGGTCAAAGAGTTAGAAAAATTTCAAAATATGGGACGCGAATTAAATGCAGAAGTGTATATGCTCCACGATTTCGACCATAATAATCTTACATTCAAACGAAGTGTATACTGGAAAAATCCAGTGATCATCTCACTGCCAAATAATCAGACACATCACCTTGAGTGGCCCCTTGCCTCTCGAATAGAAAGATGCTTGCATGTGATCTCTGATTCACCAGCGATTTACAATCAAATCAACCTCGATACATCAAATATGGATTTAGCAGAATATCCTGAGCATGCATTTAATGAAGTAGTCTCAAATATCCGCGCAATCTTCAAGCTTATCGATGCAACGGCACATCAAGCGGATGAGCAAGTATTTAAACTCAAGATACGAGATGGACTTCTAGATCTTTTAAAGCATGAAAAAGAAAATGACCGCTTGGGTGGCGTTGCTTTAGCGATCCAACTCTTAACCTATCTGAAATGCACCATTCAAGATACAAAATTACGAGAACGTTACTTGAACAAAACTCACCAATATTCTTTTGATGTGGATGCTTTTCTCTTGGATGCACTTGGGCACGCGCTTAAGACCCTCAACCCACATAACCCTGTTAAGCAATTAACAGCTTTGGTTTAATAATTTAAATAGAATCCATAAAAAAGCCTGATGCTGCAATTTTACTGCAGCATCAAAAAGACTTGCTTCACCCCTCTTACCCTTCACCAGATGCGATCTCTGATCACCTTTACTTTAAAAAAAATACAAAAACAAAAAATAGTCTTTTAAAAAAAACAACTCAAAACTCGTAATTCAAAATACTTTTAGAGATGATTAGCCAAAAAAAATGGGTCATGCTCGATTTGAGCATGACCCATTAATAATTTATAACATTTGAAAAAAATGGTGGAGGCGATGGGAGTCGAACCCATGTCCGCAGAACTGTAAACTTTAAGCGCTTCATGTTTAGTTTGGAATTGTACTTGAATAAAACCTTCCAAACAAAGTGGTTTTTAAGCAAGGCAGCTTAGTGATACTTCCAAATTACTCAACCGCTCAATCTTATTTGAAAGTTCTATCTGATTAATACGAGTAGGTCAAACTGATAGACACGCCTGACTTACAAGTTCGCTATAATGCTAGGATTAAGCGAATGCAACCGTTTGGTTTGCATTTCTTGTTGATCGATTTTTTAACGAGCACTCAATCGAAGCTCGACATGCTCTCAAAGCTGGCAATAATACGTCGAAGCCGTTACGCCCCCAATAATTTCAAGGAAAAAAATAGCTATATAGCTAACTATTCTGATTGTAATGTTTTATGTAAATTTTGTCAATAATCTATAGAAGCTTATTTGCCTCGCAATTCCCGCCGCGTCTCTCGCTTAATATCTCGCTCCTTTATATCTTTTTTCTTACTTGGCGCATTTTTGTGCTTGCAGACGCCTATCTCTACCTTCACCCTATTTTTTTCATTAAAATAAAGATTTAGTGGCACCAGCGTTGCCCCCTTTTGCGCAATCAAACCAATCAAACGATTGATCTCTTTTTTATGAAGGAGAAGTTTTCGACGGCGAGTGGCATACTCTTCACTTTGTTTGGTATATGCCCGTTCATAAGGCGTAATATTGCAGTTAATCAGATAGATTTCACCTTGATGTACCGTTGCAAAGGCCCCTGCCAAGGATACCTTGCCTGCCCGCAATGATTTGACCTCATCGCCCGAAAGCACTAAGCCGGCCTCCAGAGTTTCGAGGATTTCATAATCGAAAAATGCTTTTTTATTGCGAGAGATATTTTTAATCGGCATAAGGTAATCTTTAAAAATCTTTTAAAATAGCGTTAAATCAATAATCAGGATAGCAATAAGCGCATGGAGCGTCTACTTGCTCTTCCTGCCCGACCTATTTGAATGTATCCTAGACTCATGACTTTTGAATTCCAAAAAGGATGAATATGCTCGAAAAACTTCTGAAAGAAATCGATATACTCAAAGATGAAATAAATAAGCATCGCCCCCTTGATTTCCATTTACTCGAACAAATCAAAGAATATTATCGAATTGGCCTTACCTATTCGAGTAATGCACTCGAGGGAAATACACTGACCGAAACGGAAACTAAAATTGTTCTTGAAGAAGGAATTACAATAGGAGGCAAACCTCTCAAAGATCATTTGGAAGCAGTTGGCCATAGCGATGCCTATGATTTTTTGTATACCATCGCCCAGAAAAAATCATTTACCCAAGATGAACTAAAAAAATTGCACCATTTATTTTACTATCGAATCGATGAAAAAAATGCAGGCACATATCGCGAAGTAAAAGTATTCATTACCGGCTCGAAATATCCACTACCAGATCCCAAAAAAGTTAACGATCTCATGAATGCCTGGCTCGAAAAAACGCACCATGAGCGCCTCAACGAACATCCGGTTGTATTCGCAGCGCGTGCACATAAAGATTTTGTATTTATTCATCCCTTTATTGATGGCAATGGTAGAGTTGCACGCTTGCTCATGAATCTCATTTTGTTGCAAGAAGGTTACTCCATTTGCATCATCCCTCCCATCATGCGAGCTGAATACATCCAAAACCTTGAAAAAGCACACATAAATGACGCTGATTTTATCGAGTTTATCGCACGAATGGTTCGCGAAACTCAGCGTGACTATTTGCGCCTGTTTTAATTCTTGGCTATTTTATGAGTGTTACCCACACACATTTGTAACATCATTTAAGGAGCTCATATGATTGCTCACATTTCTAATTTCAAAAATTTTTTTTCAATCCTTATTCTATTGGTGCCAAACATTTTACTCAGCCAAAACCTCATGATGGGAACTATCCAATTCCCGAGTGATGTAGCCAAGGTTCCCGATATACGCATCTATCGCGGTGGACGCAAAATTGTATGCGAAACCGATGAGGATTCAAAAAAAATAACTCTCACCATTCCCCGCGAGCCACGAGAAGAATCCTTTTATTTATTGGTGAGCGAAGCGGTTCAATATCATCAAGTTAAACCAGAAGATGAAGCCGATATTCAAAATACAATCAGCTATTTCCGGGTTCCAAAAGGACAAGATTACACATTGTATCGACTTTCCTTGGCGTGTGAAGAACACGAACAAAACGATGAACCGCTGCAATCGTATAAACATTTATTCGAAAAAGATGCGGCACAGCACTTTGGCAAAAAGAAAAAGATGAATACGCCAAAATATACCTGGAAGGTCACCAAAGAAGCACTGCCAACAGATTCGGGGCGCTTGCCAGATGATACCATCATCGTTCATTATGTTCCTACCTTAATTGAATCTATTTCAGGAGGCAGTAAATTTGAGCTTCCAACGATCAAAATGAAAAATAACCTGTTGCAGCTTGTCGGATCGGAAAAAGAGCTCCATGAGCTTTCTGATAGCCTTCTGCTCTCTTGTTTGGATCTTGAACCGTTGCATGCCACGATTCAACAAAAAGTTCGCTTTGGAAAATTACATACACTCGTTGCCCCAACTGCATAAGGATTTACATGCGTAGAATCATCATCTGCTTACTGGCCTTACTCTTTTTTCCATCCAAAAGCTTGGACGCTATGACTTCACTTAACGTAAACCAATTAGCACTGTGCACGGCAATTAAAAAAAGCCATGAAGATGTGAAGAAAATTTTACATACGGTTTCTCTTGATGTTAATTTTGCCTGCCCTGAAGACGTTGATAAAATAGACCATTTCTATAGCATCTCTCATTACCCACACTCATATAATCGCACAACACCAATTTGCCAAGCGGTAAAAAAAGGATGTCTAGAGACAGTAAAGCTGTTGTATGATGCTGGAGCATATCTAAATTACCGTTTTCTACCACTTGTGGAAGCAGCGCGTGAGGGAGATCTTAAAATAATTAAATTCCTTATCTCCAAGGGGGCACTCCTTAATCGCCCTGATTGTAATGGAAATACGGCGCTTTACTATGCATTATTGTACGATCAAAGCGAGGCTGCTCAAGAACTCATTAAATGTGGTGCAAATAAAGATCTGTGCCTATTGAATGCATGCGACCAGTATAAAAGGCCCACGACTGCAAATGCTGATGTAATTCGTTGGCTCGTGCGAAACGGGGCCAAAATTAATATGAACTTAAATGGTGGCGCCATTCTTGCACTTCCTTTCGATGAAGACACTGAATTCAACCGACAAAATTTTCCGGGTCTTCGTGCCATACTTCTGCAAGAAGAAGACTGGATACCCTATCTGAAAGCGCGAATCAAAGACTTATATGAATCTTGCTGCAACCCGAAGAAAAATAAGCGAAAGATTGCATGATGAAATATGCGGAAAAAGATAAAGCCGCATGAATTGAAATCACATCTACACCTCTGGTCTACTTGCTGCAAAAGAAATAAAATTGAATAAATATAAAGGAGAAATTATGAAGAAATTATTCGTTCTTTTGGCTTTCGCGATAATCACAAATCCAATGCTGGGCATGAAGCATAAAACGCGCAGCGTGAAAAAAAAGCATGTATCTGAAGGTGTACAAGTAACTCATTTAGTTAATGCAATTGAGCTAAGCGACATTAAAAAAATAAAAGGTTTACTCAAGCAAGGAGCACCGATAAACAAGGCAAGTCTATTTGGACGAACACCATTAGCAACCGCAACAGCCAGGGGAAATGTTGAGGTGATTAAAATATTACTCAGAAATAATGCTGATCCGGATTTAGCATCTGGCTTAATAGGAGATCGCACTCCTTTGCAAATCGCTGCCCTAAAAGGGGATCTAAATATCTTACGTATTTTACTCAATTATGGCGCTGATCCTCGAGATCAAAAAGCAATTACATTAGCACTCAAAAATGGCAACATTACATTTGCACAACGCTTATGCGATATCCTCGGGCAAGATCTGCCAGTTCTTGAAAAAGCTACCCAAGAGCAAAATCAAAGAGATGATGCTCAAGCGGCTGAGCCTCAAGAATCGTGGTTCAAAAGAATCATTAAAACATGCTGTTCTTGCGATAACGTTGAAATTGAATGGGATGAGGAAAGAAAGTATATTTAAATAGCATATACTCTATTTAAATTATAAAAGGCGAAATACATGACTCGCGCCCTGCTTCTCTGCTTGCCATTTTTAACAGCAATCAGGCCCCTTTATTCAATGCAAACACCCAGAACTCTTTTAGCTCAAATAAAAGAATCAGTTATCCAGGCAGAGCTGTTAACACAAAAAATTGACTCTGCCTTAAATTCTGGTGATCCTAAGAATAACCAAGCAGCAATTAATCAAATCTTAACCATCGAAGAACATTGCCGCAAGCTACGCCTCGTTTTATCGGGAGCTAGCTGGATTACCGAACAATCAGAAAAATAAAGGTTATTAATGGATCGACTCACCCTCGCAATTGAAACATCGTGCGATGAAACTGCTGCAGCGGTTTATTCAGATAATGGCCAAATGCTCTCAAGCGTGCTTTATTCCCAAATAGCGCTACATAAAGATCTGGGTGGTATAATCCCTGAAATCGCATCACGTTCACAGCTTGAAAAAATCAATCCTATCGTTACAGAAGCATTAAATGTCGCCAAGGTAACCCTCGATGATATTGATGTTATTGCCGTGACTTCAAAACCTGGATTACCCGGATCGTTATTAGTGGGAGTTTGTTTTGCCAAAGCACTCGCAATGGCAAAAAATAAAAAATTAATCGGCGTTAATCATCTAGAAGGTCACGCATTTTCTTCCATGATAGAGCATCCCGTGCCATTTCCCCATTTATGCATAACCGCTTCCGGTGGGCACACTTCGCTTTACTTGATCAAAGGATTAGGCGATTATGAAGTTCTTGGGCAAACACGCGATGATGCAGCAGGAGAAGCATTTGATAAGATTGCACGTATGTTGGGGCTCCCCTATCCTGGTGGACCGGTAATCGAACGCTTGGCGCGAGATATGGGATTCCAAGATTTCTGCAAATATCCCCGTGGCAAGATTCCTTCACTTGATTTCAGTTTCTCTGGCCTCAAAACAGCAGTACTTTATGATCTCGTTGCTCGTGGCATGTATGACATGGCAAGCAAGCAAGTGCTCAAAGATGATGAAGTTGCCAAGGCACAAATCGCAAGCTCATTGCTTGTATGTATAGCTGATATTTTTGAGCTTAAAGTTGCACAGGCATTTGAACAGTTCCCACATGTGAAAGCACTGACTTTCGTGGGCGGCGTTGCCTGCAATAAATACATCACGGGCAGATTGCGTGAATGGTGCGATAAACGAAAGTTACAATTCTTCCATCCATCACCAAAATATTGTACCGATAATGCGGGTATGATTGCATTCGTGGGGAATTATAAAGCGGATCAAGGTAAGTATTCTAATCTAGAGTTGGATATCTTAGGATAAGTTGCACATGCTTTATTTTCCATCAATATCTTTCACCTTTGGCAGGTGATGGGCATTTGGTGACTTTTTTTGTAAGAAAAAAAATCACCAAAAAAGCTTAAAAAAGGGAAGCTTCCCTTTTTACATCCCTCTACGCCAGGGATTGAACCGATTCGCCTTTGATTGTTCTCGCAAACTTCAATTTATGCCCGGCAGGCATAAGCACGGCTCACAGATTCAATACTGGCTACACATGCGTAAAACCCATCATGATTTGTAAGTTGGCAACGACCGAAACCGCACCTTCCCGGTTTCTTTACGCCCACACATCCCAATTTCAAAAAAAAATTTTATTGAAAAATGCTCGTGGTTAGTATTTTGAACAATCGTAATAAATCAAGCAGAGGGTTCAATTCGTTCGAGCATGGCCTTGATGGCAAGATTAATCCCAAACAAGTTACTCGATATCAGGATTGAGCCAATGGTGTGGCAAATAATCAAAGGCCATTTTACCGGTGTGATCTTTGATCTTCAAAAGATCTATCGGCTTGCAATAAATAGTCTCCAAATAGGGTTGCAGGCTATCCTTACATTCTTTATACAGTACATTTTTGAGGATTGAATTCTTTAAACACAGCAAAAGTACAAGTACCCTTTGGGCCTTTATACGAGCCGCCTGAGTATCCACAAATAATCGGCACAACCGTACATCTTTCAGCTCTGCAGCTTTTATCAAAACGGTCGTGCTTGTTATTTTTTCAGCATCTTTGAATGAGGGATGCATTACTGGCCAATAATCTGGAATCAACTGCTCTATATTTGCATTATTTCTAAGCAAAAGCTGACATATTTTACACATCTCCTCGTGACCGATTGTGCCAAAGCCATAATCATCACTAGCAGACATAAGGCAGAAGCTCAGAGCGGTTGAACCATCAATATTTTTTGCATTTACGTTGGCTCCATGCTCGAGAAGTAAACGACACAATTTTTTATCAGGTTGAATAACTGCAAATATCAAAGCGGTATTACCATTTTTATTTTGAACATTCACCTGAGCACCCCGCTCGAGAAGCAATTGGCACATTTGAATTTTATTTCTCGCTCGAGCCTCAGCCTGATCATCCCGTCTCCTGACCACCTTTGCTGCTACACTCAAATCAGTTGCAATCCACATCAAGACGGTGTCGCCATACTCATCACACCAATCAGGATTAGCCCCATTATCAAGGAGAGTGCGCATCAATTGCGGATTCCTCCCGTAAATAGCCCTTTCAAACTCGATTCGCATAAGCATAGAAGCAGGCTCCATGGCACATAGAAATGATGGCATTACTACATTTAAAGCAAGTGAAAAAAAGATGGACGCAATCAAACTAAATCTCATGAAATTCTCAGCTAAAAGATTTTGAATCGTGTAACTTGCTAACTAATCAGCCGGTGCCTTAATCCGCTCAAGCACAGCTTTCATAACAGGACAATACTCCGGAGCTCGTCCAGCAACTGCAGCTGCCAGTTCTTGATCAAATCCCAATGGCTCCACTAACCTATCTTGAATCATGCAAACAAAAAGAAGATATTCATCTTCGAGCACTATGCCAGTATCAGCACATGCGAGCAGGATTTTATTTGGGCCATACATTTGTAAATCAATATTTTTGCTCATCAAGAAAGCTTCTACATATTTCCAAAAAGTGTCAGTAGCGAGGGTAAAGCTTTTCAGAAGAGCCTCGCGCTTAGCATCATCCGATACTTTGGACGGCTTAGCCGCGGCAGTAATACGAGATTTAAATTGCGTGAGGGCTTTGGTGGTGAGGGTGTATTTTTCTGCGAGAGTCATGTGAGGTCCTAAAAAATTCTTCTGGTGAAAATTATAAAATCCATTAAAAAAATTATTAAAATCCGTTCGCCCTGAGTGACCAAACATTTCGTAAGAAATGGCGGGTGTATCGAAGGGTTGCATTAGAATTATTTATCATGCATTTTATCGGAAAATTTAAAAATATTTTAAACACAACCCTTCGATACTCCGGGCGGGCTCCGCCCTCTCGGAACTCAGGGCGAACGGAAAGAAAGCCGTCTCATTTACCGCTCTAATATGAACACCAAAGATCTAAATTACAAAATTATACTTAATGCAATGAGGGATCCCTTTTACAAGATCCCTCATATTTTTATTTCTATTCTGAAGAACGAATCCCTCAAGACTTCGGGACAGGTTATCCACCGTTCTTTTTATTGATCGAATCCAAGAATTCACGATTCGTTTTGAATTTCTTCATCTTATCGATCAAGAACTCCATACCCTCGACGGTATTCATGCCAGAAAGGAACTTCTGGAGTACCCAGACTTTATTGAGATCCTCTTCGGAGAGCAACAAATCATCTCGGCGAGTACCAGACATTTGAATATCAAATGCTGGGAAGATACGGCGATTTGAAAGTTTACGAGTCATATGCATTTCCATGTTACCCGTACCTTTAAATTCTTCAAAAATCACTTCCTCCATACGCGAACCGGTTTCAACCAAGGCAGTTGCGATAATGGTCAAAGAACCACCTTCTTGGGTGTTACGCGCTGCACCAAAGAAACGCTTTGGATATTGTAATGCATTCGCATCGATACCACCGGTTAAGATTTTACCTGACGCTGGTGCCGTTGTATTATACGCACGCGCTAAACGAGTAATGGAATCGAGCAAGATAACAACGTCTTTTCCGGATTCAACCAAGCGTTTTGCTTTGTTGAGTACAATTTCAGCAACCTGAACATGGCGCTCAGCCGGCTCATCAAAAGTTGAGCTGATCACTTCTGCGGTGCTGCCCTTAACCGTTCGTTTCATATCTGCAACTTCTTCTGGGCGCTCATCGACCAAAAGAACGATCAAATACGATTCAGGATGATTGGTAAGCAACGCTTTTGCAGTCTCTTTAAGCAAGAGTGTTTTACCAACTTTTGGAGGCGCAACAAGCAATCCACGCTGCCCCTTACCAATTGGTGAAAATAGATCCATAATACGAGTAGATAGAGCTGTTGGATCATATTCAAGATTGAACTTACGATCAGGATGCAACGGAGTAAGTTGATCAAAATGCATCCGTTCGCCAAGCTGCGCGGGATCTTCGTAATTAACGGTTTTAACTTTCAGAAGTGCAAAATATTTTTCACCATCTTTTGGTTTACGAATAACACCGACAACTGTGTCACCTGTTCTCAAGCCAAAACGACGAATTTGAGACGGAGAAACATAGACGTCATCCGGACCAGAAACATAGTCATACGCTGCAGAACGCAAAAATCCAAACCCATCCGGTAATTTTTCCAATACCCCCTGAACTTCCATTTCTAAATCAGGATGAGCTTCAACGTATCTAATTTTTTCGATTAATTTCGGTTTTTGCAACAATCCGGCACCGACAATACCAAGCTTACGCGCATAAAGACCAAGTTCTGCGATAGTAAGTTCTTCAAGAGTACGCTTTTTATTATTGTTAAATTCATCGTCTTTTTGGCGATCATCTTGATATTCACCATAGCTTTGACGTGGCGCATCTTGACGCGGAGAAACTTCGCGTTCTTGAGAATGTACAGCTGAATGAACTGGCGATTCAGATTTTGGCGCTACTGACTCACTCTTTTGTTGGCGAGGTCTACGCACTTGACGCCGAGGGTGCTGCTGCGCATCACGCGGAGCTTGTGATTGTTGCTCATCACGCTCATCTGGCGTGGAAAGCTTATTTTCATTTTCGTACATGTAACCTCCTAAAATAGACATACTGAAAGACGAGTAGCCATTAAAAAATCCTTCTATTGGCTTGATTTGAAAACGCTGAGGTGGCAAACGCCACCTCATGAATTAGTTTTGTTTTGCAAAAAATTTGTTCACAAACATCATAACTGGACTTGCAATGTAAACCGATGAATAGGTACCAAAAACAATACCCACCAAAAGTGCTAATGCAAAGTCAAAAAGTACTTGCCCGCCCAAAACAAGCATCGAAACGACGGTCAATGCGGTCGCAAAGCTTGTTAATGTTGTACGAGTTAACGTTTGATTCAAACTAATATTTACTACATCTGCGAGAGGCACGCCCGGCATCGCCTTAATATTCTCACGAATACGAGCAAAAATCACAATCGTATCGTTAACCGAATAACCCAAGATTGCCAAAATCGCACCGATCACGTTGATCGAAATCTCACGATCAAGAATGGCAAATGCCATAAGCATAACAATCGAATCATGGAACAATGCAAGTACGGCACCAAGAGCGAATCCAAGCGACCAGAAACGCACTGCACAGTAAATAAGTAATATCAAAAGACTGATGAGTACTGCGTAGACCGATTTGCTTCTTAAATCAGCACCAACGCCTGGCCCAACTGCCATACTTTCAAGAATAGTAATTTTCTGATCTGGCATAGCTTGGCTAATTGCAGTCTCCATACGCTCAGCCAAACCTTTTGAATCAGAAGCGAATTCTTTTACACGAACCATTACTTCAGTATCAGAGAAGCCACGAGTTGTTGCTCCATGCCATCCGCTTGATTCAAGAACACTTTGCAATTCAAGTGGGCTGACCTTATGATCAAATTTGAAAAGCACTTGTGTTCCACCAGTGAAATCGACACTATAGGTAAACACATGGCCTACTTTTTGATACTTGTAAAATGCAAAAATGCCAAATGCTGCAAACATTAAAATTGATGCTAATGCAACACGTCCTTGATATTTGACGAAATTGATCATGGGTACTCTCCGCCCTTTATTTCTTCTGATTCATTTTTTGAAGTTTTGTAGACTAAAACTAGAATTACGCACCTGTTGCCCCCGATTATTTACCCAGAGCCCTCAGATGATTCAACCTAATTTGCCATAACAAGTTGGTCATGAGCATATTGAAGCATCTGGATGACCAGGATAAAATAGGAAGGAGAGGCGTAAATTTAGACGATTGAAACGTAACGACGGCCTTTTGGACCATAGTGGAATTTCAATACACCTGAAGCCGCTGCAAATAGAGTGTCGTCACTTCCGCGACCAACGTTGCGGCCTGGATGGAAACGAGTTCCTCGTTGACGAACAATGACTTCTCCGCCATTTACTACTTGGCCATCAAAAAGCTTCACACCTAAACGACGACCAACGCTATCACGACCATTCTGTGTAGAACCACCAGTTTTACTTGTTGCCATGGTAAATTAATCCTTTGGAACGATATTTATACTGAATTTTCTAGAGATTTGCTTATCCAGACTAGCTGAATTTCAGCTATTTTCAACATTTAATTTGCCTGAAAAACAGCTTCATGTCAATTGCCTTTTGATCCCTATTTCGATACCTCTTTCCAATCTGCTCCCACCCGGGTCGTAACCTCCAGAGGAATCGGCCAATCAACCACATGCTCGAGGGTATCTTTAACCAGCTTTTGGACTTCTTGCTGCTGATCCTTGGCTACTGAAATCAAGAGTTCGTCATGGATCTGCAAAATCATTTTGGCATCATATCCACGCTTTTTAAGCTCAGCATCTAGTTGAATCATGCCTTGCTTCATAATTTCTGCTGCAGTCCCTTGCGCAACGGTGTTGATTGCAATACGCTTTGCCTCTTCATAAAGGCTCTTATTTTTCTCATAAATAGCGGGAATGTCACGCTTTCTGCCCCAGAAAGTTTTAACGAACCCATCACGCTCAGTATCGGCAATCACTTGCGCCATCCACGCCGAAACACCTGGATACTGCTCAAAATACTTATCGATATACTGTTTTGCATCCTTAAACGGAATATGCAGATCCTTAGAAAGGCCAAACGGAGTCAATCCATAAAGAATACTAAAGTTGATCCGTTTACCAATTTGGCGCTGCTCATGGGTCACTTCATTCAGTGGAACATCAAATAACCGTGCGGCAGTCTCTCTATGAATATCATGATTATGCAAAAATGCTTCAGTTAAATTCTTATCCTTTGAAAGGAAAGCAAGTACGCGCAGTTCAATTTGCGAGTAATCGGCCGAAAGAAACACGTGCCCTTCTTGAGGTTTGAATGCTCCACGAATTTCAATACCATACCCACTCGCGGGAATATTTTGTAGGTTCGGATCGAAGCTAGAAAGCCGTCCAGTCGCCACTGATGTTTGGCTGAATGTTGTATGAATGCGCTTGGTGCGTGGATCAACAAACTCAGGCAACGCATCAATATAGGTACTCTTTAATTTAAAGAGCTCGCGATATTGAATAACGAGCCCCGGAACTGGATGCAGCTTGGCTAGCTCTTCAAGTACTTCACGATCGGTCGAGTATCCACCCTTTGAACTTTTCCTTTGCGGCGGCAATCCAAGTTGCACAAACAGAAGCTCTTGCATCTGTTTTGGCGAATTCAAATTAAACGCCCCCTTTTCTTGACCCGGAATAAATCCAAGAATCTGCTCTTCCAATAAAGCTAATTCTTTATCAACTTTTTTACCAAGCTCCTTGAGCAGAGGAACATCAAGAGAGATGCCTTCTTTTTCCATTTGGAACAACACTTCATTCAATGGCAGCTCTATATCGTAATAAAGGTGCTCCATGTGTTGCTCAACAAGCATTTTTTTAAATAGATCGGTTAATTTCAAAGTTTGCAATGAGTCGTTGGCTGCGTAATAAAGAGCAACATCAAATAGAACATAGGAGAAGTTTTTGAGCTTCTTTGATTTGACCACATCATCGAATGTCAGCATATGCTCTTCAAAATAATATTCAGCTAGCTGCTTGAGCCCATTTCGCTGCCAATTTTCTGTAACCAAATTAGCCGCCAACAATGAATCGAATGCCAATCCTTGCATCTCTATGCCATGATGCGCAAAAACAAGCTGATCAAATTTTGCATGATGAAGGTATTTGCCAATCTTGGGATCTTCTAAAATCGGCTTGAGAGATTGAACAACTACTTCGCGAGAGAGTTGAGGAAGTGATGTCACATGACCGCACGGGATATAATATGAGATCGGTTCATCATTAATCCGTTCGTTATCCTTCGCAAGCTCAGGATGAACGGAAACATTTTCAATTGATTGATCAAAGATTGAAATTTGTTTGTCTTCAGATTCTTTAACCATTCGCCCTGACCTAGCGACGGGTTCTTGAACGGGATTTAAATCGGGTTGAATACAAACTGATACTCCAACCAGCTCAGCCTCAAAATGAAGGCCATCGGTCTCGGTATCAACGGCAAATGCTGTGCACGTTCGTAGTTTTTGGCACAACTCATCAAGCTCTGCCTTGGTGGTCACCAACCTAAAATCGTGCGTGAACTTTAATTTTGCAAGTTTATCTTCGGGAGTCAATCCGATCGTTGCCTTGGGAGCTATCTCTTGGATCAAGCTTTTGAAGTTTAGTTCTTGAAACAATGGGATGGCCTTTTGCCAACCCGCTGGATCGAATGATACATCGTCTTTAGAAAGTCCCAATGAACTATATTGCAGTAAAAATAATTTGTGACTCAGAAATGCATTTTCTTTGTTTTCCAGCAATAATTCTTTGGTTCGTGCTTTTGGCACCTCATCAATACGCGCATACATATCTTCTAGAGAATTAAATTGAACTACTAGATCAAGTGCCGTTTTTTTACCAATGCCATGCACACCCGGAATGTTATCTGATGTATCGCCAAGAAGCGCAAAATAAAATGGTAATTTTTCTACCGGGAAGCCCATTTTATCCTGAAATTTAACCGGATCGATAAACTCATCTTTAAATGGATCAAAGATGAAAATATGCTCTGCCAGCGCTTGGCCCATATCTTTATCTGAGGTCACAAATATGACATTATTTCCCTGTGCAGCAAAATCTTTAGCCAAAGAATACATCAAATCATCAGCTTCCACCCCTGGGTTCTGCACTTGGGTCAATCCGATTAAATTTGAAAATTCAATAATACGATCTTTTTGGGTAAACATGTCACTGGGCGGAGCTTGGCGCGTTGCTTTATATGCCTCATACATTTCATGTCGCGTTGTTTTACCCTTACTATCCCACACAACCGCAATATGAGTTGGATTATAGGTATCGATTATCTTCTTGATCATACGAGCAAAACTATATACCGCTTGTACCGGTTCACCTTGAATGGTGTGCAATGGCCGCACGCCATAATACGCGCGATATAAAAATGATGAGCCATCAATTAAAAAAACGCTCAACGCTAATGTTTTGGGATCCAATACCATCAAAAATCCTTAAAGTTCGTGTTTAAAGTTATTTTATCAGATTTTGCTCAACTTGTATTTCTGTTGCACAATATTTTGATCCTACTCTATACTTACGCAGATAAAACCTAAGTTATTAAGCAACGAAAAATCATCATGATAATAAAAAACTTTCATTTGACGCTCATTTTGACATCCATATCCACCCACTGTTCACCCGCTGACTATAATCAATACACCACAGCAGTACAATACAATGAAACATTGAGCTTAGTGAGCCAATTGCAATTATCTGGCACAGAAAGAATACTCGATTATGGATGCAGGTCAGGCAAAATATCCCTCTGGCTCTCACAGCAACTACCTCACGGAAAGGTCCTTGCAGCTGATCATGATCAAGACATGCTTCTCTTTGCGCAAAAACAAATCAAAGATCAAGGAATCCAAAATACTCTTTTTATCCCACTCAATGAAACTTCTCTCAGTATTTATAAAAACACCTTTGATTATATTACCTCAACTGCGTATTTACATTGGGTAGGAGAATATGAGCGCCATTTTTCTTTGATGCACGAACTCTTAAAACATGGGGGAAAAATTGTTCTGCGGATCGGGGTAAGCGATAAAGTTGGGCGAAATGTTCCCTTTCAACGCCATGTGGATGCTATCGCTGCACGGCCACGCTGGGCCAATTATTTTGGAACCATGCCGCAACCCTGGTATCATCCGCTGGATCTTGCATCTGCGCAAAATATTCTTGAAACTGCAGGATTTACACTCATCAGTATCTCATATGTACAGCGAACAACGACATTTGCTACAACTGATGAATTAGCGCACTGGATCCTGACCTGGGTTCCACACGCAAAATATATCCCGCAAGATCTTACCTTTTCTTTTGCATGCCAAGTAGCCGAACGATTTGACACAGTCGCCCCTCATGACTCATTCGGAAATATCATCCTCGAGCGGCCCGCACTAGAAATAATTGCCCAAAAATAACCTAGGACTCAGAGTTTGTCATATTTATTCGAGCTACGTATACTGATTTAATAATCAATAACATCAAGGAACTACTTCTATGAATACAAAATATTTTTTGCTGGGATGCCTTATTTTATTCACCGCTCAAACCACACTGAGCATGCAACAACCTATGAATGAAATATCAATGGATAATCAGCACAAACAAAACCATGAAGTAATTGGCGATTTTCAGGTGCCAGATGCCCTGCGATCATCTCCATTCTCGCAAAGCGTATATCTTGCAGCAGTTTGTGTTGTTTCCCATCCACTGATTCAATGGGTAAAAAATGGAGTACAAGATTACGAAGCAACCCGAACATTCGTATTGAAATGCATTAAGATTCTTGATTCAGCAGCAGAAGAACAAGCATTTTAACCAAATAAGGCCACTATGCAGATTAAAAATTTAATTCTTTTATGTTTTATAATTGCACCTCTTCATGCAATGCAAACAAGCAATAACTCAAATAATGATGTTGACGCAATACTCCGTGCTGCACAAGAAGAAAATGAACTCACTGAAGATCCAACCTTAATTGAGCATGAATCAAAAGCAGATCGATGGTATAGATTAGAACAAGAAAAAATATATAACCAAGATCTCTCGCCAGAACAAAAAGCACAACTTTTGGAGAGTCTAAAGGATGCCTGGGCAAATCTTGTGCGAGCTGAAGCCAAGATGAATTACAATATTGCTCGCCCCCAATGTGAAAAAAGTAAACTATCAACCCTATCAAAGCTTTACACTCAAGCTCCACCAAAACTAAAAATGGTCATAGATTTCGCAAAAGAACATCCACAGACCACAAAAGGAGCGGCATTTGTGGCAGCCCAAGGCTGCAGCTGGTGGTGTTGCCCTAACCTTGCCTATGCAGTAAATTTAGTTTTGGCTGGTTGGGCCGGACGCATCTTTTATGATGAAGTCACCAAGAAGAAAAAAGAGTTGTAATTGTTTATACAAGTTCGCCTTCTGAATGGATTCCCGCGCCCTCTTTGGTATCGCATTCCCGAATCATGGAAGACCCATGATCTTGTGAATGTGATCGTACAAGTACCGCTGCGCAATACCGTAATCCCTGCACTTGTGCAGCTCGTCTCGCCGCGTGCACCTGCCGATTATGAAATCAAAGAAGCGATCAGCATCGAACCATTTCCTGATGACGCGCACTACACACAGTTCACACAACATCTAGCACAATATTATCAAGTCGACCCATTTTATTTTGTAAAACGGGTAAAATTATTCATCGGATCAAAAATAGAAGATGAGCCTGAATATATACCACAAAGTTTTCCCACGCATTCAGATGTTACTCTTACGGCCGAGCAACAAGTAGTTGCCGATTTTCTCAAACCCAAAATTTCTTCAAATGTTTATGCACCTACCGTTCTTCATGGGGTCACCGGATCGGGAAAAACAGAAGTATATAAAGAATTAATTGTGCACACACTTGCACACGGCAAAACGGTTATGCTCTTGCTGCCGGAAGTAACCTTGGCAGTCGCTTTTGAACATCGGTTGCGGGCTCAGTTGCCACAAAATGTTCCGATTTTAAGTTTCCACTCGGCCGTTGGACCAAAAGAAAAAAGGCAGCTATGGCAAGGATTGCTCCACAAAACTCCCATGCTCATCATTGGTGTTCACCTGCCAATATTGCTGCCCATCGCAAACTTGGGCCTCATCATCATTGATGAAGAACATGAAATTGGATATCAAGAAAAAAAACATCCCAAAATCAATAGCAAAGAAGCCGCGCTCATGCGAGCACAGCTTTACAAAATTCCTATTCTTTTGGGTTCTGCAACTCCATCTTTGAGCACTCTTTACAATGTAAAACATCGCGGATGGCACTTCTTTCAACTGAAAAATCGTTTTGCAGGCGCTTTTCCAAAGGTTGAAACGGTATTGCTGACCGATAAAAAAGCTCGCAAGAATTTCTGGATCAGCCAAAAACTCTATGAAGCGATGCAGGATCGGCTCGCCAAACAAGAACAAACAATTATTTTCTTAAATCGACGCGGCTACAGCTTTTTTGTGCAATGCAAAAACTGCAGCTTCATTTTTGAATGCAAAACATGTTCGGTTAGCTTAACGCTGCACGATGAAAATCAACTCTCGTGCCATTATTGCGGTTTCAATAGCCCGCTTCCATCGTGTTGCCCATCCTGCAAAGCAAGTGCCTCAGAACTTTTAAAAAAAGGAATTGGAACACAACAGGTGGTCTCCATTTTGCAAAAATTATTTCCAACTGCGCGCATCGAGCGGGCAGATATGGATACAACTACCAAAAAGAAAAAGTGGCAACACACGGTTCAGGCGTTTGCCAAAGGAAATATCGATATTTTGGTAGGTACGCAAACCATTACCAAGGGATATGATTTCCCCGGAGTTACCTTGGTAGGAATTTTATGGGCAGACTTGAATTTGCATTTTCCCATCTTCAATGCAGCAGAAACTTGTTTGCAACAGCTCATTCAAGTTGCCGGCAGAGCTGGGCGGCAAAAAAAAGAGAGTTTGGTAATTGTTCAGGCTATGGATGATCATTCGGTGTTTTCATATTTAAATGAAATCGATTATCTTTCGTTTTATCACAATGAACTTGAAAATCGCGAATTGATGGGATACCCGCCTTGCAAACGGCTCGTTGAAATTGAACTCAAGCACACGCAAGAGGATGCATTGGAGCGCGAAGCTCAGCATCTGGCATCCGCGTTGCTTTCATTGCAGCACAAAAAGAATTTAGACGTCACCATTCTTGGTCCCGCCAAACCACCCGTGCATAAAATTAAGAATGTATTTAGCCGCAAAATCTATCTCAAAGGGGCATCAATAGCAGATATCGTTTCGCTCTGGCAAGCAGTTGATCTCAGGAAATTTGGAAGTTTGATTTTCTTTACGCCAAATCCAGCTGGATAGAGAAATAAAACTTCTTAAGTCTGTAGCATGTACAATTAATCGAAAAACAATTCTATGATCAATCAAATTCAAGCATTAAAAACATTGTATCGTCATAAAAACTGCCTTACATCATTCGGCTTAGTTATAATTTATTACTGGTATACTGAACGAATTGATCCTCAAGCTCATCAGTCATTATTTGGAATTGTATTAATTACCATAATCGGCGCACTTACAATCCAATACTTGTTTACTGACTATAATAAAATTCAAAAACAAAAAAATACCCGATCCAATTTAAAAGAACAATATTATTGGTGCAGATATAAAATACTCGCTGTGTTTTTTAAATGTAGCGGCTCTTCAAACTTTCCTAGTCATAAAATCTTATTGATCCCAAGGGAATTTGAAAGTTTTTTTTTACACCAGTTTGAAGATCACAAAGGGTTAAATAATTGGGATTTTATCATGGGTCAACTTAACCAAGAATCTGTACGCGAAATTATAAGGCACCTTAATTTATTTAGAGAAAATATCCTTGCGATCAAAGATTGTTTTGATCCATTACCACCATACCTACAAAAATTAAGTAATAACATTCATAACATTAGTGATATAACACACGTTAATGATCAATGCGCCGAGTTAAACGTAACTTTGTGGTATTTTTTCACTGGTGCAACAATTAATAGTAGTGCCGTACCTTCAAATAATCCGATTGAAAAAGAGATTGATGAAATGTAACAATCTAAAACTACATAAAGCATAGTTTTCGGTTTCTTCAATAATCAACAAGTTGGCCAGTTCGCACTCACCAAACAATCTTGCAATTACAAGCCCTATAACCTTGAAAATTCTGATAATTTAAAACAAGTCTTAGATTTGCATTTGCTCATATTTCCTAACATGCGCGCGGCGCGCCGTAAAATATTCACAATAATTGCATTGCTCTGCTGAACTTGGCAATGTATCACTTATCAAGCAATTTTTTATATCCAACAAAACACTCTCAACCCATGCATCATCACCAACATAAGGCAATATTGAAATTTTAAACTGTAATGTTCCAGCAAAAGAATCCTGGGCGGCATCCCCATTGCAATACACAAAATACCCGGTACTAGAAACATTAAAGCCATTCTTCCTAAAGAGCCATTGATAGATTTCCATTTGCCTTTTATAAGAATCACGACCATCTAAAGAGACGCCCTTTTGAGTGCTGGTTGCTTTATAATCGACAATTATGAGTTCTCCTTTGGAATTGATCCAAAGATCATCTACTGCACCTGAAACCTCAAAGTTTGAAGCTCTATGGATGTACTTGATACCGCGCTGATTCATGCGCCAATCGTTTAATTTTTCATGTGCAAATGGAACAGCATCAATATCGTGCTGAATCAAGTATGGATGAGCTTTCCCTTCAGCCCTGTATCGATCAAATTCATTTTTCAAAAGAGAATCAACTGCATTATTCAGAGTATAAGGAAACATAGGAGGCTGCCCTGTTCCACATTTTCTATCTAAAAAGAAACATCGCTTGCAGCGCATATAGTCTTCTATTTTTGAGCGACTTAATTTAAACGATTTATCAGTTGATCCAGAGAATATATTGCGGGTTCGCTGCGCATTATATTGCGAATCCTTTTTGAAGCCTTCGCTGATTAACTCATTAGTTTGTTTACCTGGCACCTGCTCGAATGATTTGAACCATTTGTTCAGAATTTTATTAATCATCATAAACCTTCATTTGGTAAAAAAACCATTTAGAATCCGTTATAAAAACCCCATCTCTACTTATTTAAACTACCAAAATAACAATATTTGTAAAAAGCCTTATTTTAAGGCTCAAACCATACAAAATCCTTCACAATTCCCAGCAAAAACACTTAAGAGCTTCATATTTGAAACAGAACTCAAGCACACACAAGAAGATGCATTGGAGCGCGAAGCTCAGCATCTGGCATCCGCGTTGCTTTCATTGCAACACAAGAAAAACATAGACGTCACCATTCTTGGTCCTGCCAAACCACCGGTCCATAAAATTAAAAATGTATTTAGCCGCAAAATCTATCTCAAAGGGGCATCAATAGCAGATATCGTTTCGCTCTGGCAAGCAGTTGATCTCAGGAAATTTGGAAGTTTGATTTTCTTTACGCCAAATCCCAATAGTTAAATTGTTAAAGAGAAATCACTCTGTTGCCAAGTTCAAATTTCAGGTGTTTTTTATGTAAATTCTGCAATCATTTTGCAAAATTCACATGATTTTAACTATTTTTGAAGGAAAACTAGCTAACTCCTCACGCAAACGACTTTTGAAAAGCTACCCCAAACCATGTATCCTTGAATGCAAATTTTACTCAAGGATACCGCATGCATCATCGTCATTTATTTCTTATTCTTTTTATGGTTTGCCCACTCTGGGCGATGGAAAGACCGAAACTCACCGTTGTCGAATTTCTAAAAAAAGAAAATAAAACATTAATCGATCTCCTACATGAAGAAAAATTAGATTTTGCTCATGTAGCAATTGCTAATGGCGCCGATATTACCGTCACCGATGTGAATGGCAACACACCACTCCACTATGCATGCATGAGAGAGCGAGTAAATAGTTACCCTGGCCCGCTCAAGCAAATGGCCTCTCTACTTCTTGCACACGGTGCAAACCCAAATGCTCGAAATTGTACCGGCCAAACACCACTTTTTTATACAACCGATCATGATCTTATCAGAGAATTTATAACAGCTGGTGCAGATGTTACAATCAAAGATTGCAATGGGGAAGATGCGCTCATGTATTCTTTAAGATTACACCGCCCTGAGGATTCACTCGCTCACCAGTTATTGAATTTTCACAATTTTGATCCAGCTCCATTCGATTGTCCCTTTGATCCGGCTGCTTTCGATTGCGAAGGATATACGGTTCTACATCGATTGTGCATGAATGGTGAGCACGTACAAGTCATACTTAAGGCATTGCAACGAGGAGCCAATCCGAATGCCATTTCCAAAAATGATCGTAAAACTACTCCACTTCATATTGCCGAAAAAAGAAATTACTTGATGCAAGGTGCTATATCTTTATTAATCTCCTATGGCGCTGATTCATCAATACGAGATGGCAATGGTAAAACACCTTTTGATATTCACGTTAACCACTTGCGAGAACAAAAATTATTAGAACATGCTCGGTATAATCAAGTTGGCAACAGTAGATCCTTAGCCGCGCGTTTTTTGCTCGAAACGAGTGGTAATGCATTAACGAAAGCAAAAAAGGATGCCCTTAAAGTTGCCTGCAGATCCTTGCATGAAGAATTTGTACAATTATTACTTGAGCACAACGTCGAAATACCCACCGGTAAATGTTCTTGGAATCCGCTCCATTCACTTGCCGAATCCACTCCTGAATTTTCTTTCCCAGAATATAGAACTAGAACTCTATTAGAAAAAAACGAACAAAAAGCTCGCGCTATTGCCCGCCTCATTCTCGATAAGGGGGCACAAATAAATGGTCGAATCCAGGTTACTGGTCGTACTCCACTCCAAGTAGCAGTACATGAAAAAAATACTGCAGTGATTCGAGTCCTTCTTGAACTAGGCGCCGATCAGAATATTCAAGATTACCAAGGCAGAACACCACTTTTAATTAATACTCATGAATTATTTCATGCTCAAAATCAAATTCCAGTTCTCGAAGAGATTATTTCTATACTTTTAAATTACGGCGCCGATCCAAATCGGCAAGACTCATCTGGTAAAACTTTGCTCCATTACACTCGAGAGAATATAAACCTCACATCAATGCTTCTTGAGCATGGCGCCGATCCGAATATTCAAGATGAAAAAGAAGTAACGCCACTTTCTCACACAGAATCGGCAGATCGATGTCATCTCCTGCTGGAAGCGGGCGCACGCATCGATCTTGTAAACCCAGACATTTTAAACATTTGCGATAAACTACGGCTCACGTATATCGCAAAACTCAATAAATGCATTGAGGATAAGTCTCTCGATCAAATCAAACAAATGATTGATAATGGTGCATGGGCAATGTATTCACCTGGATTGATTTTTGATTGCTTGCATCGCGCTCAGAATGATTCAGATTTCCAAGCCAAGCTTTTGCAAACCATGCTCACTCATCCAATGCCAGGACCGTACACAATAAATAAAGAATGGATACATGCGCAAAAAGAAGCATTTTTATCTCTGTTCGTGTGCGATCATATCAAAAAAGAATATGGCATTCATATCCCAAAAGATATAAGACGTAAAATTTACTTGATGATTATACCTTCGGCCAGCACCTTCATCGGCTTAGTGCCAACCAGAGAACTACACAAATATACATATTTATATGGCAACACATGCTTACTGCAAGCGCTTGTGGATAAACACACGAATCGAATACAGGATTTACTTGCTGGAAAAATAAGAGGCGATCAGACTTTGGGAGATATCATAACAGCTGAATTAAAAAACAAGCTCAACCACTCGATTCAATTACTTATTGAAGCTCAAGAGCTGATCAGAAAATCATATGAAAAATTGTTACATCAGTAAAAAAGGCAAGCATCGAAATAAATATGAAATATCTCACTTTAGCAACCATCTTTATATCTCATTTTTCATTTGGCATGTTCTATGCTGACTTTGATAGCATGTCCTATACTGACTCTGATAGTGCCTCAGAAAGTGATGAACCCCGGAGCAGTAAACAATTCTTGGAAACAGTCGATTTAAGAGAAGATGCATCCATGAGCGTTGAAGAATTTCTCGATTGGCTCGATAATCTTCGAGAAAGTGATTTAAGCTCCGTCATCTCAACGATCCACAGTCTTGCAACTTGGAAAGACGTAAATAGCAATACGCTCTTACACTATGTTTTTTTTCAAATACGGAAGTTCTCCGAACTTCAGCATATCGTCAAACCAATGATAGAATTGGGAGCAAAAATCAACGCCCAAAATTACGCCGGGCAAACACCACTACATTTTTTAAAAGATGGGATATTCGCCCAAACAGCCATCTGCAAATATAAAGCAGATCCATCCATCAAAGATGCAGAAGGGGTTAGTGGTATGGAAGCGGTTTTCCCATATTTACTCGAGGGTCTTTATTTAATCGAGTATCCTGAAAAAGCATTGATTGATACGTTTGGTGAATATCCGGTCAACCAATATGATTCAAATGGATACACTATCCTCCATCACCTGTGCAGAGAGGAGATCGATTTGAACACCGTAAAATATTTTTTAGAGAAAGGCGCTAACCCAAATGCAATCTCGAATAATCGGCACAAAGAAACTGCATTGCATCTAGCCGCTTCTCGAAAACGCACTCAAGAGCGATGGGGTCTTTATAAACTATTACGTCAATATGGAGCTGATTCGGCCCTCAAAAATAGCAACGATCAAACTGCTTTTGATATTGAAGTATCTCGCGCAGAGGGAGAAGAATTTCTGGCACATGTAGCATGGAAGAGAATCGAAGATACCAAAGCCATGCTCGAATCGCGCAGGCACACTATCTCTCCTGCACTAAAACAAGAAGCTCTTACAATGGCAACAAAAAAACGAGATGCCACATTTATGGAACTTCTTTTTGATCATGGTGCACAAACTTCTCGAGGGCTATATTGCATAAACCATTTGCATATCCTAGCCGAAGCTTCCGATGGGAATTATGTAACTGAAAAAGATCTTCGTGAAATAGACAAATGTATTGAGCTCTGTATTAAAGCTGGTGCCAATATAAATGCACAAGATCCTAAGACAAGCAAGACACCTTTGCTCATCGCTGCAGAGAAAGGACATACACGCACCCTTCAATGCCTTATTGCACGCGGCGCAAATCCAAATATTACCGATCGAAGCGGAAACATTCCAGTCTATCGAAGCAAGGATGCACAAATCGTATTACAACTTCTTGAAGCAGGTGCACGCCTTGATAAAAATGAAAAAACTATAGTCAGAGATGAAATGGAGATCGTCTCGCTTGCCATCAATTCATTAGTGCTCGAACAAAAGATTGAAAAATTAAAACAATATTTCAACCAAGGAGCAAATATTATCGATATCCTTCCGGCTATTCACACAAAATGGATATTCAGCAACAAAGCCATACAAGATATGCTAATTCTAACCCTCACCCACCCGCTGCCAGGGCCTAAATCTGAGGATAAAAGCCTCGCTCGCCTGAGAACCAATTGGCTTACTTTTTTGATGTCGCTCAAAAGAATCAGCTACTACACCAAAATACCCAAAGACATGCGTAATATTATTCGACAATCTATTTTCCCACCCTGTAAAGAGATCATTCAAAAAGTGCCTACCAAAAAACTCACAGATTATGCTCCTGTTTACGGAGCTAAAAAGATTATCGCAGAGCTTGTTGCAAATCATCTTACTACTATAGAAAAAAGACTTAATGACCAAGCAATATCAGAACGCGCTCGAGGAAATCAATCATTTGCAAGCCTTCACAAAGATGATCCTGACCTCGGCAAATATGCAGATCCTGCGCATATTGCTGAAGTATATGGCCCTATTTTAGAAAAGAATTATACAGAGCTACTTTTTCCGATTTGAGCAATTCATGCGAATTTCAAAAGCCATTACGGAGTCACATCACGGAATTTGCACATTACGTACTGTTTAAACAAAAAAATATTTTCGATAATGCCGTAATTCTGCCACCGATTCACGAATATCTTCAAGGGCACGATGATTATCCGATTTTTTGAATTTTGCATGTTCATCATCAGGATACCAACGTTTCACCAACTCTTTGACGGTACTGACGTCAATCAAACGATAATTGAGATATGCAATAATGTTTGGCATGTAGTTGACCAAAAATGCACGATCTTGCCACACTGAATTTCCGCATAATAATGCTTTATCTTTTTGACAATGCTGCATAATAAATGCAAGTGTTTTTGCTTGCGCGTGCGCAAGTGGAATTCCCTCAGTGCGCACTCGCTCAGTTAATCCTGATTTTGCATGAGCATTTTTCACCCAATCACCCATACGTTCCAAAGCTGCCTCTGGCTGCTGAATCACGAAGGTTGGCCCTTCTTCAATGATTGTTAATTGGCTATCAGTGATAAGCGTTGCGATTTCCAAAATGACATCTTTTTGCGGATCTAATCCAGTCATTTCTAAATCGATCCAAACAAGATTTGTTTCATCAAACATCTTAGCCCTTCCTTCACTTCGTTGCGGTGGGCACCCGCACATCTCTGCTGCGCTCTCGCGCAACTATCGAGTGTGCACTCGATTTTTTATTTTATGGCTGCGCTGACATCAGAATTTTTATTATTATTTTATTTATTTACAAGCAATATGTACTTTCGAGAAAACCAGTCTATCAACATGAAAATTTATTTGAAAGAATTCTTACAAAAAAGATTCAGAACAAATCACAATTGTTGTACGATTATATTCACAAAAATTATCTAGGGGATCTCATGCAAAACAATAAATTTAAAGTCGGCGTTCTCATGGGTGGTAAATCCATCGAACGAGAAGTATCTTTCAATTCCGGGCGCACCGTGTGCGATCATTTAGATACCGCACGCTACCAAGTAATACCACTCTTTCAAAATGCGGATGGCAAAATTTACATCTTGCCATGGCACTTTCTCCATCGTGGAAAAATTTCCGATTTTTCACATCGCTTAGCAAGCGAAGCACGGCATGTTGCATGGGATGAATTGAAAACACTCATCGATTTTATGTATATTGCGGTGCATGGCCGCTACGCAGAAGATGGCACCCTCCAAGGCTTTTTGGAAGTACTAGGCATTCCGTATCTGGGTTCAAAAGTATATGCAAGCGCACTCTGCATGGATAAGATTGCTCAAAAAACAGTCATGAAAAAAAATGGGTTCCATGTTGCGCACGATATTACACTGACGCCACACGAAATTAAAAACTGGGACAGCAATCAAATAGAAAACCGTATGAAAAATGCAGGCGTTGAATTTCCCTGCATAATCAAACCATCTCTTGAAGGGTCTAGTTTAGGAATTTCGGTTGTATTTGATGCTTCGCAATTACGCAACGCAGTTGAACATGCATGCTTCATCACACCAGGAATTACTCAATCGGTACTGATTGAAGAAAAATTAGAAGGAATGGAATTCTCCTGCATAACAATCGAAGATTATAAAACTGGGACACTCCTGCCACTCCCGCCAACCGAAATTGTACCAGAAAATGGCACCCACTTTTTTGATTATGAACAGAAATACATGCCGGGGCGTGCAACCAAATTTACCCCCCCACGCGCACCCGAACACATCATCAAATCAATTCAAGATACCTGTGCTCGCCTCACCACAGCGCTTGAAATTCGAACAATTTCACGCATTGATGGATTTGTAACACGCGATGAACGCGTCGTAATTGTGGATCCCAATACTCTTTCAGGAATGGGGCCAGCAAGCTTTTTATTTCGCGAAGCGGCCGAAATCAATATGGGTCACACACAACTCATTAATCATCTGATTGAAACAGAACTTGCACATTATGGGCTTCTTGATGCAATCGAAGCATCCGAAGCTCAACGAGAGGCTGCTATGCAACACAAATTACGCGTTGCCGTGATCATGGGCGGCGCATCGCATGAAAAAGAAATTTCACTCGAATCTGGGCGTAACATTTGCTACAAACTCAGCCCGCAAACATATGAAGTAATTCCGGTGTTTTTAACATCATCCATGGAACTCTATCGCATCGATCAAGGCACACTAGTTCGCAATTCCACCAAAGAAATCGAATCGGTCCTTGATCAGGCAACCAAAATTTCTTGGGATGCTTTACCAACACTCTGCGATTTTGCTTTCCTTGGTTTGCATGGCGGACACGGCGAAAATGGTGGCATTCAAGGAACACTTGAAATGCTTGGTGTTCCATATAATGGATCGGGGGTTTTGGCCAGCGCAATGTGCATGAATAAGTTCAAAGCAAATGAATTTTTAGCTTCACTTGGATTCGATGTTCCACAACATCTGCTGATTGCACGTGAAGATTGGCACTCAAAACAAAATGAAATGGTCAATCATATTATCGCAACACTTCCATTACCAGTCATCATCAAACCGCATGATGATGGTTGCAGTGTAATGGTTCAAAAGGCATCAACGCGCGATGAAATAATCGATTGCATCGATACAATATTGGCAGATGGCAAACCAGCTGCCTTCATTGAAGAATGCATCATGGGCATGGAACTCACCGTTGGGGTCTATGGCAATGATAATCCGATTGCATTACCACCAAGCCAAGCGGTTGCAAATGAAGGCATCCTTTCGATTGCAGAAAAATTCTTGCCAGGCGCAGGAGAAAACCAAACACCAGCTCCACTTCCAACGCACACTTTAAAGTTCATCCAAGATGTAATCAGAAGAACGTTCATTGCGTTAAATTGCAAAGGATATGCACGCATCGATTGTTTCTATCAAACTGCAGAGCAAAGCCCAACCGGCAAAGAACGCGTTGTTATCTTGGAAATCAATACACTACCGGGAATGACCCCAGCAACGGTTATTTTTCACCAAGCCGCAGAAGTTGGCATTCGGCCAATGGAATTTGTGGATATGATTGTAAAGCTTGGCATTGAGCTTCACAATCACGAGAGCGTTTCTATGCCTCAAGCCGGCGTGGCTGCTTCTGAAAATCCACTGCATGGTGCATAGTTTATATTTTCGCAATATCTAGCGGGGCTTACGCAGCCCATGCGCCCGATTTTTTTACGGCAAAAAAACCGGGGAAAAAAGGCCGCACAAGAGAGGACTCTTGTGTATCTCCTGCACTCGTTGCACTGAACCACTTGCCTGAATTCACCTCGCAGACTTGGCGAATACGGCTGCGGGTGGTGCGCTCGCTTAATTGCGTAACGCCCTAAAATTGATTGTAAGTTGGCTTTAACCGCGAGGTCGTACTTACGCGACCTCGCTTTTCGACCGCAGATCTCAATCAAAAAAGCATAGATTCGCAGAGAATACGTTTGTAAAATTCTTACCAAATGGAGGTTATTGAAGATTCTTTAATGGCCTCTATCGCCGGCCAGGCGAGCTTCAATTACTCCTCTATTGTAAAAATATATTAATTATTCCCTATCGGAAAGATGCGGCTGCCCCAGCAGCCATGCTAAGACGAGCCGCGCCGGGATTTGGAGGTAATGGCGAAGGCGTGCATAAGGCTGTGGGGCATAAGCCGCATCTTTGAGGCTTGGGGTACATAGGGGGCGACCACAACCCCTATGCGCCCTTTTTTTCTGCTATTATTTTGGGCGAGCAAAAAAATGGCAAAAGAAAAGCGCTCTCACCTGTGCAAAAAGGTGAAAACCAAGCCCCCCACGCAGTGAAACACACCGAAAGGGAAAATTCACAGTGAAAGCGAATTGGCAAGAAGTACCAGGCAGTAGCTCAATACTGCCGCAATGAAATTTCCGCCCCATATAATAATCAAATATGGTGTGGCGCGAAATCTCGCAAAAAAATGCCATCCAAAAATGAAGATTGTCTGCGCCATTGAATAAATAATACCCAATGCAAGGCACGATCGCATCACATAATTATTAACCGGCAACTGCGGAACTTCCGGTAACACATACTCCCACCCAAGAGCATAATATAATATGCCAACAACCAGGCCAGTAAATACTGCAAATGCAAATGCTTGTAATCCAAGTGAAAAAAGAAACGCACGCCAATAGGTCGATTCATGCATGTTACGAACAAGAAATGCCATCAAAAATAAGTTTATGAATAAATGATACCAATCAAAAGTCATGCTCCAAAGCCATTTGGCGAGTAGCAAATCAGCAAGCGAAGTAAAAGTATTCATGTTGCACTCCAATAGTTGAATGTTCCAACATCAAATCAATCTCAATAAAAATACCCCGCTTGATGCGGGGTACGTCAAGCTTTATCAGTATTTGCTTTATAATTGGTGCTGTTGCGCATCAAATGCTGGCATTCCTACCTGCCATCCTTGCGTTGCAGCCGCCTCTTTATGCAGCGCCATACCACGCATCAAGCGATTCACGCCGATTCCGCCGCCACATCGAGGAATGAAATTCAAGCTCAGATATGCCTCAAGCTCACGCAATACACGCTCTTTGCCAAATTTCTCAAATAACAACCCTGCATAAGCACCATCACTGGTCTTGTGGAAATCTTCCCACATTTCATCTGCACACGTTGCTCGTTCAGCAGATCCGATCGTTTCCATACCATAGCACAATGCATCGATTTTTTTGGAAACCCCATCGACCCGCTTCATATTGAAAAATGGATGAGAATAATGAGGAAAATTTTTCAAGAAAAAGATGTGGCCAAGCTTGCTACCGATTTCCGATTCTTGCTGTGCTTCAACCAATCGAGTGCCAAATCGAGATGCCATATCTTTATAATCACCCTGCGCGAATGTTTCTTTTGGCCCAAAACCAAGATACTCAAAAAGGTCACTCATCAAATTCTGGAGAACTTGCATATCACCATGTGTTTCAAATTCAAATAATGGAAACACGCGCAAATGCCGACTGGCATCTGGGTTCGGCTCATCACGATAGCTCGTTGTATGACAAAAAACCCCGGGCAATTCGGGGTTTTTCAAAAGCACTTCCTCAAGCCACATTTGGCCAGTTTGAGGTAAGGGCCATGTCCCCGTTCGCATAGTATACGTTGCAACTGTTCCTGGATCTTCGCAAGCAGCCAAAATGTGCTGTGGTGATTGAGAGTCTACTTCAAAAAAACCCCGTTCGAGGAAAAATGAACGGAGTTTTGTGACGGTATAATGATAATCGCGCACATTGCAATACGAGGTAATCGACTTTTGAATCATTCGGCAACTCCTGATTTGATACGATTAATTTTGTACAAATTAACCGTAGTCTACCCAAATGAAATATGGTGCGCAAGACTTTGGCAATTCTCAGTAATCCTCTTGGGCAAAGAATAACAATCTGTTACATTAACATGTGATTAACCACAAAGGAACACCTTGAAAACACGCTTAATTTTAGCTTTAACTCTCTTATTTACCGTACCAATCCACACCGAAGAACCTGAGTATGTCTCAGATGGAGAGCTCATTAGCTGGGGAATCGAATATACACTCAATCACCTTCTGACCCTCAAAGATCATGAAATTAAAGAGGTAATTGCAGAAGTTCAAACGATTGCAGAACGAAACAATTTAAACACACGGTTCATCCTGGAAACCATTTCACTGAACTTAACTGAATGGCGAGATTATCACAAAGAGCATATCAAAGAAACCAAGGACCACTATGCAAAAAAATTTGCCATCGTAGCAAGTAGCATTGCCGGTGCAACATTTATTACTACCTATATTCTCTATCGAACATTGGTCAAACCAGTCAGTCATGAACGAGATGAAATTCTCAATTCACCGATCACGACAACCGTCCACGAAACCGAAAGTGGAGTTGAAATATATCATAGCTCGAGATTCTTGAATAATCCTCGGCTTGATGAACTCACCATAGACTACATACAGTATTCTGTTCTGACCGGCGTAGTCGGCACATGCGGCTTCTTTCCATTGCTCATCGGATTTAACGAGTTTTATAAATATCTTTTTGTCGATCCACTGCACAAAGAGCGTTATGAGCGACTGGTAACGGTCCTTGCATATCTTGATGAGGCAATTCAAGCAGAAATATGATTGGTCATGTATTATTTTGATCAAACATATCTATCATCCGACAAAAGAAGTATATATTGAACTTGGGCAGCTCTATGTAAGCCATTCAGAGTTCAACGAATTCTTTGGCAAACTACATCCTGAACTAGCCGAGTTTATGGCTGATGCAATGCAGTATTAGGCGCAAAAGAATTTATAAAAGGTGTTTTATGAAAAAATTACTTTTTTTAGTTTTGATCTGGCACATCAATACACGATCCATGGAAAGAATTTGGCATGGAATCGATCAAATGACCGCGCAAGAAATTGAAGATGGGGCCCGCCAGCGCGAGCAAATCAATACCAGATTAAAAGAAGCATGCCGAACAAACAATTTCCAAGAAGCTCAAACGGCACTAAAGGCTGGTGCAAACCCAAACAAATTAAAACACATAGAAAACCCCCTCTTTCATTACGTTGTTAATTCATGTCCAGATGAATTTGTAGCACTTTTTTTAAAATATCATGCAAATCAAAACATTAAAGATAAGAATGGCAACACAGCGCTGCATTTCCAACTATCGCTCAATAAATTGCAAATGCTTATTGATGCCAAAGCTGATATCAATATTCAGAATTGTAATGGAGCAACCCCGCTCATGCTTGCAGCACTGCACTCTGACTTAGGAACTGCACACATACTCGTTCATGCCGGAGCGCATCTTGATATGCAAGATAACGAAGGAGATACCGCGTTGCACTACGCCATTAGAGGAGAGGACCAAGAAATGTGCAAATTACTCCTCAACGCCGGAGCAAATATTTATCTTCGTAACCTCTGGGGGCAATACTCAAAAAAGTTAGACACTTCAAAGGAAATCATTCGATTGCTTTGGCAGAAAGATCGCACCTCAAAAAAACAATTTCAACTTCTCGATACTATTGATTCGCTCAATGCATCTTTGTTGCAAGCCGTTCGGAAGAAAGACCTAGAAAAGGCTCGCGTATGCCTTGCATTTGGCGCTGATATTGATGCCCGATCCAAAGCGAGCAATGGAGAAACACCACTCATCATCGCCGCACAACAAAGAAATGAACCGTTGTGCCACATGCTTTTAGACTCAGGCGCAAACGTGAATTGCATGACCCCACGCGGCGAAACAGCACTCTGGATCGCTTCTGAAAAACCCGATGTTTGTCCTCTCATGCAATTACTGGTGAATACAGGAGCAGATATCTATCATGCAAAAAATAAAGTCAGCGTGCTCCATAATTGCGCAAGTCGGCATGATGAACAAGCCTGCAGATTAATTCTAGCGCGCCAAGCTGCCATTCAAAAAGGCATTATCATAGGACTCTGTTGGATGAAAAAATATGCATTACCCATCTATCAAGCACGGAACCATTTATTCGTGCCGCTTCTGGAAGAATATTATCAAGAACATTCATTGCAGCGATTACTCAATGCATATACAGATGATGGGCGCGTTCCCTATGATCTTGTTGACCCTTCATGGGAATGGCTCAAACCGAAGAGCCATATATCAATTAATACACTAATGAATACTAGTACTGCACACTTGGAATGTCCTATCGATATAGATGATTTATTTGGATGATTTCTCCAATTATTATTTTTTACGGCAGCAATTGCAATCGAAGGCATGGTCTATCGATTTAATCCTGATTTTGAAGCATAATGAATTGAAATTATGTTTGATTTAGGAGCACTATGATCCATAGCACTTATTTATTAGGCCTTCGATTATGGTTTTTGCTTTTCCTTCCCTCACTGGCCCATACTATGCATTTTACCGAACTTCATCAATTAAGGTTGAAACGTACTAAAGACCGCAAAAAATATTCGCGCAGATCGGTATTCCTCATTGGCGTCAACAAAATACACGATTTGGATCAATTAAATAAAGATGAACTAACTTCAAAACTTCATCAAGCGATGGAAAAGGAAAACTTGAAATCGGTCCAAAAATGCATTGCTTTGGGAGCAGATGTTGATATTCCATGCACCTTTAATAAACCGCCTTATTTTTATAAACCGCCTTATAATGAATCCATTAATACAACACCTCTCATATTCGCCATAGCAAATCGGCGATGCTCAAAAACAATGATTCGTGGCTTGATTTCAAAAACTCATAATTTAGAATATAAAGGAGAGTCAGGCTGTACCGCTTTAGCAATTGCAGCCATGCATCGGCCAAGCAAAATAATTAAATGGCTACTCAAGGCTGGCGCAAATCCCAATGCCAAAACAAATGATTCACGAACACCATTGACCCTTGCCAGTGAATATGCTGATATATCTACGTTCAAACAATTGCTTCAAGCAGGTGCAGATCCTCAACCTGCTGTTCACACTGCTTCTACAATTGCCCAATTCGCTCTTTTATTAGAGTTTAATGCCGATATCAACCTTGCAAACGAGATAGGAGAAACAGCTCTCGTAAATGCAATTGAACAAGAAAACCCTGAACTATGCAAGTTTTTAATTGAAAATGGCGCACAGTTCGAATTTGCCGATTACATATGGGAGACTGGTGAACTAGAAATAAGTAACCTAGAAACTATCAAAATACTCATTCAAACACCGATTTTTTTACCAAAGCGCACAGAAAAAGAATTTCTTTTTTTTGAAGAAAATATTCTTTGTGCTATATGGTCTTTGAAAAAAGCATGTCCTCGCTTACCACGAGATGTTATTTACCTCATTCTCAATTCCTCTGAGAATCTCAGGTTCAACTTTATGCATTGCCCATTCAAGATCCACCAAAATAAATATGAACATATTCCAATTATGCCACTTCAAATAATTCGCAAGTTAGTGCGAAATGGATTATTTGATCGGCAAAAAGCGATTGAGGCGCTCAAAATTAATCAAATGGCGGTATTAAAACAAAAATTGGCTGATATATATCCTCGGCTTAATCTTTCACCAGAAATCATTGAACTTTTTATTCCTGATCATATTGAAGCAAATCATGGGGTCGCTATCGAAGATCATATTCGTAAAGCGCTTGAATAAAGAAAGAGACAGCCATATTTACGAATTAATCTTCATCTTCTTCTATTGAGTCCATTTGGTTCAGTTGATTTCGTAAATATATCGATGTCCATACCAAATGATATATTTTTGGAAATACATGGTGTGAATTCTTGTCGTGCTTCTAAAATTTCCGCTTTGCGGGTTAAAATAAAATTGATTATTCAAAACTTAACAATTGTTAGGAATGAGATGAGAAGAATTAATTCATCATTTATTTTATTTATTTCTCTTATTATTTTTCCTATGCCAATGTATGCCATGGAACGTTCACGAAATCCTATTGCCCTCATCAATCGGGCAATTGCTCGTGCGCGCGTGCGCAGCTTATTGGGCAGCAATCTACATCCAAAAGCGCGTGATGAGAATGGTCGCACACCGCTCATGGATGCAGTTATATCTGGACAAACAAAATTGGTATTGCTTCTTCTGAAAGCAGAATTTGATCTTCAAGCGCAAGATAAAAAGGGAAAAACAGCATTCATATTTGCTGCTCAAAAGGGCAATTATGAAATGCTTCGGATTTTGCATGAGCACGGAGCAAACATTCATCAGCAGGATAATGAAGGAGCCGATGCGCTGATGCATGCGGCATGCAAGGGATCGGTTGATATGGTCCAGCAATTAATTCAGATGGGTGCTAATATACATGCACGATCGAAGGAAGGTTATACTCCGTTAATCAGTGCAGCATATTTGGGCAGAGTTCCGGTTCTTGAGTTTTTAATCAAATCAGATGCACATCTTGAAGATAGAACAGAAAACGGTGGGACAGCATTATTTTGGGCATGCCAGCAGAATCAACTGAATGCGGTTCGTGTTTTAATAAATGCCGGTGCTGATATTCACACTCAAGATGCAGATGGGCGCTCCGCGCTCTTCTGGGTAGTTCTATTGGGCGATGAGCCAATTGCAGAATTGTTGTTACGTGGCGGTGCTGACCCAAATATCGAAACGCCCGATACTTATCCCATGCTTATGACGGCATGCGGGGCATTTAAACTTCAAAAGGGCGAAAACGTGAATATTGTGAAAATGCTTTTAGAGTCCGGTGCTCATATACGCACAAAAAGTACTTTTCGTGGACCAAATGCACTGATGTTCGCTGCTGGGAATGGGTTTAGGCAGAGCATGAAAGTTCTATTGGATACAGGCATAGATTATGATGCACAAGATGCCAAAGGCAATACCGCTTTGATGCATGCATGTATGAAAGGCACGGAATCATGTGTACGCTTATTACTTGCTGCCGGTGCAAATAAATACATCCAAGATGCCAGAGGGCTTGCTGCATTACACAAAGCGGTTCGGTGGAACCAGGTGGAAGTAGTGAAGATATTGCTCGCTTCATGCGCACAAGATGATGAACAATTTGCAACGCGAGATTATTGCCGGGATGCTTTGTTTGATGCTGCAATTAGCGATAATCCAGAAATAATTCAAGTGCTGCTTGCATCAGGTATTGATATACACGCGATGAATGCCAGTGGGTGGACGGCGCTCAAATGCGCGGCGAGTAAGGGAAAAGTAGCTGCAGTAGAAACACTCTTACGATTCGGAGCCGATTATCTAGCGGGGCGTAAGGGAGATCCTATTGCATGTGAGATTGCTCTTGAATGTAATCAATCCGAAGTGGTTGATTTTCTAAATGAGTATATGATTGGCATAAATGCGTTGGAGTATGCTTACTATAAACGTGATTGGCCAAAAGTCCTGAGCATAGTTGCTGATAATCCATTGTTGCTGAATGCGCCGATGCATGCGAGCTACCCCTATGTTGGCACTCTCCTCATGAATGCATGCAAGCACAATAATTTCGAATTATGCGCATCGCTGCTCAAGATGGGCGCATTAGTTGACCTGCGTGAATCCAAACTTGGGCGCACTGTTCATGCATGGGTTCCGAACAATCAAAGACTCACAGAACTTATTAATCTCTATGATCGCAAAAAGACCCTGCAGGGCCAGATTTTGGTGAAATTGTGGGAGATGGATGATGATCAATTAAAGAAAACGGTTGCTTCTACAACCCGGGGTCATTTGGAAATTTTGGGTGCGCCAAAGATTCTCTTGGATCGGATTATGAATAACAATTAAAGCTTTCTTAATTTCCCAGAATCTCATTGATTATTTTCAGCTATACATACCTTTTCATACACCGAATAGTTGGAATAAAAGTACGAGCGTCATAAATTTTCATTGCTTACTAGCAGCTTATCTTCATCTAAAATAAACCGTGACTGCAGATATTGCTCAAAATCATTCTTGCGTAAAAGCAACACATCATAACTAGTTTTGATTCTTTTTAAAGCAAGCCCTGTAAGCAATGCATCCATCTTGCTTTTGATCGCAGCAATATCTCGATCTGAATCAGCGATCAATTCAATTTCAAGAAATGTACCCAAATCCGCAACTTCATCGATCACAATGGTAAATTCTTGATTAGAATATGTTGCTCGTTCTTTATCAACTTTTCGATGCTCGATTAAATCATTTGCTTGCATAAACTCCTCCAAAGAATTGCCCGTATGCAAATCAAGCTCTGTATTGAGTGCATGAAATCGCTCCAAATCATTCTCAATCAATGGATATGCAAATGCATGCTCTTCGCAATAGGGCTGCATTTCAAGGGTTGGATCTACAAGACATGCTCGATTG
Organism: uncultured Pseudomonadota bacterium; assembly: GCA_964553945.1. GTDB lineage: Bacteria > Babelota > Babeliae > Babelales > Vermiphilaceae > CAZKLV01. The sequence continues at coordinate 223,651 of CAZKLV010000001.1, forward strand.
AATTTATAATCAATTCGCTTGGAATCACGAATTCGAATCCAAATTCCTCGCTTGCATAAATCAGCATCTTTGGTATCGAGATAGATATCAACCATTCGTTTTTTGTGCTTGAATTGAAGTTGATTTAAGAATTGATTGAGGCCTGTTTTTGCTAAAATCTCGAATTTTAATTCGATCTCGAAGTGCATTGGGAAAATTAAACTTGAAACAAAAAAAGGTATTGCGAGAATGGCTGCATTCATAGAAGTCCTATAAATTATACTTTAATTTACAGCATGCTATCATCAATGCTTGGAATTTTCAATTGCTACAAGGTCTGGAATGAACTCACAAAAAATATTTTTCTTTAATGCACTTTTCTTCATATGGATATGTGCAATGACTCCCGTATTCTCAATGGAACTTGATGATCCAAATATAAAGCTCTGGAAAGCATTGTATGCAAAAGATATTTTTTCGATCAAGCAAGCCCTTGAAAATGGAGCCAATCCAAATAATAGAAACGAATTAGGAAATACAATTTTACACGAAGCAGTAATGAGGAATTTTCATCAAGAATTCATCCATTCATTAATTTCAATCGGAATTCCACTCGATACCCAAAATAAATACAGCTGTACACCACTCATGACTGCACTATGTAATCTGAACGAGAATCTATCGAGAATACTATTGGAAGCGGGGGCTGATATTTCAATTCGAAATGAGTTAGATCTACATGCATGGAAATTTGTTGAACCATACTTACCTATGACTCCCTGTGCAACAACAACACTTCAAGATAGAATACGCGAACTAATCGAATCTCATGATCAAGCCGGTAAAAATGTACTTCCCGAAATTCACAAAATCGATCTATTGAACCTGGCACTATTCAAGGCAATTCGTGAAAGCGCTCTTGAGGAAGTTCGAAATTTAATAGAACAAGGCGCTCTTGCAAATGCACGAGATCATTCAGTCAAAGAAAAAATACATATTGGAACCAGCAAAAGTCGCAATACAGCACTTATGATCGCCGCTAAGAATGGTAATTTGGAAATTTGTGAATTATTACTCAAATCGGGAGCACTTATCAACGCGCACAATACGCAGATTAAAACTGCACTGCACTGCGCAGCCAAGAATGGCAATCCTTCTGTTATTGCTTTGCTTTTAAAAAATGGCGCTAAGATTAATGCTATGGCTATACCCCCAATTTATGTAACGCCTCTTATTGCAGCAGCCAAATTCAAAAACCATGCTGCCGCACAACTTTTAATCGAATCAGGTGCAGATATGCATCTCATTATAAAACAAGATCCAAGAGATAAAAATGGATTGTGGTATGCTGCTCGCAATGAAGATGAAAAAATGTGCAGATTATTCATTGATCATCAAGCAAAATTGGAAAAAGGGCTTGTGATTGCACTTTGCTATATCAAAAAATTGGGTCATCAAAACACCTATTTGAGAGTATTATATACAGAGCGCGATAAGCTTTTGGTTCCTCATCTTATTGAATATTATCAAGCTCATTCTCGAAAACGATTATTGACCGATCATCATGAAGACAAGGTGTATGCTGCGATACCCGCTGAATGGTTGCAGCCAAGTATCAAATGAAACTATTTAAATTATTTAAACTTCAATCATCCCCGCAAATCATGTATTCTTACGCTCAAATATTAATATTCACAAAAAGGTTCACCATGAACAAACAAATCTTGACCGCCGTAATCGCAATCATAAGCACAAGTGCTATGTATTGCATGGAAAAAGACAAATCAAGCGACATGATACTTCTTGCTGAAATGGCATTTATGCCAGTAAGCTTAAGGAAAATATGCCTTTCAAAACCACTCGATGAATATCATTGCAAAAAACTACGCGATTTATTTACCTGCGCTTTTCTTACTGGCAAATATCCGAAATCAGAAGAAATAAAAGAATATTGTAAGCATCGAAACAATTTTGCTGGTGATACAAAGTGGAACTTGGTATACCATACTCAACATCTAACTGCTCAAATGGCAATTGCTGATGGATTGGCAATTTTGCAAGATGGTAAAGAGAAGCTCGAATCATTTGGCGTCAAAGTTTTTGATAAAAACTAAAATTTCAAAAATCGGGCGCAGTCCACATGCTGCGCCCGGTTTCTCAAAAAAAGGGACGACTTTGAAAAAACATTTACTCTTCATTTACATACCCTGTCTAGCATTAACAATTCCATCCACAGCGATGAAACTCAGCGGGCCAACTCATCACATAGCTCAAAAAGTAATGCCCTATACCACTGAGCAGCGGCGAGAAATAGCTAAATATATATTGAGTCAACATGAACATGACTTGATTCAAATTGGCATGCAATTTGACCAAGATAATACCCAAATCGTTGCCTGGTTTGATACTCATAAACAGTCCCTTGAGAAGGCTTTGGCACAAAGATTCCCCGATATTCAAATCAAAATAATGGGATCGCGCCGATGGCAAACGGCCCACATGCTTTCAGATATTGATGCTGTTGCAGTTACACAGGAAGTGAATCATGAATCGGTAGTTGACTTACTTGCTCAATGGTATGCTGCACAGTATCCCGATATCAAGCAATTTCGAATCAAAACAAAAGCTGGGCTTTCACTTTTTACCTTGAAAGATTTTAAAGATGCTATTTTAGGTGAAATGAAACTTGAATTTACTATCCAATCCCCGCAAATCAACGCCAAAACTATTAATGGCATGGCGCAATTACTACTACAAAGATTCAAATCAAAAGAAGAAAAAACCAACTATGCACTCGCTATGATGGCAGCAGTGTATGCGCACGATGAGAAAAAACAACTCGAACTGAAAGAATGGACCCGAGTCTTGGAGAATAAAGGATAACATCCCTTTACGCCCGAATAGCCGCTATGCTAATTTAGGAATATCAAAATAACTATCCTAAGGAGTCTTGATGAAGAAAATAGCATTGATATTCACTTTTTTTTTGAATTGTTCGCTCCATCCCATGGAGAATCCTCAAGAAACAAAAATAAGAGTGATGACCTTTAATATACGCCGACAGGGTAAAGAAAAAGAAGAGCGTAACCTGTGGATTCACAGAAAAGAACGCGTTGAAAACCTCATCAGAGAGGTTAATCCTGACTTCCTAGGCCTGCAAGAACCTACCAAAGAACAAGTAACTGATCTTGCACAATTTTTCAATCAATATAACTGGTTTGGTACCGGTCGCGGCAGCTGCTGGTTTGGCCTGGCAAGTGATGAATATAACCCAATTTTTTATCGTATTGACCGATTCGAACTTTTGGCCTCGGGAACATTTTCAATCAATCCATGCACTAAACTAGAATATGCATGGGATCCGCAGAAATATGGCCTATTGCCAAGAATATGCACCTGGGGAAAATTCAAGGACCGAGGCACAGGCAAAGAATTTTATGTATATAATACGCATCTTGATCACAAATACCAAAGAGCTCAACTCCACGGCCTCATGAATATCATGAATTTTATCGAATCCCAAGGCAGGAACCTGCCAATTATTTTAATGGGTGATTTCAATACAGAGCTGACACCCGAACTGCAGCAAACAGCACTTAAAAATTTTATAGATAGTCGGCAACTTGCCCAAGAACGAATCGGGCCTGAACATACTCGAACTGGATGGGGATTTGAAGAACTCAAAAAGATCGATCATATACTCCTTAGCACTCACTCACCCATAACAGTTTTCAAGCATATGGTAATCGAAGAACCAAACAAGGACTCGCTGCCGAGCGATCATAGGCCGGTATCAATTGATCTACAGTTCAAATAACAATAATCGATTCCTTTACTCGACTCCAAGAAGCAAACTATTTTCACACAGCTATCCCCAGCGCAAACCTGTTGACAAATGGATAATATTGCGCATAATAAATAATAGATATATTTACAGTTGTTTTTCAGCGAATCTTTAATAAACACCTGAATAATCCAGTCAGAGATTATATGGAGCCTTTATGAGGTCTAATCTAAAATTCACAATTTGTTTTTCTATGCTTTCTATGTCATTTTTTCTTTCTTACGGTATGGAACCCCTTCAAGATCCAACAACCCAAGAACAACTCTCTCTTGCTCGGTCAGATTATCATCAAAAATGGATAGCATCACAAAGCAGCTCTGAACTCTTAGAACCCGGCATCCAATCACAACCGCCCGTTGAGATGCCAATCATCCAACTTTCAGCCGAGGAAAATATCGTCAATCTTTTCCTCCATCGATTTGATGCCTATAAAAAAACATATGGATGCTTACCTCCAGAAATCAAACAATTACTTGCACAGCACATCTTAAAAACTATTCCAACACTTAATTCAATAATTCAGAAACCGGCGACTCCCCCTATTTTAAGCCAGATAATATGCCCATACCCAGCGTATCAAGAAAATCCGAAATTTATGGATCACAGCCCTATGTTATGCGGATGCTTTAACGCATCAAAAAACAAAATTGCTTATGCAACCAAAGAAGGGCTACACATTCTCGAAATCTTCCTCAAAAATGATGCTTACCAGATAAAAAAACAAATACACAAATGGCATGGTATGAGCGGAGCAACCGTGTTAGAAGCGCGCTTTATCAATGACGATGCATATATTATGCTAATTGATGATCGAGGCCGCGGCCGAGCTTTTTCCTGCACCAATAAAGATATTTTTGAAGTGAAAAATAGCGAAAAATTTTGCAAAGAAAATCTTGAAGTCAAAGCGATCAAAAAGCAAATAATCGATTGCATGAATTTAAAATGCACCGATGCTTTATGTACCAAAGATAATCGAATACACAATTTAAAAAATAGCCTAAAATACAAAGACCAAGAGCTTGAATTTTTGGATTTTCAATATAACGAAGAAAGCGATTTAATTCACCTCATGGCACATGAAGCAAATTCTTACAAAAAATTTCCCCAAGAGCCTACCCTCGTACTAACCTGTTATTTAAGCAAAATGAAATGGATTACTATTGCACAAACACAAGCGCCAGACAACGAACTATCTACCGCAATGGCGACAGACGCTACGGGGAACATCTTGTTTTACCAATCGTTTTGGCGGGAAGGAGTAAAATATCATATACGTGATTTTTCTTCTCAGGTAGAACGCGATTCATTCATCCACAATATCGATATTGATAACGCACTGTGCCTAGCAATTCTGTTCCAACTGAAAAAACAAAAGGGTAGAATCGATGCTAAAAAATTTCCTCAGCTCACTGAACAAATATCGAGGCTGCCTGGCTACATTCTTTCTCAATTTGATTCAGTAATCGAAGATCACACAAAAGATTCGTGCCTGATTTTATAATAAATTTCTGATCGATCATTAATAGTTTGAATTGTTACTACTATCCTGCCGTGGCGCAGACTCACTCGAATCTTCCATGTGCCCCATTAAGATTTCTATCATATTCGTATCATTTCTATCACATGCCATACCTAAAAGATGCTCCATTTGAGCAGGCGAAAATTTATGATCCATCAGAAGATTAAAAAATTCTTCATTTTTGCCTTGCTTGATCGCTTCTTGAGTTTTTTCATACGGAGTCAATGATGATTGCAAGCCAGAAATCTCGACTCTCTTCACTATCCAAGATAATCGGAGGGCTTCTTCATAATCCTGCCGCGAGCTTTCTCTTGGCACATCTGCATAAGAGCGGGAAGAAACTTTCCATAACTCTGCGTTATAAAAATCTTTATCTCTTTGTTCTTGCTGGGCATGCCTTTGAGCCTCAGCCAGCGCATTTTGACTTTTTTTCAAAAGCTCAACCAATCTCAAAGCCTCAGGCAGTTTACAAGAAAGCATCTCAAGCTTTGCTTGCTCATCTTTTAATTTGGCAAGATCAACCATTTTGCGCTGCACCAATTTTTCTGCAACAGGCAATGCTGCCCTTACAATCGCTTGATCTTCAAGCGCGTTCGGATTTGCCATGAGAGCATTGAGCAATGCTTCCTCTGGATAAATAGCATCCATGGCACACATTGGATTTATAAATAAAATGAACAATAAAAGAAATAAGAATGTTTTCATGGCATATCCAGCAAGTATATTGTTGAGGAGAATATGCAACAGAGTAAGAGAATTATGAGTTTTCTTCAATTCTTTCTTTATACGCCGCCCATCCCACTTGCCGATAATGCTCTGCTGCTTGAACAGGATCATCTGCTTGATAAATCCCGCGGCCGACAATAATCACATCGGTACCACATTTTTTAATCACATGTTCAGGAGTTAAATATTGTTGGCCCAACGCATCAGAATTTTGGGCCATTTGCACACCAGGCGTGAAGTGAATCATGCGCGGATCATCGGTCAATTTTTCTCGAGCAATAAAACCGATAACAAAATCGGGAAATTCTTGCGCCATAGCTACCGATTCTCTCGTGTAATCATCCTTAGCAAGGGTCCCTTTGCTGGACATTTGCGGCAACAAAATTAATCCCGCGTTATATGTTGTTCCTATTTCTTGCAGTCCGGTAATTATGCCAGGCCCAGGAACCGTATGCGCATTCACAATGTGCGCCCATGATGCGATTTTATAGATTCCATCTCGATATTGCATTTGCACAGTGTTGCCGATATCAGCGAATTTGCGGTCCTCAAAAATGAGAAAATTATGTTTTTCTGCCAATGCTTGCAACTGCTCGATCAGATCCCAATCGAAATCGGTAATGATATCAATATGCGTTTTGAGCATGCAAATGAAGGGGCCAATTTTATCGGCAAGCTCAAGAAGCTCTCGTTTGGTGGTAAGATCAGCTGCAACGCAAAGATTAGTTTGCTTGGCGGGCATGATTTCAAATAAGCGACGAGCCGCGGGATTAGTTACGAGCGCTGCGCGGTCTTGGTAACTCATCCTTCGATACATTTTGCCTTCGGCAAAACACTCAGGACGAACGGTAAAACGATCAACATTCTTGCTGCAAATATTCTTTTGTAATGGTGTATTGTTCTTTACTAACATGTTTTCCCTTAAATAATGTCTCAACCGCAAAATCTAACGTACAAACCGGGTCAAGAATGATGCCATGAGCAAATAACATTTCACCCGCTCCTTGATCGCGGTCTAAAAATACCACTGCATTTTGCACGCGCAAACCAACCTCTTGTAGAGCAAGTGCTGAGGCTAAAATACTGCCGCCTGTCGTAACAACATCTTCAATCAAAAGAACTTGATCGCCTTTTTGATACATTCCTTCAACTGATTGCTGTGTGCCATGATCCTTTGCTTCCTTGCGCTGCAAGATCATAGGTTTATGACTATACAAAGATAATGCTGTGGTAATCGGAACAGCGCCATAGGGAACTCCACACAAAAGATCAAATGGCTTTTCTTGAATTTTTTCCCACATTAGAAATGTAAGCGATTCCATGATTTCGGGATATGAAATAATTTTACGAAGATCAACGTAAATCGGTGACTTCTTACCCGATTTGAGCGTAAAATCACCAAATTTTATAACGCCAATTTTATAAAGTTCTACGATAAGCTCTTCGCGCGTTGTTTGATTAAACTGCATTTTCATGCTGATTTCTCCTGCAAAAATTGTTGCGGTCATAAGGGCTATTAATCCGAATATTTTCATTATGATCCTTAATTTTTACCGTTCGCCCTGAGCCAGCGAAGGGTTACGAACGTTCCTATCCTTCGCAAGCTCAGGACGAACGGAAGATGTTTTCAAATTATGTACTTTATGCGCTAAATACGGATCCCAAATTGCACCCGTTGCACTCAAGGCAACATCTGCACCAAACTTCAAGAATATATCAAATTGTTCCGGTAACGTAATGCCGCCCATACCAAAAATAGTAAGTCCAAGTTTTTCTTGCTCATTAATTTCTGCTGCTGATTCGATCCACCGCTTTGCATGATTGAATATGGGCGCACCGCTCATACCACTTATTTCTCGGGATGAACCAAAATATGGATTACCCTGCTCATCCACTACGCGAGCGGGAACTGTATTGATACCGACAATACCGCGAGCGCCAGCGCGGGCAATGGCATGCATAAAGTTTTTCATTATGCCCCGTTCTTTTATCCGCTTACTCCAATTCATCCGTTCGTCCTGAGTGCGCGGCATTTCATTAGAAATGCCGGATGTATCGAAGGGTCCCACCTTCACCGTCACTGGAATATGCCCAGCAACTCGCACTACTTCTTTGACGATTTTTTCAGAGAGCTCGATGTCACGATACAAAATACCGTGATTCGCGTTAGGACACGAAAAATTGAGTTCGATTACCTGTGCCCCAGATTCTATTGCAGCTTGCGCGATATAGGCAAAATCATCTTGGACTGTTCGGCCCTGCGTTTGCGTGCCAAAGATAGAAACCATTAATAATTGGCCAGGCAAAAGCACGGATCGAGATTTCGAAATCTCATTGCAATGCCATTCAAGATCCATGGAGGCATTGCCGATGGAATTCGAAGCGGCGAGAGAGGACATAAAGGATTCATTATTCATGCCCTTCGAGCGCCTCAGGGCGAACGGGAATTTTTTAAAACTTTTTTTAATATCAAAAGAATCTTGAATTTCTGTAAAGTTAATTCTCTTCCGTTCGTCCCGAGTCGATTGAGGGACAAATAAATTTTCATTATTTCTCTCAATGAGTGCTAAATTCGGCCACGCATGCGCCGGCCAAAACTCTGACCGAATCGTTTTGTGCGTAATGACATCAAAACCAAGTTGCGAAGCAAGCGATATCCCCCTCGCATGAGCGCCAATCGGACATGCTGCCAATCCAATTGGGGACATCACTTCATAATCGAAAATTTTAGTCCACTGATGTTTGGGTGGAATAATTCTCTGCGGAATTATTCCATCAAAAAATGGCCCATGCTCAAGATTGTACTCAAATGATTTCGTGCAGTCGTAAAGCGGATTTATTCGATTCATGAAAGTTCCATCTCCCTTCTTGCACTATTTCTTCAAGTGGCCGACGATCGTTCATTTGTTCTTTTAATTGCTGTTCAGGAGTTAATTTCGAAATATCAGTAAGATAACCAATTGCAAACATCATCTCAACGGAATATCCATCAGGAACGTGCAACTCTTGCTTCGCTCGAACATAATCAAACCCCTCCATACCATGAGCCGCAAGACCACTTATCGATGCTTGCAATGCAATATTTTCCCATGCTGATCCGGCATCAAATGAATGAGTGCGCGACGGTTTTCCGTTGTATTCAAAGCGTTCGCGCGATACTAAGCAAACAAGCACCGATGCGTTCTGCGCCCATTGCTTATTTGCATCAACCAATAGATTTAAAAATAGATTCCACTCTTTGGAATCGCGCGTTGCATATAAAAATCTCCAGGGTTGAGTGTTATACGATGAAGGTGCCCAGCGAGCTGCTTCAAAAAGAGTCATCAATAGATCATGAGGAATCGGCTTGGGATCAAATGCTCTGGGTGACCACCGGTTTAAAATGATGGGAGAGATAGGATAATTCGCTTTTCGTACCATTGTTTTTTCCTTTTTTACTCCGTAAAAGCATTCACATTGATGATAATGTATTTGTTTATCATATTTCTGGCAAATAGATGCAAAGTTAAACAAACTTGCACAGCAAGAAAAGTTTATTAATTTTATTGAAACTCAAATTGACTTTGGGCATACTAGATTTAAGCAGTTTAATCATCTCAGAAGGAACACCATTGAAAAAACTCATTATTCTTTTTTGCGCACTTTCGTGCAGCACATCTCATCCAATGTTTTCGGGATTTTTTGGATCCGAAACCAAAAAAACTCCACCAAAACCGGCTACTACCATAGCCAAACCCACAGCATCCTCTGCACCTGCAAATCAAAGCACCACTCTCACAACTGCACATACTACTGGGGCGGCCGTAACACAAGCAGAAAATCAGCAAATGGCACCAATACCACTGCCTCCGATTCCGGCAAACACTGGGCAAGCACCGGTCATCATCGTTCATGCACCCATAAACAATAGTCCCGTTATTCATGCAACTGCAACCAACCAGCAGTCACAAAGCAATGCGCAGGCATCATTTCAAGCAAATCAACAAACCACCTATCAGAACATGATGAATGAAATTAAAAATGTCATTCGTGAGCAGACGGATTCTGCCAAAAATAATTTCATCTCGATCAAAGAGTGGGCAGAATTAAACAAAAAAAAGCTTATTTTTGGATGCATGGGCGCTGGATACATTGCACTTCTTGCAGTGTTAATTCGCACCAATTGGCGCATCAGCGATCAGAACAATTGGTCCCACTGGCGATACGATGAATCGCTTGAAGAATTAATGCAGATTCCGCAAAAAGAGTTAGCTCATAGTTTGGTTTTTACCATTCAGCGGCGCTACACAACAGAAAAACAGTTTGCTGATTTTATTCAACCACTAATGCATTTTATGCACGATGTTGAGCAAGAAAAGAAATGGCTCAAGAATTATATTCGTATTGGTAAAATACTGATGTTTTCACGCTTGCATTACATTGTGCCAATCAATCAAACCAAAATTAATCAGGCAGAACAACTCTTGCAACGAGTTTTGTTTTTTGAACATGTGTTCTTATCGTGGGCAGCTGAATTTAAGATTGAGCAAAATACGAAGGCATAAGATTGCCCCAAATTTCTTTGGGGCAATCTTATATATCATTATTTTATTATTTTATGTTGCCGTAAAGGCCGGTGCCGCTGCTGCTAAGCTTGAGAACAAGTACTTCACATCATCATCACCGAACCGTAATCCGGCACCGAAGAAGCCACTTGCGTTGTATTTACTGATGAAGTCATCAGCACCAAACACGAAGTAGATATTTCGCATGACGTACATTCTGTTGAGCCACTTTGCATGTGGTCGACGATCAAGCTTACGGTTCCAACCGATGGTATCAAATACTTCAAGCGTGGTAACCCATCGCAACCAATCCCTAGTGAGCGGAATATCTATATCAACACCAACGCCACCAGTTCCTTCAAATAAACCGAATCTGAATGCGACGTGATCGAACACCTTACCGAATTGCAAGCCAAGTTTAAACGTATATCGTTCATAGCGCTGCTTGTTTTGTTGGAACACTAAGAATAAGCGTGCCCAATCTGGCAAATTCAATTCATTCGTGTCAACTGGATTGCCGCAGAGATCTTGGTAATCATAGGTTGTTTTGTGCCGATGCGCCCAGCCTTTTTCTGAGTTTGCGAGCTGGATCAAATAGAAATGATCTTCATTTGGATAGATTCTGATATCAAAGTAACTCTTGGAATCTTCCCATTCATAGTTTTCCGCTTGACGCAACATGCCTTCAATATGGGTATCGAAGACAAACTGCATACGATCCAATTTGGATAGGTAATTCTTGAATCCTTGAATTGCAACTCTGAGATCTTGATACGTTTCATCCTCGTTAACCAACTTACCAAGTAATCCTTTTCCTTCATCGATTTTTTGTGCGACAGAACTAATGTTACGCAGCCCATCGCGCGCTTGCACCGATGCATCGCTAATCGAATCTGCGGTGCTCTCGATTTTGGAGGCCAAGCGATTGAAATCTCGCTCAAAAACATCTGCAACGCGATCGATGTTCACGCGAATTGCAGGCAAAACATCATTTTCAAGCTGACTTGCAACACGACGAATATCCGATCCGACCGCAAAGAAGCTATCAATATTTTCTTCATTACGCGAAAGTGAACGATCGATCACTTCAGTAAATGAAGCAATCTTAGATGACGCAGCGTGAAGATTATCAAATGTTTCTTTGAGTGCAACACGTCCCTCACCGGTACCGATCGATTCATAGAGTGAAGAAGTGATATTTTTGACATTAGTTGCAATATCTTGGACCTCATGGAGCAACTGATCGACGCTCACAGGCGCAACACTCGGCTTCGAGAGCGTTTGACCATCTTTAAGTTGGGGTAACGTATCATTGCCGGGGAAAATTTCGATGTATTTGGGCCCCAAAAGACCATCTTGCCGGACAACCGCATACGCATCTTCGTAGAGTGGATATTCACGCAGAATCATCGCATCTACTTCAGCAAACATATCACGATCACGGTCCAATTTAATTTCTTCGACCCACCCAACTTTAACACCGGCAATCTTAATTTCGCCTTTGCGCGAAAGGCCGGTAATATCTTTAAATTTCATTTTATAGAGTGCGTATTTTCCGGTATCAAAACGGAAAGCTCCAATTTGGAACCCCATATAAAAAAATACTGCAAGCGCACCCAAAACAAATATACCGACGCGCGTTTCAATATTACCTTGCAAGGTTATTCCTCTTTGCTTTTACAGCCAGTACATACGATAGATTGATGCTTGCTTATCTTTTATGACGATGTATGCAACTACTCGTTGAGTCACTTGATCAATCGTGCCTTGAGAAATAACAGAAAAATATGTTGGTTGTGTTGTGCTATCTAAAATCATTTCTATTCCTTTTGGCAAACTTTGAAAATCTCGCCCATAAACTGGCTTTAATTGTTTTTCCCATTCGGTTTTCCAGTTGGACGTTGCTTGAAAATTCTGCATCCATTTTTGCATCTGCTTTTCACGATTTTTAATTTCTCCTGCTTTTGCTCGCGGCAATTCAAGTACACCGCATAACGAATCGGAGAAGAACCATGGATTAATTTTTTTAGAGCTTGTTATCGTGAATAAATCTTGCAGATATAATGGACGCTCCTTTTCTCCTTTTTTTCCTTTTTGTTGACTAGGTGCTTCATACCACACCGAATGTTTAAATACGTCAAATTCTTTAATTGTAAGTAATTCTGTTACATCGTTCACTCTATACTGCCGCGATTTCAAAAATTTTTCAAATGCTTCCAAAAGTTTCTTACCACCAGTTTGCGATTCTACCCGTTTAAAAAGTTCTTTCAAAATTGTTTGCCATGTCTTTTGCTCTGGCTTTGTTGATCCCTTTGGCACCACCACATTTTGCGCAGAGACATCCTGCAGCTCAACAAATTTTTGTGTTTCAAAATCATAAACATCGTTGATGGGAATTTTCCCCGCTTCACAACAAATAGTTATTTGAATTTCTCCATCGGCTCCTTCTTTATCTTGTTTAAGCTTAAATGTTTGTGCGCGATTGAGAGATGGAAGAATATTCTCGAGAAGCTGTTTTTGAGAATCGGCTTTTTTTGATTGGCCTTCATTTTTTTTATCTGTTTTTTTCTCATCCTGATCCACATGCGTTATCTGGCTCAATGCAATATTCACACCACCCATTGCAAGCATTTTTGCTTGTTCTCGCTTGATCATCATATTCATATAAGGAGTATAAACGGCAGAACGAATGAAGATATAACTTACGATTGCAATCGAAAGTGAGAGAATAATGAGAGTAAGTGGAATTACGTAACCACGGCGGTTTAAGTTACACATAGTTTTCTTATTTATCTCTTTTTTTAAAACATAAGAATTCATACTATACCGTTCGCCCTGAGTGTCCATCATTTTTCTTAAAATGACGGATTATCGAAGGGTTGCATAAAATTTCTTTTCTTAACCATAAAAATTTATTTATTAGATTCAAAATTAAAGCGAATTCTTAATAATTTTAACACAACCCTTCGATACAATTTTCTTCGCATAGCTCGGAAAACCACTCAGGGCGAACGGTGAAAAACATTTCTTAAGTTTTAGGAATTAATTTTGCCAATGCTGGATTTATTCCACTACCGCTTTTTCCCGCAATCACATTCTTTTCTTGCAACTCTTTCAAATTCGGCACCGATATTTTCTGAACACCATCAACATTCATCTTTGGAACATTTTGTCCAACCACCTGAGGTGTTGCGGCCGGCTTTCCGGCGCCTACTCCACCTAATCCGGGCAAATTCAAGATATCAAGAACCGGCTTGATACTTGGCATCTGTGCTTGCTTTTGTTCAAACGGCGAAGTATCGTTTTCAAGCTCCACTGTCTCAAATGGTTTGCGCGCAAATACAAACGTAAATGGCACCTCGCGCGTATGCTGGGCATCCCAAAGAACTAAATCAATTTTGATATAAAATGGCACGCGAGAAACTTTTTCCTTGGATTCTGCCTTTATTTCCTTAGATTTTTCATCCTTACTTTTATCTTTTGATTTTGTCTTTTTTGGTGACCAATCCCATTCGTGAAATTCTTTGTAGGTCCAAGAAGGAACTTTTTTAACCTGTCCTTCGAGCGCCTCAGGACGAGCGGAAGAAGAATCTGGTTTTTTTAAATTTTTCGCTTCATTGCCCGTTCGCGCCGAATCGATTGAGGCGCCCTTTTTATCTTCCGCTTTATACACCCTAGCCAAATACGTAACCTTCATCGACTTTACATCATTCACAATATCATATGCTCGTATTTTTGATTTCTCTTTATCCACATCAAAATGGCCAAAATCAAGATCTCTACTCTCCTGCCGGGTGATCGTAAACACATCCTTTGCATCTTTCACTGGAGTTGCTTTATAAAGAACCCGAGCCACCAATGGTTTTGGCGCCCCTATAGTTTCACCCCAATAGACTTGCATCGCATGATCAGTAATGAAACTCAAAATACCAAACTGATCTTTATTTGCAGTCGCATAAAATACTTTATCTATTTGTTCTGACTTTTCTTTTGATACTGCGCCAGTTGTTTTGGTGCTCACCAACTCATAGGCCTCAGCTGGCACAAAAAACCCCATAAGATCTTGCTCGAATTGGTTTTGGAATATTGCTGCGCGCGTATGAACATCAACTAATGTATCGGTTGTTCGTTGATAGTGCATGGTTTGAAGTAATGCACTAAAAAGTGCCACTGAGATTAAAGAAGCAATTGCAGTTGCAATAAGAACTTCGATAATAGTAAACCCTTTTCTCATTGGCCCTCCGGCATATAAACAAGGGTCAGTAAGGTCGCACTCGGTTCTTTTTGACGTGCATCATGCAGAATATCCACTTTTTCAATATACAAATTTTCTAAATTTTTAAATGCCGTTTCTTGAACCCCATCGAAATTATATTTTAAATATGTTTCAGGATCTTCTTCTTTTTTTTCTAATTTGTAACTCGGTGGATTCTTTGCTTCTTCGCGTTTGCGACGCGTATCAAATAAGAAATTCTTACCAAGGATTATGCGTTCATAGTTAGTCGAATAACGCAGAACGGCTGCGAGTGATCCAGCTTGCAAAATATAAATAGATGCCATAATAGATGCCGCAATACCAAGCGCCATCAAAACCTCAATAATCGTAAATCCTGAATTATTTTTGAAATTCATCATACATCTTCAATTGTGCAGTAAATGGATTCAGCACCAACCCAACCTTGCGCGGTTCACCTTCAATAGTATCTTTGGTATCAAGCAAATTAATCGTAACCTCTTGAGTCAATCCATCGGGAACGATGAAAAACCATGCTTCGCTCGTTTCTTTGCGCGCAAATGCCTTCATTATATCATTACCTTCAATAATGAACTGCTTGATTTCAAACTGCTCGGGCCATTGATAATAACCATCTTTGCCCAAGCCAGGAATTGTTTTAAAATCATCTGCTTTTGCACCTTTAAAGGGCGACCGCTTGAGCGTAACTTTTCTTTTTTTGAAATTAAATTCAAGACTATGTACTGTTCGCTCAAGAATCGATTGCTGCAACCCAGTTGAAATGAGTGAATTAAGACGCGCCACGAACTGATCTCGTTCGTAGCGCGCTGTTCGTGCGAGAAACAAATTTGGAACAAGAATTGTTGCAATAATGCCAACCAAAAGCATGGCAACCAACAATTCTATTAACGTAAAACCGTGTTGTTTAGATTTCCCAAACATCGATCCATTCTTCACGAGGTGCTCCACGCCCGTTTGACCCAAATGAATAAAGTTCATATGGATGCTTCGCTCCGGTGGTTAATTTATATTGGAAACGCTCACCCCATGGATCCTCTGGCTCCTCTTCTTTGCCAGGGAGATAGCCGCCTTCTGCCCATTTGCCGCGAATAGAAGGGTCTTGAGGCCGCTTTATTAAATCACGAAGTTTTGTTGGATATTTACCAATTTCTGTTTTATAAAGGGTAATACCTTGTTGAATTGATCGCAATTCCATAATAGCATTCTGGCGATCACGGGTTTTTAAAAACCCCGCAATTTTAGGCAAGAAGAATGCCATTAATCCACCAATCACAACCATCACAACAATAACTTCGATCAAGGTAAACCCAGATCGAGCCGCACGCGTGTCTCTTAGACGCATATCTATCATAATAAAGACTCCTTATATTAGAATTTCAATGTTTCCATCATGGACATTAATGGACCCATAATTGAAAGAACAATTAAAGCTACGATTCCACCCATAATAATCAACATAAATGGGCTTAAAAGGCTCGCTAATCGATCACTCAAATCTCGCGCTTCCGCTTCATAATTTTTTGCTACCGTTAAAAGCATCTGATCAAGCTGCCCACTTTCCTCCCCAGTGCGAATTAAATAAATCGCCATCGGCGGAAAGACGCCAGATTGTTGCAAATATTGAGTAATTTTACCTTGTTTAATAATTTTATCGCGCGCCTCTGAAAGCGCTACCTTAAGAACACGGTTATCGGTAATACTGACAACAATATCGAGTGCTTGTGTTAAATTCACGCCAGCTTCAAGGAGCATGCCAAGCGTATAGCTGAACTGGACAACTGCAGTTGTCCGTGCCAAATATTTGATCACTGGCATCTTTAATTTGAATGCATCCCAAGCTCGACCACCATTTTCGGAATTTTTCCAAAAACGAAACGCAAAAATAATCCCAATCAAAATCACAAGAATAAATATCCAATATGCTGAAATAAAATCTGCTAAAGCAAGCAAGAATAATGTAATGCCTGGCATTTGCACATTCGGCATGGACATAAATACTTTTGCAATTTGAGGAATAACCGCTTTAATCAAAAAAATAACAACGAGTACTGCGACCACAATTTGAATAATCGGCTGCGTCATCGCACTTCGTACTTTCTTGCGCAATTCAACTGAGCGCTCCATATAATCGGAAAGGCGATCAAGAATCACTTCGAGTTTGCCACTCGCTTCGCCTGCGCGCACGAGTTGAATATAAACATTTTCAAATGAACTTGGATATTTAGCAAGCGCATCGGCAAGTGAGGTCCCTTGTTTAACATCATCTTTGATTGCAATCAAAATGTTACGCATCTTGCCTTCAAATTGATCGATCAAAAGTTCAAGCGCTTGCACCAAGGGAACACCGGATTTTAAAAGCACCGAGAACTGCTTGGTGAACATAATTTTTTCTTTGGTCGAAACGCCACGAGAAAAAATACGAGCAAAGAAACTTAGTTGCGCTTGCTCTTTTGCAAGCTCGATAGAAATGGGATATAAACCTTGTTTGACCAATTGCTCTTTAACAGCACCGGTAGATGAGGCATCAAGAAGCCCCTTAATCTTTTTTCCGTCTTTTGATAATGCTTCGTATGAATAGAGTGCCATTTGCGCTTACCTTATCCCGCTCGTCCCGAGTTGATTGAGGGACAAATTTGAAAATCATATTCATATCATGGTAGGCTGGTAACAATTTTATCCAGTACACTCTATCATAAAGGAGTCTATTTATGAAACATCTTCATAGAAGTCTCATTTTAAGCATCTGTTTTATAAGCTCAACGATATTTTGTAAAAGCTCAGTTATTTATGAATCAAATGCACTCGCACAATTATTGCGCGATGAAATGCGCCAGCCAGAATACGCCCATGAAATTCTGCCAAATAATTTTGCTCACGTCATTCAACTGCTCGAATATGGCACCAAAACAAATCAACCGCGTTCGTATGCACAGCTCGTACTGCGCAGATTCACCAACCTACTCAAATCCACACAATATGTGAATGCACATGCAGCACAACAGCTCATCGGCCAACTGGTCACATCTCTTGAGCCGTATATTTCATCACATCAATATAAAGCATTCTTGGGAGAAAAATCGATCACCGATTTTGATATGATGGAACGATTTAATACCATGGTCAATTATCATCTTTATAAAAAGTTCAGCATGGAATATGGACAATTTAAAGATGATCCAGGCTCATTTTTAGATGCACTATCGATCGATATTATGCATATTGCACAAGAAGAGGTAAGCATAGAACAGTTGCGCCAAAGCGTATATCGATTCATGGAAGTGATGCTCAGCAAATTAATATGGTCACCCGAAGAAGGGCTCGCGACTTGGAGAAATTTAAAGGGAGTATCTGATAAGTTGGCTGCATTGGTTGAAATAAATGCACTCGATAGCCTCGAAGATCTTGATGATCTTTATCGCACTCTCGTTTACCGCTTTTGCTACTTTGTCGATTTAACAGCACCCATACTTGATGCCGAATTTTATACAGTCGTTCAGACGGAATTGAAATCAAAAAATCTACTTGTACTGGAAACAGAAGATTTTGATACCTGTATAGAAACAAAAGCAGAAGTACTGCAACGCACCATGCTCTCAGGTTATGCAAAACGGCAAGCATATTTGAAGCAGGTAATGCGATAAAAAACTACATATTTTATTTTTCAAAGCTGTTGATATTTCCGCTTTGTAATTAATACAATGGAAGTAGAAAACAATAGATGTGCCCTTAAAAAAGGAAGCCGTATGAAAAATAAAATAAAAGTATTAATTGCCGGATGTGCCATTTTTGCGATCCCTCAGCTAAAAGCTATGGGAGCTAAACGAACTGCTCCAACATTTCCCTATCTTAAATATCAAACACCTGCAGATAAGGATTTGGCGAGTCGCGCCCTGCAAGCGCGCCTTGCAATCTCAACACAGAAGGGGCTCGTGCAAGTTGGAGAAGTAAAAGGACCTGGTGCGTCTGCTATAGAGGAAGCATATCAAAAACTAAATGTAGCCAATACCGAAAAAGATCTTAAAAAAATAACAACACAATACATGAATCAAAGAACGGCACTTGAAGCTTCATCAACTCAGCAAGCAAATAAAACATCATCCGCCAATTTACAAAATATCGCTCAAAAAATTGCCGATTTAGATAAAGCATATTTGGACATTGCCACTCCGGGCCAAGCAACGAAAACAGCAACACAAAAACCAACTCAAGCTGAAACCGGCATGGTTCCCAAACAAAAGGGAGTAAAATCCAAATCAAAACCCGGTATGGTAACTCGTGGGCTGAAAGTCGTAGGTACAGGTGCAACAAACCCAGGGCCACTTGCCAGACGATTGCTCAAAAAGCCAGAAAAACAAACAAAGCCAGATTTTAGCAAGCCAGCACCATTTGAAACAACAGAATAATAAAAGCAGAAAGCAAAAGAGATCCCAAATAAACTCGGATCTCTTTTGCTTGAATAAATATTTGAAAAAACTTTACGATCCGGTTAGGGATCCAGTAGGTTAACCAACTGGAGATGCTGCTTTGCCCGCTGGAGACTTACTTCTCTCTCATGCGCACAGCATTTTTATTTTTCCATTTTGAGAATATCAACAAAAATTATTGCTCCGCTAATTCCATAATTCTTGGTTCCAAAATCTGTTTTCCCGTAATTGGATCCCAGGAAGGTTCCTGAGTGAATCGAGCAATAGCCGTATAATTACGACACTCTTTATTAAACACGCTTCCAATTCCGGCACTTTGCCCCATTGCTCGCCCCGAATTTACCACCAGCATAAGAGTGAAGCATCCCTTGGTGTCATATTTAAAAAAATTATTAGGACGCACTGTATGAGGTGTCGTGATTTCACCTTCAGTAATGTTAATGGTAACACTACCATCCAATGTATTTTGAACTTGTATTCGATAGGCAAAAACACTCCCAACACTCATTACTACAATAACTATGAATATCTTCTGTAAATTACTTGCCATAAAACCTCCTAGCTCATTCTAAATTTTGGTTTTTTCTTAACACCACCATCATACAAAATTGCCAATCTGAATATCAAATACCAGATCAAATCAACTCATTCTGAACCTGAAAAACAACTTTTTCACTACAAAACAAGACAAAATTATTGTTTTTTTAAATTCAATTTTATTACTATTAGGGTAGAAAGCAAGGTGGTAAAGCCGAGTTGGCTTACCGTGAGAATGCGGAGCTTCAAAATGCTCCTGAAAAAAAATAATCGGCATGGTGCCGAAGAACAAAAGGATAAAAAGGAGAATTTATGAATTATAACACACTCAAGATGAGCGCTATTGCTTTAGTGTTTGCGATATCGGGTTCGATACAAGCAGCACTTACTTATAATTTTACCATTTCCAATACCACTCAAGAGACATCTCACCCGATTCTTTTAGACTTCCAACAAAAAAAGGGTGTAAAGCTTGCCCCTAAGGGTGTGAAACCAGGCGAAACTTTGAAGCAATCATACACAGCCCATTTTGGAACCGGTAAATCTGCTGGTACAGCAGATGCATATGGTTGCTTAATGCGAGTATATGAAGTTGGCACAGAACGTATATTCATCGACTCAAATGTTTCGGATACTTGGAGTCCAAGCGATATATGTCAATTAGATTGGGAAATTGAAATTATACCATTAGAAGGTGGTACTACTGCACAAGGCACTGCGCCACAAGCAACAACTCCTCAAGAAGCTGCAGCAGGAACTACACCACAAGCAACAGTTCCACAAGCTACGGCTCCACAAGCAACAGAACCTCAAGAAGCGGGAACAACCCCACAAGCCACAGAACCTCAAGAAGCAGGGACAGTTCCTCAAGGTACAGTTGGTCAATAATCGAATGAAAATATGAATAAGTAAAAGGGAGCTCGCAAGAGCTCCCTTTTTAAAAAAGAGCGTATCATGAAAAAAATATTGAAAGTCGTACTAAATGGAATGACGCTCATGCTCGCCCAAGAAGCAACTGCTATGACGACTACCCGAAAAAAACCAGTTGCTGTGGGCATTCGAGTAATTCCAGGAACAAAACAAACAGTTCCTCCCTCAACACAAGCTCAAGCTGAAATTAAACGCGTTCAAGCACAAAAACAAAAAGAAAGCCAATCTCTTCTGAAGGCAGTTACCACCCCAAGTCAAACACCAGTTCTCGCGAGTAAAACACCAGCGCCAACACAAAAAGTAACGCGCGAAGAAGCATTACGTATTTTTGGATTAAACACTATTGCAACTGACACAGAAATCAATGAGCGATGGCTCAATCTAAAAGATCAAAACACAGCGTTAGCAAAAGAAGCTCAAAAAAGACTCAACTTAAAAGGCGGTAAGTATTTGATGGCAGTAAACAATGCATGGATGGTACTTAAACCAAAAAACTAAAAAAAAAGAGTAGAATAAAGCAAAAAAGCTCTCGTAATAAACGAGGGCTTTTTTATTCTAGTGAAAAACATTCGGTCGCCCTGAGGCTCTTTATTAGAAATCAAAAGATAATGCTACACCCAATGTGCTCACCAACGCAACTCGCTTACCATTGAATGGAAATCTGCCAAAGAGACCGATTTGTGGTCGCACACGACAATCTGGACCAAGCTGCGCTTGAAAATCATAATTGATCTTAGGAATAATCATATGCATCGTGTAATCTTGTAGCGATTGCGCCGTATTGGCGATTCTTGATGAATATTCATTACAAGCAAATGAAAGCGTTGAATCACCTTGCTTTAAATATTGGTATCCAACTTTTGCCGAGAGACCTGATAAAAAGCGATACAATTCAACATAGAGATCAAACCGTTGCACCATACCCCAATCTTTATGCGCCCAAACCTTTTGCAAAAGTAAAAGATCCGTTTGATCAAGATCAGTTTTAATACGACGCAAGCGAGTGTTGTCAAAGACATGAGTCAACTGCACATCGACTCCCACGCGCAAATGAGTTGCTAAAATAAGATCCAACCCCAATCCATAAGGTATTGAAAATGCTCCATCATAACCAAATGGAATTGCGAATAATTTATCTTCATCTGCACGAAGCCCCGTCGGCATAGTTAACCCAACGCGCCAATTGATGCGCACATTTTTGAGCATCGGCTTGTTTTGGCGAAAATCGCGATACCATTCAAGCATAATTGTGGCATCCCCGGGCCCTGTTCGATGCCAACTACCCAAACTCGGACCTCCTAATGCACACACATTTGAAAAGAAATGATCAGTTAAAAGTTCACGGACGCGAAAATCTTGTTCATCAATATCTTGTGTAAGATTTTGCCAATACACATCATTCAATCGCATCGAGAGGAACGGAAAATAAAAACCAACTGAAAATGCATCAGTAAAAAAACATCGCAAATTAAAAGAAAAAGCTGCGAGTAATTTCAAATCACCACACACATTAAAATGACCCCGCACGCCATCATCATCTGCATCGACTTGAATTCGCTTTTGCCCTATACATGAAGATACTGGAAAACCATCCAACATTTTCAAGGCATTTTGTTCCCTATTATAAATTTGTAACACATTAACGTGAGTACCATCAGAATTTAATCCCAACTGATTGTAGCCAGCTTCAACCAATGAATAGACCTGAAACATACGAGCTGAGCTATAATCGGGACGAACCAATGGCTCCCAAGGCTGAAGAATATTCATTGCTTGAAGAGAGCTATTTATAAAAAAAATAGAGATTATTATAATAAGCAGATCGTTTTTTTTAAAGCCCGTTCGTCTTCCGCTCTCAATTCTTCGAGACAAACTAAGTGATGTTTTGCATGTCATAGAAGTTTCCTTTTTCATTCATTCACCCGTAAACCATAATCTCCACTGATTACCCAGCTACCAGAAGCCGAATCACGCACTATTGCGCCAATGAAACTATTGGTTGGGATGCCGATCTCAACCGGTGTGCTGCGCGGACCTTGGAAGCGATATCCGGATGCCGGCGGAGACTGTAAAATTGGCAGTGTCTCAACTCGCGCATTCACACCACGCTCAAATGATCGTGCATGGAAAAACACGCTTCCATCAGTTGCAAAAGAAGTTCGTTGATCACCGAAATTGACCAAATAAGATAATGTATTTTTTATAAATAAGTCCGGAAATGGCAAGATTGTTGATGTATCAATCTGATCATTATCACCCAAACCCTTAACGATAAATCGATTTAATTGTGATCGTTCCTTACCACGATTGGTTCCAAGTGCATAAAGATCGCCGCCATTACCACGCGCAAGATCTTGCGCACGAGTTCCAATGGTTGGAAATGAGATCAATTTATAAATCGGACCACCATTCTCAGGAACATCAACTAAAGTCCAATGCGCATCATGTTGATTTGCTGCAACGCGAATATCTGCATGATCGCCAACGCGAATCAATCCAATACTCGTTGCAATGAATGCGAGTTTACCTGAAACAATGAAGTCTAAAAATACACCATTTGGAGTTCCCCCTGGAACATGATCAAGCTGCGCAATGGTAACAGGATCAAATTGACCCAGTCCAATATTTCCTTGGCTCAAATCTATGCGATCAAGCTGAGTATCAGTCAACACATATAAAAATCCATCATCACACATCAATTTGCGCACAAACGAATAACCCCCAATGCGCTTAAATGTCATTCCAGCGCGTAACCCTGCAAAATTCGGCCCCAATCCAGCGCCGAGATCCCACCCATTACCTACATCATCGGATAGAATTGCAATCCCACGGCATCCACCACACACAATCCATCCTTGCTCATTATTGGCTGCAATTTCGGCTGCTATAATCGGGGTTATTTCAGAAAGAGCACCGCCAACAACGGTCACAATACTCGGATCATTTGAACTAATTGGAAGATCTGTTGTAATGGTGCCTTGTTCAAAAGTCATCACATTTTTAAATTGTTCATCGGACGTCGGAATCAATGCGCCAAGCTCAACCATACCCGTTTGTGCAAGTATTATTGCACTACGCCCAACGCCAACCATAAGCGAAGAATCCAAAAGACCCGGCGTATTAACCGGCATATCAAACAATCCACGAACACCACCACAGGCCTGAGGCAACGCAACCTCAAATGCATTCACCATTTGTGCGAGAGAATCAGGAGCCCCTGCACTCCAATTGGTGCGCTTAACCGTGTTCACTTGCCCATCAACGGTAACCATCGTGTAAATATTCGCATTGGTTGGATCCACCGCACCACCAAGAACTTGATCGATGCGCCCACTTACTCGTTGCCATTGAGTCCAAGCAACGACCACACCAAACTCATTCAAAATCGCTTGCGAATAAAAAATACCTGGCTGCTGATTACCATCGCCATTGAGTACGGTTACAAACACCGCATCGCGCGACACAAAGAGATCGGTCACATCACCAAATGGAACTGCTCCTCCACCCACTTGAGCAGCAACATCGTCACTGGTCACCAATTGGCTTGGATAAAGTGCCGGTAGTGGTCGGCGGCGATCCCCTAAGAAAACAATATTTTCAGGGTTTTCACCATAATCGTCCTGTGGGATTTGATTTTTATCTGCCAAAGTTCCATTCAACAAAGGATCCTTAGCACCATTCACAATCGGCAGTGCAAAAACTTGGCGAGTAGTATCCTCTGGTGCACCATTACCACCCAGCACGATCAAATAGAATGTATCGGTACTTGAATGCATGGTACGAACTTTGTGAATCGAAAGCTGTTCATCAGCGCCAATGACACCAACAATTTTATTCGATGTTGTATCAAACGCTGTTACGGGCGCAATAGCACCAAGGATAAGTTTGTTTCTGGTTGTTTGTGGCTTTGGAGTAGGCTCTTCTGAAGATGAATCAGATTCATTAGAACCTTCATCCCTCAAGACTTCGGGACGAACGGTATTATCATCCTCTCGTTGTGTTTTTTCTTTTTTTGTCTTAGAGATTTCAGAATTATTTTTTTTATCCCGTTCGCCCTGAGCCTGCGAAGGGTTTTCCTTATTTTCGTCTTGAACCTGCGGCACTTCATCAGATTTATCAAAATGCGCAACCACAATTGCTCGCGCACCATCGCTAGCGCCACCACTTGCAGTCACCCGCAGCGCAATAAATGCAGTTCCTAATTCAAAACTCCAATGCATATCGACGATATCATCCATCGAAAAGAGATCATTGCCTATCTTGATAAAATCAGAAGATCGATCAAGAGCCGCTGCTTTATTATTTGGTTCTACATTTCCTGAACCCGCATTCACAACAGTAAACAGTGCTGTTTGATTAGAAGATCCTAAAACAACTTCTGCAACACCACTGCCTTGATCACCAAAAGCACCATTATTTGGCGCTACCGATGCAAGCACGTGAGCTTGTGTTCCAAGAAGCCCAACTATTCCACTTGTCACCTGTCCATTCGCATCAGGAATATTTTGGAAATACGCATCATTATTTGAAGCTGAACGCATGTGCAGACGGAGTGCCATTTCCAGTTCACTCGTTTGCGGCTCTGTTGCATCACTTGCATCACTCTCTCCACTCGTTTCACTCGACGAAGAAGATGATGATTCGGATTCTTTTTTCATTTTTTCACGTAAAAAATCGAGCAGCAAATAAATTGTCTTACGATCATCTGCACTGACAGCTATTACATGCTCTCCTCTTGAGCCAAATCCACCCGAAGTGACTAGCTGCCCTTGCAGTAATCCAAGAAATGCAATCCCTTTATCAAAAAGAGGATTCTCGCTGTTTGAAATGCCATTGAGATTTACTATTTTTGGTGCAAATGATCGAAATACATCTTGATCACGAGCTACGGCGCTAATCGCAAATTCTCCCGATTGACCCGGAAACACACTTGGATCGGCCGCAACATAAAAATTAGATGCTAACACATTCTGAATATGTGCTCGAATTGCAAAGGGGAATGATTGATTGAATGGCGCATTTGAATCCCCTTTTACGGTGATAGCGGCATATGACTGCCAGATACAGAATAGCCAAATAAAATAAACGTAACGGTGATTTTGCTTCATGTAGATTAACCTTTGGTATACGCGCGAAAGTTTGTGGCATACGTTCCAATAGGTATATATTTTACGGTTATTTTAAAAAACTACCACCGAAATCACCGGAACAAAAAAGCCGCAAGATAATTGCGGCCTCAAAACCTACTTTATGGCAAGTAACTGAATCTTCCAATTTTACTTTCTCCAAATTTTTTTCCAGGAATAGGTTTTTCATCATACCGAATCTCACCCGAGAGTTGCCCAGAAACTGTTATTACGTAAGAAATAGAAGCGGAGTAACTCGTGCCAATATCATTGAGCTCAGAACCAACGGCACCAATCAAGCGCCACGTGCTTGAAGCCGGTGTTTGAACATAAATAGTTAACCAAGATTTAAGCCGATCAGCTACACTACCGGTATTTTCCAACAGAATCTTCATTTCTTGATTTTTATACGATCCCTCTGTTGGGGTAAAACTATACAAAAGCATTTGGCCTGATTTTGGAAAATCAAAAAAACCTTTAGCAACTTGTTTTATAACTCCAAGTTTTTTGGGTTTAAGGTTTGAAGTCATTATTGATTTAGTTTTTTCTTTTACTGAATCTAGAGAAATAGCTCCCTGATAAGAAGAAGTAGCTGGAGTTACTTGCGGCTTTGCTTCAGATTTAAATATATGTAAAGCGCCAACTGGGGTTGAAATGTTACATTGCTTTTGAAGCTCTGTGGTTACTGTTTTTTGCCCCGTACATGGATTTGCAGCTGCTGGTTTTGATGCCGGCACACTCGCTTCTTTTGCCTGCGGCGATACATGCCCAGCAGTAACTTTAAAACCCTTCATACCAAGCATGCTTTCGCATATCGCTATACTCATCACAAAAAAAACTATTTTCAAACGCATCATCCTCTCCCCCTATCGATCAATCATGGAACATCACTATATTCATTTGAATCCTTTTTGATTGTATCCATTTTGGTTTATAAAACGCAACAAAAAGGCGCGTCGAGCCTGTTTTAAAATTGAAAAGTTTTCCAAATGAAAAATTCATGGTATACCTAAATAAAATAAGCACATTAATATCACGCATCATAAAAAACCTGAGCCTTCAAATGCACGCAAAACTTTTTTCCGCAACTACCATCGGAGTTCACGCACATCTTGTACAGGTAGAGGTCGATATTTCATTTGGCCTTGTTAATTTCTATATCGTGGGCCTACCTGATGCAGCCATTCGCGAAAGTAGCAAACGCATATTGAGTGCACTTAAAAATAGTGGTATTCGACTGCCAGCTAAACTTATCACTGTCAATCTTGCTCCTGCTGATCTTAAAAAAGTAGGAACTCTCTTTGATCTGCCAATTGCAATCGGCATACTCATGGCAAATGGTGATTTAAAGATCAATCGAAGCTTCATTGATGAAACTTTGTTCTTAGGAGAGCTTTCGCTCGATGGAACAATTTCTTTTATTCGAGGCGCGCTTGCAATTGCATATGATGCAAAACGCTTAGGGAAAAAAAGAATCGTTTTACCCAAAGCAAATGCAGCAGAAGCATCGCTTATTGAAGGACTTGAAGTTATTGGCGTTGAACATATTACCGAACTTATTGCATGGTTGAGAGGCGAAACGCGCATTGAGCCAACTCTGACTACTTTCGAAAAATTTGCTCATGATAAACAAAAGCACACTATCGATTTTGCGCAAGTGAAGGGGCAGCATCAAGCAAAGCGTGCATTGCAAATAGCTGCTGCTGGTCGCCACAATATCTTATTCATGGGATCACCCGGATCAGGCAAAACGATGCTCGCGCAACGATTGCAAACAATTATGCCACCGATGAATTTTGATGAAGTGCTTCAAACAAGCAAAATTTACTCGATCAGTGGCAAGCTTAATAATCAACCACTTATTTTACAGCGTCCATTTCGCGCGCCACATCACACTATTTCCCAACCGGGATTAATTGGCGGAGGAACCTTCCCTCAACCGGGTGAAATTAGCTTGGCCCACAATGGAATATTATTTTTGGATGAGTTAACCGAATTTCGACGCGACACACTCGAAGGCATGCGCCAACCACTTGAAAACAAGATGGTCAATATTGCACGAGTACAACAATCGATCAGCTTCCCTGCATCATGTTTACTCGTAGTAGCATTGAACCCATGCCCCTGCGGCTACTTGGGTGATAAAAAGCGCCATTGCCATTGCTCGAGCATGCGCATCCAAAAATATCTTGAAAAATTATCCGGTCCATTCTTGGATCGAATCGATTTGCAAATCAGTGTTCAATCAGTCGATTACGACATGATAAAAGACACTACCGAACAGCAAAATTCTGCGCAAATGTATCAATCAGTTGAAAAAGCAATCTCTATTCAACGCGAGCGCTTCAAGAGCCAAACTACGCATAATGCTACCATGTCTTCCGATCAAGTAGATAAATTTTGTACACTTACTCCAGCAGCAGAAGAAATCATTAAGAAGGCTTTTGATAAATTAAAACTCAGCATGCGAGGATATCATAAAATTTTGAAAGTCGCGCGTACCATCGCCGATTTGGCAGGAAGCGATCTCATTGATACGCTGCATATTCAAGAAGCTATTATGTATCGTTCTTTGGAT
Organism: uncultured Pseudomonadota bacterium; assembly: GCA_964553945.1. GTDB lineage: Bacteria > Babelota > Babeliae > Babelales > Vermiphilaceae > CAZKLV01. The sequence goes on from CAZKLV010000001.1 coordinate 252,113, forward strand.
CAGTACCTCGACCAACAACGGGGTTGAGGTATCCTGTCCTGAATGTTTCGAGCAGCGAAATGTACCGAAGGATAGATCAACAAAGAGGTTAGAAAAATCTAAAGGAGACTACTATGTGTTTTTCAGCTACCGCGAGTTTTTCAGCTGGCCTGGCGTTACTTGTTTGCGGCATCGCATCAATCTATCGCGCAAAAAATAAGCACCAATTAAAGATGATTGCAGATGTTCCTCTCATTTTTGGTATTCAACAACTAGTAGAAGGATTTGTTTGGCTCAGTTTCATAAATCCATTCTTTGAACCGATTCGCATGATTGCTACCTATCTTTTTCTTGCAGTTGCTGGAATCGTTTGGCCACTTTGGATCCCAATGGCTCTCATGAAATACGAACATTCATCAAAATATTTCCTGATTTCTCTTTTTGCCGGCACTCTTTTTGCTCTTGGATTTGTTGCATATATTTTGATGTATCCAATTTCAGTGAATGTTCCATGCAGTATTGTGTATGACTTCAACATTACGCCACGGCTGCAATATGTTTCATCATCCCTCTACATTTTAGCAACAATCATTCCATTCTTTATATCGCGCAATCGATTGTTATGGCTGATTGGCAGCATGAGCGCAGGCGCATATATTATCTCATATATCTTTTATGTTGAATCATTTGCATCGGTATGGTGCTTCTTCGCGGCTATAATTAGTATTTTTGTATATGGATTTATAGCAAATGAAACGCGTACAAGTTAAATAAATTTCTAAACCGTTCGTCCTGAGCTTGCAAAGGATAAGAACGTTCGCATCCTTCGCAAGCTCAGGGCAAACGGTAAGTGAATAATCAAAACATCCTCGGCATTGGCGTTGACTTAGTCGAAATAAACCGCTTCACTCATTGGCATCACTATTCAGACGCCCAACTTGCACGCATATTTTCACCTGCAGAAATAGCATACTGCCGGGTATCACCAATCAAAAGTGCCCAACGATTTGCAGTACGATTTGCTGCACGAGAGGCATTATTCAAAGCGTTATGCCAAGCATATCCAGAACGTACATTCAACTTTTTTACATTATGCCGCACTACTGAAATTGTACATGCGCCTAATGGATTTCCCCAATTTGTTTTCACAGATGTATCAGTTGATGTTTCATCGTGCTCAATACATCTCTCTTTATCTCACACACAACAACAAGCAATCGCATTTATTATCATCAGTACAAATTGATATGCAAAAGCGGGCTTCATGTGGTCATGAAGCCCGCCCAACTATGATCAGATAACGATTACGCTTTCTTTCTAACAAAGAATCCTTTTATTCTCTGGCCCAATGTTGGTTTCGCTGTTGGTTTTTGAGCAATTTTACCTGTTGTTTCAGCGACATGCGCAGCTCCGCCCAGAACTGGTACTCGTTCTGTTTTCACTGCTGCAGGTTTTTGCGATGGAGACTGCGGAAGCGGCTTTTGTGGTGGCTGAGCTCCTTTTTTTGCCGGCGTAGTTGGCAATGGTTTGCTCGGAGCTGACCATGGCAATTGACCTGAGGTCGTTGTTGAATTTCCTTTTATTTTTGAACTTAATTGCGATGCTGCACGTTGCGCAACTGAAATCAATTGCTGGCGATAATAATCAAGAGCATCACTCGCATCACCAGACCCACCGATAGATAAGTTTTGTAATTTACCCATTGTTGTTTGAATATCTTGCAAATAATCTGGCATATATTGAATAGCTGCCGATTTGCCAATATTTTGCGAAACAGTATAAATTTCACCAGTCAACTCTGATTGCAAATCCCCCAAATTATTGCTCACTTGCATCAAACTCGAATCATTTTGATTCACAAAGCTTGCCAATTGATTTTCAGCGCCAACCTTGATATTGGCAGGAGCATTAGCAAATATATCTGAGCGACCATAACCCGCTTTAATCATACCATCGATGGCACGCAAAAGGTCCGATTTAGAAGGTGCATTTCCGGTATCAACTGGCATTTTTGGTGCGGGGCCCGCTTGTTGGGCAATTGCCGCTGATTGTGCTGCTTGCGATTGAAGCGCTGATTGCTGATTTGCCATCGCAGAAACAGCCGCTCCCTTTTGCGCCCCCTTTTTCCCTTGAAGAGCCGAGGCTGGTGTTTTTGAAAAACTTTCTGGGACTCGAGATGGAACTATCGTTCGAGTTGCGGCAAGAAGATCTATTTGAATAGCGAGCAACACAATCGCTATCTGCAAAAATCGCTTCATCTTATTCATATTATTATCCTTTTTTTAAGTATTTGCCCCAAAGTTCTATTTTCACCATAGCAAAATAAAAATCACAATTTCAAGCACCACTCTCAATCGAAAGCATTAAACACCATTTCATTGACTTTCAAAATTTCACCTGAGTAGATTCTAAATGTTATCTTTATGCTCTATAAAAAGGAGTTTGCATGAACTTGCGCCAAGCATATTTCATACTATTACTTACTTACCTTGGAACATCAACTTCTCTATCTGCCCGCAAAGACCATTGTAAAATCGACTGCTTTTCTCACAATATTCAATTGCAACTTGCCGATTCACTCGGATTTCCCGTTGATGGAACAGAATTTTGGGTAACACTCGACATTCTCAAAATCGGGCCCTGGGTTACCATTCAACTTCCACTTATTAATTTTCAAACCGGTCAAATTTCCAGTAACCCACGAGAAATTCCTTTTTTACCACCACTCGTAAATGGTGGATATTTGATTACCAAATCCGGATTTTTGCCAAGATGCATCAGACCAAATGATTTGGTACCACAAGCAATTATTGCTGCTTCAAACAATGGATTGAGCCAACCATTTTCACTGATTCAAGATCCTACAACGCTCCCTAATCCGCCAGCAGGATATATCGTAGAAATTACGCAAGCGGGAGCAATTAATGTGCAGTGCGCCGGCACCTTTGGCAATATCATTCCGGTAGGACCACAAATTCTGATGCCAACAACCATCTCCTATCGCATACGCCAAAACGAAACGCTCTGCAAAAATATGGTGCTCAGCAATGGATTTACCAACACCACAGAATTTACTGGAGCTGCTGCAGACAGTGGATTTCGCGATTCGCATGTAAATGATGCATTCGATAGTATCATTGGTTGGTCCTGGACCGATAATTCCATGATTGCTGATAAAACGAATGGTACCATGAATGCCATGGTTGCAATCGGCCGCCTCAACAAAAAAGGGAAATTAAAAGTAAGTGGGCCAATACAACTCACCAATTTAGCTACTGGTGTTATGGCGTGGGATACAGCCGTAGCAATCAATCGTACCAATAAAAACAATGTCATCGTTTCATATGGTGTTATAAATAATAATACCGGCGAAAGCTTTCTCTATCGCGCAGTATCGTTTAATGGCGGTGTTAGTTGGCCTGTGAATGGACCACTCAATGTACAACCAGTAAATGGATTTGGTGATGCGCGCGGCGTTGCATCTGATAAATTTGGCAACATATGGTACAGTGCAACTTCCAACGAAGATCTTTTCACTCCGGCAGTGTTTTATTGCAGTACAGATGGTGGAGTCACATTCGAGCGGATCTACTCAACTCCCGATCCACTCAGTAATGAAAATTATGATTATCCACAATTTTGTTTTGGTGGCGATGCTTCGGGCAATTACGGTCTATACTTCCAATGCACACTCATCGATTTTGTAAATAATAATCAAACACCAACGGTTGGATTTATTCCAATTACCGGCCTTGGTCAATTTGGCACACCAGAATTCACACAATTACCTGAGTTGAGAAATAGCGCAGTTGAATGTGATATTACTGCAGCTGCCGATGGTAGAGTGTGGCAACAAGGGATACCAAATGGCAGAAGGGCTTTCAACTATGTCAGCCCAATTATTTTAACCTTCAAATCTCCCGGAGCGATCGATAAAAATTATGCAGGCGCTTGGGACACTATTATTTTAGATGACAATGAATTTTTCTATAACATATCCGATAGTACATCACAACCGATCAAAGGATATATCTTCCACTCAACGCAGTCGATTCTTTTTGATGAAAGGCGCCAAGCACTTTATGCGGTTGTTTCTGCGGAGGTCCCTGATGGATCCGAAAATATGCGCCTATTTTTCACCATCTCGCGTGATCATGGCCAAACATGGTCAAATCCAATCGATATTTCAACTTCATCACAAGAAAATCGCGGATATCAATCGATGGCGCTCGATGAAGTGACTGGTGACCTTTATTTTGGATGGTATGATGGACGCAATGATGATTTAAAATCTGTTGAATATTTTGCAGCACGTTTGCAAGCAAAAGATCTAACCAATCTGGTACAAAGCATCCCTCTTTCAAATCCACTCTTTGCAGATAATTCCCCAATTTAAAAGGAGATGGTAGTGAAGCTTTCATCATGGATACTTCTGGCAACATCAGCAGTATTATTTGCGGTACCGCTTCTGTTTCCTTATTCTCTCTGGTGGGTTTCATTTATCTTTCCAGTGCCACTTTTTTGGGTAGCACTCCATGAAAATATTGGATTCAAAGAGGGTGCAATATGGGGAGTCATTGCCATTGGTACTCATTTAATTGGTGTGTTTATCGCAATCGATGGATTTACCACCAATGGATCAGGATTGGCTCGCACACTTCCTGCCTTAGGATTGCTTCTTTACGCATCGCTTATACATGGCACATTATTTTGGATAACTAAACATATTCGTCAAAAGGCTGATATTAAAAATGAATATGCGATTGTTGCATTATGGGCCATTATGCTGTGGTGCGACATATTTTTTCTCGATCGGTTATGCCTACTCCCTTTTGATCGATTAGAAGGATATTTTGGGTTTCATCCGATGCTTTCATTAGCAACAATACCTCAATCGCTTTTCTTACTACCAATCGTAGGAAAAAATATTTTTACACTTGCAATGCTCATCGTACCTGCATCAATCACATTGTGTTTTGCACAATCAACAACACTCAATTTTATTCTTCTAACAGTTGCACTCATCCCATGGAGCATAAGTTTATTTACTTCTATCCCGCAATCTCCAAATCCAGATTGGATCGATAAGGTTATTGTTCTACCGGCAAGCTTTCCATTTACCGGGAATTCGATCAATCAGGCCGAGATGGCGCAAACCTATTTTCAACAAATCACACACGCCTATCCAAATGCACAGATCATATTGTTGCCCGAATCCTCTTTTCACTGTGATCACTTAAGCACCTCACCAACACTGTGTAATTTATGGTCACAAGCACACGTCGGCAAACCGATACATGTAATTCTTGGCGCTTTTCGCTGGGATGGTGTAAAGTTTCATAACTCCGTTCACTGGATCTATGATGGTAAAATCAAAGAAATTTTTGATAAACGCCATGCTATGGCTCTTATTGAGCGCGTACCAACTCTCATTAATTATCCAATTATTCATGAAATGTTTTTCAAAACATTTCCAGAAATAAAACCATCTACTCAATCACGCCCTCGATTTGAAATTACCGATTCTATTGCATTTATACCCTATATTTGCTCCGAACTTTTCTTTAATGAGCAACCAGATGACATCTATCCCGATACGCCAATTCTTTCGGTTACCAATGATCGATGGTGCATCAACCTGAATGTTGCCGACCTCATGTTCCTTGATGCTAAAATCAAGGCAATTCAATGGCAACGAGACATACTCTATGTTTCATTTAAATATGCTGCATTTATTGATCGCTATGGCAATGAAATAGCAATCAATCGAACTATACACCAATAATAATCCATCCTTTCTAAGCTCTTTCAGAATGATCATTCAGCAATCACATTTCAAAATAACTCTCTTTGCCCTTTTATTGATTTATTGCAAAATAGAAAATAAATCTGATAAAGTAAATATAGGAAATAAAGGTTAAATAAAAAGGAGAATATATGAAAAATCGATTAAAAACATACGCCATTTTCTGCATCGCAATGTTAAGTGGCTCACTTTATGCTGGTCGTGATGCAAATATTGTTAACTGCTGTTCTTATGGCGGCATGGTGGTAACTGTAACTGGTGGTTCTTGCACCTGTACCGTAATTCAGGGCGGTTCAGGAAGAGCTCGCGGGGATGTATTTTATATGGATCTCCACGATATTCCCACCAAAATTTTAATGTCTGGAAATGGAACCATTCAGATCCCTCAAGTTGGCTCGATCGATGTCTATCAATATGGATCAAATGAAATCATAGTTGGCTCATTTAGCCTGAAAAATCTAAATTTAAACCCTAAGAACCTTACACCTCAACTTAAACGTATCTTTGCTCAAGCAAAAGCAAAGTTCCCCTGGGGGCAATCACTCGTTTGGGTAGCGCAGGTAACACCAAATCAACTGAATCCTAGAAATCGATTACAAGTCGTTGAAATAACCGAAACAGTAGTCGACACCGCGGATCTTTCGCAAGCAGAACCAATTGCTTATCAAACAATGAGCCCAACAGAAGTGAAAATAACCATTCCAAAAACAAAAAACGCAGAGCCACAATCATTTACCATCGACTTTAAACCAATTAAAAAAGAATCAATACCACACAAGTAAATTACTTAAGCAGCAAAAGCTCTAGTGTTCAATTCCCCCCATGCCAAGAGAGAGTGGGGGGATTGCCTTTTGCCAGGTTCAAAACAATAATTTCGAAAAAAAACCCTAGCCACTTATTGCATATTAGAAAATAAAAATGGTAGGTTGAGTATAGAAAGAAGTATCAATAAACACATTAACCTTAACTAAAAAAGGAGTCTTTATGGTTAATAATACACGCAAAGCAGTTATCTCTGCTTTCGCCTTAATTGCTGGTAGCTCTCTATTTGCGGGTCGAGACGCTAATATTGTAAATGCATGCAGCTTCGGTGGTCAAACAGTGACCGTTAGTGGTGGTGCATGTACAACTGGTGATATTACTCAGGGTGGCGGCGCACAAATTAGTGCCCCAGCAGGAGCAAGTGGTCGTGCCCGTGGTGATATAGGAAGAATGAATCTTCAAGGTCTCCAAGTGCATATGATTCAAACAAGAAGCGCAGGCAACATTCAAGTTCCACAAGTTGGTCAAATTGCACTATATGGATATGGCCAAAACGAACTTGTAGTTGCAACATTTAGTTTGAAAAATGAAAATCTGAATCCAAACGCAATTGAGCGTTCAAATGTGATTAAAAGAATCATTAGACAAGCTGCTTCAAAATATCCATGGGCAGAAACAATGGTTTGGGTAGGTCAAGTAACTCCAGGCCAAGGAGCTCGTAATAACATGGAAGTTGTTGAAGTAACTGAAACGGTTACCAATCTTCAAGATATGTCAAAAGTAGAGTCAATTCCTTTTGAAGGTCTTGATGAGCAAGCTTTGGAAATCACAATTCCTGCAACTAGAAATGCAAAATCTGCATCATTTGTAATCGACTTCAAGCCAATTAATAAAGAATCGGCTCGATAAGATACTGGGGCCAGTAGAAGAAAAGCTACTGGCCCTCTAGCTAAGAAAGGGAAAAAATGAAGCGCGCGATAACAAAAATAATTCTCTCCGTCTTTGCACTCTTTGCATCACAACAAGCAATGGCCGCGACTGTAATTCCCATCACTTCAGGTTCGGTTTATTCAATAACAAATACAGGAACAGAAATTATTAAATTAGACATCAATTACACCGTCAACACCGAACTAAAGACTATGACTGTTAATCTTGGCGGCGGAAATGCTGAATTCGCATTAAAAATACCTCAAATCGGTGCATGCTTGCGTGCTATTCGAGTAAATGATCAAGTTTTCTTTTCAAATCCAACAGTCTGCATTCAAAGTGCAAATGTTACGTTACAAACTGGCCCAAACCCAGGGCAAATAAGTGGGGGCATGGCAATAGTGCAATCAACGCCATTTTAAAAAATTTAGAGAGATAGTTTGGAAAACAAGAAAGATAAAAAAGGAAACGATTATGAAAAAAATACTCAAAATATTTATGACACTGATAGCATTCGGTAGCGCATCTGCTATTTATTCAATCACGTGCCCACCGGGGTATACTGTTAGCCGAAGTTTCCCACCAACATGCATCAGAATGGCACCAGCTCAAGCACCTACGCCGGTATGTAAACCAGGCGAAGTACTAACACGAAGTTATCCACCACAATGCGTAAAAGCAACGCCAGCTCCAATAAAAGCAACCCCAGCTCCAGTATGTAAACCAGGTGAAGTACTAACGCGAAGCTATCCACCACAATGTGTAAAAGCAACACCAGCTCCAATAAAAGCAACCCCAGCGCCAGTATGTAAACCAGGTGAAGTATTAACGCGAAGTAATCCACCACAATGTGTAAAAGCAGCGCCAGCTCCAATAGCGCCTGCAAAGCGCCCGACTGCTCAACCAATAGTTCCAGCAAAACCTTCTACATCAGCTTGGGAAAATACGTTCATTACGGCAACATTACCTGAAGATACATCTGCAAAAACGGCCGACCATGAAACAACACCTCAAACAGAGGAACCAGATACGCTCGGCGCAACAGGAACCATAGCGGCAGATAATAATCTTGCTGATTTTTAATTTGAAATAATAAATAGGAAAATAGTAATCTTTAACTACCAAAAAAGGAGTCCTTTATGAACAAAACAATCAGAATGCTCATCGTTGCATGTGCCATAGTTGGCGTAGCAGCACTCGATGCAGTTGTAGCAAAACCAAAGACGGTCAAAAAAGCACCGGCGAAGAAAAAAGCGCCTGCGAAGAAACCAGCAGCTAAGAAGGCAACGACCGCAACGAAGAAACCAACAACCACTGCGAAACCAGCCGTCGCAGCAAAACCTGCAATCGCAACGAGACCAACAACCACAGCGAAACCAGCAATCGCAACAAGACCAGCTGCTATAGCAAAAACTGCTACTATACCAACCGCACAAACAGCGAATCGTGCACAACCAGTAACTCGTGCATTATTCCAACCGACACCCCCAAGAACTACCAGTGCAAAAGTAGCAACTCGTCCATTACCACAAAAAGCTGTTACACCCGCAACTAAAACCTCAAAAACAGCTGCTGCATTTCCAGCTCCGGCTGTAATGGCGGAAACTATGGGCGAAGGAACTGAAGCTGAAGGTACAGATGGAGAAGGTACTGAAGGTACTGGAACTGAAGCCGACGAATCAACCACAGAAGGAGCACTCAGCTTAAATAATCAGGAGAGTGAGGATACTACTGCTGAAGAGACTACAAAGGCAGAAGCATCTGATACAGACTCAAATGATGAAGAAACAGAAAGTACCACAGATACAACTCATGTGGGTGGTGGAACTGCTGGTGAATCAGCTAATTCAGCTGAGTAATACCTAATCTAAACATGAAAACATAAACAACGGGCAAGTCTATAGGCTTGCCCGTAATTATTTTAATTTGACCAAAAATATATTAAAGTTCACCATTCGCAATACGAGTTTTAATACGCGCAATCAATTCAGAGGTAGAAATTCCGGATGTATACGGCACTATTCTTAACATGCCTTTTTTATATGGATAACTGAAAAACTTATTAATTTTAGATTGGTCGAAATCATCACCATGAACAACAATATCAATATTATGTTTGGTTATCCATTCTTCTGTTGCTTCAAGCGGCGCATTGGGGAGCACCTCATCCACATACCTGCACCCTTGTACGACCTTCACTCGTTCATCAAGCGAAAGAAGAGGCTTGCGTTTATAGGGCGTTGTTTCTTCATCAGAAATAAGCCCAACAATCAGATAATCACCTTCTGCTCTTGCTTTGCGAAGAAAATTCACATGCCCATAATGGAACAAATCAGCTACCATACTCGCATAGACACGCACTTTTTTCTTAGGATGCGCGTCACTCAAATGGCGAACATCAGAGATTCTGCTTTGTGCTATGTAGGCTGCAGATCCTAACACGACAAATCCCAACACGACATATAAGTGCTTTTTCATCATAGCGCCCCCCTTTGCTATAAAATCTCTTTATTACGGTACATATTCAAAATACAAAATCAATCAAACCATTCACAATGCATTGGCTCAAAAGAATTCAGGCCTAGTTTTTTTAAAGATCAATCTGCTACATTAAAAATAGGAAACTTTTTAAGGGGAGAGTCTTTTATGATGAAGAAAAAAAAAATAGTCCAATTCTGGATTACAATGCTCAGCCTAACTTTTACACAATTGAATGAATCCGCTGTTCAAAATTTAGCTGCAAACAGAGTACTTGAACTCTATCAGATGATGAAAGTTGTCCATGAGGTATTTGGAAAATATGGCATTGAATATTGGGTGCAGGGCGGAACTATTCTGGGTGCATTGCGACACAAGGGGATGATTCCTTGGGATGACGACCTTGATGTAAATATCGATGTCACCCAAGAAAATGCATTTTTGGCCCTTATTCCAGTATTTAAACAAAATGGATACTCAATAACCAATCCATACCCCAATCAACACTGGATCTATAAAATACGCCCACTAAAACCAGGCGGCATGGTACTTGATATCTTTCTGACCGTTCGCAAGCCAGATAAAGTAGTCTATAAATATCACTGGTTCAAACGAGATGGCCAACCAATCTATGTAACCAAAGATGAACTCTATCCACTCAAGCTCTATCCATTTGGCGAAATTCAAATATATGGTCCGAAAAACCCTGAGCCTTATCTTGATGCTAGCTTTACTAAAGAGTGGCGTACCATGGCCCATAAGTGGAACCATATGACCAATGAAAAAGAAAAAATGCCAATTACCGATGCAGATCGCATACCAGCTCAGCCAACGGGACCACTCAATAACAATATAAAGTTTTAAAAAGGGAATAGTATGAAAAAACTAATTTTATTGGCAATTTTGATTGGCCCCATGACTCCGCTCATTGCAAAAACAAAAAAAGGGTCTGCAGTAAAACAACCAAAAACTACCCTGCAACAATCACCAATTTTTGAATGTAATTGCCCCAACTTAGAAACTCCTTTAAAAAAGTTTTTGCGTGATGGCCATTATTTGGCGGCAAGCGAAGTGATGAATTCAGGACCTCAATTGACCGATTCAGTACTCCAAGACTTAAAAAATCCTGGAGTTGCAGATGAAGTTTTCAAAACAGCATTTAATAATGCTCATTTACAAACCATAAATACCCTGATCGCTCATAATGTTTACCCAAAAGATTTTGCTCAACAAGTTTTTAACGATTTTTTCAAAGCAATGTTACCAAGTAGAGATAGGTTGCAACCCAAAGCTCTTGCCAATATGCAAACACTACTCAAATCAGATGCTGTTCAATTTCTTGATTTGAACGCAAAAGTAAAAAATGAATGGAGTGGCCCAGATCCAGTGCTTGCAGTAGCCATCCGCAAAATGCAGGTCCCACTGGTGGAAGCGCTGCTGGCTGCAGGAGCCGATCCTAATACTACAGCCGCTTCACAAATGACCCCCTTAATAGAAATGGCCCATACCACAGATAGCGGAAACAAAGTAACAATAGCAAAAGCTTTGATCTCTGCAGGAGCTGATATCAATAAATCTGATATGTATCAAAGAACTCCATTGCATTATGCGGTGCTTTCAAATAATGCTTCGGTTGTTGATGCCTTGCTCGAACAGAGTGGAATAGAGGTAGATGCCAAGGATGAACTTGATAGAACACCACTAGCTTATGCCCTCCTGTGTAACGAGATGCTTGTTGAAAAAGAAATCTGCACAATAAGTAATAATATCGCAAAAAAATTGATCACTCATGGCGCAGATATTAATGCACCTAATAAAGAAAGCTTAACACCGCTTATGATTGCAATGCTCTCTGGCAATGCAACAGGCGCGCGCATGCTCATTGATGCGGGAGTAGATCTCAAAATAAAATCAAACAAAGGAATGAACGCGCTTGCCTATGCAAATGCCGCGCAAGAAGATGTTGCAATTCAAGCACTTGCACCACTCATAGAGGAAAAAATGAAACCTCAAAAACATGTGCCGGTAAAAAAAGCAGCTCAGCAATAAATTACGTGGATCCAAGTTCATAATTATAAAAGCCTGACGACATATATCGTTAGGCTTTTTCATTTGAGAAGCTTTGGCATAAAAATAGGGCAAGTTTAATAACTTGCCCTATCAAATTTGGTTGCGGGGGCTGGATTCGAACCAGCGACCTTTGGGTTATGAGCCCAACGAGCTACCAGGCTGCTCTACCCCGCGATAAATCTGTAGAATTCAATACTTTTAGGCTTTCAACATACTTTATTTTTAAGCATAAATCAAATTTAATCTTTAGATTTAGCAGTTTTCCCAAGCCATTCATCCGCTTTGGCCAGGACCTCCTTCTCAAAAGTGATCTTTTTGATCGCCTCAGAATAAGCCAGCCAGATTGACCCCAAATGCTCATCCGATAGAATAATCTGATCATTTCCCTCTAATTGTCCCAAGAAGTAGACGACCGTTTTATGAGCTCGTTTACCATCATAATCGGTAAAGTCATAATCGGTCATGGCCTGAAATGTATCATCGAGGCTGGCATGCAAGTTTGTTTCTTCTTTGAGCTCCCGCAAGGCTGCTTCATGGCGGCTTTCACCAGGCTCAACTTTACCCTTAGGGAAATCCCAGTGCCCAGATAGATAATGGAGCAAGAGATACTCAGCCTCGTTATTTTTAATTCGATAAAGCACAATACCAGCCGAAAGATAGTATCTCATCATGTCTCCTAATCCACAAAGTAAAGTTTTATGCCAAAAATTCGGCGAGTGAAATAAATTGCCAGCATATAGAACCCCGCTATCGGCGCGATCCAAACCCAAAAAAGCATCGAAGTGGTAAACAATTTACCCCACCATTCAGGCAACAGTGCCAATGAACTCAGAGCGCTCCAATAAATTGCCAAGAAGGTTCCGGTCACAAGAACCAATTGCGCACCGTAACGGAGTATGAATCCCATCATTGGTATCATATAAAATGTAAACTTATAATACATACGCAAAACAATTAAAAAGAGAATTGTTTGCAAGATCGCAGAAATAACTGTCGCCCATACAAGGCCAACCGCCTGTAATGCATCTAAAAACAACCAGTTGAATAGAATGTTCACTACCGTTGCAAATACAGAAATAATTCCTGGAATCCAAGTCATATGCAACGCATAAAACATATTGAGCAATATTTTATTAATCGAAAAGAAGAAGAGCCCAATAATAAACACCCTCAAGATTGCCGCTGCTTGATGAATCTGCTCGATCGAAACTGTTGCCGGAAAGAAAGTAACAAATATCTGCTCGCTCAAGATCCACATCAAAATAGCAACCGGCAAGGTAACCCACATAACAAACTTGGTCGATTCAAACAAATAGAAATGTAATCGCTTGGGCGCATAGCTGCTTACATGAGAAACGTGCGGCAGCAGAGTTGTTGAAAATGCAACTGCAAACACGCCCAACGGAATCCCCACAAATCGGTTGGCATAGTTGATTAAAGAAATCGAGCCTTCAACCAAATAGGATGCAAAGCTGGTGTCTATAAATGAGTTAATTTCCATAATGCTCACGGCGGGCAAACACAAAAGAAACTTCACCATGACCGATCCGAATTTATGAACGTCACTCTTTTTAATATGAGCAAACGTGAAGTGGAGCTTAATATATGCAATCAGATGGGTTAACAATAACAAGAATCCAGCGCCGATAACGAACCAGCAAAATGTGATCACCGGTAGTTTAAATATCAAACAAATAACAAGACCCAAAATAAACACGATATTGAGCAAAGTTGGCCCAAATGCCGGCACAAAAAAATGGTTGACTGCATTCAGCGGTCCGGCAAGTAACGCGCTACTTGAAATGAAAAAGATAAATGGCATAAGCACACGAACCATCGGCACACAGAGCTCAATCTGTTCAGCTGAAAATCCCGGAACGATAAGATTTAAAATGGGCACAGCAAAAAGCATTACCAAAAAGACAATGAGCAGCACGAGTCCTTCAAACACAATAAATCCAAGGGTCATCATACTACCTATTGAATGAATGCCATCTTTTCTGACCGATTGAACAACGGTCGGAATAAATGCAGCAGAAAGAGCTCCTTCAGCAAAAGCTTTACGCAAAAGATTAGGTATTTTATATGCAGTGTAAAATGCATCAGAAAGTCCGCTGACTCCAAGATATCGGGTAATGAGAATTTCGCGCAGCACTCCAAATGCACGAGAGAGCAAGGTAAGGCCACCGACCTGAATTGTATTTTTTCGTAATGCATGTTTTGACATATTCAACTCTTTTTAATCAGATTTCCATTAACAATTTCGTATATGATATCCATCTTGTTTGCCAGCGCTGAATCATGGGTGCTAATAATTAGTCCCATACCAAACTGCTTTTGTAGTTCAAGTAATAGATCAATTATTACTCGCCCCGTTTTTTCATCGAGTGCACCGGTTGGCTCATCAGCAAGCAAAAAAGCTGGCTCATTAAACAAAGCACGGCACAATGCAACCCGCTGCTGCTGCCCAATCGATAATGAAGCAGGCATACTCTCTTTTTTTTCATGCAATCCAACCCTATCAAGCAAAGCACCAGCACGCTCACGCGCAACCTGCACGTTCATCATGCTAATCATGCCGGGCAACATAACGTTTTCGATTACACTCAACTCCCGCACCATATAAGGCATTTGAAACACGAGCCCAACGCTTTTTTGCAAATATACCGCCTGAGATTCCTGGCCAGGCGAGGCAATATTAATTCCATCAAATAATATGGCGCCATGAGTCGGCTGTTCAAGGCCGGCCAGGATATGCAAGAGCGTCGATTTACCTACGCCCGAAACCCCCATAATTGCATAGCTTGTTCCTTGCACAAATTGAGCAGAAATATTTTCAAGAATTTGAGCGGATCCGCTCGATTGCTTAAAACTTTTGACTATGTGTTGCGCGGTCAGCGTATGCGCCATTTGAGCTTTACCCCTGAACAAAAAGAATTTTTTGAATCATTAGATGCAATTATTGTATTCCATTCTACCCTTTGCGTAAACTGTGCTTAGAATCAGCTAATCACACGCATCATCGACATCATGGAACGAATTTTTAGGGGGAGACCATGAAAATGTTGACTAATCATAAGATGCAAGAAGCGATTCCGGAAAAATTACCGGTTGTTCCAACAATGGACGTGGTGGTTTTCCCGCACATGATCGTACCGCTTCTTGTTCTTGATGAAAAAATCATCTCGGGAATCAATCAATCATTGCGCGAATCGAAAATGATTTTGCTCCTTGCAGCAAAAAATCAAGTCGATAGCCAGGGTGCTATTGGTACCGGCGATCTTTACAAAGTGGGCACACTTGCATCAATTATGCGCCTGATTAAAATTCCTGAAGGAGGAGTCAAGATTCTGGTGCAGGGTATCTGCAAGGTGCGAGTAAATGACATTCTTGCGCAAGATGACATGCTTCAAGCTGTTGTTGAATCGTTTGAGCTTGAAAAGAGCGATAAAAACGAAATTGCGGCGCAAGTACAAAACATCAAAAATACAGCTGAAAAGATGGCTGCTTCAGGGCACACATTTAGCCCCGATTTTCACATCATACTTTCCAAAATGCACGATCCGGAAAAAATCGCAGATTTCATTCTTTCCCATCTCAACATGAATGTTGAACATGCGCAAGCATTGCTGGAAACAAAGAGTCAGCATGAATTCTTGGAAATGCTCTACAACCAACTCTGCCATGAAATTGAAATTGCAGAGATTCAAGAGCGCATTAAGGGTCATGCACGCGAATCGATGAATAAATCTCAAAAGGAGTTTTATCTGCGCGAGCAACTCAAAGCGATCAAAACCGAACTCGGCGATGATGATGGCGAAGAGATCGATGAGTTTTATAAAAAACTTGAAGCATTACAAGTGAATGATGAGATCAAATCAGAAGTAAAGCGTCAGATTCATCGCCTTGAGCGCACCGCCCCCGAATCACTGGAAGCAACGGTTACTCGCAACTACTTGGAATGGGTGTTTGCGTTACCATGGAACCATGAAACGGTTGATAACCTTGATATCACTCATGCGCAAGAGGTACTTGATACCGATCACTATGGCCTCAAAGAGATCAAAGATCGCATCCTCGATTTCATTTCTATTAAGAACTTAAAGTCGGATGGGTATGCACCAATTCTTTGCTTTGTTGGGCCTCCTGGAACCGGCAAAACATCTCTTGGGAAATCGATTGCCAAAAGCTTGGGCCGCACCTATTCGCGTATTTCACTTGGTGGCGTCAAAGATGAAGCAGAAATTCGTGGGCATCGCCGCACCTACGTTGGTGCCATGCCAGGGCGATTCATTCAAGCGATCCGCAAAGCGGGGTCCCTGAATCCGCTGGTTGTCATCGATGAACTTGATAAAATCGGTTCCGATTTCCGCGGAGATCCATCAGCAGCGATGCTTGAGGTCCTCGATCCACAACAAAACAAAACCTTCTATGATAATTATCTTGGATTGCCATTCGATCTTTCAAAAATCATGTTTGTAGCAACAGCAAACTCGCTCGATACTATTTCCGATCCTTTGCGTGATCGCATGGAAGTAATTGAACTTTCAGGCTACACCATGGAAGAAAAAGTAAACATCGCAAAAAAACATTTGATTTCAAAAGCAATCGAAGAGACTGGGCTCGCAGGACAGAATATCGCAATTCCCGATTCTTTAGTTTCAGATATTGTTACTAATTACACGCGTGAATCAGGTGTACGTCAACTTGAACGAGTGATTAAAAAACTTTGTTCAAAAGCTGCCCGTTCATATGTCGAAAAACATACGATCCCGGAATTTTCATGCGCAACAATTGAAACACACTTGGGGCCTCGCAGATTCTTGGATGAAGAAGCAGATAAGAAAAATCGTGTTGGCATTACCAATGGCCTTGCATGGACGCGCTACGGTGGAGAAGTACTCCAAATCGAAGCGGTATTAATGCCAGGAAAAGGCAAACTCACACTCACGGGGCAATTGGGTGATGTTATGAAAGAATCTGCGCAAGCTGCTCTTTCATATGCACGCGCTCACGCAACTGAATTTGGCATCGGACAAGACATGTTCAATCGATTTGATCTGCATATCCATATTCCTGCCGGCGCAACGCCAAAAGATGGCCCTTCTGCTGGTATCACCATGTTGACCGCTATTCTTTCTGCATATACCAATCGGCCCGTCAATGCGCACTATGCTATGACCGGTGAATTGAACCTGCGCGGCGAAGTAATGCCAATCGGTGGCGTCAAAGAGAAAATATTGGCTGCAAAACGTAACAAAATGTCTCACGTTATCTTGCCGCACAAAAATAAGAACGACATCATGGGCCTTGAGGATATCGTAAGTGATATTGATGTGATTTGGGTAAATCATGCCGATGATGTTATACAGCGAGTACTTTTGAGTGATGAACCAAGTCGGCCAGGCAAGAAACAACGAATGCAATAACCATGAAAGTTCTGACCATTGGCGGCGCAATGCAAGATATTTTTCTCGAATACAAAGCTCAAACCGCTTTGATCGATAATGAGAATTACATTGTGCTACCCGAAGGCAGAAAAATAACGGTCGATGAACTGAATTTCGTAACAGGAGGCGGCGCGAGCAACAGCGCCGCCTCTTTTGCACATCTTGGCTTTGAGGTGAAAGTTGCTTGTTCAATTGGCGCCGATGCTGCTGCCAATTTTATACTGCACGAATTTCAAGCGCTCGGTATATCAACTCAATTGATTCAAAAAAATCCGGATCGGCACACCGGGACCTCGTTCATTATTCCAACCCCTAGCGGAGACCGCGCAATTTTGGTCCACCGCGGCGCAACTGAATTATTGCAGCTAGATAAGATTACCGATTCAGACCTTGCTGACGTGGGGCAAATTTATATCACTTCTTTGGGACCTCAAACATCGACCGAGCTCGCAAGGTTTGCCAAGCGTGCCAAACAAAAAACTATTAAAATTTCGTGTAATCCCGGAACAAGCCAATTGACCGCGCGCGTGGATACACTGCTTGATGCATTACCACATATCGATGTTTTAATTTTAAATCACTTTGAATCAGAACTTCTTTTGCGAGGTATGCAAAAATCAATATCAAGCAGCCCCGAACAGCATCTAGTAATATATTTTCACGAAATTCATGCACGCGGACCAAAAATCGCAGTTGTAACCGATGGGGCGAGTGGTGTTTATGCATCTGATGGCAAAAATATTTATTACCATCAAGCACTAAAATTCACACCGGTCAGTACCGTTGGCGCTGGCGATGCATTTGGCTCAACGTTCACCGCATATTTGGCGCTCGGCAAATCCGTAGAACAAGCCATACAAGCTGGAATCATTAATGCTGCATCAGCGCTCAAGCATGTGGGAGCCAAGATTGGATTGCTAAATTATGATCAAATAGAAGAGCAGCGCAGAGAGCTAGATCCTGCGCTGTTGAAAATCTTTACGCTATAAAATCGCACCACCCCTATCCTTTAGTGCCTTTACGCTTTTTCTTACTTCCCTGATTATTTTGATCTTTCTCAATAATAACTTTGTACTCACCCTCTAAACGATCAATCGTTTTACGCGTTTCATCCAATTGCGTCGCAAGAGTTTCCAACTTAGATCGAGCTAATTGAAAAAGTGCAACCGAATCGTTTGCAGGCTTCTCGGCCATATCAACAACACGGCTCCCTCCATCTTCTAGAAATTCTAAAAAGAGGGACCACAACTCATCTCTCATGCAAAAATTTAAATAGGTAGCACGCGCTTGCGGCGTCGGTTTTCCCTGAAAATAAAGATAGAGAAAATCGCTATAATGAGCAGAATCAAATCCAACAGGCACCTTTTGCCTTTGTTGCTGCGGCTCCATGCCGTGAAGGTTGAATGCGCACATAAAACTTAAAGAAAATATAATTTTGTTCATGCCTGCCTTACTCTGATGATAAGATATTTAAAATCCGCTTAGGATTATAACACCTTATTGCTGCTATCAGCAATTGCCTTTTTGGCCAAGCATGTATAGATTGAATAACCGATAAAAAATCTACCCTGAGGGCTTGATCCCATGCCAGAAAAAAATGAAAATTTCCAAGATCAAAACGTCGGCCATATAATTCGCATAAGCGGTACCATCATTGATGTTCAATTTCCTCGTACCGCAACACCCCACATTTTTAATGAGCTGCACATATTGCTCGAGCAAGCAAACCCTGAAAATGGCGAGAACAAAGCAAGTATCGAAGTTGCACAGCATTTGGGTGATGGAGTCACTCGCTGCATCGCCATCGAAAACATTTTTAACATTCGCCGCGGGCTCAAAGTAATCGATACGGGCAGCCCCATCAAAGTCCCGGTTGGACGAGAAGTGCTTGGGCGCGTATTTAACGTGCTGGGCGAACCAATTGATGGAAAAGATAAAATTAAAAACGCACCGCGATGGTCAATTTTCCGTGATGCGCCTGCGCTCATAGAACAAAAAATCGAAGATGAAGTGCAAGAAACTGGCATCAAAGTCATTGATCTGATTTGCCCCTATATCAAAGGATCAAAAATAGGTCTTTTTGGTGGCGCGGGCGTGGGTAAAACGATTTTGGTACAAGAGTTAATTCGTAACATTGCAACTGAGCATGGTGGTGTTTCGGTATTCACCGGAATAGGAGAACGCACTCGCGAAGGAAACGAGCTGTTGCTTGAAATGAAAAGCTCTGGCGTGCTCGATAAAACAGCACTTGTATTTGGCCAGATGGGTGAAATGCCGGGCGCTCGCTTGCGCGTCGGGCTGACAGGCCTCACCATGGCAGAATATTTCCGCGATAAAGAAAAGAAAGATGTTTTATTATTTATCGATAACATTTTTAGATTTGTGCAAGCCGGTTCAGAAGTTTCGGCACTCCTTGGGCGCATGCCATCAGCAGTTGGTTATCAACCAACATTGGCAACCGAAATGGGGGCCCTCCAAGAACGCATAACCAATACCTTGAGCGGATCAATCACATCGGTACAAGCGGTATACGTTCCTGCCGATGATATTACCGATCCTGCTCCAGCAACCACATTCATGCACTTAGATGCAAGCACCGTGCTTTCGCGCAAATTGGTCGAACTCGGCCTCTATCCAGCAATCGATCCACTTCAATCGAGTTCCAAAGGATTACGTCCAGAAGTAGTTGGTAAAAAGCATTACCAAGTGGCACGCACCGTACAAGAATTATTGCAACGCTACAAAGAGCTTCAAGACGTCATCGCTATTCTAGGGATGGATGAACTTTCTCCAGAAGATAAATTAACTGTACAACGAGCAAAAAAAATCCAAAAATTCCTTACTCAGCCGCTCTTTGTTGCTGAATTCGCAAGCGGATTACCGGGCCGCTACGTACCCAAGGATCGCACCGTTGACGATTTTAAATTAATTATCGATGGTGAGTTTGATGATCTGCCCGAGGATGCATTTTACATGGTCGGCACACTCGATGAAGCAATTGAAAAAGCAAAAACATTGCGAGGTGCATAAATGGATTTCCGGATCATTACTCCACAAGAAACGCATATCCATGCAGTTGCCTGGATCGAGGTGAATACCCCCAACGGCAACTTTGTGATCCAACCTGGGCACGCGCCCACTATCTTGATTCTTTCGCCGGGCAAAGAGATCAGTTTTCGCTTGGTGAATGGCAAACAAGAAGCTTTTTTTGTCGAGCGCGGAATCTTGGAAATTACAAGAAATAGTGCGATATTATTAGTCAATAAGGCAACGTGAAATCATTATTCCCTGTTCGCCCCGAAGAGTTAAACAATACGGGCAATACAAATTTAAAACGAAGAATATCACGATGAAAAAGATCTTTTTGATCGCAACTCTAAGCACAGCGCCCCTTTTTGCGATGCAAGATGATCCCAAAAAGGCATTTCACGAAGTGATATTTACCGCTGCTGCTCAACCAAAGGCTGATTGGGTAAGTCTATTAGCTCAATATCCTGATGCGAAAACCATGCTCGAGGGCATGGAAAATGAACATGGCAAAACGCCTCTCCACATCGCAACTGAGCAAGAAAATCTTGAAGCGATACGGCAGCTGCTTCTTTTGGGGGCTAATATGTGCGCACAAGATAAAAACGGAATCACACCAATAGAACTTGCTTTGAAATCAGGTAGATGGGTGATAAAGCAATTCACAAACCATACCCCCTTAATTAATGCTGTGCGAAATCGTAATGAACAAGCAGTAAAAATACTCCTCAAGAGTGAATTCATAACTAAAGATGACATAGAACAAACAATCGGTGATCCGAACAAATCACCCCTTTGGGATTTCACTGCACTCCATTGGGCAATAAATTATAACAATGCTTCCATAGTACAGCTTTTGATTAATGCGGGAGCAGATATGTTTGCAAAAACAAAGGAAGGGCATTCTGCATATCATATGGCCAAAGAAGTAGGGGGAGAAATCCTGGAAATATTTGATAGACGATGGTTTGGTAAAAAGGACACGAGCGTCTGTTCGCTCCTCTATTAATAAGGTATACAACATGAAAAAGCTATTTTTATTCGCATCAATCATTACCGCTGCTCCATTATTTTCAATGAGTGAATTAAATGAGGAAGCGAAACGAAAAGCTCGCCGAGAAATGGCATTTATCGCCGCTGCTCATGGCAAAACAGAGTGGATTCTTGCTCTTGCGGAAGGTATTAGATTTCAAAATCTTCCGTTTGAATCAGCTCATGAAACAGGAGCAACACCTTTCTATATCGCATGCCAAGAGGGCCATAGTAAAACGGTTGCAGCTCTGCTTGATCTAAATCCCCATAAAACTCGTGGCACAGAACATCTAACTCTAAAATCTCAAAATGGTGAGACCTTATCCATAACGCCATTACATATTGCAGCCGCAAAAGGTCATTCTGAAACCATATGTACACTTTTGGCTAATACTACACAAGAAAATCTCCTCAAGCTCATGAATGGTCGCGCAGAGTATATCAACACCCAAGATGCATTCAAAAAGAGAACCCCACTCCATTATGCAACCGCTAACGGCCATCTGCGGGCAATAGCAACCCTCCTCGATTTTAATGCTGATATATTCAGGCAAGATGATGATGGCCACACTCCGCTTAGCCTCGCTACACAACACCCGAATCCTGAGGTCCTCAAACAATTTAAGGATTCAACATCCTTGATTAAGGTTATTGAAAAGCATGATGAACATGCGCTCAAAATGCTGATCGACGCAAAATTTGATTTAGAAGAACAAGGCGCGCACGGTAAAACTCCACTCCTTGTGGCCATAGAATATGATAATCTCAATATGGTACAAATGTTACTTGATGCTGGCGCAAGCATCGAATCAAAAGACAAGTTTAATCGCTCAGCTTTCGATTATGCTCAAGAATTGCTCAAGAGTGAGGAAAGGCGCAATGGTTCTAAGATTATGCAGCTATTAGAAGATACAAAACTCTGGCAGAACAACATTTTCGAAGCAATGAGATTAGGCTCTCAATACGTTCTCAAACTCATCAAACAAGTCAAATTTATAAATGCCAAAACTGAAATTGGAAGCACGGCTTTAATGGCAGCAGCAATACACAATGATCCAGTTGTCTGCAAAGCGTTAATCGAAGCTGGAGCAGATATTAATGCCATAAATAGACGTGGCGCGTGGGGACCTGGCAATCATACCGCCCTCTCACTTGCTGCGAACTTAGGGCGTCTTGAGATTGTTAAAATAATACTTGCTGCAAAACCGGATAAATCTTGCTTTCCTTTAGCATTAGAGCTTGCCAAAAAACCTGGAAATGATTTATATCATCACAAAAAAGAAATCGTTCAGTTAATAGAAAATGCTATGAAAGAAGCAGAAGATCTCTCACTCATACGTGCCGTCAAAAAAGGCGACCTAGCAGAAGTTGAAAAATTGATCTCTGAACAAGTCAATCTTGAGAAAACCGATGATGCAGGAGCCACGGCTCTTATCTGGGCGGCATTGAAAGGCCACATAAAAATTACCGCTTGCCTGCTCAATGCTGGTGCAAATATCCATGCACAAAAAAAAGATGGCAACACGGCAAAGAGTTGCGTTGAAAAATTAACCAGTGGCATCACATCAGCAGATACATGCTCTGAACTGGGCCAGCAACGACTCAAAATTAAAGAAATGATTTCGTTTAAAATTTCGTTTGAAGAGACTTATCCAGGGACCCCCATTCATTTTGATCCTATAGATGCGAAATCTGGCAAGGAATGTGATCTGGAAATCGCAATAACAACTCGGGCAACAACACCGATATAAAGAATAAAAAGCATCCGCAAACCGATTAGCCCTCCAACAAATAGAAACCACTCCATGAACTCCATACTCGGCACCATCGTTTCTGGCTCGCTTACTGAAGGATTTGTGATGCGCATTGCGCCAAACACAGACCTTGAAACCATTAAAACCGGTAAGTTTGTTTCAATCGTCGGCAATCATCATAAATTCTTTTCAATGATTACCGATTTATCGTTGGAAGTCACTAATCCTGACATCTTACTTTTTCCTCCCACACCGCAAGAGAAACTACTCACCAGCATGCTCAAGCAGCGAGATATTTATGCGACCGCAACTCTCAAACCAATGCTCATGCTGCACAATAATGAAAAGATGCCGGTCAAAACAATCCCACCGCATTTTGCAACCGTTTATGAAGCAAATAAGAATGATGTTGCTCTCATCTTTGGCGACGAGCATGATGCAAGCAAGCGCTATTTCAATATCGGATCACCACTTGATATGAATACACCAGTGTGCCTTGATCTCGATCGATTGACCGAACGAAGCAATGGGATCTTTGGAAAAACCGGAACAGGGAAAACGTTCTTGACCCGCTTGGTACTGGCTGGGCTCATTAAAAATGAAAAAGCGGTCAATCTTATTTTTGATATGCACAGCGAATATGGTTTGCAGGCGCGCAAAGAAGGGGCGCAGGCGTTTGTGAAAGGATTGAAAACATTATTTTCCGATCGTGTCGCAATATTTTCACTCGATCCAGCCTCCACACGCCGGCGAGGTGGTAATCCGGACGTAGAAATATCTCTTAATTATCAATCGATTCATGTTGAAGACATCTTATCACTCCAAGATGAACTGAATCTACATCCAACCGCACTTGAGGCCGCTTATTTAATATCAGCACGATATAAACAGGATTGGTTGCAAGTACTCTTGGATCAAGGCGAAAATCTCAAAGAGTTTGCCCAAAGCCTTGGAGCACATCCAGAATCGATTGCCGCGCTCTATCGTAAACTCAAAACAATCGAGCGATTACCATTCTTTAAGCGGCAGAATGCTGGCGCCTATAAAGATAATTCGGTTATTGATCAGATGATGGAATATATCGATCGTGACGTAAATATTATTGTTGAATTTGGCAATTATACTTCAACATTTGTATACCTTCTGATTGCAAATATTATTACGCGCCGCATACACCATGAATATATTGCCAAAACAGAACGATTCTTGGGATCCCAAAAGAAAGAAGAAGAACCAAAAAAATTGATGATCACCATTGAAGAGGCGCATAAATTCTTAAATCCTCAAGCTGCTCGCCAAACCATCTTTGGAACAATTGCCCGTGAAATGCGAAAATACTATGTTTCGTTACTCGTTGTTGATCAGAGACCATCAGGCATCGATCCAGAAATTATCTCACAAATCGGTACTAAAGTAGTTGCTCAATTGAACGATGAAAAAGATATTGCAGCGGTATTGACCGGCGTAAATAATTCATCAAGTTTGCGATCAGTATTGGCCTCACTTGATAGCAAGAAACAGGCACTGCTCATGGGCCATGCCCTTGCAATGCCGGTGGTTATTCAAACTCGTGAATACGATGAAGAATTCTATCGCGCTATGGGAGACGTGGTTACACCCAAGCAGATTGATGAATTCATAAGCGAGATTTTCTGATATCTTTCTTGTATTGGTATGGCCGTTCTTATTTTAAAATAGGCATCTTCGCAAATGTGAAAATGTTTTTAATCCGTTCGTGGTGAGTAATCGTATGCGAAGCAAACAGAATCATCGAACCATGAGTCCTTTGAAAAAAATAGAAATATTTATACCAAAATTTTTAATCTGAATATGGTTCGATACACGAGACCAAAGGTCTCGCACTCACCACGAACGGTAATAACTAGCTGCTCAACTTTCCAAGCCTATGCCTTTAATTACTCAAATCTTTAGCTGGCAAATCTTCGCCTACTGCTTAATTACCTTCGTGCCTGCACCCGGCGTGCCCTTCGAATCACAACTATGCTGGAAAATATCATGATTACATTTGGGGCATACTACTTGGCATTGGGGGCAATTTTGCGGCGGCCATTGAGTTCCAACTGTTCCCGAACAGGTACACGTATCGCCGACACCCTTTAATTGTATCTTGTTACCACTCGCATCGAGCAATGAGTATTTACCGGTTGGATTTCCATTGGCATCCTGATATTCAGCAAGTGTATTGGTGCATTTATCACCTAAACAACAATCAGCAAATGCAATGTTTGAAATAAGCGCAAGCGCGCAGATAAGTTTCTTCATTTTACCTTCCTTTTTATCATAAAATAACATTATTCAAGGAGTTGATTTTAACTCTCTTGCTTTTACTTCTTCTCGAACTTCAATTATTCCCGTTCCCGGTTCAGCTCGCACGTCAAGCGCGCAAGTATGTTGAAAAATATGATGGCCGCAATCAGGCCGCGGGCATAACGCTTCCACGCAATGAGGGCACATTTTGGAGGGATATTTAGTGCCAATTCCGGCTACACATTTACAATCCCCACCTTTTTTAATGGAAACAGGTTGATTAAATTCATTGAATAGCGCAAATCTCCCGGTCGGATTACCATACTCGTCGACGTACCGAACCAATGTATTCGGGCACCCATCACCATTACAACAGAAGGGTATAGCCGTATTGGCCAAACTGAGCAGAAACAGAAAAGCAATACGCTTCATTTTAAACCCCCTAAACAGTATTGAACTGATCCTAGTTACATCATAGTAAATACAAATGACAAATAGCAACACTCTGTCTATCCCTTGCAGCATTACCTCATGGTATTGTACGTTAAAAAAAAAGGAACTTTGATGATTATATCGCTCCAGCGCCTTGTGCGCCCTATATTTGGCGAGTTCGAACTGGAAGAGTTCAAAAAATTCATGCGGTTAGGCGGGGTATTTGCTTGCATGTTGGGGACCTACTGCGGGTTGCGCCCACTCAAAAATGGACTCTTTAGTACCTTCGTTGGCGCCCACCATCTTCCGTGGGCAAAAGCCGTTTCGACCATAACCTTTTTACCCTTGATTTTAATCTACACCAAATTGCTCGATAAATATGAACGCGAAAGAACTTTTTATATTTTATCTGCCTTTTATGCCATTCTTGCAGCAGTCTTTGCTCTTTATTATTTTTTCGCAACTCAATTTGCACAGATAACCGATCCAGAAACTACAACCGGCATTGCTCATTGGCTGGCATTTATTATTAATTTTGTCTTTTATGCATGGGTCGAAAGCTATGCAACCTTGTTGCTTGCACTTTTTTGGGCTATCGCCACGGATACCACAAGCCCAGATTCAGCAAAAAAAGGTTTTTCATTTGTGGTTGCACTTGGGCAATTGGGCGGCATTATCGGCCCCTTCATCATCGCCAGCTTACCTCATGCCTTGGGCCATGAAACCAGCTCTCTTTCTTTTGTGCTTGTTATAATCGCGATTGGTATTTCTACGATTCTTTTGCAAAGATTTTTCTCAAGAACACCAGCTCGATTATTAAGCTCATATAAAGGCGAAAATGAAAATGTTGAACCAAAAGAAGAGCCGGGATTTTTCGAAGGGTTTCGGTTACTCGTCAGCCATCCGTATTTGCTGGCTATTTTTGCCGTAGTTGCATTTCCAGATTTTATCGCAACAATCATAGATCTTCACTTTAATTCTCTTGCCTCCCAAGCATATGCCGGAACAGAATTAGTTCGATTCCTAGGCTACTATAGTTCTGCTGCAAATACATTAGCATTTATCTTTTTGATTTTTGGTGCAGGCAAAATAACGAACTTTTTTGGCGTTGGGGCCTCATTGATTTTAATACCCATATTATATGCGGGCGCCATGTTTGGATTTATATCACTCAATAGCCTGCCATTCTTATTCTTTCTTTTGGCGAGCTCGAAGGCAATCAATTATGCCCTCAATGGCCCGGCCATTAAGCAACTCTATATTCCCACCACCCATGATGTTCGATTCAAATCTCAAGCTTGGATCGAAACATTTGGGTCCAGAGTATCGATGGGATCATTATTCAATATGACCCTTGCTCCATTGCAAAGTAAATTTGGGGTTGTGGCTGGTAGAATGAGACATGCTATGCTAGCAAGCTACATTTCATTTGCGATCATTGCCGCATGGATAGTCATCGCATATTATTTAGGCAAGAAACATCGAAAGGCGATTCAAGAGAATAAAGTTATTTGTTGAGATAATCTAGAGAATAGAACAAAGTGTATCATTTTTTACTTGCGGCCAATACATTGCAATCAATTGTTTTTTTGTCTCATTATCCTTCATCCGTGCAATCTCTTTCCATGCTCTTGATTGCTTCCGATTTTCACGATTATCTTGCTCGATGAAATACACAAGAAATGGTTTCAAGATTTGCCACATTACGTTTGCCGATGGAGCATATTGCTGCTCAACTAACTTTCTCCTAAGGCAACACAAAAGAGCTTCTATTTTATTTTTCTGCACCTGCGTTGGCACCCTAATCAAGCGGCTCACCATCACCCTACAACAGGAAAGATGTTTATATTCTCCTGCTTGGGTTAATGCAGTATTCCCATAATTTGTTTGCGCATAGAGATAAGCGCCAGCTTGCAGTAGTTGCTCAACAGCAAGGTCATTCCCTGCTTCTGCCGCATGTATTAATGCGGTCCAGCCCTCAGTGCTTTTCTGATTAATTATGGCCCCAGATTTAAGTAGAAAACCAATCAAGCCTTTATCTCCTCTCATTGCTGCAAACATCAATGCCGTATGCCCAAAAAGCCGATCTGCCTGATTTATATTAACCCCCGCATTAACCAGTTCACGAATAATCTGGTGATGACCATATTCTGCTGCTAAAACCAGCGGAGTGCTTTCAGATCCATTATCTCGCTGATTTATATCAGCACCTCGTGCAATTAATGCCTTGACAGCATTCAGGTCTCCCTTTTTCACTGCTTGATGAATAGGAGCGGATTGCTCCATCGCTTGCGCCATGAAGCTCAGGATAAAGATTGGTATACATACAACATTTATTTTATTCATAAATTGTCTCTTCACGAAATAATAGAAAAAACAACAAGAAGTTAGAGTTTTGCAATCAACTGTGGCACTTCTTCTTTTTTAATTTGACCATCATTCCAAAGCTCGCGAATTGCGCCTATGGTAATAGTAGCAATTCGTGCGGGTTTAGCATGTTGGCGGGCAGAATGATCTGGGCGCCAATTATAAAGAACAAGCTGCGTGAATTGAGCGCTCAAATCGCTTAAATCTATCGATTGCGCAAGGATACTATCCTGATCTTTGATTTCAACATAGACCAATTCAGGAGTATCTACAATATTACAATCAAAGCTATTGAGAGTGATATCTTGGCACGCCGCCAAAATTACCGGCGTAAATACCATGAAAGGAATTGGACGAAATGCCTGAGTAGCTGAATGAGATTCATCCATCAAAAACATATTGCCGTGCCCAACTTTCTTATTTTTATTATTAACAAGTAACCGAACATCACACACGTTACTATTTTCGTAAGAAACCGGAAGCCGTTGATCTGAAAAAGTTTTATAGCTTTTGCCCCGTTGAGTGGACATACGATCAATGCCCTGCACGCGATCTCCATCGGAGTACCGATTAAATACGCGCCCAAAAACTGGTCGATAGGCAAATCTAAAAGTTTCCACCTGAATTGGAGTTCCATCCATGACCAAATTGTCTATATGTAGACCACGCCCATACTCATCTTCATAATGCCCAAGCCACAAGGCAATATTACCCCCATGACTATGCGCAACAATATCGATCTCAACAAACTCGTACCGCTCTTGATAGTGCTGCGCAAGTTGAACCAACCAGAAATAGAACTCACGGCCAACCTCTTTGCGATAATTCTGACTCAAGAGGCCAAGATGGCCATACGCATAATATAGATGATCCTTTTGATGGGGGGCAAGGGCTTGAGCGAGCGCATCATAGGCAGCAACAACTGAATACAAAGCTAAGGGAGCCTCTTGCTTGCTAAGAGATCGCTTGTGAAATCGATCAATCACATCACGAGAAATTTCTTGCGGCCCCATGGCGAGCATCGGGCGCATTTGCCACAAAAGAGGGTTTTGACGAATTTTGGAAAGCATTTTGATATACCAAGAATCTTCGCAAATCGAATCATTCCAAACCGCTTGTGGACTCAATAATAAAAGATGAGAGTGTACGGATCCATGAATAAATACGGTAATATGAGCTGTTTTTGATTGCTCAAAATCGCCTTGGCCATCCTCAAAAGATAGGAGAGAGAATGGGAGGAGCACAATGGCAAACGAAAGGAGCTTTCTGGAATAAATCATATTTTCCAAATAGAATTTTATAACACCATTTAAAATCGATTTTACACCTATTATGATGAGGGAAATAGGATGCTTTGTCAAAACAAAATTTGCGACATATGATTATAAAAAATCAACCACTCTAAAAAGGAGTCCACCCATGAAAACTCGCACCATCATGTTCCCGCTCATGCTTCTTGCACTTCTTGTACCCAATATACGAGCCGAGAAGTTCTCCAAGGCACTAAAATTTTTAAGTGAAAATAAGATTCAGTATATCGATTTTGTTTTCTCTGACCTTCATGGGAACCTCAAAGAAGTCACTCGACCAAGTTCATTTGCTGGAACATCGTTCCGTAACGGGCTTTATTTTGATGGGTCATCCGTTCCGGGGTGCACCAGCATTTATGAAAGCGACATGCTCATCTTGCCCGATGAATCAACAATTCGCATCATTCCTTGGTCCCAAGAAGATGTAAAAACAGCACGCGTGATGTGCGATGTATTCGAAGATGATAACCTTGCGTATGAAGCGAGTCCACGCAACATTCTTAAAAAAGTCGTCGATGAAGCTCGTGAAATGGGATACGAATTTTTAGTTGGACCCGAACTCGAATTCTTCTTTTTGCAAGAGAAATCAAATGGCAATCGCGTGCTTCCATTTGATGAGGATCGCTACTTTGCTTGTGAACAATCCGCTGCCACCTCAGATTTTAAACGCCAACTCTTTAATGCATTAATCGCACAAGGAATTAATGTCGAAAAACTACACCACGAAGTAGCGCCCGGCCAACATGAAATTAGTATTCAATATGGCAAAGCAGTCGATATTGCAGATCAGGTGTTAATCGCAAAGCATACCATCAAAACGTATGCTCAAAATCATGGCATGCATGCAACTTTCATGCCAAAACCGATCTATGGCATGAGTGGCAGCTCGATGCATGTGCATTTTAGTTTGTTCGATAGAGAAAAAAACGAAAATGCTTTTTTTGATATCAATGATGAGAATCTTCTTTCTGATGTCGCAAAAAAATTCATCGCAGGAGTACTCGCGCACGTAAAAGAATTCACCGCATTGATGAACCCGACGGTCAATTCGTATAAACGTTTGGTTCCTGGCTACGAGGCACCAACCAATATTTGTTGGGCTCCAAAAAACAGAAGCGCCATCATTCGAATTCCCCTCTGCAGCGAAGATCAACCGCAAACTATCCGTGCAGAATTACGCTCGCCAGACGCAATGTCTAACCCATATCTAACATTTGCAGCAATTTTAAAAGCAGGATTAACTGGCATCAAAAATAACTATGAATTACCAACAGAAGTCGCAGAAAATTTATATAAAATGGACCTAGAATCGATTCGCGCTCGCGGTATCGAATCATTACCCATTTCACTCGAGCAGGCACTTACTGAGCTTAAACAAGGCGCACTAGCAAAAGAACTTTTAGGCACTCGCTTGTTTGAACAATTTTTAAATAGCAAAGCGAAAGAAGTGTATAAATACAACACCGAAATTACCGATTGGGAATTGAAAAACTATTGTTGAGAGAAGCAGCTCTGGAAGCCATTTTTGACACCTATCGAGCAATATCGATTGACAAAAAAATAGACCCTTGTTAGTATCTAACCAACTTCGCTGATATTAACTATCAACGAACTTGAAAATGAAGTTTTCTTTCCCATCGCTCAAGTAAAGTGATGGAGAACTAAAAGCCCTAAACGAACAATACCTTGTGTATTGTTCACCCCCCTAACCCTTCAGCTTGTTCCAAGTTGGAGGGTTAAATCCTTCGATACACCTTTCATTTCTTACAAAATTCAAGGCACTCAGGACAGGTTATTATCGGTATTACAAAAAATTTTAATCCCGTTCGTGGCGAGTTCCGAGTGCGAAGCACCCGGAGTAACGAGCCATAAGAACACCAATTACATTCTGATCACATCACCATAACGAAATGTAATTCACACTGCGCCTGATATTTATTCTCATCAAGTCGCACTACAGAAAGATTTGGGCATTCGATCATGCGTTCGCATGTTTTAATTCGCTTCAAGAAGGCAACTATTTCGGGCATGCCACCAACCACATCAAACTGCGCAGTTTTTGCTTTGCACCAATCGCGTGTTACCTCTTTACCGGTATTATATGATTGCAAACTTAATCCACACTCTTGCACCTGCTGTAAAACATAGGCAACCTGCGATTGGAGATAATCCTGCCACCGATCAACCGTTTTGCATGCATTCACTTCTCGCTCAAGATTCTCAACATCAATTTGTAGCTCTTTGACTTCTTGCTTTGCAAGCTCAAGCTGCTGATATTTTTTATGAATTAATGAAAGATGACGCTCTTGCTCGATGCGATAATTTTGAAACGGATAATACAATCCATAAAGCCAACTACCCACAATGAGAAATATAACAATTAACGTCAAACAATAACGATACGCAGATTGCAGAGGCGCAACCCGCGTAATAATTTTTTCTTTTAAAACTCTGAGCTTCATACTCGGTCCCTTTTTATAAGAAATCCCCGCTCTCCCTCAATCGACTCGGGACGAACGGGGTATAATTTTTATTACTTCTTACAAGATCTTCTTTTTTTGTGGAATTCCATTAATCCATTTATCCCGATGCTTCGACAGGATCAGCAAGCGCTAATCCCTTCTTAACTTTTGTTAGAGCAAGCCTGCCCCGAGTTTATCAAAGGGATTGAGGGACTTGTAATTAAAATATTTCCTTTGTCCACTGAATCGGATCAACTGGAACATTATTCACTCGCATCTCCCAATGCAAATGATAACCAGTTGCATGACCGGTTTTGCCCAAAGTTCCTACCGGATTACCCATGGCAATTTTATCCCCAACATTAATTTTTGCAAAATCTTCAAGATGGAAGAACATTGAAAGCACACCATAACCATGATCGATTACAATTGTATTGCCACTATGTTCGAATCTATCTTTGAGAACCACAACACCATCTTGCGTTGCCCAAACAACACTGCGTGGCTGATCTATTACATCAATCGCTTTGTGCGCATAGCGACCCTTGTGCTGCGTTGTACGAATAGTACCGAATTCGGTAGTGATTTTTTTGATATCAACCGGTGCACAGAAAGAGCCGCTCCACAATTTTTCTTGCGGTGATTCTTTTGTCAATTTAGCAACGAGACTCTCAAACATTTGTGCTTCTGCGCCAAGCTCAGCTTCTTGCTCAACGACTTCTTTTGCGACGATCAAATTATGTTTCTTAAATGGATATGCGACAACTTGGAACTTATTATCCAAGCGAACAGAGTTACCAACGTTATCTGCAATATCAACGGTAAACAAATATTCATTCGCTTTTTCTTCACATGGTACCGGAACATATGCTTCATAAATCAACGATTTTTTGGATTCAGGGAAACATGGGTATGATTCAGAAAGGGTTGTTACTTGCGCTCCTTTAATCGGCTTATTCACTTGAAATTGAACATGCAATGTTCTACCTTGAAAAACCTTTGCATTTGCATCGGGCTTTACAAGAGCCGCTTGAAGCGCAGCATTATCAACAAAAAATTCACGCTCAATAACTACTTTATTCTTGTTATACGTACGATCGATAAACACCGTTTTTAGTTTATGAGAACCATTAGTAATCTGCTTTGTAGGAATACTAAATGGATGCACATGCGCCTTGCTCATTTTAAATTCATTAATTAATGGCTGATCATCCAAGAAAATGGAAACGTCACCTTTTTTATTACTCATAATCGTACATGCTGTATCACCAGCGCACCATGATTCATCATCAATTCCGGTCAATGTAATAACCGGTGTTTCTGTATCAAAAATATAAGTATAAGTGCTCCAACCAGCATAGCCAATGATTCCAAATATTATTAAAAATACTGCATAACGAGCTTGAAAATTCATGTGCGGTTCCTGTCTTTTGTAAATAATTTTTATGCGAAAAATATCATGCAATATTTTACTGAATTGCAATTTTTTTATCTATATAATTCTTGTATTTTGCAAATGCGCTGGTGCTCAAAATCAATCACTGAATCGATTGATCCATTCTACATTGAGACGCTGCATTCTTTACAATAAACCCTTTTTTCTATACCCTTCCTCTGTATTTTTACACCATAGGAATTTAAAAATGAAACTATTAAATAAAGCGCTCTATTTTTCTCTCATTACCTGCATGGCAACTCATGCTGCCAAATTCAAACCATCAATTGACTCGCTACATATCCATACACTCTCAGCATCAAGCGATGGTGATTCACCCAAAAACTCGGTTTCAATTCGCACCTTTATTGCCGAGGCCGCTGATCCTGAAAAGCGCCCTCGCCGCGGATACATTCAAATTAAATCTAAAGGCACCAAAGAAGTATCAGAAAAAGTAATCACCGCAAATCGCGGCATTATACTTGATGAAAACACCCCACTGGTTTACATCGCATCGCGTGGCTATGCATTTAACATCACACTCGGCGAAGCTCTTCCTCGCAAAGGTGGCGGTCTTCTTGATGCATATCAACGGTTTCGCGACAATGTATTTCATGATGCACCAGTCGTTACATTTGACTACCCAGATGATCGTGACCTTTTTAATTTTGGCCAAAAACTCGATCAAAAATGTTTAGATTATGTATATAAATCAGTTCTTAAAAAATGCCCCAATGCCAAAATTGTTTTATTTGGCAGCTGCCGCGGGGCAAAATGTGTGCTTGAATATGCAACGCGCAAACCAAAAAACTTATCCGCTATAATTTTAGAGTCGCCATTTATATCAGCTAAAGAAATGACCATGCAAATCGGCATGAAATATGCACCGATCTTGCCAGGTGCAGCTAAAATGACCTACGGCATTTTTAAATGGTACTTTCCAAACTTTAACCAAAAACGCGAAACCTTACGCCGCAGATTACACAAGATTCCGCATGTACCAATCTTCATTGCACATCGCACCAACGATGCCCTCGTTTCTAATCGACAAATTCACGGGCTGGTTAAAGCATTAACTGAAAGTGATCACAAACACGTTTATCTCTTTTTGACGCACGATGAATCTGATAGCCATGCGCGACTCATGCATTTAGAAGCTGCACAACAAGCAGTCAATGCATTCTTGCATCATCACGGATTGCCGCATGATGGAATGCTGGCACTTGAAGGCAAAGAGCTTTTGACTAAAGCAAGAAATAAGGCACGATCGCTCTAACCCTTAATTTCAGGTAGAAACCAATATTTTTACATTTTCCCCTCTTTCTGTTATATTTATATAAGTATGAGTTATAGGGGGGATCATGGTTAAAAAGCTCAATCTCGAATTACCAAAATTACCTGGAGTATACGTCTTTAAAAATGCCGAGGGTAATCCTATCTACATCGGCAAGGCAAAGTCACTCAAAAATAGAGTTAGTTCATACTTCCATAATCAAAAAACCGACTGGAAAGTCGCCGCATTGATTGAAGAGCACGCAAGCCTGGAGTATATCCTCACCAAAAATGAGATCGAGGCACTCCTGCTTGAAACTCAGATGATTCAACAATATAAGCCAAAATTTAATGTGCTCATGACAAGCGGGCAGCCATTTGTTTATATATTGTTTACAGAACCCAAAAAAACTCGCCGTCACTCGGCACAACTGCATTCATCCACCACGCAAAACGAACAAGAGCCTATCTTTATTCCGGAGATAAAAATCGTGCGGAATAAACGCGAAAAAGGCACTTATTTCGGGCCATTCTTATATAAATCACAAGCACGTCGCGTGCATCAATATTTGGTTGAAAAGTTCCGCCTCATGATGTGCAATAAAAAAATTGAAAATGGATGCTTGGAATATCACATTGGCCTTTGCCCTGGCAACTGTAAACTGGATTTCAATCCGCAAGATTATATCTTTCGTATGGAACTTGCCAAAGAAGTACTGCATAAAAACCATAAAGATTTTATCAAAAAGTTAGAAACAAAGATCAAAGAATATTCCGCCAACATGGACTTTGAAAAAGCACGAAGCTTGCATCAATATATCGAAAATTTCGAAGTGATATTCGAAACAATTCGCACGCACTTTCATGAAGAAAAATATGCTACCGATATCGTTGCAGCCACACTTCCATCATTTAGTTCACCACTTAAGGACAAAGATCAAATCGCTCAATCAACTATGCCACGAGCATATCAAGCACGCAGCGCTGATGAGCTTGCAGAGCGGTTGCAAAAATTCTTCAATCTAAACGCGCCGGTGCATACCATCGATTGTTTTGATATTTCACACTTTCAAAGTAGATCGATTGTCGGCTCATGCATTCGATTTCGCAATGGAAAGCCAGATAAAGATAAGTTCCGCCGATTTCAAGTGCGCACCCTAGAGCGACAAAATGATTATGCGGCGCTGCAAGAAATTGTTTCCCGCAGATATCGCAATCCCGAAGATATTCCTGATTTAATTTTAATTGATGGTGGAAAAGGGCAATTAAGCGCTGCACGTGCAGTGTTGCCACCAGATGCACATATTATCAGCTTGGCAAAGCGAGAAGAAACGGTATTTGGCCTCAATTATTCCGATGGAAA
Source organism: uncultured Pseudomonadota bacterium (assembly GCA_964553945.1). Classification (GTDB taxonomy): domain Bacteria; phylum Babelota; class Babeliae; order Babelales; family Vermiphilaceae; genus CAZKLV01. The sequence goes on from CAZKLV010000001.1 coordinate 288,310, forward strand.
AATACTGGACATAAAAACTGATATAGGCAAATTATTAATTGCGCTCCGCGATTATGCTCATCATTTCGCTATCAGTTATCATCGCTTAAAGCGAAATAAATTAGATTAAGAAATTATAAAAAAATAGGATTTCATAATGAACAATATCACGCAACGATTCACCAACGCAACACAAGATACAATCAATCAAGCTGCGTCAATTGCCATGAATCGCCACAATCCAGTATTGCTACCGCTTCATGTCTTGCGCGCAGCCCTTGAGCACTCATTTTCTCGCTCATTTTTCCATGACCTTGGCCTTCCTATTGATCAAACAACTCAATTGGTCGATCAAGAACTCGACCGCCTTCCGGTCGCTCGTGGCGCTCAACTGGGCATCGATCGCACCATGCAAGATTTTTTTGCCAAATGCGAAGAGTTCGCTGATTCACTAGGAGATCAATACATTAGCTTAGAGCATGTTCTTTTTGAACTCATTAAAACTGAACATCTCCCATCCTCAATTCAATCGTTTTTCACACAACACCAAATCACCAAAGAAAAAATGCTCGAAGCAATGCACCAACTACGCAAGGGAAAAACAGTTGATAGCAAAAGCGCCGAACAACAATATCAAATACTTGAAAAGTATTGCATTAACATCACCAAACAAGCCCTTGAGGGGCGTCTTGATCCAGTCATAGGCCGTCATGAAGAAATTAGGCGCGTCATACAAATTCTCTCTCGCCGCACCAAAAACAACCCAGTCTTAATCGGACAGCCGGGCGTAGGCAAAACTGCCATTGTAGAAGGAATTGCGCAACGAATTATCAATAATGATGTGCCCGAAAGTTTGCACGGCAAAAAGATTTTTGCTCTTGATCTTGGTCTTTTAATTGCCGGAGCAAAGTATCAAGGTGAATTTGAAGAGCGATTAAAAGGTGTACTCAAAGAAGTCGAAGGCGCACAAGAGGAGCTTATTTTATTTATAGATGAGCTTCATATGCTTGTTGGCGCTGGGCAAACCGGCGGCGGCATGGATGCATCGAATTTGCTCAAGCCAGCACTTGCACGCGGCACACTGCATTGCATTGGCGCAACCACACTTGCCGAATACAAAAAATATATCGAAAAAGATGCTGCACTCGAGCGCCGATTTCAAAAAGTAATAGTTGAAGAACCAACGCCTGAAGATGCGGTTTCGATTATGCGTGGACTCAAAGAAAAATTTGAATTGCACCATGGGATTCGCATCAAAGATCAAGCCCTCATCGAATCGGTTCTTCTTTCGGCAAAATATATTCCAGATCGGTTCTTGCCCGATAAAGCGATCGATTTAATTGATGAAGCAGCTGCAATGGTTAAGATGGCCATCGATTCGCAACCTGAAACGATAGATAAAATTGAACGCAGGGTGCGCCAATTGGAAATCGAAAAACTCGCGCTCCAGAAGGAATTAGAACTTGGCCCCTCAATCGACTCGGGGCGAGCGGATGGTAGCGATGGCGCAAAAGCTCGTCTTGCCGATCTTGAAAAAGAGCTTGCCAATCTCAAGGATGAAGAGCGCACCATGCGCGCGCAATGGAAGGCCGAAAAAGAGCCGCTTGATCGCATCAATAAGATTCAGGAAGATATTGAACGTGCCAATTATACATTTGCACAAGCAGAGCGCGAAGGTGATTATGCCAAAGCATCCGAAATCAAGTATGGCAAATTGGTAAAACTCGAAACGGAACTCAAGCGCGAACAAGAGCGATTGAAAACATTAAAACCACAGTTCATCAAACAAGAAGTTGATGAGCATGATGTAGCCAAAGTGCTCTCACGCTGGACCGGAATACCTGCAGAAAAATTACAAGCAAGCGAATCGGAAAAATTGATCAACATGCAATCGATATTAGGCGAACGCGTGATCGGTCAAGAGGAAGCTCTTGAGCAAATCACCCATGCAATTCAGATGCATCGCACTGGTATGACCGACCCCAATAAACCAATCGGATCGTTTTTATTCCTGGGGCCAACAGGTGTGGGTAAAACTGAGGTTGCAAAAACACTTGCTGACTTTTTATTCAATGACCCCAATCGTTTAATTCGTATCGATATGTCTGAATATATGGAAAAACATGCCGTTGCTCGCTTGATTGGCGCTCCTCCGGGATACGTTGGGTATGAAGAAGGTGGCCAATTGACCGAACAAGTGCGCCGCCACCCCTATAGCGTGGTACTTTTCGATGAAATCGAAAAAGCACATCCAGATGTGTTCAACATTTTCCTACAAATACTAGATGAAGGGCATCTGACCGATTCACAAGGCAGAACGGTTTCGTTTAAAAATTGTATTATTATTATGACTTCGAATATCGGCTCTTCGATTATTCTGGAAGCAAAGACACTCGATGAAAAAGCAAAAGAGCAGGTTGAATCCTTGCTCCACAAAACCTTTAGGCCTGAATTTTTAAACCGACTCGATGCTATTGTTTTTTTCCGTAAGTTAAACGAACAAGACACCATGCACATCGCAAAAATTCAGCTCAAATATTTAGAAAAACGTTTGAGCGATCAAGGCATTAATATTACTATTCCAGAATCAGTCGTTAAAGAACTCGCAAATCGAGGGTATGAACCTGAATTTGGCGCACGACCACTCAAACGAGTAATTCAGCGAGATGTAATTGTGCCAATATCACAATATTTGCTCAAACATGCCGGGACTAAAGAGCTCAAATTAAGCATAAAAGATGGCAAAGTAAACGTAGCTTAATAAAGTTTATGACAAATAACGGGAGCACAACCGATTGCGGCTATGCTCCCGCACACTATGATTTTTATAACCTATTCTCAATAACTCAACTGATTCTAGGCTATTTAACAATTACCACTTTGAGTTTCGATGATCTCAGTTTCAATGCGCAATCTATTGCCCGTTGCATCAAGAGACGGTATATCTTCTAAATGAAGCCTACTAAATGAGCGGATCTCTGCTTCATCAGCTGAATTGCGTGGTGATTTTTCTGGTGACATGGTTGGCGTTGTTTCCATGCTTGAAGCAGATGAAGATCTATGAGATGCCATCAACGTTGGCCGCTTAACATCATTTGACGTGCGAGACAATAAATCATTTGATGATTGCGATGTTTGCCCCGAAGACTGTCGGCTGCTCAACCGGCCAGCGAGTGATCCGACTGCTACTTGTAATTTTTTACCTAAATCTCGTTTTGGACGAATAATCACCATTAAAGGTCGAAGCGCTTTCGGTTGCTCTTGTTCGAACCAAATACCATCACTATCGTTATCTCCCCAACGATATGCGCACTTCAAATTTTTATAGGTTTCATCCATAGTTTCAACAAAACCGTTCATATCATCTTCGGGAGCAAAATATGCGGTCGCAATTCCATTTTCAAGCGTTACCTGCTCTACTCCAAACATGAATATCTTTTTTTCACGATTACAATTTACAATCGTCATCGTGTTGTTTTTAATTTGCTCAGCAAGCAGCTCTTTATCTTTGCGACTTAGGTTATGCATATCGGCACGCGGTCGAATATTTTTGGGCATACGAGCAACAAGTTCATTTGTAATCGGTACGTTAAAAGTAAACAGAGTAAGATATTGATCATCCTTATTAACAATTTCACCTTTGATCTTGGTTTCCTTCATAATTCTATCAATACCAGCTGCAAATGGTGTATGCAAAGAAACCTTAACCAAAATACGCCCACAATTATTCACCTTTGCTTGATTTTGCTCTTGCTTAACTCGCAATCGAGGTACCGGAGTATGCCAGCCATTTCCTGCGCGAGCGCGCAAGCGCGGTGTTGACGAATCTTCAGTTACATCGTCAGATTGCATTGCAAAAACACCTGAAACCATACTCAAGCTCATTATAAAAATCATCTGTTTTTTCATTTAATTCTCCTTGAATCTTCTCTTTACCTCTCTATTCATTATTGATCATATCAATTATCAATTTCAAATAGCAATGATTTTGATTCATGGACAAATCCACTATTCAATGATAGATTTATCCGGCGCCCACTAAAAAATAGATAAAAACAGGGGAAAAATATGCCGTTATTTATCGCCAACTGGAAGATGTATCTTTCCTATCAAGAGGCTATTTCATTTGTCCAAGACCATGGCAACCAATTAGAACAATTATCAAGCTCTTCAAGCCAAATTATTATAGCTCCCTCATTTGTATGCCTTGATGCTTTCAAAAAACTTCTTACTGGAACCAAGATCAAATTAGCAGCACAAGATTGCGCCCCATTCAAATCGGGTGCCTATACGGGCGAGGTAGATGCGATATCCCTTGCTCAAATTGGCTGCACCTATGCAATCGTGGGTCATAGTGAACGGCGGCAACATTTTGGTGAAACGAACGAGATGATTGCAGCCAAAGCAACACAACTCTTTGAGAATAATATTGCGCCAATCATCTGCATTGGAGAATCAAAACTCGAATATGAAAATGGCAAGACCTTAGGAGTTTTAGCCACCCAATTAGCACCTATCTTTCCATTATTAAACTCATGGAATCGACCCTACTGCATCGCATATGAGCCAATGTGGTCCATTGGAACTGGTAATGTGGCAACGCCAGAACAGTTGAACCAGATTTTTCAATGGCTGATCGAACAGGTCAAATTCGATCCAAACTGTACCTTGATTTATGGCGGAAGCGTCAACGAAGAAAATGCTACTAACTTCTTAACCATTCCAAACGTCGGCGGCCTTTTAATTGGTAGCGCAAGCTGCAATTTTCAAACCATGAAAAAAATAGTATCATTGGCATAAATAGATTTAATAAGTCAGTTTGGAGTCAAATTACATGCTTTACGGATTACTTATCACGTTTTATATCATCCTATGTGCCATTCTTATGCTTTTGATTATGGTTCAAAAAGGCAAAAGCAGCATGGGGCTCGGTGGCCTTGGCGGCGGTGCACAAATGCTTTTCGGTGGATCAGGCGGTCAAGATATCTTCCAAAAATTAACCTGGATCCTCGGCACCATTTTCATGGCAAGCTCTTTAATTCTCGCACTGATGAAATCAAATGAAATGAGATCATTCCAATATGTAAAATCGGCAACCAACTCTCAGGTGCCTGTTTCAGATATGCCTTTTGCGTCAACCGAATCTGAAGTTGATTCATCAAGCACAATGCCTACTGAATCTGAAACTGAAGCCTAATTAGTCGATATTGATCAAATAAAAAACGCCCTGAATGGCGCAAGGATGGTAGAGTGATCATACGATTTATCAACACAATCGGAAGACTCACGCTCAGGCTGAGCGAACTCACTGGTCGCTTTGCTCTGTTCTTCTTTAACGCCATTCGCACATCCATATCAACCAAATTAAGAATCGTCAAAACATTCGAACAGGCCAATCGTATTGGAGTCGAATCGTTTAGCATTATTATTTTAACCGGATCATTCGCCGGCATGGTCTTTGCGCTACAAAGCTACATCGGGTTCCAACGCGTTGGCGGCGAACAGTTCATAGGCGCAGTTGTTGCACTTGGTATGATTCGCGAACTTGGGCCGGTATTAACTGGATTAATGGTAACCGGACGAGCAGGATCAGCAATCGCTGCAGAAATTGGCACTATGCGCATTACTGAGCAAATCGACGCGCTAACAACACTGCGCATCAATGTATTTCAATACTTGGTTGTCCCGCGCATGATCGCCGGCACCTTGATCCTGCCATGTCTTTCAGTATTTTCCATGATTTTTGGCATTATTGGCGGATATATTGTCTGTGTACACGTCCTTGAATTGAGCCCTGAAGACTACACCAGTAGCATTCGTAATTATGTTGAGCTTGCGGATATTCGCGGTGGCATCATCAAATCTGCTGTTTTTGGACTCATTCTTAGTTGGGTCGGCTGCTACAAAGGTTACTATACAAATGGTGGCGCACGAGGAGTTGGTATTTCAACAACACAAGCAGTTGTTCTCGCTTCTATCATGATCTTAATGTCCAACTACTTCTTGACCAAACTACTTGAGCATTTATAAAGGGCGGTCAAAAATGGCAAATAAAACAGCAATTAAAATTGTTGATCTCAAAAAAAGATTCGATTCAGGAAAGTGGATCACTGACGGCGTAAACCTAGAGATACCTGAGGGAGAAATGACCGTTATTGTTGGTAGATCTGGAGAAGGAAAATCGGTGCTTCTCAAGCAAGTGATTGGCCTTCTTGAACCAACCTCAGGGCATGTGTACGTCGAAGGCGTTGATATTACTACCTTACCACCCGATCAACTTGATGAGCATTACAAAAAAATGGGCTACGTATTCCAGTTTGCTGCGCTCTTGGATTCGCTCAATGTCGCACAAAATATCGGCATCACATTGCTCGAGAAGGGAATGCCAATGGAACAAGCTTTACCCATTATCAAAGAGAAGCTTCGCCTGGTAAATCTTGAAGAAGACACTTTGCCAAAATACCCGTCTGAACTTTCGGGCGGTATGAGAAAGCGCGTCGGTCTTGCGCGAACCTTGGTGACTAATCCAAGCATTATTCTCTACGATGAACCAACGACTGGTCTTGACCCAATAACTACACGGGTTATTCATGAGCTGATGTATGATATGCAACAAAAGCTCAAAATAACTTCGGTTGTTATTTCGCACGACATTGAGCTCTTTAAATACGCTGATAAAGTAGCCCTTCTCCATTTGGGCAAAATTCGCTACTTTGGTGACGCCAAAACTATCTGGGAATCGGATAATCCGTACATCTATCAATTTATTCGCGGGCTAACCGAAGGGCCAATCGGCCAAGAGGTTGCCTCTTCTAAAGATAAATATTAATCCTAATCATTGTTTTTCGCCCCTTAAATGCGCTACTATGAGAATAGAAAATATAGCTTTGCGTATAAATAAGGGCGTTTGTATGAAAATTAAATTAATTCTATTTGTAGGATTGTTATTTGGGTTTAACTTGTTGAGCATGGAACTCACACAACTCTCCATTCAGGATTTGATTGACAGCAATACACTTCCAGAGTTCAGTCGATTTGAAATCGGATATCTTCCAAACGATCTTTATGGGTATGATTTTACCGGCATGGAAATCTCGAGCCTTAAAGGGATCGAGAACCTCGCTGCACATACAAGAGAACAAGGTGGTCTGAATAATGATAAAGATATTGAATTACTCATTTTTGATAGCAACAATATCACGAATGTACCTGCAGATGCATTTGGAAGTTTTCCAAACCTCATCTTTCTGAGAATAAAAAATAATCCAGTTCGCTCAATTGATCAAAATACGTTTGTACCATTAAAAAAACTAAAGTATCTGATGCTTGATGACCTGTTTATCAAAAAACTTGATCCTCATACATTTGATACTTTAACTCAACTTGAAGGTCTCCACATCTCACGATGCCCATTTTTAAATTTATTACCGAATACACTCGCTCAATTACACGAATTAAAGACTTTGGAGTTGCGAAATATAAATTTAACAAAATTCTCCCCAGCACAAATAAAGCATATGAAAAAACTTCAGACACTAAATTTGATAGCCAATAAGTTAGAAGATATACCACTCCAATTAGTCGAAGCTGCCCCTTCCCGGTTATACTTACGCGGTAATCCAATCAAGTTTCTTGATGATCCTGTAGTATCACTTATTAATAAAAGAAAAATATGGACAGATCTTCCTCGTACTCTTTTCAAGCCAAACCCGCGATCGGTCAACGATCTAATTCAAGAGGGACTTGTGCCTGCTGTAGAAAACAAACGACTTAATTTGAGCAATTATTATCTCACAAGCCTTAATGGATTAACGCTCATTGAAAACATAGCAACAGTTACTGAATTACATCTGAACAACAATTATCTCACTGAAATTCCTGATGTTATATGGGAAGCTTGCCCACTATTAAAAAAATTATTTTTGAATGAGAACCAAATAAGCGCAATTGACATTTATAGCCCAGTGCCCTTATTCATTACGCACCTTAACCTGCATGGCAATGTAATAACCCGAATAAGAAAAGAAGATTTTGAACTTCTTAAATTTTTAGAAAATCTCAATCTACGCGATAATCTGCTTTCAAGTTTAGATAGAACAGTTTTTACGCATCTTACAGGATTACAATCTATCGATCTTTCTAAGAATCAAATTAAGCACATAGATGCACAAACCTTTGAGCCATGCAAGCGTTCGTTAAACTATATCAATCTTGATCACAACTTCCTATTTGCACTGCCATTATTCTACAAGAAGAGCTTTTTAACTATAGATGTAAGAAATAATACCCTTTCTCGCACACAGAAAGAGCGGCTTCCAAGAAATATATATAGCATGCTGTTTTACCCTCAATCTATCCCTCAATTGAAAGTTCTTGCTGCAATTCAAGTTGCTGATAGCTTTGCAAAGTTATCGCCAGAAGAAATAGCTCATAAAATATCCAAGGGTGACCTTAATAACGATACGCTCGAGCTTGTTTTCCATGTTGCACAACCAACGGTCAAAGAAAAAATCAGCACAGCATGGCATCTAATCAAAAAAACGGAGGGTACAAAATGAAAAAAATAATACTTAGTCTCTTATTTTTATATGGAACCATTTTACAAGGCATGCAACCTGCGCCCCTCTCAGTTCAAGATTTAATTGATCGGCTGGAGTTGCCGGAACTTAATGGTAATGGTGAACTGGATTTATCGCATCGAGGCTTAACAAGCTTGATAGGGCTCGAAAATATTCCCGATCCCGAACAGGTAAGTTTACTCTCTTTGCATGACAATTTCATAACAATTATCCCAGATCGTGCGTTTGATCGATTCCCAAATCTTATTAATCTAAATCTCAACAACAATCGCATTGTGGCATTGCCACCAGAGATATTTAGACCACTCATAAACCTTCAAGAACTTTATTTGCAGGACCTGCGATTAGTTTTCATTGAGCCGCATGCATTTGATGGATTAGAAAATCTTATCCTACTTTCTCTAGAGCATAACATGCTTGAATCATTGCCAAAAAACTTACTCGATAATCTATCAAACCTTGAAACATTCAATGCGCAATTTAATAGAATCAATAATTTGGACATGCATTTATTTGCAAACCAAAATAAGCTTGCAAATATCGGACTGGCCGGCAACAATCTCGAGCGATTGCCTCAAATTACTCATCTTGCGCAATTGAAAGGTCTTTTCATCTCAGATAACCCAGCATTATGGCTCAGCGACTCAGAAATTGAATTCATCAAAAATAAAAAAATATTTTGTAACGCACCTGAATTACTTGGGGGTATTCCAGAGTACTCTCTTGGTGATTTGATACAAGAACTCGGAGAAAATTGGCAACATGAATTGGTACATGTCGATCCGCATACTCAAAATCAAATCCTTATTTTGAATAACAGGAGATTAACTTCACTTGCAGGAATCCAAACAAAAGAAATGCCAGAAATCACTCACATTTCCGCTCAAAACAATTATTTATCTGAAATTCCCAGAAGTTTTTTTTGGTATGATATAGATGAAGACTATGAGAGTTCTCGATTCCCCAACCTCAAGACACTCGAACTAGCGAATAATCTTTTCACAACGGTCCCAAAACTTACTCATGAAGATATCGGATGTGAATTAACACATTTAAATTTGCAAAGCAATCGAATCACAAAAATTCCTCAAGAGATTTCACAGCTAAGAAACCTTGTTTTACTTGATCTAGCAACAAACCATATTACCACCATTGAAGGTCGCGCGCTTTCCCTTAGCCAATTGGAAAACCTCTATCTGGAACAAAATAAGCTCCAAACTATAGCCCGAGATATATTTACTCGGGCAAATAGTTTAAAAGAGCTGCTCTTGCAACATAATTTTCTTGGCCGTAAAGAAGACTATCAATTTCCAAATCAAGCTCACGTTAAATACTACCCACAAAATCCTTCATCTCTCAAGCTTCTCGCAGCGCGTAAAATAGCCGAAGGATTCCAAGATAAAAATCTTGTGGTAATAACACGCTATATTTTAGAGCTCCCAAACGATACACAAGACGCTCTTCTGCAGGTGGCGCCCCAAACTGTGGCATTTAAAATCGTGCAAGCAATACGAATCAAAGCCCTGCTCAATCAAGCAAAAGATATTTCAATAAAAGGGTTACGAAAACAATTACATCACTATGGCAGTGATGAACAAAATGCATTCTTCGTATTTGTGCCTGCGGAAATTCGCAAGGAACTGATCAAAATACCGGAGCAGCACAAGAGGCCTACCAGGAAATAGTTTTTGCTACCGCTCAAAATCCTTATAGAGCATGCTGGCCTGAATACCCTGATTGTTTTGATACTTGTTGCTCTTGTAACGCTCAAATTCACCTGCAATGGTGTGATAAAAAATTTGGCAAATTTCAACATTCGGATAAACACGAATTGGTTGCACACAAAACATCTCAAGAGTCCAGTAGCCGGCAAAACCAACATCACCAAATCCTGCAGTGATGTGAATAAAGAGCCCCAAACGTCCAATTGATGAGCGTCCCTCGAGCATCGGCACCAAATTATCGGTACGTGTATGTTCAACCGTTCGTGCCAAATAAAGAGTGCCAGGTTGCAAAACATATCCCTCATCGGGCATGACAATTGACTTTAATTTATGACGCGATTTCATATCCAAAACCGACTCATCATAAATCACAAGCTCGCGATGCAAGCGCAGGTTGTAACTATTCGGGCCAAGCTGCAAATCATTATAGGGTTCGATCTGAATATCTGTTCCCAAACGACGTCTTATTTCTTTTCCGGATAATATCATACTCAAGCCTTTTTGCGTTGTAAGGAATTCACATTCTTGATAAACTAAATGCCATGTCAAAATTAAAAGGGATGCCGCATGATAGAAACTAATTCACGCACAGTGATGAATAATTTCAAACAAGAGAGCAGCCGTTTTGCAAATTTAAATATCGAAGTCGCTAAAGTAATTGTCGGCCAACAAGACATCATCCAGTTTATCGTGATCGCTATTTTGTGCAACGGACACATCTTACTTGAAGGTGTGCCTGGTGTTGCAAAAACAACAATCGTAAAAGCGATCACCAATGCACTTGGACTTACATTTAATCGTATTCAATTTACTCCTGATCTTTTACCTGCCGATGTTGTCGGCACATTAATTTTCAATCCACGCACACAAGAATTTGAAACAAAAAAAGGGCCCATTTTTTCAAATTTAATTTTGGCTGATGAAATCAACCGCGCACCAGCAAAGGTCCAAGCTGCGCTACTCGAAGTTATGCAAGAACGCCAAGTCACAATCGGATCAAACACATTTAAGTTGGATGCGCCATTTTTGGTATTTGCAACGCAAAATCCGATTGAGCAAGAAGGGACGTATCGCCTTCCTGAGGCGCAGGTCGATCGCTTCATGTTTAAACTACTTGTCGATTACCCGCAAAAGAGCCAAGAAAAAGAGTTATTGAAACGTGATTTGCGCACCGAAAATATTTCAAAAGTATTACAAGCCGAAGATATATTTACTGCGCAAAAAATGGTACAAGAAATTTACGTTGATGAACGAATTATTGATTACATTATCAACATCATTTTTGCAACACGCATCCCAACACAATCAAACCTGAAATCAATTGCCCCATATATCAGTTATGGTGTCTCTCCGCGCGCCACGCTAGCACTGCTTCATGCGGCGAAAGCACATGCCTTTATACAGATGCGAGATTTTGTTATCCCGGATGACGTAAAAGCAATTGCACCGGCAGTATTACGTCATCGCTTGCTGCTCACCTATGAAGCTGAAGCGGATCAGATTAAGCCGGATATGATCATTCAAACGATACTCAACACCATTCCAAGTCCATAAAAAGTGCCTGCTACAGCGGCTTTTAAGAAATAGTTCATATTCGCGTAATTTTGTGTAATTATTAGTCCGATTGACTTCTTGACAAGCCGCACGAATGATCGGTATTGTTGACAACGTAACAATTTTCAAGGAATGTTCGCATGAAACATCCTTTTTGGATACTCAACAGTTCGCTTTTATTACTACTGCTCGTTGCGGCATCCTTTGTCTACTTTTCTAAAATCACATTACCGCGCAAAACTGATATCGAGCCTGAAGTTGTCAACGCGCCAATCGAAAAAACAATTTCAATCAACATCAGCAAAATTTATGAAAATGATCTCTTTGATACCTACAAAAAAGCTCCTGCTCCATCAGAAAAGCCCGAGGGAGCCATTACGCTTCCCGAGCCTCCACGCGCAACTCCCGCAATTATTCCCGCGCCACCAATACCACAATTCTTAGATCCTTTGGCAATTACACTCAAAGGAATCATTATTGTACGCAATGAAACTGATCGCAATCGCGCCATTATTGCTGATGATAAAACACAAGCAGAAACAACCTATAAAGTGGGCGACGTCATAGAAGATGCTCAACTGATCCGCATATTTAGCAATAAAGTCATTTTCTTACGTTCCAATGGCCAACAAGAAGTGCTTTATCTGCGCGAACAAGATGCAAAGCTAGATCCGGTGTATGCAGTTCTTGATGGATGGGATCAGGTGATCCAACCCCTTGATACCAACAGCTACTTAATCAATCCATCTTCATTCACCGAAAGAGTTAAATCTCTTGCACAAATGATCGACATGCTCAAACTCACCACCGCGTATAAAAAAGGCGATGCAATCGGTACTCGCGTTGGAGATCTTGAGCGCGGTAGTCTCGGAAGTCATCTTGGTCTTGTCACAGGCGATATCATTACCGCAATTAATGGCGTGCCAGCACAATCGGCGCAAGATCGCATGAAGATTTATAAAGAAATTACCGCAATGAAAGATGGTGATTCTTTCACCGTTACCTTACTACGCAGAAAGCACCCGATTCAACTGGTCTTCACCATCAAAAAATTTGGCAAACAACCAAAGGATATCGTTCCTTTAGTTGAAAAATTTAGCCAAGAAGAGAAAATGAAAGCTATGCAAGAAAAACACAAATTTGCACCAACTCTTGAACAACTGCGAAAAAACGAAAAAGAGATGATGATGCAAAAAGGAAAACGTCCAAGTACAAATTTTTAATGTAGGGCATGAGGCATGAATAAAAAATCATCTATTTCCATTATTGCTACATGCATGATCTGCCTGATTTCTGCCAACTCAATTATCGGAGCAGATGAAAAAACTCGTTCATGGCTACGCAAAAAGAGAGTAGACACTCAAGCGAACCATTTGGCAATGCACGTAGACACCGAACAGCCAGAACTAGCAAATGAACAAACAGAAGCCCCAGCACACCCACTGCAAAGCACAAAAGATGAAATGGCGAATACTGTTAAAAAAGAAGCGCAACTAGCATTTTCGCCCGACGAACAAACAGGCAAGGTTCCCCTCGAGCTTCGTACCCAAAAAACAGCCCCTGAACCGGAAGAAATAGAGTTTCATTTTGAAAATGCAAGCTTACAAAATCTTATTACTCAAATTGAAGAAATATTTGGAATTCGATTTATTACCGATGATATCTTGGATCCACTGCCAAAAGATGGAAAAACAATCAAAGGGAACAAAATCTCATTCAAAACAACCAAACCTCTAACCAAAAAGCAGGCATGGGACCTTTTTGTGACCTTTCTGGATATCGCAGGATTTAACATAGTACCAATGCCAGAACCGAAAATGTTCCGCATAGTAAAATTTCAATCCGCACTCAAATCAGCTGTCAAAGCATATATTGGTGTTGAACCCGAATCATTGCCAGAAAATGAAGAAATCATTCGCTATGTTTATTTTATTGAAAACTCAACAACAGATGCGATCGCTGGAATCGTCAATTCGCTCAAAAGCCCTGGAGCAGAACTCGTTTCATTACGTGAACATCGCGCCTTTATTTTGACCGATAAGGCATACAATATCAAAACGCTCATGAAAATCGTCAAAGAACTCGATCAAGTGAGCATGCCAGAATCAATGTCAGTCCTCAAATTAAAACGAACGAATGCGCAAGACGTAAAACAACTGTACGATAGTTTGATTGGTGGCGGCGAAGAAAAACAAGACTACGCATCGCGCCTATTCGCTTCACGAAAGCAGCCAACTTCATCTTATTTTCCAGAAAACACTCGAATTATTGCCGAACCACGCACTAATTCATTAATTCTTTTAGGTTCGCAAGATGCTATTAAAAAAATAGAAGATTTTATCGTTAAAAATATCGATGTTGATGTCGATATGCCCTATCCAAAACTACAGCCAGTCAAACTTAAATATGCCGATGCATCAACAGTTGCTGAGATTTTGACCAATATTACCAAATTTGGCAGCGATTCTCCTGCTGGTAAAAATGGTGGCGTACGCGGTGGGGATAAATACCTCAAACGTATGTCTTTTACTCCAGTGCGAGAAACAAATACACTTGTAATCCAAGGCGACTATGAAGATTACCTCCAAATTATGGAAGTGATTAAAGAGCTCGATGCGCCACAACCTCAGATTGCTGTTGAGGTGCTTGTTGTTAGTATTACCATCGATAATGATAAACAGCTCGGCACACAGCTTAGAACCAAAGTAGGCTCTGGTTCTAATGACTCACAAAGCTTGCTGGGCAATAATATTGTGTATCAAACATCCGGATTCTTGGCGAGCGGGGCACCTGCGCAAGTAGTTGAAAACACTAATACCAACCTAGGTGTACAAAAATTACTTGGTAACCTCGTTTCTCTAGCTAATACCGCAATACCAGGCAACACGCTCGTCACTCTTGGCGCCGACATGTTTGGTGTATGGGGAATATTCAATGCGCTGCAAACGGTAACCAATGCGCAGATTATTTCAAATCCATTTATGATTGTGGCAAATAAAGCAGCTGCAAAAATTGAACTTGGCGAGGCTCGCCGTATCGTTGAATCTCAAATCGTCCCATCTGCTGCGCCGACGCAAATTTCCGAAAAAGATGACCAAGCTGTCTTGAGTGTTCAGGTTACACCACAAATTAACGCCGATGATGGGAAAATTATTCTCGATATCAATATTAAGAGTGCTGAATATATTGAACCGGTGTCAAATCAGCCCTCCGCTGGTGATAAAAATGTAAAAGAAATTGTAACAAGCACCATGGTTGCCGATAAAGAGGTTCTGGCGCTTGGCGGGATTACACGTAATAAAATAACCCAACAACTTAATAAGGTTCCAATTCTTGGTGATATCCCTGGTCTCGGTTGGTTCTTCAAAAATAAAGAAAAGAAAGAAACAAAAGAAAATCTTTTGATCCTTTTCAGCACACGTATCGTTGAACCTAATTCGCCAACCGATGTGAATAAGTTCACCCAAGAAAAAATTGCGGATTACAATGATACTCGCCATAACATGCTTGATGTATCTGAGTATCATGATCCGATTTACAAGATGTTCTTTGCTGAACACACCGGATCAGCCGAAGCGGCTCTGGATTCATTCATCTTCGATCGAGAGAAAGAAGTGCCGGTACCAACTCCTGGTTGTTGCGCAGATACAGAAACAACCGATGCAATTCGCCATGCAAGCGCGAAAACACCCGGCTGTTGCTCAGATAGTTCATTACCGGAGCCCAAAGCACAGCAACGCGAAAAACAAGGCAATCAGCAAATAGAGCAAAGCAAGGTATTGGCACTTAAAAAACGAAAGAACTCCAAATCACTGGCAGATTATTTACCATCTGATGCGGAGGCGCGTGCATGAATCTAAAAAAACTATTTTTACCGGACGAAATAAATAACTATTACCTATTTACAAAGCGCATATTGGGCATTGATATTGGTAAATCACAGGTACACATAACGCAAATATTGCTCTCTGGGCGTTTCACAACTGTTGAAAAAACAATCACAGAAACAATCGAGCCTGGTACAAATAATAATAGCGATCGCACTGCAGCGGCACTCAAAAAAGCAATCGCTCAATGCGATGCACATCACGAAATAAGAACTTCATTATCAAGCGCGCACATTGTATTTAAAGAGCTTCGCCTGCCATTTGCATCACGCGCAAAAATAGAGAAAGTTGTTTCATTCGAGGTTGAACCTCTTTTGCCGTTTCCAGTTGCCGATGCTGCAATCGATTTTATTGTTACCGCAAGTGATCAAGAACAAAGCAGTGCGCAAGTCCTCGTTGCTGCTACACAAAAGCAATATATTGCGCAACACTTGCAAATCTTTGAACAAGCTGGAATTAAAACAGCCACTATCTTAGTTGATCTTTTTGCTATTTATGGAGCCTATTTGGCAAGCCCAAAGCTCAGTTCTCACGAGGGAACCATAGCCTTTGTGGATATTGGATTTAATTCAACTCGCATTGCATGTATAGCAAATAAACAGTTACGCTCAATTCGCACCATCAATAAAGGGATCGCAACAATAGCACGTGCTATATCAGACGCAACAACCTCTACCCCTGCACAAGCGCTTGAAAATCTAATTCGATTCGGATTACGTGAAACAGACAATCCAACCTATCATAAAGCACTTCAAGCGGCACTTGCTCAACTTGTAAGTGAAATCAATTTCACCTTCGCCTCATTTGCATTTCAAATGAAACGGTCGCCTGGCATTGATGCAACATATATATTGGGAGGTGGTGCTCAGATGCGCGGAATCCAGGAATTCCTATCGGCTTCATTGGCAACAACCATTACACAACTCAATAGTGAACTGTTCGCTGATATTCCTGGCACAACATTCAAAGATAATCTGGTCATCGACTCCGATTCTATCCTCAGCTTTGCCACCGCATTGCCAACCGCAAGCATGGCAGATTTTAATTTACTTCCTGAAGAACTCAGTGAAGAGCAGCAAGGATTACTCAACAAACAGATCTTAGTTGCCATATTTTTATCAATTGGATTCTTGGTGATGATTACCACTTATACCTTTGTACTCACCAATAAAGCGTCAAATGCCGTTGAATCGGCCCAAAAAACAGCCGTGGACGCGCTCAAAGAGCAGCTGCCTGAAATTAAAACTGACCGTCTCGATGACGCCTTAAAGGATGCAGATGAAGAAGTAACCAAAGAAGAAAAAACCTGGTTTGCATTCTCAAATAGAGTCAGATCATCGTATTTAAAATACCTTCTTGAACTGACAAATCGTATGGATAAACAAACAATTGGCCTTGAGCTTGAACGCATCAATATGTCCGAAAATACAATAGTATTGAAGGGCCACGTAGCAAACTTCGATGCGTTTAGAAATCTAAGAAAAGCATTACGCGAATCCGATCTGTTTGGACAACCGGAAGCAAAAGAAGAATTGGATTTTACCATGACAATTCCAATTATTAGCACTGAGGAAGAATAATGGTACTACTGGATCGCTTGCGCGAGCGCCTTGAAAAATATGACCAAAAAGAGTTCATTCGATACACCGCTATTTATTTGGGCATTCTGACGTTATTTGCGACCGCAATTATTACGCGCTACTATTTTAAATCTTATTCGCTTTATAAAACTATGAAGAAGGTCAATGGCTTACGCGAAGAAGTAAAAACAATTCTTGAGCGATATGAGCGTGTTAAAAAACAGCGCGAAGATGTTGATGCTCTTCTTGAAAAGAACGAAGATTTCATTTTACCCGAATACCTTGAGAGATTACGATCAGAAATGCATTTAAGTTATACAGCAGAATCGACTACCACCTCCCCACGCGATGAGATGTATCAAGAAACTTCTATCAATGCAAAATTTACTAACATGAACATGCGAGAGCTTACCGAGTTACTCCAAGAACTTGAGAAGAACAGGCTCGTATATACCAAAGAATTAGACATCATTAAATCAAAAACGCGTCCCGGTACATTGGATGTTAGTATTACCATCGCGACGCTCAAAAAAGCAACCCGAACTGAAACTGAAGCGGGAGCATAATGGTCATGAATAAAAAAAATATTTTAGCTTTTGCATGCCTGATTCCGGCAATGCTTTATGCGCCAACCGAAATCAACAAAACTGGCCTATCCTCAAATCAAGCAGATCTCCAACGAACCTTGGATGAAATGGGTCCCGAAATCAAAATAAAGGAACAAAAAAACGATATTCCCCTTGCATTCCCTACAAACAAAAACAAAAAGAAAAAGATATTTTTTCAATATGAAAACGAAGATTTGGTTAATGTCATCAATTTTATTGCCTCACAAATGGGCATTAATATTATGCTTCCGCAGGGTGCTGATGCCATTAATGCACAACTAACTCTCTCATTACCCAAAAAAATTCCTCTTTGGGAAGGTTGGCAATTACTACACACCGTGCTTGATGCAGCAGGATACATGATTGTACCTAAAGCAGATCTTTTTATGATTGTGCGCACCGTTAAAGATATGTATAAACAAACACTAGCAACATATATTGGTGTTGCCCCTGATCAATTGCCTGCAAGCGATGAAACGATTCGCTATCTTTATTATTTAGCCAATATTCGCATCACCAAAGAGGCTGATGATGAAATTAAAGCAGCCCTCAAAGCAATTTTACCATCAACAGCATTTGTAGAAGCCGATACGAATGCCAATGCGCTCTTAATTGTAGATAAGGCACAAAACATTCGAACCGCCATGGAAATTGTGGTGCAGCTCGATCAACCCGGTTTTCAAGAAAAAATGGAAATCGTACGATTGCGCCATACCAATGCTGGTACCGTTGCGCAGTTATTTACCGATCAAGTGCTCAAGAATACGACAAGAGAGCCAAATCGTTATCGCCTTGATACGCAAAAGACCGCAAAAGAAGCGTCATATTTTTCATCATACACAAAAGTGATTGCCGTTCCTCGCCTGAATTCTCTTCTCTTGCTTGGGCGCTCCCAGGCCATTGATCGTATTAAAGATTTTATATTTAAATATATTGATGTTGAGCTAGAATCGGGCAAATCGATTCTGCATGTTTATCAACTTCAGAACCTTGATGCAGATCAGATGGTTGAGGTACTCAATAGCATTGTCGAAACAGCGGGGCCCGCTGGAGCGGAGCAAGCACGTGGCGAACAAGCACAAAGCGGCGGAGTAGAACGGTTCTTTGAAGAAAAGATCTACATCAAATCGGATGCGCCAACTGCAACGGTCGGAGAAACTGAAAAAAAATATTATGGCAGCAACAAACTCATTATCGCGGCGCGCAATGATGATTGGCAAGAGCTCAAAAAATTGATCGAGCAACTCGATCAACCGCAGCCACAAGTACTACTCGAAACGCTCATTGCCGATCTAACCATTGATGACATACGCCAACTAGGTACATACACGCGCAATCCGGCAAAGATCCCACTACCAAATCAGGTTGATATTGAATCTGTTCAGTTGCCACCGAGCGGTATGACCAATTCATGGACAGCTCCAACAACCATTGAGGCCGATTTGCTACGCAAAGCATTTGACGCGCAAGGAAATAAAACCGATGCCGGTCCATACAGTTTAGCATCACAACAAACACCTATTGGCGGCGCAACCATTTCATTTAATGATAATAATGGATACACCTGGAGCTTGGCTCGTATCATGAAATTGTTCAATATCACCAAAATTCTTTCGATGCCGCATATTATTGCGACCCATAATAAAAAAGCTAACATTAAAAACGAACAAGTTCGCATTGTACCCGGCCCTGTTTCTGGTACCGATACAGCTGAAATCAAATATATTCCACTGCCAGCTTCTTTAGAAATTGAACTAACACCACGCATTATTTCTGATAAAGAGTTAAGTTTGGATATTACAATTACCATTCAGGAATTCTTAAGTTCATTTAATAACCGAGCAACACGTGTTGTTCAAACACTTGCACGAGTTGGCAATGAAAACATTTTGGCAATCGGTGGATTAATTCGAAATAATAACGCGCAAACTACCAATGCGACACCAATCTTGAGCAAAGTGCCGATTCTGGGCTGGTTCTTCAAGAACACAAATAATGAAGAAACTAAAACTAACTTAACGGTATTCATCAAGCCGACCATTATCATGCCTCGTTTCCGTGGTAGCATTAATTCATATACTCAAGACTATATCCGCTTGGCAAAAACTTATTCTGATGAAGGCGCACTCTTTGATTCATTACACGATCCGATTACACGCTGGTTCTTCAACACCAATGCCAATTCAACGGCCGCGGTACTTGACTTTATGGATAAGGATGAAGTGCTCATGCAAAAGATAGAAGAACGGCGCGAAGAGACAATTTCTGAGGCAAACCAAGTTGCGGTTCTTGATAAAGAAGCATTATCTCGCCAACTCAAAAAGCAGTTAAGCGAAAAGGGAACCTTCGAAGAACTCATCCTGCAACCAAAAACAACCGAACCTCAAAAAGTTGCTGCAAAACCAATGCCAACTTTTGATAAACACAAAGAGGCTCGAGCGATTAAGAAATTGATCAACGAAGATGCAAAGGCGGTAGCGGCATAAAAACCCTTAAAACCCTTGTTTTCCTTGCTTCGCTTTTGTTATTCTGAATCTAGAAAGATAGTCCAAAATATCTAATTACAGTGGGTATTAGTGCCCTAAAAGGGAAGTACATGAAGAATATATGCAAAATAGGCGGGCGTGGCTGGTAAGCTCATGCCTCTTAAGATTAAGACCCTTTTTTCATGCAGCATCGCTTGCTCTATGAAGAACGGGGCTTATTTAATAGGGTAAATCACTCGCCCTATATAGCGGTTCTAACCCAAATCCTAACACTTACTTATCGCACAAAAATATCAATCCCACTAAAAATTCTAAACTGTCAGAGCGCAGGCCAGCAACCAAGATCCTAAAAAATATCGTATTCTTATACCCCAATTGGCACATAAAAATACAGGATTGAAAGCCTGTTCGCCCAATTTATTTTTTTTAAATGCTAGCATCAACCCCCATTAATATATTACTATTAGAATAGAATAGCAGGCGTGAGGCCATCTATAAACACGGGCAATACACCAGAAAAGGAGATTTAATGAATAAATATATATGCAGTATAGTTTTTGCAACAGCTTCGATGGGATATATGTGTGCGATGGAGCCTGAACAGGAGTTTCGTCGTGTAGCTCCAGATGTCGTGAATGTAACACTTCGACACCTTTTGCGCGAAGGATACTATACTTCCGCAAGTCAAATGATAAATGCTCGCATTAGGCTCTCAAGTGAAGTAAAAAGAGAACTTGCAAATCCTCATGTCGCTCAAGGTGTGCTCAAGGCTGCATTATATAAAGATTATAATACACTAAAGGTTCTTTTTGCGTCAGGGATCTCTTTTGATGAAATTGAACTTTCTGAAAAAGAAAAAAAAGATTTAAATCATTATTTTTCTCAGCTTATCATACAGCATGACCTAGATAATATTTCTTACGTATTAAAATCTTCAGCACGTAAATATCTAGATCTAAACACATCTCTCTATCTTGCTGCTTCTGAAGCCATTCAGGATCACAATCAAAGCGATAAATTAAAACAAACATTCTTCTACATATTCTCAGCTCTTTTAGATGCTGGCGCTGACCCTATGCAAGAAGCCAAAGACTGGATAACTGGCGCGCGCCTCGAAGAATCTGTATTTGATCGCATACTTCTTTTGCGCATTTCGCCAAATCAAACACAACAATTACAAGATTTTGTTCTTGCCATGCATCGCATGGGAGCTATGCCTACACAGAAAGCAACAGATCTCGCAGCATCCCGACTTTTTGGTCTGCCTGGGGATAAAATCAAACCATCTGAACCCATTGCCCACATGATTCGTGAATGGGTAGCAAATAGAGCTCATTACGCACAACCGATCACGCGACAGCGACGATAGAATTTGCAGGAGTCCAGGCTGAGCTTGGGCTCCTAATATGTCATCATTAATTCATCTTCAATTTCAAGCAATCTATTATACTTCGCCCAACGCTCAGATCGCGCACATCCACCTGCTTTAATTTGCGAAGCACTGACTGCAACAGCCAAATCAGCGATGAATGAGTCGCACGTATCTCCCGAGCGGTGAGAAATAATCACATTGCGATCGTATTCATTACAGAGTTTAATTGCCTGCAGAGTTTCGGTAACGGTACCGATTTGATTTGGCTTGATAATTACGCTTTGCGCAATATCGCGATCAATGCCTTCATAAATGCGATGCGAATTGGTTGCAAAAATATCATCACCAACTAGCTTGATCTTCTTTTTGAGGACAGCAGACATTTTTTCCCACCCTCGCCAATCATCCTGATCAAGACCATCTTCGATTGAATAAATTGGATAACGATCAACAAGTTTGTTGTACCATTCGATCATCTCATCGGCACTTCGCAATGAATCTTGGAAACGATAACAATCGGTACGCTTATCATACAGTTGCGAGGCCGCAACATCGAGCGCAATCATCACGCTACCTTCATGCATATTTTCCGTGCGCGCAATAACTTCCATCAAAAAATCGAGCGCTTCTATTTCATTTTTGAAATCCGGTGCAAAACCACCCTCATCACCAACCGCAACTGACTTGCCACGCTCAAGCAAAAGATCGCGTAACGCGTAGTAAATTTCCACGCAGAGCTCAGTTGCAGCATGAAAACTATTCATACCAAGCGGCATGATCATAAACTCTTGTATAGCTAAATTATTGCTCGCATGAACACCACCATTTATCAAATTAAACATGGGCCCAGGAAGCGAAACAAATTCAATTTCACACAAATAAGCAAGAAGTTCGTAGATTTTTGCTTGTTCGATATGCGCTTGCGCTCGCGCTACCGCCATACTCACAGCAAGCATCGCATTGGCACCAAGATGAGATTTGTTTTCGGTGCCATCAAGTTCGATCATACGCATATCCATCTGAATCAAATCGGGCTCTTTGCCAATCAATGCCGGCCCAATAATATGCTCAATATTTTCAACGGCACGTTGCACACCAAAGCCCATCAAGCGAGAGCCGCCATCTCGAAGTGAAATCGCTTCATGCGATCCAACTGACATTCCGGAGGGTACCGATGCATGCACCCGTGATCCATCTTCAAGAGTAATGGAGCATGCAACTGTTGGAATTCCTCGCGAATCAAAAATTTCTCGCGCAGTTACTTTCGTTATTTTCATCCCACCCTCCTACAAACAAATTTTCATTCGTTTACAGTCTAATGAATATGCAACTCGAAATACTACTGAACAAGAAATAAGGCTCTGTTATGCTCTCAAATCAACATCAAATACTATCATATCCTCGCGATTCTCAAGAGAGTAAATCACAATTGGGAAACGAGAAATATATGAGTCCTTTTGAGAGATCAATAATTTTTGAATTGTTTGACCAGGCAAGATAAGCGCTTCATCTTTATGGTTTAATTCTTCAAACTTGTCTGTCATTGCCTGCTTAAATTGCCCATGAAGATATTGAAGAAAGACGAGCCCGCCAATAGATCCCAACAAACCCGCTCCACAAATTAAACTCATAACCTTACCAATGTAACCATCTTCCTCATCACGAAATCCTATACTTACAACTAATGATGCAAGTGTCAGGTAAGCCATTACACCAGTAAGTGCTCCAAATTTGGTATAATCGGCTTCCATCTTTTTCATAATCATTACATCGATAATCGCAAGCCCATTTATAACTTTTAATCCATAATAAGAGGCAAGCATCACTGGCTGATTGGTCGTATTGGTTATGGTAACTTTTACAGGACGCATATTACCACTTAAAAATTCATCAACCGAAAACCCTGAGCCAATCCAATGCTTTACCTGCTCGCTCACTTCAGCCTGCAAGCACAATTGATGCGGATTACGAGCAAGGTCAGTCGCTTCAACTACAATTCCATTTTTCGTTGCTGAATAGGGCAATAGAGTTGCCATGAAAATGGAGTTCATAAGAATGAATAAAGAAACATATTGTTTCATAAAAAGCCCTTATAAAAAAAGAAAATCCCCTTGTCTTTAGGATATTAAAAGACAAGGGGACGTCAATAAATATATTGAATGTTTCAATTAGAATATAGTGATTATCTATAGACTTTCCGTGCGATTATGCTTACCAGTTGCTCGTTTTTCCAAAATCTCAAAGAGCTCTTCTTCGAGAGTATGATGTGGACTGCCAACGGAAGTAGAACTATCTGTATCACTATCTGAGCTATCTGAGCTTTCATCTATTGCAGTCTTCACAATATCCATTGCATCAGCTTTGCCAACACTCTTAAGTACTTTCTTGAAAGCGGTAGTCTTTGTGACGATTTTGAGAGCATCGCGTAATTGAATCACAGCCTCTTTGCGAGCTTGCACATCCTCGAACAAGGCCAAGTCCTTTTCTTCATCTTCAGAAGCTAAATGCTGCTCTTGTAATTGAACAATTGCTTTTGAATTATGTGTATCCACCTGAATATTTTTTGACGCAGGTACATACCCACAACAAGATCCATCACATCGGCCCGATGGAATGCAAGTGAAACAACCAATCAGTCTTTCGAAAGATTTTTTAAGAGGAACGCGCACCATACTTGGGCACCATCCAGCATCTCCCATTTGCGCCAAGCCTTTTTCTCTTCGTTCATCCAAAGTAAAATTCGCGTTAGGGTTCATTGCATATAAATGACCCAGCTGACCCATAACTAAGGCAATAACTGCTAATAAAATGATTCGAACTTTCATGTGTTTTCCGTATTATCTAAAAAAGTAATCGTGTTTATTGATTTATACCAAACGAATACCTTCGATCCGCTTGAATTGCTTCATGCAACTCATCAATACGCTTATCACATATCCCCTTAATAATTTTTGCGGCTTTTTGTCGCGCCGTTTGCTCAAGAACACGCAGATCAGGGTTGTAATCAAATGCTTCTTTGATCAGAATAGTGTAAATTTTATTTTCAACACTTTCCAAAAGCAATTTAAGCTTCCACACTTGCTCATCTGCCGGCATCCGTCTAATCTCCGATTCAAGTCCTGCCGTCAAAAAATTTAATTGCTGCTCAAACGATAGCTTCTCATCATTTGATTGCATTGCGCTTACATTACCCACTCCGCCTATTATTGCACATATCATAAGATATGCAAAAATAGTGGAAATCTTCATCAGAACCCTTCCAGATTCTACATTTTGTTAATACGTACTTGTTTTAATCTTTTTTTACGGGCGTAATGCGAAGGCCGTACTCTTTAAGCAATGGTTCTTCTATTTGCGTTGGAGCATCCATCATTAAATCGTAACCACGTGCCGTTTTTGGAAACGCAATAACATCACGAATAGAGGCTGACTTGGTCATTAACATCACCAAGCGATCAAGCCCTAAGGCAATCCCACCATGCGGAGGAAATCCAAGCTCTTGCGCAATAAGCAAGAACCCAAACTTTCTTTGAACCTGCTCATTGGTCAAGCCAAGAAAATCAAATACTCGCTGCTGCATCTCACGATTATGAATTCGAATGGATCCACCACCAAGCTCAATACCATTCAAGACTACATCATAAGCGCGTGCTTTAATGTGCCCTGGCTCCAAAGATTCCCATCCTGCTTGAGGTGAAGTGAAGGGGTGATGCATTGCATTCCATCGTTTTGCATCTTCATCATATTCCAAAAGAGGAAAATCAGTGACCCATAAAAACTCATTTTTTTCAGGGTCGATCAGATTTAATTCATGACCAAGAGCGAGGCGCAATCTTCCCAATGTCTCCCAAGCCTTTTGATAAGGACCTGCAACAATGAAAAGCGTGCTACCGCGAGCAATATTAGGAAAAATCGATTGGCATTGAGCAAAGAAATCGTCGCTCAAGAATTTTGATACCGGAGACTCAATTTTATTATCCTCGCGAACCCGCATCCAAAGAAGCCCTTTTGCTCCCATTTTTTGCGCTTTATCAACCCATCCATCAAGCTCGGAACGAGTAAATTCATGCGACGGCACATGTACCGCACCAACCTTACCACCCTTATCAAGGATTTCGCGCAAGAATTTTAGTTCGGTGTTTGCAAAAAGCGTGGTCATGTCATGAATTTGCATATCGAAGCGCAAATCAGGTTTGTCGCACCCATATTTCGCATACGCTTCATCATACTGCATACGCCGGAACGGGATCTCAATCTCTTGATTGAATACTACCTTATAGACATGTTGCAAAAGCTGCTCAATAACATCTTGAATATCTTTTTCATTAATAAATGACATTTCCATATCGAGCTGCGTGAACTCTGGCTGACGATCTGCACGCAAATCTTCATCGCGGAAGCAACGCGCAACTTGGAAGTATTTTTCCATGCCGCTTGCCATTAAAAGCTGCTTATAAAGCTGCGGAGACTGAGGAAGAGAGTAAAAGAAACCATGATGTATGCGAGAGGGAACGATAAACTCACGCGCACCCTCAGGAGTATTTTTAGTTAAAACTGGAGTTTCAATTTCATAGAAACCAAGCTTGTTGAGCGCTTCGCGCATTGCAAAAATCGCTTTATGCCGAATCGCAAAATGACGATGCATTTCAGGGCGACGCAAATCCAAATAACGATACGTTAGACGCAACTCTTCATCAACATTTGCCGCTTCATCAAGTTGGAATGGTAACGTTTTTGATGTGTTAAGAATCTCAAGCTCTTTCACTTGCAGTTCCCATTCACCTGTTGCCAACTCTTTGTTAATTGCTTCAGGACTTCGCTGAACCACCTCACCACAAACCGATATTACAAACTCTGAGCGTAATGAGTGCGCAAGCTCATGAGCCTGAGCAGAAAAATCAGGATTAAATACAAGTTGCATGATTCCACTGCGATCTCGCAAATCGATAAATATCAATCCACCATGATCACGGCGCCGATGTACCCAGCCTGCAAGGCAAATGGTTTTTTTTAGATAATTTGCATTAACCAGGCCACAACCTGTGGTTCGCTTAAATGCTTGCATTGTATTCCCTGTTCCATCAATAAATAACAAATATTATATAAGGCTAATGATAGCATATCATTGAGTTTTTGCTATTCACTCTCACTCTCAAAAACTAAAATCTGAATTCAAAACCTGCGTTCAAGGTAAAAGCAATATCGTCAGCGATATTAGGTAGAACGGTAATTTTGCCAGCTCTATATAAATCAAGAGCTTTTTGTTGGTCAGGAGTTAGTGGTTTGCCTTCAATATCCTGATAATGCTTACCTGGGAAAAAGAGAGAACTTACCACAAATAACTTCAGGTTTTGAATTGGGAAATAATGGAAGAACACGTTTGCTTCTATACCTAAATAGGTACTTGCAGATTGCTCAAGCTCTTTACCTTCACTAATGCAAAACTTATTAATTGGCTTGTCTTCCCAATACGCCAAAATATTTGGATGAATGAGAATATTATTTTGCCAATCGCGCGGCTCCCACTTAATAGCAGCACCGGTGAATACAATATCGGTAAAGCGCGATACACTCCGTGGAAACTTACTGACCACTGCCTGTTGACCGGTCGGCTGGGAAAGGGGGCGACGGAATTTCCCAAGCGATCCTATTGGAGTTACACTCTTAACTCGCTCTCCAGAATATACTTCTTGCAGTGGAATGAACCCTGTGTAATCGCCATCTTTAGAATCAAGATTTGGGTTATCATCACCAGAAGCAATACCGGCCATTGCAGAAACCTGTAAATCTTTTTTATACACCCAAAGACCAGCATCGGTTACAAACATCCAACCCTTATATTTATTCGTGTACGAATTTCTAAACCGATTGGTATTAATCAAATCAAACTGCTTATCAACGCACACGGAGATATTTTGATCATTACACTCGGTTATCTGCTGAGCAAATGAACCAAATGTAACACCATTTTCACTTTCATTTTTCATGGTGCATTCAATGTCTTTTTGTTGTTTGCTACCAGGAATATAAATAATCTTGCTACCACCCTGATCAACCACATGAGAATTGGCAAATGCAAGGAATCCATCGCGATTTTCTTCTCGGATATGATTGCGATCCCAACCCTTGACTCTTTGCTGACCAAGGTTGAATGCATAATCAAAACCAAACTCAAATATACCACCCTTATAATCGGTCGCTAAGCCAATAGTGCCCAGTTTACTTTCGGCATCACCAAGAAACTCAACTTTTTGCTCAGGATCATGATTGAATAAAGCATATGGCTCAACATGCAATGCGCCAAGGCAGGCTGTATTAAACACGGTCCAATCCAAGCGGCCAGCTACCACAAAATTGATCTTGCCAAATCCACGTTCGCCAAATCCATCACGACCTATCTGATTTTCATAGATACGAGACGAAGTTTCTCCAAAACTTGCACTCTTATTTTGCAATATACCGGTATATAGGTCATAAGAAAGCGCACCTTCTACCAAGTTCCCACCCAATTTAGCGCCAAATGCAAATTGATCCACGTTAAACTCTGTATAATAACCAAGCAAGTCATTTTGTGGTGCAAATGCATCACCAAGCGCAATGCCGCGTCCGAGTCTGAAAGAGAATGCCCCAATGGTAAAACTGTGTTTGTTTTTTAATGGCAAATGCAAAAGCTCAGCAAGCTCAAGCCGTAACCACGCTTCGCGCATCCAGAAAAATAAACGAGGTATTGAGTGACTATGTCCTTTACCAACCGCATCAAGAACTTTGACCTCAGCCTCTGATGTTGAAGCAATACTTGAAGGATCACCCCAAACTGCCTTGTTGCGTAATGTAAAATAAAACTCTGCAACTGGAGCACCGTATGTTTTTTTGCCGTAAATGACATCGAGATCCATGTCGATGGTATGACGAGCCAAGAATGTTTGATCGCGATCTAATTTATTATTGAGAAGGTTTGTGTTTTTAGAATAGAATGTTTCGGGCTTATATTTACCAGAAAACGCATACTCATAATCACCATAACTTGATGCAATTTTAGCCGATAGGGCAAATGGAGATGCAGCTATAAAGAGAGCTGCTATGAAAGAGAATTTTGTGCAATAATTCATGTGATCCTAACAAGCAAAAAATGATCCTGGTGGATCATAAATTCAAAATAATATTGATTTTCATTGGCTTTTAGAGGTTAATGGTATATTTTTTCGAGCAATTGTCAACGAATTAATACTGTATTATAAGGGGTAAAACCCTCTTCAAAAAGGACATCGCATGTCATCAAAAAACCATAGATTGCTCTTAGGTGCTCATGTTTCGATAGCTGGTGGTTTGCAAAATGCTTTTGCCAGAGCGCAAGAAATCGGTTGCACCACCATGCAAATATTTTCCAAGAGCAATAGGCAATGGAACGCGAAGCCTATCGCATACGAAGAAGCTCAAGCATTCAAGCAAGCCCAAGAAAGAACAAAAATAGATCCGGTCATTGTTCACGCAACCTACTTGCTTAATCTAGCTACTCCTGATATGCAACTACGGGCTAAATCGATACAGGCAATCATTGATGAGGTTTATCGATGTGAACAACTCAACATTCCGTATCTGGTCATTCATCCTGGATCAAGGTTGCATTCAAATGAAGAAGTAGCACTCCAGACGATTGCTCAATCGTTGGAAGTCGCACTTGAGGCAAGCAATAATACTCAAATTTTGCTTGAAATCATGGCGGGACAAGGGAGTGTTATGTGCTATTCATTTGAGCAATTAGCCCAAATAATAAACGGGTCAAAATACGAGGACCGACTGGGTATATGCTTTGACACCTGCCATGCGTTTGCTGCAGGATATGACTTTTCAACACCCCAAACATACGAAGCTCTCTGGGATTTATTTGATAAAATCATCGGAATATCAAAGCTGAAGGCGCTTCATTTGAATGATTCCAAAAAAGAATGTGGCTCACGAGTTGATAGGCATGAAGACATTGGAAAAGGAAAGATAGGCCTTAAAGCCTTTGAATTAATAATGAACGATCCGAAATTATTTGATGTTCCTAAAATTCTCGAAACCCCGCATGAGAGCCCTGAAAGTTATATCGAAAATATGCGCGTATTGAAGGGACTTTTATCAAGAGAAACCAAGAAATTGCTTGAAGTTGAATGAGATCTGAGCAAAGTAATAGATAAGTCTCGCACGATGAGCTAAGAAGGAACCGTAGTATCATGTTTCAATGAGGCTTATCTATTACTCTTCTCATAAGCAGTGTTTCTAACTATAGCCCCATGTTGAAGTTACAAGGAGTATAGTTTCATCAGAATTACAGTGTATAGTTTGAGCAACCCTTACAAAAAAACAATGAACTCGAATGGCACACAAAAAGCAACAACTCGAAATAGCGCATCCTACGGCCTTTTTCGATATTTTTGTGTGTTTGAGGGTTAAATTAATTAAAAAGCAACAGATTTTGCAACACCTCTAAAATGGCGATTGCGATGGTTTAACCAGAAAAAGCATCCATATAGCCAGAAAGGTAATTGCGAGGGGTGGCAAGTGTTGCACTGAAATGATATTGGTTATGAAGAGCGCTGAGGCGCCTACCAAAAAACAACCCATTGCAACCGTATACCCCAGCACCTGCATTTTACTCCAACCATTATCCTGCAAATAGCATGAAAAATGATCTCGACTTCCCTGATAAAAGGGAATTTGCTTGTAGGTGCGAATAACAATAAGCGAAACTAGCTCAAGCAGCGGAACAGCTAAAATAATAGCTGGCGCCAAGAATCCATAGCCATTATGTGTGCTCCATGGCAATAAAAAAGGTATAGTAGCCAAAAAACCACCAACAAAAAGCGCTCCGGCATCTCCCATATAAATTGTTGCATTGGGGCGGTTATACACCAAGAACGCAACAAGAGATCCAATAAAAGCGGCTAAAAGAATCATTTGCTCCGGTTGATTAAAAAACCAGGCAACACCAAAGAATGCGATTGCTGCAACCAATGCAACAGATGTTGCAAGACCATCCATAACATCAACCAAATTAAAGGCATTAATAACCGAAATGATCCATAAAAATGAAATTGGTATATGCCAGAATGTGTAAAAAAAATGCTCCTTTAAATAAAAGCCACCCTTAATAAATGCAAGCGCAGCAAGACATTGCCCGAAAAATTTCTGATATGGCTTCATGACGAGCAAATCATCAATTAACCCTATAAATAAAAGTAAGGTGCATCCAATCAATAGCAGGGCTATGTGATTCTGCAAAGGAATAGTAAGGGCAAGGCCACACAAAAAACCACAGTAGATAGCAAGACCGCCCAAATATGGGATGGAGTGAGTTTGCTTTTTTAGTACCCCATCTGGGTCATCAAGAAAGCGTAATCGCTTAGCTAAGGCAATAAAGATAGGAACCAAATAAGCACACACTAAAAAAGAAAAGATTAAGGCGAATAACCATTTGGCTCCAACACTTTCCATCTAGATCCTTTTTAAAAATATACTATATCGCGCCCTACTATAACAAAAAAAGACAACAAAACAAAACGGCCAGAGTATTAAAACCCTGGCCGCCCTCAAATTGCTCAATTACAAGTTTTATTTAGCCGGAACATCATACATGCATTGCACTGTATCATCTACCTGCCATTCATTGAATCCCTCGCAAAGGAACCCGAATTCAAATCCTGCATGCACTTCTTTGACCGCCTTTTTATCTCGTTGCAAGCCAATAATCTTACCTTCTCCAATCTTCTTGCCTCGACGGAGCGCAACAACATAACCATCACGAACAAATCTTCCCTCTTTCAAGAAAGATCCGGCAATAACACCAACGTTCTTGATATCAAAAACTTTTAGAACAGTCGCTTCACCAATTTTACGTCGCTCCAACTTCACCTGTTTTTCTGCCGTTGCTTTTAGCTCCAGCGCTTCGAGGAGTTTGTAAATAATCGTGTAAAGATCCATCATTACTTTGCGGCGCTGTGCAAGACTTGCGGCATTTGCCTCCGGCTTTACATGCAATCCGACAATAGTAGAACCTGTATTAAAGGCAAGCTCAACATCGCTTTCAGTAATATCACCAATTCCCGAATCAATGATATTAAACCCTTTGTCGGTTTTTTTTGATAATTTTTCAAGTGATTCAATAAGTGCTTCTTTGGTCGAATCTGTATCAGTTTTAACAATAATATTAATTGCACCTTCTTGGAGCAAGCGCTGAACAGTTGATTTTTGCTCTGAAACCACAGCTCGACCAGCTAAATAAGTGGCCTTTGGCACAACCTCAAAAAACTCACCGACTTCTGGCATTTGATCAAAACCTGAAATCTGAACCGGAATAGAAGGGCCTGCATCAGTTACTCGCTTCCCCTCAGAATTTACAAGAGAAGTCACGCGACCACCTGTGGCACCACACACAAAATAATCACCTATTGCTACCTTGCCGTGTTGTGAAATGAATGTTGCAACAATACCGCGACCTTTTTCTAACTTTGCTTCGAGAATATATCCTTTGGCCGGGCCGGTCACATCACCACGGAGTTCGAGCATTTGAGATTGCAATACAACCATTTCAAGGAGTTGATCAATACCCAAACCAGTCTTTGCTGATATTGGAGCCACAACCACATCACCTCCCCAATCTTCAGGGAGCAAATCATGCTGCGAAAGTTCGCGCTTTACAACATCAATTCGAGTCTTATCAACTTTATCAATTTTATTAACTGCAACGATAATTGGAACATTCATGCTCTTTGCAAACTTAATTGCTTCGAGAGTTTGAGGCATGATACCATCATCAGCCGCTACAACAAGAATAGCAATATCAGCCGTTCTCAACCCACGCTGTCGAATTTTTGAGAAAGCTTCATGCCCAGGCGTGTCTAGAAAAACTAAATTTCCATGAGGAGTGTGCGCTTCATATGCGCCGATGTGCTGAGTAATCCCGCCATGCTCTCGTGCAGCTACGCGAGTTTTTCGAATGAAATCTAAGAGAGTTGTTTTGCCATGGTCAACATGGCCCACAACTACAACAACGGGTAATCGCTCTTGAAGTTTTGCTTTTTGACTCGCAACGATTTCTTTTTCTACTTTTTTAACCGCTGCTGGCTGAGCAGTCTGAATGCCATATGTATGAGCAAGTTTTTCTACAACCGCTTCTGGTATTGTTTGGTTTATAGTCGCGACCACACCCATGCGCAAAAGAGTGAGAATGACTTCTTGGACGGGTTTTCCCAGAGAAGATGCAGCTTCACCAACGGTCATAGCTCGCACAACAATATGCTCAGGGAGTTTTGGAGCCTCAGGAGCACTCATTCTTGGGCGCGGAGCTTGGGCTTGAGGCTTACTTGTGGGCACAATGGTTTTTGTTACTTTTTTTTCACGATTTGAATCTATCACAGCGGGCTTTTCCTCAGATTTTACAGAAGGCGTTTTTTGCACAACTTCTGGTGTTTTGGGAGTAAGTATATTGTTTAAATAATCAACGGCGGCCTGCGGCAAAGCAGACATATGGCTCTTTGCCTCAAATCCTCCCGCTTTGAGCAAATCAAGAATTTCTGTATTTGATTTGCCCGATTTTTTTGAAAACTCATATACCCGTATGCTCATAGCTTCAATATCGCATCCGTAATCAATTGTTTTAATCTAACTCTACTTCTTCTAACTCTTTTGGCTCTTCTCGTTTAGCCTCTGATTGCATAAGCTGAATGCTCATATCCACCAACCGCGATGCTAAGGAAATGTTCTGGCCGCCCTTGCCAATTGCAAGCGAGCGCTGATCTTCATCGAGCCATACTTGCGCAGCCCTATCATCAACAATCTCAACTCGATTGATAACTGCAGGCTTCAACGCATCTTCAACTTGCTCTTCTTTGGAATCTCTAAATGAAATTATGTCGATTTTTTCGCCGCCAAGTTCACGTAATATTGGCTTAATACGACTTCCGCCAACCCCGACGCATGTGCCAACTGGATCAATATTTTTATCATTTGATACAACAATAACTTTTGATTTATAACCAGGCGCACGCACAATCTTTTTAATCTCAACCAATTTTTCAAATACTTCGGGAATTTCAATCTCAAAAAGCTCAGCAAGAAACTTCTCAGATGCGCGATCTAAAATAAGTTGGTAGTCATTACGTGGCTCAGGCAAAACCTCTTTGAGTAATGCGCGAATAGAAAAGCCGACAGTAAACTTTTCGCCGGGAGCCATATTAGCAGTTGGCAGTAAGGCAAGGGTGTCTCCGAGTTTAACGACAACTCCTCCGCGCTCCGTTTTATGAACAACGCCCAGAATAATAGCGCCTTCTTTATCTTTAAATTCATTGAAAATCGCATCGGATTCGATTTTGCGAATTCTGCTCGCAATAACTTGACGAGCCCTCAAGATTTCAATGCGCCCAATTGGCTCTTCAAATGGAACCCAAATTTTTTGCTCAAGCTCTGCTTTTGAGTGCAACGAGCGAGCTTTTTTGAGAGAGATTTCGGTGTCTTCATTTTCTACTGAAGAGACAACCGTCTTTTCGATTAAGATTTCTACCTGCCCGGTCTTTTGATCATAGCTCACCTTCAGCTGGTAGTCAGGATACTTACGTTGATAAGCAGCAAGCATGCCCTCGCATACTATTTCGCTTAGCACACTCTTATCAAGACCACGCTCTTCTACGAGTTCATCGATGACACTAAAAAGATCCACGGCGTCCTTTATCTATAAATTTAATCTGGAAATCAAAAAACTTTTATAAAACAAGACCCAAGGAGTTTCCCTTGGGACTTTCATGTTCTTATGATAGTACAACTTTTTTACTTCTGCAACTGCTCGGCTCAAGGAGCTCTCTTTTTAAAATACATACCCCTTTGAAGCTTTGTTCTTCGTTTCCTTTGGCCGCTTGTTATTAACTCTCTTATATATATTAATATTTATATTTAGTAATAGTAGGTGAGCCAGTTTTTGGTGGATAACTTTGGGGCGACCCCTTAAAAACACGTTATACAAAAGGCTTTTTTGTGTATCGGGTAGTGGTGGATAAGTGGTGGATAAGTGGTGGATAACTTTTTTTGATGTTCCCAAATGAAGCCATGGATCGCATTATTGCTGGTGGATAACTTTGCAAATTACTGTTTTCATTGGGCTTTTTTGCCGATGCCATTTTTTGCCATATAAAGTTATCCACCACTTATCCACCACTTATCCACCACTTATCCACCAAGTTATCCACCAGCATAATAGAAATGCGGGGCAGTTTTGGGTTTGTGTAGTTTTACAAATATGAAATAGCGAGCTGAAGATCTTTAACAAGTGCTTCAAGTTCTTTAGGGTTTCGAAGAATGTATGCGGGATGGTATGCCGGTATGAGGGGCGTGTCACGATAACTGAGTATTGTGCCGTGAATTTTTGTGATCTTGAACTCTTCTTGTAGTAACCCTTGGAGTGCGGCTGAGCCAAGAGTGCAGATGATTCTGGGTGCAATGATTTCAATTTGCTTTTCTAAGAGGAGCATTTTACAGGTATTGCTTTCCTCTGGATAGGGCTTTCTGTTTTTGGGCGGGCGACATTTCACGATATTGGTAATAAAAATATCCTCTCTCTTGATTCCCAATGTTTCAAATATTTGATTCAGGAGGGCTCCAGATCTGCCGACAAATGGTTTGCCTTGCAGATCTTCTTGTTCGCCAGGGCCTTCTCCGATGAGCATGAGGCGGGCATCGGGATTCCCGGTGCCAAATACCATTTTGCTTCGCCCAAGAGTAGCTAGGGGGCATTGCATGCATTTTTGATACGGCGCATAGAGTGCATCTAATTGTTGCTGTTTTTTGAGCTGTTGTTGCGTCATGGTTTATTCAAGGGAGTTGTTGTTAAAATTTATGTTGCATTTAATGATTGTATCAAAAAATAACAACAAATTTGATGCCTATATATCTGTTTGCGATGCTTTTTGGATCAACTCTCTATGTGGTTCGGTGTATTGATGAATCAAATTTGTCCAAGCATTCATTTTGCCAAAATCGGTTAGCGTATAAGATTGATGCACTCTGCGCTCCGGGAAGTAGATAGAGAGCCCTTTCGCTTGACTCAAATTAGCCCCACACGCATTTGCTATGACTGATTTTTGAATTAGTTTCATTCCTAATTCAAGGGCTTCTTTGATATTTTTCTTAAATTCAGCCTCTGCAGAGCTATTGTGCAGTGATATTGAAGGAATTT
This sequence comes from uncultured Pseudomonadota bacterium, assembly GCA_964553945.1. Classification (GTDB taxonomy): domain Bacteria; phylum Babelota; class Babeliae; order Babelales; family Vermiphilaceae; genus CAZKLV01. The sequence continues at coordinate 324,285 of CAZKLV010000001.1, forward strand.
GCGCAATAAGATTTTTATAAAAGTGATGCAAATCGATGTAGCTTGGCTCATCAAAATAAGTGCAATTATTTTTCTTACGGGCTTCTCGAACTGCAGTTTTCACTGAGTAGTTGGTTTGCAGCAAGGATGCATCAAGCAACAGTTTTGAGATGTCATGTAGATTTGCAACAACATCAATGGTTGCATCTAGATCTATTGCGGACTGCGTGTAATCATAGGTGATCGATTTGTATGTTTTTTCATACATTGCAACAATGTGTGCCGCAAAATCAGATTTATTAAGGCTTTGTTGCGCAAATGGATATAATACATGTGTATAATTCCATCCGGTACCTAGCTCAACCTCTTGAGATCCAACCATAATATCTGCATAGGGGCGCACAAGGCTTGCTACTTCAAGCATAGACATCAGGCATGCATCAAATCCTATAATACTGAAGCGCTTGCCTTTCAAATACGAAGCGCAAATCTCTTTAAGCGCCTTTTCTAATTTTTGATTGGTTAGATAGTTGCCTGTTGATTCATCCCAGCAAATACCTCGTTGATCGATGAATTTGCTTGCGTTTTCAACGTATTGCAAATATTCCACAGAGCGATCAAGTTCTAGGCGAGCGGTAGTTGGGTTGAAGTTAAATAATTCGGCTGGATTGACAATTCTTCCGTGTTCAGGATCAATAATGCCCGCTCCATGGTTCCAGAATATTAATGCGTATTCATGAGCCGGGAAATTCTGTGTTGCCCATGCGCAACATGAGATAAGTGTTTCGGGATCGCCGCTATCCATCGCAACAGAATCATTATGAGTGCCGACGTTTACAATACGATCTTTTTCAACGTAATAACGGCGCGTTGTTTTTACATTGCCTGACATGCGAATATCAAGGTGAACAACAATATTTATGTGGTCTGATGATCCTATGCTTGCCATTTGCTTCAGATTGCGAGATGCAAAGTTGCGTAAATCGTTATCTGCAGCCATATATACGATAAAGGTCCATGCTTTTTTTTTATCTTTATTTTTTGGAGTTTTTGGTTTGCGCGTTAGATCGGTTTCTGCGCCAACTTCTTGATCAAATAAGAAAGATTCGTCATGTTGCGCAATCGTTGCATTTGTTGTGTTTGATGATAAGTGCAACAAAAATATAAAAATTACTACATAAATGCACTGTTGTTTTTTGTGTGCTGCAATACTGATCATAACATCCCCCTTAACACCCTATTGATTTCCCACTCTTGTTTTTCTTTATGGTGGCAGATGTGAGGATCTATCAGCAATAATTAGTAAATTATTACGCAGTTTTACCTTGATATGCGGCATTAAACCAAGCAAGAATAAAGGTAAGTCCAAAGCTCAGTTGAAAATCAAGAAAAAAAAGTTGAATTGGGTTGAAAATAAGAATGATGGCGCATGCAATCGTGAGAATGTGGAGTATGTGCGATGGCAATCCAAGCAAGGTGCATAGTTTGTAGCACAAAAATGTGATGAATGCGCGTAAAAATGAAACACTTGACCAACTAAATATGTGATAAATGATGCACAGTATTAGTAACAGGCATTCTTTTGCAAATAAAGAGATCGGCAGCAATCGCAACAGCATCGCGAGTAAGTAAATAAAAATAACTAAATGCAAGCCAGATCGTGCTAGATGGTGTGAGGTGCCCCAATTTTTACTTTGTTGCGCAATGCGCCCTTGCTCTTCTTTCTCTTCCGATCGATTACCAAGAAAAAGTGAGGTAAATAAAGCAAGAGATGAATTTGAAAATTTGTTGCGTAATCGATTAACCAGCGTATCTCGTTGCGCATAGAGCCAATTGGTGATATTTGTGTTGCTTTCTTGGAGTTTTTTATATGTTGCATTATGCAAAAATATCGTTGCAACAACATCTTCTTTAAGCAGATAATGATTAAATGACGTATTGTTTTCGGTGTGACGCGCAGTTATCGATTGAAGCGTAATTGTATCCCCGATTTGCAAATCAATCGGTTGTTTTTTGCAATAAATAAATATATTTGCATCACACGCGCACCAATACCCCTCTGAAGAGTCTTTAAATTGTGTGATATTAAGTGTGATTCGACTTTTGGTTGAGCGATCATGAGAGATCTGCAAGTCAACGACTTTTCCAATGCAATCAATTTTTTTGTTGCAAATCTGATCAATCTTGAATTGTTGTTGTGTATATTGCTTATGTATTCGATATGATCCGATGCTAAATCCAAAACTTGCGGATGCAATAAATGCATACCACGAAAGTGCGGGGAATCGAATGAAGAATCCAACCAAGAGAGTTATTAAGCTTACCATGTATGCAACCTGGATTGGTAAGATGAGCCAGTATTGTATAAATATTCCACTTATTAAGCCTATAACAAGAAGAAAGAATGGATGAATGAGAAGTGGTCGAAATAATTGTGATGCTGCCAAATTCATGATGTTTATTCGGGAAGAGGAATATTTTTATTGCTATTCGATAGCAATAACCTTCTCTTCGGTTGTTAATGGTATCAAGTCGGGATCACGCAAAAAATCGAGCATTAATTGATATTGGCGCATTCGATTTTTATATGATTCTATTAAATTTATTCTATCTTCAGTGAACCGAAGTGCAAGTAATTGATCAATTTTATATTGAATATCACTGATTTTTTGTGTAATTGGTTCAATCTGTTCTTCTGCTTGGGTCGAGTTGAGTATTGCATCGCGCTGTTTTTCTAAATTAATCTTTTGAATTCGAAGTGCTGCCATTGCTTTTTGATCTTCGCGTGTCAATGCATTGATTTGATTTCCCAGGGTCTTAATATTGCCAAGCGTCTCGGTCATTATTTCTGCAATTTCTTGTTTAATTCCTATGATCTGCTGAATCTTTCTTACAATGCGAGGGTCACTAAGTAAATCAGTTATTTTTTCGTTCAATGTATAATATAAATAGTTGTTATCAAGCTGTGCAGCCTTAAACAATTGTTGCGCATATTGATCCAATTGGTCGTTAAGATTTGCTATTTGCTGTTCTATTGGAGAAACGCCAAGTTTCGCTTTCACAGTCGCCAATTTTTGTTCGAGAGCAGCAAGGTCTTCTTTAAGCGTTGGGACCCCAACCGCCTCATTTTGTAATCGATCTATCTCTTGATTCAATGCATCAGTAGCGCTCTTGATTCCGCCTATCATAATAGCCGCTGGTCGAAATGATTGTGGGCTTGAGGTTGAAGCATCTACAGCTAAAACAATGTGTGTGCTCAAAATTAAATTCGATATAGATAAAATTCTAAAAATATTTCTTTTCATATTCATGATTGATTCCTGTGATTACTTAACTTAATTTTTCTCCCAAAATTTCCGATGCGGTCACGTTTTGAATAGAGCTTGGATCGCGCAAGAAGTGAAGAAGTAGATCATATTGCTGGATTTTATTTTTATACTTCTCTATTAAAATCAGCCGATCATCAGTAAATTTCAAATCTAATAAAGCATTCATATGCTGGTGAATGGTATCGATTTTTTGTTCAAATGGAGCAAGCTGTGTTTTAATTGCCTCATTGCTAAGTTTCGCATTGAGTTGTTGTTTAACCATACTAATCTGATTTTTGATGGTATTGAGGCCTCGTTGATCATCGCGCGTCATAATATTAATTTGTATGCCCAATTGCCGAATATCTCCAATGGCAAGTTCAACGCGTTGTTGAATTTCATTTTTGTAACGAGCAATTCGATCGATATTTACTTGAAGAGAGGTATCTTGAGCTCCGTTTGATCGAGCGGTTGCTACCTCATGTTGTAAGCGAATTATTGATTCCACTCGTTGTTTGATATCTGGATTATTGTAGATGTTGCTTATTTTTTCAGCTAACGAGTTGTAAAGAAATACACCATCAACCTGTGCTGTTTTAAAAAAGCGCAGTGCAAATCCGTCAAATTGATTCTCAAGAGCTAAAATTTGCATCTCGAGAAACGAAATTCCGAGCTTTGTTTTTATATTTGCGAGATCTTGGTGAGCTTTTGCAAGATCATCCTTAAGGGTAGGAACGCCGACCGCTTCATATTCCATCTTGCTAATTTCATTGGTAAGTTGCGCAATTGAACCTTTGATTCCTGCAATAAGCGCAACGCCTGGCCTGAATGGGCGGAATTCTTCAATACTGCACCAAGCGTGTGCCGCTAAAAAAAGGCCAAGTACCAATGTTTTTTTAGTTATATACATCATAAAGAGTCCAAATCAGGTTCAAACTATCTCTTTTCATTATTAATAATAGCACTACAAATTTCCAAATAGCAATAATTCTATGGCAATGGGTAGGGTAATCGCATTTGAAAGGATGTATTTTCTGCTCCTTCGCAGGCTCAGGACAAACGGGGGGATAATAACGCCACAACGTTTAAGCTAAACCGATTAAAATCGATGTTCTAGGTGCGATTGTCCAGGGCGATGGGTCATAAGGTGAAAGATAGGGGTAGGGTATGTTTTTAGGAGATTGTTTGGGTTTGAGAGGGGGTGTGCAAGTTCAGACTCAAACCCAGATGAATTCAGCGTTAGAAAATCGTTTTTACGTTTGGCAATCTTGCTCGTATTATCTTCATTTCATCAGGGGTCCATTGATTTCGATCTAGACTCAGGGCTCGTAGCTCTGCAAGGCCATCAAAGAGATGTTCTGGTAGGTTGCTTAATACATTATGAGTAAGATCAATATCTTGCAGTTGCGCAAGGCCTTTAAAGAGATGTTCGGGGAGGTTGTTTAATTGATTTACGCTCAGTAGAAGTTCTCGTAACTGTGCAAGCCCAGCAAATATATCCTTTGGTAGATTTTCTAATTTATTGAAAGTCAGATCGAGAGTTTGTAATTGCTCAAAATCCTTAAAAGGCTTGGGGGTGGATTGCACATCAAGAGCAATATCAAAAAAACGATTGTTATTGAGAAACAGTATCTTGCAAGTGGATCTTAATTGTAGCATGTGGATTCCAAACAAACTTGTTATCTTGCAGCTATAGAGACGCAAACAATCTGGCCCTCGCCAGTCAGTATCAAATTGCGGTTGGCCATGCTGGGCTATGTAATCAGCGATACTAGCTTCTTGGGTGATATCATCTTTGCGAAGGGTAATGTGTTTGAGGATGTATTTGTGCTTGGTATAAATTCCCCTTAGAATCGCTCTTTCTTGAACAAGGTTATTTTGCTCAAGCGCTGTTAAATTTAGCCACATTGCGGTATCGATTTCTTTTTCCATTCGATTGGCAATGACCGATGCAACTCCATTTAAAATAAATGGTAGATCAAGCAAATCAGCTGCTTGGTAAAGCTCTACAATCTCTTGATCTTTCACGTTGCGCAAGAGATCATTGATGAATGGTTGATAGCGGCGCGGAATATATATCTGATTCATCGCATCAGCGGCTTCATTTTTTTTGAGTAATTCATCAAGGCGCGGGAGTAACGGCACCAAAAGCTCGAGTGTTTGATTGGATATCTCATTGAGTTGGAACTTGTTTGTTGTGGCTTCTTCAAATCCTGTCTGTATAAGATCTGCTATTTGGCCCGAGCGGAGTGCTGCACTGCGCTCGATCTGGAACTCTTTACCTTCTTTTGAAATCAGAACAACAAACTCGTTCTCTTCTGCCATGACACATGGTTTTTTTAAGGGCCGCTCCATGGCGCATATGGTTATGTTCAAGAGCAAGCTTGTGAGAATGGCAAGTTTTTTCATATTTTTAACCGTTTTCGTTTATGCCTGCATTTAGGCTTCTTGTTTTAATGGTAATTAAGGATGTGGTTATTGTCAAATGGTAATAACTTGGAAATTTGATAATTAAGAGGTGGCGTGGCGTCTAAAATGGGTGTTTTTATGTGTTTAGCCCGTGAAGGACCAAGGCAGATTATTTGGCTAGGAAGAGGCTGTTTTTTTTAGTTAAAAGAGCTTGTTATGCCTGTTTTTTGAGGTTTTGCTCTATGGGCTGAGTTGATCTTGGTTAGTGTTTGGTGTTTTCATATTGAAATAATAAAATAAGGTGGCTGTGACTCTAGGTCCTTTGAGGCGCGCTTTTGTTGTAAAAGCATGTCTTTTTTTCTATTTCTGGTACTTTAAACACCAAAAAGAGTGTAATTCACCCTTAATCAGGAGGGGTAATGCTGGCAATAGTGCTTCAGGCACTTATTTTGTGGTGGGGATACATGCAGGCTGATTGTTATGACCGGCCCATAAAAATTTATAATGAAAAGGATTTCATGAAATCTCGTAATGCAGTTGCTGCACATTCATCTGGAATTATTAAAAAAATTCTTAATAATGGTATGACTATTTTGGTTCGACCGGTTCATATGATCCCTAAGGTATCCATTCAGTTATGGTATTATGTGGGCTCTAAAGACGAAAAAGATAGCGAGCGCGGTATTGCTCATTTGATTGAGCATATGATTTTTAAAGGGACACAAACTCTTTCTGAATCTGATATTAATGTGTTGACTCACAAATTATCTTCAAGCTGCAATGCATTTACCTCTTATGATTACACTGGGTATTTATTCAATATGCCATCGCAACATTGGCATGAAGCTTTACCGGTAATGGCCGATTGCATGACCAACTGCACATTCAAAGAGGATATGCTGAGTTCAGAAATGAAGGCGGTGGTACAAGAGCTCAAGATGTATCGTGATCGCTATACCTCAGAACTTTTCAATCAGATGCTTGCTGCAATTTTCCCGGATCACCCATATCATCATCCGATTATTGGCTACAAACAAGATTTGTGGAGCGTAAATTCAGATGACTTGCGCGCTTTTTATAAAAAGCATTACGTACCAAATAATGCCACATTGGTAATTGTTGGAGATGTTGATCCGGAAGATGTTTTTGCTCAAGCAGAACAGTACTTTGGGCATGTGCCTGCGAATCCGCACTATAAAAAAGAAGAGTATTACTACAACAAAGATATTTCGACTAAATCGGTCACATTGTATCGCGAAGTAACCCAGCCATCAGCTGCGTACGCTTTCGTGGTGCCCGGCATGAAAGAAAAGAAAGATCATGTTTATGAATTATTGCCATGGATATTGGCAAAAGGGAAAGCATCGCGCCTCCACAAAGCGTTGGTAGATGAGTTGCATATTGCAACTGCAGTTTCGGCAAGCTACGATGAGCTTTTTGATCATGGCGTATTTTTCATTTCTGTTGAACCTAAGGCAGTTGAAGATTTACCCAAGATTGAACAATGCATTACATCTGTATTGGCTGATCTTTGTAAGAACGGAATCACCAATGAAGAATTGGAGCGTTCAATAAAACAGTGCCAAATGGATCTTTATAGTTTGCTTGAAGATACTGAAGATCAAGCATACAACATTGGAAAATATTATCTTGCGACTGGAGATCCGGATTATGTATTTACGTATCTTGATAAGGATCCGCAATTTATTAAGGCAGATATTAATGCCGCGGTATGCGCCTATTTTGGGACTCCATACATGCATAAGGGAGCTGTGTTACCTCTACCTGAATCAGAGAAAGTTGTATGGGATGCTGTGCAGAAGTTATCTGATGAAGAAGATGAGCGAATATTATCCGGGCGCACAAGAACAACCGATGTTGAGCCTGCATCATATGCGTTGAATATTGAACCGCAACAACCAAAGCCATTCAATTTTCCAAAAGCACGCACATTCACCCTTTCAAATGGCATCAAAGTATTTGCGTATCATAATCCAAATACACCAACGCTTGATATTACGCTCAATTTAAAGGCTAAGCATTATTATGAGCCGGAGAGCAAGCTTGGTATTTTGAGGTTTATTAATGCAATGTTGCCTGAAGGTACCAAAAATTTTCCAGGCGAAAAATTGGCCGATATTGTTGAATCTCGCGGCATGGGAATAAACACTTATCCGGGTGGCATTTCTATGAATTTACTGAGCGATGATTTTGTACTTGGCTTGGAAATTTTGCGTGACCTTGTAGATCGAGCTGATTTTGATCAAAAGCATATAGAAAAAGTTCGCGGACAATTAGATGCAAAGTTAAAATATTTTTGGGATGAACCGCGGTACTTTGCGGGTCAATTAATTCGTGAGTACATCTATAGAAATCATCCATATGGTAAAAATAGCATGGGCACGTTCGAGACTATTTCTGGCATTACGCGCGAGGATATGCTCGATGGCTATAGGAAGTATATATCGCCTCATGGTGCGCGATTGGCTGTGGTTGGTGATCTTGAAAAGTATGATGCGGTGAAAGAATTGGAAAAATATCTTGGTGATTGGAGTGCGGAGAATGTTCATGATCTTGAATATCCGCATGTTATGCCAGTCGCTCACGAAGTTATCACCTATCCAATCAATCGAGATCAAGTTGTATTGAGCTTTGCTGGTGTTTCAGTTGATCGTTTGCATCCAGACTTTGATAAGTTGCTCCTTTTTGATCAAATATTCTCTGGTGGGGCACTTGGATCGATGGCATCACGCCTTTTTGAATTACGCGAGCAATCGGGATTGTTTTACACCATAAGTGGTTCGTTGATTGCTGGTGCTGATGAACAGCCAGGTATGACACTTGTTACAACGATTGTTTCATTGGATCGTTTAAAAGAGGCACAAGAAGCAATCAAAGATCTGATTAATTCTGTTGCAGATACGATTACGCCAGAAGAATTCGATGAAGCTAAGGATGCGCTTGCTAATACGTTGGTAGATCATTTTGCTTCAAATCATTCGATTGGTAACGCGTTTTTATTTTTAGATCGATTTGGCTATCCAGCAGACTTCTTCGATACGCGAGCACAGCAGCTTCATAAAGTTAAGCTTGAAGAGGTTATTGAAGCGGCAGCGAAGGTGCTCGATACAAATAAAATGGTTGAATTGTTGGTGGGAAGGGTGGATTAAGGATAGAGCAAGTATATTCGAAGAGCTTATACTTCTAGCGGAATAAGTTATTTTATCCGTTCATGGTGAGTAATCGGCGAGCTTGCGAGCCAGAATCATCGAACCATGAGTCCTTTACTCACCACGAACGGGGAATATTTATCTGGTTTTTAATATTTGGTTATCTTGAAGGGAGTCGTCATGAAGCTCGGCATCTATAAGCATTATCGTGGAAATCTCTATCGCGTAATCGGCATTTGCCGCCACACCGAAACACTCGAGGAATTGGTAGTCTATCAATCTCTCTATGGTGATTACGGATTATGGGCGCGCCCGAGGGCTATGTTTGAAGAGTCAATTGAAATCGAAGGCAACAGAGTGCCGCGATTCCAATATCAATCGGAATGTTTTACGGCAGCGCCGCAGTTACGATAAATTTAGAGTGATTTTTTTATTGCCAGTGCACTTTTTTCGAGCAACTCTCGCTCATTTTTACTGAGTTGCAGGTCAAGCAATCGCTCAACTCCTTTTGCGCCCAGCACCGCTGGTAAACTCAAGCAAACATCATACGTATTACTATAAACACAAAGAGGAAGTATTGTTTTTTGATCATATAAAACAGCATGGCACATCTTGGCTACGCATGCTGCGATGCCGAAATAGGTCGCTTCTTTGCACAAAATGATTTCGTATGCTTTATCTCGTGCTTGCTGTGCAAGTTGATCGAGAATCTGTGGCGTTAGCGCTGCAAAAGATGAAAGAGGTACACCATCGACGTGTGCCATGGACCATGCGGGGAATTGTGTATCACCATGCTCTCCCAAAATATATGCATGGATAGATTTTTCATCGACGTTAATCTTGCGTGCAATCAATTCTCTTAAGCGCAGCGAATCCAAGAATGTTCCAGTTCCAAAAATTTGATTGCGCGGTAAGCCGGCAATTTGTTGTGCTTGATAGGTTAGGATATCAAGTGGATTTGAAACTATGATGATTACCGCATTCGGGTTTATCGGTTTCATATTTTCAACGATCGATGAAATGATATCTTTATTGGTTGCCAAAAGTTCTGTTCGAGATTGGCCAGGTTTTTGGCGCGCTCCTGCAGCAATAACAATAACATCTGATTGCCCTGCATCTTTAAAATTTCCTGAGCGAACTTGCGTTGTTTGGCTAAATGGTAATGCATCCGAAAGATCTAATATTTCACCGCGGCAGCGGATTTCATGCGCGTCAACAAGTATGATTTGGGCGGCGGTATTTTGCAAAATAAGTGCGTATGCAGTTGTAGCGCCAACGCTCCCAGCACCTATGATGGTAATTTTAAAGTTTTTCATAGTTTCCTTTTTAAAAATCTGCGATACTGATGCGACAAAATCAGGCAAACTCAGTATGGCACAATCAAAACTCTCCAAAAAAGAAATACAATCGTTCAGGGATCTTATCTGGGATTTCTACGCCGCCAACAAGCGTGATTTTGCATGGCGCAACGTAAATAATCCCTATTGGGTTGTTGTTTCTGAAATAATGTTGCAGCAAACTCAAACACATCGTGTAGAGCCGAAATTTGATCAATTTATTGCAGAGTTTTCCAACTTTGAAATTTTGGCACAAGCTTCATTGCGCGACGTGCTCAGCTTGTGGCAGGGACTTGGGTATAATCGTCGTGGCAAATATTTGCATGAACTTGCCAAAGCAGTTGTGCTTAATCACAATGGTCTTTTGCCGGATGATCCTGAGCAATTAAGAGGGTTGCCCGGGGTAGGGCCATATACTGCGGGCGCAATAGGTGCATTTGCATTCAACAAGCCGACTATATTTATTGAGACAAATATTCGGGCTGTTTTTTTGCATACGTTTAATAGAAGTGCCGAGCATGTTTCTGATAAGGATCTTATGCCGCTTATCGAGGCAACACTTGATCGGCATAATCCGCGCGAATGGTACTATGCATTGATGGATTATGGGGCCATGCTCAAAAAAATAAGCAATCCAAATATTCGTAGTAAGCATTACACGATTCAGAGTAAATTTGAGGGATCAGATCGACAAATTCGAGGTAAGATTATAGCTTTGCTTATTGAGCATCAGGCATTGCGATTGGCAGATATTGTTGCCAGAATTGATCCAAATCAAGGGGATCGAATTGGTCGAATCGCTGGGGGTCTTTGTGCTGATAAAATGATTAAATTCGAAAAAGATGTATTTTTAATTGCCAATCAGAAATAGCTTCCGCTAGAAACAGCTTATCCTATTTATATATTGTGATGATTTGTTATAGTTGATTTGTATGATTTTTTATGAATCAAAGAGGTTTTATGAACAAAAGAATTAGCTTTGTTTTAGCGCTGTGCTTATTGGTTTCAGGTATGCCAGTTCAGGCAATTAGTAATACGACTGCTGCCATTGCTACAGTGTTGGCTGCTCCAATTTCATTATTCGCGATGTGTGGATTTTTGGGTGGAGGTCTGGAATTGGATGATACTGCTCGAATCGCAGGTGGTGGAGTTGGAGGTGCTGCGGCTATCACTGCAGGGGCACATGTTATTATTTCCAAATTTACTCCAAGCGGTCGTTATGAACGAGCAAATAAAATTGTCGAAAAATTAAAAGGAAAGTATTCGCGCGTATTCACGGATGGATCACGAGCAACTCAGGATCAACTTTTTAATGAGTTAAATGGATTTCATGAATCGTATAAAAACGAACGTAATTTTGCGTCATTGAATGTGCTTAAAACCTTGGACACAATTGAGCTTGATCTTAAAAAGGCTGAATCGCTCTTGGTGCAAGCAAAAAAAGATAATGGTTGTGAGGCTCTCGAAACACTCTTCTATGTAGCTAATAAATGCAAAAAAACGGTGGAGGATTCGGCGAGCAAGGTTTATGCATATTTTGCCAAAACTCGTGCGCGGGTTTCATTAGAAGAAATTAATAAGCCTCTCAATCATATCGAGCTTGAACCAAAGATTGATGCATTATTGATAGAAGTTCGTGCAATGCAAAATAAAGTCGCGCGCATCTATGGCGATATTGAATTGTCTCCTGCATTTAAACAGCAATTAAAAGAGTATGAAGGTTTTCGAGCGCAACGATCTCAAAATACACGCTCAAATTGCATTAATGGCGCAATAGTTACTGCGACAGTAACTATTCCAGCATTAGCGGCGCTTGTAATTATTTCATCAATAACAGTAAAAATAATAATGCAAGACGCAATTGCACGAGCGAGAATGCACCAAGAAGTCACCTATTAATTATCATCAACAATGATTAGTATTCAGAGCGGCGCTAATTTTTGAGGCGCCGCTCTAGTGTTTTATGTTTCTTGCAAACACCTTTAAAAATTGGTATTTTTCTTGACTTTGCCCTCTCTTGAATTACCTTAGTAATTTAGAATAACCACTAATTGCAGGTGTCTTATGAAAAAACTTTTACTTATCCTTTTATCTCTTGCTGCTTCTAATCAACTGTATGCTATCTCGCAAAACGAAGTATATTTTGGCACTACATGTACAGCATTGGGCGCAGGGTTAATCACGCATGCAATTTCGGGCAGCGTTATTGCCGATGTGGTTGTAGGTGGCGGCAGCGGAGCGCTGGCGTATTACATTTTGAGTCAATTCACTCCAGAAGGTCGCTTTGAGCGAGCCAAGGCTCATATCGAGCGCATCGAGCGTAATCCATTTGCCATGCGCGAATTTGAATCAGAACAAGAGCTCCTTGGGGCAGTGCAGGAAGTCTACGTTCTTTATGATCTTTATTTGATGGCTGCATATGGTGATATCGCGGCGTTTATTGAAAGCGGATACGAGGCAATATCGTTACTTGATGCTGCACGCAGCGAAGCATCTGCTGATTTGAATTTGGTTCAACGGTGCGATCAGTTGGCTTCTCGTGCAACGCAAGCTCTTGGATTGATGAAGGAAGTGGTCAGATGTATTAGATCAAATGATGAATACCTCACCCAATGTAAAATCTATAAGCAAGAGCAAGCAGCAAAGGCTCAACTTGCTGTTCAGCATCAAATCGCTCATGCGCAATCTCAAATGGCTCAGGCGCAGATCCATCAAGCATATTATCGATAATTAATTTTTAAAGGTTCTATTTACAATGAAACAAAATCATAAAATTTCACTCGCTACGGCCATACTCATGAACATTAATATCATGGTTGGCTCCGGTATTCTCGTTGGCCCAGGGCGTATTGCTGCAATCTCAGGCAATGCAAGTTTCTTGGCATGGCTTATGGTTGCATTCCTCTTTTTGCCAATTGTTTTGTGTACAGTTCAATTGAGTCGTATGTTTCCTGGAGCGGGCGGATTTTATGCGTACGCAAAAGAAGGTTTGGGCAAACGAGCTGGTTACTGGAGTGGCTGGATGTATATCGTTGGATACACATTTGCAGCGGCACTTGAAACAATTGCGTTGCGCAAGACGTTGATTAGCGCATTTAATTTAGATTGGGCATGGTTGAACGGCAATCCGATCTATTTTAATCTTTTGGCAGCACTCGTATTTACTGGATTGAACTTTTTGAGCATGCATCTTTTGAGCCGTATTTTGAATTCGGTAACTCTTTCAAAGTTGATTCCATTACTTGTGCTAATTCTTTTAATTCCGTTTGTTTTCAATCCATCGTTTAGCGTGACTGCTCCGGAATTGGTTGCTTTGCCAATGTCCCTTCCTCTTGCGATTTTTGGATACTTTGGTTTTGAATACTGCACGTCAATTAGCCATCACATTGAAAACAGTGAGCGCAATGCGCCTCTTGCTATATTGGTTGGCTTTTTCGTCACCGCATTGCTTTACACATTGTTCCATTTTGGAGCACTGAATTTGATGGGCGCGCAAGGGCTGATGGATCAAGGAGCTCCTGCATTTGCAGAATTTATTACTCTACCAATTCCATTTTTGAAACCATTGCTTGGATTTTTGATTCCGGTCGCATCTGCTATCACTCTTTTTGGCGCAGCGGTTGGGCTCATGAATGCAAATGCAGTTATGATGCATACCATGGCGGAAGAAAAGTTGTTCCATTTTTCACACAAGTTGACCGGTCTCAATAGTGTTGCTCGTCCATGGATTACCATTTTGATTCAAGGTGTTGCGATTTTTGCAATTGCAACCGGTATGACTCTTGCAACAAATGACCTTAATCATGCAATCGATGTTGTTGGTAATTTGTGTATTCTTGGAGTTTTTCTTGCATTTGTTTTGCCATTCACCTCTCTTATGGTGGTGCAGTGGAGAGATAAAAAACATCGTCACGTTGCATTGACAGTCATTGGCTTGGCCATGGTTCTTGGATTGATTGTCTACGTGGTTAATGGAATCGCATCCACGATGAGTGAGCGATTGTTCTGGTCATTGCCGCTCATTGCATGCATGATTTTTGGAGCGTTGATTGCAAAAAGAAACTGATTTTTGAAAAAATAACGTAAGAAAAAACCAGTGTTTAAAAAGCATTGGTTTTTTCTTTTTAAAAAAATTATTATATCCCGTTCGTGGCGAGTAATCGGTGCGCGAAAGCGCGCCAGAATCAACGGGCCATTAAGAACACCTTAAAAAAATGGAAAATTTTTTACTTACTTCCTAATTTGACTTATGGCTCGTTACTCCGGGCTACGCTCGGAACTCGCCACGAACGGATATTTCTTAAAAAAATCATGAAATTCGAGAGAACATTATTTTTGCGACTTTGCTCTCAGTTGCATGATCAACCATTGGCTCTGGATAACCAGATACCTTCACTTTATTTTTATATAAATTGTGAATGGTTTTTTCATCAACTTTTTTTAATTCCGGCACCCATTTTTTGATGTACACACATTCCGAGTCGAATTTTTCTTGTTGTGTCCACGGATTGAAAATGCGGAAGTATGGCTGCGCATCACATCCGATTGAGGCACTCCATTGCCAATTGCCGTTATTGACTGCGGGGTCATAATCGACCAGCTGGGTGGCAAAATATTTTTCTCCCCATTTCCAATCAATATGCAAATCTTTGGTCAAAAAAGAGGCAACGATCATGCGTACTCTATTGTGCATAAAGCCGGTTGCATTTAGTTCTCGCATGCCCGCATCTATTATTGGAAAACCGGTTTGCCCCGTGCGCCATCTTTCAAAGTCTTTTTTGGAATATGACCATTTAAGGTTGTCATATTTCTCGTGATACGCATGACCGAATACAAATGGTGAATGGTAGGCAACATAGGTAAAAAAATCGCGCCAATAAAGCTGTCGCAAGAGTGCGTGCTGAGCCCCCAGTTTTTTTGAGATAGCTGCATGTGCCTCACGTGCTGAAATTGTGCCAAATTTCAAATGTGCCGCAAGGTGGGTCGTGGGAACTGCAGGTAAATCTCGCGTGGCAAGATAATCTTCGAATCGAACAATTTTACTTACTATTTTCAGTGCTTCAGTGCGGCCACCATGCACGGCGATCTTATCATTGTGATGAGCGAGAATTTTTTTAAAAATCGATTTTGGTTCAGCGCAAGAAATTGGTTTGGTGTAGAAATTAGTGGTGCGTAGTTTTTGAGGTAAAGCAACGTGAGTTGCGCTTGATCGCTTATAAAATGCAGTAAAAACAGAGTATGGAGTTCCGTTTCCGGTCATTATGGTTTCAGGTTGATTCAAAAGCGCATCATCAAAGGAATGAAATGCAACTGTGTGAGAATGGCACGTTGCGCTCATCGCTTGATCTCGCTTGATACTAAAGGGAGTATAGTCTTTGTTTAAATACACTGCATCGATTTTTTCTTGGTTGATTAATTGAGTAACAATTTTTTCAGGATTTCCATAAAAAAGATACAGTCTGCCTTGCTTTTGATGAAGTTGCACGTCCAAATCAACGAGTGATTCGATCATAAATTGAATAGCGTTTTCGCTGCGATATTCGTTTTTGGGGCCTACTTGACGCTCATCAAAAATAAAACATGGGATAATTTTCTCCGATTGTTCAAGGGCTGCTCGCAGGCCAGTGTTATCATCTAATCTCAAATCGCGCCGAAAAATAAAGAGTGATTTTTTATATTTTATTTGCACGCTTTACCAATTTTTTCTTTAAGCTTTGTGATATGCTTCTCAAGATCGGTTTCCAAGTCTTTCATAGAGGTTGCGCAGCCTTGATGCCCTGCATCTTGTGCATCTTTGATTGCATGTTTTTGAACAAACCACAACAAACAGCTCAATTGATGAAGGAGTTTTACTTCATTATATTCACAATTTTGTAACGGTTGCTTGTTATTCATATGCTCTCCTTGATTGATGAAAAGAAATTGCCCGACTTCAATGTAAAGTAATCCTACCAGGGCATCAGTTGCAGATGCAAGCAAGAAGTATCTAAGCCTGCAAAAAACAGGTTCAATCCCCACCTCTATTGACAGGTAGAAATATTCGTATAGAATAATTAATAAGCCTGAAATAAGGTGTAAACGGGGGTTTAATTCTATGAATAACATAATCAAATATATATTTATAATTTTTTTGATTGTTGCCGGTGATATCGGTGCTATGCATCCAAAATTACGTTTTGAGACTCAAGGTTCACGAAAGAAATTACCTCGTAAGGTAAGATTTGCGCTACCTGAGGATTCCGATAGCGTTATTGAATTACCATCTAATTCAAATTACAATCCTGGATTCGATTATGGAGAGGCTTCAGGTGAACGAATGGAATTTGGCGAACTTGATCCTGGCTCAATAGCTTTCTTTTCGGCTGTTGCTTCTGGAGATGTTGGTCGTGCAAAAAAACTATTTGACCTTGGTATTAATATAAATGTTCAAATGTTAGATGGTAGAACGCCATTGCATGTTGCAGCTGAAGTCGGTGATCTGCGCATGGTTCAATTCTTGATTGCGAACAAAGCAACAATTGATGCGGTAACCCCTGCTGGTAAGACTTTGCTAAAGGATTTGAAAAGACCGATTGCAGCAAAGATAATTGAATCAATAGCAAATGATTTGCGTGAACGGGTCATTCGTGCTGGGATGCTTCAAGTTATTAAGCACGCAAAAAGACAGGAGAATCAAAGTGTTGTGCATTTGTTGGAAAAATATCTTGATCTGAATTTCTTGGAAGGTTTGGTGCGAAAGCAAACAATGTTGCCAAAGCGCATTGAATCGAGTGAGAAGGAAAAAATATATAGTGATTATTATGGAAGTGAATAACACAAGGAGAATGAAATGAAATTGAAAAAACAGATACTGGTGACATTAATGCTGTTGTTTGCAGCACAAAGTATTCCAATGCTCGCAATGAGCCGAAACATTCAAGGACACCTTGTTGGAGCGGTGCGAGAAGAGGACTATGATCAGGTAGTGGTTCTCGTGAAGGAAGGAGCAAGTAAAGAGGATATGAGGATAGCTCTTAATTGGGCTGTAGATAGGTCCATAAATAGCGCGGTAGATAGGTCCATAAATAGCGCGATAGACAAGATAATTAAATTCTTTGTTGCTCAAGGCGTTAGTGTAAATGGTGCTTTGGGTACGGCAGCGCTGCGGGGTGACGTGCCACTCTGTAAGTTTCTTATCGAGTGCGGAATTGATGCGGATATTAGTTATCGCAAAAATCTTGGAGATCACACCCCATTGATGTGGCCTCTCGCAGGTAGGCTTTCTGATGCACAAAAAAAATTAGTTATCGAAACTTTGCTGACTACTATTTCAAAAAAAGAGCGAGAAAGGATAGAGCAGCAGCGGGATGGAGTAATGATTGGTTTGATGGCAGTGAAACGCGGGGAGCCAGCACTACCAAAAGATATTCGCAAAATCATTGCTCGTATGGTAATTGCGCCATTTCTCGAGGAACACATGGCATATGCACAAAAACAACTAAATGATGTTGTTGATCTAGCGCAATCTGAGGAATCTCCGTGGGGAGAAAGTAGTTATGCTTTGAATCAAATAAATCCGATTATAGCGCCAGCCAATTGGCAGCGTTTGCGCGAAGAAGTTGAAGCAAATATTCGTCGTTTGCGATGGAGAATCATATGAAAGAAATGGTTAAATATTTGCTAGGGCAAGGCGCAGATCCATTGTTTAAGCTTCCATGGGATATTGCTTGTAAGGGTGAGACCATTCAAGAATATGCTCGCGAGCGTGCAAGCACGGAGCAAGATCCAGAGATTAAAAAAATCGAGCAAGAAATAGCTGATTTGATTGATGCTGCAGTTGCTACAAAGACACCATCAAAAGGAAAATCTAGAAATAAATAAGTTTTTGGTTCAACTCGAGCCACATTTGGCAGTTGAAAATATTTATTTAAATTTATGAACAAATCTAAAATAAAGTGTAAATGAGAGGTTTAATTCTATGAATAACATAATCAAATATATATCTATAATTTTTTTTATTGCTGCCGGTGATATCAGTGCTATGCATCCAAAATTACGTTTTGAGACTCAGGGCTCACGAAAGAAATTACCTCGCAAGGTAAGATTCGCGCTACCTGAGGATTCCGATAGTGTTGTTGAATTACCATCTAATTCAAATTACAATCCTGGGTTCGATTATAGTGAGGCTTCAGGTGAACGAATGGAATTTGGAGGGCTTGATCTTGCTTCGATAGGGCTCTTTGATGCAGTGAGTAAAAGAAATGTGTATACCGCTAAGCAATGTTGTGATTTAGGAGCAAAGATAGATTCTTGCTTGCCAGACGGCAGAACACCATTGCATGTTGCGGCTGCAGCCGGTGATTTGCGCATGGTTCAATTTTTGATTGCGAATAAAGCAACTATTGATGTAGTAACCCCTGCAGGTAAGACGGCAGAGAAACTTGCGCAACAAAAAAAACACAAAGAAGTTGTAAAATATTTGAAAAACGGAGCTTTAAAAAATCAATTGCCGCAGAATGCATCTGCAGCTTCTTCTGTACTTGATCAAGAGGAAGATGTGCAGCCCAATCGAACAACGAAGGCTCGCAATACAAAGCGAAGTCGAGAGCAACAGAGTCCTTCGGCTCAGGAGTCTCACAATGAAGTGGTGCAATCAAAAGTAGGCTCTCGTTCAAAAAAGAAAGTATTTGTGGATGCTCAACAAGGCAAGGCCTTGCCTTCTATTCCTCAGGTAATCTTGGTTAATCAAGTTCGGGTTGAGTCACCAGATGAAGCATCTTTTGCTGTGCCTGCGCCCGTTCAAGAGGAAGATGTGGCGCGCAAACGAAGTGCAAGTGCTCGAACATCTAAGCGCATTCGTGAGAAAGAAAGTAAGTCGGCGCAACCGGATCAGCAAGATGATGGATCTAAAGCTGGCTCTCGTCAAAAGAAAAAAGTTCACTTTGAGGATCAGCACAAGCAAAACTCTATAACTGTTTCTAAGAATGCTTCTCATCAAAAGACTGTGAGTAAACCGGGTGAAGGAGATCGGACTCAAAATCGCAATGAGGCAATCGTATCATCGCATCTTGAAATAGACAAAGAACTTGCTGCTCGCGGTGCAGATATAAATACGATTCCTGCCTCAGATGATACATCAACATTGCTTCATAAAGCAGTAGAATCAGCTCAGTTTGAGATGGTTAAGGATCTGATTGAGAAGGGAGCGAATCCACTTTTTAGTGCAGATATTTCAACTCAAGAAACTTGTTATGATTTAGCTCTACGATTGGCGCAAGAGGTATCTAAGGGCCCAGAAGGGCACAAGAGAAAAAAGATAGCTCAATACCTTGATTCATTAGGGGCAAATCCATTTTTGAAAGAACTTAAATGTATAATTAATAGGTTAAGCTCTACTGATTCGAAGGATGGTGAACAGCGAATTAAAGATGATATTCGATTGTTTTTAGATAAGTACAAGCACAAGATTAATAAGGAATCGATAAATACCCCGGATCCGGAGTATGGGATAACTGTATTGAACGAAGTTGCACTCTGTTCTGGGAGCAAAGATCAATTGCAAATTATTGAAATTATGAAAATGCTTGTTGAGGTGGGGGCGACAGTTGATGTTCCAACTCAGTTTGGGCACACAGCTTTATATTTTGCGGCACTTAATTGGAACGAAGAAGTTTTTCAATATTTATTAGAGCAAGGTGCAGATCCACTCAGGATAGTTAAGTGTATGTATGTTATGGGTAATGGTGTGACTATTAAAATGCTTGTTGAGGATCGAATGCAAAAATATCGCGTCATCAACCCTGAGTGTTCCTCTCGATTCAAAGCTATGGCGGATTCGATTGATGCTGCCCTGGCAAAAAAGCAAGCGCCAAAGAGAAAATCTCAAAAGAAGTAAGGCTTTGCGATTTAAGCGCTATTGACAAATAGAAATATTCATGTAAGCTGATAAATGAGCCTAAAATAAGTCGTAAATGGGGATTTAACTCTATGAATAAATTAATCAAATACCTATCAGCTATTCTTTTGATTGTGAGTACAAATATTGTTGCTATGCAACAAACAACTCGGAAATCAAGAACAAGTGCGCGTGCAGCAGAGCAACCAATGCGGCTGTTGACGCCAGCTGACGAGAGATATTATTTTTCAAATGACGCGCAAGCAATTCCTCGTAGGGATTCTGCCCCGGCAGCACTTGATATTAGTCCCGTGCTTGGGTTAGAGTTTGTTGTTCAACAAGAAATGAGGATCATGCGCATTGGCGAAGTTGATATCATGGAGATTGACTCAGTGACAGCGCCTCGTTCTATAAAGATTCATCATGAAAATCCTCAAAATAAAAATCAACGAGAAGATGTACTCGAAGTAGGGGCAGACGTGCCTGAAAATCAAAGCAGGTTCGTGCTCGCATTTGAAGATATCGAGGAAGGTCAATTCGCGAGTCAAGATCTTTCAACGCAAGCACTATTTTGTGCAGCTTTCAGTGGGGATGTGTTTCTTGCTAAGCAGCTTATTGATTTAAGGGCTCAAATGAATTCCTCTCTTTCAAATGGCAAAACACCACTTCATATTGCAGCTGAGCAAGGGAATTTGGCGATGGTGCAATATTTAGTCAAATCCGGATCGCGTTGCGATGCTTTAACTCAAGATGGTAAAACAGCAACTAAACTTGCTCAAGAAAATAAATATAATGAAGTTGTGGTATTCCTAAATCAAGTTTCAAGAAAGAAATCTTTAAAGAATGCAGCGCCATCAACTTCAGCGCTTGCTGAAGCTAAAGTAGTGCCACGCAAACGCGTAACAAAAACTCGAAATGCAAAGCGGGGTCGTGAAGGTGCAAGTGATGTGGAGCAGCAACTACAGGAAAGAGCAGCGCCATCCCTAAATAAGCAAAAGAAATCTTCGGTTGCTCATAAAATACAGATGGATTCTCATCCTCAGATTTTTGAAACGAATGTCTTGCAAAAACTTGCAGGAGCTATTACATCAAAAAATCTTGGACAAGTCAGAAATATTCTCAATGGCGAAGGCAAAAACTTAAGACCAGCAGACTTGGATACTTCATTCAATGGGCGTCCCCTGATCCATTTGGCAGAGGGCGATTTAGCAATAATGAAGGAGCTTCTTGATCGAGGAGCAAATATAGATGGTGGAACCGAATCTGGTGGCGTTACAGCTCTTCATGCAGCTGTATATTGGGATAATTGTGAAATGGTTCAATATTTACTTGAGCGAGGCGCAAATCCACATATTAGACGAAATGATATGGGAAATGAATCACCATACGAAATCGCACAAGTTCGCGTCGCAGGGCAGAGAGCAATGGTTACTGAAAAACGAAAAGAAATAGCAGCGTGCTTTAATCGTTTTGTTAAAAAGCAGAATCGTAAGTAATCTTTATAATAGTATAAAATTGTGCACTCAAATAGTGAGGCTCCCAAATTTGGGAGCCTCGTTTGCATTCAAAGTACAATTCTAAGTGTTATGCGAGCAATTTCTTTAAAATCTCGGTCAAAAGTTTCGGATTACCCTTGCCTTGGGTTCGCTTCATCGCTTCACCCACAAAGAAACCAAAGAGTTTTGTTTGACCCGCTTTATATGCTGCTACATTTGAGGTGTTATCTTCAAGAATCTTTTTGACGATCGCCTCAAGTTCATCGACCGATCCAATTTGCTCAAGACCCTTCTGTTTTACGACGTCTCGTGGGTCGGTACCAGTTTGTGCAACCTCTTCAAAAACTTCTTTTGCTGCGTGATTATTGATTTTGCCCGATTCAAGCAATTCGACAATTATTGCCAATTTTTCTGGCGTTATTTTAAAATCAGCAAGTTCGATTTTGTTTTCCTTGAGATATCCAAGCACATCACGCAAGATCCAGTTCACGATAGTTTTGCTTGAACTGATTTTTGCAGCGGCATCATAATATTTACCAAGCTCGATATCTTCAACAAATATTTCCGCTTCGTTGTATGTTAAGCCGTTTTGAGTGACTAAACGTTCCAATTTTTGATACGGAAGTTCGGGCAACTGTTTGCGCACATGCTCGATAAATGCATCATCTAGCTCAACGAGAGGCAGATCAGGGTCTTGGAAGAATCGATAGTCGGCGGCTTCTTCTTTTGAGCGCATAATAGTGGTCACTTTGTTTTTGGAATCCCAAAGACGCGTTTCTTGACGCACTTTGCCACCTTCTTGCACGATTTCAATTTGGCGCTCGATTTCATATTCAATCGCATCGCCAATAAATTTGAACGAGTTAATATTTTTGAGTTCACATTTAGTGCCGTATTCTTTGGCCCCTTTTTTGCGTACCGAAATATTGGTATCTGCTCGGAACGCGCCATCTTCCATATTTCCTGAGCAAATACCCAGGTACATCATGGTCGAGCGCAGTTCGCGCAAGTATGCTTTTACTTCCTCTGCGCTTGAAAGATCGGGCATACTCACAATTTCTAGTAGTGGTGTGCCGGCGCGATTTAAGTTCACAAAGCTTTCGTTGCTTGCGCCCGAGTGCAGATTCTTGCCTGCATCTTCTTCCATATGAATGCGATTGAGGCGAACTTTCTTGGTTGTACCATCCATAAGCCGAATCGGCACAAAGCCATTCAAGCAGATCGGCTGATATTGCTGGGTGATTTGGTAATCTTTGGGCAAATCGGGATAGAAGTAATGTTTTCGATCGAAAATACTTACTTTTGAAATATCGCAATGGACAGCAAGGCCCGCAAGAACAGCGTATTCAACCGCTTGCTTGTTGAGAACCGGTAATGAGCCTGGCTGGCCGGTGCAAATTTCGCAAATGTTGCGATTGGCATCTTTGATAACTTCATTGGCGCACGAACAGAAAATTTTAGTTTTTGTTTGTAACTGTACGTGCACTTCCATGCCAATGACAACTTCGTAATCTGGATATTTGTTGAGTACAGAATCCGATTGCATTTGCAATCCTTTCAAGTGTTTTCTAGGTGAAATTGATCATGAGCGAGTTTTTTATCCATGCTCAGAGTGATCTTTGTGCCAAATTCTTTTTCAAGTGACAAAATAGCATTGTATTCCGTTTGTGTGATGTAATCAAAAACATCTGGATGCAATTGAATAGTGATTTCTCCTGCCGGCTTGTGATGCGTCATAGAGTTGTTCAAATGACGCAGAATTTCATATGCAAACGATTGCACCGATTTAGTGAACCCAAGCCCATGGCAGCATGAACAGGTGTCGGTAAGGAGCTGTTGTAATGTTTTACCTGAGCGTTTGCGCGTCATTTGCACAAGGCCAAATTCCGATATTTTGAGCACCACCGATTGGAACTTATCTCGTTCACGCAAGATCTTTTCAAAAAATTTGAATACTTTTGATCGATTGCTTGGCATGGCCATATCGATAAAATCGATTACTATGAGGCCGCCAATATTGCGCAAGCGCAATTGGCGTGCAACTTCTTCTGCTGCCTCCAAATTTGTTTTGACAATCGTTTCTTCCATATTCTTTTTGCCGATGAATCTTCCAGTATTCACGTCGATAACGGTCATCGCTTCGGTTGTTTCAACAATCAATGATCCACCTGATTTGAGATACACTTTTTTGGCAAGTGCTTGGCTAATTTGTTTTTCAATGCCATAAAATTCAAAAAGATCGGTCTTACCACGATATTGTTTAATGAGGGGCGTTAGCTCTGGTGCCGTCATTTTAACAAAACTATAAATCGTTTTTTGTGTTTCTTTGTTATCACAAACCACCGCTTCTACATCTTCATCCAAATGATCGCGCACAATTTGCAAGGTCAGTGGCAGATCTTCGTAGAGTCGCTCTTTGGGTTGTGCAGAGGCGTATTTTTTCTGAATTGTGTTCCAGGTTTGAACCAAATAATTAATATCTTTGATGATATCCGCTTCTTTGCGATCTTCTGATGTTGTTCGTATAATTGCGCCCATACCTTCTGGCAGATGCGCGCGTACGATATCGCGGAGTCGGTTACGCTCTTCACGATTTTCAATTTTTTTGGAAATACCAATACGTGGAATGTTTGGCATGAGCACCAGATAGCGTCCTGGAAGGGTAAAGCAGGTGGTTAATTTTGCGCCCTTTTCATAGACAGGTTCTTTGCTGACCTGCACCAAAATTGTATCGCCTTCTTTTAAAATGTTGGCAATATCAAGCTTTTGGCGTGGCACACGAGCCATAGGTTCTTCTTCTTCCAATTGCAACGATTTGCTGATTTTAGCAATAGCCAGTTCACGATCGATTTCTGAGATGTGAAGGAACCCGGCTCGTTCTTGTCCGATATCCACGAATGCCGTCTGGATGCCAGGAAGAACCTTCGCTACTATGCCTTTGTAATATGCTCTTTCGAGCGTTTGATCTGCAGGTGAGGCGTAATACATGTTTTCAAGAACGCCGTCCTGTGTAATCGCGATACGAGTTTGCCAGACAGTATCATTAATTATTATTTTTTTCATCAAATCTTCCATTTGCAGGGCCCTTGACGCCCTATTTTTTGTAATTTTTTTAACTCTCCTACTGGC
Organism: uncultured Pseudomonadota bacterium; assembly: GCA_964553945.1. Classification (GTDB taxonomy): domain Bacteria; phylum Babelota; class Babeliae; order Babelales; family Vermiphilaceae; genus CAZKLV01. The sequence continues at coordinate 348,987 of CAZKLV010000001.1, forward strand.
CAGTATAGCGTATTATGCGAGCAATGAGTAGAAAACTGGCTTGAATCGTGATAAAATGTCGGGGCTTATAAAAATTAATCCATAATTTACGGAGTTATTTATGATGAAAAAAGGGACATTATTACTAGTTGCACTACTTATTGCAGTTCCGGGATGTCGCAAAAAGGGCGTAAACCAATCGAAAAAGAAAAATGATGTTTATTCTCAAGTTGATATCCCAACGGCCGGTGATAATGAGTTCCAGGTGGCCGATGAAAGTGTTCGCAGCTTTTTTGAGGCGGATGTGGATGATTTAGCGGATGATTTTGTTGCACTCGCTCCTCAAGATGCCGGGATGGCGGTGGATGCCGAGCATGACAAGCATGACTTTGCATGGGCGACCTCAGCTGATGGAGAAGTTCAGCCAGTCTACTTCGATTTCGATAAGTTTGCAGTACGCGCAGATCAAGAAGGAGCGGTAAATAAAGATATCGCTTTTGCGCAAAAAACTTTGACAACTGAGGTAGTTGATGGTGCGAGCCCAGTTATCGTGGTCGAAGGGCACGCGTGCCATTCAGCAGGGTCAGATGTTTATAACCTTGCATTATCTGAAAAGCGTGCGAAGGTAGTGGCAGATCGATTTGTTAGCTCCGGCGTATCACGCGAAAACCTCAAAATTGTTGGTCGTGGCAACCATGTGCCAGCTATGATCGATGGTAAAGAAGTAACCGGTGATCGCTCACAACAAGCGCCGAATCGTCGCGTTGAAATTCATACCATTTACAGCTAAGATGGTTATATAGATAAGATTTAATTGGGGAAGCGCATTGCTTCCCCGATTTGTTGTAAAAGCAATTTTAGGGATCAATAATTATGAAAAAATTCGCTCTCGCTCTTTCTATTTTAATATGCGCATCATGCAACAAAGTTGAAGCAATTGAAATTAAAGAAATTAACAAAACGGTTTTAAACACATTCAAGATGGCTCTTGGAACTTTTTTGCTCACTCAAGGTTTGCGTGGTACAGTTCCTGTGATAGCTTTGTCGGTTAGGGTTTTCAAGGAAAGAGCAAGGATAGGGGAGCGTGGAGAATCTGATAGAAATACCGAAAAAGTGACAATGGCGGGCGCAATTTATGCGAGCGTAACTTGGTTTAGTATGACGGCGGGTGGCGCAAAGCTTCTTCATGATGGCTACAAAGGCTTAACGGAGGAAGAAATCTCAAACACCGATAGAGCGCAAGATTAACAATGATTAAAAAAACAGCTCTCGTTCTTTCTCTATTAATGTGCGCTTCATGCGCGCACGTGAAAGCCGCAGAACGAAAATCTGGTTGGTTCATGTTTACCGCTAGCCTACGGGGATTAATCGGTACATATCTTGTGGTAACAGGTGTCAAAGAATTTGTTGATCTGGGTAGGTCAAAGACTGCGATAACTCTTGCTAATACAGCCGATGGCAATGTTGTTGCAGTCGATGTGCAAGTTCCTCAAGGATCTGTCTTTTGGGGAATTATTCGTACATCTCTTGGTGCTACGATTCTTTATAATGTTTATCATGATGTGATCGATGAGGAGAAATCTGAGTCAAATCAGACTGTAGCTGGTATGTGATTTAGATGAGGCACTCCTCAATCAACTCTGAGCGAATGAAGAATATTAAATTCGATCGCTTATGAGCCCTTCAATTATTTTTCTAATCTCTGGCAAAGCACTTTTCTTATCAAATGCAGCCATTCGATGTTTAATGGCTCGCAATTTTTCCGGATGAGTGAGCAAATCATTTACATCAGTGATTAACTGTTCGTGGCTTTTGAAGCATCTGCCAAATCCATTTCGTTCTACAAAATCAAGATTAAATCTTTCCCAGCTCAATACATAACGTGTCGCATCTACCAGCATTGGCAGTGAAGAATACAGCGCTTCTGCAATGCTATTTGGCCCTGATTTGGTGACTAAGATATCAGAAATAGCCATCAAATCGGCAATGCGATTGGTATATCCAATGATTGAGAATGAGATATGATCGGGAAATTTCAAATGAGTTATCTTTGATTCAAGATCTTTGTTTTTTCCGATGCAAATGAGGATATGTGCTGGTGATTTTATAGCAAAGAGTGTTTGGGTGATTTTGGTAATAGTATCTCCACCTTGCGCTCCAACTAATATCATGATAACTGGTTTGTTTTGCATCACATCAAATTCTTTTTTTATACTTTCTTTTCTCTGTGCATCTTTTGGTAGTAAAAACTCGTGTCGGATGAGTGATCCAGTTATTTTAATTTGGGTATCGGGAATGTGCGCAGGCTTGAGAATTTCTCTTATTTTTTCATCTTGGAAAGGCAATGCAAAAATAAACTTTTCATAGGAAGGTTTATTAAGATTACACAGATAAAATGTTGCGTTAAAGTCTGTTGGAATGAGCAAGAACGGAATATTGAGTTGTTTGCATGCTTCGAGAGTGGCAGCATTAATCATAGGGATTAAAGAAATAATTAAATCTGGTTGCTCGTTCCGTAAGAAATTAAGTAAGCGTTTGATCATGATCCTGTTCATAATTTTGAAATAGCGGCAGCCAAAAAGAGCTACAAAATTCACGACCCAGTACCACTCTTTGCGAACGAAGTAGTTGTATATGATTTCGCCGTCATTGCCAAATAGAGTGTGTGAAAATGCAATATCTAGTGGAGAAAGAAATGTTTTCAATGGAAAAGATGGTTGTATGAGGTATGTATCACCAAAATATTCCATTAATGCATTGGTAGCAGCGATGTGCCCGCCTCCGCCAGTGCTGGTAAAAATGATAATTTTCTTTTTGCTTGGCATCCTGATTCCCCTAATTTCAATATAAATTGTATCAAATTGAGGGTTTGGAATTCTAGATATGCTTGCCAGTTTTCTCTATTCCTGTCTACACTAGAACCAAACGAACACATTTCTTCAGGAGAATTAATATGACGCCACGCGCATTTGGTATGTTTGATGCTTATAAATTTGGACTTCGCACGCTCGCTAAAAATTTCCTGCTAGTTTTGGGCGTTGGTGCGATCCTTGGCATCACCGTTACCGCTGTTTTATTAATCATTCATTTATGGGTCGTGCCTCTCGAATGGCATTGGACTCGCATGGCTCAAATAACTTCGACATCTTTTAATTTTGAATTTAAGTATATTCTTGAGCCAGCCCAACCCATCGTGATAACTCCATTACAAGCGATAGCGGCACTTGTTGCATTATTTGTTATGGCGTTTGTTGGTATTTTGAGCAAGATGTTTTTTGCTCGCATTGGGCTTGATGCTTATGAGCGAAGCGTATCGAGCTTTGAAAGTTTAAAAGCAGCATTATCTCACCTTGGTACCTACTTTTTAGCAGTTGTGCTTATTTATATGATTGTTGGGTTTGGGTTTGTTCTTTTGATTGTTCCAGGATTCATCTTTTGGATGAAATATGGTTTTGGCGATTTGATTGCGTTGGATACTGATCTGGGTCCCGTGGAGGCAATCAAACGAAGTGGCGAAATAACCTATGGATATAAATGGCGCTTGTTTGGCTTTTATTTCCTGAGTGCAATCCTTGCTTCATTAAGCTCGATTTTAGTTTTAGTTGGGCCTGCGATATTCGCGTTATCGTTTATTTTTGCGAGAGTGTATATATATCGCAAGTTAGTTGAGACTTTTGATAAAAATAAGGCTCAGTTTACAGCTGTACCTCCGAATATGTAAATTAGCTTATTATGTGAATGGGTTTGTATTGGAAAATCCCAAATCCGTTCGTCCTGAGTTCCGGGCGAATGAAATGAGCCTGGAGTATCGAAGGACTGTGTTAAAATTAAAAAGAAAGATAAACGCAACCCTTCGATACTCCGGGTGTGCTTCGCACCCTCGGACCTCAGGGCGAACGGGGAAAAAATTCCTCGAAAATGATCAAATCTATTGTCTACTTCCCGACGCAGAACTCTCTAAATACAGCATCCATGCCACGCTCTGAAATCGATTTGCCCGTCAATTCAGCAAGATGGCTGAGTGTATCGTTCAAGTGATACGAAATAAGTTCGTATTGTGGATTGGCGCTGAGCATATTGGCAATAATTTCGAGTTTTTGCGAAAGTTCAAGAATGAGTTTGTGCTGGCGTGCATTGACCAAAAATGGCGCATCTGATTGAGAAAGAAGTTTGCCAATATGTGCCTCAATAGCAGTTTCAACAGCTGCGATATTGGTTTTATTTTTGCTTGAAGTCGCGATAGATTCACCAATAGAAAGTTGGCTGTTTATGGCTGTAGGCTCATCAGATTTGTTTTTTACCAGAATAATTTTGTTTTTGTGTTGTGCAATAATCGATTCATAAACGTCTCGCTCACTGGGTGTAATATCGCGAGCGCTATCAAGAACGAGTAAGATGATATCTGCAAGTTGCGCTTCAGCAAATGAACGTTTGATTCCCTCTTGCTCGATCTCATCATCGGTTTGGCGCAAACCAGCCGTATCGATCAATGTCCAATAGTTGCCATTTTTATAGACCCCTGCTTCAATTACATCTCGTGTGGTCCCGGCAATATTGGTGACAATTGCACGAGATTTGCCAAGCAATGCGTTAAAAAGAGATGATTTGCCTGCATTCACCGATCCGATAATGGCGATGCGAATACCATTGCGGATTTGCTGTTGGGAATTGAATGAAATTTTGATGTGATTCAGTGTGTTTTGTACGTTGTGAACTATCTCAAGTATTTGAGATCCAAATGACATCTCTTCATCAATAAACTCAAAACTTGCTTCCGATAGAGCAAGTGCCTTGACGAGTTGCAACTCAATGCTTTCAATCCAATGAGAAAAGCTTCCCTCAAGTTGAGCAAGGGATTTTTTAAGTGCCGCTTGGGTATTTGCATGGATGAGCTCTTGAATCGCCTCTGCTTGCACTAAATCTATTTTTTTATTCAAAACGGCTCGTTTAGTGAATTCACCATTTTGCGCGCTTCGTGCTCCATGTTCAATGGCAAGTGTAATGATTTTTTCGATGATGAATGGATTGTTGTGGCACGTGATCTCGATAGTGTCTTGGCCTGTGAATGTTTTTGGTGCGCGCATCAATAGAAAAAGAACATGGTCGATTGTTTCGGCATCTTCACTTTGTTCGGCCTGCTTTTCCTGCGTAGCTTGGGAGTTATTTATACTCCGTTCGTCCTGAGTTCCGAGCGCGGAGCGCCCGGAGTATCGAAGGATACTTCCATAGTGAATTGTATGGGAAGAAAGATTTGCCAATTTCTTGCCCGATGCAAGCTTGCTGACTCGATCGGCAACAGCAACCGCATCAGTGCCGCTTATGCGAATGAGTGCGATGGCACCACTTCCTTGAGGTGTGCAAAGGGATACAATTGTTTGTTCATCGGAAGAATACACGAGAAGACTCCATTTAATAAGGACTTGTCCTTCGATACATTTTTTCGCTTCGCTCAAAAACACTCAGGATGAACGGATAAAATAACTATATGAAATAATAAAAATTAAACACTCTCGCGGTAATGTGTTTAATATTAAAAAATTTATTATTACCGTTCGTGGTGAGTGATTTGCGAGTCCTCGAGCAAATTGTATCGAACCACAAGTCCACTTAATCTTATTTGCTATTCAAAACAACCTTCAAGTGTTTCAAGTCTCCTTTAAATTTATTTCTTAGGGAAGACATAATCAAATGCGCAAACGTACTAAAAAGCAAACGTTCTTGCTTGATATCAGAAACAAATGGAGAAGAAAAATCGATTCGTAATAAGTTTTTTGAAATTTCTGTGCTAAAGATGATTTCAGAGTGGCCAGCATGTTGCAATGTTTGAGTAACCCAATTTGAAACCCAATCCGTCATTTCAGGTGTCCATTCGCTGCGCTGAACAGGCTTTTCTTGCTTATCTTGCCTTTCGCGAGGTTGCTCGAGAGTAACTTTTTCGCGGGGTGCTTGTTCGAGGCCTGCACGGTGTTCTGGTTTAGATTCTGGCAATGGGCGCTGCTCGCGCTGCTTAACCTCTTTGTGATGTAGGGGGCGCTCTTGTTTTCGCGGTTTTTGGTGAGATGGCCGAGCTTGTTCTTGGCGCGCTTGCTCTTCCGGTTGATATTTTACTGTTTTGACTGGCTTAGCTACTGCTTGCTCGATTGAAGGGGTGCCTTCTTTAAAAAATAGAGCAACTTTTGCGGATTTAACCGTTCGCATGCCGAAAAATGAGGTTTGCGCGTCTTCAAATACTTTGACTGAAAATTCCTGAGGTTTTCCAGCGCGCTCCCATCCTTTTTGGATCGCTTCCATTATTGATGAAGCTTCTTCCATAATAGATTTCATATGTTTGAACCTTAAGTTAGAGTATGCCTATTTACTCATGTAATAGTGAGAATTATAGGCCAAAATACTTATTTTTATTGAGTATACCACTTTTGAATGGGTTTGTGTGAAAAGATTAGCGGGAAACGAGACTCGAACTCGCGACCTTTGCCTTGGCAAGGCAACGCTCTACCAACTGAGCTATTCCCGCGGAGAAAAGTTTCAAAAAACGTTGAATTAACGAATATATTGTAACAGTGAGCTCTCATTTGTCAAACAAAATAAAGGGCAGTAAAATGAGCCATATAAAAGCGAAAGGTCCTTTTTATGTTCAGCCAATTGATCGGAGTGGTTCAAGTTTTAGACAAACAGAAAATAACTGTCTTTGCTGGACCTTTTGGCTTTGACTTTTTCGTTCCGAATTCAGGCGAGTTTTCTCCAGGATCTCAAACAACGATTTTTGTTCACATGCACTGGAACCAAGAAAATGGGCCCGCATTCTTTGGGTTTGCCAATGAGCTTGATCGCACTGTGTTTAATGTTTTGACCGATTGTTCAGGGATTGGCCCCAAGATCGGATTAGCAGTACTTGCCGATTTGGGCGCTCAAAGTTTTTTGCATGCAATTGAGATGGGTGATGAGCGAATGCTCAGCAAGGTCAATGGTATTGGGGCCAAGAAGGCCGAGCACATCATTTTCCAACTCAAGGGCAAAGTGGCAAATTTACTCAAATCAGGTGTCAAAATTGAAGGTGCAAAACAGATTGAGCATCTGCATACGGTTGCCGAGGCGCTCGAATCACTCAATTATTCGCGTGCAGAAATTACCCGTACGATGAATCATTTGAAGGAAACGTTGAGTGGTGGCCCAGAGGTGCCATTTGATGTTTTGATGCGGCAGGCATTGGCGCATTTGAGTAAGTAGTTTTTATTTGCATTTTTCTAAATCCCGCTACACTAAAAAGTGTTTAGAAACCAATGTTTTAGGGGATTTTTATGAATAAATCATTACTACTTATCGCTCTCATCCTTAGCGTTCCGAATTGCTATGCCGGTGGTGGTGAAAATCAGTCAAAGCAAAAAACGACCAAGCGCGTAACTTTTGCACAAAAAGAAGCAGAAGTTCGCGTTTTTAATCCAAATGAGCCGGTGGTAAAAAATGAAAAGCCATCAATGAAGGCTCGCATTGGAAACGGGATACTTGGTATTGCGATGATTTGGGCTGGTGTTTATGCTATTCCAACTGCAATCTGGTTTCCTGGAAATAACTCGTTCTATAGAGCAGCTTCAATCGGTGCATTCGCGAGCGGCGTTATCATTACGCTCGCTGGATTTAAAAAAATTGAACACGCGATTTGCGGTAAGTAAATTTATTATTGATCGCAAGAACAAGGGGTGCACTCATGTGTACCCTTTTCTAGTTTCTCCAATAGCATATCCTCAAGCTTTTGCATAATCGCATGGTCTTCATCTGTTTCATGATCATAGCCCAGCAGATGGCATATTGCATGAACCAAAAGAACTCGCATGCGATGCTCAAATGATTGATTCCAGTTAGGCAGATCTTCTTTGATATATTCTGGGCAGAGCATAATATCGCCAATATTTTTATCATCTTCGTTGTGAACCACAATTCGCTCGCCAGCTTTCAGTTCAGGATGGAATGGGAACGAGATAACATCGGTTGCTTTATCTTTGCCGCGAAATTCTTTGTTGTAGTGGTGCATTTCATTTTTATCGAGTAGCCAAATACCCAAATCGAAGTCTGCGTAATTTAAAATACCTAAAATATGATTAGCGTCTCGCTTGAGTGCTGGTTCATTGATATCAACGCTTGATTGTTTGTTTTCTAAATTAACCATGAATTTCCCTTAGTTTTAATATATTGTAATAATGACATAACTTATCAGAATTTGCACTTCGGGGGGTGATTCGTATTCTAAGATGTTGGTTTTCTGTATCAAAAATTAAACCGTTCGTGGTGAGTAATCGTTTGTGAAAGCAGACAGAATTATCGAACCATGTACCGATTTTTTTTAAGGACTTTATGGTTCGATACATTTTTTCTCGTGAACTCGAAAAAGCACTCACCACGAACGGGAAATAAATGCTTAATCATTCGAAATAGCTTTTAAAATATGGGCCTTAGATCCTTTTGTCCCTCCCTATTTAAGGTTCAAAAACCCCATTAAAAGCGGTCGGAGCTTCTTATTGCGCCCCTTTTTACATACTGTAATATTTTGATAAAATTGGAATATAGATAAATTCTTCAAATGGAGTCATATTATGGGCCGCGCTTTAATACTCTTTTTGCTTAGTTTTATAGCTCAAAATTCTCATGCCGCGCAGCTTAAATCGCCTATAGACGCTGATTCTAGAGTTTTTTTTCAAGCAGCGCAATCGGGTGACTCTCAGTTGATAGAACAGCTTTTTAGCTGAGGTGTCTCTCCATTTTGGCAAAATGATTTGAATCAAGCAGCATTGGAAGTTGCCGCTCAAGGAGGGATGGCCTGTGCGTGAAACGATGCACAGATTTTCAATTGCATAGGCTTATCATGAAATATTTGGTGCGGCCTCACATTGAAACTATTTTTAGAGAAGAATCAATGGAAAATGCTGAGTCGCGTCGCGATCATGGCGAATCGTGTCTGCGTTTCCTTTTTCCGAATTAAAATTTTATTTAATGCGAAAATATTCTGATCGGCTCATATATTTTAACGGGGAATTGGGTTAGGGGAAAAGAGCAAAATGAAAATAATTAAGACTTCGATACTCATAGTTTTCTGTATAAACAGTATTACGTTTGCCATGGAGCAAGATTTAGATCGCTCAGCCCTTGAGAAGTGTATGGTCGCTGCGGCAGCAAGGGGAGATCTAGAGGCGGTGCAAAATTGCATTGATAGTGGTGTTTCGGTTGACTGCACTCCGGAGGAGTTTGGGTTTACTACACCATTAATTAATGCAGCGATGTCTGGGTATGATGAAATATGTAAGTTGCTATTGAGTAATGGTGCGGATATAAATTATGTGCGAACGGTTCCAGAAGATGTCGTTCTAAACCGGCTTTCACGTGAAGAATCGATAGCTCTTATGGTTGCGGCGCATAAGGGTCATCTTGGTACATACGTCGTTCCAATTCGATGTTCACGTGAAGGATTTACAGCGCTTATGGCTGCGGCGCAGGAAGATCATCTCAGTACATGCAAATTACTTTTAGCTCATGGAGCAGATGTATCTCAAGTTAATTCAAGTGGTGCGGGAGCTCTTGAAATAGCAAATAAAAACCCACTTATGCATCGCGAGGGTCTTTCTGAAGTTAGTCGCCTACTTGTGGAAAAAATGATTCATCATGTAAGTGAATCGCAACGAAGAAGAATCGATGCATTTTCATTATGTTTGATGAGGATTGGTGGGCGGGAGTATGCGAATTTGCGTAATGCGTTTCGGCCCCATATGAAATGGCTTATTCAGCAAGAAAATACACCAAGGATGTGCGAACGAGTGAATTCGTTGCAGGATCCGGGAAGATGCTATCTTCTTGAAACTTTTTTCAACGAAGGAAAGATGCTTTCAAAGGCGGTGCATGATAACGATTTTCAGCAAGTTCGCTATCTGATTGCGGCTGGTGTGGCCCCCGATAGTTATGTAAGCCTTGATGGCTTTACTCCTTTAATGGCGTCAATGACGAGTAAGCGAAAAAAGATTTGCCGCTTTTTACTTGATATTGGTGCGGATGTTTTTTATCAAACTCAGAGCACTCGGTTCCCATTGAAGATTGGTGGCTTGCAATGGATGACAATAAGTACGAATCCATTGGGATGTGCTTATATGTATGGATTATTAAATAAAGATGATTATGAAATAATGGAATGGGTTTTTGAAAAAATGTTTGCGCGGTCGCCTGACCGAGCCTTGGCATATTTAACGTCCGATGCAGATAATCAAATGAATGCGCGTTTGATGCAAAAATATTTTGCCAATCAAGGGAGGGCAATTCAAGATGAAAGCAATTAATTTTTTTCCCTGTTTATTGTCACTTATCGCGATACCTATCCAGGCGATGGAGAGCCTTGTTTCTCGCCAAGATTGCATTAATGCATATAACCACATGGCCCAACAAACTCATTCATGGCACGATGAAAATGCAAAAAATATACCAGGTTCGTGGTGGTACGTTTTTGATGGGATTCCAGGAGGGGCGTATCTTACCCCAGATCGACATGAAGGGTATCGCGTACTTGAGAAAGCATATAGAGCTTTGGGCGATAAATTTAGGGAACAAGAGAAGGAGTTTATAAGAGCAGCAGCGATCGGTGATTTGAATAAGATGGAAATTCTTCTGGCAACCGGTATTCATATTAATGCAATAGATTCGGATAGTATGACGGCGCTTATGCGTGCAGCGGAAAGTGGCAATGTTGCTGTATGTAGATTCCTTGTTGATGCTGGGGCAAGCATTACTTATCTACCTTGTCGTAATAAAGAAGCAGCATTGAGCAGAGCGGCGTGGAAAGGACATGAAGATGTTTGCAGATTACTTTTAGATGCAGAAAAACGCTCTGATAAAATTAATAGGGAATTGCATGCAGAAGCTTTGAGTAGGGCGGTTTTCATGGGGCACTTTGGAATATGTGAAATGCTACTTGCCGCAGGAGCAAACCCTTACAGAAAAGATGATCATGGCAATTCAATTTTATTTAAAGCGTATTTGCATGCAGGAATTGAAGCTAATCGAATTCCCATGTGTGAAATGCTTATTGAGCATATGCTCTCCTCTCCAAGTAAAGAACAGTCACAAAGAGCGGTAACATTCTTATGTTGCATGAGGGTAAATAATTGCCAGGGCGAGTATTCCAATCTTCGTAATATCTTTAAAGGCGTTTTGATTGGAATGTTTTTCGAAGAAAATAAAAATAGGGGCCATCGTGCCTATGCAGAGGTAAAAAATTTGCCCTGGGATACTCTTGTAAAGAAGCATTTGATGAATAAGTATTTTCCGAATTGTGTTGGAATGCAGAATGAACAGAATTAAAGTATCCATTTTTGCTTGTATTTTTTTTGCTATGCAATCGTATTCGATGGAAGAAAGATTGGATTTTGTTGAGGATGATCAGAAACTAAATGAGCAGTTTATGTGGAATGTGTGGCAAGGATGCTATCACGTGAAGCCAGGGGTAGACGTGAATTACATTTCAAAGGGTCGTAAGTCATGGTCAGCTTTGATGGTAGCTGCTTGGCGCAATGATCAGCATACATGTGACTTTTTATTAAAAAAAGCAGCCAATATTGATTATATCGATAAGGATGGTAAAACAGCTTTGATAATAGCTGCTATTCATGCGTCGCAAGATCTGGTTTGTTTTCTTATCAATTCAGGCGCGGATTTGAAATATATTTCTGAGGATGGCAATTCTGCCTTAACGTACGCGATGAAGAATGAGCGACACGCAATCAGCGAATTTCTTTTGTTAGAAATGTTTAAACTGAATGGAAACCCTCAACGCAAGCGAGTAAGAACTTTGCTTACCTGTTTTGCGCGTAATTTTTCAAGAAATTACTATCTGGTGCTTTGTCAGGTTTTTAAAGATTTGCTTTGTGAAACAATTGATCAAGAGGAGGATTTTATATTCCAGCAAATTTGCAAGCAACCAGACTCTAAGATTAAACAGTTTCTTTTAAACAAATATTTTTCTCAACGCAAACCTTAAACATTCGCGTGCCAAGCACCATCAACATCTCGTAGTTCCGGTGATTCAAATACACCAACTTCATATTTCACCTCTTTTGCTTGCGTAACACCCTTGATCAATTGTTCATGTGCTTTGAGTGCAGGGGCCAACTTTGCATCACGAGCGAATATTGTGAGCGTTGCCAGCTCCACTTTTAATGAAAGTTGTTTTTCCGATTTCAGCTTACGTACTGAGCTGACAATTGCAATAATCTCTGCAGCTAGTGCAGCTTGCTCAGGGAAATTGAATGGCGTTTGGACTGCGGCAAATTTGGTTTGGTGGATGGACCCTTCGATACGTTCGGCATTTTGAGCAAATGACGAACACTCAGGGCGAACGGAGGAGTATAATTCTCCATAAATCGTCTCGGTAATATGTGGCAAATATGGCGCATACATTTGCAGTATTCGCAGGCCAACATGGTGCAAGGTCCAGAGAGTCGCTTGGACCTCTTCTTTTTTGTATTGATCAGGATTAAAGAGTTGATTTTTGATCAATTCAATATAATTATCGCAGTAACTATTCCAGAAAAACTGTTCGATTTGCATCAAGGCAAGGCCAAATTCATTTTTCTCAAAATACGATTGGTAAGATTCGAATGTTTTGGTGCATTCATCTAATAACCAGGCATTAATGGTCGTTATATTTTCTTGACTTAACTCTTTATTTTCTAATTTACTCAAATGTTCACTTGCAAATAAAAACGCATTCCAGAGTTTAGTTGCCAACCGCAAACCGATTTTGAGTTGGTTTTCTGAGAATGCAACATCTTGCCCTAGGCTTCCTGATGCAGTCCAGAAGCGGATTACATCGGCAGGATATTGTGAGAGTAAATTTTCTGGTGAAAGAGCTTTGTGTTCTTTTGATTTTGAAAGCTTTTCTTTCTTATCGCTCAGTACGTGGCCGGAAATAACGATATCTTTCCACGGTGCAATACCATGATGCATCCATGATTTTACGATGGTATAAAATGCCCAAGTTCGGATGATATCATGCGCTTGAGGACGCATGCTCATCGGGAGGAAGTCAGGAGCATTTGGAGCAAAAGTATCTTCTGGTTTTGCAAACAATTCGTAACAAATATATGGTGTAATTGATGATGTGTTCCACGTATCCATCACATCTGTATCGGGCGCAACGTTTGCGCCGCCACACTTTGGGCATCCTTCGAATTCATCTGGAGCAGGAGTTATTGCTCCGGCATCTTGATCGCGCACCGCTGAATATGGATTGATTGAAATCGGGTCGATTGGCAGTGAATTTTTATCTGCCAAAATGATTTCGTTGCAATCCATGCAGTGCCATACTGGAAATGGTATGCCAAAGAAGCGTTGACGCGAGATGCACCAGTTCCAGCTCAAATTCTCAACCCAGTTGATGTAGCGAGATTTCATGAATGCTGGGTACCAGTTGATTTGATCCGCAAGTTTTAAAAATTCATCTTTGTGATCAAGAATGTTCACGAACCACTGTTTGAGGACTGTGTATTCGATATTTTTTTTACATCGCTCATGCATGCTCACACTATGGCTGATTGGACGTTGCTGTAATAAAAGGTTCTCTTTTTTGAGCGCTTCGATAACCATTTTGCGGGCTTCGGGTACCTTGAGCCCTGCCAAGAATCCAGTTTGAGCGGTAAATTTACCATCAAGGCCGATCGATTCTTTATATGGAAGCTCCAGATCTTTATACCAAATGACGTCTGTTGTATCTCCAAAGGTGCAGCACATAACAAGGCCAGATCCTTTATCTATTTGTACCTTTTCATGTGCATAGACCGGAACCTTAAAATTAAATAAAGGAACAGTTGCCTCTGTATTTGCAAGTCGGGTGTAGCGTTCGTCTTTTGGATTATAAACAAGCGCAACGCATGAAGGAAGGAGCTCGGGGCGTGTGGTGCTGATCACCAGGTCATTGCCATTGTGATCAAAGAAAATGATGTCATTAAAATTTGATTGTTCTTCATGATCATCAAGTTCAGCTTGTGCAACAGAGGTGCGGCAGAAATTGCAGTAAAGAGCCGGTTCATCGCGGCGGAAAATAAAGCCTTTTTTATAGAGTTCGATGAATGATTCTTGGGCTAATTTTCGCGTGCTTGCTGAGATAGTAGAATATTCGTTGCGCCAATCAACAGAGAGGCCCATTCGTTGCCAAAGTTTTTTAAAATCCTGTTCTACCTCACGAGTTGTCTCCAAGCAGAGCTCAATAAATTGGCCGCGAGGCATTTGATACGCTTTCACATCGCGTTTCATTTCTACATATCGCTCGGTTGGTAGGCCGTTATCATCAAAGCCAAATGGATAGAATACAGAGTAACCGGACATGCGTTTATAGCGAGCAATAATATCGGTCTGGGTGTAAGAGAATATGTGCCCTATATGGAGGCTTCCCGAAACCGTAGGTGGTGGAGTATCGATGCTATACAGGGGACCTGGATTATTTTCACGGGCGGTGGTTCGTTCTGATTCCCATTTTTGCAGGGCTTGTGCCTCGGCAGCTAGATGATCGTATCGTTTTTCCATAAAAATGCTTTTTTTAAGAGAGGAATTTCTATTTAATAACTTTTAATTATTTTGATTTTACACGAAAAATTTGCATTTGCCCAAATATCGACATCATATGCCCCTCCTGCTAAACTTGCCGCCAAAAAGAATTGAATTTAAAAGAAGGAAATCTCATGGAGCATCGCATTCCTCGCTGGCAGATTTTGATCGTTCCGATAACATTAGCAATCATAACTTTTTTGGTTTACTACCCGTCCCTTCACTTTGCATTTCTTTTTGATGATTTGCCCAACATAGCAAAGCAGTTTAATATTCGCCATAATACGCTTGCAGACCTCTTTTTTTCAGGTTCGCGGTGGATCAGTTATTGGCTCAATGCGGTTCATTATTCTTTAGGTAAGTTCGATCCATTCTCTTATCGGGTAGGTAACGTTCTTATTCATATTCTGAATGGGACATTGGTTTTTACCCTTCTGCACATGCTTCTTTCAAAGACCAAATCCCCCACTTTTTTCTCTCGCCATTCATGGAGCTTGGCAACCCTAACAGCAACATTATTTCTTTTGCACCCGGCTCATACGCAAACTGTTTCCTACGTCATACAAGGTCAGCTTGAGGGGTTAGCGACCTTGAGTATTTTGCTCATGATTCTTTTTTATACGTTTTTTGCGCATGCATCCAATGGGGTTACTCGTGCGGCGAGTTGCGTTCTTTTACTTGCTGTCACCGCTCTTTCGGTTGGTACCAAAGAGATCGCAATTGTAGGACCAATTCTTTTGTGTATTACTGATTGGTTTTTGATTGCTCAGGGCGATTGGCGCAGTCTTAAAACGCGAGCCTGGCTCTTGGGGGCTGTAACGGCTATTAGCGGTGTGTTGTATGTTTATTTTCTAAAACCGAGTTTTTTTCAAAAGATATTTACGTTCTCACATGTAATGCAGAATAATATTGGCAACGTACTTACGCAAAATCCTGCAGACACCATCAAACCATATGATTTTTTCATTTCTCAATTCAAAGTCATTATTCATTATTTGGTTATGTATCTTTGGCCGTTCGATATGAGTGTGGAATACGATTGGAAGTTGAGTACGAGTATTTTTGCTCCAGATGCCATGCTGCCGTTGCTTGTGCTTATCGCAATTGGTGCACTCATTGCGATTATTTTGCGCAAAAACAGAACGAGCTTGCTTGCATTTGGTGCACTCTGGTTCTTTATAAGCGTTGCTCCTCGTTCATCATTTATACCATCCTCAGAGCTCTTGGCGGATTACAAAGCATATTTAGCATCGATTGGTTGGTTATTTATTATAGCTGTTTGTGGTATAAAGCTGTTTGAAGTTGTAGCTGATTACGCGGCACAAAAAATATCATTTTACGTGCCACAATCGATTGCTGCACTCGTAGGGCTCGTTGTAATGTGTGTGCCTCTTGGTATTGCTACTACGAATCAAAATAATATCTGGAGCTCGGGGTTAGAGTTCTGGGGCGCAATGATTAAAAATGCTCCAGGTAAAGCGCGTGCGTATAATAATTATGGCGTTGAGTTGGCGCAGAATTTGAAAAGGTGGAAAGAGTCGGTTCCTTATTATCAAAAAGCGATTGCTATGGATGCTCATTATGCCGATCCATGTAATAACTTGGCAGTTGCCTATGCGCAATTGAATGATATTGACAATGCGATTCTTGCTATTAAAAAGGGATTGAAAATTAACCCTAATTTTCCTGAAGGATACAATAATCTGGCTGCATTTTATCTGCAAAAAAACGATTTAGATGCTGCCATGAAACATCTAAAACTTGCAATAAAATTGCGCCCGTATTATGGCAAGGCGCACTATAATCTCGGGCGTGTATACTTGCAACAAAATAAACTTGAAGAAGCATGGTCGGCATTCAAAGATTGCTGCATGAATGCCGACATGGATACAGAAGTAGGTTTTGCATGTTATGCGCAAACGAGTTTTGCTCTCAAAAAATATGAAGACACTATTCATGGATGCCAGAAGATTTTAGAGATTAATCCACGCAATGAGCAGGCGTTGTTCCATTTGGCCAATAGTCTCTTCTTATTGGGGCGCTATGAGCACGCGGCACAGGCGTATGAGAATATGCTCAATTATTATCCAAATGATCAACGCGCTTTATTTAATGCCGGTGAGACCTATATGCGACTCAAAAATCCGAGTCTAGCGTTGAGCTTTTTTGAGCGGTGTGAGCGGCAGCCAAATCATGCAAAAGAGGTGTATCAGAGATTGGCAAGTTGCCGCCAGATACTTGATTCCGCACAGGCATGATTTTACAAGGTGATTTGACCCATTATTTCAATTCACCTAGAATGATCTATATATTTTTACCTGGAAAAGACTATGCCATTAAACACAACCGCCTTTATTGTTCAAGTTATTACTTTTATATTTGCCTATATAGTTTCGGTGACAATTACCGGTGCGCTCACTGCTTGGATCACCAATAAAATGGGCGATTCGACCGGTAAGGATTTTGGGTACATGACTCTTAATCCATTTGTGCATATTAATCTTTTTGGATTACTCTTTATTGTCTGGGCGCGGGTTGGATTTGGTAATCGCGTTCCGGTCGATCCATATAACATTCGCGAGCCGCATCGCCGCCTCAAAATGGGACTTGCTTACTATGCAGATGCCATTGCATGTGTGGTGCTTGCATTTATCAGTTTGTTTACCTTAGTAGTTTTATTTGGTCCAGGCATGCCAGATATGATCAAAACTCTTCTTTATAGATGCTCGAGTGATTTGAGTCATTTAGAGCTTGCGCAAAGTTGTCCGTCATTTTCATCTGCTCGCATTACCGCAATATTTGTGTTGTTAGCGACCGCATATTTGAATGTGGTGCTGGGCGTTGTCAGATTGATTATCAATAGTTTTTATTTGTATCTTGATACCCGTTCTCGTGGTGCGCATGATATGACCCAAAATTATTATATGACCTTTATTGCGCCATTTATTTTATTACTTCTTTTTGGATCACCATTGATTGTGCTTACGGTTGAAACACTAACCGCTGTTGCACAGGTACTTGCTCATCTCTTGTTTTAAAGGATCTTTGAATGGATAACACATTAGAAATTATCAAATCAGGTACCGTACAAGTCACTCCTGAATCTGATTTGCTGAAAAAATTGGCTCGTGGTAAAAAACTCAAAATTAAACTTGGCATGGATCCAACAGCTCCTGATTTGCATTTGGGGCATGCGGTTGTTCTTTCAAAATTAAAACAATTTGAAGATTTGGGCCATGAGGTTATCTTTTTAATTGGTGATTTTACCGCTCGCATTGGTGACCCCACAGGCAAATCAAAAACTCGCCCTCCGCTCAGCGAATCTGATATTGCACACAATATGAAGACCTACTTTGAGCAAGTCGGCAAAATTCTTGATACCAAAAAAATTTCTATTCGGTACAACTCTGAATGGCTGAGCAAATTGGATTTCGCACAAATGATTCAATTATGTGCAAAGGTAACCGTTGCGCAGTTGATTGAGCGGGAAGATTTTGCAAAACGGATTCGCAATCAAGAACCGATCGGCTTTCATGAACTTCTTTATCCGATCATGCAAGGTTATGACTCGGTTGCCTTAGATGCAGATGTGGAAATTGGTGGTACCGATCAAACCTTCAATCTCTTTATGGGCCGTGCTTTGCAAGAACAATTTGGCAAGGAGGCACAAGTGATTTTGACTATGCCTTTGCTTGTTGGTCTCGATGGGGTCCACAAAATGTCCAAGTCACTTGGCAATGCAGTTGGGCTCACCGAACTGGCTGATCAAGCATTTGGTAAATTGATGTCCATGCCCGATAACGCAATGTGGTCATATTTTGAACTGTTACTTGGCTGCACAAAGCCAGAGATTTCCCAAATGGAAGAGAGAATTGCTTCGGGCAATATAAATCCGATGGAACTCAAAAAAGATATGGCAAATCGTATCGTGGCTCGATTCTGGTCGAAATCAGAAGCTGATGCTGCACAAGCAACATTCGAAGCATTATTTCAAAAACGTGATTATTCCAAGGGAACTGAAGTTGAACTGCCAGGTGGCACGGCAAACCCAATTTGGATCGTCGATCTACTAAAATTATTGGGTGCTATTTCAACTTCTTCTGATGCTAAACGATTAATCGAAGGGCGTGCCGTTGAGATTGATGGTCAGGCAATTGAGGATTTCAAGGCGAGTGTGCTTTGGAAATCTGGGATGGTGATTAAGGCTGGCAAGCATAAAATCTATAAGATTAAATAGATATTTGAACCGTTCGAGACCCTTCGCAAGCTCAGGACGAACGGTTTTCTTATTCTGAAAAATATTTTTATCATAGATTCGATAGGCCGTTCGTCCTGAGCTTGCGAAGGATTGGAGCGGGCAAATGTGAAAATAAGAAAAGTTTATGATTACCCAAACTATTTCCCCCGGTTTTCTTTTGATTTATAAACCAGCAGGCAGAAGTTCCTTCGATTGCATTCGTAAGTTGCAGCGTATTTTTGGCAAAGAAAATAAGATCGGTCATTCTGGAACACTTGATCCTTTTGCGACCGGTCTTTTAATTGTTGCGATTGGTCGCGAAGCAACGCGGCATGTTGAAGAAGTTATGCAACTTGATAAAGAATATGTAGCAACTGGAAAGCTTGGAGAGTTGACCGCTACATTTGATCCAAAGGGGCGTATTGTAGAAACATGTGCTGTTCCTGAGTTAAAAGTCGAAGACTTTAAAGAATCATTTCATAAATTCATTCCCTCATATCTGCAAACACCGCCCGTTTATTCTGCACTTTGGCATGAGGGTGAGCGCCTCTACGATTTAGCACGCAGAGGCAAAACATCGCAAGAAGAGCTCAATGAAATCATTACGCGCAAATCACGCACCGTTTACATTCATAAGCTAGAGCTCTTGGATTTTAATTCTCCCCTTTTTAAAATCCGAGCTCATGTTTCTCATGGGACCTATATTCGTTCGCTGGTCAATGATATTGCGCGTTTTCTTGGTAGCTGCGCAACAACGGTTGAACTAGAACGCACGCAGATTGGGCCATTTAAGGCGAGCGAGGCAATTCGGTTGCCTGAGCGCGAGGTAGGGATAGATTTACAAGAAAAGATTATTCCGGTTGATCAGTTTTTGGGACGGATGAAGATCTAAATAATGCGAAATTATATTTTCTCCGTTCGCCCTGAGTGCTTTTCGAATGAAATGAGAAAAATGTATCGAAGGGTTACCTAATAAATTTCTTTTTTATTTCAAAACTAATGCGACTCTTCGATCCTTCGATAAACTCAGGGGAGGCCTCAGGAGCGAGCGGAGAGTTTTGAATCAAGTAATCGACTGACTCGTCTGTGGATTAGAGGGCCTATTATTGATCGTGTTTAAGTTATGCATATTAAAAAAATCGAGTACTGCACTGACGTGCTTATCGAAATTGACCGAATTAGCTTCAAATTCTTCATTACAATTTAAGGTGAGAACCGGAATTTGAGCAAGTTCAGGGGCAACATCTTTTTTGGCTATCAAAAATTCTTGGTGTCGCGCGTGAATTTGCTTGAGGTATCCGAGGGACAAACTTTTTTCAGCGTATCGATTACGTTTTTTGATACGCTCATAAGAGACTTCAGGATCAACAGAAAGGTAGATAAATCCACGAGGCGTAGTGATTTTATCGCTTGTGAGCATAGCAAACCACTCTTGATAGAGTTGCCACTCGAGTGGTGTTAAAAATCCGCTCATAAAACTATTTTTTGCAAAACAATAATGCCCTGAATAGATCGATCGTTCAACAACAACATCCGTTACATTTGCTGCCTGCTGTTCAATTAAATGTTCTTGAACTCGGCAAATCATGGTTAATGTTTCGAATGTGTAGGCCCAGCGTTTAGGGTCCTGATAAAAATTAGTGAGCAGTGATTGCCCATAGACTTGACGCTGCCAATTATTAACCGGCTCTTGGCGCACGCGTAGGGTTGGAATACGCTCTGCGAGCATTCTTAAAAATGTTGATTTACCTGCGCCGATGTTGCCTTCAAGAATATACATGACACCCCTTTGATTATCTGGTTATCGCAAAGATGGATTTTATTTATCAGTTTGAAGCTCCAACCGTTCGCCCTGAGTTCCGAGCGAGCGTAGCGAGCCCGGAGTATCGAAGGGTTGTGTTATTTTTTCTTATCTTATTTTTACATAACTGACTTTAAACGCAACTCTTCGATACATTTTTCTCACTACGTTCGAAAAACACTCAGGGCGAACGGTGAGGGAGCGCCGTCTTTTGGGATTGATTAGCTAAATTCTTATTGGGGCATAGCTGATTTTTATCAATTTCTTGTTCTACAATATGTCGCTCAATGCTAGGATGAATAGTCGTAATTAATTCGCGAATATTAGGATTTCCAGTGTTTTGCACCCAGTCGTAAGCGGTTACTTTTTCATAACTTCCTAAAATGATAACTTCGTCACCAACCTTGATCCCGTCAATATCGGTTACATCAATGGTTGCTACGTTCATACTAACTCTGCCTAAGATAGGAGCTGGTTTACCACTGATGTTTACAAATCCTGTATTTGAAAGGCGAAAGTCAAAACCGTCAAAATAACCAACAGGAATAAAGGCCACCTTTGTTTCACGCGTAGTTATTACCGTGCAATCATAGCCAACCGGTTGATTGGCTGGAATAGTCTTAAGGTTATTGACTCGTGTTTTCCAGGTGATAATTGGTCGCAGAGAAAATTTTGGATGTTTTTTTTCAACTTCATCTTTCAATGGTTGATTCGGCCACCATCCATAGATGCCAACCCCGACTCGAAAGAGATTGCATTGTGGCAAATCAAAGCGCATCGTTGCTGCTGAATTGGCAACGTGCTTATATGGAACCTTGATATTCCGTTTTTCAAGCTCTTGTAAGATGTGATCGTATTTGGCTAGCTGTGCGTAGGTGAAGCTTTGATCAGGCTTTTGAGATTGTGCAAAATGGGTCATGATCCCTTCGATATGCAGATTTGGCATGTTTTTAATGGCTTCAATAATTTTGAGTGTGTCTTCTGGCTCAAAGCCGAATCGGCGCAGGCCGGTATCGATTTTGATATGGATGCGAAAATTGCCAGTCGAATTTAATTGATTTGCTGTCATCATATCCGGAACCACAAATGAAATATTTTTGCCATTTGCTCGTGCTGGATCTTCATCGATGCAACTCATGACCAAAATTGGTTTTGTAATACCATGCGCATCGAGTTTAAGTGCATCGCTTAAGTTGGCAACGCATAACCAATCGACATGTTTACTCTCTTGGCATAGATGTGCTATCTGGAGCATACCGTGTCCATACGCATTACTTTTGATCACTGCTGCGAGTTCACCTTTAATAATTGATTTGAGTTGAGCAACATTGTGTTCGAAGGCGATTTTATTGATTTCGATCCAGGTGTACATAGTGTTCATGGTTATCCTTACCGTTCTAGTTCCTTCGCAAGCTCTGGGCGAACGGAACGATAAATTTTTAGTGTGATCGATTGATAGTAATTTTAAGCAATTCGTTTTAAAACTTCTTTGTGCAATAAGTATAATATTGAATCAAGAAAATATTAAAGCAAAACCGCTCATCATTTAAATAATGATGAGCGGTTTTGCTTGTTTTCTATTAATTAGAACTACTTAATGTTTACCGGTAAGGTTTTTGCCTTTGATTTACGGCGCTTTTTGTTGAATGCAAGAGAGAGTTCTTGCTCTTCTTTATGATAATCGATATTTGATTGTTCCATATCTATTTCAGCTCCAATTGTTCGAGCTATAATAGATTGGCTCACTGATTGAGATGTTATTTTCTCATCCTTTTCGGTTTTTTGCTCTTGGCGTATAGTAACTTGAAGGGCTTTTCCGTTTGCATATACAATAATTGTTCCTTCATCAGTTTTTATCCGTAATACATCTTTCTCATCATCAAGCGTCACGTTGATCGAATTGGTTTTTATTCCTTTGATTCTGAGCAAAATTGTTTCATCTGCTTCATCGAGCGAGACTTTCCATGTGGAGGCTGAATCCTGTATGCGATGATGTATACCTGAAAATGATTCACTCATGTGGCGATGTATTTCATCAAATGTTTGGTTCATTTGATCGCTCATCTGCCTCATGCTATCAATCATCGCATGCATATGATCATAGGGATCATAAGCAAGGAGTGGAGCGCTTGATAAAAGAAGTATTGGAAGTGAGTATTTGTATGTGTTCATAAAGCACCTCTTACAGTTAAAAGATGGCTAATGATTCTGATATATAAATTACCTAAACGGGTAAAAACTTTCAAGATGGGGCATGGGGGGGTGAAATCTGATGCTTTTTATTTTAAGCCCGTTATACTGAAAAAAGGTACTATTTTAAAGCTTAAACTAGGTCTATTATGATTAAAAAAACAAAAGAAACGGTCGGTGAGCTTCTCTATGGAATGCATCCTATAATTGAGATGCTCAAGGCTAAGAATCGAAAACTTATCGCAATTTATACTACCAAGCCTGAACCTAAGGGGTATGCGGATATAGAAAAATTGATGCCCAAATATCCGGTACAAATTCAATATGTTGCTCGTGACGTGCTTGCTCGTATGGCCGGCGGCACTGATCACCAGGGTGTTGTTGCCTGGGTTCACCCTCTCGGGTTCAGAAAAAAAATGTTTGAACCGGAAAAATATCCGTTTCTTATTATGCTCGATGGTATTCAGGACCCTCGCAACATGGGCGCTATTATTCGTTCAGCGTATTGCGCCGGTGCAAGTGGTGTGGTGATTACCAAACGCGGATCTGCTCCGTTGAACGCGCCGGCATTCAAAGCATCGGCGGGATTAGCTGAGCGCATCGAAATTTATGAATCAGCATCTGCTGTTTCGGCTGCACAAGAATTAAAAACTGCAGGTTACAATATTTATTTGGCCACTTTTGATGGTGAAAATGCAACAGCCTGCGCATTTGAAAAGCCGTGCTGTATTGTGATTGGTGGTGAAGGATCCGGAATATCAAAAGAAATTTTGAAAGCGGGCAAGCATGTGACGTTGCCGCAGCGCACAAAAGATATTTCGTATAATGCGTCGGTTGCTGCAGGTGTTTTACTCTTCTTGGTTGGGACCAAGCATAAATTGATCTAGTAGGATTGTAATTATCAATATCATTTCGTTTGTATGAAAATAATTATATCCGTTCGTGTCCCTCGTCGAGCTCGGGATGCTCGGCGGAGGGATTGTGAGGCTCCCCTGAGTTTAGCGAAGGGTGTTTTTTCGCATTTGTGCGAAAAAATGTATCGAACCATAAGTCCGAATAAAAAAATTGATCGGTAACATGGTTCGATGATCCTGGCTCGCTAAGCTCGCCGGTTACTCACCACGAACGGATAATCATTTTTTAATCACCAAGAAGAAATAATTCAATTCAGAACCTTAAATTCAATCCTCTCCGATACCTTTTTCTCTTTTATTGACTATTTATACCTAAAATCAGTAGATATAAATTAGATCATGAAGAAGTGAAATTAGCTCTCAAGATTTTCGACTTCGCTAATCCATGTTTTCTAACTTGGCTAGCTTCGTCGAGCAGGTCGGGCTAGATGGGGATAGGGAAATGAAGCGCATAACTCCAAAAATAATTCTGATCGCAAGTTGTATAGCAACATGCATATTTATTTCATATCGCAGTTGGATGCGTTTGCATGCGGTAGAACAATACATTGCGCATTTTGATGAGGCGCTTTCTGAGCATGTGCGTCAGGAAATTTCTGCAAATCTCTGTTCGCAGATTGGTAATGATCCTGATGTTGCAATTGCGACACTTTTGGATGTGTTTGGCTGTATAGAATCAGCTTCCATCGCAATAGAGCCAAATAAAGAAGCTATTGCCAATATTGTGGCTCAAAAACCTTTGGTGCGCATGAATGATACTGTTGTTTTGACCGAGCATTCGCGTGTGATTAGTATCGATTCCTATGATCCGGTAACCATTCAACAACTTGCATCGTTGCATGCACCGCAATCAGTGCTGGCCGATGTGCACGAGCTTGAAATCATGGCAACCCAAATAAAATCTATTGAACGAGATTTGCTGAATAAATTCGAGGTTACCTGGAATTCGCATCATGAAGTCACTGTTCGCGATCCGCGCGAGCCTTTGATTACTATGGTTTGTTGCGCATATCAACTTGCGGATAAAAATAAGATTGAAGCTTATTTTGAACAAATACATCAGCTTGTGACTGAAAAAAATACATCAGGTAAGCCGAAATTATTCATTGCCGATATCCGTTTTGAAAATCAAATTGTATTGCGTAGTAATGCCATGAATAGTATGGGGAAAGTAATTAATGGGACCAAGGGGGGGATTCAACATGGCACGTCTGTATCATGAAAAAATTGTGACCGCAATTGACGTAGGGACCACAAAAATTTGTGTGTTGATTGCTCAGCAATTAGATGGAGAGTCGATCGAGATTTTAGGTATAGGTAAATCACCATCCGATGGGTTAAAGAAGGGGGTGGTTGTCGATATTGCCAAAACAATTCATTCAGTAAAAGCTGCTATTCAAGAAGCAGAGCTTATGGCTGGATTACAAATTGAGTCGGCAGCTGTTGGTATTGCGGGTGGCCACATCGAATCGGTTAATTCTCACGGCGTCGTGCCGGTCAAAAATGGTGAGATTACTCATGGTGATGTTGCCAATGTTCTTGCGGCAGCGCAGGCTATTCCAATTCCTGAAGGTATGAAAATTCTGCATGTCTTGCCACAATTTTTTATTATTGATGGGCATCAAACAGTGGTTGATCCAGTTGGCATGCATGGTGTTCGTCTTGAGGTACAAGCACATATTATTATGGGCGCAATTACTTCCGTGCAAGACCTAGTCAAGTGCTGCGAGCAAGCTGGAGTGGTGGTCAGTGATATTATTCTTGAGCCGCTTGCATCAGCCGATGCGGTATTAAGTGCCGATGAGCGTGAATTGGGTGTTGCTATGCTTGATATTGGCGGTGGAACATCTGATCTTGCTCTCTATCAAAACGGCAGCATTCGCCACACAATGAGTTTGCCAATTGCAGGAAATCATTTTACCAACGATCTAGCGATTGGATTGCGAACGACGATCAGTGATGCGATTCGCCTCAAGCATCAATACGGGCTCGTGACCAGCGAAGTGATGATTGCAGATGAAATTATTGATGCCGATGCGGTTCAAGGTGGCGATAAGCAATTTGTCCAAACTTCGCAACTACTGCGGATCCTGCAGCCACGTGCACAAGAAATATTTGAACTCGTTTATCGTGAAATTCATGCAAAAAATTTAACTAGATTTATGGGAACGGGATTGGTGCTCACTGGCGGTGGCTCACTTCTTAAAGGAATGCCTGAGCTTGCACATGAAATATTTAATGTGCCGGTGCGAATTGGGCTTCCTCGTATTGAATTTGAAATGCCCGAATCATTGAGTTCGCCAATTTATGCAACCGGGTATGGGCTCTTGATTCATGTAGTGAAACGTAATGAGCGCAACAAGATGCAGCTCGGCGATGGTCCAATTGCCAAAAAGATTTTTGATCGAATGAAATCTTGGGTGTCGGATTTCTTTTAAGATGGCACCCTCACACTCGTAGGGAGGAAGATAATGATTATCTTTGAAGAAGAAAAAAAAGATCTTATTCCAATGGCCAAGATTAAGGTGATCGGGGTCGGTGGTGGTGGCGGCAATACAATTAATAGTCTGATTGATTCTGGGTATGAAGGAATCGAATGTATTGTGGCAAACACTGATGCGCAAGCGCTTGAAAATTCCAAAGCGCGTGAGCGAGTTCAGATTGGTATTAAATCAACCAAAGGATTGGGCACGGGCGCTAATCCTGAAGTTGGAAAACGTGCAGCAGAAGAAGATTTGGATAAGGTGCTTGAAGTGGTTGCAGATGCAGATATCGTGTTTTTATCGGGCGGCATGGGCGGCGGTACTGGATCGGGTGCATTGCCGGTCGTTGCACGCGCGTTACGCGAAAAAGGAATACTTACTATTGCGATTGTAACAAAGCCATTCTTGTTTGAAGGAAAGCGGCGTTCACGTGTGGCACAAGCAGCAATCGAAGAGTTGCGCAAGGCAGTTGATACTTTGATTATCATTCCAAATCAAAAACTACTCGATGTAGTTGATAGCAAAGTATCAATGATCAATGCATTTGCCATGATCAATGATGTGCTGTGCCAATCGGTGCGTGGCATTTCCGATATTATCACCAAGCCAGGGCATATTAACGTTGATTTTGCCGATGTGCGTACCATTATGAAAGATCGTGGCTTAGCAGTCATGGGAACGGGTAAAGCTTCAGGAGAGGGACGCGCTAAAAAGGCGGCGCTTGCAGCAATTTCATCTCCATTACTTGAAAATATGAGTGTTGCCGGAGCGCAAGGCGTGCTATTCAATATTACCGGTGGCAAATCACTTGGCATTCATGAAATCAGCGAAGCAGCGTCGGTTATTTATGAACAAGCGCATGAAGATGCAAATATTATTTTGGGGTCAGTGATTGATGAAAATCTTGATGATGAAGTCATTGTAACGATCATTGCGACTGGATTTGAAGAACAAAAACCGGTAGGTGTGGAAGCTGCTCTGGAAGTTGCAAAGCAGCCAGTGATGCAAGTTCGTGCAACGGTTTTGGATAAATCCGAGCCGGTGATTCAAGTTGAAAAGATTGTAGTTGAGCATGCCATAAAGCCTGAATTGATAAAATTAGAAGTTCCTATTGTTGCCTGCCCTAAGGCTCCTGAACGGGCTCCAGAGCCAGTTGAAGTTACTGCTCAAGGCGAAGCGTGCAAGCTCGAAGCTGCAAAAGAATCGCATGAAGATCTAGATTTGAATGATCTTGATGTGCCGGCATTTATGCGCAAAGAAGCTGAGGAACATCGCTAAGCAATATTGAATTTTAAACATATATAGATAGGCCCCCTCGCTGCGAGGGGGCCTATCTATATTGTCAAAGGTTATGAATCTTGAGGATACTCAAAATCTTTAGTAGGATCTTCCAGAATTTTAAGAGCCCCCTAAATATAAGGACTGAGTATGAACAAAATGCACACTAAACGTTGCATGAATCTTTTTTTTGGATTAGTGGCATCTATATCTTTTGCAAGTGAAGCTTCTCAGCAGTTGGTAGAAAGCGCAACGATTTTCCAGCAAGATAAATTTGATAGCTCTGCAGTTCAAAATAAGAAAATTGGCATCGTGAAAACCAAATGGCGTACCGAACTTGTTGATGCGATTTATCAAGATTGCGTAGAGCAGCTTTTGGCTCGCGGGATTGATGCAGGGAATATTCTGGTGTGTGAAGTGCCAGGGGCGTATGAACTTACCTTTGGCGCTCACCAAGTACTTGAACAGGCTCAATGTGATGTCTGTATTTGCATCGGCGCGGTGATTGGAGAAAGTTTGCTTGCTGATGCCATTGCGCGTACAGTTATTCAAGGATTGCATGATCTTTCTTTGCAAGAAGGCAAACCGGTCATGTGTGCCGTTTTAGCAACTACCTATGAGCAAGCCTCGAATATGATTGAACAGCAAATTGGCAAAACCTGGGCAGATTCTGCACTTGCTATGCTTGATTTGAAAATTGTTCCACTTGCATAAGTGCAAAATGAGGCGCTTAATAGCGCTGAGTTCTTATAAAATTATGTAAATTAAAAGAGCCTCTCGGTAACGAGAGGCTTTTTATCTCAAAAACTCTACTTCCAATTCTTTTTCTTCCTGTGCATTGACCAAATAACATTTTTTATTTTTGGCACCAGTAACAATTTTGTGCAGGTCTCCATCGATATAATGTGCCGCTGCATCTTGTGCAAGTGCAATACCAGGCAAAGCTTCTTCTGATTGTACGAATTTTAAATATGCCGGTCGGCGCTCTGCTTCGTCATCATAGTGTGGGCAGCAGCTGCCTTTTAAAATGCCCATGCAATCCAAAACGCCAAGTGGCCAAACCGAATCAGTAATACACTGCTCAAACCAGCAAATTGCTCCCGCGCTTGAACCACACAGAATGATCCCTTTTTCATATGCTTCGTGCAATACTTCATCCATGCCCCATTCGCGCCAGAGCGCGAGCATGCTGCGTGTATTTCCGCCGCCGACAAAAATAATATCCTGTGAGAGTAAATGTTCTTTCCAAGTTGGAGCTACGCGCCCAAATAATGAAATCCAAGAGGGCTGTGCGCCAAGTTTGCAGAATGTTTGATAAAAGCTAACGATGTAATCTTTAGATTCAGCACTCGCTTGAGGCAAGAAGCAGACCTTTGGAGATTCTTTTTTAGTTTGTTTCAAGATGTATTTGAGAATTAGAATATTAGAATAATGGCTCAAGCTACCGCCACCGATTGAGATAATTTGTTTCATGAATAATTTCCAGCACATTTGAGTATTTTGGGTATTTGGTTTGAGTATATGCAATTTTTGATGTTGTGCTACTCTTAACTAAACAACTTCTCAATTGAGTGCATTAAAATTCGATTTGCTGATAATGCACTTTTACTGCAAAAATAAATTTGTTGGAACATCATGACCCATATATACAAACTTCCTGCTTATGCTGCGATCATGCTTATAAAAGATAATCAAATCTTTTTGGTCAAGCGGCGCAATACCGATTGGGCAAATAATCTTTGGAGCATACCTGGTGGGCTTCTGGAAGAAAATGAAACATTGATTAATGCTGCTGCACGAGAAGCGCGCGAAGAATTGGGCGTAGAGATTAGAACAGAAACATTGCAGCTGGTGCATGTGATTCATGTTCGCAAGAGCACAACGAATACGAAAGACATTCTTGGTTTCTATTTCATGACCAATCAATGGTTTGGAACAGCAATGAATAATGAGCCTCATAGGCATAGTGATGCCGCATGGTTTTCGCTTGACTCATTGCCAGAGCAAATCACCGAGCATGCTTTGCAAGCAATTGATGGCTTGAAGAATGGCAAGGCGTATTCGGAAAATTAATATTTATCCTTGCATACTCTCAAAATACTCCCGATCAAATTCAACCGCTTCATTTGTTTCATAAAGCGGAATGTAATTCTCGGGCTTATAAGGGGGCGTATTCACGCATGCAATAACATAATTTTCATCAGGAAATGTAAAATGTGCTTTGTTTGGTGGGATAATAACAACATCACCTACTTGCACAAACCGCTCATTTCTACCGACAATTACGCGTGCGGTACCCTGAAGCACAAAATAAACCTCTATATTTTCATGTGGATGGTAATGAGGTTCAGCAACTTTGATATTTCGCATATCGACAATCGCAAGATTTTCATTTTCTCGATTTAAGTAATTGGGCAATTCATACACTGGTCCACAGCCTCCATGTATGGGATCGACATTTTGAGTGAGTTCTTGCCATGTATGATTGGATAAAAATTTTTGCCACGCGTGAATAAGTTGGTCGATCTCAATTGAATTGGAGTGTTGGACCATGGAAAATCCTTGTAATGAAAACATAATAAATGCAAAAAAAATAAGAATATGATTCTTCATCTTCATTAATCAGCCAATCGAGCAAGGCCACTCGCTTTGCTGCGATTAAAACAATACATAAACACCAGAACAGCAATTAATGCATAAGCTGCGCTCATTGCATACCCGATAATCAAATTATATGTGGGATCTTGTTGATGCATAACGTATTCTCGCATGCCGGTAAATACATAACTCATGGGTACAAAAGCGCTCAGTATTTTGCCCCATGCAGGAAGTACTTCAATCGGATAATATGCACCACTAAATGGCAAGAGGACCCACATAACGATAAAGTTAAGTTCAATACCTCGTTTTCCAATAAGGACAAGAATTTGCAGTCCGGTAAAACCAAGCCATATGCAGCATAAGAATAGGGGCGGCATAAAAATGAGGAACGTAGTTATCGTGTTCCACATAGAGAGGTCATACAATAGAAATATCGTCAGCATACTCATGCCGACGATGATAGTAAGAGCGAAGATATAAAACAAAATGACGCCGAGCATCCATTCGATGGTGCGCAGTGGTAATGAAAACATGTTAACGATGTTTTGCTGCCAAAGCTCTTCGCAAAAGGCAAGTCCAAAAACTTGCGCTCCACGCCCAACTACCTGCCAAAGCAAAATACCAAGCAGTGCAGCATATTCATAGTTTTGAAAACCGGCTAGTCCAGATTGGGCGATCCAGGTTCCCAAGAATCCCCAGACCAAAATATCAAGAACAGGCCAATAGATATTCATCAATAAATTATTAATGTCATGGCGCCAAAGATATACTTGGCGAAGTGTAACGGCCCAGATTGGTGAAAATGAAATCATAAAATATCCTTCGATACAAATTTCTCACTTCGTTCGAAATTCACTCAGGACGAACGGAGGGGTATTCTTCTTTTTTGTGTTCTATTGTAAATTTTTATTGTTTACTAACCCTTAGAAATGACACTCTTACCGTTCGCCCTGAGTGCTGAGCGAAGCGAGGTGTATCGAAGGGTTATCGTGCAATACTCAAAAAATAATCTTCCAACGTCGGTTTATCAATCGCAATATGTGAATATAAAATCTGATTGCCAGCAAGCTCTGCAAGGAACTGTGCAATCGCATGCTCATCGAGCTCGATTGAAATCTCATGAGCATTAGTTTTATATGGAGTGACGTGCGTATTCAAGTAATTGATCGCTTTTTCATATTCATTGTGAACAAAGCTCAAGTGAATATGAGCCTTGGCTATCGATTGAGCAAGTTGCTCTGGGGTATTATCAGCAATGATCGATCCATTTTTGAGCACCAATACGCGATCACAGAGTTCAGTGACTTCATCCATGTTGTGCGATGTGATAAGCAGAGAAATATTACGCTCTTTACGCTGTGCCAAGATAAATTGGCGCACTTCATGTGCAACATCAGGATCCAGAGAAGCAGTTGGTTCATCGAGCAAAACAATATCGGGATCGGCAAGAAATGCTTTTGCAAGCAGTACGCGTGTCGTTTGCCCGGCAGATAGAGATTTCATCTGCTTGTCCCGCTTATCCCACATACGAAAGAATTTAAGCAATGATTCGATTTGTGAAGTGCGCTTATCTGCGGGCATGCCATAAATGCGCCCAATGATGTGTAAATTTTCAAGCACCGTTAATTGGCCTGGTAAACGATCATACCCGCTCGCATAACCAATGCGTTTTAATGCATCAATTCGATTGCTTGCAAAATCTGAGCCGAAGTATGAAATAGTTCCTGAAGTTGGAGTTAAGGTGCCAAGGAGCATTTGAATGGTTGTTGTTTTGCCGGCGCCATTGGGTCCCAAGAATCCAACGATTTCGCCCTTTTTGACGTTGAACGAAATGCTGTTTACGGCAGTGAACGTTTGTATTTTTTGGAACGGCCAAAAACCTGAATGATAGGTCTTGGTTAAATTTTGTACTTCAAGAATGGGCATAAGGGGTCCTTAATTAATTTTATTTGATCCTTTATGTACTTGACGAGTATGCATAACCGAATTCTCGCTCTCATTCTCGCATACCTTACCTTTTTAGGGCTTAAGAGATAATCATGACAATAATGATAAGCAATATACCCGATATTATTTTTAATGCTGAGCAAGGCTTTAAGTTTATTCATTGGTTCATGGGCAATCTTTCCAAATTGCTGAGCAAGCAATCCCTTTTGGGCATAGAGCAAGGGCCATTCTTGCCGAAGATAGAAAAGAAATGCCAAAAATCCAGTATGCAGTTTAAGATATGGGCTTAAAAATTCCATTAAAAGTTCATTCCATTCAGGAGCTCTGCAACCTTGGAAGGCTAAGATATGGAGTGGTGTCCACCCTTTATTATCCTGAGTGGAACTATTCAAGCCGATATTGAGTAGTGTGCGTGTAAGTTCTCGAGCGTTTGGGTTATAGGGGTATGTTCCACATATTGGATGAAAAAGATTCATATCATCGGTAGGGCGTAGGTCAGTAGCAGTCAAGTAGAATTGCAGTAGTTCGTTCGGATGATTATGGATTACGATTTGAAAGAAAATATCTTTATCAAGTTTGGCTCCATTCTGAATGAGTAATTGAGCCATTGCGATAGTGCTGGCATAGCGCAAAACACCTTCATGGGGCCGCCTTGGCACATTGGTATTATTTGGATCGGCGCCTCTGGCCAACAAATAGCTAACCAATTGCATGTCGTTATATCTCACCGGCCATTCAAGCGCAGTTTCGTCGCGGTATTTTTTTTGATGCCTTGGATTGGCTCCGATGCAAACAGCAAGTGCGATTGCGATTCTGCGAAAAGAATATTCTGTTTCATCTCCGATCCTAAAATCAAGTGCTCCATCGAGAGCGAGCCACTTTTCTTGGGCGCACAGTTTTGATTTTAATTTTTGCCATTCTGGATTCTGTTCAAGGAGGCGGGCATCGCTTATGGGTTCGCCATCAAGAACATGAAGGCTTATAGTTTGTTGATCAAAAGAAAATCCTGGAAATAATTCTCGCGGATAAAGGTGATAGCCATGGTACCATTCTTCTTTGCCCAAATAGAATCGCTCTGCAAGAGCTTGGTACATTCCAGAATTGGGAGTTGCGATGATCAGCGATAATATACAAAGTAATTGTTTGGTCATTTTTTACTTTCTATTCTGGATTTAGTGTATAGGATGGGTTAGAAAGGTAAAGGAATCGGTGTTATAGCATAGTCAATTGCCGCAACTGCTAATTCGTGGCATGATCTATGAGATTTGAGATACCATCAAGTTTTTCGCACACAATACCGAATGCAAAGAATTATGTACAAGATATTTTTCCCTATCATAACCCTTGTTGCATTAAATCCTTTGGTTGCCATGAATAGGCAACAATGTGATTGGCAAAAGGCAACTCATGTAACAGCGCTACAATGGACCAAGGAGCCTGTGCCTGAATGCGCTGCATTACTTGCCAAAGACCAACTCATTTCCGATGAACTTTTGTTGAGCCTTAATCCGGAATGGAGGCGCATAAAAGAAACATTTTCACCTGGGAAAAAAAATCAATTATTACATGATGCGGTAATGCCTTTTTGGTTTAAGAGCAAAGGATCAACCCCCCAAATGTATCATGGCATGCGCAATTTCATAGCACTCGCCATTTGTATTGGCGCCGATCCAACAAATATAAGACCTGTTAGTCTACTCTCACTATCTTTGGAAAGTAGGGATGTTCCTTTGACGCGATATCTTCTTGAAAAAAAAGTTGATCCAAATTGGGGTATATATGGCGAAGACTTGCTTCTTCTTGAGGCAACAACGTGTGAACTTGCGGCCTTACTCATTGATTATGGGGCAAAGATACCCGATAACATCCTTAAGCATTGCACCTTTCTGCAACATGACCCTGAACTTTTGCAATTTTATTTAGATCGTGGGATCCCGCCAAAAACTGATCTATGGCAATGGACATTGCTGCATGAAGTGGTAGATAGCGATACTTTTTATGGGAATATGATTCCCAGGATGCGCATAGCATTAAAAACAGGCATCGATGTTGCTCATCAAAATTTGGATCGAAATACTGCGCTTCATTTTGCAGCGCGGCATAAAAATCCATCATTGGAATTGATTAATAACGTATTAATTGGGCACTATGCAGAAGAGCATGCAGGATTCATCCAATTTTTAATGTATCTCAAAAGAAATTACCGATCCCTCTACGCGCCTACGGATTTGCGCAAGAAGTTTTTTACGGGGCCATCTCCTCTGGGCAAGATTCATGAATTGCTTGAAAAGCGTGGAAAAATAAAAAACAAGGTTGGCTTATATGAGAATCAAACTGCATACGAATTATGTCAAGATCGAGCGCAGAATCCTGATCCCTTGTTGCTTGATGCTCTTAATCCAGAAAAATGGACCTATGCAACATATCTTCGAATCAAGCTGGCCCTATCGCGAAAATTACAAAGAACAGCAAAAATTAAAAACCTCAGAGCAGTAGCGAATGAAGTGAGCGAATAGGCTCATGTTATTTTTTAATCCACCAGTTTCAGCAATTTTACAGCATTACTCTTCTGAACTGGAACGCCTTGTTTGTTTTTAAATGTGATAGGCTTATTTTTATGATAATATTCAAGCAAATCGGCATAGGTTGTAATTTCCGCAAACCGGTTTTTCAACTGAATGCGATGCAAGCAACCATACCCGCTTGAATATCCACACATCTCGATAATTTCATTTTGTTCTATATCGCTCACAATCATCACGTGCCCTTCCACCCAAATAAGATCGCCTTCTTCTAATTGATCTTGATTATTGAGTGATCGTAGTGATTGCCCGATTACTTTGGTTGTCTTCCAAGGAAAATGTATTCCGGCAATTTGAGCCATTCGCAGCACAAACTCTGAGCAATCATAGCCGGTATATGGATCATGTTTTCCGTTTCGATGCCATACGCCATCTTGTAGATAAAAATCCAACTTTGAATACGGTTGCGCAAAACTACTGCCACCCCATACATAAGGAACCACATTATCTGTGCCACCTGCAGCAACTCGATCAATTAAATTGTTGATGATCTGCAGAAATAGCCTTCGAGCCGATTGAGAATCCTGCTTAATTTCCGGAATAGCATCTTCATGAGGGATAAAATCAACGATCTCTCTTTGGCTTGAATAATCAGCTCGCACAATCGCATAGTGAGATTGCGAATCATGTTGAGGGGTTCGTTTAAAGCGTGTTCCAACCGAAAATTGGCGCCATGGGTAGATTAGCACTACTGTTTGCCCATTCGCGTATTGAGGGCTTGGTATTGTTTGCAAAAGATTTTCGGCGAGATTATTGAGGGGTATTATGTATCTTTTATGAATCCAAAATGTATTGAGTGGCTGTTGCGTTACAGCGTCGAACCCATAGACAATATTTGGGAATGCAATTTTGGCTTGATCTTCTCGTTCTTCAATTATGGAAACCAATTCGTTAAAGAGGCCTTGATGCGCACGGTGACATTTATTTGTTTGGGGTGAAGCAGGTAATACATTATCCGGAGCAGGGAAGCTATTATGCATGTCCGCTATTGGATTAATGATAACAGCAATTTCGAAATCTGAATGAGATGCAATGCTATTTTGTAGCTCAGAAGCACAAACTGGAGCCGATATCAGCAACGAAAGCAGGTAAAATTGCATTGATTTGAGGTATGGCTTTGAGAATATATTCTGTGTCATGGGTGCGCCTAAGCCTTTGCCTTTATAATTCGATTGTTTTTGAATTTCTGCTCATCCCTAATTTACCACATATTCGATGCTAAAATAAACGATAAATTGAAGTTAGTTAATACAATTGCCTAGCTTTGAAAGGTGACAATGCCTCTCTGAACCTGGAACTTCCACTCCATTATTATCGCTAAGTTTTAGCGCTTTTAGGTTTTTAGAGATTTATCCATTTTTCAAACATTCTAACCACCGATCTGCCCTTGGTTGGCACCAATGCCGGATCTCTACTGATCCATCGAAGTTCTTTTGACTCGCTATTTTGAATGACATTTTCGTCGCTGGTCACAGCCAGCAAAAAACGCACATCATAGTGATAGTGGGCCGCTTCGCGTTTGTTTTCCGGAATGAGATGAATATCGATATCAAATATCGAATCAGAGAGTGGGGCGATGCTCATTATTCCCGATTCTTCTTGTGCCTCTTTAATCGCGACTGTAAGAACATCAGAATCGCCATCGCAGTGGCCGCCTAGTTGGAACCATTGATCTAATTTCATGTGATGCATCAAAAGTGCATGAGTTCCAGATTTGTTGAGTAGCCAGGCCGATGCAGTTATATGACCAATTGCAAGTGTCCGCTCGAAGCAATCAGGATGTTCATTGATAAATGCAAGCATCTGAGTTTTGTATTTTTGTTCATCAGAATCGGTTGGATAATAAGTATTGAGTAAGTTGATTAATTTTTGACGATGCATTGAGGAGCATCCTTTTTAAAATAGTTCAGCCAGTTCATCAAAAGTTTGGACAATCACATCTGCTTGCGTGAGCAGGTGCTGCATGTGCCCCGTGTTGATTGCGATGCATTTCATGCCGGCAGCCTTGGCCGCTTGAATACCGCTGCGTGAATCTTCGATTACGATGCATTCCTCTGGCTCGCTTGCTAGCATGCGAGCCGCGTGTAAAAAAATATCTGGTTGTGGCTTTGCAATATTATTTACGTGTGAGATGCCGTAAATGTGGCTGCCAAAAAATTGTTCTAAATTAAGTGATCGAGCTGCTTTGAATATAACCGAATCGGTGCAATTTGATGCGATCGCGGTTTTCATGCCAACTTTTTCAATGCGTGCATGGCAATTTTCAAATCCTGGCACAAAGGTGAGATGGGTATCATAGAGAACGCTTACTAAATCGATTTCGTCTTGCATTATTAGTTCAACCGGATCTGTTAATTGATGCATTTCTTTGATGATGGTACAACATTCTTTGAGTGGCAGCCCGCGAACTCGTTGATCAATTTGATCTTGATCCTGTGGCGTTACCTGCACATTGCGCTTTGCAAGCATGAGCCGTGTTGCTTCTCGCCAAAGGGGCTCGGTGTTGAGAATTGTGCCATCAAGATCAAAAATAACTGTTGTATACTTCATGCTTAGTTTTTCCTGAGCATGCAAGGTGCATGCAAATAAACAATAGACCAATCCAAGTATAATGGGGCGGAACATGTGAGCTTTCGTGTAATTGAAAGAAAATAGTATAAAATAGAGTATACTTGATTTTGATATTCAAATCTTGCGCATAAAAAACAGATAACAAATTATATGATTCTCCATAAAAGTCCCCTTTTTCAGATAAGTTTTGGCACCGCCAAAGAAAGTATATCGCCCGAAGAAACGCAACGATTAAAATCGCGTGAATTGCATTCATTTTCGTCGTTGCCTGCTATCCAGGCAGCTATGCGAATTGGACGTACATTCTTTTTACATCAAACGCATAGTATTACCGGATATGTACTTAGTAGCGATCTGCCTGCTGAGCCATTTGAGCTCGAGGGTGATTTTATGGTAACCGATGTGCCACAATTGGGTATCGGGGTGCTGACTGCAGATTGTTTACCTATCGCATTTTACGATGCGAAGAATCATGTAGCCGGTATTGCGCATGCAGGATGGCGCGGATCGGTTGCTGGTGTAGGGCCCGCAACGGTGCACGCACTGCAAGAAAATTATGGAACTACCGTTGATCATGTGCAGGTTTTTATGGGCCCATCTGCAAAAGTATGTTGTTATCAAGTGAATGAAGCGGTAATTAAGGAACTTGAAAATTTTTCATTTGCAGATGAAGTGGTGATATGGCACGAGCATGGTGTGTTTTTCAATCTGCCCAAATTCAATCAGCTTCAGCTGGAGGCGCTTGGCATTAAAAAAGATGCATTTCATGTGCAATATAATGTCTGCACGATTTGCCAAGATCAGTATCATTCGTATCGCCGGCAGGGCGTTGGGGCGGGAAGGCAAGCGACTATAATAGCTCTTAAATGAGGACTTGTGGTTCGATACTTCGGGCTCGCTTTGCTCGCTCGAAGCCCTTCGCTAAACTCAGGGGAGCCTCACAATCTTTCCGCCGAGCATCCCGACCTTTCGACAAGCTCAAGAGTAAACGGCCTTTGATCGCCACAAATCGAAAGGGCCTGTCCTGAGGCTTTCGAAGGATTGAGGGACACGAACGGATAAAAAACAACTCTTTCTTTGAAAAAATATATTTCTCCCGTTCGTGGTGAGTGTTTTCTCGAGTCATCGAGGGAAAATGTATCGAACCATGTTCCGATTAATCTTGAATCCGAGTTGAGCTTTTTTGCTTTTTTTGCTACTATTCTAAGTGAAATTTTTCAATCAAAATCTCTCGTCATCCCTTTACCAACATGCCCTCTTTAGCCTAGACTAGAGATACTTAAAAACCGAATTAATTAAGGATACCCATGTTAGCACGCATATTGGCCAAAGTTCTTGGGACAAATAATGAGCGCCAGCTGCGCAAGTTGCGTCCGATCGTTGATAAAATTAATGCACTTGAGTCGGCGATGATTCAGCTCACCGATGAGCAACTTTCTAACAAAACGAATGAATTCCGTGAACAACTTGCTCAAGGTAAAACGCTCGATGATGTTTTGCCCGAAGCTTTTGCAGTGGTACGAGAAACAGCAAAGCGTAAAATTGGCCAACGTCATTATGACGTTCAGCTCATGGGCGGAATTGTACTTCATCAAGGTAAAATTTCAGAAATGAAAACCGGTGAAGGGAAAACCTTAACCGCAACACTTCCTCTTTATTTGAATGCATTGACCGGCAAAGGCGTACATTTGGTAACGGTCAATGACTATCTTGCTCGCCGTGACTCTGAATGGATGGCTCCGGTCTATAATGCACTTGGCATGAGCGTTGGGTGCTTGCAAAATAATATGAATGATACCGAGCGCCAAAATGTTTATAAAGTTGATATTCTCTATGCAACTAATAATGAACTAGGTTTTGACTACCTGCGCGATAACATGAAGTTCCGCCTTGCCGATTATGTGCAACGCGATCTTTCCTATGCGATTGTGGATGAAGTTGACTCAATTTTGATCGATGAAGCGAGAACTCCGCTTATTATTTCTGGTTCATCAGAAGAGAGCAGCAAATTATACGTTGATATGAATCGCGTTGTTGCTCGATTATCCAAAGAAGAAGACTATATTGTTGATGAAAAACAGCGCCAGGTTCAATTGACCGAAAAAGCGATGGATAAAATCGAACAAGCTTTTGGCGTTGATAATCTTTATGCCGTTGAACATATTAATTTATTGCATCATGCGCAACAGGCATTACGTGCAAACGTAATATTCAAACGGGACGTTGATTACGTAGTCAAAGATGGCGAAGTATTGATCGTTGATGAATTTACTGGCCGTATTTTGCCGGGACGCCGCTATAGTGATGGGCTCCATCAAGCGCTTGAGGCTAAAGAAGGTGTCGATATCGAGCGCGAAAGCCAAACGCTTGCATCGATTACTTTACAAAACTACTTCCGACTTTATAAAAAGCTTGCCGGTATGACCGGTACGGCTGCCACTGAAGCGGAAGAATTTCATAACATTTATAAATTAGATGTCGTTTCAATTCCAACCAATCGTCAAATGATTCGTGATGACAAATCCGATCTGATCTTTTTGACTCAAGCGGCAAAGTTCAAGGCAATTGTTGAGGATGTTAAGGAGCGGCATGCAAAGCGCCAACCGGTACTCATTGGTACTATTGCAGTTGAAACTTCTGAACTATTGAGCTCGGTATTGCATACTCAGGGCGTCGATCATGAAGTGCTCAATGCAAAGCAGCATGCTCGCGAAGCGGAAATTGTTGAACACGCAGGGCAACCAGGTAGAGTGACCATTGCAACCAATATGGCGGGCCGTGGTACCGATATTAAACTTGCTCCTGAATCAGTGCAAGCAGGTGGTCTTTATATTTTGGGCACTGAGCGCCATGAGAGCCGCCGTATCGATAATCAGTTGCGTGGGCGTTCTGGACGTCAAGGTGATGCAGGTGAATCACGATTTTATATTTCTCTTGATGATGATTTAATTAGACGTTTTGCTGGTGATACGTTGAAGCGCCGTATGGAATGGTTCGGCATGAAAGAAGATGAGATTATCGAATCTCGAACCGTTTCTAATATTATTGAGAACGCACAAGAAAAAGTAGAAAAACATAATTTTGAAATCCGTAAACATTTGCTTGAATACGATGACGTGCTTAATCAGCAGCGCACTGTTATTTATAATTATCGCCGTGCAGTGCTTGAAGGTGAGGAGCAAATTTTTGAGCTGGTTACCGATTTGATTGGCGATATGGTTGAAGATGTGGTGAGGTTCCATGCACCAGCGCGCGCAATGACCTCACAAATGGTTGATGAAGTGTTTCAAGCAATTGTGCAAATTACCGGATTGCAACTTAATGAGTTTAAGGCGCGCTCATTCAATACAACCACGAGCGAAGCATTCACAACCGATTTAATTAACTTCATGCTTGAGCAGTACGGACTTTACCGAAATCAGCAACAAGAAGAGGTTGTTCGTCAAGCAGAAAAATGGTTGATGCTCGAAACAATCGATTCGGCTTGGAAGCAGCATATGCTTAACTTGGATCATCTCAAAGAAGGTATTGGATTGCGTGGCTGGGGCCAAAAAAATCCACTTATCGAATATAAACGCGAAGCATTTGATATGTTCCAAGAAATGATGGCCGATATTCGCCGTGATATTGTGCGCCATATCTTCCATATGAATTTGCAACACTTTGATCATTATGAAATTGAGCGTCGTCGTGAAAAAGAGATGGAAGAGTTGAACTTGGTTTCAGCTGCGACTTCAGAGGAACCAGCTCAGCCGAGTGTTCGTGAAGAACCGAAGATTGGGCGCAACGATCCATGCTCATGTGGTTCGGGTAAGAAATATAAAAAATGCCACGGGCAATAAATTTTTGATCGGTTTTCTAAATGGCTCGTTACTCCGGGTGCTGCGCACTCTGAACTCGCCACGAACGGATTAAATTATTTTTTTAGCTCTCTTAATAAGTCAATTGAAAAAACATTCGTGGCGAGTAATCGGCGCGTATAACGCGCCAGAATCAACGAGCCATAAAGAACGGACCTTAAAAATGATGCCTCCTGAAGAAAAACTTTAGGAGGCATCATTTTTTTATAATTACTTTCGCGTTTATCTACCGCATGTAATAGGCGCCTCAGCATCAAAGGTAAAGAGTTGTTCGTTTTCACCAACAAACTTTTTATTTAAGACTTCTGAAGCATTAATGAATGTTTTATATTTTGGCACGTTGCATTTGACCTGTTTGACTCGTATTGGAGCTGTTTGCGAACCAACGATAGTTAAGTCGAAATCGGCCATTTCACCATGATTCTCAACACCAACCTGTTCTCCGAATGGCTTTGACTCTCCGGGGTTTAATTGCAGGCGATGTTTCCCTTCTTTATGGGACTGAAAAATTACTGATTTATCTGTATCATTGATGACCGTCAAACGACATGCTTGAAGTGCGCCACCAATAACCATAGCAAATGAGCCAAGTAGAATTAATTTCTTATTCATAGAACTCTCCTTTTTTATTGTAATAGAGCCGTCTTTATTTCTACTATGATTATATCAAAATAGGGGGGCAATAAAGCAAGAAAATGGCTAAAATAAACCCTTTTGCGGGTATTTTTCAGGAGTAAGAAGATACACTTGGCCTCGTGAAGGATAAGATCGTTCATATCCTTTGCCTTTTGATATAGCTCAGAGCGGCACCTTCGATATATTAAGATATCGAAGGTGCGTTTACTACAGAGCTTAGTAGAGAGTTCTTTCGATTGCCTGTTCCGAACCTATAGAAGGAAGGGATGCGGGAATTATATTTTAAAAAGAAATCCCACTTTTTGCCCAAACAACCCATCGTGAAAGAACGGCATTGTTGCTGTTGGAGAATTCATAGGAGACCCCACCGTTCATGAATAAAGGATAATTGATCTCATCCCAATTGGCGCCGATGCCAAAAAAAACAAAGTGTGAGATCATGCATGGTGTTGCGGCTGATTGCAAATCGATATCTGCTTGCGTAACAGTGAACTGCTGGAATTCATCAAGGGGGACCGGTGTTATGTTTTCAATAAATTGGTTGCCATCAATGGTGCGCACCGGATTAGTGTTTCCTTCGCCTAGATGATGCTTGATGCCGATTACATCTTGCCAGCAATATTTGAGTGTTACGCAATCAGCGCGTCGGCACCAGAATCCATAGCCACCTTCGGTTGCAAATATGCCATGCGAATAAACAAATGACGTCATGCCGTTGTGAGAGTATCCTGGTTTTACGTTGACGCATTGGGTGAATAAATTGATACCTGGTGTACAAAAATTTGGTGCGGTTAAAGACTGTGGGGGGCCTTCTTGAGCGAGCTGTGCTGCATAGGCGGCTTGTTCTTTATTTGCATAAAGTTGAATGTATCGGCTCCACGGACGATTAATGAGATCAAACGATCGTGTTTGAGTGTTGGTAAAAAGATGGAGGCTATTTGCGGCAAATTCCATGCGGAGCCCTGAGCAATTTTCTTTATCGTGCCAAAGTTGAATGCCTCCTGTGCTGCCATACATGAAACCCCAGTGGTGCCCATTGCCTACAATTGGCTCAAACATGAAAATACTTTTTGGTTTGTTACCAGTTGGGATCACGATGCCGATATATGATTCCAAACGGAACGGAATGCGCTGCAACCATTCATAAGCAAGTTTTACTTCGATATCACCCAGGCCAGTTTCCACCATGTCTTTATTGCCAATTTTACCAAAGCACCAATCAGATTGCATGAAAGCCTCCTGCATGTTGGCAACAACAACTGTATTGGCACTATCATTTGGCCCACCACCATCGCTGATGATATCTTCATGGAAGTTCATATCATTCTTGACCCGCATAATGGGCGTTGAGACGGAAAAATAGAGATTACGATTGGCGTCATCATTGCGCCACAGTGATTGTTTGTAGTAAAAGCCAAGCCCTATAACCGATTGGACCGGCCAGATGGAAATGTAGCTGCGAAAATCACCATCGACGGTAAAGATGTTGAAGTTTTGGGCCAAAAGATCTTTATAAAATGGAGAGTTGATTTGCTCATCAACGATTAATGTTTGTTTTCCATTGGGAAAGAAATATCGTGCGGTATCGCATGGATTAGCGGATTTGCTGCCAAAAAGCACAATTTCGAGTGTTCCGTGAATTCCTTCAAAACGAGCATGCAATCGATCATCGCGGAAAGCAACCCATTGCTCGGGGAAATTTGACGTAAATAGTGGTCGTACCGCTAAGTAAGTCTTGCCGGTTGCCTCAAGATCGCAGCTATCGGCGCGGCATTCGGCATTTAATTGAAATGAAGAAAAAAGGACGCTTATCAAAAGAAATAACAAAAACATTGAAATTAGCCTTAGTAAAAATCCGTTCGTGGTGAGTAACCGGCGAGCTTTGCGAGCCAGGATCATCGAGCCATGTTACCGATTAAGAATTTTAATTTTTTAATCTGACTTATGGTTCGATACATTTTTTCTCACAAGTTCGAAAAAACACTCACCACGAACGGGGGAAATTTATCATTTTATTCCTTGATCCAACACTTCGTATGGCCCTCTCATGCCTGTTTAGTTTTCTTTTTTAAACGGATTCATGAGAAATTCTTGAACCATGCAAGTTGAAATAACGCCTAATAGTTTGCCAGAGAAAAATTTTGTTTCAAAAAACTAACATGCTAAACTATCGAATATCTTTCTGTTTTTTAAAGGTGTTCACATGATTTCACGCGTTAAAGGTACCCAAGACTTTCTGGATTTGACTCTCTACGATTATTTGATTGATCAAGTTCATTCTCATCTTGCGCTGTATAACTTTAGTCATGTGGATACTCCCATTTTGGAACCACTCGAACTTTTCCAGCGCTCATTAGGTGAATATACCGATGTTGTCAGCAAAGAGATGTTTGTCATTGAATCGCGCCGCGATCAAGATACTGCAGAAAAACAATCGGAGCGCATATGCTTGCGTCCCGAAGCAACAGCTTCGATAGCACGTGCATTTGTGGAAAATGGGGTACAAACAACACCGTGGAAGGTGTTTACCTATGGTCCGATGTTTCGGTATGAACGGCCGCAAAAAGGGCGTTATCGCGAATTTCATCAGGTGAGCATCGAAGTAATCGGATCAAGCTCAGTTTCGCAAGATGCGCAACTGATTAAAATG
This sequence comes from uncultured Pseudomonadota bacterium, assembly GCA_964553945.1. Lineage (GTDB taxonomy): Bacteria > Babelota > Babeliae > Babelales > Vermiphilaceae > CAZKLV01. The sequence goes on from CAZKLV010000001.1 coordinate 393,290, forward strand.
CTTGATTCATTATTTAGTTCAAAATTCAAACTCAATAATTATGCCTTACTGATTAACTTCATAGGTTGCTTTGAAGATCGCAAAGCGTATCTCAATGTTTTGAAAGATTTTCTCAATTCACCTGAGGCGGGCGGCATCTGCGCCCAGTGCCAAGTGCGCAAAGAAAATAACGTGCTGCGTATTTTCGATTGCAAGGTGGCTACCTGCCAAATTATTTACCGCAATGCTCCTTTTATTGCCGATAACATGTGCGCAATCTGCACCGGTGAATGGATGCAACTCAAAGAGCAACTCAGCTTGCTTTCGGTTAATTTTGCCTATGTGCCAACTTTGGTGCGAGGGCTTGATTATTACAATAAAACCGTTTTTGAGTTTTCAAGCGATAATCTCGGCGCACAAAATGCATTTTGTGGCGGTGGGCGCTACGATCAACTGATTGGCCAAATTGGCGGACGCGAAGATCAACCATCAATCGGTGCGGCAATCGGTGTTGAACGCTTGCTTTTGCTCCTTGAACAAAATCAAGACAAATTGCATCTACCGCAAAAACCAGTACTTGAAGTGATCATGCCGTTTTCTGCAGGGCAGCATATGCTTGCACTTTTGTTGGCAGATGAACTGCAGGCTAATGGTATCGGGACCGAAGTTTTGCTCGAAGGTGATTCAATCAAAAGCATGATGCGAAAAGCGAACAAGCTTGGCGCTGCTCATGCGATTATGATTGGTGAAGATGAGGTTAAAAATAAAACGGTCGCGGTCAAAAATATGATGACTGGTGAGCAGGTTACATTGCCACAAATTGAGTTGGTTGGTTATTTGAAGAAATGATGATAAATTCCGTTCGTATAAACCCCTCAATTGACTCGGGGCGAACGGTTTTATTGAAAATTTCATTATAAGAATCTTTACTCGCGAACGGATTTATCCGTTCGTCCCGAGTTAATTGAGGGATAAAGATTTATTGTTTATACATCAGACAAAAATCATGAAAAGACAAATCCTTCTACTCGCCATCTTTTCTCCCTTATTTGGGATGCAGCCAAATGATTCCAAACCAGGAAAACGTCTTCTCAACATTCGTACTAAGCTTGCTGAGCTTTTAAAGCACAATGCGGTTTTTTTACGCAAAAATTTTGATTAAAAAGTCTTTAAATAAATATACCGCTACCGCTCCAAATAAAACGCCATCAAATCGATCCAAGAATCCACCATGTCCAGGCAAAATTGACCCTGAATCTTTGATTCCAACTCTTCGCTTGAGCCATGATTCAAAAAGATCGCCGCACGTGCTGAGCGCGCATATGATAAATGTAATTCCCGCAATTGGTAGTAATTGCTGGGTTTTATGTTGCATCTGCATCAATATAAAAATTCCAGCTAATGCCAATACATATCCACCAAGAAACCCCTCCCAAGATTTGCCTGGGCTAATTCGGGGTGCGATTTTATGTTTTCCAAATATACTGCCAAAGAGATAGCCACCAATATCAGCGCACGCAACGATTGTGATCAGTATGAGGACAAGTTCTCGATATAAAAGATTTTGATTAAGCGCAATCAGAAGCGTAAATGGAAGTATCGGATAAAATGGTGCAATAGCCCAGAACCGCGGATCTCGAAGTGCAAAAATATTCGGCCATTCAATGATGAGAATATGCGCTAAAATTGCACCTAAAACAAGTGAGAAAACAATTGGCGGCGCAAAGAAAAACACAAGAAAAAATGATGCACTCAGTATGAGTGCCGTTAAACTTCGGTTCAGAATATTAGCAAAATGCATTGGATATATAACTGATTTCTTGTTTACCATTGATTGTTTGAATGAAAGCGACATCGAATCTGCATACTTTATCGGTAACATTATGCTGTGCGATGTAGGCTTTGGCAACCATAATCATCTTTTTTTGCTTGCCGTGCGTGATAATACCAGTCAAATTTTCATAAAATTGTGATCGGGTTTTGACTTCAACAAAGGCAAGGGTTTCCCCTTTTTGGGCGATGATATCGATCTCGCCGTAGCGTTTGAGGTAGTTGCGGTCCTTTATGGTGAAGCCATTTTTTTGCAGATATTCTACCACTAATTCTTCTCCGGCTGCGCCGAATGATTTTTTGTAGGTGTTCATGTTTTTATAGGTGTTCTTAATGGCTCGTTGATTCTGGCTTGCTTCGCTCGCCGATTACTTGCCACGAACGGGATTTATTATTTTTTTAAGAATTATAAAAAAACGAAAAATTAAAATAAAAAATTGAAGAAAGATTTGAATTACCGTTCGTGGCGAGTTCCGAGCGAAGCCAGGAGTAACGAGCCATCAAGAACGGTTTTTAAAACCGATCCGCCATATGTTTCTTGGAACCAGCATCAGCGACTTCAATTTTTTCATCTCTTTGCAAGTCAGCAACTTCTACCGCCGGTGTTGTTATGGTAGGAACAGCAATACCCTTCAATGCTCTCAAATCTGTAATCGATGATTCTAGTACAGCTACGCGTGGTCCAAGTTCGGGCAATTTAGGCAACCATTCCGTTTTGAGTACGTCGAGCCGCCGCTCGCATGCGCGTACCGATCCTTTTTTGATGTAAAAATCACAAACATAAATCTCTCGCTCGGCCAACTTTTTGTAGCATTCCAAGCGAATGGTTTCAACTTCTTTTGCATGGGTAGTAAAGGCTGGGCGTGCCAAGAATTTATCGGCCATAGCAATGGCCTCTTCTGTCTTGGTTTGATCGCGATCGATATCAAGCGTGCGTTTGAATGCGCACAGAATTGATTTATAATGGGCGTACTCTGCCTTTTCGCTTCCTTGGAAAATGAGCGAATATTCGCTGTAATACTGTTCTGCTTCGGTCAGCCATCCCTTATCAAAATAAAGGTCACCGACTTCAAGAGTGAGATCTGCAAGTTCGGCCGGATCATCACACATTTTAACCATGCGCTCGGCATATTTGAGGACCATTTCTTTATCCCCTTTTGCTTTATACTCTTGGTATCGCTCGCAAAGTTCTGGATAGGCAAGCTTGTCAAGGGCGCTACTTGCAAGGGTTTTTTGTTTACCATCGGATGACGTTAAAACCGGACCGTCTGCATGAATTGCGGGCACGAAGCTTGCGATCAGTGCTCCTAAAATCCATTTTCTTGTGTTCATATTTACCTTTGCCATATTCTAGGTTTGATGTATTTTTAGAAAAGTTATTGAAATTTAGTATAGTAGATGCTCGTTAAATTTGAAGTTAACTTTTTTGCCGTTTAATCCCTTCCCTTGATTGACTTGGGACAGGCAATTGAAGGAATGTTCCGCCGAGCTTTGTCGAGGTATCGGTACGAGTGGTTATTTTGAATCTTTTAAAAATATAAAAATCAGAAGAATGTTGGCCCGACCCATTCGCCCCGAAGTTTTGAGGGGTGTACGGAGAGCGGAGCGGGGGAAGTTTGCAATGATCAAAAAAAGCATAGGTGAAATTCTTGTCGAACAGGGCGCAATAAATACCCAGCAATTGGCCGAGTGCCAAAAGGCTGAAATGTCCGGTGTCTCATTTACTCAGTGCTTGCTTGATAATAAATACACCAATCATGCATCTATAGCCAAAGCATTCGCAGCCTATGCATCTCTTCCTTTTATTGAAACCATTTCTGATAAGAATGCTGATTTGACCGTATTGGCTCGTGTTCCACTGCTTTTTTTGCGTGAAAATGCAGTTATGCCGGTTAATTTGGATGGGCAACTCACCATTTTGACTTCCAATCCATTGGATTTTGGCCCACTCGACGAACTCAACTTTATTTTAGGTGGCAATATTCCTTATGCTGTTGCGCCCTATCCGGTGATTATTGATGCGATTAATCGTTACTACCCTCTTGAGGGCGCCAAAGAGATGATCGAGGAGCTCGAAGAAGAAGCCCCGGAAATGGGTGCCGTTGCTTTTGAAGCCATTGAAGAAAAAGATATTCTGGCCATGGCCACCGAAGCGCCCATTATTAAACTGGTCAACCATATATTGTTTCAGGCAGTTAAGCGTGGCGCATCTGATATTCATATTGAACCATTTGAAAAAGAGCTTCGTGTACGCTATCGCATTGATGGGGTCATGTATGATGTGATGACTCCGCCTAAGCGAATTCAAGGAGCACTTGTCTCTCGTATTAAAATTATGGCCAACCTTAATATTGCCGAAAAGCGGGTGCCGCAAGATGGTCGTATAACGATTAAGGTTGCCGATAAAGCATTTGATATTCGTGTATCGGTCCTGCCGGTTGCATTTGGTGAGCGAGTAGTAATGCGTTTGCTCGATAAGAGCCGATCTTTTGCTCATATGAAAGATTTAGGATTTAGCGAGCGTGATTACAAAGTTATTACCGCAGCAATTGCGCGCCCGAATGGCATTATTTACGTTACCGGTCCGACCGGTTCGGGTAAAACAACCACACTTTACTCAGTGTTATCTGAACTCAATAAACCCGAAGTGAATATCATTACCGTTGAAGATCCGATTGAATATCAAATGGCGGGCATCGGGCAGGTGGCTGTGCGTGAAAAAGTAGGCATGACCTTCGCCGCTGCGCTGCGTTCAATTTTGCGGCAAGATCCGGATATCATCATGATCGGGGAAACGCGTGACGTTGAAACGGCGCAAATTGCAATTCAAGCAGCGTTGACCGGCCACTTGGTACTCAGTACCTTGCATACTAATAATGCGCCGGCAAGTATTACTCGTTTGATCGATATGGGTGTTGAGCCATTCTTGATCGCTTCCTCAGTAGTACTTATTATGGCGCAACGTTTGGTTCGAAAACTGTGCCCTATTTGTAAGCGGCAATTCAAGCCATCAGCAGAGTTACTTGAGCGAATCGGATTGACCTCTGAGCAAGCACAAAAGATTACTTTTTATGAACCGGTTGGTTGTGATGAATGTAGCGAATCAGGTTATAAAGGTCGGTTGCCAATATTTGAAGTGATGGAAATGTCCGATGAGGTTGCTCGATTGACCATGGAACGTGCCAATACGAGCGTGATTCGTAAAGCAGCCAAACGCGATGGCATGAAAGAGCTTATCGAGGATGGTCTTGAAAAAATCAAAATGGGATTGACGACAATAGATGAAGTTCTTTCTGTGGCTTCGATTGAACAGGACGTGGTGGAATAACAAAAACCGTTCGTCCTGAGCTTGCGAAGGACAAGAACGTTCATATCCTTCGCAAGCTCAGGACGAGCGGAAAAATGAAGTTCGTAAGCAAATCCGGCCTAACCATTATCGAACTTACTATTGCCATCGCCCTGATTGCGATTATTGCTTCACTTGTCTTAGCCAATACTTCCTTCATGAATCGTTTCATGGTGCGTGCCGAAGTTGAAAAGCTTGCTTCTGCCTGCCGCTATTTGCGCCAACTTGCCATGACGACCAATACTCAGCAGAAATTGGTGTTTGATTTGCAGAATAACTCATACTCAACTACATCCGTTCGTCCCGAAGACTTGAGGGATAATGGATATAAACTCTCTTCCTGCGTTCGTTTCGGCACAGGAAATCGCCTGATCCTCGGCCCACCATCTGCTCCTACCAAACAAATTGTCGAACCGATTACGTACCCTAAGCATGAGATCGTGTTCTACCCTGATGGCATTATTTCATCCGGACTCGTGTATATGAGTGATACATCGGGAAAATATGTTTATGCAATGAGTACGCCCGTTTCAGGCATTTCGTTTTTGCGAACGTATGTGTATGATGGTGCGTGGAAGATAGTGAAATAATAATATAACACCATTCGTATTCACTTCGTGCGCTCCCTTCGGCTAAGCTCGGGATAGGCAGGGCGAGTGGTGTATTGAATACCATTAAAAATTTAAATAATCCTGTTCGTCCTGAGCGTGCGAAGGATCGGAATGGGGGAATTCCAATTTACACATGTTAAAACAAACGTTCACCGGCCTGATACTGGGCCTTATCATCACCATTTTTGCAGCACAACGCAGCGAATGGGTACATCATCAGCTTGAGCAAGTAATACGTGACTTTTTTGAAGAAAGCATGCATTGCGATGTGACGTGCAAAGTTGCGCGGCTCAATTTTTTTATACCGACTTTGGAACTAGTGGATCTGAGAGTTAATGAAGTTACTGATTTGTCCCTCAATCAACTCGGGACGAACGGAGAGGAAGTTAGATCAAATATTGTAGAAAAAAATAAAGTAAAAAACAGGGCTCAAGTCCCCGTTCGCCCCGAGTCAATTGAGGGGCACCAATTCTGGTCCTGGTCCGCAAAAAAATATCTTACCGGATTCTCATGGCTCGATCTCGCCATACATAAAAAACTCAATCTCTGGGTTGAAATGCACGACCTTCATGCAACATCATCTATGCATGGTTCTGATATTGCCATTGTTCCTCATATTCAAGCACTTCTTGATGAAGTGGCAATCGATATTCCGACGAGTATCAAATCATTAAGTATCAAACATGGTACCATCGATCTGCATGATGCGGATCAGCGGCGTACTATTTTGTTGCATATGCACGGCCAAATGCAAAGTGTCAGCGATGAGCAAAAGCTGCATATATCGTGTATATCGGGCCAATGCGCGCAGCGTGACACGGTCTATTTTGATGCGTTGAGTGGCAGTTTGAATTGTACATTACGCGATAATGATCTTGCGCAGCTTTCCACAGATTTAAATGCTCGTGTGCCGCAGTTTGATGCGCAAGCCCCTATTTTTTGTGTCGGATCATGGCACAATAAATCCGGATCTTGGCACATTTATGATGCAGAACATAGAATCGATGGGCAGTTTGGTATCGATGATGCTTTGAATATTGATGGTGAAGTTCAGCTCAATAAACTGGTTTATAAAAATTATCCCTATGCATTAAATGGCTCCATTATGGTGCACAAGCGAGAGGCACTCTGGACCGGTGAGATTGCGGCAAACGTCAATCAAGAGGCACAATTTGCAGGATCTTGGCGATATGATCATGAACAAGATAGTGGCCAAGCGCATTGCACAAATATGACGCCACTTTCTTTGGCAAATATTCCCTATTGGCGATTGCTCGCAAATTCAATCAACCTTGATGTGCGCCGTGAACCGGGAAAGTTTTTGGTTTCTTATGCAGGTATTGCGACGCATGATTTGCTTGCAGCCACCAACAGCTTGCAGGGCATGCTTGAAATTACCGATGGTAAAGCAACGGTGCAGGGCAATTATAACGATCAGAAATATCGTGCAGCATTTGGTATACAAGAGTTTCCGTATTTGATTGATGCGCAATTAGATGATGCACAGGGGGATCCTCAAGTGAAGTGTGCGCATCATACTGATGAAAGTATGCAGTGCCACCTTGAATTTTCATTTGTCCGCAACTTGATCAAGCGGCTTTATGGATATGATGTTCAAGGTCAAGGTGCGCTTGAATTGCAATTAAACCGAGCGCAAAATGGCTGGCAGGGTACCATTCATCTAGCCGAAGGTACCATCCGTTTACCTGAAACGTATAATTTTATTAATGGCCTCGAGGCAAAATTTGATTATGATGAAGATGCGCACTGGTTGGCTGTGCATAATCTTACATGCACTATGCATTCGGGGCGCATTGAGTGTGCCAATGGCGCGCTTCAATTTGATGATCAATGGAAGCCAACATTTATTCATGCTCCCGTGCTCTTTGAGCAGTGTATGCTCAATTTTAAAAAAGATCTTTTTGCGCTCGTTTCGGGTAGCCTCACATTGAGTAAAGTAGATGGAACTGCGCCAGTGCTTGCAGGTCACCTTTTCATTGAACGGGCGCAATTGAAAGAAAATTTATTGTCCCAAGAGTTTCAAAAACAGTTAGGTGCTTATTCGAGCAACATGGTTGCATCTCATGCGCCCGATATGGAATGTGATCTGACTATTGAAACGATGCACCCGATTCGCATTGATACAAATATTCTCAAAACAAATGCAGCGGTTCATTTGGCGATTAAGAATAACTTAAATGATGTAGAGGTTGGTGGCACTGTTCGCTTAATTGGAGGAACGCTTGAATTTCCTTATAAACCGCTCAATATTATCGAAGGCACCATGTATGTGCGACCGGACAATCTTTATGATCCTCTTATTGAGCTGCGTGCCAAAAACACTATCAAGAATCATACCGTTTCTTTGCAGGTGACTGGATCGATTGCCTCACATCATATCATGTTTGATGCAACGCCACCATTATCTGAAGAACAGATTATTGCATTATTGCTTGTGGGTTCGCATGAAGAATCTCTTGCTACCATGGCCCCCGCATTATTGATGCAAAATTTAAAACATGCACTCTTTGGGATTAATGAACCAACCGTATTTGAAAAATATATGCACAAAATAGCAAAGCCTCTCAATATTCATTTGGTGCCGAGTTTTACCGATCAAACGGGCCGCGGTGGCCTCAGGGGAGCGCTTGAAATTGATGTGAACGATCGCTGGCGAGCAATGATTCAGAAGAATTTTACGTTGACCGAGGATACTCGCTTTGAGCTAGATTATCTGCTTTCAGATGATATTACCATTCGTGCCATTCGCGATGAGCGTCGGGACGTGGGTGGTGAGGTGGAGATCAAGTGGAAAATGTGAATCCTGATTGCGAATTTTATCAGATACAAGGTAAAATGGAATAGTGAATATCTTTAAGACTGTTCGTTTCATACTAATCATCCAAGTAAACATTGGCCTCTTCACGCACTATTTTTTTTATATTTTCTTTATCTGCTTCGGTCAGTGGATTATTTCCTAAAGATAAGGAACAAAGCCCACGCATTCCTTCAAATAGGAGAGCAGTCAGGTTATGCAGATTGTTATCATCTAGAAAGAGATATTCTATATATCTTGCAAAAGGTTGGAATACATTTTCTGGCAATCGATTAAGCTTGTTATTAGATAAGTCAAGAACCAGTAATCCTTGATTATTTGCAAATATATTTACTGGCAATTCGGCTATGCCATTATATTTCATGCTTAGATTACCTAGAAACTTAAGATCTGCAAAAAAGTCAGCTGGTAAAGCAGTAATGCCGCAATCATTGAGATCAATACGTCCGAGATCGAGTTTGCTCAATAATTTGGGATGTAAGTGATTGCCGATTCTGTTGTGGCTGAAGTTGATCCCGGATATTGTACGTAACTCTGCAAAAAAAGATTCTGGTAGATAGGTCAAAAAAGAGCGTGTTATGACAAAATCTGTGAGATTATTGAATCCTTGAAGGGTTATATTTTCGGCCTGCGGATCAAGCTCTGAATACATAAAGAAGTTGTTACTGAGGATTAAATGTTCTACTTCATTTTTATTTTCAATCAATTCGATGCCAAAGAGGCTTGTTAACTGTTTGCTATCAAGGTTAATAACGTGCTCTCCATCAACATCATATTCGTCGTCAAAATCATCTATAAACGTATGCTCAAACTCTTTTATTTCAGGCTGACCATGCTCAGCGATATAATCAGCAACAGAATACTCTTTAGAGATTCCGTGTCTTTGCATCTCCAGGAATTTTTGAATATATTCGATTTTATCAATAGGTATTATAATTCCATTTTTTGCAGCATTTTCTTGAATTTCTTCTGCTGTATATGATTGCTGCTTTTCTTTATGGGCAAGAATTGGATATATTACATGTGCAACATGCCGAGCTAATGCATTGATTATATATGGAGCGTCCAACATGAGTGCCGCATTATACAAAGAGCCTAGTGTTGCTTTATCTATTCTATATTCATTCAAAATTGAATTAACTCGAGGCTGATACGCGCTTGGAACGTAGCGCGTTGGTTCATTTTTCATTACGAGTAACTCATTTTCAATCATGACTAAATCAAGATGCATTAAAAGTAGTGCAAAAATAAAAGTGGCTTTTCGTGCTAGGAGATTTAAGCAAAATTCTTTTTGTTGGGGGCTTCCTTCAAGGAGGTCTGCTATTTGATGAGATCTGCGAGCGGCTGAAAGCGGAATAGAAAATGTAAAATCATCTGAGCTAATTATGGAGACTTTTTCTTCATGTTTTACCGGATAAATTTTTTCGAGTGCGCTTAAAATTTCTATATTTCTTGCATAGTCTAATAAAGTATCGGTTCTTCTTTTGATGCTTGCAATTTCTTGAAAGGGAATTGGCTGGTTTTGCTCAATTCTCTGATCAATTTCTTGTTCGATCCATGCAAAAGCTTGAACAAGGCGATCTTGAATTGCGGCTGGAGCTTCTAGTGCAGGAGTGGCTTCTTTTGGTTCAGTTTTTGCCTTTTTAAATTCAGGTTCGGGTTCCATGGCGAATGCTGGTGATCCGAGGCCTAAAATAATAATAAATAGTAGTCGTTTCATGAAAACACCTGCATTAGATTTCTGGTTGATTATTTCTCATTAATAAATATATAGCAAATTATTCTATATGACAATAATTATTATGCCGAAAGGTGCTATTTTTACTGTTTTATTGAGAGTCTCAGATTAAAATTGCTAATATCAGAGTAACTACATAACTTCAATAGGGGGAGTTCTATGAAAAAGAGGCTACTGTTTGCCACCCTTGGTGGTGCGGCTATTTTATTGATTGGTCTTCGATTTGGCAAAAGTTCTTCAGATTTGCATGAAGCGGCGCGCCGTGGTGATGCGGATTTGATTATCAAATTGGTTCAAGATGGTCTCGATGTGAATCAGCCAAATCTGGAAGGCAAAACGCCATTAATGATTGCGGCTGGATCGGATCAAAATGGGCTTACGGTTACTAAATTATTATTGACTCAAGGTGCGCGCGTAAATGAAACTGATCAATATGGAAATACTGCGCTCATTTATGCATCGCAGGCAGGGAATCTTGATATTGTTAAAGAGCTTGTTGCTGCCGGTGCGGATGCATCGATCAGAAATAAGAGTGGTGCAACGGCGCTTGATTTTGCCGAAGGTGACGAACATTTTCATGTGACAGAATATTTGCAGAATGTTCCAGGAGCTCGGTCGGGTATGGGTGAAACAATATTCTGATAAAGATTTAACTCCGCCGAGTCTTGGCGCTTCTGGGGCCGTGATTAAGGTCATCATCATCAGTCGGTTCTTCTTGTTGATTGAATTCGCCTTCTTGTTCGGCCATTTCGGTTAATATTTGATTTTCGATTATTTCTGCAAGGTGATTTGTTTCTTCGTGCAGTTTTTTATTATTTTCCATTCTAGCTCCCATTCTTTAGTTTTTAATATAACACCATGATATCATTGTGTTTTGCTTGATTAAAAGAGTAAATTAAAGAAAAAGAGGTAAGCAATGAAGCAGCTTAAATTTCTGATTTTTATCTTGTCCATTTTTGCGCTTTATATTGGTGCGGATACAGCCTTTCATCCTGAAGCCTTGAGGGGTCAAAAAGATTTTTCTCAGCAAAAATCAAATTTTGGGAAAACACATTTTATCGTTGGTTATGATGATTATGATCTTGAACATGAAGATGTTCAAGAAATAACAAAAAATGATATCGATGTATCAGAGTCGTTAGCGGATGGTATTATCTGCCTTGATAAAGAAGGGAAGATGTGCTCAGCGCTCTTTGCGCCAGATCATAATTTGCGTGCGGCGTTGCGCCATTTGATTCAAAGCGAGCAGGAGAAGATTGCAATAGCAATCTATGCATTTACTGATTTACATGTGGCTAACGATTTGATCAAGGCGCATAATCGGGGCGTTAAAATTGAAGTTATAGTCGATCCATCTTGTTTGCGTAGTCAGTATCATAAAGTAGATGATCTTAAGGATGCAGGTATTGCGGTTTATGTGTATAAAGGTGGAGCGAAGCGAGGTTCATCGGGTATTATGCACAACAAGTTTGCGCTGTTTTCAAAAACTGTGCATAACAAAAAAATTTTATGGACGGGGTCATTTAATTTTACGAAGTCTGCAAGCGATACCAATCAAGAGAACGTGCTATTGCTTGATGATCCAAAAATTATTGGAGCGTATTCAGATCAATTTGAAAAGTTAAAAGATAGGGCAGAAAAATTACGCGGAGCAACCAAAACCGTGATGAATAAAAAATGCTCCATTACTACAATTCCTTCTTAGCTCGACCACAACTTTATATCCGATTTTGAAAAAACACAAGAACAATTTTGTGAATCTTTATCCATAACTTTTTAAGGAATCTTTCTCGCGTAGCTTCGCGATCCCCAATCCCTTCGATAAATTCGGGGTAAGCTGCTTTGGCAGTAAGCTCGAAGGGATTGAATCCTGTGCGGAGCCTGTCGAAGCATCGGGACGAACGGGAGAGAATATGTTTTTTTTATTTGTCCTTCGAGCGCCTAAGGACGAACGATAAAATATTGAATCTTCATTTTCAATCTTTACTCGCGAACGGATTTATCCGTTCGTCCCGAGTTGATTGAGGGATAAAGATTCAAGTATTTTTCTTACGTAATTTTTCAATCAACTTCTGCATGTCATCAGGCATATCTTTTGTAATGGAATAATCTTTTCCGTCGAACTCGAATTGAATTGCATATGCATGAAGCGCTTGGCGCGCGATTAATTTTGATGGCGTGCCATAGACTGAATCGCCAATAATTGGATGTCCGATTGCTGCCATGTGAACACGGATTTGATGTGTGCGTCCGGTGACCGGTTTGATTTCCACGAGAGATGCATCATCGAAATATTCAAGCACGCGATAATGAGAAATTGCATTGCGTAATTTCGGCACATTTCCCTCTTTTAATTCTTCGGAACAAGCGGGTGGAAATGCTTTCATCTTGATTGGCACCTGCGGGTCGCGTCCGATTGCAAAATCAATTGTGCCGCTTGGAGCCGGATGACCGCGTACAACTGCATAATATGTTTTGTGCATAGTGCGATCGTGGAATTTTTTACCAAACGCGCCATGTGCATAGTGCGTGCGTGCAATAATAATGAGTCCGGAAGTATCTTTATCAAGGCGATGAACGATGCCGGGCCGATCGGCATACCCAACCTCTTTTATGTGTTCGTATTTGGTTACGATAAAATCGACCAATGAAACTTCGGTGTTTTGTGCGTGAGCTGGATGAACACTCAGGCCAGCAGGTTTTGAAAGAACCAAGAAATCGGTGTGTTCATGAACAAGCTCAACACCCTGGGTATTGGCTGCAATTGATGCTGGATCGATAGAGCGCTCTTCAGGGAATGTCACACAAATAACATCATTCGGTTTGAGCGCTAAGCTAGATTTTTTTTGAGCTGTGGTATTGACTGTGACGAGGCCATCTTCAATGAGGCGTTGGAAATAACTGCGGGAAATATCGGGGCATTGTTGGATGAGGAACTTATCAAGGCGCACGGCATCATCACCCTCTGAAGCGGCAAAAGAAAGCGTGCTTTGCGGTTTGATGATCTGTGTATTCACGAAACTACCTCTTTTATGACTAAATGAGAAGATTTTCCCTAATAAACCCTACATAAACTACCATAAATGTTCCCAAATTAAAGTCAAATGGAAACAAGCTGTTGCCAGGGGGCTCCTGAAGAGTTACACTGGGTATAAATGGAAGGGTATTCTTAAAAATTGATAGATATTTCTTCACTAAAGTAGATAGATATTTCTTCCGTTCGTCCTGAGTGTTTTTTGAGCTGAGCGAAAAAAATGTATCGAAGGATTACTCTGAGGGCCCCTAATGGATATTCAAAAACTTTTATCAGAAATACGTGAACAGTTTGATGAATTTATCAAGAGTTCTAGCCCCTTAGGGCAGTCTTTATGGGATACCTTCATTCAGGTGCACCCTGCCGATATGGTCGATTTTTTGACCAACTTTGATCGTGATCAAATTAAGCAAATTATTCTACGCCTGCCAAAAGATCTTCGTGTGGAACTTTTTGCCCAGCTTTCCGATTCACTCAAGGTCTTCTGCCTTTCGGTGCTCAATGATGCAGATCAAGCTGAACTTTTGGACTCTCTACCGGTTGATGATCTAACTGACTTGTTTGATCATTTTGAAGACGAAGAGCTCAAGCATTATTTGAGCTTATTGAATAAGCGCGTGCGCCAAAACGTTCTTTCTCTTTTGAAATTCGATCCCGAATCTGCCGGTGGTATTATGGATAGCGATGTCATCGCTCTTAATGCCGATTATACGGTGGAAAAAACAATCTCTATTTTACAGCGCGTGCGCCCGAAGCGCGAAATGCATCAGAAACTTTATGTGGTTGATGGGGCTCATCGTTTGGTAGGGCATATCAATTTGGAAGATTTAGTGCTTCAGAATCCTAAGGAGCGCATTGGGGCCTTCATGGAAAAGAATGAGCTTTTGGTGCGCGTTGATCAGGATCGCGAAAAAGTTGTTCAGGATATGATGCACTACAGCCTTATGACGGCACCAGTAGTTGATGATGAAAATCATTTCCTCGGGGTCATTCCGAGTGAAACCTTACTTGATGTCGTTTCGGCCGAAGCACGTGAAGACGTGACCCGTATGGCTGCGTTGGCACCACTGAAATATCCGTATTTTGAGACGTCCGTATTCCGCCTTTTCTGGGAACGGGGCTATATTTTGATTGCCCTTCTCATTTTAGAATCATTCTCCAGCTCAATATTGCATTCTTATGAAGCAACCCTCACGGCGCTTCTTATTTCGCTTGTGCCAATGCTCATCAGCGTGGGTGGAAACACCAGTAGCCAGAGCTCAGCGATGGTAATTCAGGGTATGGTATCGGGCGAAATTCATTTGGCTAATTTTAGCCGATTTTTAAAAAAAGAGTTGTTTGTTACCCTATTTCTTTCGATAGCCTTAGGAGCTACTGCATTTGCGCGCGTTTACTTGACTGGTGGCAATTTACTCGAGACTTTAGTGGCAAGTATTGCATTGAGCTGCATCGTGCTTATATCATCAGTTTTAGGAAGTTGTATACCGTTCCTGCTCAAACGCCTGAACCTGGATCCGGCATTTTCAGCAGGGCCATTTTTGGCAACAATTATGGATATTGTCGGTATTATGATTTTCTGTTATTTGAGTAAAGCGATATTGTTTGGATAAAGTAAGTGGAAAAGCTTATTTTTTCTTGACAAAAGAGCCAATAATAGATACTTTTTTACATGTCTTTTCTTTTTTTCTTTGAAAATTTAAAGAATTTTTTTAAGAGCCGCTAGCTCAGTCGGTAGAGCAACAGCCTTTTAAGCTGTGGGTCGTTGGTTCGATTCCAACGCGGCTCATATTTTGCTTATCAGAAGCTTTTCATCTCTCTCCGTTCGTCCTGAGTGCGCGAAGCGCGTATCGAAGGATGTAGCAGGGGTCTTAAAAAAGAAAAATTCTAATTCGTCCCCATCGTCTAGCCCGGTCCAGGACATTGCCCTTTCACGGCAGAAACAGGGGTTCAAATCCCCTTGGGGACGAATAATTAAATTTTCATCCAATCCAAATGAATAAAACTGTAAATTTGAAAAAATTGGCGCGCCTCGTAGCACGCAGTAACACACTATGATCTAATTGGAACACCCATTGCATTAAGGTATTATGCAAAGTAGGGAAGGATCTCGCCCTCATTTGGCGAGTATAGGAGTTCGAGTCTCCTTAGGAGTGTTATAAAAAAGCCCAGCTTTGTCATGAAGTCGGGCTTTTTTAGTTATTACCTATGGCCTGAATACCCCATGGCTTTCTAAGCCTGGGAATGAAAGGTCATCATTATTTAATTTCATAGTTCAATTATTTAGCGAAGATGGTTGATTTTTTAGGTAATTCTGTCATGTTTTTATGTTGTTAGCTTTGATCGGTTAACAGCTATGCTCATTGACCGAGCCCTGAACTCCCATGATCGGAGAAAAATTATAAAATATATAAATTAATTTTTAAGGAATTTTTGATGAAATCAAAAAAATCTAATCCTGCTTCTGAGTCTAATAATCAAATCTTTATTGAACAAACTATAAGTCCTGATTTTCTTCTTCAAACAGCCGCAGAGCTTGTAAGAAAATTAAATAGTACATCTGAGTCTATTCAAAAAATAGAAGATGGACTTAGAGAAATGAATGCAAACTTTCCTTTCAGGCATCTTGTTTGGAGTGGTGAGGAGAGTATAAACAAAATACCAGAAGAAAGGCATGAGCACGCCTCTTCCTATTATACGATAGATGGTTATTATACAAAAAGAGGTTGGTATCTTTCATGGGAAGAAGATGAAGAATCAAAAGATAACAAATATAGGCTTTTCTTAGTTGAAACTGAACAAGAATTTATATTTTGTTATGAAACTCCAAACGGAAGGTATTGGGAAACATTTTTTGACGAAAATATAATTTTTAAAAAGCCTTTAAGGCAAACAAAAATTTCTAAACGGCTCCGCGTTGCAGACCGCCTTCAAAGCTTTATTGCCGCTTTCAGAGCGGAGCTTGTAACTTACTTAAATAAAATTCATGAGATAGAGTTATTAAATGAGATGGATGATGAATATCTATTAACAGAAACAGAATCTATCAAATCTGATTTGTTAAATCGTCAAAAATAGCAAGAATTTACACATTCTGTATTTTAATATTTAATTCCAAGGGTCTATCTATGAACACTATCGAAGTGGCAAATTCGCCGACATTTTTTGCTGCGCATAAATCAGGTGCTTTTGTGCCTGAAATACTTAAATCCCAGAAAAATACACGTCAGCAGCTCAGCTGGAGTAAGGTTAGTCTTTTTTTGCAATGCGTACGCTGTTTTTATCTTGAACAGAAGCTAGGCATTAAGCGCCCGGGAATGAATCCTGATTCATTCGCAATGCACAATGCCATCGATGCAGCTATGAAAAGAGAATTTGATTATTATCGTCGCGAACAGGAGCCTCATCCATTGATGATTGAGCACGGTATTAAAGCTATTCCACTTGCATATAAATTGCTCAAGCATTGGCGTGGCGAAAATTCCTATGAACAGGCAGCGGGCATGCGATATTTCGATTCAGAAAGCAATCTTGAGTTTTTTGGGTATGTTGATGACGTTTGGATTAATAATGATCGTGAGCTTATTATGGCCGATTATAAAACAACGGCTCGGCCAGGGTATAATGCATTGAATGGTAAAGGTAAATGGGGCATTTTGTACAAGCAGCAGCTTGCATTTTATGCATGGTTATTTCAACAGATGGAATATCTAGTTCATCCAATTGGATATTTTGTTTGCGCAACTACATCAAAAACGCAACCCTTTTTTAATGATCAACTTAAGTTCGAGAGTACAATTGTTCCTTATGAGATTGATATGGATTGGGTGGAAGGGGCTATTACACGTATGCGGAAAGTTTTGGATGAGGATATTGTTCCATTTGCGGCGGATGATTGTGAGTACTGCAAGTACCAATTGCGGTCGGCTTTGCAATAATTGGTTGTTTGATAAATTTTAAATAAAGAATTTTAGGAATATTTATGAAATTTAATGCATGGATTGTTTTGGGAAGTAGTTGTTTGATATTTTTGGTCGCTGTAGTTGGTATTATAGCCTCTATATACCCAGCATTTGGAACGGGAGTAAATAACCTGGGAAATTTTCTTATGGGTGTCGCTGCAATTGTAGGTGTTATAGGTGGATTGTTTGAGTTTTCTAGCTGGAAGAAGCAGAGGGTGTTAGAAAAAAAGAGCGAGATAGCAGAGAAAGCTATCGAATGCCTGGCAATATTTGAATACGAATTTGATAAATTAGCAAGTAAGCATAATTGGGTTTTTAATATAGATGCAGAAGATGCAATGAAGGCATATGCCAAATTTTCAGAGGATGAAAAAGCAAAGCTAGAAAGTAATCCTTATGAAATCAAAAATTACGTTCGTCAGGTTGATGAACTAAATAAAAATTTGGGGCAGTTGAAAGCTCTGAGCTTAAAATTAGAAAATGCTGAATTAAAGGCACATATTGAAAGGCTGGTACAAACACCCAGAAATCTTATTAACGCTATCTCGAATTTTCATAGTATTTATAAGGAAATTAGGCTTCGAGGGTTTGAAGAACTTTCTAGTATTTTAGATACAACATCAGAATGTATATCAGAAATAATTAAAGAATTAACAAAGTATTTAATGTTTAGAGCTTAGATCTAAATGAAAATTACAGCCATCTTAAAAACCTTAAGATAGAAGTGACTTTTACATCAAGATATGCATAAGCAATTTTGACAGTATGATAAGTTAGGAGATATTGCTGAGCTCACAAACAGACAGTGAAGTTTTGGTGTGATGAAGGAGAGCTTAATGTTCACTCCCTCGCTCAAAAGCGGGGGAGTTTTATTTTTGGAGTCTAGCATCTTTAGGTTTGGGAATTAAAGCTATAATATATAATTTTCGAGCGTGTCATAAATTTTGTGTAAAAAGCATTTCATTGAAATGACTTAGTTATGCGCCCATTAATGCAGTTACAACACTCTAAAATCATTAAAAGCTCCCTGAATTCGTTGCAAAGAAATAGATATTTCAGCTGTCCCCGTTCGGAATGAGTCTACTAGGGGACGCCAACTTTGCATCACAAAGTTGGCTATCCAGGCTACGTTTATCCGGGTCTCCCGACTCGGCTAAGCTTCGCCGAATACAGCACCTTCTTTAAATGAATAATTCTTTATAATTTCAAATTCTCCATTTTTTAAAATTGATTCTGTTCCTTGCAGTTTATCTTGAACATGCAGAGGGCAGATTTTTAATGTAGTGCTTTATTGATTGCATATGCTTAAATAGTTGAAAGGGCTTTATGCATGGTGTGTTGCATATCTTTAGAAAAGTTAAATTGTGCGTGGTCCTTTATATCTGCAATTGGAACAGTTGGGTTGGCTGTGGTTGGTTTTTGTGGGCTTAGATCATTAAGGTTATGGCGCCGTCAAAAACAGGAAGAGGTTAAGGCGGAGTGGGCAAGTAAGTTATTAAAAGATATTAATTTTTGTGAATCAAAAACTCAGGAATGGTTAAGATATATTTTCCCTTTTGTTTATAGTCGGAGGTCTCAAGCAAATTTAGAAAAATTGGCATTACTGGTGGCAGATAAAGAAAAGAAAGCATTTTTAGACTTGATGCAAAATGATCCCTATGAGCTGACAAATTATCTAAATCAAACAGATGAAATACTTCGAGTGCTTGAGGCTTTAAGGGTGGATGGAGAATACATTAATGAAAATATTTCGACTCTGGCAGAGGGGTTGATAAAGTTTGTTAATAATATAAAACATAATTTGTTTCTTCATCATTTTATTAATTCCTCAAAAGATCAAAAAATTAGCTCTTTTAATGTGCTTTCAAAAGCTTCTGATAATTTTAAAAGTAATTTTGATAAAGATATTAAGAGTGTTAAAGGCGAACTGAAAAAATATATTTTTTATCAAAGATGATGCCATTGTCGCTTTAGGTTTGGGGATCTCAAATTCAATGACTAATTCAAGTAAAATTACAACTTTCTTTTTAACGCTGGCGCCTGAAGCAAAAGGTAAGGAGTTTGAGCGTTATTGCAAATGGTTTTTAGAAAACGATCCCAGATACGCTATCCAAATAAAAAAGGTTTGGCTTTGGAAAGATTGGCCGGAGAATTGGGGTAGGGATAAGGGCATTGATCTTATTGCGGAAACGCATCAAGGCCAAATTTGGGCGATTCAAGCAAAAGCATATGATCAAACTAAAGATTATTACATTACTAAAGAAGATGTTGATAAATTTTTAAGTGAGTCATCTCGAAAAGAAATATCCTTTAGATTGTTAATGGCTACAACCAATAATATTGGGCCTAATGCTTTAGAGGTTATGGCTGCTCAAGAAAAGTCGGTTGGCTTATGCTTACTTGATAAACTAGATGCATCTGTATTAAACTTCTCAGACTTTTTAAACGATTCTATGACAGGCTCTAGAAAAGAAAGCCGGGTTCCGCGCTCGCACCAGAAAGAAGCATTACAAGCAATAATATTAGGATTCCAATATTCTCCACGCGGCCAAGTTCATATGGCCTGTGGTACGGGTAAAACATTAACAGGTTTATGGCTTGCCGAACAACTACAAAGTAAAATAACGCTCGTTCTTGTTCCTTCAATATCACTTGTTGCTCAGCTGTATGAACAATGGGCAAGTCATTGTAGTGAAAACTCTAGATTTCATCCATTCTTTGTGTGTTCTGATCAAACGGTATATGACAAAGATGATGATGAAAAGAATAGTGCGGAAGAGATTACTAATTTAGGATTTCCGGTAACAACCGATTCAAGGGAGTTGCTTAAAGAATTATCTGCTACTGCAGGTACGAAGGTAATATTTTCTACCTATCATTCTTCCGGGGTGATTCAGGAATTATGTTCTCTTGATACCACATTTAATTTTGATCTTGTTATCGCTGATGAAGCACACCGTTGCGCAGGTAAGGGCAATAGTGAATTTTCTACAATTGTAAATTCCGATGATATTAGAGCGCATCGTAAATTGTTTATGACGGCTACGCCGAAGTTGTTTTCCGCTCATGTAAAAAATAAAGCTAAAGAGTTTGAGTGTGAAATTGTTTCGATGGATGACGAATCAATTTTTGGCCCGGTCTTTTATAAATTGCCTTTTTCAAAGGCTATTCAAAAAAAATTATTGAGCGATTATCGAGTCATTATTTCTGTTATGGATGATGCAACATATCGCGATTATGCAGAAAAGGGTAGATTCGTTTTTTTTGAAAATTATGAAACAGATGCCCGGACCCTTGCAAGTCAGCTTCTTGTGGCGAAGGTTATACAAAAATTAGACCTAAAAAAAGTAATTAGTTTCCATAATCGGACTAAGTCAGCAAAACACTTCATTCAAACATTCTCAAGCTCATTGGCATTGTTACCTGATGAAGAAAGGCCGAATGTTCCATTTCAAAAGACTATTTTTGGTGAGATGCCCCAATTAGAGCGTCATAGAATATTAAAACAGTTTTCAGAATCGGTTGGAACTGCTTTACTGGCTAATGTTAAATGTCTTTCTGAAGGAGTTGATGTTCCAATTCTTGATGGGATTGCCTTCATTGATCCGAGAGGTTCAGAGATTGATATTATTCAGGCCGTAGGGAGAGCAATACGCAAGGCACCAAAAAAGAAAATTGGAACTATTATAATTCCAATTTTTATTGACGGGACTTCAAATGAATCAGAAATTTTTGAAAAATCTTGTTTCAAACCGATTTGGCAAGTTGTAAGAGCATTGAGATCACATGATGATACACTAGCCGAGGAGCTAGATACTATTCGATTAGAGTTGGGAAAGCGACCTTATAAGCCTGTTGCCAAATTCAGTAAGATTACTATTGATTTACCCATCGAAATTGGAATTGAATTTGGCCAAGCATTAAAGATTAAGCTTATTGAAAATATTATTCAGCGTTGTTCTCCTTCGTGGGATTATCAATTCGCGATGCTTAAAAAATTTCGAGAGATTTATCCTACGAGATGGCCTTTGTATAAGGAGGAATTTCCTTTAGGGAATAAATTGGGTAGGTGGTGCAGCATCCAGCGCAGTGATTATCGAAAAAAAATGTTGAGTGATGAAAAAATCAACGAGTTAGAAGCCATTGGTTTTCCTTGGAATAAATTTACTCATAGTTGGCATAAACAATTTAATTTTCTTAAAGAATATAGATTTATGAATCCGAATCGGTGGCCAAGGGATGATGAGCAATTTCCCACAGGAAATAAATTGGGAGTTTGGTATGCAGCCCAGCAGCATCGTTTTAAAAATAATAAGTTAAAAGATTGGCAAGTAGAGCTTTTAACGAGTATTGGTTTTATTGGGGATGTTTTCAATTCTAGATGGAATCAGCAATATGAGTATTTAAAAGAATATAGGGTCCAAAACCCTTTTGCTTGGCCAAAGGGAAATGAAGAATTTCCTGAAGTTAATAATATAGCCGCTTGGTGCCACGATCAGCGAGATAAATATAGAAATAACACCCTCGAGCCGGATCGTATTAAGAAGCTTAATTTAATTGGATTTCCTTGGGACCCATTAAATGATGATTGGATGCAGCAATTTAATTTTCTTAAAGAATATAGAAATTTATTTCCAAATAAATGGCCTAAAACTAAAGAACAATACCCTCATGGAAATGAATTGGGCCGCTGGTGCTCGAGACAAAGACAATATTATAGAGATGGATCGTTTATTAATGAATCCTATAAAATTGAAATGTTGAATTCAATTGGTTTTGAATGGAATAAATTTGATGCAAAATGGAATAAACAATTTGATATTTTGAAAGATTTTAGAGCTAAATTTCCTAATAGATGGCCTATGCAAAGAGAAGAGTTTCCTAAGGGGAATAAGTTGGGGCAATGGCTTAGCGGGCAAATTAAAAATTTTCGCAAAGGTAAATTGGATAAGGACAAACGAAGGGCATTGGAAGATTTAGGATTTGAGTTTAAAGAAGTATGTTGAAAATTAATAACATGTCTTTTCCAACACGCTCAGAGTAATTTTAAAGCTTGGAGCCATGATTTGCTTCGGCAATCGAAAGTACTTCAGCCGTGATCAGTTTATTTGTTACATAATTCAATGCTTTGCGAGAGTTAGGGCGTGTCATAAAGTGAGGTTATATTCTTTCAGTGGAATAGAGTTTTGGCGTGTCAATTCTTATGAATGTCTCTTGAATCTTCTGGGGGCAAGATTTAAATTTCGGCTGCCCCCATTCGGAATGAGTTCACCGAGGTCAAGTAACTAAAGTTTTGAGATACTGTCTTTTTTGGGTTTTGAGTGGCTTGCTTCATCTTGCTGCACCTCCCGCTTGATGATCTTATTTGCTACACGGTTCAATGCTTTTCTTGCTGCGCTTTCTTCGGCAAGCTGTTTTGAACTTTCTTGTGACCCAGTAATCAATTTTGCGCCTAGGTTATTGTTTGGAATGGATATAGTTGATTGGAATTTTAATCCATCGGTAACAAGGCCTTCGCAAATGCGAGTAGTAATCGTAGGTTCAGGAATTTTTGCGAGACGGCAAAGATCAATTAAGCAACCAAATGCATTTCGCTTTGGGAGCAAAGCATCTTGAATACGAATTAATTGGTAAAGTTTTCCCGGCTCAATGCAATCTAAGCATGCACGCCTCAGAAGAGCATGTACTCTTTGCGCTGCTCCATGCTTCGCTTCGTTGACAGTCGCAGCTGAGGAGCCTTTAATATCTATCATGAGCCATGGCGCGTTAATAACTGTATAGTAGCAGGGTAAATTATTCTTCCCGTTGATGAAATCTGTATACGTTGGATGCTCAAGATTATATTTTTGGCAAAAGTAATTGAGCCAACTGATGGCATTATCTGCAACAATACCGGTTTGCGCTGATGCCGTTACTCGGTTGCTCAAAATAACGGAACGTTGTAACAAATTATATGCTTGGCGTGCTGCAGCTTCTTGAGCTTCGCCTTTTGTTGATCCTGTTGATGTAATTGGATCAAAGCCATCATAACGTAAAGTACAGTTCCATGAATCGTCCTCATCTGATTGCTGGCAATCATACTGAATGCCTTTGCCATATAATTTTTGAGTCAGGTCATGGATCCGTATGCGATAGTTTTCGCGTATTGTTTCGACCCAATTAAATGTAAGTGGAGTTGCTTGTTGTGAAGAGGTTACTGGTAATTCTTTTATTTCTTCTTTCTCCTGCGCATCACTTTCTTCTTTATCTTTTGCAATCATTTTAGGTATAAGTTTCACGATGGGTGCTTTTTGTTGTGCCGCTATAGCACATGCATTTTCGAGCAGAGGAAGTGGCTTGTATTCTGGGTCCAATGCTAAACAGATTAAGCGGTTGCGATATTTAGTGGGTAAGTTTTTAATGAATTCATATTCTGCGCAATAACGACTAAGCCTTTGTTTTTTATCAATGTTATTAACAGCATCCTCAACTACGATGAGCCCTTTTCCGTCTCTTTGGTTTATTGAATAGCATTTTTTATTTGAACTCCATGTATAAGTAATATTTTTTTTAGCTTCCTGAGCATAAATTTTGACAGTATTGTGCATCATGCATGGATTTTTTTCCCCCCTAACCATTGGGATGAAAAAGCGTAAGATAAAGTCTTGTGCTGCAGGAATACCACCATCTTCATGAAGTGCACCGATAAGCGCTTCTAGCACATCAGACACGCAAGAGATTGCAACTACCTTGCCAGTATGTTGAATATAATTTTGTAATCCCAATCTTTGGCAGAGAGCCGCTAGGGGCTCTTCGCTTACTAAGGCACAGCGGGCTTCTGTTAATTGTCCTTCTTGGGCTTTGGGGTATTTTTGCATGAGAAAAGGAACTATTACAACTTCTAATACAGCATCGCCTAGATATTCAAGGCGTTCGTAATTTTTATTTGGGTCTTTTGCTCGAGTTGTAAATGCTTGAATGAGCAAGGATTTATCTTTGAATGAATACCCAATAGTTCTCTCTATTTCTTTGAGGGCTTGAGCATTGAGTGTTCGATGCTGAATTTTGTATTCCTTTTCCAACTGCATCCCAAATGCCACTGATCCAAAAGTAAAGCATAAGAGCGGGATAATGAAAGAAATGAGTCGCTTATTACTGGTCATGTGATCCTCCATTTAGGCCATTTACATGTATAGAATGCGGTTTGAATGTATTTGTATTCATATTAATGATGGCAGATTAGTCCTGCTTGTCAAATGGTTGCGAGGCTTACAAACCCAGATTTGAGGCATTTATATTTATCCCCAACTCATCAAAAGCCCCTTGAATGCGCTGCAAGGAGATAGTAATTTCAGCTTTGCCTGTTCGAAATGAGGCCACCAGGGGGGCGAATAATTAAATTTTCGAAAATCTCATCTTCTATAATTCAGAAAAACAAAAAATGGGCGTATAAGCGCCCTATTTTTTTAACTAAGGTTTGGTGCAGGCCATTCAGAATAAATTATTCTTTTATTCTGAATAGGCGCCTCATTTTCACTATCACAGCTGGATTCTTCTTCGTTATTTGTTACCCAGTTATAAATCATGTAGGCGGCTACTGCTATTGAAGCTGTAAGCGTTATTTTTAATATGAATCTATTGTTCCGATCTTCTTTTTGGATAAATTGCACTGGATCATTGTGTGCTTGATGATAAAAGTTGTTGCTTGACTGAATTGGTTGCTGCGCGTCGCTAAACTGTGGCCTTATTGCTGTTCTCAGGGTGGCCAGAGGTCTATCTATATTTTGCAATGACTCATTATTAAAATCGTTATTGATGGATAACTCTGGTTTTGTAGCGATTGGTTGAGATGATGGCATGGCAATAGGAAGAATATTGTTGCTCTTATGAGCAATATTATGCAAAGGCCATAAATGACTTGTCCAATCCCCAGTAACAAATGGTCTTTTCAAGTTATTTGTATGTTCAATTGTGCTGGGCAGTAAAAAGCCGCAATAAAGTTCTGAACTCCATTGATATTCATGACGAGGAAGGTTAAATGTACGTGAATGCGCTTTTTTTCTAAATTTAACCAATTTCCTATATGGTTTTTGATCTTTTAAAATGCTCGATAATGAGCAGAAATAATCTTGAAGATATGGTTTTAACAATGAATTTCTTTCTCTATACAATGAAATGGCTGCAAGATTACCTGTAGTACTTATTTTTCTAATGCATCCAAGTAATGTAATTATGTTCTTATTTACATTAACTTGATGAATGATCATATCTTCACAAATTGTTCTGCGTTCTCTAAATGCCTTTTGTTTTTCATCCATAGAACCCTTTAGAATATGTGGATTCTTTACTGCGGCGAGCAGGAGTGGTGTTTTCCCATTATGATTATAAGTATCTATTTTGAATCCAGCTTTCAATAAATAATCACATAGATCGCGTTGCTTGTAGTGGGCGGCAATATGTAAAAGAGTATTGCCAAAATTATCGATCACATCGATGTTAAGGCCTTTATTGAGGAGCCACTCCAAAATAGCAAGGTTTCCACCAGCAGCAGCATGATGCAGCATCGATTTACCAGTGGGGTCTTTTGTGTGAATATTTGCGCCATAATTGATGAATAAATTAAAGATCTCCGAATCGCCGGATGCGCATGCTGCAGCAAAACTGAGCCCATTATTGCCATTTGGATCTATGCCTCTATCAAGTAAGATTTTGCATATTGCGAATTTGAGATCAGGTGATTCTATATTTTGCAGGGCAAATTCTAGAAGTGTTTGAATTTCGGTGCCATCAGCTGATACTGCCAGTTGAGCATGAACATTTGCGCCGCAATTGATGAGATTTTTAATTCCTTGAATTAATTTTTCTTTATTTTGCCAATTAGAATTTCTGATTAATTGAACGAGTTCGTGGTTGAAATCAGAGGGGTTTTCCATTTTTTCCATGCAGTATGCAGGAAATGCTATAAGTGCAGATAATATGAAAAAAAATAATTTAGGCATATGATTCCGAGTTCAATCACTTGAGATAAGTATCGCGTTTCTATATTTGAGGTTTTGTGAATTAATCAATTATTTTTTTTGCGTCAAAACAGATTTCTTCCTGCCATGGAAGAGCTGCATCAATATTATATTTATTTATAAATTTCGCTAATTGCGTCATGTCAATTTTATAGCGATAAAATATTGCTATGAAATTTTTCATATCTTCGTATGTCATATCTTTATCTATCAAATCCAAATAAAGCTCATCTTTGGCACCTTCAATGTTAGATATGCATTTAATTTTTTTAAGCCATTCGAAAAACATTTCTTCATCGAGTATTGAATAATAAATAACTCTTTTACAAGTAAGATATATTTGATTACTCATATTGCAGATTCGATTTCATAGTTTAAGTGTTACTTCTTTTGAATAAAATATTTGCTATCATTTGCCTCAACGATTGGAATAAGTTCGTTTACTTTTTTTAACCATTGCTCGAGAGTTTCGCGGGAAACTTCAAAAAGAGCAATCGGTTTATATGTTTTCATAAATTCTTCATATGGGATGAGAGGAGTGTCTTCTTCTGAATTTGGAAAATGCCATGGATAGCCAGGCGTTACTTCCAGCCAGAATTTTTCATCTTTCTCATATAGCCAAGTTGTTGTTTTGGAAGATGCCGAATCCCATACAAGGTATTTTCTACCAACCCAAAATGCATATCCCTCCGAATCTGTTTTGCTCGGTAATTCAACACCATGCAGATACTCATTCCATAAATAGCCAATGTTTTTGTTAATTGATTTATGTAGAGCAGCTTGTCCATTCAAAATTAGCTCAAGAGAACTCTTTAATTCCCTTAAAGCTGTTATTAAAAAATCGTTATATAAATCAATTTCACAAGTGTTATTACAGCTAAGAATCACGGAAATTTCATCGTATCGAAATGCATCTTTTACCTGATCAGATAAATCAAAACGAATTTCTGCTGTTTGATTTATTTTAAAATATATATGCTTTTGATTCATTCTAATATTTTCCCTCGTAAATCTACTTTTCCATGTTTATGCAAGGCAGCCTTCGCATCATTATCTAAATTCTTATAATCTCTTACATGGCCATGATATTTGCCTGGTTCATGACTATCAAGAACTACAATTTCACCTTCATTTACAGAAATCCTTCTTTTTGAATTACCCTTTTTATCGACTGGTATCGAATTATCTAATGCTTTTTGCCCATCCTTTGGTGCAGGACTTTTTTTACCCTGGCTATTTTGATGGTGATAGGGTGCTTCTTCGTAAATGCCATTTGGATGTTTTTCTTCTTGATTTTTATCACCAGGTTTTTTATCTTCTGGTTTTGAAGCGGGCGCTGGATCTTTTTTGTCATTCTTTCCAGGTTTTTTCTTGCCGGAGCCTTTGTTTTTATTTTTTTCTTTATTTTTATCTTTGGTAAGAATTATATCCTTTTTTGGTTTTAAATCAGATTTTGATTTGGGTTTCTTTTCTGCATCTTTTTTTCGAGGTTTATCTTTTGCGCCAAGATCAGGGATACATTGCCTATCTTCTTTTTTCTTGCTCATGAATCCTTTCGCGATACAAGTTGCAACCAAGCCGCCGATTGCAGGTCCTACCACACAACCAACCTCTTTTATAATTGGAGCAGCAATGGGGCCTACAGTTTTCACAAGAAAGTCTGCAGCTCAAGCCTTAAGACTTGAGTTTCCTACTCTCTCCGCTAAAACCCCAATAAATAAAGCGTTAGCTTGCCAAAACCATTCATAGAGTTAGGATGAGGCTAGATGGATTTATCTTATTAATTATTGATAATTTTCTCGGAATATAAATTTTTAAAGGGCTGCCATGGCATCTAATGAATTAACAAAAATAGCAATTTTTCAAGGTAAACAAATCAGAAGAATTTTTTGGGAAGAGCAATGGTGGTTTTCTGTTATTGATGTAATTGCTTTTCTGACTGAAAGTAAAAAGGCTCGGGATTATTGGCATAAAATGAAAGTAAGAGAGAAAAATACATCTGAATTTGAACTGTCGACAATTTGTCGGCAGTTCAAACTAGAGGCTCCAGATGGGAAGAAGCGCGGGACAGATTGTGCTAATGCCGAAGGTATATTTCGTATTATTCAATCGATACCATCTCCAAAAGCAGAGCCTTTTAAATTATGGTTGGCAAAGATAGGAAAAGAGCGCATAGATGAGATAGAGAATCCTGAATTGGGTATGAATCGAGTAAAAAGTATCTATAGCCAAAAAGGATATGATAAAAATTGGGTCGATAAAAGAATGCGCGGAATTGCCGTTCGACAAGGATTAACAGATGAATGGACTGAGCGAGGCGTTACTCGACCAATTGAATATGCAATCCTTACAAATGATATTATGCAAAATGCTTTCGGATTAAAAGCTTCTGAATATAAAAAAGTAAAAGGATTGAAGAAAGAGAATTTGCGTGATCATATGACTGATTTAGAACTCATTATCACTATGCTCGGTGAAGCTACAACAACTCAAATTACTCAGCAGAAGAATTCTAAAGGGTTGGCGAAATTGCGAGATGATGCAAAAATTGGCGGGGCTGTAGCAGGAAGAACGCGTAAAGACATTGAAAAGCAGACAGGTAAAAAGGTCATTTCGAAAGAAAATTATCTATCGCCTGACGTTAAGGCGTTAGGCGAATAAAAGAGGGATGGAAAATGAGCCACAAACTATACATATTATTCCTGATGACAACGAGTTTATTGCATGCTAAGTGTGACCCAGAATCGTATCATGTGAGCAATACGGGACAATTTAAGTATGCAATTAAAGAGATCTGCAAGCTAAATCTTTCAGGAACGGAAAAGCTGCTTGATATTGGCTCGGGTGATGGCCGTGTATCGTCATACATCGCTCAAGAATACATTACAGGCGGGCAACTGATAGGTATCGATATAAGTAGTGATATGGTGATATTTGCGCGTGAACATTCAAATTTAGCTCATGTTTCATTCATAGTGGCGGATGCTTGCGAGTATGTAGTTCCTCATGAATATGATGTGATTACTTCGTTTTGGACCCTGCATTGGGTAAAAGAGTATGGGCTCGCTCTGAAAAATATTGCTCAGTCACTTAAGCCCGGTGGCAAGGCGCTTCTTTGCCATATCGTGGGAATGGATCCCTTTCAAATAATTGTTAATGATCTTCTTGCAACAGAAAAATGGGAGGCATACAAAGGCAAGAAAAGTATTTTATTTAATGCGCCATCATTATTGCAGATTGCTCACGTTTTGGAAGAAAGCAAATTGGTTATCGATAGTTTTGAGATAAAAAGAAATGGTGAATGGCTCCCGGTAGAAATAGTTAAACAAAATCTACTTTCATTGCCGTCGTTTGATTTTATTCCCTCTGATGCAAGAATAGAATTTTGCGATGATGTTTTAAGGGCATGGATAAATGAGTACCCTGTTAATGAAAAGAATGAAATGTTTCAGTGGTTACCGGTTGTAGTCATGGTTCTCAAAAAGCCGCTTTGATTCCCAACTCATTAAACGCTCCCTGAATTTGTTGGAGCGAAATTGAGATTTCAGCTTTGCCGTTTCGAAATGTGTCCACCAGGGGGCGAATAATTAAATTTTCGAATGCCTCCTTCTATTTATCTCTACAGAGCGATATGTGGTAATGTATTTTGATTGGTTGTCAAAATCTAACATTGAAATGTAAATTCCTCCCTAAAAACAATTACAAATGAAAAACCCAGCATTAAGCTGGGTTTTTTAAATTACTCTGAAATTTGCCTAACCTTAATTCGCAGAACCACGGCGCCGTATGACAGTCGTTCCATTTATTTGAGTGATTTCGACATTTGAGAAATCCATACTGTTTTTTTCAAGTGCTTTTACTGTTTCGCACATATCTAAGATGGACATATCGCCAAGTCCTTTTTCTATATTGGTTTCGGTAAGAGCTACAAAATAAGCAAGAGTTCGATTGACGAGGCGCTTTGCTTCAGTTTTGAGTGCCTGCAATTCTGAATTAAACACATCGATACCAAAAGTCTTTCTTTGACTTGTGGTCCAATTATCCGGATTTGCACCTTGTTCTAATAAGTCTTTGCTCATGAGATTTTTCTTGCGTTTAATAAGTTCCTGAAACTCAGGGCTAAATTGGCTGAGTATGGCCGGGTGCAGGCATGATATTTCTTTATCATCAAAAGCAAGATCGACTTCGTCAAATTTTGGAACCGGAAATCCAAGTTCTTTGAGCAGCGAGTAGCTTTTCTCAGAGGTTTGGATTACAAGTGCGCATACTTTAGATTTGTGGGCGAACCTCTGGAGGTGAGAAAGACTGAATGAAGAACTTTCATTCAGATCTTGATACATAGAAGTTATTTCGCCCATGATTCTGTTCAAGAAAACATATTCGCGAAAGTTTAATTTCTTGATTTCATGTTTGAACTTTCTGAGCTCTTTTTGGGTAGCAGCATCTTGCTCGCATGGATCATTGGGAGCTTTCATTGCAAGTCCTGAAAATATGCTTGTGAGCAAGCTGAAGGTAAATATTAATTGTGAGTGTTTGTGCATAGTGAATCCTTATCTCATAAACCAAATCGTTCGTTTTTCAAAACATTCTCTAGATCTTGAGCGGTAATTATGAGCGTATCGCCTTGATCAACTTGTTGAGTTTTTTCCATCTTCCGTTTCTCCCATGCTCTATACCTCGCTTTTTGAATAGTATTATTAGCGATCATAAAGATATCATTTGTTGAGAGATGCATTGTTTGGGTGACAGCATCATTCAATTTTAATAGAGCTGAGTTGTCAAGTTGCGCATGAAAGCTGAATAGATGCTTTAAATAAGCAAGTCTCTCTGCAGGCCCACCTATTTTTTCGAGAGCGAAATTAATCCATTTTTCTTGAATGTGTTCTTTGGTTAGAAGTGGCAACGGATTGGTACGATCTCCATCTATCCGCCTTTGATCTATCGATGCTTCCAACACCAAGTCATTTACTATTCCCTGAAGGTCTTTTGGCGTACAATCCACAAGTCTTTCAGAGAGACTTGCTAGTTCATGCAACGTTTCATCAACAATACGAACGTGTCCGGCCAGCATTGTTTTAATAATCTCAAATCGCTGTTGGGCATCCGGGTGCTCCATGTGAATGTGGCTTGAAGATATTTCACAAACGTTTTGATAAAGAGGGCTAGGATTTTCTAAGGTACAAATAAAAAGGTTGCCCGATGTTTTTTTATCAGATTTATGTAGTGATTGACGTAAGATAGACATGCAACTATCTGATGAAACTGCTTTATTTTTTACATTGTTAAAAAGGCAATCAGCGTCAGTCAAAATCAAAGCAGTATTTTTCTTTTTGCAAAAATTATCCATTAGATCACGAAGTCGTAGCATTGTACCTCGAGATGTTTCGTCAATGAGAGTTACTGCTGGTACAAACATTTGACTCATTCCTGCAGCACGCGCAAGTGCGCATGCCATTCTTGATTTTCCTGATCCTATTTGGCCGGTGACTAAAATTATTGCGAATGCATCCCTTTTATGAATATTTAGAAATGCTTTTTTTTCTTCTGGATCTCGCAGGATATTAATAAGCTCTAATGTTCTGTCTTTAGCTATTCGGAGGGCGCACTCTTCTCGTTCAGGATTGAGATGTTGCTTTGATAATAGATCTGGATGATAAGTTAATCCGTTATCAATTTCATCATGAATTTCTTTGATATGGTCTAATGTTACAATTCCTTTTTCAACTAAGCGTTGCAGATAAAGATCTCGTTTATAAACAGTTAAGGCAGTTAATTTATCATGAGTATCCCAATCTATCAGGCAATAGTTAGCATCTTTCCCTTTTTGGTCGCTTTGATCATCTTCCTTCATTGCCATTAATGGCGAAGTCATAGCAATGATAGTAAATAATGCCGTTATGATTTTTGATTTCATGCGATATCCTTTCATGATGATGTGTATATAGCTGGGCATAATTTTACTTCGTGCTTTGAAATAGGCAATAATATTTGATTTGAAAAGACACTATTTATGCCTTTCTTCATATTAAATTTGAACTGTCGACAAATTGTCGACGCATTGGTGGGGGGTGAAGGCGTGACATTTAATCGCAAGGTGAAACTAACAGTTTCAATTCGGTGAATAAAATGGGGAGCTAGATAGCTCCCCTGTTCTTAATAACTATTCTGGTAATCAGTATGATAATTATTTTCTTCACTATCTTCTTCGTCGTTGAGGTCTTGTATGCCGCTGTAGGTCAGATATCCGCCACCAACAAGGCAGCCAGAACTTATGACAGTTCCGAAAAGTCCAAAGCCAGCCATCGCTGCACCATCCCTATCTTGATTTGCTGTTATTGCTCCGAATCCCGTCACTACCAAAGAACAAAAAAGGCCTTTAAGCCCTCTAAATGCTAAAGGCGCGCCAACTAAAATTTTGGCAACCCCTTTAAGAATCGTCCAGCTTGATTTGCCGGTGACCGTTTTCTTTCTTGTTTCATGGTGTGAAGTTGCTTCCAGAGAAATGGAAGAGATGGAGATGAAGGATGTCAAAATAAAGAGCAATTGTTTTTTCATGAAGTATCCTGAATTGAAAAGTAAAATGAACAAAAAACGCCTTAAGGTTGGCATTAATCGAAGTGGGTGTCAAAATATTCATGCTTAACTGAAATCTGGTGCTGTACATAAAGAATAGATTGCTGATTTCAGTAAAATTTCTTGCAAATTAACGGTCGCTTTTAATCCAAAAGGATTGCACAATGATCAAATTATTTGGTGTGCTTCTATTTCATTTCCTCTGTTTTATTCCGCTGGTCGCAATGCAACCAGAACTAACTATTTCCAAAGATGAAACCGGAAGAGTTTATTGGGCACATTTGAATCGCAGTGTGATGCGACGTGGTTCATTTGCTACTGATTTAAAAACAGTGTGCCGAGGGCTTGGCCGTATTTTAAAGCGAAATGAATCACCATTACCAGCAGAGTGGATTGCTGAATCGGAGGTGGTTCCATCAAGTCAAGAAACTCATTTGACGTGGGTCGGGCATGCAACTTTTTTGATTCAGAGCGCAGGGTTGAACTTTGTCATAGATCCCTTTTGGGGTGATTACAAAGTGGGGTGTTTTGCATTGTTCAGACGGTTACATCCGGCTCTTCCACCATTGGATAAAATGCCGCATATTGATGCTATTCTGCTCTCGCATCGGCATACTGATCATTGCGATGAAAATGCACTTCGCTTTTTTGTATCTCGTAATCCTGAATGTAAAGCATGGGTGCCGCAGGGGAACCGGGAATTCATGATGAAGTTAGGATTCAAAGATGAAAATATTATGGAATGTGAATGGGGTGATATGATTACGATACGCAAGATGAATGGCAAGATAGATTGCACATTTTTACCCGCGGCGCATGATGCGGATGGAAACTCATTATGGGGATCTTGGCAGATGAGAACTCCTGATGGAATAACTCTTTTGCATGCGGGTGATACCGGCGCATGCCCGTACCTTGAGCAATTACCGAAGTCGAATATTCTTTTGATGCCAATTGCACCTTACACATTTCGTGAT
This sequence comes from uncultured Pseudomonadota bacterium, assembly GCA_964553945.1. Classification (GTDB taxonomy): domain Bacteria; phylum Babelota; class Babeliae; order Babelales; family Vermiphilaceae; genus CAZKLV01. The sequence continues at coordinate 427,169 of CAZKLV010000001.1, forward strand.
TTGCAACAGCCTGCACATCTTAATGCTCAAGAAGCAGTTGAATTATTTCAAAAGATTGGGAATGAGAAAAGTGTTTTTGTTCCTATGCATTGGGGCACTTTACCGTATTGCCAAGATGATCCCGAGGAAAATCGAGAGCAGCTGCAAAGCGCATTTCATGGTGCTGGGCTTCGAGAGAATCAGTTAAAAATATTGAAATTAGGTGAACGGGTTTCTTTGCTTGGCGTAGCTTCACTTTCTCCTTGACCCCTAAAGCCGGCTGTTTTAAGCTACGGTGCAATCAATTTTTATCAAAAAGTGATTGCCTTATGAGTAACTCCATTATTGTTTTTACTTTCTTTTTTTCACTTTTAACTATGAATATCCATGCACAAGTAACCAAAACATACATCCAGTTCGATGATATTAAATTGATGTGTGCCAGCATTTATCAGCAAGCACAAAAAGATAATTTTCAACCTGATTTATTGATTGGCATATGCCGCGGGGGATTGGTTCCTCTTGGCATTTTGGCTGGTGAGCCGATGTTTAACAATCGTACTATTTTGACAGTTGACGTGACTTCATATGATGAGAATGGTGAGCAGAAAGAATTGAAAGTTCTTTTCCCGGTGCATCTTGATGATTATAAAGATGCTCAATCGGTGCTGATCATTGATGATTTAGTCGATTCGGGGTTAACGATTGATTGTATCGTTAGGATGATCAAGCAAGAGCTACCAAATGCAACGGTAAAAGTTGCGACACTTTTTTATAAAAAGAGATCAAAAATCATACCCGATTACTTTGCGCAAGAGGCAACCGATTGGATTGTTTTCCCGTGGGAAGTCTAACGCAAAAGAGTGCAAATTTTATATTGATGCTGAGTGAATAAAAAGAGGCGGTTTTTATACCGCCTCTTAAAATAACTATTGATGTTAAACGTATTTATTGTTTTCGAGCCAAGGTCCAGTGGCATCCAAGGCATTGAATAATAGTTCCATTGAGAACCAAATAAACACAACGCACTTCAACATAATTAACTTTTTTAAGGGATCCGGTCGCTTGCCATGATACGGTGCCGGCATCATTAATGCTATGGTTACCATCTAAAAGCCATATTACAGCATCTGGATTATCGAGATACGGAGCAGCTTCAGGGAATGCCATAACAGCATCTGCGTCGACTGGAATAACGCTTAAAATGTCAGAGTTTCGAGTAAACACGACATCTAGCTTGCCGCCCTTATTCAATACAAAAGTATGTTCTGCGGTGTTCGGGTTAGAAGTAGAGGAGCTTGTTACATAACCAACCTGACATCCTTTATTGTTAAACATATTACATTTAACAAAAATATTTCCGCCCGGTGTAAGGTTTGGGCCATAACCACGATAGACGGTTCCCTTTGGTTCTACGCATATTTTATTGCAACATCCGCGATCTTGCGCCCGATCAGATTCAGTACGAATTACCGTTGCAAGTAATGATTGTGCCGCTAATAAACTGAGCATTAATTTTTTCATATTGTTTCCTTTTTCAATATATAAGAAGTGGTATTGTAATTTTTCAGCGTGATTTATGCACGCATGAGAATTCAAAAATTGATATGCTCTTCTCCTTTCGAGTTTCATTACCAGATTATAAAACCTTTCATAATATATATCGGGATAAAAGAATAACAAAGTGCAGAGAGATTATTTTAGAAAGAAGATTTAACCTGCTTTAGGCAAATTTAATTTCTTGCTAAACTCATATCACAATCTACAAGGAGATATATATGAATAAAAAAATAGTGGTTATATTTGGTCTTTTTGTTTCATGTACTGCGCTCAATGCAAAAACATATGAAGAGTGGCGCGCAAAATATAAACATGATTTGTTTGAATCGCAGGCAGGCGTGCTGACTGAAGCAGAATATTCCGATTTCTTGGAGCCGTATTTGCAAGAAGCGGAACGCAAATTAAATGTTCCGGAATATTGCCGTGCTCATCCTGATTCCGATTTGGTCAAAGAATATTTCGATTGTTTATTACGCTACAATTTTGCGTGCTTTAAAAAATATATCGGTACTAAAGATGCGTATAAAGCGCGCATGAAAATTGCATATGACAAACTGCTCGATGTCATGGCTCGCATGAAAACTGAATGGAACTTGGATGATTTTGATCCGGTTCATGATTGTGCAAAAGTGACTAAGATTATCAAAAAAGCGAATGAAGTATTCTACGGCAAATTGAGTATCAAAAATAAAGCATTCTGTTTCTTTGCAAAAGTGGGAAGTCTATTTAAATAGATCATGAGAAAATTAAGGCTCCACGATGAGTGGAGCCTTTTTTATACATCAATATTTTAAATTCACGCAAACGGAAAGCAACATAGACAAGTACCAAAACACCAAGAAGAATTAATGCTGTTTTGTAATCTGTTATCAAAGAGCATCTCTTTCTTTTAAAATTTTTTTTATGAACAATATTAATAAATAGACGCAAAAACAATAAAAAATCAGAAACAATTAAGGTAAGGTAGAGGTTCAAAAACCCATGGCGCAACTTGACAAATAGAATAGATTTGATATTCTAAAAACAAGTTAAAATCTTATATTTCAGCGCAAAATGGAGTGTCTTCTATGTCATTCAAAAAACTCTTTTTCATTTCTTTATGTGTTCCATCAATTATTTTTGGGATGGAGGAAGGTGAATCGGATCTTAAGAAACCCAAGATTGATGAGCAAGAGATGGTTCAAGAATATGTTGAGATGAGCATCGGAGAAGTTATTGAGTGTTGGGCGTTGCAAACTAGTTGGTATATATCAAATTTAGATGCGGCTGGTGTGCGTGCGCAATTAGCACATTCTGATGCAGCTTTGCTTTCAAATGATAAGCGTGAACATTTTCTTACCAAAGCAAATCAGATCGCACAGGAATTTATTACTTTGGCCCAAATTGGACAAAGAATGGCGCAAGAGGTAGCACAGCGTGATTTAATGCAAAGGCTCACTATTCATCAGGAAGACGCAAAGCAAGCAACTCAGATCAAAAATTTGTTTTATGCATTTAAATTTTTTAAGCAGTTCAAATTTCCACAAGTGTTTTTTAGTCCACGTCCCTATACGAATGACCCTCGTCCGTCACTCGATAAAATACTTGAAGTGCTCATTATAAATGAAAACGCATCTATTTGTGCATGCTGTTTTCATATTACGTTATATAATGTTGCGCAACATTTAGTAGATCAAAAAGAGCAGGGGGTTGTGGTTGATGTTTTAACTAATCAGAAACAAGGTGAAAATGTTCCATTACAAGCGATAAAGCTTCTATTGAGAAATGGTATTCCAGTTGCTGCTCCTCGAAATAAAAGTTATGAAACTAATCACCATAAGTTCTTGGTTTTTGGATCGAATGTATTAAAGAAACCTCTGGTCTGGGCTGGATCATATAATGCTACGGGGCATTCTAATCAAAATTCATGGGAAGATGCTTCAATTCTTGATGATGAAGCTTATGTACAAAGTTTTCAAGAGAGATTTAATGAAATCAAAGAAGCAAGTGAATTAATAACAGAAGATGAAATGAACGCAATTGTATCGAATCCTTCTCATCATTCTTTACATAATAATAATGTTCCAGAAGAGGAACGATAAATTCAAGGCCCCGGAATTCCGGGGCTTTTTTATTTTCTCACCATCCACAACCCGAACAACAATATTCCCGCCACCAAACTAAGCACAATGGAATATCCAAATCCAATTGTGGCAGAAAAACTTGTCCACAAAAATCCAATAATGGTACTTGAAAACAGCATCCCAAAACCTTCTCCCGCTTGTAGCACGCCATAACCCAGCCCGCGAATATCGGCCGGCAGCATATCTGCTGCGCATGCTTTTTTGAGGGTATATGATGCAGCAGTGCTTATGCCCGAGAGTGCAAAGATAATCGCACAGTAAAAAAGTGAACCTTGTGCCGTCATAAGCATATATGCAGTTGCAGCCAGTAATCCACACCCCAGAGTTGCAAGAAGGAAGATGCGATTGATATAATCACTTACCCATCCAATCGAAAATTCTGCTATCGCTCGTACGAAATTAAAGAATGCATAGAGCATGATGACCCATTTGGCGGCCGATGCAGTATCTAAAGTTAGTATTTCTTTGGTGCGAGCCAACAGAAGGAGCTTATTGAATGTTGCCAAATCAAGAATAAAAACAATTGCTAAAAATATGAGAAATGAATGGGGCAGTTCTTTGAGATCCTGCCAAAAGGTAGATGAAATATGGGCTTGTTTTTTTGCAACTGTAACGTCTTGAGTCAAAAATAAAATTGCAGCCACTGCCAATATGCCGGGAACAAATGAGAGTGCAAAAACTCCTTGTGTTGAAAAATAACCAATGCATGCAAATGCAACGAGTGGGCCAACTAATGACCCCAGCGTATCCATTGCATTGCGCAATCCAAATGAGCGCCCATAATAGGCGGGATCAACCAGTGTTGCAATTGCTGCATCACGTGGCGGTTCTCGCACACCGCTGCCAACAAACGCTAAAACGCGATAGGAAAGAACTCCCCAGATTGTGTGTGCAAATCCAATGAGGGTCGTAAATACGGCCGCAAGCGCATACCCAAACATAATGAGCGGCTTTTTGCGCGGCAATCGATCGGTTAAATACCCCGAAATAATGCGCATGAAGCTTGCAAATGCATCTCCAATGCTGGCGATAATACCAAGTGCGAATGGTAATTGAGTTAAGCCGGTAAATTGTGCAACAACCGTGGGAATCAGTGCGATGGTCATTTCATGGCTGAAATCGGCAAAGAAACTTGCGATACCAAAACCATATACTTTTTTGATCCAGGATTTCATGATTTTTTCCTTTCTAGATTTAATCTGTCCGTTCGTCCTGAGCCTGCGAAGGGCAGGAACGGTTTATTTGGAGTTCGTATCCTTCGCAGGCTCAGGATGAACGGGAGAAACTTGTTCTAATATGTCGATGGATAATGATGTTCAAAATTCAACCTTCCTCAATTTTTTGATCTCACCATGATGCCTTTTTTTCTCGATTCGCTTTGCCTTGGCGGCTTGCGGAATACCGGTTTTTGTTCGTTTTTTGGGGATAATGAGCGCGCGTCGAATTTTATCGGCAAGTATATCAAATGCAGCGCGACGATTCTGTTCTTGGCTGCGTGAGCTCCCTGAATGAATGATCAAATCACCTTCGGAGGTGAGGCTCGTTGCTAATTTTTCAAGTACACGAGCTTTTTGCTCATCGTTCAGCGCTGTTGTAGCTTTGACGTTCCAGCGCAAGGTAATGCGTGTACTTGTTTTATTGACGTGTTGCCCGCCGGGCCCACCGGCACGGCTAGCAGTAATTTCAATTTCATGCAGAGGAATAATGATTCCATTTTTTATGTAAATACCATCACTCATGACAATCTCCTTATTTTTTTTTATAATCTCTTTTGAAAATACCAATTTTTTCAAAAAGGAAGATATATGAAGAAACAACTAAGAATAGTTTTGGTACCGTTAATGGCGATTTCATTAACCGGTTGCACACAACAAACAGAAAGGACTCAAGTGACACGTCAAAGAACCGAAACCGGTCTTGAATATGAAACATTGAAAGAAGGGTCAGGGGCGACTCCAACAACCGGTCAAAAAGTTACCGTTCATTATACCGGTTGGCTTGATGAGAATGGGAATCAAGGGACAAAATTTGATAGTAGCGTTGATCGCGGTACGCCATTTAGCTTCAATGTTGGCAAGGGCCAAGTAATTGCTGGCTGGGATGAAATGGTTGCTAAAATGCGCGTTGGTGAGAAAGTTCGTGCGTATCTTCCGGCAAAGCTTGGCTATGGCTCTCGCGGCGCGGGTCGAGTGATTCCACCGAATGCAAATCTTATTTTTGATATTGAAGTTTTGAATATTTCGTAAAACGAAATTTAAGTTCTTCTGTATGAGCGCCTATCAGGGCGCTCTTTTATTTCTGATCAACTGGGCAATAATATGCCGATCGCCCGCCGATCTTTTTGATTTTGAGTTGATGGTTTTTGTGTTTTGGGCAGAGTCCATCAGTATGGCGATGTGCTTGTAAATACGACTCTTTTATTTTGGGGACCGAAATATCGGCCGTGGAGAAATATTGCGCGCCAGCCAGTTTGGCGATGTATTTTTTGCGGAACGCAATGAAATATTTGAGCACCGATTTCATTGCAGTATACATCTTTTTGAGCTGTGCATACGAAAGATCACTGAGTGAATGCTCGGGGTTGATGCCTGCTTGAAAAAGAATTTCATCAGAATATTCGTTGCCTATGCCGGCGATAATATCCTGATCCATTAGAAACACTTTCACATTTTTGTGCTTCGCTGCATGGGCCAAATTCAGAAATTCTTTTTGGGTGAGTAGAGTGGCATCGGGACCCAGTTGCTTGATGCCGCTTATTTCATCAATATTTTTGACCAACCACAGTTTTGCAAATAAGCGTCGATCGATCCAATCGAGTGCCGATCCATTTTCAAAAATAAAAATTACCTTGGCATATTTTGCTTCATTATCGGCATCTTTTTCAAATGCTAGCGATCCGGTGAGGCCGAAGTGCATGACCAATTTTTCATCGCTTCCGGAGAGTTCAATAATGAGATATTTGCCATGGCGAGCAACTGAGCTAAATTTTGTACCAACCAGCTGCTTTTTAAATGCCGTTTTGCTGATACTTTGAATTAAGTTCTTTTTGCCTCGGAATTGAACATCGGTAATCGTCTTTTTCAGGCTCGTTTTTGAAAGGTATGATTTGAATGATTCTACTTCAGGTATTTCAGGCATGATTTGCTCCTTTTTGTATCATTTTACGGTTTCCAGGTTGAAAAATGCAAAGATTGTTGGAATTTAGCTGTTTTATTGACTTTTATGAGCTCAGTTGGCTAGGATTTGAGTAAGAGATAGAGGTTTTGAAATTGATTGTATTTGAATAAGGAAAAATGATGAAAAATCTTTTACATACCACCAAAAATAGTTTGCCAAAAAAGGAGCGTGTTGAAACAATTGCTCTTCTGAATAAATCATTGGCTTGCGCAGCCGATCTTAGTATGCAGCTCAAGCAGGCGCACTGGAACATCAAGGGAATGAATTTTATTGCGTTGCATAAATTACTCGATGAAATAGCCGAAGCGGTTGAAGAACAAGTAGATGTTATTGCTGAACGGATAACTAGCTTAGGCGGAACTGCACTGGGTACATTGGAACAAACAGTTGAAAATACTTCATTGCGTAAATATCCAGTCGATATTTTTGATGCAAAAGATCATATTGCCCATTTAACGCATAATATTGCAATTCTGGGCGAACTCGCTCGTAAGCATATTGATGAAACCGATGAGCTGAATGACATGGCAACTAATGATTTATTTATCGACTTGGTTCGTATGCTCGATAAAAATTTATGGTTCCTCGAGGCGCATGTGCAGAAATAATCTAGGCGAATTTACGAACGTTTTTTTTATTGCAGGTAGCTTAAATTTAATTGTAAATGACCGAATCCCCGAACTCATGCGGGGATTCTCTCTTTCTGATTGTGAGTGATTTTGTATATTTTGGGTCTTTTTAAAAAATAAGAATTTTTCTTCTCCGTTCGCCCTGAGTTCCGAGTGCGTAGCACCCGGAGTATCGAAGGGTTGTCTTAAAATTTTTCTTTTTTTATCTTAAAAACAAAGACCAACACGCCCCTTCGATGATCCTGTTTTACTGCACAAATCGGTTACTCAGGGCGAACGGATTTAAATTCTCTCATGATGATGGAAAATACAGCGCTTTAAATATGATTACGCGAAGTATCGAACCATAAGTCATTTTTATTTTGCCATTCCCAGTGCTAGACTTATTTTGTATCAATTAATACTCCAAACAAATTCACTAATCGAATGGCGAAAATCATGCGATCCCACTTTACCCTCTCAAATATTAAATCAAACTTTAAATCTGGTCTTACCGTTGCGCTTATTTCGATCCCACTCGCAATCTCATTGGCAGTCGTTTCAGGTGTGAGTCCGGTTGCCGGTATCATCACGGCAGTTTGGGCGGGTGGTGTGGCAGCGATTTTTGGTGGCAGTAACTTCAATGTGATCGCGCCAACAGGTGCTCTTGCAGGCATTATTGCAACATTTGTTCTCAATAAGGGTGTATCATCTGTGCCTATGCTGGCTATTATAGTTGGTATATTTATTCTCATTGCCTATGTGCTGAAATTAGAACGATATTTGATCTACGTCCCTTCAAGCGTGGTCCATGGTTTTATTGTCGGTATTGCGGCAATAATTTCATTAAATCAAATCAATTTTGCACTTGGCCTGCGCAATGTTCCTGCGCATGAAAGATTATTCGATCGTGTGCTTGAATCATTCTCTCACATGAGCCAAATCTATTGGCCAGCGTTTGCGCTGTTCGTTTTATTTTTTGTTTCATTAATGCTTTTGCGGCGCTTCTTTCCTGCAATTCCGGGTATCATTCTGATGGCCCCAATGGGTATTGCAATTGGTTATGCGATTAGCAATGGCGTTTTCCCTTTCGAGCTTGAATCATTGGGTAGTAAATTTGGTCAAATTCAAGCGACCTTATTCCAGTGGCCCTCATTTTATTTTGATAAGCAATTAGTTTTGACCGGTGCCGTGGTAGCATTTATTTCTATCATGGAAACGATGCTCGCTGCTAAAATTGCCGATGCAATGACCAAAACAAAACATGATCAACGCAAAGAAATGCGTGGCGCGGGCCTGGCCAATATGGCATCCGGTTTGATGGGCGGATTTCCGGTTACGGCGGCTCTTGCATTGACTACCTCTAATATTCGTGCCGGAGCAACCAGCAGGATTTCGGCGTTAATCAGCAGTATTTTGATTGCGCTGATTTCATTTATTTGTTTGCCGTATTTTTCCTATATTCCGATGGCTGCAATTGCCGGCATTTTGGTGTTTGTAGCGTATCGTATGATCGAGCAAGAGCATATTGCGCAGTTGTGGCGCCGTGACAAGGCGCATTTTGGGATTGTGTTCTTGGTAGCGGCAATTACGGTGTATGAAGATCCGACCATTGGCATTTTGGCTGGTTCAGTGATTGCGTTGCTGATCTTGGTCAATCAATTGACGCAAAGTTTTGCGCATGTAGCTATTCATTCGGTGCCAGCCAATATTTCTAATGCGAGTGCACGTAACACGCTTGTTTATACCATAAAAGGTAAGCTGGTTTATTTGAACGGCCAGGCGCATATAGCGCGTTTTCAATCTAATCTTAAGGAATTTTCGAGCATAATTCTGGTGTTGAATGATCTTTATTATGTAGACTCTGATGGAGTTGATGCGATTGATGAAATCATCGAATTCATTGAATTACGTGCTCAAAAAATTTGCATAGTGCGCCCAAATGCGCAAATAGAAGATCTTATGCGTATGAGTCATTTATATCAGAAGTTGCAAAAAACTGGATTGGTTTTTGATTCAGTTGCGCAGGCAATGAATGCGGTATAAATATATTTGGAAAAACTTATGCTTAGAAATTATCTTGTCTTAATGGTGGTGTTGATTTCATGCGGGGTGCATGCGATGGATTGGGTTAGAAAATCACCTCCAAAAAGCGATGTGGCGCGAACGATGTTCCGTGTTTCAAGCGTGATATTGACTACCGCTCCGGTAAAACCAGAGCATTTGCAAGAAATAATGCCGGTTGAAGAATGTAAACCATTTGGGCAAATCTCGACACTGCTGATTCGTGAACAGGTTGAATGGTTTAGAAAGACTCAAGAGCTCCATATTCTTAAACCCGGCGTGCGGGAATTTCGAAGTAATTCGCAAGATTTAGATGAATTTGATGTGCGTGCAGTCACCTTAATTCGTACCGATGTTTCTGATGCTCTTGGTGGGGCTCATCGTAGTGGTGATCATATACACGTGGATGGTATCGATCTGAGCGAAGCGACACTTCCTGATGGAGCAATGATTGCGATAAAAGCGGATATCAATGCATCCGAAATTAAAGCATTACTGCTCAAAACATATGTGCCACATCTGGCCGATTGGAAATTTGAAAATCGATGTGGAGCATTGGCTTATAGATTTTTCAATGATATGGGAGAATATCATGATAAAGGTGCGATTGCCCGTCGCTTGCGAGGTGTTGTATTGGCGGTACTTCAAGAAGGGAAAATAAATCCTGGTGATTATGTCCAAATACTTTCAGCACACGAGCGAGATAGAATAATGCAAAAGATGGAATTGCAAGCGCGTGTGGCAAAGCTACTTGAATTGAGTAAACCGCTCGCTGATACAGTAAAAACTGAACATGAACAAGAGCGAGCAAAAGCTTTTGATACATGTGATAAAAATTTAGATGAAAGCACAACTTCTACGCTTCTAGTTGCTAGTGGAGTATTGATGTCTTTTGTTTTAATTTTTATGAGCTGTAGCGTTTAACTCGAGTAAATGAAGCAAAAAAAGGAGAAGAAATGAAAAATTTCATCGTGATTCTTTTAACCATGAGCATATTATGTAGCCAGGTGATGGAAGCTGCTCCCAAAGCAAATAAAAAAAAAGCTGCTGCAAAAAAGGGTGGTGCTAAAAAAGCTGTAGCTAAAAAGGAACCTGCCCCAAAAGCTATCGGTAAAAAAAATAAAAAACCTGCTTCCAAAAAAGCAGCTCACAAAAAAGTGAAATCAGCTCCGGTCAAAGAAGCTGCTCCACAAGCAAAGGCTGAGCCACAAGCGCCGGAAGTAAAACCAGATCTAAAGACTGAACTACAAGCAAATCTGACGTATGATCTTTTTGAAGCCATCAAAAAGAATGATAAGCATGCGGTTGCACTCAATCTCGTTTTGGGTGCCGATCCCAATTCTCCGAATGAATTTGGTGTGTATGCGCTCGAAATGGCAACCAAATTAGAACTTTTTGATATTGCGGCACTTCTGATTAAAGAGGGATCTCGAGTTAACCAGCAAGATCAAGATGGCGATACGCCATTAATGATTGCGCTCAAACATGATCATGTGGCACTCGCTCGCCGTTTGTTGCAGGAAAAATCGGATATTACCATTCAAAATAAGCAGGGTTTCACTGCGGTTGATATCGCATTCAAAAGTAGTAAGCCAGAAATCAGAAAATTAATTCCGGAGATTCGTGCACAACAAAAATAAAAAGGAGCTTCCATTCATGAATGCAAAATATCTCGCGTTTGGCTTGATATCATGTTGCGCGTTTAGCATGAAAAGGAACCTCTCGGATGCGGCAAGGCCCACGTGGCGCATCTGCAAAGATGGTAGGGGTAGTCATCCGGTCGATTCAGATGATGTAAAACGTGTTGAATCTGTTCGAAATTTGGCCAAATATGGCGTAGTTGAATCATTAATTGCCCGGCCCATGAGTGGCATGCGCGAAGCGCATACATCATTGAAACTTACAAAATTAGGCGTTGAAAGTGATCATAGATTCAAAAAACGAGATCGCAAAGAGCAGCACATTGTGCAAGCTGTTTCGCTGATGCGAGCAGATGTATCCCAGGTACTTGGTGGTGCGCATGTTCCGGGTGATGATATTCATGTGCGAGGATTGGATTTAAGTGAAATGTCATTGCCGATTGGTGCATTAATCGTTATTAAGCATCCATATAAAGAGATTATCAAAGCCATTTTATTAAAAACGTGCGTGGAATATTACGCCAATGATCGTTTACTCAAACGGTGCGGTGAAAACGCATATGATCTGATGCAGGTTGAAGGGCCCTTTGATACCAGCCTCCATAACGGAACAAATTCGGTGCATGGATTACGAGATCGCTTGCGTGGGGTCAAATTAGCGGTACTCAAAGAGGGGGAGGTGAGCGTTGGCGATCATGTGCTCATAGTCACTGGTGAAGAAAGTGAAGCTCTCATCAAGAAATATAAGCTTGATCCATCGTATCAAAATCTGTTGACTCGCAGCATTCCAATTGGTGAGAAAATCACAGAATATAATCGCAAGGTTAAAATTGATCGGTATCTTCACCATTGGCGCAAGAGGCAAAAATGTTGTTGTGGCCTTGGTTATGCGGGTGGGGCAATTGCAACTTTAGCAGCGATTATTTTTGGGTATGTACTAACGATATAGGGGATAGTATGAAGAAACTTGTCTTGTTTTTTTTGTTTTCCAGCATTATCTCTTGTGCGATGGAGGAACAAAAAGCTCCGGAAATGAACATGCTCATGGCGATTTTAAGAGATGCATCCGATCAAAGTGCGCAACTTATTCAAGATGGCATTAATATCAACTGGAAAGATGTTTTGGGTGATTCATTCTTGCATCATGCAGCATCATGTGCTCGTCAAGAAATTACCAAGCAATTGCTAGCGGCCGGTGCTGATATTAATGCGATCAGCTCAGATGGCCGCACACCACTTTTGCAGGCACTACGATTTAATCACCCGGAATTTGCTTGTTGGTTAATGGATCATGGTGCAGATGTGTGCGTAGGTCACATAAATAAAAAAAATGTTCTTGAATATGCGCGTACAAGTTGCTTTGAAGGTATTCGGGCATTGGCACATCGGATTGAGTATTCGATTAAAGAGAAGCAAAAAGCCAATTAATGCTGAGCATATTTTGCAAGTAATTGGATTTTTATTTCTTCTTGGCTAGTACCTGATATTTGTTCAATAACAATCGGTAGATTTTCTCGTTTGATTATAAACTGCACCAAAAATTTTCGTATATCAATATTGTATAATAAAGAATAATTTTGATGCGCCAGTTGTTTTAAGCACCACAAAAAAGAATACATTCTTGCTTTCTGTTCTGGAGTTGGAATGGTGAGCATTTTGTTGGCTAAGAGTTCGCATGTTGGAAGATCTCTTGTAGTCAAAGCACTTTTGAGTGGGGACATGCCGAAGTCATTCTTTTTAAAAACATTTGCTCCTTCTTGAATATAAGCTTGGCATAATTCTGGGCACATGTTGCTTGCGGCCTCATGCAATACAGTCCAGCCATATCCACGCTCTATATGAACATTTGCACCATGTGCCAAGAGAAATCTGCCAGTTTCATAACTTTTTGCATAAAAGAGAGCGCTAGGAGAAGTGAATTTCATTTTAAGATCATTTATATTTATGCCTGCATTAATACATAATTCACAAATATTTAGATAGCCTTCTTCAACTGCATGAATGAATGCATTCCGGGGATTGCCGTATTTTCTTTCATAATGCACATCTGCGCCAGCTTCAATAAGGGCTTTAGCTCGTTCAATACCATTATCGATTGCGGCTCCAATTAATTCTTCATTGAGTGTATTCTGGTGATCTTGTTCTTCAAGTCGTTCTGCCAGCTCTTCTCGATTTCGTTCTATTGCTTCATCCCAATATGCTTGAAAAAATGCAAACCCGAGAGCCAGCTCGTCATCATCATGAGGTTGCATGGCGCATATTGGCAAATTGGTCAAAAAGAGAAGAGTAAAGATAAGTTTTTTCATTAAAATTTTTTCTCTGGTTGAACACGTTTTATCACGAGTTGTTTTCCGTGGGATCCTATTTCTCGGTTGAAGAGTGCGGTAAACGCATTGGATGCGCCATATTGCTTTTTGATTTGCGTGAGGGGTATTTCTATCCTTGGATTATTTGTGCGCCGAGTTTTGATTGCGTTGATAGTTGAAGCATCAGAAAGAATGTTGCCAATATGATCCATATCTATGGTTTGCAGGTCTAGGCCTGCATCCATCGCCTGACGGGGGACTATCTCAATGAGATCAAAGGCAGTGTTATTATTACTATCTAGAGCAGTATGATCCGCATTATACTGCAAGAGCAACTCTATTATTCCAACACACCTGATAGCATTGCGAGCGCATGCGTGTAATAGGGTTTGCTGAGTTACTCGATTGCGTATATTGGGATCTGCGCCATGCTCAAGAAGCATGACAAAAGTTGAAAAAGGTAACTCTTCACTAAAATCATAATAATCAACCATACTATAATCAGCATCAATCCACTGCTCAATAATTGATTGGCTGTGATGATTATGCCTATTGGAATTTGCTCCATGCTTTAAGAGTATTTGTGCGCTGCGGAGGCTGTGTGTTCCGAGTGCGTGTGCAAGAGCTGTATTCCCTTCATTATTCTCAGCTTCAATATTAGCACCATTTTGCAGGAGTAGTTCGCAGATTTCATAGTTTTCTTCCCAAGTAGCTTGCATGAGAGCAGTATTGCCTTGAGCATCAGCATGATTTACGTTTGCGCCATTTTGCAGGAGCAATTCGCAACTTTTAATGAAGCCATTGCAAGCAGCTGTTGTGAGGGCAGTATGGCCTTCGTCATTAGCATGATTTACGTTTGCCCCATGTTTGAGTAGCAGTTTGCACATTTCATAAGCATTTTTGCTAACAACTGTAGCTGCGATGAGAGGAGAATAGCCTTCAAAATCTGCCTGATTTGCGTTAGCGCCATTTTTGAGCAGTAGTTTGCATGTTTTAATGTGCCTATAACATACTGCTAGAAAGAGAACCGAATCGTCTTTGCCATTAATATGATTTACGTTTGCGCCATTTTTGAGGAGCAATTCGCATATTTTATCGTGACCATGCTGAGCAGCTAGTGAGAGAACGGAATTGCCGTTGGCATCGACAAAATTTACGTCTGTATCCATTTCAATCAAGTGTTTAACAATATCTAAATGATTTTGAGTAATTGTTTTGCATTTACAGCAGGCTTTCAACCCTATCTCTTTCATGTGTGGAAAGGTTTTTTCTTCCCCAGTTAAACTTTGCAATATCAGATGCTTCGTATTCTTTAAATCGCCATCTCGAATGACTTTTTTTAATAACTTTTTTTGATTTATTGACTCAACAGGTTCTAGGTCTAATGCCGGGGGAGCTTGTTGCATACGAACTCTGTTTGCTTGCAAGTGCTCAGCAAGCAATCGTTCTTGTTCTGCTATGATTTGTTCAATGTGATTCTGCTCATCGTGCGTTTCAAGCGCTTGCAGAATTTCTTCTGGAGTTGCTTGTTTAAGGCGTTTTTCATCCGGTTCCATGCCCATCAACGGAATGGTGCAGGTAACGAGAAATAATAGTGATAATAGTTTTTTCATATATATAACCCCCCCCCTCGAGGATGACCAGGTTAAGGTTCGATTTATTATTTATAATTGATCTACAGAATAAAAAATATCTGAGTTTGGCATGGTTGCGGCTCATTCACTCTATTCATAAGAAAGAATGCTGCGAATATGATCTCTATCTATTTCTTGCACATCCATGCCTGTATCAATCGCCTGTTCGAAAGCTATCTCAAACAGATCAAGTGCCGTTTTGTTATCTCTATCTACAGCAGTACGATCAGCATTATAATGCAAGAGTAACTCTGTTATTCCACCGCAAATTCTCGCATTACGAGCGCATACGTGTAATAGTGTTTGCTGAGTTACTCGATTACGTATATTTGGATCTGCGCCATGCTCAAGAAGCATGACAAAAGTTGAATAAGGTAATTCCTGATTAAAATTAAAATTGGCTATACACTTATGAGATTCAGTAATCCAATGCTCAATAATTGATACGCCGGCATGATTATGCCTATTGGGATTGGCTCCATACTTTAAGAGTGTTTGTGCGATGTTCAAGCTGTTATAGTCAAGTGCTATTGCGAGCGCTGTGTTTCCTTCATTATTCTCAGCTTCAATATTAGCACCATTTTGCAGGAGTAGTTTGCAAATTTTAAGGGAACAATCGCGAGCGCCTACTGTGAGAGCAGTATCGCCGTCAGCCGCAGCATGATTTACGTTAGCGCCATTTTTGAGGAGTAGTTCGCAGATTTTATAGTCTTCTGTCCAAGTAGCTTTCATGAGTAGAGAATAGCCCTCACGATCTGCATGATTTACGTTAGCGCCATTTTTGAGCAATAGTGTGCACGTTTCAATGAGGTTAAGCATTACTGCTTGCTTGAGAGCCGAATCGCCTTGGGCATTAGTATGATTTATGTTAGCGCCATTTTTGAGGAGCAATTCGCAAATTTTATAGTGGTTCTGCTGAGCTGCTCGCATGAGAGCCGAATCGCCTTGGACATTAGCGTGGTTGACGTTAGCGCCATTCATGAGAAGCAATTTGCACATTTCATCGTGGCCGCGCCAAGCTGCTAGCATGAGAGCCGAATTGCCTTCAGCATCGACATAATCTACATCTGTATCCATTAGAGTTGCTTGTTTAAGGCGTTTTTCATCCGGTTCCATGCCCATCAATGGAATAGTGCAGGTAACGAGTAGTGCGAGTGATAACAACTTTTTCATATATAACTTTCTCAAGGTTTACGAGGTTAACGTTCGTTTTATTATTTATAATTGATACAGAATAAAAGATATCTGAGTTTGGCGTGTTTGTGGCTCATTCACCCTATTCATAGTTTGTATTTTTTTGTGGTTGAACACGTTTTATCACGAGTTGTTTTCCATGGGATCCAATTTCTCGGTTGAAGAGTGCAGTAAACGCATTGGATACGCTATATCTATTTTTGATTTTCGTGAGGAGTGGTATTTCTATCCTTGGATTATTCACACGTCGATTTTTGATAGCGTTGATAGTTGAAGCATCAGAAAGAATGTTGCCAATATGCTCCATATATCTGTTTTCATCTAGTTCTAAATCCGTTGCCTCATCTGGATTTATATCAATGAGATCAAAGGCAGTTTTGTTATTATTATCTACAAGAGTATGATCTGCATTATATTGCAAGAGCAACTCTATTATTTGCTTACACCTGACAGCATTGCGAGCGCATGCGTGTAATGGCGTTTGCCCATTTACTCGATTACGTATATTTGGATCTGCTCCATGCTCAAGAAGCATGACAAAAGTTGAAAAAGGTAACTCTTCACTAAAATCATAATAATCAACAACGCTAAAATCAGCATCAATCCATCGCTCAATAATTGATTGGCCGCGACTGTTGTGCCTATTGGGATTTGCTCCATGTTTTATGAGTACTTGTGCAGTTTTCCAGTGCTCATAGATAAAAGCTTCTGCAAGTGCTGTATTTCCTTCATTATTCTGAGCTTCAATATCAGCGCCATTTTTGAGGAGTAGTTCGCAGATTTTATCGTGCTCTTCATAAGCAGCGCACATGAAAGCGGTCTCGCCATTAGCATTAGCATGATTTACGTTTGCGCCATTCATGAGAAGCAATTCGCAAATTTTATAGTGGTCCTGCTGAGCTGCTCGCATGAGAGCCGAATCGCCTTGCGCATTAGCGTGATTGACGGTTGCGCCATTCTTGAGAAGCAATTCGCAAATTTCATCATGGCCATGCTGAGCTGCTAGTATGAGAGCCGAATTTCCCGCAGGATTAGTATGATTTACGTCTGCACCTATCTCAATCAGGAATTCAACAATATCTAAGTGTTCTTTGGTAATTTTTGGAGCTGTTGAGCATGCTTTCAACCCATTCTCTTTGATGTGCGGAATTTTTTGTTCATTTCCCGTTAATCCATGCCATATTAGGGATTTTGTGAGCTCTAAATTGCCAATCCAAACGCATACAATGAATAATTCTTCTGGATTTAATGATCCTGCCGGCACTATGTTTCCAAAATGAGCTTGAATAATTTTTATTTTTTCAGGCAATTCTGGATCTATGATTTCTAATGGTAATGCCGGGGGGGCTTGTTGCATGCGAATTTCGTTTGCTTGCAAACGCTCAGCAAGCAATCGTTCTTGTTCTGCTTTGATTTCTTCAATTTGATTCTGCTCATCGCGCATTTCGAGTTCTTGCAGAATTTCCTCTGAAGTTGCTTGTTTAAAGCGTTTTTCATCCGGTTCCATGCCTATCAATGGAATGGTGCTGGTAACAAGAAATAAGAGTGATAATAGCTTTTTCATATATATATAACCTCCCTAAGGCTTACCAGGCTAAGGCCTGGTATTATTATTTATAATTATTATACAGATAGAAAACCTTGCTGCAAGTGCCTTTTCAGGTTCTGTTTCAGGATGAAAACAGGGCTGTGAAGGGGCTTGGTGAACGAACTTAAAGATGTGGAGTGGGGACTGCCTTTATTTGCTATGCTCTAAGGGCATGATAGAGAATCGCTCTCGAGAGATCGAAAGGGCTGTTGAAACCAATAGATTTTATGATACGCTCAAATAGTAAACTATTTAAAAATTTTATACGGCAACAGAGATTTTATTATGTTAAGAATGATATCTTATTTTAGTGTACACCAAGGTTCCAACCTGAGATTGGTTGATACCTTGAACTCTGTCCGTACTTCTTCAAAAAAAGCAGTCTTCTCTAAAAAGGTCAAAAAACAAATGACTGGGGAACGGCTTTGCAAAAATCGATGACTGTACACACAATATAGAATCGAATAATCAAACGAACCCCAGCATCATAAAGCTGGGGTTTTTTCATGTGTAAACAACCCTGGCTTGCAAAGCTGGGGTTATTTATTGAGAGGAAATGTCATGATTTAGATCGAATCAATAAAATTAAGATAGAGAAACATTTTTATAAGGATTTTTATGAATATTATTTTTTGCAAAAACCATGTTCACGAATTAAAAAAGTGGAGCGTTATTTTGATCACTTGCATCACTGGGGGAGCAATACAACACGCGAATGCTATGCAAGGAATTCGCCGGTTTGTGCATCCTGATATTGTTGCTTTTCTGGTAAAAGAGATATCAAGAAATACCTCGTTGAGCCACGCAAGGATTGCAGAACTACGGTTTGGCCAAGTTGATGGAAATGACCCTCGAGATATGCAGTTTCATCATCCACCCGGTGGTTATGCATTCATCGCGGTTCCTGATTTAACTGAATTTTTTCGGCCTGCAGAAAGTGATCGATTGATTGAAATTTCAGACGATGAACTTTCTCCAGAATTGCTTACAAAAAAAATGATGTTCAGGGGCGCGTTAAAGCATGAAGAGGGCCATTATTATCATAATCATTCGCCATCTCTGCCGGTTCCGTTGGGTCTAATATCTCTTGGTGTGGTAAATCAATATGAGCTGATTCCTGCTGTGGTGATGCCAGCTTTGCTTTATATGATATTCAAGGGAACGGGATATATATGCGAGCGACAAGCCGATGCGTATGCTCTCAGGCATATAAAGGATCCTCACGTGCTTCGAGTGATGGGTAATGATTATTTAAATACCTATGCCAATCAAAGTACGAAAGAGCGGGTGGCGCGATTGTTTGTTGATGAGCACCCGAATGCTCAATCAAGAGGGTTGCATTGCTTAGAAGCAGCCGAACGCCTTGAAAGAGAAAGAAAGGATTAAGCTGATGGACGACCGGCAATACCTACCACACCACATCCAACTCGTGAGCCCGCATTGCCGGTCGGTTGAGTGGTAAGATCATCTGCTTTTTCGTGTATGATTACACCGCGGCCAATTATTGAATGTGGCCCATTTAATGTTGCCAGAGTATCAATATAATCCAAGGTACCAATTCCTTGTTCATCGGCAACAATATTGCCCATATCCCCTACATGGCGATGGATTGCTGCTGGCCCGCCGTGTGGTTGATGAGTTGGGTTGAAATGGTCGCCGGCGCATTTTGCATCATCACATGCACAGCTGCCATATTCATGAATATGAAATCCGTGTTCGCCCGGAGTTAATCCGCTGACTTGCACGTGCACATGCAATCCCTCTTTTTCTTGCGAGAATGTGGCAACGCCTGAAGCAGTGTTTCCTTTGGTCGGATAAATGATTGCGCTCGCGTATGTCACTTTGGTGTAAAGGGGTGAATAATAATAGTATGTACTGCCGGCATAAAGCGCTGCTGCAATGAGTGCGAGAGTGAAGAGTATTCTCATTGTGATCCTTTTTTTAAATAGGTTGTGATTTGGTGATGTGATCTTACATAATTGATAGAGCAGTTTGCTATATTTTGAAAAGCACCCTTCGATACACCCGGCATTTGAAAATGCCGGGCACCCTTCAATTAACTCAGGAGGGTCCTCAGGGCGAACGGGTAAGAAAAATTCCATGTTTAAAAAAATAGGAGCTTGTCATGCCAAAAACATCATCTATTTTTACCGGCATCAACGCGCAAGATCGTAAACATGCAAAAAAAATGACGCAACCACTCTTTATGCCACTTGAACTGGCAACATTGACCAATGAATATTTTTCTCATGATGATTGGATCTACGAAGAAAAATATGATGGTGAACGGTGCCAGGTGGTCAAAAAGAAGGGTAAGGTGCATCTGGTTTCTCGAAATCGTAAATCGATGAATGAGCAGTATCCGGAGCTGGTTGAAGCGTTTGAAAAACAAAGTGCGGATAATTTTATCGTGGATGGTGAAATTGTTGCGATGGGAAAAAAAGGAAGCGGTGATTTTCAGATGCTTCAAAGCAGAATTCATTTGACCAGAAAACAGATGATTGAAACGCGAGTCAAACAGGTGCCAATCAAAATTTGTATCTTTGATATTCTTTATGCCGGTGGCTATGATCTGCGCCAAATGCCACTGCTTGCGCGTAAAAAAGTTCTCAAAAACCTTCTTTCATTTAACAAAAAAATAGAGTTTGCCAAACACAAGGTGGGCAAAGGAATTCCATTTTTCAAGGCAGCATGCAAGATGCATTGGGAAGGAATTATGGCCAAATACTCTCAATCGAAATACACCGGCAAACGATCAACCGATTGGTTGAAATTCAAATGTTTCATGCAACAGGAATTGGTGATTGCCGGCTACACCGATCCGCAACGATCGCGCGAATATTTTGGTTCACTCTTGGTCGGTTATTATAAAAATAAAAAATTGATGTATGCGGGTAAGGTAGGAACTGGATATACACATGAAGTGCTCAAAAATCTTGGCACGCGAATGAAGAAATTGGAAATTAAAACGTGCCCGTTTGAGAACTATGATGAATCGGTGAAAGGGGTTCATTGGATCAAGCCGGAATTGGTGGCGGAATTTGAATTTGCCAATTGGACTCTTGGTGGCAAATTACGAGTTGGGCGATACAAAGGATTGCGAGATGATAAGCAAGCTCGGGACGTTGTAAAAGAAATTCCAAAGCGAATTAGTATCAGGAAATGATATTTTTCTTTGCTATGACTCGCCCATAAATAGCATCATCTTCAATTTTTTCTAATATGGATAATGTTTTATACGTATTCCAACTGGTGCGAATAATCGGCAAAGGATTTTCGCGATGTTGCCAGACAAACAAGCGCGTTTGCGGATCGGCGGGACTACCGCTGCCAAAATCACCGTACTTACGTTTGAGTTTGCGATACTGTTCATCAGACGCAGATTTCGCCAAGATTGATGCAGCACCAACGATGATGTGATTTTCATCTGCCCGATGCTCAGGAATATAGATCGGTTTTCTTAAATTTTTTCGATTGAAGCGTAATTTTAAATCGCGAAACACAGGGCGCATGGCAGCACTTAGTAATTTCCGGTGGCGCGCGTGAAAGAGCTCGGTAGATACTTCCCAGTTATCTACAATGATCGATTCAAACTCATGTTGCTTTTGCAGATCCCGTACAATTTTAAATAGCGAAATCATTTCCCATGCATTAAGGTTAAGGGTCTTATTATCGATCATTTCAGGCGGTATGTGATGAATAGTGTGGGCGAGTGCCGTTTCTTTGATGATTTTGGCAAGCTTGTTACGCTTTTTGAATGCGATCAGCTTGCTATCTTTGACCCCGAGTTTTTTCCATTGTTCGATTGTGTGGGCATCGGCTACCACACCGGCCACAAAAATGCTGCCAATAACCGGACACTTAGTGGCATCATCGACGCCCGCAATTACCGATTGGTTGTGGGCTGGAAGAATTAAATTGGGATCAAACACGAAAAAGCCTCTATTTAATGGGATACTTTACTTTTTTAATATAGGGATTCAGGGGATAAAATCAAATAGCATGAGTTAAAATCTATGGCCTAATGCCGTGTTTGTATCGATTTACTCTGTTGATCCATCCTTTGAGCCATTCTTTTTCATGTGCCTTGTGCGCGGGGGCATTGGCTATGCGATTGGTGAGGACGGTTTGGGCGGAAGTAATGAATGATTCTAGAATCCGATCCTGATCTTTCGCTGATTCAGGACGAACGGATAAATCTACCTTTCCATTGCTCTCAACAGCCATCCCCTCCAAGACTTGCAATAATCCCCATCCGGCGCCATTATATCGTTCCTTTTGATCGATTCCTTCACCTTTAAAATTTAAATAATCCAAGAGAGCGAAGGTCCCTTCGGGCGTTTGCATGAGAGCTTGGAAATTCTGTTGCACGAGTTTTCGTTTTTCAGGTGCGGCGCTTTTGAGAATGCGTGGCCATGATTTTTGTAATCGTTCAATCAGGAATTCAACTTGCAGATCCATGGTTTGATAAAGTAGTTGGCGCAGCTCTTCTATTTCTTTGCTTTGTGCAGCAGCGTCGAACTCTTCTTTTGTTTTCCAGGGAGCATATTGTACGGATTTAAGCCATGCGGGAAGCTGTACTTTTTTCTTTTTAAAATAAGTAAGAAGATCGGGAAATGTTTGAGTGTAAATATCGGCAGATTTTTTGGGATACCAAATGAAATGGCAAATGCCCAAAGAAGGGAATTTTTCGTTTTGTTTCCAAAAAACTAGTTGATCATATCGTTTGCTGCATTCATTGCTCCAGATAAGCATACCAATCTCTTTTTTTTGAGATGAGGAAAGATGAGAGGTGATTGATTTGCTCAAACATGGCTTGTGTAACAAGACCAGTAATATAAAAATTTTTTTTAAAGATGTTCGTTTCATTTCTCCTCCTTAATTTCATATGAGATTAGCGAATTAAAAAAGGGATGTGTAAACATCCCTTTTGCTTTGCTTGAGTTTAATATCTTTAGTGTGAATGATGTTCGCGTTTTGCCCAATAAAGCAGGCCAACGGTAATCAATGCATTGATGATGATTGCCCAGAAGTTTGCATTTGCACCCCAATCATAGCCAAAAATTTGGACTGGTAAAGTGCCGCTATACGCAAGTAAAATATGGCTCAAAGTATGAAATGCTTCAGCTCCTGCAAGGAAAATAAGCAAATGATGTTTCCAGCACGGTTTTTGTTCTTTAGCTTTGCAAAATGGCCACATAGGATGTCTCCTTAAAAAAAATTAAACTTACAAAAGGAGATTACTGAAGTGGCGTTTATGATGTCTAGGGTTTTCTGACGAGTTCATGGCAAGTGGAATTGTTTACTCCGTTCGCCCTGAGTGTTTTACGAACGAAGTGAGAAAAATGTATCGAAGGGTTATACTAACCGTCCCTCCACCTCGAGCAACATCATCTTTCGCTCCTCCCCCCATCTATATCCACCAATATCACCATTTTTTCTTACCACTCGATGGCACGGAACAAAATAGGCAATATCATTACGTGCAACAGCATTTGCAACCGCTCGCCATGCAGTTGGCCTTCCAATTCGTTCAGCCAGTTCTTGGTAGGTCATTGTTTGGTTCGCTGGAATTTGGAGCAATGCTTCCCATACTTCAATTTGTAGTGGAGATCCGATAAAGACGAATTTATGTAATAAGTCGGCGGGAATAATTGATTCATTAAGTTTTTGTGCAACAAATGCTGCTTTGAGAATGCCCTGCGGCGTGAATGAGATCTCAAGGATCCCGGCAGGAGTTTCATAATATGCTTTTTCAATGAGAAGCTGTTTTTTGATTTTTCTAAATTCTGTACGTGAGATTGTGGTAATGTTCATTGTTTTGCCGTTTCCAGTTGATTTGAGTAAAGTATATCCAAAGTTCATTGAACTGAAAAATCAAGGTAAAGAGTTTGTATATGATGCAAAGAAATTTTAAAATTCTTTTATTTGTTCTCAGCATTACCCAATCAACGCATCCCATAACATTGCTGTATAGTATGAAAATACGGCGTGTTTTTGCCGGAGCCCTTCAGAGGCTTGATGATCGGCATAAAAGGATTTGGGCATTTACTGTTCTTCCTATTGTTTATGCTCGTCAACGTCACTTTACTAACCAGTCACCTTGTGTTGATATTCGCGAGAAGCGATTATTAGTTGGTGCGCTATTGAACCTGCGATGTGTTCTTTCGGAACATTATTGGTTCGAGATAACTACTGCATTTGAAAATGAGCGAGGAAAGGCAAAGGGTATATCTGAAAACCCCCTGCTTCCTTTTTGTAAAAATGTTAATGAGCTTGGAATGGATGATATCACATTTGAAGCTGGGTATCATATGTATCCGAGTGAGAAATTACAACTTGATGCTTATATTATTAGTGGATTTCCTACTCATACACGTATCTCTAAAAAAGATACATTGGGGACTTATATTGGAACGCGTTTTATCGGCTTGGGTGCGGGAATGGAAATATCTTATAGTTTTATAGAAAGTTTGCGAAGGTCACTTATTTTTATTACCCAAGCACGGTATGTTCATTTTTTTGATCGTAATTGGTTTCCTGTGTTACCGTGTGGTAGCACAATTCAACCTGGTGACACCATAGATTTTTTGGCAGCTCTCAGATACCGTGAAAAATGGGATAAAATTGAGATTGGTTACAACCCTACATGGTTTGTAAATCAAGCGGTAAAGATACCTGATCAAGGTAAAGTACGATCGAAAGATTTTATGCGGAATGGTGCTTATATTAACTGGAACCATACTTTTGATCGTCCTGAGCATCCTATAGTGCTCGGTGCAGGTACTGCATTTAACGTTTCAAGTTTTGCGCATACTCGTATTTATAATGGATGGATAAGCGTAACATTTATTTTTTAAAATACGTTGAGTATAAAGTGCTGTACGATAAAAAGAATAAATAGACCACCCATAATTGCGCCTACGTAACCGTAAATGTGCTTTTGGGGAAAGATATAGATATCTAAGATGCGCTCCACGCCCCAGCTAATTAAAATAACTGCAAATGCAACAATGACGCCAAAAAGAATTTGGTGATGATGGCCAAATTCGCTGAGTTTGTTAAATAGGTTTGAAAAATACATTTTTGTTCCTTTGTGATGAGTTTTTTTCTTTTGTTATATCTAATTTACACCAGAAGAAGCTATAGAATAATCGGTTTCATGGGTTGATACAATTTGCGAGTCAGAATCATCGAACTATGTTTACGATTATTTATTCCTAAAACACCATCCCAACAATTTATGCATCGGCCAGAAAACTACAATTGGCAACACTACCACCTGACCAATGAACCACCAACGTGGCGTGATCCAGGTCAGATTCCAAAAGTGAGGTGAAAAGATCAGATTGATATTTTCAAACGGGTCGGGCAATGAATAGGTAGTTGCAAAAACAACCGTGCACATGATAGTTGCATAAAGCCATGCGCGGCGATCATATCCCCATTTTTCAAGGAGTGCTAACCAGGTAATTGGCAGCAGTAAATGAAACAGCGAAATTGCTCGCAAATAGAGTGGCAAGTTGTGGTCGAACATGTAACCGGTTAAATCAACCGGCGAACTTCCGGTAATCAGCAGTATTATAAAATCTAAGGTCCAGATTATTTCGAGTGGTAGTATGGCGACTGCAGCAATGCTGATTGGTAATGATGATTCAAGCCAAAGACCAAGAAGGGTTAGAAATAATGCAATATCAGATAACCATAAAAAATTCTGCGGGCCATAATGATACCAATAGATGGGAACAATCAGAATAACAAGCAGAGTGAAGGCGATTTTATAGAAAATACTCATTCTTTTCCTTTTTTGGGCTTCTGTTACTTTGATACTAATACCTTAACTCATTTATAGTTTAGATCGATAGCATGAAACATATTTTTTTTATTCTACTTTTCTGCGCACCTCTCTATTCCATGAAGCGGACAGAATCAGGACCGCTTTCGTTTGGAGATTTTGTTCCGGGCCATTTTTTGCCTAAGAAAAACAAGATATATCAAGAGCCTCGCACTGCGGATGATTATGAAGCGCAGTGGCAAACTTGGGCTCAAGTCGCTCAAGAATATGGAGTGATTTCGGTGCATTTTGGCGGCTATATGATGATGGTGCAAAAACAGTTGATGTGTGGAACTCCGTGTGATCAAGAATTAAAGCGATTGCATAATCGCCCAGATAAGATGAGTTATGATGCAGTGCAGATGCGAGCGAAATTAGCGGCATCATATAAAATTCATCTGATGCCATTTGATGAAGATATTGTGCCAATCTTACGCCGTTTATTTTCAGGATTATGCGGTGATGCACAGTTGCGGCATGCTATCGCCTATTTTAAAATTGCTGCACACACCGATCGAATTACATTTCCCGGAAGAACTATGCCTATCATGGTAATTTATCCTCATGCAAGCAAGGATGCGGCGCAGAATGTTTTGAATAGAGTGTACGATCTGTTTAAAGATATTCAGGGTAAAGATATTGTGCCGCGGTATAATGAACGAGTCACCAGTTTAATCTATTTTGCACAGGGTGATGGGGATTATAAGCATGACTCTTTTCAAGAGTACTATGAGCCCAATAGGGTGTATTATCGAGCCGATTTTGAGGGTGCAGATAGAGATTATCATTTGGTTAATCCAGGCAAAGAAGAACCAACAAAAAAGGGAGTCTTATGTTTTATTTGATTTTTTTAGTAGCAGCGATTCAGACCTGTTCAATGCAAGCCATGGTGCAGCCGGGTTTCGTGCCCAGTCAAATACAACTGAACGAGAGCTTGCATATTCAAAAGCTTGATATAAGCGATGGGTTGCATGTACATGGTATGCACAGAGGTACGACTGCATTACTCAATAAGGAAGCAGCCCAGCACATATTACCCCAATCTCAATTAGGTAAGTTGATTCGAGCAAATGATGTTGATGCAATACGAAGTAAATGTGAAGGATCATGGTGGTATAAATATTTTATATCTCAGCAAGAAACTCAACAATGTATAGTGTTTGGATTGCTCTATGGAGCGGCATTAAAATCAGAGCAATCGGGTAAGGTAGTGGATTATTTTGTTGACAAAATACGAGAAAATCAGCAAAGAAAGACAGCTTTCTTTGCTGAGGTTGATGATTCGGCTATTGAAAATACAGTGAAGAATTGCCATAGAAAATTGCTTAGCGTGTTGATGGAGAAATTCCCACAAAGGGTAAAAAAAGCTTTTGAGGCACAGCAAGCATCTCTTGAATGCCACACTCGTATTCTAGCTGCTGTTCACCAATACTTACCCAACTATGATCATATCGATTATGAAGTAATCACCTTGTTTAATCAATACACATTTGATGAACAACTGATTGCTGCACTATTACCGATGACGCAATTGCCATTAATCAATGGTAAAATTGATGTGAATAAATTAGATGAAAAGCGAAATCTTGATAGAGCATCGTTACGCGATGAGGTTGTGAAAATGTTAGGTGTAATCGATGCTCTTTTTGATAGCTGGTTGAAGAATACGGCAAAGAGACTCTTGGTCAGCTATCTGAGTGCTGGATTACAAGAGTAGCGTGATACTTAAAAATCAGAATTATAATCTGAAATCTAAATTCTCTTCTGATGGATAAGGCAGAATAGTGGGGCCATATTTTTTGACGAACAAATTTTTTTGAATGTTAGGAAATCATGAAGCGAATTTTACTGTGCTTATTATTATTTGGCCTCTCGAGCATTTCATTACATTCAATGGAGCAAAAAAAATTAACAGCTGAGGAGGTTCAGGCTGAGTATAATTGGATGTTTTTATGTGTTTATATTACTGAATCTCTAGAAATCGAAGCATTATCTCTAGAAATCGAAGCATTATCTCTAGAAATCGAAGCATTCGAGAGAGCATTTAAGTTTTGCAATGTTGATGTAAATAGGCGTGCTAAGAGTGGTAGATCGTTGTTGAGCATTGCAGCCATGGTTGGGAATTGTGATGTATGTAAATTTTTAATCGAACATGGTGCGAATGTTGGCTTGGTTAATGAAACAGGCTTCGAAACTGCATTGATAGAAGCAGCACAAAAGGATCTAGAAACTGTCAAAGTTCTTTTGACAACAATTCCCCCGAAGGTTTCTCTTTCTATTGAAAAGCAAAAATATACGATGGGTTCCTTTCCAACTACAGAATTAAGATTCACTCAAAGTGCCCATTTGCAGATTATACAAAAATTGGTTGATTCATTGGTCATAGATCAAATGTCGCGTATAGAAAAAATAATCAAATATAAAGATAAAAATGGTGTGACAGCCCTCGAATGGGCTCAAAAGCTTAACAAGCCAGATATTGCGGAATTTCTTGATATTGATAAACCCGATGCACGCAAAAATTTAATGAAGTTGCTCGATGCTCAAACAAAACGAATTCTCCTTAATTAAACCAAAGATTTTTGTGTTTAATCGCGATAAGTAATCATGAATACGATCGATAATCCCGTTTAAATTTCTTTTCCAAATCATCCAGCTGCAGCACCCAGCTTGTTGGCCGCCCGTGCGGACACGAAAATCGATTGGGTGTAGTGTTTAAATTTTTAATTAACTCAACCATCTGTTCATGTGAAAGCGTATCACCGGCTTTGACGGCTGCTTTGCATGCCATCTGCGCATGAGTTTTTTCATGAACTATTTTTGATAAATCGGTTGCACTTGCATTGGAATTCTCAGAGATCGTAGTCAATATTTCTTTGATGAGCTCTTGGATTGATGCATTTTTGAGGTGCACTGGAATTGCAGTAATTTTGATTTGATTTTCACCGAAAATTTCGGCATGAATGCCGCACTGATTCAAGAATTCTAGATGCGGTTCGAGAGCATGAATATCTGCTCGTGCAAATTCAATCAGTTGCGGGAACATCAATGAAACGGTTGTGATGTTTTGAAAGTTAGATCGGAACTGTTCATAAAGAATGCGCTCATGAGCGGCATGTTGGTCGATAAATAAGAGTCCTGATTCTTGCTCGATGAGGATGTAAGTTTTATTGTATTGGGCGAGAACTTTCGCGGTCTGGAAGTCTGAATGAAGATCGTTTCGTGTTTGATATGTAATTTCTTCTAACTGCTCGTCCTGAGCCCGCAAAGGGTTACGAACGTTCCTATCCTGAGTAGGCTCAGGACGAAGGGAAGAGGACTTAGGAATTGGATTTATTTGCCCCTCAATCGACTCGAGGCGAACGGAATACGGAAGTTCGTTTATTTTTTCTGTAAAAGAGTTAAGGATATTTTTTTGATCTAAATTTTCAGCATAACTAGTCGTAAAAAAATCTATCCGTTCGTCCCGAGTCGATTGAGGGACATTCCTTATTTCTTCGCTTTCAAACGCGGGTTGCCATTCCTGGGTTGGTGCAAATCTCACATCCCGTTTGATCTGCCGTGATAATTGCTTCTCCAATCCATCCTTAACCGCCATTGAAACCAAATTTTCCACAATTCCTGGATGCATGAATTTCACCTCTTCTTTCCTTGGATGAATATTCACGTCTACTTGTTTAGGGTCAATAGTGATGGAAATGGATGCGAGAGGATAGCGCCCCTGCGGTATGACGTTTTGGTATCCTTTGAGGATTGCGCGAACGAGTTCATGATTCTTGATCCACCGCTTATTTACAAATAAAAAGATACCATTGCGATCGAAGCGCATAATTTGATGATCAGAAATCACGCCGGAAACGGTAAGGTTAAGATCACTGCGATTGGCGCTTATTGGTATCATCGAATGAGCTTGGGACTCGCACACGTTCGCAAAACGCTCATTCAATTCGTTCATTGGTGGGCAATTGTTTAATAACTTCCCCTCAGAATATATTTTAAAGTGAATGTGCGGATAATCGAGGCAAAAGGCTTGAAATAATTGATGGATGTGGCGCCATTCTGTTTCGCGTTTTTTTAAAAACTTTTTTCGTGCAGGAACGTTATAGAATAGATTGGCGACAGCAATATCGGTGCCTGTTTGTGCGGCAATCGTCTCTTGACTGAGTATTGCGCTATTAGCGACCGTTAATTTCACACCTTCGATAGTCTCAGGTTCTTTGGTGATTAATGTTACTTGGGCTATTGCTGCTACGCTTGCAAGTGCTTCGCCACGAAATCCGAATGTGGTGATCGATTCAAGTTCATCAATGGAGTTTATTTTGCTTGTTGCATGTTTATCAAAGCAGACTTGCGCATCTTCGGGGCTCATGCCGCATCCATTATCAACAATGCGAATTAATTCTTTACCACCATCTTGAATGTAGAGCGAAATTGCCGTGGCTCCGGCATCGATGGAATTTTCAAGCAACTCTTTGACAATATTAGCAGGGCGTTCAACCACTTCGCCTGCGGCTATTTTGTGTGCTTGATCAAGGGGAAGATGTTTTATTTTGTTGCCGGTGCTTGGTGTGTTCATGGTGTTCTTTTTGCTATTGATAAATGTGTTCTAATATTAGCGGAAAATAATATTTCTTAAAATTATTCTGGAAACTTTAATGATGTGTCCGTTCGTGGTGAGTGTTTTTTCGAGCTTGTGAGAAAAAATGTATCGAACTATGAGTCCAAATGAAAAAATGCATTTATAAATGGAAACATGGTTCGATACACGGGCTCCGCCCGCACTCACCACGAACGGTTTAAATGATTTTCTATCTGAGGCTTCTTGTAAATATCAATTCATATGGAGCAACCTCCACCCCTTGAAAAAAGTTTCAATTTGTGTAATATAAATAAAAAAAGCTTTTAAAAATGGACCGTTATATGAAATTTCAAATCTTGCGATCTTTGTTTCTATTGATATCCCTCTCTTTTGCTCCCTCTCTTATGCCAATGTTTCCTTTGGAAGAAGAAGAGGCTCATTTTACTCATGATACCTCTATGCCTGATACCTCTATGCTTGATAGCCAGGTGATCAATATGAGCGATAAAACGGGTAAAACATTGGTTGGGTATGCAATTGAAACCGAAAAGGTTATTTTATTGGAAACGCTGTTATTGCAAGGTGCCGATCCGAATGCGCCAACTCATGGTAAAATGCCCCTGATGCTTGCGGTCGAACAGAATATGCCGGAGATAGTTGATCAGCTTCTTTTATTTGGTGCAAAAGATCCTGATGTATACGATCTCTTTGTGGCAGCAATCAAAAACAGATCAAAAAAAATTATACATTCATTGGTGCGTTCTGGATTTGACATTAATTCTCGATCAGCAGATGATTCGTTTCCTCTTGTTGAAGCGGTGCTTTCCCAAGATTCTGATATTATTGAAGCATTTTTACAGTTAGGGGCCGATCGTGAAATGCGAGATGGTCAAAATCGAACTGCTTTTGACGTTGTGCGTCAATTACAAACGCCTGCACCAAGAGGTGTGGCATTTTCGATTAAGCACTTGAAAGAAGCTTCAGATTCGATAGTCGATGATCGGGCGATGAGCAGGATCTCTGATAAAGAGGTATTGGACAAACTGCAAACTACTGAAGTGCCGTATGCGAACATTGATCGTGCAAAAGAGATTGCCCAACAGCTTGCCTCTATGCCTATAGATGAAGCTGTTGATATGTATTCAAAATTGGATCGTGCCTTGCAAAAAGATGTTCTTTTGTTTGTTCCACTTTATTTGCACGCGAGAATAAAGCCCTCAGTATTGAGAAGGAGTCCAGTCAGTGCTCCGACACAACAGGGCTTCGGATGTGTTTTGCAATAACTTATTTCTTTGCCCGAACTCGGAATAACACGCCATATTGACTTGGTTGAATCGAAACTAAATCTACGTTTCCAAAATGATTTCCGTCTTTTAAACATGCCATCATTTCTGGTGCATATTGTGCATTGCTTGTATGGGCTGATAGATCAATTCCGTCAGGATTCAATTGCAACGATTGTATTTTGATTGGCAAGGCTGAAAGAGTCGTCAGCATGCAGAGCGTATCGTGTGGGCTGCAGGGTGAAAGGGTACAAGCCTTAATATGCGTTCGCAATTGAGCGAGTGCATTTTTTTTTGTCTCAAGGCTTTGCTTTTCTTGCGCGTCAGGAGCGAGGGTATCAAGATTTGTTTGGAGAGTATTTAGATTGTTGTACGTCATTATAAAATCATAAAATTCCAACCCTTGCATGATTGAGATGCTCACAAGTATGATGCTCATCATCATTACCGAATAGCTCAACCAGCGCGAAGCTTGTTTGTGCGTGGTGGCAGATAATTTATCAATAAAATTCATTCGTTTCACAGATTTTCTCCAACAGAAAGCCCACATGCCCTTCGATACACCCGACATTTTTTCAAAATGACGGGCACTCAGGGCGATCGGGAGGAATATTAGTTACTCAATCTCGGTTTTCTCCAACATAGAGCCCACACGCCGTCAGCATATCAGGAACGGTTTGTGGCGTAATCCATTCCGTTCGCACCGAAACTAAACGATGAAATAAGTCTTGAGTAAAAAGTTCTTCGATCATATTGTTGTGCTGCATCATATCAATACCAAGTTTTGCAGGACGAAATGCTGCTCCTTGTGTATGGGCATAGGCATGCAGGAGTGCCATGCGGCGTGTAGTGATGCGGACAAGTTTGAGATCAATGCCTTGCATCATCAATTGATACTGCAATAGGATTGTATGCGGTATGCCGCACACATAGAACATATATGAGCCGCTTTCGTGTTGGTATAAAAATTGCCGATCCCAGACGTGCCGTTTGGAGCGAGCAATAGAGAAATCATGAAGTTGTGGATGCGCTGTCGGCTGAGCGATCATCGCTTCAAAAATATTTGGACCGGTTAATGCGAGTGTGGTATATGAGTTTTTTAGATTATGTTTATGAATGAAATTTTGAATAATTGAGCGCAGGCGCGTGTGATTATAAATGATTAATTTTTCACATTCGAGTGATGCAAATGGTGTCGATTCGCAGGCAGTAATGCGTAGTTGCTGCGATTCGCCTTGTGTGACAACACAACAGGAAATATGCGAGGGGGTAATTTGGATACTTACTAATTTCATATCAACTCAACCGTTCGTCCTGAGTGCCTGGCATTTCGTTAGAAATGTCAGGAGTATCGAAGGATAAAGATAATTTAGAATCCATAAACCACTCGATCCTTACCAGCTAAATCTTTTTTTATTTCCACAAACTCAAAACCAGCAGCGTGCATAAGCTCTTTTACTGCAGGTCCTTGTAGATATCCAATTTCAATTATTAAGCGCGGCATCTTGGGGTTGGTGCGAAGTGTTAAATATCGATGTGCGCCATTAATAATCTTTTTTACTAGAGCAAGCCCATGGTCGGGCGCTTCAAGAGCTCGTGGGTCTTCCCAATTGGTGACCGATGTATCTAGGCTTTTCCATTCTTCGGGTGCAATATAGGGAGGATTGGAGATGATTAAATCGAACGCCTGAGAATCAGAAATGGATTTGAATATATCCGATTTTATAAATTCAATATTCATTACCCCATTTGCAACTGCATTTTCTTGCGCAAGTGCGAGAGCGGAGTCTGCGATATCGGTCGCAATGATGTGGGCATCGGGAAATGCGCGTGCAAGGGCGATAGCGATGCAACCGGATCCAGTGCAAAGATCGAGGATTTCGATCTGTTTGTTTTGATGCGCTTGAAAGCTGTTCTTTTTTAAATTTTCAATCAATTCTCCGCACCATTCCTCCGTTTCTGGTCGTGGAATTAAAGTCGGCGCCTTGCAGATAATTTTAAAATCCATAAATGGAACCCAGCCGATCACATAAGCAAGAGGTTCATGATATTTTATTTGCGCCAGGATCCAATCATCGAGTTTTTTTTGCTGTGTCTTGGTCAATGTTAATGAGTCATGAATCATCAGTTCAATCTGCGTGCGATTGGTGATTTCTTCAAGCATCCACCATGCATATTGATGCACCAAAGTTTTATCTTGATAGCGAGGCATGAGCGTTTGTGAGATATGTTTGATTAAATCATGAACAGTATGTTCCACATGGATCCTTCGTTAATTTGTAATCAGCATAGAGAACGTCAGAATCAGATTCAAGATTTACAAAATAAAAAAGCCTCGCTTTCTTTAAAAAGCGAGGCTGCTGAAATTTGAGATAATTAATCTAAATCATCATTATCTGCTTGCATATTCATTGGTGCGGCAAAAAGGAACTGTTCGATTTCAACCGATGCATTACCAATCAATGTTTCAAGAACTGGAATGCTTTGGAAATAATCGTTTAAAAATATAATGCCTTTTTTTACCAGAGCGACACGATTGCCATCTTGATCATCGACCGGAAGCTCTTTTTTATAGAGTGTGGGTGCGCTAAAATCGAGCCCTAATTTTTTCATCTGCGTAATCATCGCATCGGCATGTTCAGGCGGGAACGGGCTCATCGCAATGAGGCGAACCCCAAGTTTTTGAAGCTCTTTAATGGATGTTGCAATTCGGCTATCAATAATTTCCATATACGGCACAATTTGAGCCATGAGTTCAATTGCCGCATCGTTATCAAAGTCGGTTAGTTCTTGTTTTGCAATTGATTGTGCGATTGCGGTAATGCGATCTTGAATTGCATCGGGCAGTTCGCCGGTTGTCATGATAAGGTCAAGCGGAATTGCGATTAATATAGCTTTTGGATTTTCATAATTGCGGCAAAAGTCTGTAAGCTGTCTATAAAGTTCGACCATAAACGTATTTTGATCGACGTACTTGATTTCTTTTTGAGTATTTTCGGTAGCACATATGCTGCTTGCTAGCAAGGAGAGTGATAAAAACAATTTCTTCATAGATGATCCTTTTTTTGTGAGTTCTTTAAAGAGAAACAAGATTTTCAACATATTCGTGTGCATCAAACAGCTTTGCCTGTTCAAGTTGTTCACCAAAAGTAATATAAGCAATGGGAATATGCAACTGTTGCGTGATTGAAAAGACTATTCCACCTTTTCCGGTTCCATCCATCTTGGTCAGAACGATGCCATTGACGTCGGTACTTTCTTTAAATAATTTTGCTTGTTCGAATGAGTTTTGCCCGAGCATAGAATCAATGGTGAGTAGTGTACTGATTTTTTCATCAGGTACCTGTTTGCTGATCACTCGCTTCACTTTTGCAAGTTCATTCATCAAATTTGTTTTTGTTTGTAGGCGCCCGGCCGTATCGATGATCAAGACGTCATAGTGATCATGTTTGAATCGTTCGCATCCGGCAAAAACGACTGACGCTGGATCTTGATCCGCTTTACCCAGCACGATATCGGCGCCGCAGCGATGGGCCCACTGCAAAAGTTGTTCGGGAGCAGCTGCGCGGAATGTGTCTGCAGCAACCAGTAATACTTTCTTACCTTGTGATGCATAATGATGTGCTAATTTGCCGGCAAATGTAGTTTTGCCACTTCCGTTGATGCCGACCAAAACAAAGACACGAGATTCGGGCGCGTATTTCTGCACGCTTGTGAGTGTATCTAAAAGGATCGGTTTGATTGCATCGCGCAAGGTTTGTCCGTCGGATAGCGTCGATTTTTTGAGTTTATCCAAAATGGCGCGAGTCGTTTGAACGCCGGTATCTGCACTCAGAAGCAAAATTTCAAGTTCTTTGAGTGTTGCTTCATCAAGGGTGCTGCGACCAAAAATGGTGGCAAGTTTTGAGCTGAAGCTGTTATAGATATTGGCTAGTTTTGATTTGATAAAATTAAACATACGTTGCCTTTGGAGATAGGTATTTTTACGTATCGATTAGAATATCGAAAGTTCTTTTTTAAGTCACCTCTTATTTTGATAGAAATCTATCGCATTTTTAAGAAAGTGCTGTTAGAAAGCTAATCCAGCCAGGCATTCGACAATTTGAAAATATTATTATAGGCTAAAAATAATTAAAAAAATGGCTTTAAAAGCATCTCAAATGGAGTCTTTTTATGAAGATCAAGCGATTTCTTTTTTCAGTTATTGCGGTATTAGGAATTCTCAAATGAATATATTCAGAAGAATGGTTGTAGCCTTCACGCTTATATGTGCGGCTGCTCCATTGCATGCATATGTTGTTTCGCTGCAGGTGTGGCGCGTGCCTCGGGCTGATGGCACGTTTTGCGAGGTTTTAGTTATAGGCGAACGGCATGTAAATGCGAAGGGCATGATTGAATTTAAGCAAGAAGGAGAGCATAAGCCCGTTGTTATTGCGGCGCTTGAGCATATGGCACAAGAGAAAATCTATTTTTCGATGGAAGCTGGCCATGCAAATTTTGATGCTCATGAGAAACAATATGAGCATTTGATGCAAGGGCGCACTAGTCTTGAGCATGAATTGCGCAGATTTGCTCATCGTCATAATTTCCAATACCAAAATATGAAAATACATTGGGCCGATTTGCGCGATGAGGCTGTTGGTGCGGTGGTAGAATTTGTACATTGCCTCCAATCTGTAAGTCCTCAGTTAATTCATCAGGTTTATTCGATTTTTAAAGATAAAAAGCTGGGCAACATGGCTATTGATTATACGGCACATGATTTTTTACGAACTTTAAAACAAAAGATAAATAAACTTAAAGATCATTGGCAGGCATGTGTTCCGGGCAGCGCTCAAAGTAGCATGTTAGGCGTATATTTAGAAAATTTGAATGCTGCCTACGATAATTGGAAAGATTTTCTGGTCAAAAATTTATCGTCGCTGGATGCGCCGTGTATTGATGCAATATGGAAAGATCGTATCGCGCCAGCTGATCAGAAATTATTTGATGAAGAAAAACATTTTATGCCTGTAAATTGGCATCTTGCCGATGCGGGCTTCATTATGGATGTTGAGCAGAATAAAGATACGTTTGGCAAAATTGTTTGCTTTATGGGAAACTCCCATGCCGTTGAACTAAATGAGTATTTTCATAAAGTCGGGGCACAATGTGTCAAAAGGGTTGGATCTCAGGATAAGGATGCCGAGACTCCTGTTTCTGTTCAAAAATTGCAGAATCTTTTACGATATGCATTTTCAAACACAGAGTATTGTAAAGTATGCTTCAAGGCAGAATGCCAAATGAAACATTGCGGTGCGTGTAAAACCGCAAAATATTGCTCCATCGAATGTCAGAGGGCAGATTGGCCGGCGCATAAACTACTTTGCAAGAAGAACTAGCTTTCTAAAACACTTACCCGTTGTAAAAATAACTTCATGCGCCGATAATCGTTGCCCGTGAGCAATGAATAGGTTTGCATGAAGTTATTTATTTTATCGGTATTCAAGATGCCCAATTGATCATAAGTTTTGAGTAGTGCGAGAAGCAGCTCATCAAGATTGAAAATTTGGTTTGCATTGCCAAATAAGACATGCAAATACTTTTCGCTGAAGAAAAACTGTTTTGCCAAATCAGATTTGACCGGTTCGACAAACGCATGAATTTCGACCGGTTCAGGAGCAATCAGATAATAGATTTTTCCTTTTTCACTGTAGCCGATGGTAAGGCACGAAAATGTTGTTTTTAAAAATTCAAAAATTTGCGGTTGCTCAGCTAGAAGTTCTTCTTTGGTCATCTGATAGGGAAACGGATAACGAATGGGATCCATCGATCCGGTTTTGACTTGGTGCACAATTGCAATGTGAGTGCGTTTATTGCTCGTTACGCTGATAAGTGAGCCAAATGAGGGGAAATTATCCCACTGCCAACTTTGGGCGAGGAATCCGTGGAGAGAACTCTCAATAACTTCTGCGAAGGGTTTCATCTGATCTCTCCTGTGCTCTTCGATACTCGGAGCTGCGCTCCGAACTCAGGGCAAACGGTTTTCTCGATAACTTCTGCAAAGGGTTTCATGTAAACAAATTTCCTTGAAATTCCATTTCTTGTTCAGTCTTCAAATTATGCAAAAACGTGGTGCGATGAATAATCGATGGTCCGAGCTCGCGAATCGCATTCGTGTGAATTTCGGTGCCATATCCTTTGTGCTCGGCCAAAGCGTATCCAGGAAATAGTGTATCGAGTTTTTGCATAAGTGCATCTCGAACAACTTTGGCAACAATTGAAGCCGCAGCGATCGAGGCTGAATACCGTTCTCCTTTTGCAAAATGGTGAATTGGAATTTCACCATATGCAGTATCGAAAATTTTTAAGGGAACTGCATCGGTCAAAATCGCAGCAGGGCGCTCATGCGTAGTTGCCAGAAGATTAAGCAGTGCTTTTTGCATGGCAATCATATTTGCCGCATAGATGTTGTGTTGATCGATCATGCGATGATTAGCTATCCCGACTCCTATGGCGCAGTGTTGAGTGATCCAGTGGTAAGCGGTTAAACGCTCCGATTCATTAATGGTCTTGGAATCCTTGAGATTGCGATAGCTGGTGCCAATCGGTAGCATGACTGCGGCAGCAACTACCGGCCCAGCAAAACACCCTCGCCCAGCTTCATCCAGGCCGATTATGGGCCGATTTTGGGCCCAGGCAGCGTTTTCATGCATATTTTTGGTCAATTTTGGGCTTTTTAGGGGTATTTTAAGGTTTAAAATAGCCATTGATTCTCCCAGTCACGACCCAGGTTTTCCATTTGACAACTTATTTTTATCTGCTACAGTTAGTAATAATAGCAGAAGTTTCTAACAGTA
Source organism: uncultured Pseudomonadota bacterium (assembly GCA_964553945.1). GTDB lineage: Bacteria > Babelota > Babeliae > Babelales > Vermiphilaceae > CAZKLV01. The sequence goes on from CAZKLV010000001.1 coordinate 465,577, forward strand.
CCTACAAAAAAAGATATCGTAGGAGGAGATAAATATGGCATCTGCATCTACACAATTACGCGTAAAAGAGCTTTTGCGCGAAAAAGGATGGACAACCAAGATTTTAGCTGAAAAAACTGGTATGTCCGAAAGCTACTTAACTCACATTAAAAATGGAACTCGTCGTTGGAACGAAGATTCATTGAGAAAGCTAGCAAACGCATTTGAAATTAGCCCAATTGATTTGTTTGCACAACGCCGTCAGCGCACCGATGACATTGATAAGAATGTTAGCATGCCTGAAAAATCGGACGTTGAATTGAAGGTGCAAGTTGTGCCGGTTGTGGGAGAAATTCCTTCAAACCCATCTCCATACAACAACCAATTGATGCAAATCACCACCGGTTACAAAGATGTCTTTGTGCCAGTGCTTAATTCATCTGATACTTCTATGTTTGCACTTTGCGTTGAAAATAACGCAATGGCGCCTTCATATGTTAAAGGTGATTACCTGATCATTTCCCCAGAAGTGTGGACGCGTTCAGGAGATGTTGCGGCTGTTGAATACGGCAACGAAACACCGGTCAAAGCAATTATGACCGTGACCTATACTGAAGACTTTATAGTTCTTGAATCAGTGAACCACAAGCAACCGCCAATAGCCTTGGTGCGTGGCAAGGATCACTTCAGAATTATTGGTCGCATTATCGCTCGCCAGCAAAAGCTTGCGTAAGATAATACCCAATCTAGAAATCAAAAAAAGCCGGAGAAATTAGACTTTTCCGGCTTTTTTGTTATTTTGAAATAGTTGAAATATGGTTCGATACAACCCGATCATCTCTTCAAAATGACGGGCACTCGCCACGAATGGGTGATAGGCTTTCTTCTATGTTACAAACTAGAGTGACTTTTGGGGTTGGTTTTATATCTATTCCGTTCGCCACGGGTATTTTTGAGCAAAGCGAAAAAATGTATCGAAGGACTTTCTAAATAAAACCAAAGGTTGGTTTTATAGTGTAAAATACACTTCCATTTAGTAGGAGTTACTTTATGTTGCGACGTTATGAAACGTTGATGTTAACAGTTCCTGAAATTACTCAGGATGAGACCAAAAAACTCGAAAAAGAGTTTGATCGTATAGTCAGCGATGTTAAAGGGAACATGGTTTCTTTTGAGCGTTGGGGCAAATACCATCTTTCATATCCAGTTCAAAAAAATGATTACGGTGTTTATTTCTTGGCTCGCTACGAAGCACCAGAGGGCACCGCGCTCCCAGAAGAACTTAAATCTATGTTCGCAATCAAAGTAAATACCTTTGTAATGCGCCAGGTTACTACTCTTCTTGATCAAAAAGCACCTCTTGCATATCAACGCCCAAAATCTCTTGAAGAATCTCCAGGAACCCGTGGTGACGTGAAAGATTTCTTGAAAGAGCACAAGATGGAAGGTCTTCTTTCATCAAGCGAAGGTAAAAAACAACGCTCTGAAGATGGCGTTGATGAAATGATCGAAGCTGAAGATAACGACTAACATAACCGTTCGTCTCAAATACTTCGACAAGCTCAGCACTAAAGGACTCTTCGATAAAAGTCGAAGTATTACCAGTCCTGAGTTTAGTGAAGGGTTGAGGGATAAGGATATTAACTATGACAAAAAAAATTAAATTAAAAATCAGTCAGCGTTTAACCAAAAAGAAAACTCGTCGTAATGGTTATGGTGCAAAGCATTGCCGTTTTTGTGGTAGCGATGAACAAGCATTGCTTATCGATTACAAAAACTCAGGCTTCTTGCGATCATTTTTGACCGAACGTGGCAAAATTTTGCCTGCTCGTATTTCAGGATCATGCGCGCGTCATCAGCGCAGAATCGGTTCTGAAGTGAAAAAAGCAAGAACCATGGCGCTACTTCCATTCACGGCTCAGTATTTTTAATTGCTGAGTGGAAAGCGAAAAATTCAAAAAAAGGGCTCCAATAAGAGCCCTTTTTTTGTTCCTTTTAGTTTTTTCCATTTTCCCCTCTTTTCCCCTGAGGAGAATTAGGTTGAATTGAGGTGTTTACAAATTCGTTGATTTTGTTACAATTAGAATAAGCAGGGGGTGGAGGTCTAAATGAGAGGAAATTCTATGTTATTAATTCGCTTAGTCTTGGCTTGTGCCTTTGTCGCTGTACCTCTTCAGGCAATGCATTTTAATGATCAATTCCCCGACTATCCATTTGTTCATAACGATGGCCCCAATCCAATGGATCTTGAGGATGAAATACAATTGATTCCTCATTTTGAAGTTCCAGAATTTCATGGCGCGCAAGATCCAGAAGTAGATGAACGAAAAGGTCAAATTAAATCATTAAAAGAATATGCACTTGATGCTTTGGTTCCTCATGTGCTAGCAATATTCAAGCAAGATGATCGTGTTCTAGTATTTTCAGATGAAAAAAACAAAATTTTGATACCAGAGCGGTTCTCGAAAATTCCATGCGATATGCATAATTCGCTTTCTCTTAAATGCATGTTCCAGTATGATGGCCGCATATTGCGGCGCAATCGGGCGCTCATATGGCTTTTGCAGAAATGCAAGATGCGCAGGTCGATGTGTATTTATAATGATGAACTCTTCTTTCGGCCGCAAGCTCAAAGAGATATGCGTAAGGTAGAGATCGTTGCTCCAAAAATGATTCAAGTTTCTGTTCTTAGTGATCATGAGCACCCAAATAATCAAAAATTTAAGCCTCTTTACGCAATAGAGCATGAAGATCTTGTGCGGTCAGCCCAGTTTTCGCAAGATGGTGCACATCTTTATGTTATTACTCAAGAGCGTTCAATCTATGATTACGATGCAGCGACTGGTGAATTGATTCATGAGTGTGAGGTGCATGGAAGATTTCGTGCAGCGCGCCACCTTTTGTTGGCTCCGGATCAAGAATCGGTTTTGTATGCGAGCATGAATAAAATTGTAATTCATGACATGTGCGATGGGCAACCTATTGTCGTTTTAGTAGACGGTTTTGGAATGGAATTTGATATTAATCATGTTCATTATTCTTCCGATGGGAATCGAATTTATGTAATTTGTAGAGACGGGCTTGTTATTGACGAAGAAAATTTAGAGCAAAATATAGATCAAGCAGTTCGAGATGCGGCAATTCGCATGCATATGTTTGATATTACTGAATTCAATACTGTCATGAATTATTTATCATCTATTACTTTAGAGCACTTGCTTACTCTTGAGGTTGTATATGAGATTTTTCTGGGGAGAGAAGATGTTCGGGTGCTTTATAGGCCTCACATTTGGCAGCATTATTGCGCATTGCCGGAAAAGATTCGCTCTATTATAGAAGAGGCTCTTCCTGCTATTCGATTGCCGCAGGATCAAACGCCAGGAACTCCAGATGAATTAATTGATTTAAGCGATGCAGAGCCGCCGCTTAAGATATCAAAATTGGATGAATGATTAGAAGACTCTTTTTAGTTCTAGACTTTCTTTCTAGGTTTGTTACAGTAAGAAATATAAAACCCCTTGGGGGGTATACTCTAATCGAAAATAATCCCAATTATAGGTTTAATACGATGAATAAAACGCGAGATAATGTTCGAAATATAGCTATTATTGCCCACGTTGACCATGGTAAAACTACTTTGGTTGATAAATTGCTCCAGCAATCGGGAACCCTATCGACCGGTGAAGACCGCGTTATGGACTCCAATGATCTTGAGCGTGAACGTGGTATTACCATTCTCGCGAAAAACACCGGTATTGCCTTTAAAAATCATGCAATCAATATCGTAGATACCCCGGGTCACGCCGACTTTGGTGGCGAGGTTGAGCGTACGCTTCAGATGGTTGAAGGATTCTTGCTGCTTGTTGACGCAGCCGAAGGTGTGCTTCCCGGTACTCGTTTTGTACTTCAAAAAGCACTTCAATTGAATTTAAAACCAATTGTGGTTATCAATAAAATCGATCGTAAAGATGCCGATCCAAAACGAACCGAAAGTGAAATTCACGATCTGTTTTTAGATTTAGCAACCGATGAATCTCAGCTTGAATTCCCAACATTCTATGGGTCATCTCGTATGGGATTCATGACTTCTGATCTGAATAAAGAATCAAAAGATATGCAATGCTTGCTTGATGCGATTATTGAGCATGTTCCAGCTCCTGAAGAAAAAAATCCTGGCTACCTTCAGCTTTTGGTAACCAACCTTGATCATTCAGAATTCTTAGGGCCGATCGCGGTTGGCCGTATTTATAGCGGTGAGATTGCAGTTGGCGATCAAGTAACAATGTGTAAAGATGAAACAATCAGCCAACCAACCAAAATTACGAAATTATTTACCTTCGTCGGCCTCCAAAAGGTTGAAACTCAAAAAGCAGGTTTTGGTGATATTGTTGCCGTAACCGGCTTCACTAAACAGCCTGAACTTGGCATGACTTTGTGCATTCCTGATAAACCACTTACCTATCACTATGTGAGTGTTGATGAACCGACCTTGAGCATGTATTTCTCTGTGAATAACTCTCCATTTAATGGCCGTGAAGGTAATCTTTTAACCTCGCGTCATATCAATGAGCGCTTAGAAAAAGAATTAAAAACCAACGTAGCATTGCGAGTTGAACCTACCGAATCACCTGAAACATTCAAAGTTTCTGGTCGTGGTCAGTTACACTTGGGTGTATTGATTGAAAACATGCGCCGTGAAGGGTTTGAACTTCAAGTTTCTGCGCCTGAAGTTATTTTCAAAACTATCGATGGCCAAAAATGCGAGCCGATTGAGCTTGTGGTAATCGATGTCCCTGAAGAGTATCAAGGTGCAATTATGCAAAACTTGGGAACTCGTAAAGCGGAAATGAAAAATCTTACCATGCTTGATAGTGGTCGCGTTCGCTTGGAATTCTTGGTGCCATCACGTGCACTTCTTGGGTTCCGTAGCCAATTCTTAACCGAAACTCGTGGTACTGGTATTGTGAACTTTATGTTCCATGGGTATGAACCATACAAAGGTGATATCGAATCACGTACCAAAGGTGCATTGGTTTCTATGGAAAATGGATCGACTACTGCATTTGCACTAGATGCATTGCAGCCACGTGGAATCCTGTTCATCGAACCGGGCCAAGAAGTATACGAAGGCATGATCATTGGTGAGCATAGCCGAGATAACGATCTTGACGTTAATCCATGTAAAGAAAAGAAATTGACCAACATGCGAGCATCGGGTACCGATGAAGCGGTTAAAATTGCACCGGCACGTCAGATGGATCTTGAAACGTGTATGGAATGGATTCGTCCGGATGAACTTATCGAAGTTACGCCAAAAAGTATTCGCTTGAGAAAGAAATATTTGAAGGCGTTCCAAAGAAAGAAGAATGGATAACCCTTCGATACACCTCGCTTCGCTCGGCACTCAGGGCGAACGGAGTAGAGAAATATCGAAATTAAAGATTGCGGTGTTTTTGAATACAGGGCTTAGAATTTTCATAATAAAAAGTGATATTCTGCCCGTTCGTCCTGAGTGTTTTGCGAGTTTATGAGCAAAATGTATCGAAGGATAGATATGTTCAAATACAAAATCACCGTTTCCTACGACGGTACCAATTACAGTGGCTGGCAAGCCCAACCTGGCAAAACAACTATCGTAGGAACATTAAATCGCATATTTAAGAAGATCTTTGGCGCCCAGATATCAGTTCTGGGCGCTTCTCGTACCGATGCGGGTGTTCATTCGCAGGGTCAAGTTGCTATTTTCACAACCGATCTTGATTTGCCTCCGCATAAGATTCAGTTTGCTTGGAATAATATTCTACCCGATGATATTGTGGTCACTTCAATCGAACGTGCTCATCCAGATTTTCATCCCCATTACAATGTGAAGCAAAAGACTTATCATTATCTTGTTTATAATCAGCGGCCATCTCCATTCACTGCAAAGTATGGTTGGTATCATTACAAAAAAATCGATATCGATCGATTGCGTCAAGCGCTTTCGCATTTTCTTGGGACTCATGATTTTCGTGCATTTTGCACTATAGAAAACGTAATTATCGAAAATACGGTGCGAACTATTGATAGTATTGATGTTCTATATGATACTGAACTTGGTGCATATCGAATTGAAATCAAGGGTGAAAAATTCTTGCGCTATATGATTCGGCGCATGGTTGGTGCAGCGGTAAAAATCGCATCGGATGATACGTTGTCCCCCAGTTTAATTGCGACAACACTTGCAAAAAAAGATCCGAGCCATGAGTTGCCCAATGCGCCGGCACACGGATTAACGCTTGTGAAGATAGAATATAATAAATCCGTTCACCCTGAGTTTCGCGCATAGCGCGAAGTATCGAAGGGTCGCCCTGAGCTTGCGAAGGGTATACGAACCGGAAGTCTGGAGTAATTATGCAAACATCAACCGCTAAGAAAATATTTTTAACATTTATCCTAAGTGCTATTGCCGTAACTGGCAGCCTCTATTTTTATCAAACACACATCGCGGCCCAAGGGCCCATCTATAATTTCGATGAAGAACGTGATACGCAACCAATTTTAGATTTGTTTAAAACAGATTATTATTGGCTAGTCGAAGGTGAATTCAACGCAGCTGCTATGTTGCATTATCAAGCGCCAAATGGAAATCCATTCAAAAAAGGGCAGATGTATATCAAGGTGCTGCGAGAAAATAATGAGTTTATTGGCTTTGTCACTTACTATAAAAAGTCCCCAACCGAGTGGAAACTAAACTTTATCGCGGTGGATTCAAAATTCCGTGGTAAGGGGTATGCGCAAAAACTTATGCAATATGCCCTGGATGATATGAAGCGCATGGGAGCAAAGAAAATTACTCTTGTGACCCGTACATCAAATCTGAGCGCGCAAAAACTCTATAATCGCAGTGGATTCAAAGAGACCTATAGAGATGAAGGCTATGTTTACTTTCAGTATGATGGAGCCTAAATCTCAGGGAAAAGCTTAAAAAATCCCTTGTTTTCACACTTTTTGATCAGTTATACTGGGTATGAAGGAGAAAATAGGGGGTTATTCTTATGTTAAAGCAGTTATTTCTATTCAGTCTTATTTTGTATGTTCCTGGCTTATATGCCATGCAAGAGCAACCTGAAGAAAATCGGGAAGTGATTTTGCGTTTTATTCAAGAAGAAAATTTACCTGAACTTCAACAGCTTATCCAATCTGGAAAAATGGATCCGAATGTGCTGATTGAGAATCCCCACCCTTGGAGACCATGGGTTATCAACCTTGAAACCCCTTTAGAATTAGCCGTTGAGATAGCTCTCAAAGACCATGTTTCTGAATTAAAAGTAGTCCAATATTTGTTGCCACTAAGTAATGATAAGGTTGTTTTGGGTTTGCTTCCAAAAGTTCTTGCGAGCTACCGTGGTAGTGGTACAGAGGGCGATAAAGAGATTTTTATTCAAAGAAAAAAGCTTGAAGAGATGTTTATGAATGAAGCTCGCAAGCGCAAATTAAATGATGAGGCACTCGAACAAGCAACTTTTTCGTGTAATGAACGACAAGTTCGTTTTTTGCTTAATAGTGGAGCGAATAGGGCCAAGGGTGATCTTATACAAGGGCTTATTCAAATAAGAAAAATGGCGTGCGATGATGTTGAATATCATTATGCAGATAAAATGATTCGACTTCTGAGGACTTATGCACCTGATCTGAAAACACGTATGGCCTTGTATATTTTGAATTTGCTTCGCGAAGGTAAAGTGTCTCAGCAAGATTTAAGTAGGATTCCTCTCGATGTACTTGAGTTGATTGCAAAACTTGCGAGCGTTGATCCAGAGGCTCAAGAAAAATGGATCGAGCTTGGTATGCCACTCTATCCGTATGGATTTAAAGCTCTGCCAGAAAATGGTGAAGGTGAAGAATTTTAATAAATGATAAATGGAGTCAAATATGATAAAAAAATTAATGGTGTTGAATGTCGTTCTCGCTTTTTCAGGCTTGAAGGCGATGAAAGAGCCAAGGGATATTCAAGACATTATCAAAGAAGATGATGTTCATGGATTGCAGGTGCTGCTTGAAACTGATCGGCTCGATCCAAACGAAGAAAGTGCAGATCTCTACATCCATTCACCACTGAGTGAAGCTGTTCAATTTTGTAGCCTTGAATCAGTGAAGCTTTTACTTGAGTATACAACGAGTGAAAAAAATCTGCGGAGAGCTTTATTAGACGCATTTGATTTTCTAGGAAAACCAGCGGTGCACTCTAGAGAAAAAGATCCTGGTTGTCGATTTAAAATAGCTGTGTTGATGATAGAAGCTGCTAAAAAGCGTGGTTTTAAGATTCAAGAGATTTTAGATCAAGAGTTGAGAAATCTTGTTAAAAACCCAGATGCAAATGCTATTCATATGAGAATGCTTCTCGATCTTGGTGCAGATCGTTTTGTTAGGTTGTCAGGTTATGACAATCAGCCCCTTATTCCGATTTTTGAGGAAGATATAAAAACTAAGATAAAATATCTCAATGAGTATAATCGAGATCAGTTGCCGAGAATACGAGGTATGATCAAAGTTCTTCGCACCTATGCTCCCGATCTGAAAACTCGCACTGCACTTTCTATTTTAAATCAAGTGCGCGAAGGCAAGTTAACAAAAGATTATTTTAATAATAGACCACTTGATCTTATTGAGCTTATTGCAAAACTCGCGAGTATTGATCCAGAAGCACAAACGAAATGGATCAAACTAGGCATGCCGAGTTATGAAGAAATCTTGGCAGAGCGCCCCCGAATAAATATAGAACGTGAGCGTGCGCAAGAGGCTGAGCCAATGGATATTTCCGGAGGAGAAGATGAGATGAGTATTTCGGAGGAAGAACAATGAAGAAATTAATGTTACTCAGTGTTATTTTTGGCGTAGCCAATTTGCATGCGATTGATCAACAAAGTTTAAATGCGGATCTTTATATGGCAGTCAAAGATGGAAATCCGGCGCAGGTAGAACATCTACTTTCAATTGGTGCCGATCGAACCATGATTACCCGAGAGGGTTCGTTAATCGTGGTTGCGCAGCAACAAATCGCACAAGATCCTGATACATGCGAGGGATATCAAGTTTTGGATGCTTTGCGCACTTATGCTCCCGATGAGCGAACTCGAGTTGCGCTTGAATATGTGAATGAGATTCGTTTGGGTAATTTCACACGAGACTATCTTGAAGCACAATCATTTCCAAATAATATGATCAACCTCATGGCATATTTAGCGAGCTTTGATCCGGAGGCGCAGGCCAAGTGGATCGAGATTGGTATGCCGGCGTATTTTTAATTTTTGATCCCCATCCACTTCAACACAAAACCCATAATATCAGCCAATTGATGCAGGGGCAGTTTATCTGCCCCATTTTTTTTGTTTTCATCGAGCATTAAAAATGGTACCGGATTAGTGGTATGCGCAGTATGAGGTTGGCCCGATTCTTTATCGTACTTTTCTTCTGCATTACCATGATCGGCCGTGATGAACATTGTGCCGTGCATTTCTTTGATTGCCACATCATAAAGTTTTGCAAGCTCGGCATCTAAAATTTCGATTGCTTTTTTGGTTGATTCAAAATCGCCCGAATGGCTGACCATATCGGCATTTGCATAGTTAATTACATAAAAATCACAGGGATCAGCGCGCAATGATTTGATAACAGTTTGTGTTATTTCCGGTGCGGACATCTGGGGATTATCGATATAATTACGAGCGCGAATTGAGGGGATCAGCACCCGTGTTTCTCCTGGAAATTTCATTTCGCGCCCACCATCAAAAAAGTAGGTAACGTGAGCGTATTTTTCTGTTTCGGCAATAGAAAATATTGTTTTGTGGTGCTTTGCCAGTATTTCTTTGAGGGTATTGGTTATTTCTGGTTGTGGGTACATAATTTCAGTATGGATCTGCGATCCATAACTGACCGGGGTGAGGAACCAAGCAAGATTATTCTTGCTCACAAAACATTCTGTGAGCTGTCGCGCCCTATCGGGGCGATAATTGGCAAATATGATGGCATCGCCGGGAGATACGATCGCTTCCGGATCGAGGTTTGTGGGTGGAATGAACTCGTCGGTAATGTTTTGGGAGTAATTTTCTTCAAGGATTTGTTGCCAGGATTTATGTGGAATTTTATTTATTTGTCCCTCAATCGACTCGGGACGAACGGGATTTGGATTTTCATTCATTAAAGAGGAATATTCTGTTTTTTTTATATTTCTATTTTCATTCTTTCCGTTCGCCCCGAGTTGATTGAGGGGCACCGATAATACTTCATAACTCTTTTGTGTCCTCTCCCAATTACTATCCCGATCCATTGCATAAAATCGTCCATGAATCGAACCGATTTGTGCTTGTGGCGTGCTCGCGATCACATCCTCTAATCGTTGCAAGTAAATTGCAGCCGATTTTGGAGGTGCATCGCGCCCATCAAGTATGGGATGAATGTATATGTTGGCAATGCCAGCATGAGCGGCGGCTTTGATGAATGCATGAATAACTTTTTCATGGCAATGAATACCTCCATCGGATAAAAGGCCAATGATGTGAAGGTTCTTACCTGATATGCGCAATTTTTCTAAATTTTGATGCAGCATTTCATTGTGATAAAACGAGCCATTTTCTATTGCTTTCAAAATAAAACTTTCCGGTTGTTCAATAACGCGTCCGGCACCAATAGTCAAATGACCGACCTCAGAGTTGCCCATTTTCCCTGCTGGCAATCCGACCGCTTGTCCCGATGCGGTTAGCAGGGTATGGGGGTAGTGCGAAAACCAATCGTGCAGGTGCGGTGTATTGGCTTGTGCGATTGGATTGCCAGCTCTTTCTTTGCGGTATCCAAAACCATCGAGAATAATGAGGAGGATAGGTTTTTTGGTCATATGGTGTCCTTTTTGTTTAGACTATAGCAAATCATGGATGAATGATTGTAATTCGTTGACCTAAACTCCCATTTCCAGTAGATTTTTAAAGTGTTTCATAACTGAAAATTTTCCTAAAAAATAAATAAATCGATGAAAAATAAATTACTCCTTTTTCTTTGTATTCTTTGTGCAAGTAACTATGCACAAATCCCTACCTGTGATATTGATATTATCTGGATGATTGAATCTGGGGATGCGCAATCATTTCGCCATGAACTTGAAGTTGGGCTTGATCCTAACTCTGGTATTGATGATCAAACCCTTTTGATGGTTGCTGCACAACTTGGAAATCTAGAAATCGTGCGCGATCTTATTGCTCATGAGCGGATTGATATTCATGCACAGGATGAAAAAGGGAACTGCGCACTTCACTATGCGGCTCTTTATGGCCATGCGAGCGTAATCAAAACACTTCTGATTGCTGATACTCCTCGCAACTGTGGGTGTGGGCGTGTGACCCATAATTGCCTTACCTATCAATTGACTAATAATCAGGGCAAAATACCCGCCGATTTGGCACCGTATGCAGATCTGAAAGAGATGCTTTCAAATCCAGATGAATATTGTGCGAAGCATGCTGCTGAGTTTCATGAAACGATACGCTGGTTTGAATTGACGTGCCCGGCAAAAGCGCATGTACGTGCGCAGCGTCTAGAGACGTTTGGGCAAAAAGTAAATCGTAACTATCAATCTGCCAAGAAATCGGTAACTTCTGCATGTGCTCGCGCATCAAGTGTATTGAGCACTGCGTATCAAAAAACAAAAGATGTTACTGTAAAAAGTTACTCTGCTTCTCAAAAAGCTCGAGAAAAAGTTGAAGGTAAATATGCAAAAGCAAAAACATATATGATGCAACGTTATGATCGAGCAAAAGACTATGCCCATGCTGGGTATCAAAGGACCAAAGAGGTTGCGGCAAGCAGTTATGAAAAAACCAAAGATGCGATTAGATCTGCGTATCGTAAAGTGAGAGGTAGCAATTAATCATGATCTATGTATTGTTTGTAGCGGCTTTTCTGGTTGCATTTCCTTCTTATTGTGGTGAATTTGCAGCAGAAATGTCTGATGCTGCGGTTTGTGAGTATGATGTAAATGCATGGGAAGATATGGATACCGATTATGATCAGATTTGCGAAGTAGCTGAATATGAAAAACCATCTGCGATTATGATTTGGTTGCGATCCATGGGTGGCGCGATGTATGTGGGTATTTGTTCGGCACGCGAATATGTAGTGGCAAAGTGGTATGCGATGCAGAAAGTGCTTGGCTTTAAAAAAAGGAAATTGAGGAATGAAATCCCAACATGAATTTGCCCTTTATTATCCCAATCTCACGAACCTCATTGATCGAGTAACAGAGAAAATAATAAAAGTCGAAGATTCCGATCTTGTTCATCGCATAGAACGCGTTCTGCGTCTAAAAAAAGCTGAAGAGTTTGTGCTTTTCGATCGGCATAACCATGCCAAGTGTGTGCTTGAACAGTTTGAAAACCGCAAAACGATTAGCATTCAACTTTTGGAGGTTGCTCCAAATCGAGTCATTGCTCCCGAAATTACCGTGTGGCTTCCGATTCTCAAGCGAGATGATTTGGAAGAGGCAATTTACTCTTTGGTTGAACTAGGCGTAAACTCGATTAACCTCATTCAAACAGACAAAGTTCAACGCGCTTGGGGTGGAGCAAAGGAACTTGAGCGTTTGCAGCGCATTATTATTGCAGCATCAGAACAATCGAAAAATTATGCGTATCCAGAATTAAAAACGCCGAGTTCGTTTAATGATTTCATTAGAGTCAAAAGAGAAAAGATTATTTTCTTCGATGTGAATGGCAAGCCACTTCTTGATGTCATGCGACAACTGCATGATCAAAAACCATCCCAACTTGATATCATTATCGGCCCTGAAGCGGATCTGAGTGCAGAAGAAAAAAATGCACTCGTTGATGTGAGTGCTGTTTCTTGCGCCTTAACCCCAACTATTTTGCGAGCGCGCCAGGCAGTGGCAGTTGGTGTGGGGGCGATTAGGTCGACCATCTCCAATTAGAAATTTTAATATTCTTGATTTTTCAACTTCAATCCTAATAAACTTATCTTGAAAAGGTGAAGTATGGGGTGAAAAATTATGAAGCAAGAAAAGTCAGGAATAATGTTTTTGTTGAGCATTTTGGGTCTTTTGAGTTTGAGCACCGGTATTATGCACATGGGAAATAAAAATGAGCAAGCAAAACCGGTTCCGTTCATGCTCATCGATGCGCTTGGCGATATGACTCCGCAAGAGATTCGCCGTGAAATCGATCCCTTTATTTTTTCTCATAGTATTTATTCCGCGGCAAAGGCTTTGAATTTAGCCTCTCCGGTGGTGATTAAAGAGGTGCTCCATGATTTACTTGCTAAATCAAACCCTTTAACTCGTGATGAAAAAATTTTGTTAGTGATTTTGGTTGCGCACTCGAGTGAAGATAAAAAGGTCCGTTATTCATTTTATGACATGTTGCTTGCATATCCAGATTTGCAAAAGGGTAAACCGATTCTCGCTGTTGGAGCAACTGTAGATGATCCAAATTTGATTCGATCTATTTTGGGGTGGATGGCATTTCGTAAGCGCCAAGGTGATGCGCAGTATGTGGATTTAAAAAATTGGGTTAAATCTGCGTTGCAGTACTTGGTGCATGATAATGATTTTACCGGATTCAAACGGTTATTTGAGCAACGAATTCGTGTTGGCTCTCAATTTGCGTCATTGCTTTTGCTGCGTGCGATTCAGGAAAATCGAGACCCTCGATTCATTCCGTATCTTATTTCAAAAGGAGTGAAGCCAAACTTCGTTGGGCCCAATAAACGAACCCTTCTCATGGAAGCGGTGTTGCAAAAGAATCAAAAAATGGTTGAAGAGCTGCTCAATCTTGGTGCAGATCCGAATTATATCGTTGATCCTGCAATCGGATCTGCAATACAGCTTGCTTATGAGCGGGGGTATGTTGATTTGGAATTATTGATGCGTCGTTATGCAGAAGAAAAAAATTCCAAAAAAGTGGCAAGTCGTAAGATACGATAATTGTTATTTACCATATCGCGTGAATGCATATTCTAAAAATTTTTTATTATTTTTGACCTGAATGATTTCCTCAAATACAGGGCATCTTTGTGCGATTATATCATATGCTAGTTGGGAGTCCATCGGAATTTTGCCTTCTCTAACCCAGATTTTATCTTTCAATAATTGTTTGTTTTCTGATTTTATGATTGATACGAAGTGTTTTTTCCAAAATGAACCGACGTCCTTCGTGTACGCGCGCTTAATGTAGCATAAAAATGTGATAATTCTTGCAGAGAGATCATGATTGGGAAATTCAAGCATGCGTGCAATGATTATCTCAACGATTGATGAACGGAAATAGAAGAATGCTGATCTATCCTTATGATGTATCTTGAATGGATCTGCCCCATAAGAAAGAAGAAGTTGAACCATTTTATCATTTCCTTTTTTGATGGCACTGTACAAAGTTGAAGGTTCCCAATCATAATTATTTTCATTAGGGTCAGCGCCGGCTTCTAAAAGCATTAAAGCGATATCGAATTGATTGTATTCTACAGCATTTTTTAGTTGGCTTACCTCGAAATGTTTGTCGCGAATGCGTCTAATTCCGTTGCTGTTTACATCTGTGCCTTGTGCGGTAGATTGTGTTGGCGCATTCATTGCGACTGTTTTGGGTACTAAAAGAATGCTTAATATGCAGAGAATGGTAATTGTTTTGTGCATGGTGAAAACATGTTGCTAAAGAATGTTTAACTACTTCAAGTATATTGGTAGCAACTGTTCCACCAATCCTTCTTTCTTTTCCCATTTCTCGAGTGCCATGTGTGCAATTGTTTCAATTGCAGGAACCTCAACAATCGGTTCATGAATAATGGCGCGAGCGCCAAATGTTTGCATGATCAGATCTTTGTGCAGAGCAGTTCCGTTGCCCACAAATTGAATGGGATCATGTGGAAATCGTTCCACTAATTCAATGATTAATGTTTGTGCTTTCATGCAGCCACGTTGGGTTTGGTTTTCGTCAGAGATTGCAAAATAGACGTCTTGGTTGAATGCATTGAGTAGTGCGACTAAAGGAATGTCCCTCAAGACTTCGGGACGAACGGATTTAAATTCATGCACAAGGGCATCGAGTGAATCGACTCCAATCAATGGCACGTCAGTTGCAAATGCAAGACCGTTGACCGAAGCTAGTACGGTACGTAGGGTCGTGAAGGGTCCGGGTCCTATGTTGGCAGCAATAAATTTCAACGAGGAGAGATCTTCTTGGTTTTTTTCGAGCATGCGTGCGATGAGTGGCGTGAGTGATTTACTTGCCTCAATTTTATTTGCGTTTGCACGGTCTATGATTTTATAACCATGGCAAAGGGTAATCTGAATATCGTGATAGGTATTCTGTACAGTCAAAAAGTTGATCATTATCGTCTTATTTCTGGTCTTTACACTTATGTTGCTGATAGAAAATACTAAACGAATCGTACTCGATTGTTTTTTCTTTTTTGACGATGACTTTGCCGCAATTCAAGCATTTCCATCCTTCAAAGTTAAGGAAATGGTCGAAGAATGATTGCAGCACCATAAGGCCACCACACTTTTTGCATTTCATGCTGAGCCTTCCTTTTTTTTAAAGCCAAAGAACAGTGTGTACAGCTTCACTCATACTCTTACGAGTATGCTAATCCAATATGTCATCGTATGTCAAATAAAATTTTTTAGTCCGATTCTTCAAGGCTTTTGGATGCAGAGAGAAACTCTATGTATGAGCTGAGTATGTAGGCAGCGGCTACTGCATGCACCTGTAATTTCTCTTCTTTTGTCTTACGTGACGTGATTTTGCCCGCCATTTTACTGGTTAGGCGTTCGTCCCATAAGATCCACTCAACAGAGGAAAACTCTTTTTTGAGTTCTTCTGTTGTATCAATTACTTTTTGCGTCTGCGTGCTGATGGTGCCACGCATGGTTTTGGGATAGCCAACCACAATTCGTTTGATCGATTCTTCGAGAATAATCTGCTCGAGTTGTCTGGTGAGCTCTTTGGTTGTAACCGTTTTGAATGGGCGCGCAAACATGCCGAGTGGATCACTGATTGCAATTCCGGTCCATACATCACCAATATCGAGTGCAAGTAGTTTCATATTTTTTTAAGTTAGGATAGATTGTTTGAGTTCAAATCATAGTATACGTTTTGAAATAAAAAATTTCTAACAAAGGAACAAAATGAGTATCTCTCTGATAATTGAAAAAGCGAGTGAATTAGTTCTTGGGTGGCCGCTCATGATTTTTGTGATCGGCGTCAGTATCGCATGCACGCTTGCATTTCGGTTTATTCAAGTTCGCTATTTTGGTTATGCCTGGCGCGTTGCACTTTCGCCTTCAGAGTCTCAAGGCAAAGGGGATATGACTCCATTACAGGCATTCATCAATACATTGAGCACCAATTTAGGCAATGGCGCAATTGCGGGAACTGCTGCGGCAATAGCGATTGGTGGGCCCGGTGCAGGATTTTGGATCGTTGTATTGGGATTTGTTTTGATGGCGATTCGTTTTGCTGAAGTTTATTTATCGACGATATTTGATTCAACCGAAAACGAAGGAATTGGACTCGGTGGCCCGATGCTTTATCTTCAAAAAGTTATTGGCGGCAAATATCTTGCAATTATCTATGCTTGGTTAACTCTGTTCTTTGGTTTCATTGCGGCAAGCGGCTTTCAAGCGAATTCGATCAGTTTAAGTTTTAATAAAACATGGGGCGTTGCGCCATGGATCACCGCGGCAGTATTATTTTTAATTGTTGCATATATTGTGCTTGGTGGTGCCGCTCGTATTGTGAAGGTTTCCGATCGATTGGTTCCTGTCAAAGTGGTTGTATTTGTGCTCGCAGCAAGTGCGGTGCTCATCTATCATGCCGCATCTTTGTTTGGTGCAATTCAATTAATGATTGGCAGTGCGTTAACACCATCGGCGATGCTTGGTGGTACGCTTGGATTTACCATTCAGCAAGCGCTGCGCGCGGGCATGAATAGTGCAATATTCTCAACCGAATCGGGGCTTGGTACTGCTGCAATATTTTTTGGCTTCACCGGTAGCAAAAAACCATTTGATGATGCGGTTCTTGCGATGCTAAGCACGTTCATCAGTGCGGTTGTGTGTTTTGTGGTGGGTCTCTGTATTGTGGCGAGCGGTGTTTGGGCAAGTGGCTCCACAAGTACGGCACTCACTATTGAGGCATTCAATACCGTATTTGGAAACTATGGCGGCTGGATCGTAACGTTCCTTTCGACCACATTTGGCCTTGGCGTGATGATTGCATATGCATATTTAACACGTTTGGTATGGCTTTATTTGACCGGTGGAAGATTCGAACGTTTATTTGCAATCGTCTATACGCTTTCGGCAAGCGCCGGTGCATTGATGACCGGTGATGTAAAATCGGTTTGGAACTTGAGCAATATCGTTATGGCCGGCATGTTTGCGATTAATTTATTTGCGATTGCGTATTTGTTGCCGACTATGTATGGAAAATTAAAAAATAAGTAACTGAGAGAGTGAATTCGATCTTCTTCGTAGAGAATGAGTTCAAATTTTCTCCGTTCGCCCTGAGTGATTTTCCGAGTGCAACGAGGAAAATTGTATCGAAGGGTCGCATACTTGAAAAATAATTCGAAAAAAATTGAATAACCCTTCGATACAAATTTCTCACTTCCGTTCGAAATTCACTCAGGGCGAACGGGGAGAAATATTATTGAAAAAATTAAAAATGATCATTACACCATGAACACACTCCCAAAAACCTACCCAGTAACCTGTCATACAAATCATGTTGGCGAAGGATCAACCTTCGTAGCCATCAAAGGATTTGAAAAGGATGGCGTTGATTTTATTCCTGACGCAATTAAAAAAGGCGCAAGCACCATCATAATTGGGGAAGAAGTTCAACTTCATCCTCAGGTTTTGAAGTTGATTGAAGAACATGAAGTTGAATTGCAATATGTTGAAGATCCGCGTCTTGCGCTTGCGCAGTTGAGTGCTCAAGCGGCTGGATATCCTGCTGAGAAATTAAAAATCTATGGCATTACGGGCACCAAGGGCAAAACGACTACTTCGTTTTTGTTGTTTCATCTGCTTAAATCTGCTGGTTTTAAAACGGCGCTGTTGAGCACTGTGAATAATTATATTGGTGATGAAAAATTTGCGGCCCCGCTTACTACTGCGCAACCCGATTATTTGCATCAGTTTTTGAAACTGTGCGTGGAGCGTGGCGTTACGCATGTCGTTATGGAAGTGGCAGCGCAAGCACTTTCATTGCATCGGGTTCACGGGATTCAGTTCGATGGGGTGATATTTACCAATTTCTCACTCGAGCATCTTGAATTTTATCCAAATATGGAAACCTATTTTGCAGCAAAACGCATGATTTTTGATCATGCAAAAGAAGGTGCGCCAATTTTAATTAATGCTGATGATGAATGGTGCAAAAAAATAGAACGAACTGCAAATATGGAAACATTTTCCGTTGATTTAAAAAATAATAATCCCGTTCGTCCCGAGTCGATTGAGGGACATTCCTTATTTTTTACCTGCCCATCCCTGATAGGCCCCTTTAACGCATACAATGCTACTGCTGCCGCAAACATGGCTCTCAAAATTGGCATTCCTCATGAGACAGTCGTGCAAGGATTAAATACGTTCAGTGGAGTACGCGGCAGATTCGAGCGGCATCCATTGTCAAATGGAGCGACCTGCATTATCGATTATGCGCATAATCCATCTTCCTATGAATCGGTGTTGGGCGCGCTGCGAAGTATGACCGATCATTTGATTGTGGTATTTGGTTGTGGTGGGCGTCGTGATGCGTCAAAGCGGCCAATTATGGGTAAACTGGCGGCGCAATTTGCGGATGTGGCAATTATCACTTCTGATAATCCGCGTACTGAAGATCCGGTTACGATTATGTGCGATATTGAGCGAGGGATTGAAGCTCACGATTGCGCTAAAGTAATTAAATTAATCGATCGCAAAGAAGCCATCGAGCGAGCATATAAACTTGCGCGTAGGGGCTCGATTATTGTATTGTTGGGCAAAGGTCCTGATGAGTACCAAATTATTGGTGAGCAAAAATTTTATTTTAGTGAAGCCGAAATAATTAATGGATTATCTGAATCCTTCAATTCTTCGGAACAAGGGCAACGATGAAAACGTTATTATTACTGAGTTTAATGGTGAATGTTCCAGCTCTTGCAATGGGAAATTTTGAGTCGCCGTCTCAACTTCGCAAATCATTTGATAAATCAATGGTGCTTCCTCGATTATCTCCTTCGCCGCGTGAATCGTCTCAACCAAAAGAGCAATCAATATCGATGAGTCATAATGAGTTAGTTGCAGCAGCGATGAGCTTTCAAAAGAGGTCTGAGCAAAATAGCCTGACAATAATGGAGCGATATTACCCCACAAACCACACAAAAGCGCTTCAAGATATGCAGCAGAAGTTGCATCGGCTCTATAAATTGACAGCTCGATTCAAAGATGATTCTGAGTATTCAATGGAGGCCATGATTCGATCATTATCCTCAGACGACGCAAAATCTGAAAGCCTCGGGCGCATGTTGCGCTGTGTGGATCAATTGATTAATGATGCCCAATGGATACAAAAAGAGACTCAGATGATTAAGAATGCGGAGCATAGAAAGAGCCTCCCAATGGCATCCTATGATCCGAAGCCCGATATTTTAATTAGGGGGATATTTCTGGCTATCATTTTTGGTATAATTCTCAATATAGTGTATTAACGGAAAAACCTCATATCTTTACAATTTTAGGCACTTTGTTACCATATCATTATTCTTCAAAAAACAGATATCCCAAAGTAGAACTATCATGTTCAAGGAGTTTCAGATGACGATTGACCAGTTTAGTTTAATTTTTGCAGGGACGGCCCTGGTCGGATTAGCCGTAATTGCAGTTCTTTTCTCTCGTATCAAGGCGATCGCCGTTGATAACGAGAAAGCACAGCAGATTGCTGATGCAATTCAAGAAGGAGCAATGACGTTCCTTCGCGAAGAATATAAAATTATTGCCATTGTAGTTGCGCCTATCGCAGTCCTACTTGGCTTCGTTATGAGCCCGCTACCAGCACTTCTTTTTGTTGTTGGTGCGCTATTCTCATTATTGCCAGGTTTCATTGGCATGCGTGCAGCAACCATTGCAAACGTGCGTACCACCATGGCAGCAAAAGATCATGGTGAGCACCAAGCATTCCTCGTTTCGTTTTTTGGCGGCGGGGTCATGGGTTTTGCCGTTGCTACCTTTGGCGTTCTTGGCATGGGCATGCTGTTCTATCTGTTCTCAGCACGTGCCGATTTTGTTGAAATTCTCACTTGTTTTGGTTTAGGTGCCAGCTTTGTGGCATTTTTCGCTCGCGTTGGTGGTGGTATTTATACCAAATCTGCTGACGTCGGTGCGGATTTAGTGGGCAAAGTAGAAGCGGGTATTCCAGAAGATGATCCTCGTAACCCGGCAGTTATTGCCGATAACGTAGGTGATTGCGTTGGCGATACAGCAGGTATGGGTGCAGATATTTATGAATCATACGTTGGTGTTTTGGTTGCTTCAATCATTCTTGCAATCAACCAATTTGGTATGAATATGATCTATGTAACCTTCCCGGTGATGCTCATCGTTTTTGGTATGGGCGGATCGCTTGTTGGCTTGCTTTCAAATCTCGTTCTTAAATCACAACCAGCAGCAATGCTTCGTAATGCGACCTATATCGCAATTGCGGTACTTTTGGCTTCTTCATATGCATATATGATGCATGTTGGTATTGGTATCGAGTTCTTTTATTCAATTGCACTCGGTTGCATTGCCGGTGTTATTGTTGGCCTTATTACAGAGCACTATACCGGTGGAACACCAGTTGTTAAGACGGCTGAAAGTGCGCGTACCGGTGCAGCAACTAATTTAATCTATGGTCTATCGGTTGGTATGGAATCAACCGCGGCTCCCGTGATTATTTTGGCGCTGATCGTCTTGATATCATTTATTTATGGCGGCGGCCTTTTTGGGGTGTCTCTTGCAGGGCTTTCAATGCTTGCAACAGTTGGTATTACCATGACCGTTGATGCATATGGGCCGATTGCGGATAACGCAGGCGGTATTGCAGAAATGGCAGGCTTTGGACCACAAGTTCGTTCAATTACCGATAAACTTGATGCGCTTGGAAACACCACTGCAGCAATCGGTAAAGGTTTTGCAATCGGTTCAGCACTCTTGACCGCGCTTGCGATGCTTTCTGCATTTGCACAAGAAGCAGGAATTAGCTGCCTTGATATTTTGAACCCATATGTATTGACCGGTGTATTCATCGGCGCGTCATTGCCATTCTTCGTTTCAGCATTAACAATGCGTGCGGTTGGTGATGCTGCATTACAAATGGTGCTTGAAGTACGACGCCAATTCCGTGAGATTCCTGGTTTGATGGCGGGTACTGCGCAACCTGATTATAAACGCTGTGTTGCGATCTCTACTCAAGCATCTCTCAAGAAGATGATCTTGCCTGGTTTTATTACCGTTTCATTGCCGGTTGCAGTTCGCTTTGGACTTGGTATTGATGCGCTTGGTGGATTATTGCTCGGTGCAACTTCAGCGGGTGTTTTACTTGCGCTCTTTATGGCGAATGCCGGCGGGGTGTGGGATAACGCGAAGAAGTATATCGAAGCGGGTCACTTGGGTGGCAAAGGTTCAGATGCTCATAAAGGCGCCGTTATCGGTGATACGGTTGGTGACCCTTTCAAAGATACATCCGGACCTGCGCTTAATATTTTGATTAAGCTTACTTCGATTGTTTCATTGCTCCTCGTTTTGATTTAATATTCGAAGTAAATAAAAATGTAAAATCCCTCGGAATAATTTCCGGGGGATTTTTGTATGTCTTGCTTTTGTATCTCCCCAATCGTTAAAATTGAATTAGAAAGTACAAGTAGAAATTATGGCTGGGGGTGTGTAATGAAGATTAGGTCATGTATAATTATCTTTTTTGCTTTCAATGCACATGCATTGATAACGGAGCAATTCAAGCTTGGCCTAGAATCAATTCCCGATGCCTTTCTTGAAAATCTCAAATCTCATCGAGTTGGCCTTATCACGAATCAAACGGGCCGAGACCAGCATGGAAAACGCAATCTCGATCTGCTTCTTGAGCGTGGTATACGTGTGACTAAAGTCTTTGCGCCAGAGCATGGGTTTAGCGGGAAGATTGGAGCTGAAAAAGAAGTCAAAAATGGTAAAGATAGCAAGACTGGCGTTGAAATTGTGAGTTTGTATGGGCCAGGCACTGGGCGTACTATAACGCACCAGCATATTGGTGATGTTGATATTTTAATCTTTGATATTCAAGATTCCGGTATGCGCCATTACACTTATATTTCGACATTATTGCATGCTTTGCAAGCAGCAGCTGAGCATGGTAAACAGTTTGTGGTTCTGGATCGACCCAATCCGCTCGGTTGGCACATGGAGGGCCCGCTTGTTGATCCTGAAATTCAGAACGTAAAATCATTTATTGCTGCAGCACCTATCCCATTACGGCATGGAATGACTGTTGGAGAAATTGCTTGGTTTTATAACAAATATATGCTTGAAAAAAGTGCACAATTGCATGTAGTGAAAATGCAAAATTATGATCGGCGCCATGGATTATCAATGTATCCGATGGTTGAGCTATCACCCAACTTAAAAACACTGCAATCGTGTCATGGATATAGTTTCTTGGGACTACTTGGAGAAATTCGTCCATTTGAGGTGGGGGTGAGTACCGATAAAGCCTTTCAAGCGATAATGCTTCCGGTTAATATGTTTAAACCACAACAATGGAAAAAACTAGAAAATCTCTTGGCTCATTTTGGCATCAAGACTTCACCACTCAGGGAACGTGAAAAAGGAAAATCAAAAAAATATCACGGATTTCATATCGAAATTTCTGATATTAATAGCACCAGTTCGTTTAATTTGCTGATATCGTTACTTCAGTTTTTTAAACAAGAAGGAGTGAAGATCGATTTCTCTACTTTCTTTGATCGTGCCATCGGAACCGACTTGGTTCGTAATCACTTGCTCAATGATTTTAAACCAGAAGCATTCGCGCATAAGATCAATACCGATTTGGATGGATTTTTCGCCAAAGCAATTGATTGCTTTATGTATGATCCGGCGCCAAAAGTGGTGCCTTTACAACCTTGAATTCAATTTAGTCATATTGCGTTTATTAAGAGAGCATGCTAATTTTTGCTGAGTTTTATGCATATATACTTCAAATCAAAAAGGAACTAGCATGAGCACATCAAATAAACTTTCCATAGTCATTCTCATTACTGCCATTGGCTCTACAATGCAACTCAATGGCATGCAGGGACCATCTGTGACACGCTTTTTTGTAAATACCGAAAAAAAGATTGAACGTTTTTTGGATTCGGGCGCAGCACTCATGGAGGATCCATCGAAAGTGATTGGGCAAGAGGTGCTAACGGCAACGCCATTTAAATTTATGGAAGATCAAGAAAAGCAGAAAGTTCTTGAAGCATTCGATCAGGCTGCAAAATCAAATGATAAGATTAAATGCGTTTGTAAGTTGTGGGCCGCTCTTTTGCATACTTCAATTGTTCCAATGAAAGATGAACAAAATACTCTTACTTTTTTGGTTAAAATAACAAAAGAAATTTCCAAAGATGTTCTTTCGCCATGTGAAGTAAAACATTCAGAGCGAACTAATTAATTTTTTTATTTTAGAGTAAGCCATGCTAATTTGCATGCAACAATTCAAAAAAAGGCATCAATGAGTACATTCAAACAGTAAGCTTGTGTAGAAAAAAAATGATTATAGATGATAGGAGCCATAATGTTCAATTCAAATAAACTCAGTATTGTATTATTCGCATTAACTCTTGGTTGTGTAGGCGCTGCCAGTGGCATGTCTGCCCAGGAGCTTATTGCTGAATGTAAAAAAGAGCAGAAAGAAGATCGTGATATTTGGGAATCATTTATCGTCTTAGATCAAAATTTTAAAGAAGTTTCTGGTGGTGGCCTAATACTGCATAAGTTTAGAAATCTTTTCAGAGGGCTTGATGGCCAAGAAACAAAATTTAGTCGAAAAGACGATCTAGAATTACTTAAAAATGCATGTGAAGAAGCAAAAAAAGAAAACAAGCCGAAAAAATTTGTGATATTTGATCAACCAAGCTTTGATTATCGTATAAAAGTGTTCGCATTGTGCGGTAAAAATAAAACTCATTATGTTGTGAAATTTTCTGAATCTCAGCATCTTGAATTTTTGGCCGATGGATCGGTATTGAAATAAAATAATAGAGCCCGTCATATGCTAAAACACATGACGGGCTCTATTATTTTTATAATCTTATGCTTTGAATAATCCACGAACTGCATCTACAGCATATTTAATTACGCTTACGATCAAATCAATAATTTGCTTGAAAATCGATCCAATTGTATCCAAAAAGCTTTCTGCATTTTCTTGTTCTTTAGGCGTGGCGGTATCTGCGTCATGCGTTGGTTCGGGTTTTACTTGCGCATCCATTTTTGTTTGGCCTTCTTTGGGAAAATATTTGTGTAAACTTTCCCGCATATGGTCCTTAAATTTATCCATGTTCTTCACGCCTGTTTCTTCAAATACCTTCTTGCCGTGATCAAAGTATAAAAAATGAGGCACGCCATTCACTTGGTATTTATCGCTTAAATCTTTCGCATTATCAACGTTTATGTGCACAAATTGAATGTGCTTAAATTCATCCTCATGCGCGACTTCTTCGAACGGTTTTTTAACTCCTTTGCAAACACCGCACCAATCAGCGGCAAATTTTACAACGGACGGTTTATCGTTTTTGAGAACTTTTTCGTCAAATTCTTTTTCTGTTTTGAGGGTGATGAAATTAGAAGTGGCAAAACATGAGATGTTTGTGAGTAACAGAAGGGCGATTGTTTGTTTCATATGATTCGAAGTATTCATGCAGACTCCTTTAAAAAAATTGATTCTTGTTATCAATTTAGAGGAAAGGAGTGAATTACTGCAAGAATTCCCCATCGTTCGCCCTGAGTGTTTTTCGAACGAAGTGAGAAAAATGTATCGAAGGGTTGTGTTAATTCTAAATCGGATTCATGGTTCGATGATTCTGTTTTGCTTGCGCAAAACGATTACCCATTCGATTTACTCAGGGGAGCCTCACAATCCCTCCGCCGAGCATCCCAGCTCGTCGAGGGGCACGAACGGTAAAAAGATTTCGAAATAAACACGCAAAACGGCTTGTAATAAATCCAATCAAACTTTGAACGAATACAAACATCCCCTATTATTTTTTATTCCGAGATGAATTTTCTTTTGCCCTTTTTGGCACAAAAAATGAACAGTATTTTTTATCCCAAAAAAAGTTTAAAAAGTCATTGCGTCGGCAACGGTAAACGATTACATTATGGGATACCGGTCTAAAAAATTGGACCACAAAATAAATTGTCCTTCCAAGTTCGCATGAGCGAAGTAGGAAGGTTTCGCGATGTATTAAAGAAGCCCGTCAAAAGTTTGATGTGGCTTTTATTATCGCAAAAAAAATAGGTTTAACGAAAGGACACGCTATGGAACAAGGTCGCAGTGCAATTCGCCCGAATTTTCCACCGGGATTTTCCGAATCTTCCGATCAAAAATCGTTCGATCCGGTTTTGAAAATAACCAAAGCGGATGGCGCGGTCCAACCGCTGGATATGGAACGCTTGAGACGCAGTATCGCATGGGCATCTCAGGGATATGAAAATATCATAGATATGCAGCGTATTATTAATGAAACAATGCGCAATATCTTTGATGGAGTGAGCCATCATGAAGTAGCAGAAGCGCTTATTTTGGCTACGAGTGCATTTATTGAACTTGATCCGGCATATGGATACGTTGCTTCTCGTTTACTTTTCAAAAAACTTTTTAAACAAGTGACTAAAAAATCCGTTGTCGATGCTGAATTCGATTCGATTTATCGCAAATCATTTGTACAGGCAATTCAAAAGGGTGCCGCATTAGAACTCTATGATCAGCGAGTTCTTGAATTCGATTTGGAGTTTTTGGCACTCCATTTGCAACCGGAACGCGATGGCTTGCTTGATTATATGGGCTTGCGAACCCTTTATGAACGTTATTTTGTAAAAAACGATGCGACTCGTATTGAGCTTCCGCAAGCATTTTGGATGCGGGTGGCGATGGGCCTTTGCTACAATGAACCAAATAAAAACGAACGTGCGGTTGAATTTTATAATGCAATGTCCCAATTGCATTATGTACCTGGTACACCAACCCTGCTTCATTCTAGTTTAACTCGTCCTCAGTTGAGCTCTTGCTTTTTGACTACCGTTGAAGATGATTTGCATCATATTTTCAAATGCTTGGGTGATAATGCACAATTATCTAAATGGTCAGGTGGTGTAGCCAACGATTGGACCAACATTCGTGCCGTCGGCTCGATGATCAAAAGTATTAAAACCGAGAGCCAGGGTGTAATTCCGTTCCTCAAGATAAACAACGCGGTGACTGCTGCAATTAATCGCAGTGGCAAGCGCCGTGCTGCAACGGTGTGCTATTTGGAAACATGGCACATGGAAGTGGAAGATTTTCTTGATTTGCGCAAAAACACCGGTGATGAGCGCCGGCGTGCCCATGATATTAATACTGCGCATTGGATTCCTGATTTATTTATGAAGCGGGTTCTTGCAGATCAAGAATGGACCCTGTTCTCTCCTGAAGAGGTGCCTGATTTGCATCATATCTATGGCAAAGAATTCGAAACGCGTTACATGGAATATGAGCAAAAAGCAAAAGAAGGCAAAGTCGAACTGTTTAAAGTAGTTTCCGCTGTGCAGCTCTGGCGAAAGATGTTGAGTCGCCTTTTTGAAACGGGTCATCCGTGGATTACGTTCAAGGATCCATGCAACGTCCGCTCTCCGCAAGATCATGTAGGCGTGATCCATAGTTCAAATTTATGCACCGAAATTACTTTGAATACTTCAGCAGATGAAGTTGCGGTATGTAACTTGGGGTCAGTTAACTTGGGCCACATGGTCGATCAGAATGGCATCAACGATGAATTGATTGCAAAAACGGTCAGCACCGCGGTTCGTATGCTCGATAACGTAATCGATATTAACTTCTATCCGATTAAAGAAGCACAAAATGCAAACATGAAGCATCGTCCGATCGGACTCGGTGTGATGGGTCTGCAAGATGCGCTTTATAAATTGGATATTCCATTCAATAAACCTGAAGCGCTTAATATTGCAGATGAATTGATGGAAAAGATTGCATATCATGCGATTCTTGCTTCAACAGAACTTGCTTGTGAGCGTGGCACCTATGAATCATACAAGGGTTCAAAATGGGATCGTGGTCTTTTGCCACAGGATACGGTTGCGTTACTCGAAGAACATCGTGAAATGAAATTGGAATCTCACAAAAATAATATGAGTGAAACGCTTGACTGGACCCCAGTTCGCGCTGCGGTTCGTTCTCATGGTGTTCGCAACTCAAATCTCATGGCTATCGCGCCAACGGCAACGATTTCAACTATTGCGGGAACGGTGCCATCGATTGAGCCGATCTATAAAAACATCTATGTGAAAGCGAATATGAGCGGTGAATTCACGGTGGTTAATAGCTACTTGATTCAAGATCTCAAGAAATTGGGGCTTTGGAACGAAGAGATGCTTGATCAGCTCAAATATTATGATGGGCAAGTGCAAATGATCGCGGCGATTCCGCAGCACATTAAAGATAAATACAAAGAAGCGTTTGATGTTGACCCGATTTGGTTGCTTAAAATTACCGCAGCACGCGGCAAATGGATCGATCAGAGCCAATCGCACAATGTGTTTATGAAGGGTGTTTCGGGCAAACAGCTTCATGATATTTATATGACTGCATGGAAACTTGGTCTCAAAACCACGTACTATTTGAGAACTTTGGGCGCAAGTCAGATTGAAAAATCGACTCTTGATGCCAAGAAGTTTGGATTCACTCAAAAGCGAGAATATGGGAATTTGGATGCACAAAAAGGGCCCTCAATCGACTCGGGCCGAACGGATGAATTATTAAATCAAAATTTCTCCGGAGAATTAGAGCCGGAAGCAGAAAGCAAGGCTTGTTCTTTGTCTTCTGATCCGGAGTGTGAGGTTTGCCAGTAATTTAACTATAGTTTGACAAAAAATTCACCGTTCATCCCGAGTTGATTGAGGGATGGCGGTGAATTAAATCCACGAGGAAAATACCATGGCCAAAACAAACGGAATCATAAATAATTCCGCAGTTGATCCAAACAAAATCTTACCAATGAAATATCTCTGGGCGCGTCAGCATTATAAAGATGGCGTGGCAAATAACTGGACGCCTGAAGAGGTTTCCATGCAAAAAGATGTAGAGCAATGGAAATCACCCCATGTGCTTTCCGAATCAGAGCGCCGGTTAATTTTGTGGAACCTCGGATTTTTCTCAACGGCTGAATCGTTGACCGCGAATAATTTGGTGCTCACGGTGTATCGCCATGTGACAAATCCGGAATGCCGCCAATATTTGTTGCGCCAGGCATATGAAGAGGCAGTACACACCGATACGTTTATTTATTGTTGTGATTCATTGGGGCTTGATCCTGATGAGATTTATAACATGTATAATACTGTGCCAAGCATTAAAGAAAAAGATGATTTTGTAGTCGAGTTGACCAAATCAATTTTGGATCCAAATTTTAGTTCTGTTGGTCCGAAAAACATGCAAAAGTTTTTGCATGACTTAATCGGTTTTTACGTCATCATGGAAGGAATTTTCTTCTATGCTGGATTCGCTATGATGCTTGCGCTCAAGCGCCAAAATAAAATGGTTGGTATTGGTGAGCAGTTTGAATACATCATGCGTGATGAAAGCTTACACTTAGCATTTGGTTGCGATCTTATCAATACAATCAAAGAAGAAAATCCCGAAGTTTGGACCCAAGAGTTCCAAAATGAAGTGGTTGAATTGATCAAAAAGTCGGTCATTTTGGAAAAGACTTATGCGTTTGATGCCTGCCCGCAAGGTATGCTAGGTATTAATGCCCAGCAGTTTTGCGATTATGTTGAATATATCGCGGATCGCCGGCTTGAGCGTATCGATTTACCAAAGCAATATGGTAAAAAGAATCCGTTCCCGTGGATGTCCCAAGCGACCGATTTATCAAAAGAAAAGAACTTCTTTGAAACTCGTGTAACTGAATATCAAACGGCAGGTTCACTCGAGTGGGAATAGAAAGCGATTAAGTAGAAGATAATCTTTAGATATTTCTATGAACTCAATAAAGGTCCTTCGCAATTTGCAAAGGACCTTTATTTTTAAGTTTGTCCAAGTTTTAGGGGAGAGGGGATAGATTTTGCCTTCGTATTGAAGAGGTAAATTTTCCGATCTTATTCTTTATCATTTTGATTTACTCTCATTTTTTTATTTGCAGGTTCATTAGCGGTATGCTCAGATTTAATTTTGGGAGCTCCGAGTAGTATTTGTTTTATATTGTTGGTGATTGTTTTACGTATTTTTTTAACAGATTCAGGATTAGTAAGATCGATCAATGCGATATTCTTTGGATTGCCCTTAATATCTGATTGATCACGTGATGCAAGTGTATCGGTAATCATTCTTCGAATTTTTTCCATATGCTCTTCAACATGTTTATCGATTAATCGTTGCGTTATGAGTATTCGAATATCTTTTGGTAAAAGAGGTTGTGCATATCTAACCCCAATGAGCCCTCGAATATCATCTCGAATTTTTTGGGCATCTGCATTTGAAAGCGTTGATAATAGGGTAAGAATAGTATTTTCATTTTCATTTTCACTTAACACCGCCATAGTGAGTGGCGTATCCTGTTGTGAGTAAAAAAAAGCGTGTGCATCGAGCTGTGCACCATGTTCGATTAATAGTTTTACTGCCGCTGCATGACCGTTCTTGGCCGCTGCATGTAAGGGAGTTAAATCGAAGGCTCCTTTTGCATTAATATCTGCGCTATGATTCAAAAATATTTGAACAATCTCAAAATTTCCATTTTCAGCGGCTCGAATGAGCGGCGTTGCTGCAAAATCACCTGTGCTGCATGCATTAATATCTGCATCATTTTTTAACAATGCTTCAATCATTGCTAAATCATTGTTTGTTGCAGCTATCATCAAAGGCGTTTCTTCATCGCGAGTCGTAGCATTAACATCGGCTCCTTGCTCTATCCAATAGTTCGCTTCTTGCGCATCACGAGCAGCTATTGCACGAAATAGGTAATTATTGAGCAGACCTTGGTCGATCTCCATTGCCATTTGAGAAGATATCACGGCACTGAGTATGATTATTAAGCGGTGTTTTTTCATGGATTCTTTTTTATAACCTCTTTTTCTCTGCTGTTTCATTATTAAAATAGCTTAAAAAAACGCACGATTTCAATATTCAGACTGAATTTTTGTAAGGGGAACGTATCTTTATCCCTATGTTTTATGCCATTGACTATGCTATCTTGAAGGCGTAAAAGTAAGAATAAATGGCTATTTCAGGGGGTTATATGTCTTTTTATCTCTCTCAGCGTTTTAAAATACTTCTCATGGCTTTTATGGGAGTTTTGAGCCTTCATTCTCAGGATATTCGGCTGGGCCTCAAAAATTATCCTTTTAAATCGGCATCAGTACTACCCATTATGTATAAAATCGTAGAGGGCAAACCGGTCAAATATGCCATTCTTGCTCAAGAAGCCAACCCTCGCAAGCGAGGTGAATATGATGATTTTGGCGGGCGCCGGGATGAGAATGATTTCCATCCGCTGCAAACGGCATCACGTGAGTTTTTCGAGGAGGCGATTGTGCCAGCAACACTTGGATGGAGTTTACGTGAAACAATGAAGCATATTGATTTAAAATCGGGCCATACGCTTTTTATTCTTGCAGTTGCAAAACGAGTTATGTATATCACTCATTTTTCCGCTTCAGATATAGCTACTCTCAAAGATAATTTTCATAAGGCACTTCATGCGCAAACATCACCAATCTTTCAAGAAAAAATGAACATAGCAACGGTTCGATGGGATGCGCTTGAATCGGCGATCAAGCATGCAAAATCAAGACGTTCAGTTACTGTGGATGCCATCGAGGTTGATCCGCAAACGGGAATCGATCAATCGCATATGACTAAGATTCATTTGCGTCCGCTTCTGGTCAAACGATTGAAGCCATACTTTTTGAATCAACCTTATCAAGAGGGCAAAAAGAAACGTATCCGGTTCTATGAATAAAATCAAAAGCCCCGAATTTACTCGGGGCTTTATAATAAAATCTAGATCGATCTACTTGGTCATTTTTAATCGTTCTTTCAAGCGATTCAAGAGAACCAAGTTGCTCAATTCATTTTCAAATATTTTTGGTAATGATTTGTGCAATTTATCTATTTGATCAGCAAGACCCGCATCGAGTGAACGAAGTTGCGCGTGTAGAGCTTTGAGTTTTTGTTCCATGATTGGTCTGCGCACATCAGCATCTTTTTTCAAATCACCGAGTTTTGCAGCTGCAGTTAGCGCATCTTTCCCTTCATTTGCTTTGAACACAGCATGAGCTTCACCAAGATTTTTATGTAAATCTTCAACGATACTTTGCATCAATTCAAGCGCTTTTTTATATTCAGGGTTTTTTGAGCTTTCCACTGCTTTTTTGAGTGGTGTTGCGATCGCTTCATCAATTCTCATCAAGATTTGATGGAACTTTTCAACGTGCATCTTATATGGGTCTTTGTTCCCTTTGGTATCAAAGAATGCATTGAGCTGAGCTGATAATTCAGTAATATGCGCTTCAGCTAAGGAAATAAGCATTTGGATGCATGCTTTTTCATCTTTAGCTAATAGGCTTGATGATTGAGCCATTGGTTGTGCTTGTTTTGTTGTAAATGCATGTGCGATGTTGTTCTTGATATCGGCAACAGTAATAGTGCCTTCCTTGCTATCATGGCGCATTATTTCTTTACCATTTTTGAAGTAAAGAACGGTTGGTACATATTCAAAGCCGTATTGCTTTTTATAATCTCTTGTTTGTGCATCTAAATTGACGCTGATAAACGTAACATCGCTAGTAGATTCTGCTACCGATTTGAGAATCGGATCGATATACGTGCAATACTTGCAACCAGGGCGATAGAATTTAACAACCGTGTTTCCTTGGCGAATTATATCTTGAAGTTTTTTCTTCGAGTTGAACACGTGTTCAAAGCGATTTTGAATCGTATGTTTGATTCGATGCCATACTGGCAAATGTGAAATATCTTTTTGCTGAATAGTAAATTCAGGTGCTTTTGCATGTACTGTATTTATAGCCATTATTCCTGTAATAAGCAATAAATTGATAATGAGAGTCTTTTTCATAGATAACCTCCGAAATTCGACTTTTCTTAGCTTTAATTCTAGTCTATGCGGTGAATGTCAAAAGATCAAAAGGTTTTTCCTTGAAATATCCTATTTGCAAAGAAAGGGGCGTAAATGAGGTTCAAATTACTGTTTTTGATCGGTTGTATAATGCCTATTTTGGCTATGGAACCCCAAAAAATTGAGTCAGATGTGCGGATTCAAATGGAGGGGGCGGCTCAATCAGATGATGGCGCCGTTCAGCCAACGAGCAAAAAGCTAGTGCGAATCAAAGGGGGTAAATTGAAAAAAATACGGAGATCCAAAAGTAGTCCATTAGCAATCGGATCTGGTTCTCCTGATTCAAAATACGTAACCGATGCCCGAGATTTTATCATACATATTCCTTCGTTTGGCGCGGAATATCCGGAAGATGAGATAGCAAAAGCTCTCAAATATTATGCACAGACTTATCCGACTGATTATGGCCTTTTCATGGTACGTGTGCGAAATCTTAAAGCAGAATCAAATGGAGATTCTTCGTGCGATCAAAATCTATCAATTATAAAACTCTTAGAGTTGATGTATGAGTTTCGGTATGAAAAAGCTCATGAGCATTTGGCTGATAAAGAGGAAATATCAATTGCGCATCAAGAGCTTCAAGGTGAGCATCAAGATTTGCAAGCGCGCAATGAAGTGCAGCAACAACAAACAAAATATGCAAATTATCGTGCGATTGGGGTTGCGGTGGGTGGTATGATTGTAACTGTTGTAACCGGATTAACGACCTATTTTGCTCATCCAGGATCTTCGTGCCAGGTGTGCCCAGTAAATGCAACTGCTCGAGCGCTGATGGTTGCCTTGAATGTCTCCGGTATTTGACATTCATTCTGAGCGGAAGTAGTGTAACCAAAGATTGAAGTTTTTGAAAAAGGATTGTGCGTATGAAGCTTCAAAAAAATAAAATCGCTCTTTTGTTAGTTGTGCTTTTTATGGTTGTCGTTCCAGTATCTGCAATGGAGGATGAATTGCTGGAAATTGATACTGTACCGAAAGCACAGGATTTGATAAAAAAAATTTCAGGACGCATTCCGAATTTTGCTTTTGATGAGGCTCAGATGCTTAATTTTTTCGGGACCTTGTATCCTGATGAGATTGTTCATTTAAAAAATTTAGTAGAAAAGATTCCTTTAGTGAAAAGGAGTGGGCCTTCTACTGGTGAAGTGTCTACTGAGCAGGTGCATTTTCATACCGAACTGCTTTTATTAATGCAGCGCCAAACGCAAATTCAGCAAGCTACATTCGAAAAATCGATCCAAGATGGAAAAGATGCCGATGTTCAAGCGAAAAAAGATTTTCGAATTAATTTCATTTACCAAATAGTCGGATGGGTGTTTACCGCGGCGGGATTTGGTATGAGTGTTTATTCTCTTGCGAAATAAGTTTAACTCAACAAAATAAAGGATGATTCATGAAGATCAAATTGATGTTCATTGTAGCATTATCGGCAGCCCCTGTGGTGCATGCGATGCAGCCAGTAGCTCCGGCACACACAACTCCATCAACTGCTCATTCGGTACAACCAGCAGCAGTACCAGCATCACATGATGAATCTCTTTTGGAAAAATTGGAAGAAGGAACGCTCGGCCTCATTCATAATGTTGAAGGGGTTGTCGCAGCACCGGCAGCTAAAGCTGAGCAAATTGCAATGGCGCCAGTTTATGCGGTAGAAGAGGTCATACAAAAAGTAGAAGCTACTGGTGCGGAATTAAAGGCAATGCTTAAGGAGTTGAAAGATGCTGTTACTCATTTGCACCCACTTAGAGATGCGCAATTAATAGAGCATGCAGCGACTGCAAAGTGCTTTCAGGTATGGGGTCATATTAAAGCAACGGCTGCAGTTGCGGGAATAATAGCAGTTCTTGTTGTGGGATTTGAAGTGTATTCAAAAGTTGCGTAAAGGAGATTTTATGAAAAAATATATTACATTTATGACTTTGTTGATCGTTCCATCTATCTATGCGATGCAAGAAGTGAATGTTGATGAGGAATTAAGTAAGTTGGAAGAAGGACAAAAAACTTCGCGAGGGCCTCTGAGTGATCTTATGGATTCTTGTGGCGTTGCACAAGAAGATGAGCTTGCAAAAAGAGTAAGATCTCGAGTAGAGCAAGTCGATAGGCACAGTTATGATAATATTATTAAAGGATTAAGATATTTGGCGCAAAAAGATCCAAATGCGCTGGTGAGATTGCAAGCAATTCTTGCCCAAAAGCGATCTGGTGATGAGCAGCCGGTTGATCAGGTAGCATCACTGACTGCGGCTGTTGATATTTTAAATGGAATCAACGGCGCATTGGCAAGTGGCGAAACTATAGCAAATAATTGGAATCAAACAGGTGCTGTTGATAAAATTGAACAAATATTAACTTTGACGACCCAAACACTTGAAAAGCTTGAAAATCGTGCAGAACAAACTGGATGTTGGGGATTTTGTAAAAAACGATCAAAAGTTCAAGTAGCTCCAGCGGCTGCAATAGCACCAACTGGCGATGCTGCAAGGAAAGCAAAGTAATTTTTTCGATATTCAAATGTATTAACGCCCTGTCAAATCATATTGATTTGATAGGGTTTTTTTGGTGTTCATTATACATTTTAAGAAGGTTTTTTTTGATATTAACATCTGAGATTTGATTGATTTCATCGATGATTGATTGCTGTTCTTCTTGGATCATTACTGGCAACCAAAACTTAAAATTATCACGCAATTGAGTGTATTTATCCCTGGTAACTAGTCGTGATAAACAGTTCAATAGTGTTAGGAATCCTTCTTTTTGTTGAGTGATAATAGAGAGGCGTTTTTGAATAATCTGATGGCATATTTCTTGAGAGTAATTTCCTGCTGCCAACATAAATGCAGTCTTGCCATCCATATTTTTTTGACTGAGATCTGCACCAGCATCGATGAGCATTTTGGCTATTTCTTCAGAGTTCTTCAATGCTGCCCATAATAATGCTGTATAACCCCAAAGATCTTTGAAATTAAGATCAGCTTTTGCCTTTATGAGCGATTTGACGAGTGCTTGATTCTGGGTCAACGACGTTGCCGTAATTAAAGGAGTGCTGTTAGAGCAGGATACGTTCGGATCGGCACCAGCATCGATAAGTATTTTGGCGGTTTCATGGTCCTTAGAGCATGCCGCATAATATAACACAGTCATTTCATTATCTTTTGAATTTGGATTTGCACCAGCATTGATGAGCATTTTGATTATTTCTCGATGCTGTTGTTTTACTGCGGCTATCAGTGCGGGAGAATTGGTATCGTCTTGATCGTTTATATTGGAGCCAGCATTGATGAGAGTTTCAACAATATTTGCATGGCCATATCGTGCAGCGGCTCTTAATGCAGTCTCACCAGACTTCTTTTTTTGATTCAGATTAGCTCCACCTCTAATAAGTTGTTTTACCTCATTTAGTTGGTTGAGTTTCGCTGCTTTAATTAACGGGTTGCCGAGTTTAATTTCATATGGATTGAATTCCATCGCAGTTGCATTGATGGGTGCGAGCAACATGATGCAAATAACCGATTTTATCAATTGGTTCATGTGGCTTCTTCTCTTTACTGATCTTGTTGAGGGTTTTGGGTGTTCATTTGATTACAAAGTGCAAGAAGTTCATTTTTGATATCATTATCTTTAATTTGATTGATTTCATCAATTAGTGTTCGGCGTTCTTCTTGAAATATTGGTGGAAAGCACGTTTGAAAATTATCGCGGATTTGGAGGTATTCTTGGCGACACTTCCGTTTGTAACACTGTAACAGAGTGAGAATATTCTGTTTTTGCTGTTCGATACGAGCTAAGTGCGCCAGAACAATCATGCGGCATGTTGCCTTCGGATAGTTTTTGGATACTGCAATCGTGAATGCGCTTTTGCCGCGATTATCTGTTTGATGGAGATCGGCGCCAGCAGCGATAAGTAATTGGATTGTTTCTTTACGGGTACTGTAGCCGTTACAATGCCATTCTGTTGCAATAATTAATGCAGTCATGCCTTGATTATCTGTTTGATGGAGATCGGCACCAGCAGCAATGAGCAAGGTGATTATTTGCGAATGACCTTCGCACGCTGCAGCCATTAAGGCGTTCCAGCCATTATCATTATTTTTGTGATGGAGATCAGCACCAGCATTGATGAGTATAGTGAGTATTTCTAAATGACCAAAGCGAGCTGCGATAATCAATGCATGATCACCGGTATCATCTTTTTGATTCACATCTGCGCCAGCATCGATGAGCACTTGAGCAATCTCTTTATTGCCAGTTACTGCTGCCGCCATCAATGGAGTGAATCCTTGATTATCTGTCTGATTGGGGTCTGCCCCTTCTTCGATGAGTTTTTTTATTATTATCCACTCATCTCGCGTACCTTTACAAGTATATACCGCTTGAGCTAATTGTTTGTTAAGTTCAATTTTATCGGGTTGGAATTCAGTTTTAGATCTTTTTTGACTGAGTTCCATAGCAGTTGCGCTGATAGGTGCAAGCAACATGGTGTAAATAAGGATCTTTAGAGTAGGGTGCATTGTCATTCTCCATTTTGTTTTTTTTGATATGGGCTTTGTTTCTGATTACAAAGTTCAAGAAGGTTTTGTTTGATATCATCATCTGAGATTTGATTGATTTCATCGATGATTGATTGCTGTTCTTCTTGGATCATTACTGGCAACCAAAACTTAAAATTATCACGCAATTGAGTGTATTTATCCCTGGTAACTAGTCGTGATAAACAGTTCAATAGTGTTAGGAATCCTTCTTTTTGTTGAGTGATAATAGAGAGGCGTTTTTGAATAATCTGATGGCATATTTCTTGAGAGTAATTTCCTGCTGCCAACATAAATGCAGTCTTGCCATCCATATTTTTTTGACTGAGATCTGCACCAGCATCGATGAGCATTTTGGCTATTTCTTCAGAGTTCTTCAATGCTGCCCATAATAATGCTGTATAACCCCAAAGATCTTTGAAATTAAGATCAGCTTTTGCCTTTATGAGCGATTTGACGAGTGCTTGATTCTGGGTCAACGACGTTGCCGTAATTAAAGGAGTGCTGTTAGAGCAGGATACGTTCGGATCGGCACCAGCATCGATAAGTATTTTGGCGGTTTCATGGTCCTTAGAGCATGCCGCATAATATAACACAGTCATTTCATTATCTTTTGAATTTGGATTTGCACCAGCATTGATGAGCATTTTGATTATTTCTCGATGCTGTTCTTTTACAGCGGCTATCAGTGCGGATGAATTGGTATTCTCTTGATCGTTTATATTCGTGCCCGCGTTGATGAGAATTTCAACAATATTTGCATGGCCATATCGCGCCGCAGTTCTTAATGCAGTCTTGCCAGACTTATTTTTTTGATTCAGATCAGCTCCATCTTTAATAAGTTGTTTTACCTCATTTAGTTGGTTGAATTTCGCTGCTTGAATTAACTGCGTGCCGAGTTTAATTTCATATGGATTGAATTCCATAGCAGGTGCGCTGATGGGTGCGAGCAGAATGATGTAAATAAGGTGTTTTATGATTCGATTCATGGGGCTTCTTCTCTTTGTTGATCTTGTTGAGGGTTTTGGGTGTTCATTTGATTACAAAGTGCAAGAAGTTCATTTTTGATATCATTATTTTTAATTTGATTGATTTCATCGATCAGTGTTCGGCGTTCTTCTTGAATCATGGCTTTTAAATGGGGCTTAAAACAATCCTGTACGTTGTGATGTTGCCCCTGGAATATGTGCTTGAAGCAGTTTAATGCTGTGTAAACACGATTTTTTTGCTGTTCGATACGGGTTAAGTGAGCCAGAACAATCATGCGGCATATTTGTGAATGATTCTGTTCTGCTGCCCACATCAATGCAGACCTGCCATCATTATCTTTTTGATTGAGCTCAGCGCCAGCAGTGATGAGTATTTGGGCAATTTCTAGGTAATTCCATTGAGCTGCACCTATTAATGCAGTCTTGCCATTATTATCTTTTTGATTGAGCTCAGCGCCAGCAGTGATAAGCATTTGTGCAATTTCTGAGTGGTTTCCCCATGCTGCAACTATTAATGCATTCCTGCCATCATTATCTTTTTGATTGAGCTCAGCGCCAGCAGTGATAAGCATTTGTGCAATTTTTGAGCGGTTGTACCATGCTGCAAATATCAATACAGTCCAGCCATCATTATCTTTTTGATTGAGATCAGCGTCAGCATTGATGAGTTTTTCTATTGCAATCCAATCTAGCTTACTTGCCGCTTGGAACAACTGTTTACCGATTTCAATTTTATCCGGTTGGGATTCCATGGCAGTTGCACGTATGGGCGCGAGCAGAATGATATAAAAAAGAGATTTTAAGAATTGATTCATAGTTTTTCTTTATTTATTGATTATTCAAATAGGCAATTTTAATTATAAATTAATTGATTGGTTTGTCAAGTGCGGGGGGGTATAGGTAGGAGTGGGCCTTGTGTGGGGAGTGATTAAAGATTAGGTTTGAAACATTAAAAAGCCTCTGGTTATTGAGAACAACCAGAGGCTTTTTGAATAATCTTGCGATTAGCTGAGCTTTGAAAGAAGTTCTTTCATATCAGATTCTGATTTAAAGCCAGATGCCTTGCCAACACGTTCTCCATTTTTGAAGAAGAACAATGCAGGAATTCCTTTGACGCCGAACTTATCGCTCAAGCTGCCATATTGATCCACGTTGATTTTTACAAACAGCACGTCGGGATATTTTGAAGCCAATTTATCAAGAACAGGTCCCAATTTTTTGCATGGCCCGCACCATTCTGCATAGAAATCGAGAACAACTTTAGAATTATCTTTTAACGTTTGATTAAGAACGTCATTTGCGCTCCCGCCACGCGTTACAAGATCTTCGAAATGAATTACTTTACCGCCCATTACTGTGCGCGTTGCTGTGGTTTCTTGAGCAGAGGAGGTTGATTGAGCAGGAACTTCCTCTTGAGTTGCTTGCTCAGCAGGTTTTTTGCATGTATCGGTGCATGAAGTGAGTGTTGCAATGCTCAAAAGAGTGATGGGTAAATAGAGATGAGCCTTCATTGGAAATCCTTTCAAAAAATAGGAGTTTATGAACTTGCTTTAGAGTAGCTGATCATAATTCTATGTCAATTTGGTTTGCCAAATGAGTATATTTGGTCTACCAAATGACCAAAAGGAGAAATATGTTACCAATTAGAGAAGTGAAATACATTGATCAAATCCCGCACAATATTGAATGCCTTATGGGCGCAGATATTGGCGGCACCAATGCAAATTTTGGCATATTTGAACGCACTGACCATGATTTGAAATTAATTCTTTCATTGCACATCAAGAGCCAGCAAATAAAAAACTTTGCCGATGAAGTAGCGGGTATCTTAGATTATATTCGTCAAAAATATGGTATCACTGTTTTGAAATCATGTATTGGTGCGGCGGGTGTAATTTCGGAGCATCGTGATGTTGCCAAACCGACCAATCTTAATTTTGTGATCGATGTTGCTGAAATTTTACAAAAAACGGGACTCTCGTGTTGCTTTTTGGTGAATGATTTTGAAATTATTGGGTATGGTCTTTCTCGGTTGGATCCTAAAAAAATTGTGAAGGTCAAAAAGGGAACAGAGCGTCCGTATGCGCAAAAAGGGATCATTGGTGCCGGTACCGGACTCGGCAAATGTTTGATGGCATGGGATGATCATGCGCAGCGTTATCGCCCGCATGCATCCGAAGGGGGCCATGCAGATTTTGCTGTTCAAAATCAATTGGAGCTTGATCTGATTCGATTTATTCAACAAGAAGAACGATTTGGATGTAATATCTCGTGGGAAAATGTTCTGAGTGGGAATGGCATACAGCGTATTTATAGATTTTTTCATGCACGCAGTGTGCACGGTCATAAAAGTGGAGAGCAAGTGCCGCATCCCGATGAGATTTTCAAGGCTCGATTGGCTGATAATCATAGTATGGAAACATTCAAGCTCTACACGCAGTTTTATGCCCGATGTGCAAAAGATTATGCACTTGATGTACTTGCACTTGGCGGCATTTATATTACCGGTGGCATTGCTGCAAACAATTTGCCATTATTTGAACTGCCCGAATTTCATGGAGAGTTTGTTAATTGTGGCAAGCAACAAGAGTTACTTGCAGCTGTTCCGATTTATGTAATTACCGATTACAATGTCAGCTTGTACGGAGCTGCTGAATATATGATAGTGGAAGGAATGTGCGATTAAACTGCTACTAAATGCAATAGCTTTTTGCATTTGGTGACACTAAATGTAAAAAGCTAGGCGAGACATCCGCACGGCAAAAATTTCGTTGTAGCTCCTGATGTCATTGAATCATTTGATAAATGATATGATGATTTAGTGGTGACTTATATTTCACTGGAGCAGTTTTGCAAGTTTTTGCAGATGTAAATGCGAAAGGAAGTTTGATGAAATTTAATTACGAATCGACCTGCGGATTAACGAGCGCACAGCTGGAACAAGCGGGTCAGCAGCTGCGTCCAGAAATTGAACGCATATCTAATGCTTGCAAAACTCAATATGAATCAGTTTATGCAAGTATCAGTCTTCCTTCTGATGCTTGTTTGCGCGAACAGGTAAAATCCCTGGCACGTTTGAAGCGTGAATTGAATCCGGCCATTTTGGTGGTCATAGGTATTGGTGGATCGAATTTGGGCACCGTGGCGGTACTTGAAGCGCTCTATGGAAAATTTTACAATGAAGAACAACCGGAAGCGAAAGTTTATTTTGCCGATACGGTTGATACCGATCACATCTATGACATTATCATGTTACTCGAACAAGAATTTGAAAAGGGCAATGCGGCTCTCATCACCATAATTTCCAAATCGGGCACAACGCTCGAATCGGTTGCCAATGCAGAAGTATTTATTTATTTACTCAAAAAATATGTCCCTGAGGCATATGAACGGTATATTGTCGCCATAACTGATGAAGGATCGAAATTATGGGAATTAGCCGGCCAGCATCGAATTGATCGTCTTGCAATACCCAAAGAAGTTGGTGGACGATATTCGGTGTTTTCTGCAGTCGGGTTATTTCCGCTCGCGGTACTTGGTATCGATATTGATGAACTGCACGATGGGGCTGCGCGAATGCTGCAATCATGCACAAGTGCCGATATAGTTGCCAATCCTGCGGCATTAAGTGCTGTCATTTTGGCACAGAACCTTAAAAATGGTTTTACCGTTCATGATACGTTTCTCTTTTCAGTTGATTTGGAAAGTTTAGGTAAATGGTATCGCCAATTAATGGGTGAAAGCATTGGTAAAATCCGTAAATCTGATGGTGCTCATACTGGCATCACACCAACCGTTTCGATCGGGTCGACCGATTTGCATTCGGTGGCACAGCTTTATTTGGGCGGCCCTCATGATAAATTCACTACATTTGTGGTAGTCCAACAGAATAAATCGAATATTGCCATTCCGAAAGATACGTTTGCATCGCAACTTGTTGCTAACCTTAATAATAAGCCGTTATCTTCTTTGATGCAGGCGATTTTGCAAGGAACGCAACTAGCATACACACAAGAGAAACTGCCATTTGTTGAGGTGCTTATTCCTGTAAAAACAGCTGCGCATATTGCTGCATTTATGCAGTTCAAAATGCTTGAGATGATGTATCTTGGATTTCTTTTGGATGTAAACCCGTTCGATCAGCCCCATGTAGAATTATATAAAAAGCAAACGAGAAAGATGCTCTCATGACCAATACCACCATATTAATTTTTGGAGCGAGTGGTGATCTTGCCAAGCGAAAATTGATTCCAGCATTGTATCAACTGTTTGCAAAAAAAAGACCGCAACAATGCGCTATCATCGGCGCGGCTCTTGAGGATATAACGGCTGCTGATGTATTGCAGAATGCACGGCCCTTTATTAAAGATTTCAACGAAGAAGTGTGGCAGGAATTTTCTTCTCACTTTTTTTATCAGCGGCATAATATTAAATCTGCTGAAGATTATCACCTACTCAAAACAAAAGTTGTGGCCATCGAAAAACAGCTCAATCTCAGTGGTAATCGCATTATTTATTGTGCTATAGCTGCAAGTTTATATTGTGAGTTGACCAATCTAGTTGCACAATCGGGTATTGCGGTACGCACCGATGCAAAAAGTTCTTTTTGGCATCGTATAGTCTATGAAAAACCGTTTGGACACGATACCGCATCGGCACATGAAATTAATCAATGCATTGCTCGTTATTTCAACGAATCACAAATTTATCGAATTGACCATTATCTGACAAAAGAAGTGGTGAGTAATATCACCTTAATTCGATTCACCAACATAGTGTTTGAACCGCTGTGGAACAATCGATATATCGATCAGGTACAAATTATTCTTGGCGAAGAAGTTGGTATAGAAGGGCGCGGTGCTTATTATGATGCATATGGTGCATTGCGAGACGTGGTGCAAAATCATATGATGGAACTACTTGCATTAATAGGCATGGAGGCTCCAGAAAAAATTTCGGGTGATTATGTGCGCAGCGAGCGAGCGCGAGTACTTAAAAATGTACAGGTGGTTGATGGTGTACTTGGTCAATATGATGGATACGCACACGAACCGAATGTAAAACCAGGCTCACAAACGGAAACATTTGCAGCATTGATGCTGCGAGTTGCGAATCATCGGTGGTCGGGCGTACCATTTTATTTGCTCACCGGTAAAAAGATGAGCAAAAAGCAGACGGTTATTCATATTAAATTTAAGCAAGTCGACTGCTTATTGTTGCATGGGTGCCCGCTTGATTCAAATTGGCTTACCATAAATGTTTGGCCTGAGGGATCATTTACATTGACATTAAATGCAAAAAAACCTGATACTGCAACCGATTTGGTGCCGGTCACAATGGATTTTTGCCATAGTTGCTTGTTTGGTATTTCTGCATCGGAAGCGTATGAAGCATTATTTGAAGATGTTATTCGTGGGGAGCAAACAACGGCGGTGCGATTTGATGAAATTGAATGCGCATGGCACGTGATTGATGCAGTGCGCGGGCGGCATTTGCCACTCTTTCGCTATGAGCCGGGAACAAATGGACCAAAAGAGCTTGAACAATTTGAACGTAAACATGGTATGAGGTGGCGATTATGAA
The DNA here is from genome assembly GCA_964553945.1 of uncultured Pseudomonadota bacterium. Classification (GTDB taxonomy): domain Bacteria; phylum Babelota; class Babeliae; order Babelales; family Vermiphilaceae; genus CAZKLV01. Next base: position 509,102 of record CAZKLV010000001.1, read on the forward strand.
ATTGGGTGTTATTGGGTTGGGGCGCATGGGCGGAGCGATTGCATATCGCGCAGTGATAATGGGGCATGACGTGTTTGGGTACGATCCTGATACAACGAATTCCCTCGAGGCGGATAAAGATGGAGTTACCATTCTCGGCTCACTCGCTCAAATGGCTCAGCAAACAAATGTTTTTTGGCTCATGGTACCAGCAGGCGAAGTTGTTGATCAGGTGATTGGCGATTTGCGCCCGCATTTGAAAGCCGGTGATATTATCATCGATGGTGGCAATAGTAATTTTAAAGATACGATTCGAAGGGCTCAGCAGCTCAAAGAATATGGCATTTTATTTTTAGATTGCGGCACATCAGGAGGAGTTTATGGGCGGAGTTATGGTTTTTGTTTAATGGTTGGTGGGGATCATGCGTCATACATCAAAATTCATGAAATATTAGAAGCAATCGCTGCTCCGGGTGGCTTGGCTCACGTTGGGCCGAGTGGTGCAGGGCATTACGTTAAAATGGTGCATAATGGTATTGAATATGGGATTTTGCAGGCATATGCAGAAGGATTTCATCTATTGCATGAGGGATCTTTCAAAGAGCAATTGGACCTTGAGCAAATTTCTCGTATTTGGAACATCAGTTCGGTAATTCGTTCGTTCTTACTGGGCTTAGTGCATAATGTCTTTGAAAAAGATCAAAAGCTTGATCATATCAGTGGTGCTGTTGGAGAGAATGGTACGGGGCAATGGACATTGCAAGAAGCTAAAGAGCAAAATATTGAAACACCGGTGCTCGAGGCATCGCTTAAGATGCGTGAATGGTCAAGAACATCGGGAGGTAATTATACAACAAAAGTTATTGCTATGATGCGAAAAGAGTTTGGTGGTCATTCACTAGGCCATGTTACATCTGATGGAGGTAAATTGTGAAAATAATCGATATTTCATGGCCGATCTCACCGGCTATGACTGCATATAAAGATAAAAAAACGGTCAACTTTCAAATGAATCGTACAATGGATAAAGATGGTGTGCGTGATTCATCAATTGTGCTTTCATCTCACACTGGTACTCATATTGATGCGCCTACGCATTTCCTGCGTGATGGATTAACCATTGATGAGATTCATCTAGAACGGCTTGTGGGCCCATGCAAAGTACTGAGCATGACAACGATCGAAGAGAAGGTTACCGCAGATGATTTGGCACAACACTCGATAGCTGAAGGTGATATAATTTTATTGAAAACAAATAATAGTGCCTATGGAATAAATGATTCTTTTGATTATGATTATGTATATCTTGATCCATCCGGGGCGCAATTTTTGGCCGATAAAAAGATAAAAGCGGTAGGGCTTGATTATTTATCAATCGAACGTTCGCATCCTGAGCATCCGACTCATATGACTTTATTTCATCATGATGTAGTGGTAATTGAGGGATTGCGTCTTGCGCATGTGCCGGCTGGAGAATATTTATTTGTATGTTTGCCGCTTGCTATAATTGGTTTGGAAGCAGCTCCAGCGCGAGCGGTGCTGGTGGAAGCCTCTAACTGGTAACAAAGTAATAATGTAAAACCGTTCGATCTCTTAATTTTTTGAGATGAACGGAAGAAATAGATTATCTATGGTCAAAAAAAATTTAATCTTACTTGTTCTTCTATTCCTTCAACCTGAAGTCTTTTCTATGCGCAAAGGCAGAGAGACTCCAGAAGGAGAAATTGTGCATAAGCGCCTAGTGCGCCAAATAGCACTACCGCTTGCAGAAGTACTGAGAAAAAAAGAAAAGCCTTATAAGGTTTTGCAAAAAAAGGCGAGGCAAAGTTCCATGCGCCCAAGAACGAAAACCACCGTCTCTCAAGTTCAAGGAATCGAAGATTGTCTTCAGGATATGGAAATTTCGCCGCGAGAGCCGAATTTGCTAGAGAAGCTTGAGCCACTCAAAAATGATGTAGATCATCAAGAAGCTCAGCGAGTAGCCGCTGCGCAAGTGATTGCGGAGCAAAAATTGGCTGGTACTAAAGAGCTGATTACGCTCATTAATCAAGGCTCAATAGATAAATTGATAGAAGTATTGGCCCGAAACCCTGATTTGGAAGCGTGTGATGAAATAGGAAGGACTCCTCTTATTTGTGCGATTTTCACGAGTAATATCGATATGGTAAGATTACTGATTGAAGCTGGCGCGAAAACAGGAGTGGGCAAAACAAATCCAATGGCAGTTGCGCAATTGGTGAATAATGAAGAGATTAAAGCATTATTACAAGACACGTCACGCGAGATTCATTTTTTTGAAGGTGAAGAGAGTGATCTTCGTGAAAAAATCGTAAGATCGTGTGAATGCCAAAAATGCATTGATGATCTCAAAAGCCAAAATATGAATGCCCCCAACGTTCGTAGTCAGTTGTGCAAGGACGACTACGGATTGAGCCCAGAGGCCGTGGAGGCTTATGAACAAGAAAGATTGAAGCAGCTGGTTGAAATGAGAAAAGAGTTAGCTCGTCAAAAGCAGCAGCGGCTTGAAGAATCGCGAAAGCGAGCGAAGGAAGCGGCTGATCGTAGAAAACAAATCCATGTCGAACCGGTCATTGGATTACCCAAACGGAGAGAATCGCTTGACGTAGCAGATGAGCCTCCGATAATTTCCATAAAGGATTTGACTACATTTATTTTTGAATTTGATAGAGAAGAAGCGAAGGCTGCTCAAGAAAAACCAAATCCAACAATACTGGATCAATTTGATCTATTGATGAATAAATTTAACTGAATCTTATAACAACATCTTTATAATTTGTTCACCAAATTCTTGAGCTGCAGAAGGTCCTGTTGCAGTAATAATATTGCGATCAACAACGACAGGCTTTTTGATATATTCGATATCATATTCTTTGTAGAGTTCAGCAAGTTCACCATCTCCATCCCATCCAGTTGCGGCGAGGCCACATAAAACACCAGAACGTGCAAGTATACGTGTTGAGATACAAATCGCGCCCAAAGCAATACCTTTTTGGGTAGCGTGGCGCATAATGCGATAGCTTTTCTCATTATCCAAGTGATCGAGTGCACCGGGGCCACCGATAAAAAAGATTCCATTGTATTCATCTGGATTGACGTGTTCGAGTATGACGTCAATTTGAGCCGTTGAGCCATCTTTGCCGATTGCAGGAACGGATTTATCACTGGCGGTTTTAACCGTAATGCCAGCATCAATTAAAATTTTTTTTGGGGTGTCATATTCAATGTGTTGAAAACCTTCATTTGCGACGACGAGCAGGACCGTTGGCATACTAAGACTCCTTTAATTTATGTTTCGAAGAATAGAAATGAAATGTTCGATTGTCAACCGAGCCGCTTACTCGCATTGCATGATAATTCGCATCATGATACGCAATAATTTCATCGTAAAGTGGATCGATACTCAAGAATGTATCATCGGTATATACAATTGAACGTGGATATTTTCCAATGCGAAGTACCGTTACATTGTGTTGTTTGCATTCATCCATCAGTTTTTTATAGTTCCGCCACGCTGGGTAGGGTAGTTTTTCGTTCCACCATGGCACATATAGTTTTTTGACCTGTGCCTTGGCAATGATCGCCGTTAATGCTTCAAATGTTACGGTGCCCGGTTGTAATACAATCAAATGATCGATTGTTTGAGTTCCGTATCGCTGAGAAAGTTCTTGCAAGAAATTATAGCTCGCCCAAGAAACAGCAGAAACTCGTGATCCCAAAACACCTGGATCAATCACGATTAAGTCTTTGTGCATGCGTAGCACATGGAGTTCTTTGCCGTTACAGGGGATTGAGTCGATTGCAGTGCGAGGGCCATAGAAATATTTTAATGCGAAACAATATAATAAAATTGCGCAGGTGAATGCGATGATGCTGCGTTTGGGCGGATGGGTGATACGCAACTGGATGATCAAGAAGGCTGCAAGGGGCAGGGTGATAATGAACCAAACCGGCGGCTTGGTGAATGAAATAAGAAATGATTTCGATCCAAGCGCGGCAAGCCAATGCCAGAAAGCACTTACTTTTTCTAGTGCCCAAATAAATATGCCATTGGGCAGATGAGCAAGTTCGGTAAAAAATATGAATGATGAAATAAAAAGAAAGAGCGTGAGCAATGGGCCAAAAAGTAAGTTGCCAATCGGCGTGGCGATTGAAATTGGTAATCCCCACCAGATTAAAATGGGCAAAGAAATCGCGGTGATGAAAAGCTGCAGTAAAATAAAATAGAGGATCCTACTGTACCATTTTTGCCAATTGATTGTGGCGATCAAAGATAAAATTCTTGTGCTGAGAGGTTCCAGTTGCATATGCTATTTATCGATGAGTTCTATTCTTTTTAAAGGTGAAGTATGAAAAAAGCATTCAAATCGGCTCATGAATCACTGCGCCAGTATTGGCGCCGTATTATGGATCATGGCAAAAAACATATGTCATTTGGCGCTAATTGCTTAAACAAAATTATCTGCCGCGCTCATGGGGATCAGTGGCGCCGCGGGCAGGATAAGAAGCATCATAAGGCGTGAAGCCATAGTTGTTTTTTAAATATTTGGTTGAATTTTACTTAACCGTTCGCCCTGAGTGCCCGGCATTTTGAAAAGATGGCGGGTGTATCGAAGGGTTACGGTTTAATCTTTATTTTCTTCTCTTTTGAAGTTTAATTTTTTTGCTAATCCAGGTAATGCTTCATAATTCTGAGCAATAAGCGCTTCTTTTTTTGCTCTGGACCATCCTTTAATTCTCTGTTCCATATCTATCGCTTTGGCTCGAGTTCCAAATTCGTGAACAAACATTACTTGAACAGGTTTACGAGTTGATGTATATCCATCGGCTGAACCTATGTGATGTTGGGAGATTCTGTATTCAATATTATCTGTCTGACCAACATAATATGAATAGTCTCTGCATTTCAAAATATACACATAGAATGGATGCATAAAAACCCTAAAATAATAAAATGACTTTAACCCTTCGATACAATTTTCCTCGCAAGGCGAGGAAAACCACTCAGGGCGAACGGTGAAGAATTATTTACATCCTTTATGAGAGCATCCCTTTTTGCCGCAGCTTCGCGCGCGTTGATTTTTACGAGAGGTGTTTGTATCAGAGTCTTTTTTGTATTCATAAATGAGATAGCCAACAACGCCAACCGCCGCCGCAACGATCAGCATTTGTCGGGCGCGCCGTGGAAGCATATCATTAACTTCAGATGCAACGGAATTTGCGGCCCGATGGCCTAACGTTGCGCCAAAGCTCGCTCCGAACCAGTTCGCTATTGTGTTTAAAAATTCTCCTGCCAGCATGGTGCTTGGTGCCATTAACCCAGCAATCAATACACCTGTTGCGATGATATTTGCATTCTTTTTCATGAAAACCCCTAGATTCTGTTAGAAATATATTTTGTTTTGTTGGTGTGTTGGCTGATTCAGTATACAAAAAATCAGGGTAAACAAAAATAAATCAGGATTTGTGGTTCAATACACCCTTCATTTCTTACGAAACTCAGGGCGCTCACCACGAACGATAATATTCTTTCTTTTTTTTACGAATATATTCCCTCGTTCGTGGTGAACAATCGTTTTGCAAAGCAAAACAGAATCATCGAACCAGAAGTTAGATTTTTTGCTATGCTAGTATCTCTTTTAATTAATCAAATTAATCCAGGAAACCAACATGTCTGACATCATAAAATTTCTCGAACACAAAGCCTATTTAATGCGCGTTGAATCACTCAAAATGACCACTCAAGCAGGATCTGGTCATCCGAGCTCATGTCTTTCGGCAGCAGAAATTATGGCAGCACTCTTTTTTTACGCCATGCGCTATAATCCACGCGATTATGAAATGCCCGATAATGATCGCTTTATTTTATCAAAGGGCCATGCATCACCAATTCTCTATGCGGCATGGAAAGAAGTAGGTGTCATTACCGATGAAGATTTGATGACATACCGGCATGTTGATTCCAATTTAGAGGGTCATCCGACGCGCCGATTTTCATATACTGAAGCGGCAACTGGGTCGCTGGGAATTGGTCTTTCGATCGGTGCAGGTGAGGCACTCAATGCAAAATTAGATAAACGTGATTATCGTACGTATGTTTTGATGGGCGATAGTGAAATTTCAGAAGGCTCAATTTGGGAAGCGGCTGAAATCGCGGCACATTACAAATTAAACAATTTGATTGGTATTGTTGATTGCAATCGATTGGGCCAAACGACCGAAGTGCTTTATGATCATCATGTGCAAAAATACGGAGCGATTTTTGCTGCATTCGGGTGGCAGGTACATCTCGTTGATGGGCACGATGTGCATGCACTGATGAATGCGCTTGATCAAGCACGTGAAGAGCGAGAAAAGCCAACCGTTATTTTGTCCAAAACATTCAAAGGGCATGGCGTTTCTTTGTTTGAGGATAAAGAAGGATGGCACGGTAAGCCGCTCAAAAAAGATCAATTGGAAGTTGCGTTGGCAGAATTAAAGCAGAGATATGCATTTGCTGCAAATTATGAATATCATAAAATCTGGGAACCTAAGCAGCCAACAGAGAACAAAGTAAAATCATATTCATGTAAATCTGATAACATTGAATTACCAAACCCAGCCTTTAAAAAAGATGAACCTATCGCGATTCGCAAGGCCTATGGTCACGCGCTTGAAGCACTCGGTGGAGTATGTGATACGGTTGTTGCGCTTGATGCCGAAGTGATGAACTCTACATTTGCAGAGTTTTTTGCACAAAAATATCCGGATCGTTTTTTCCAATGCTACATTGCTGAACAGAACATGGTCGGTATGGCAATCGGATTTGAGCGGCGTGGCAAGATCCCTTTTATTTCAACGTTCGGTGCATTTTTTACGCGTGCGCATGATCAAATTCGCATGGCAGCAATTGGGCAGTCCAAATTGAGATTGGTCGGTTCGCACTGCGGTGTTTCGATTGGTCAGGATGGCCCATCGCAAATGGCACTTGAAGATATTGCCATGATGGCTGCATTACCCGAATCGGTTGTGCTCTATCCTGCCGATGCGGTCAGTGCGTATGAATTAGTTGAACAAATGGCGCACTACGATAAAGGCATCAGTTATTTGCGCACCACGCGTGCCGATACACCGATTCTTTACCCAAATAATGAAGCGTTTCATATTGGTGGTTGCAAAGTGCTCAAGCAGAGTAAGCATGACAAAGTGTGCGTAATAGCGGCAGGTATTACCGTTCATGAAACGCTCAAAGCGTATGAAACTCTGGGGCTGAGTGAGCATTCAATTTTCATTTCTATTATCGATCTTTATTCGATCAAGCCATTTGATTATGGAACGGTTGCAAAAGTTGCGCGTGGCTCTGGTAATAAAATTTTGGTTGTTGAGGATCATTATGCGCAAGGTGGTATCGGTGAGATGATAAAAGCGGCATTTTGTAATACCGATATCGTGGTTGAATCGTTGGCGGTGCATGAATTACCAAGGTCGGGCAAACCCGAAGAGCTGCTTGCCTTAGCTGGCATCGATGCTGCTGCAATTGTGAATAAAGTTCGTGATATGATTTAGTCTGATGGCGATAAAGGCGGGTGTGGCACTCGCTCTGTATGGCTGATGAGGCAGCGCATCTTTCAGATGGGGAATATAAAAAAAATAAAAATGAGTGGTTATTTTAGATGATGCACATACCATTGCATAACAATTTTGGCTGAGCCAAGCGATGTTTGATATTTTCTAGGATTTTGGCACCATGCTCGCTCTCGAATAAATCGGGATCATATTTTCGAAGCTTAAAATGTCGTGGCGTGAAGAGGTCATCACGTCCTTGATTATTGTATTCTATGGCTATTTTTAATTGTTTTATGGTCGAGCGATAAAGGGCGTCAATGGTCGCTGGTACATACACTTTTTGTATCGCTTTGCCATTGCATTTTTGGGAGACCATGAGAACGCCCAGATGATGATGATGTGATTGAAGCAACGAGAGAAGCAAAAGTTGGATATCTTTTGGGAGCGTTGGTTTCAGGTTTTTAAAGCAAAACAATATATTGAGAATAAATGTGCGTGATTTATTTGTCTGGTCATAAGATGGGCGAAAAACAAACTGTTGAATCACATTTGGTTCTTGCCAACCGATTAAAGATAGTGGTTGATAAGTCCATTGCTTTGGTGTCCCGTTAGTCTTGAGGCCTGCAGCAATCAACTTACTATATATGCGCTCACTAGTCGCAAAATTTTGTGCTTTATATGGAAGTTTGTGAAGAAGAAGGGAACTATAATCTCCATTATCGGAAGCTATTGTAGCGCCAGATTTCAAAAGCAAATCGCATGCTTCTTCATGAAGCAAATGAACGGCTCTACACAAAAGCGTTTCCCCCGCTATGCAAGCATCGAGATTGGCGCCATTTTCAATCAAAGTATGCACAAGGATTTCAAATGCTTGTCTGCCGAGCATATGCATTTCATGCGATTTCTGTAATGCTATATCTATAAAATGGCCAAATTTACCCGAACTCTGAATATCCGATCCCGCATTTAAGAGTAGCTGAGCAGCAGCAGGATCAGTCAGATCGTTAACGGCAGCAAATTCGAGAGCATTTACATTGTCTTTGTTTCTGGCCTGCACATTTGCATTGGCTGCAAGCAGTAATTTAATTATATTCACATGGCCGGCAGCTGCTGCAAACATAAGGGGATCAGTTCCTGTGTCATTAGCCTCTTGTAAAGCTCCTGCATCAAGCAAGATTGTACATATTTCCAGATGTCCAAAACGTGCAGCAAAACAGAGAGCGGTGCTTCCGTTTTTATTTTTTGCATTCGGATTTGCACCTTGAATGAGCAACTGTGCAATTTTATCAACATCGCCTTCTTTTGCTGCTTTGCAAAGCCGTTTTGTTAAAATCTTTTTCGGTGTAATTTTGCCTTTTATTTTGAGCCAGGATTGATTTGATGCATCGAATGATTGCATTGCAAAACAATTGAAAGAAAAAAGAATAATAAGAAGAATTGGTTTCACGCTATTCCTGAATGTTATCAAAAGTTATTTATGCCATTACAGAGTAATTTTTGCTGCGCCAATCTGGAATTGATCGTCTCCAAAATCTGTGGACCGTATGTTGATAAAAGAGATGTCATTTGGTTAATAGTCTCAGCATCGAGTTTATTGAAAAGTGAGTCACACATTCCCCTCCAAAAAGAGAACGTTGAATGATATAACGTGATTGCAGCTCTGTGCAGTAAATTGTTGGCAATTGGCAGCCCCTGTAATTTTCGATTGATTAAAATTTTGCCCAGATCATAATCAGGAATCATTGAGAGTATTAAGAGTTGAATGTCTTTTGGCAAACGGGGATCTAGTTGTTTAAAACATAAAAGAACGGCACTTATTTTTTTTCTGCATGCTTCAATATCCTGTAGATTGGGAGCGCACACAATATTGCTCAGAAACTTGTGATTCTCTTCAAACAGACGACGAAGATCTTTTTCATCTATTTGCGCTATATTTGCCCCAGCCGATAGTAATTGATGTACTAAAATTTCAGATCCTAGATTTGATGCGATATTGAGATTGAGTGCATAGTGGAGTGGGCAACAGTAATGATAATGGCTGGAACGCCTTATTTGTACACTTACATTTACATTAATTCCGGCTTTAATGAGAATTTGAAAAATCAGTTCCGCGTTGTGTAACCGTTCTTGAAATGTGCTCGCTGTGGTATCGTCGTCATAGCCAAACTGTGTTGTATACATTGCTTTCATGAGAGCATCAAATCCTACAGAATTGGTTGCATTCACATCAGCCCCAGCATCGACCAAAAGTTGGCAAATTTCCGGTAGACCGGATTGTGCCGCATAGAGAAGTGCCGTTACGTCTTTATGAACAGCATTCACATTCGCACCACGCGCAATGAGTAATTTACATACTTCAGGGCGCCGTTCATCGGCGGCTAGATGAAGTGCGGGTGAGCATTTCCTATTTGCTGCATCGATCTTTGCATGTGCATTGAGTAACACCTGGCAAACTTCTACATGCCCAAAATATGCAGCGGTGGCGAGTGGAAGCCAACCATCGTTCTCGCAGGTATTGGGGTCGATGCCAAGTTGCAAAAGGCGTTCAACTTCTGCGGCATTCCCATTGGCAACTGCAGCAAAGAATACTCTTTTTTGGTATGTTTTTTTGAAGAGTCGTTCCGATATTTTTTTGAGAAATGATTTCTTGTGTGGAGCATCCTCTGGTTGCATGCCAATCATCGAAGAATGAGCTAAAAATAAAATGCTGAGTAGATACTTCATGAGTGCTCTATAGTATGCAGTGTTTTTTTGTTCGTTCTACAGTCTAACATTAGAGATAGGAAAAAACGATTTGGGCTATTCATCCTCAGGTATCACATTGTTGCATCGCAAGATGGGCCGTGCGATGCGCTCTTCAATATTGGCTCGAATTTCTTTACCATATTTCTCTTCGATATTTTCTGCGTCTACTTCATAAAAATGAATGGCTGGATTAAAGTCTGTTGCGAGCATGCGCATGTTTTTGTGTGTATAAGTAAGTTCTGATTTGAGTTGTTCGATCGTGGCAGAATACAATACGTCCGAGGTTGTTTTTTGAAATTGTTGGTCTATTCTTTTGCCTGCCATAGCTCGTGCGATCATGCAACTCCCCAGATCTTTGGGCGCGCAATACGTAACGAGCATTTTTTTTAGATCTTTTGGCAGCGTGTATGATAATTCTAATTGCTGCAAGCACCAGAGCAAATGCCATACATTCTCGAATGAGGTATGAAATGTTTCTGGATTGGGCGCATAGCATACTTTTTGTAGCATTTTGGGCCAATAGAGAAGAATTCTCATTAAGCGTGTATGCCCAAATTGATTGATGCTGCAATGCGCCCCTTGATCAATTAAGAGCTCTAAAATATTTGCGTAATTAACGTTAAGGGCCGCTCCGAAGGCATCGAGAGCTCCAGGCATAGTAACATCGTGCTTTTTTGAAAGGGGAGGGCACGAGAGCCTAGTAAGTATTTTGTGACGTTCAATTGCATTATCTTGATTGACCTGTTCTTCAAAAATATCTTCGAGACGAGCGCGATACGTATGGTGTAGAGGCGCTCCTCGTTCAATTAATAATTTGCATTCATCATAGTCATTTTGAGTGGTTGCGCGCAAAAGAAAGCGCGCAAGCGCAGATTGATAATTTTGATCCGTGTTTGCGCCAGATGAAAGAAGGAGATCGTAAATTTGAATGTTTCGGGCTTGGTATAGAGGTGTGCGTTTTGTGCAATTTGCCTTATTCGGGTCTGCGCCATAATCAATAAGTAACTTGCATAAAGCTGCATGCCCGCGAAAAGCTGCTTTCAATAGAGGTGTTTCCTCGAAGGATTTGTTACATCCATTCGGATTGGCGCCACATTCAAGAAGAAATTCGCTTTCACTGTATTGGCCATTTTTCACGGCATTAAGCAGTTCAGGGTTTAGCTGATTATGATCCGCGCCAAATTCTATCAGAAGTTTGCAAACTTCATGATTTTTATATGCTGCCGCTACCCTCAAGGGGGTCCAGCCGGATTCATTGGTAATATTAGGATTTGCATGATACTGAATAAGTAATTTGCATAAAGCTGCATCGCCCAGTAGAGCAGCTCTGAGCAATGGGCTAAATTGGTATTTATTTTGCGGATCTCCTATATCAATTTCATTTGGATTTGCACCATGCTTGAGTAATAGTTCAATTAAGTCGTGCTTGCATAGTTTTGCGATAGCATACCGGAGTGTATTCGATGTGATTGTTTCGCCAGCTGGTGTTTGGAATTGGCATCGCATATTAGGATCAGCTCCATTTTCAAGGCACCATTTGATTTGTTCGATGTCACCTGATTTAATAAGTCTGGTAGCCCGAGCGGAATCTCCCCACAAGAAATCAACTTTTACCCAATTATATGCACTTTTTAAATAGTGCATGCTATGAATGGGTGATGTAATTAGAATCAGAGATAATAAAATTCGTTGCATGTTATTCCAGTATCACATTGTTGCATCGCAAGATGGGCCGTGCGACCCGCTCTTCAATATTTGTTCGAATTTCTTTTCCGTAGCGTTCTTCGATGGTTTCTGCCGTTACGGCAAGGTTATGGTTTGCCGGATTATAGTTTTCCATTATCTGGCCCATATTTTTGTGTGCATAGATAAGTTCTGATTTGAGTTGTTTGATCGTGGCAGAATACAACACGGCCAGGGTTATTTTTTGAAATGGTTGTTCTATTCTTTTGCCTGCTATAGCTCGTGCAGTCATGCAAATGCCCAGATCTTTGGGCGCGCAATAAGCAACGAGCATTTTTTTTAGATCTTTTGGCAGCGTGTATGATAATTCTAATTGCTGCAAGCACCAGAGCAAATGCCATACATTCTCGAATGAGGCATGAAATGTTTCTGGATTGGGTGCATAGCATACTTTTTTGAGTAGTGTTGGATGAATGTGCAAAATTCTCATGACTCTTGGGTGACCATACTGGTTGTAGCTGCAGTGGGCTCCAGCATCAAGAAGAAGGGCAACAAGATCGGCTTGCTCCAAAGGGGCAAGAGCATATCCGAGTGCATCACGAGCGCCAGGATTGGTAATAGTATTATCTTTTACAAGTGGTGGGCATGCGGTTTCTTCGAGTGTTTTTTGCCTTCTGGTCGCTGGATCTGGATTGGGAACTTCTTCACTCAGAATGGGAAGAGGTGCTCCAATTGCATGATGAAGGAATGCGCCACAATCGATGAGTAATTTGCAACGTTCTAAATCAAAATCTGCAGCTGCAATTACGAGAGAATTTGCAAGAAAGTATCGATCTTTTTTTGAAGCAATCGCACCATGTTCAGTGAGTAGTTCGCAAATTCGATCATGTCCATACGCGGCGGCAATACCACGTGGTGTTAGGCCGTTCTTTTCATCAGCTTGATTGACATCGGCTCCATATTCAATAAGTAATGCACAGATCGGGGCATGCCCAAGGGTGGCTGCAAACATCAAAGGAATTCCATGCGGGTCATAGTTTCTTTTGGGATCAGCACCTCGCTCCAAGAGCAAGCGGCACATTTGAAAGTCGCCAATTTGTGCTGCATCTATGAGCCCTAAAGTACATATGGGATCGGTTGCATCTGCTCCGCATCTGAGTAATAATTTCGCTCGATCGTCATCTTCGTATTCGAGTGCATCTCGGAGATAATTCTTGAATATACGCGAGTCTTCTTGCGAAGGAATAGCCCCATGCTCGAGAAGGAGTTCGCAAATGCGATCATGATTATCACGCGCAGCGTAAGCAAGTGGAGTGAATCCTTTCACGCATGGCTTGTTTATATTCGCATTAAGTTCTATCAGAAGTTTGCAAACTTCATGTTTTTTATACGTGGCTGCTACCATCAAGGGTGTCCAACCGGATTCATTGGTAATATTGGGATTTGCACCATACTGAATAAGCAATTTGCATAAAGCTGCATCGCCCAGTAGAGCCGCTCTGAGCAATGGGCTCAATAGGTATTTATTTTGGGGATCGCCTGTATCAATTTGATTAGGATTTGCACCATGCTTGAGTAATAGTTCAATTATCTCGTGTTTGGATTGCATCGCGATAGCATATCGGAGCATGTTCGAGGTGATTGTTTCACCATTTATTGTTTGGAAATGATAGCGCATATTAGGATCAGCACCATTTTCAAGGCACCATTTGATTTGCTCGATGTCACCAGATTTAATAAGTTGCGCAGCCCGAGCGGGTTCTCCCCATAAGCTTTCAACTTTTAGCCAATTATATGCACTTTTCAAATAGTGCATGCTGTGAATGGGTGATGTAATCAGTATCAGCGATAATAAAATTCGTTGCATGTTATTCCAGTCTTTTTGTTGTTAATTTTTTAATTGTGGGCGCACAACGTGTTTCATATGTTTCGGGGTTTATAATTTCTTGCATTTTTTTCGAATCTGCAAATGGGTATGCATCTTCCAGCAAGGGTTTCATCGTTGTAATAGTATGCGCCGTAATCGCATCAACAGCCATTTGCTTTTCAATTAATTTATGGCGGATTAATTGTTTTACTACTGAAATTGGCATTAAGGAAGTGCGTTCAGGATGATTGCGATGAATACCAAATGCACAGTTATTTACGTGCAATTGCCAATACATGGTTGAGTTGATTAATTGATAACGAATATCTTTGGGTAAATTTTTACAAACACGATGTAATGAAAGGAGAAAAGTAAAGACAAGATTGTGCGATAGTGCAAGTTCATCTTGAATAGGGCGTGGATTGAACGTTGCATGCGTGATTAAAAGATCGCATATATCGGGTAGTTTTCTGAGTGCAGCATGATCGAGGGCGTTGCTTTGATCATCACTTAACATTTGAATATCGGCTCCATGATCCAAAAGCAGGTGGCAGATATCGTAATTTTTCTTCGATATTGCTGCTATAATTGGCGTCCAACCAAAAAAATCACTTTTATGATTTACCTGTGCACCATCATTTAAGAAATGCTGTGCTTCTTGGAATTTTTCGTTCTCAACAGCATCATAGAGGTAAGTATTAATCGTTTCTTGGATCTCTTTGGGTTTTCGAGGAACTAATTGCATAGCCATGATCGGAGTGAGCCATAATACACAAACAAAAAAAATGACACACGCTTTCTTCATTGCAGTACTTTCTTTTGCGTGAAAGGAGCCGAAGGCAGGGCAAATGGTTTTTGATTTGGTACTTTTGTATGCAATTCTTTTTTGATTTCTGCACATTCTTTCTCAATATCTTCTTCAGTAATATTGTTTTCATGAGACAGCTGCTTCAGGGCTTGAGGGTCATAAGTTTTGAGAGCATCTTTGAGCATGCACCAATATGAACGCTTTTTGGGAGTAAGTTCTTTTTTAATTTTTTGGGAGAGGCGAGTTTGGCGTTTATTATTTGATTCTTCGATCTTTTGGATGTCTTCTTTTGGGCAATCTTTACGATCGTGAGAAACAAAATATTCTGCAGGCTCATCGCTTATAAACACTGTTGTTCGTTGCATGGCATGGCAATTGAATGAAGCAATGGCGCATAGAAATATGAAGATGATTATTTTTTTCATTCGATACCTTAGATGGGTTATGGAGAAAACTTTTGAATTCCGTTGATTTCCCGCTGAAATAATGCATTACAAATATTTATTTTATCATATTGTGTAACAAATTTTGTGAGGTTGTGTTGAATAGCAGGATTGTTTTCACGGCGTGTTTTGACTTGTTGAAT
Source organism: uncultured Pseudomonadota bacterium (assembly GCA_964553945.1). Classification (GTDB taxonomy): domain Bacteria; phylum Babelota; class Babeliae; order Babelales; family Vermiphilaceae; genus CAZKLV01. Next base: position 524,333 of record CAZKLV010000001.1, read on the forward strand.
CGCTTCTGGATTAGATAATAGAGAAACAATATTTTGATGAGTAAGAATATTTTCATCTGCTATCATATGATGTTCATGAGCATTTCTTACTTCTTCCCACTCATACTCTGCCATACTCAGTGCTGTATGGCCGATATTATTACGTAATGTGTGATCTGCATTATATTGTAAAAATAATTCTATGAGGTCTACATATCCAAAGAACGCTGCTGACATTAATGGCGTATAGCCATGTGGATCTGAGACATTTGGATTTGCTCCATATTCAAGCAGAAGAGAGAATGCTCCAAAAACAATTTCATCATATTCATAAAAACTATTGAAGTAGTCTTGAAATATGGTTACTCCCGTATTGGTTCGTATGTTAGGATTTGCTCCATGCTCTAAAAGTAACCAAGTGGTAGTTATATTGCTCTCTTTCAGTGCGTAACTGAGAGCGCAAAATCCGTGATTATCTTGCGCATTGATATTAGCGCCATGATTCAGAAGTAGTATGCAAATTTCATCATAACCTGATTCTGAGGCGCACATAAGGGCCGATTGGCTTTCTAATGATCGAGGTTTGTTTACATCTGCGCCATCTTCGATTAATTTTTCGCATATTTCTTTCCATCCCATACTTGCAGCGTATGTCAAAAGAGTATCATGAAATAACTCTTGATTTGGATCGACGCTTGAGCAGTTCTCAAAAAGCAGCTTTGTGATGTGTTCATTGTTTTGCAGAATCGCCATTTTTATATTGTCTATATTTACATGAGCTCCTAGTTGTATAAGGCATTCAAAAGCATCCATCTGATTATTGAGTGCTGCGGTATAGAGCGGAGTTGTAAGAAAATAATGAACATCATAATTGTTCGTGATCATGGGAGTTTCTTCCCCTGAATGAATATTTGCGCCTTGCTGAATAAGAGATTGTATTTTTTCGCAATTTCCCTCTTGAGCAGCAAGAAGTAATTGTTTATTGAGGTGCGTCATGTGGATTTCTTCGTGAGTTATCCGCAAACGCTTTTCATTCGATTCCATTGCCACTATCGGCAACGAGCATAGTGATAAAAATATGATGAATTTTTTCATTTGAACCCCATTTCGCGATTAAAGAGAGCAACGCATGTATTTTTTCCCCCAAAACATGCATGGAATTTTTTGAAATCATTTTCGACTGCAGGATTGTTTTCGCGACGAGTTATAACGTTTTGTTTTGCTTCAGGATCAGAAAGAACGCGTTGAATGCTGCGTAGGCTATGATACTGCTCGTTATTAAAAAATGTTTCATTTTCTTGATCGCCAAAATGATGTACAAACTCATTTTGTGCATTATTGAGTGCTGTATTCCCTTCTGAGTCTTTGAGTGTAGGATTAGCTCCATATTGCAGTAAGAGCTCTACTATTTGGTAACAATTATTGAGAGCTGCAACCATTAGTGGTGTGTTTCCATCGTAATCTTGTTTATTCGGATCTGCGTTGTGGTGAAGTAAGATCTGCGCTATTTGATATGCCTGATCTTCATCATCTAAGTCGCAAATAACGTTTTGGAGTAGGGGGCTTTGATCGCAATCAAGAATATTTGGATTAGCTCCATGTTCTAATAAAAATTTTACCAGCGAAAAAGATCCATTTGTTGCTGCATACCAAAGAGGTGTCCAGCCTTCGGTATTTTGCATGTCTATCTGTGCATTATGCTCCAGAAGTAATTGGCAATTTTCTTGTGAATTGTTTTGGGCGGCATATATGAGAGGTGTGTTGTTGAGCTCATCTTCGTTGCATGTATTTACATCGACTCCTTGCGCAACTAATTTTTGTGTAATGGTGTGCCAGTTTTTGCGAATAGCTATGTGAAGAAATAGATCTTTATCCATACGGGTATCATCTGCGTGAATAGGAGCATCGTATGTTAAAAGTAGTTCTATGATTGGTCGAGAATTGGTAAAGAATGCACATGCGATATCGTGGTATCTTGGGGTGCCTCCTAATCTTAAGATTTGGCGTACCGTTTCATAAGAGCGTGTTCTTATAGCAATATTGAGCAAAGTTTCATTTGGATGAAAATAGAAATTTGTTTGAAAGAATAAAGGTGGAGAAGTTCTTTGCACGTAATCTAGGCTTGCATTAATATCACCACCAACATGCACAAATGCTAATATGGCAGCGTGATTATTTTGTTCAGCGGCAAGCCCAATAGTTGATTCAAATTTTGCTCTGAGTGCTATTTTTTTTTCAACCGGCAGCGCATTGAACTTTTCGCGTGTGTGAGATTCAGGTGATGAGAGTTCATTTTTTTCTGTTTTGGGGCGCTTTTCATCAGGTTCCATTCCCATCAATGGAATGGCAAAAAAGAAGAGAAATAGGAATGAAAAGAGTTTTTGCATATAACCTCCGTAAATCACTCTAGGTCCAATATTTTGATTTAATATTAATATTAATTATACAGATAGAAAACTTTGTCGCAACTGGTTGAGTGGGCAGTTTTCCCTTGTTTTAAATGAGAAATTCCACTTCATCGTTGATTGATTTGTTTTCGATTTGGAGCATTTCAGGCAATCGAGTTAAAAATGAGTGCAATAAAAACTCTACATGGAGTAATCCGCGCGGGCTTTTATCAACTTGAGCCCATTTTTTAACAAGGTCCTTGAGTGGGCCAAATGGGGCCATATCATTATCACTCCAAGGGGCATGTTCTTTCCAACTTGCTGCAATATGCCGAACCTTTTGGCTTGCAAAATGCCGCTCTGAAAATAGCGGAATTTTACTACTTTCTTTTGCCGCGCAAGCAAGAGGCTTTAAGCTGCCATTGCTCCAAGATTCTTTGATACCTTCTTTGAGGGGGTGCAATCCTTGCGGATCGAGTATTTGAATTGCATCGGCATGAGAATGTATGGCAAAAATTGATTTGAATATATTTGAATCAATATACGAGGCCGTTTCTTGCTGCACTGGGCATGCAAGTAAAATGAGACGTTCAATGGTGATTGGTGATTCTGCATCAATGATGGTTGCAAGATTGAGCGCAACATTACCTCCATGGCTATGGGTAATGATGGTAACTTCAGGTACGGCTGCATATTGTACAACATATCTGAGCATTAGCTGCTTGAGGCCAGCATAAAGTTCTTGGGCTGCCTTTTTTCGTGCTTGAGGATTGAGTTCTCCTGACCACCCAAATGAATAAAAGTGTTTGATTGGAAATTCATCTTTATATTTGCCCAGGCATTGCGCGATTGCATAGTTATGAAACTTTTGATCAATGGTAGAAGCCAAATGCAATCCAGCAGGAGCGGTGCAGATATTTTCTTCTACTGTTTTGGTTTTGTTCAAAATGCCGACCGGCAATATTTCGGCCCCGCGGGTGCCATGGATCCAGATGGTAATTTTTTTGGTAATTCCGGTACTCGGTTTTGGCTTCAACTGTTCTTGTATGTGCAGACTCCGTGAAAGAAGCCATGTGGCTCCAATTACAGAGAAAAAGGCAAAAATAATATATATCTTTCTCATATTCTTAATCAACTCTAGTTCAGTATTCTAAAATAGACAAATTATTAATCTTATTTTATAGTAAAGATGCGCAATATTCAAAAGCACTTCGCTGTAAAGTTTCTATTTGTAAATTTCTTATCTGGGAGGGTTCCCATGTACGTATTCTGGTTTTTGTTTTCACTTCTCTTTCTTTTGCTTGAGCTTGGCCATCCGGGACTTTTGTTTTTTGTTTCATTCGCAGTCGGTGCCATTGGGGCCGGGATTGTGAGCTTTTTAACCCCTGATATTGCTCTGCAAGTTGGTGTGTTTCTTGGCGTTACCATTATTGCTTTAGCGGCTTTAAAACGTTGGGTGATTACTCGTGGCATTCGCCATCCTCACCATGGCGCAAGTAATATCTATGCATTAGAAGGGAAAAAGGGGTTGGTTATTAAAGAAATTCGGCCCAATATTCCTGGTCAAGTAAAATTGAATGGAGAAATTTGGAGTGCTCGTGCGTTGCATGAAGAAGTGATTGAAATTGCAACAGAAGTTATTGTGCTCTACGTGAAAGGGGCACATGTAGTGGTAGAAAGGATAAAATTATGACATTCTTATTTTCATATGGATTTTTAATTGTTTTGGCAGCGCTTGCACTATTCTTGCTCGTTGTACTCGCCAAATCGGTGTACTTGGTTCGCCAAGCAGAAGCGGTTGTGATCGAGCGGCTTGGTAAATTCGATCGCATTTTAACTCCTGGACTTCATGTAGTGGTTCCATTTTTGGAACGCCCGCGTTCAGTTGTATGGAGCTTTGTGCAAGAGATTGAAGAGCATCGATTCTATCGCTATCTGCGTACTCTTGATCGCTTGGATCTCCGTGAATCGGTTTACGATTTTCCGAAGCAAAACGTGATCACCAAAGATAACGTGACCATGGAAATCAGTGCATTGCTTTATTACCAGGTAACCGATCCAAAAGCAGCGGTGTATGAAGTTTCCAATTTGCCCGAAGCGATCGAGAAGTTGACGCAGACAACCTTGCGAGCCGTAATTGGTTCATTGGATCTTGATGAAACATCCGTTTCGCGTGATCAAATCAATGAAAAGTTACGTGAAATTCTTGATGAAGCGACCGATAAATGGGGCGTCAAAGTTAATCGTGTTGAGCTGCAAGAAGTGAATCCGCCAAAGGATATTCGAGTAGCGATGGAAAAGCAGATGCGAGCCGAACGTGATCGTCGCGCAATTATTTTAGAAGCAGAAGGCCAAAAACGTGCTGCGATTTTGCAAGCAGAAGGGCAGCAAGAATCCCAAATCTTACAAGCGCGTGGCGAGGCTGAATCGAAAATCTTGCAGGCAGAAGGTGAGGCGCAGGCAAGGTTGAAAATTGCGCAAGCGGAAGCACAAGCGATTGAAATGATTCGCCAAGTTGTTCCCCAAGGTGATCCATTGCCATACATGGTTGCGATGCAATACATTAAGGCTTTGCCAAAAATGATGGAAGGCAAAGATGATAAAATGATCGTGGTTCCCTATGAATCAAGTTCATTAGTTGGATCGCTTGGAACGGTCAAAAAACTGTTTGAAAGCGTTAAGTAATCCGAGCATTAAGTAAATTAAAGGGCCGACTTAAAAAAAAGTCGGCCCTTTTTTACTGTAATTACTCTGGAGAATCTGACTTGATAGTTAAAATTATTGCCAAATAGAAACATTAATTGATACTCTGTTACTAGAGGAGAATATATATTTCGAGTCAAAAATGAGGCTTCTATTATGAATAATAAATTTTTGTATCTGATGGGTATGATGCTTTGTACCATTATATCACTTCAGGCTGCTGTATCTCAATCGAGGGTTAGGGCAGCGGCTCCAATAAAAGCTGCATTGAAGGGAACTTTAAAACAAGCAGGATCTGCTTTGTTTGATCAATCGGGCCCGGCTGGGGGGGCAGTAGCAGCCGAATCGGCAGAAGAAGCTGATCAGCAAGGGTCGCATACTGTTGAGGGAATTTATGCAAGTATGGTAACAGTACCAGATTGGCCGACGGCGGATAAAAGAAATAATAGATGGTGGGTTTCAAAGCCACGTTCATATTATTTCTTAGAATATGCACGTTTATATAATAATGCCCAGGCAGAGTCTAGTTCTAATGAGAAAATTCGTTTGTTACAGCTTGCAAATGCACAAGCTTTAACCGCTGCAGGTAAAACACTTGGTATGACAAGTGCAGCTCCATTAACGGATTCTCAAGCAAATAAATTTAAAACTGCAGCAATTAATGCATATGCGCAACAAGCAAAAGAGGCGCAAGCTCAAAAACAATCTAAAATTCAAGCTGCAGCATCTCAAATAATCTCACGGCAAGTGGAAACTATAAAAGCATATGAAGCTGCAAAAAAAGCTGCTAAAGCCGCAGCGCAAAAACCTGTTCCAGCACCAGTCGTTCAATCAGCTCCAGCTCAGCAACCAGTGGGCACTGCTCCTGAGCAAGGAACTTCGCCTCAAGGAACACAACCCGCTCAGGGAACGCAACCTGCGCAAGGAACGCAGCCGGCATCGGGAACACAACCAGCGCAAGGAACTTCGCCTCAAGGAACTCAACCGACACAAAGTGGTAGTTGATCTTTCAAAAATTATATTGAGGAATGATTCAGTGTTTTAAAAATTGAAATAACGTGGGTTAAAGATGATGAAGAAGGAATGAAGATGAAAAATAACGGAATAAAAATATTAGCTCTATTACTTTTGGCTTTCGGCACTAATACTTTTGGAGCAGGTGCCAAAGTAGTGCGCGCTGGAGGTAAAGGCGTTAAGATGCTTGGTGGTATGGCTAAAGAAAGTGCCATGCAGATACTTCAAGCTGGCAAAGGAAGTCCTTCAGCAGGCGCAGCTGAAATGCTTGGTGTTGGGCCGACTGCAACTGAATGTACCACTTATAAATATAAAGTATGGGCATTAAATGAGATGGGGCAAAATACAACCCCAGAAACAACTGCACGTGAGTTGGAGCCATTAGCTGCAGCAGCATGTCAAAAGGCTAGAATAGCTGAAACTGCATATCGTCAGAAACGAGGATTGCAGACCGATCGAGTGGATGATCCACGATTCTATAATCGAATTACCTTTGAGAAGTGGTTATCTCCTGGGTCACAGTATAATGCTCAAAGCTCAAATCCCAAATCATGGAACAATCCAATGGTAGGTTATTATCAGCCATTACGAGGAATACTGTTTCCAAATGATGTAAAACAGAAATCAGATGCTCAACGTAAACAGATGATTCAACGTGAAACACAGGCTTTAGCGCAAGCGCAAAAGGAACAAGATCCGGTCAAACGAGCACTCATGATTTGGAACGCTCGATATGCGGCAGCTACTGCAGAGGATGTGATTTCTCAAGATCCAAATATTTATGAGAATCCTAATCCAGAGCAGGTTGCAAGAAAAGCAGCTGCAAATCAAGCATATATTGATTATCAGATAGAAAAAGAACTTGCTGAAAATAAATCTTCATCATCAGAAATTCAATCGGCAGCACAAGCCCTTGCGCAAAAGCAGCTTACCAAGATGGCAGCTCAAGCGGCATCACAAGAAGCTGTTCCGGTAGTTTCTGCGAAACAATCAGCAGCGCAACCTGCAGCTCAACCCGCCGGAACGCAGCCTGCACAAGCGGGAACTCAACCTGGAACACAGCCGGAGCAACAAGCAGGAACACAGCCAGATCAATCAACTGGAACGCAGCCGGCGCAAGCGGGAACTCAACCTGGAACGCAGCCAGCTTAACCAACAGGAATTGAACTGGAACTTAAGCAAATTAATACTTAGATGATTGAGCAAATAAAAAAGAGCCGGCTTTAAAACCGGCTCTTTTATTTATCTAATTTCTATAAATTAGAAGCGTACGCCTAGATCAAGACGTGCACCTGCATAGTATTGGCGAAGTGATGGAATTTCACATCCGCTTGTTACTTCAGGATCACAGTTTTCTAGAACACCGAGTACGTTTTGGCTGCAGCAGCTAGATGAGCTTGAGCAAGAGTCTGAGCAAGAGTTAGAGCAAGTGCTTGAGCATCCACATTCACAGTTAGCAGAACCAAATTTGTTGTAATCAAAGAATGGTACCAAGCGTACATGCCAGTCAACACATTCGCCTTCGCGGAAATTCCATTGGAATGGAACTTCAAGCAAGACGCCTTGTGTGCGATGATGAGGTTTAACTTTGTTGCATAATGTATTGCAATCTTCGCCTACTTGTAGACGTGTCCATGCATCGATACGGTATTCAACATTCAAGCCCCATTGGAAGCATTCGCTATGTTTCCAATCAACTCTAAGACCTACTGGTACATAGATGTTGTAGTAACGAATGCTGTTTGAGTCTGAAGATGAGCTGCAAGAATCTGAGCATGAGTTAGAGCAAGAGTTTGAGCAGCTGCTTGCGCAACCTGAGAATGGACAAGATGATGATTCTGCACCGATTTTGTTTTGTTCATAAATGAAACCGAGCCCGAAGAACGGAGTAATTACAGATCGGCGACCACACCAGCATGGGTTGAAATTCCAACCGAAGTCTAACTCTGGACGGTAGTCTTGGATTCTATCTTGGATGTTGCAACCTTTTTCTTTGCCCGCGCTCCATCTTCCATCAAAACGAACTAATACAAACTCACGCTTTGGTCTGCTGTGTTCCCAATCGAAGTGTAGACCAACGAGTGCACCTTGCAATTTGCTTGTGCAATCGAATTTGTAGTCTGCATAGTTAACTAGAGGACCGAGATTCACCTGCATTGTTCTGCATTCTGGATCGCGTGCAGAGATGAATGGGGTGACAAGAGAAAGCAGGACGGCTGCTTTAGTCATGTGCTTCATAGTGTTCCTTTCTTTTTGGGTTTCCCCAAGCACAATTATTTGTTACCTTTTACGCCATTGATCCTATCACAACAGGTTGGCGTTTGTAAATTATTTTTTAAACTTCGCTTGACAGTGATCCTCTTTTTATTCTCTCAAAATGGACACTGCGATTAACGATTTGCGCCATTTCTTCCGCTAGATTTTGTAGTTCTTCATCGGAAATTTGTGCATCGATTCCGCGTGACTTCATGAGTTGGTAAAAAAGGTTGGCCATTCCAGTTGCCATAATTCCGATTCCATTGGTGACGGTGGGTTGGTTGTGGGGATTAGTTAAAATTTGCAAAAATCCACCAGCAACTTGTAGCATGGCAGTAGCTTGGGCTTCAGTAAGGGGTGGTTTTGATAGATTTTGATTTTCGGGTTGGGAATCTTTAGGCTTCTTAAGTTCTTCAGAATGAGTATTTAAAAAAAGAAGGCTTAAAAACAATATTTTCTTCATTTTTCTCCTTATTTATCTTTACTCTAAATTCCCATGCGCATTTTTTTCAAGTGATTCGGCTAGAAGCATTATTGCATGTTTGATTTGATTTGGATTTTGATAATAGACGCCATCTATTGGTATATCATATTCATAATTTGCAGCTTGTGCTCCGACAATATTTGGTTCGGCATCATCGATATACATAACGTGAGTCTTTTCTTTGAAGTATCCACATTTAGAGCTGAGATAGTTCCAAAACCCAAGAAAATAATGGACATCCGGTTTGGCGGATAGCGTGAAAGGTTCTCCGTTTTTTTTGTTTATTTTATCGACATAAAATGCTCCATCAAAAAGATCGTCCCATCCGATACCAAATTTTTTACGTAGTGATGTATCTAGTTTTGTTTTAATACGGATATACGAAGCCTTGTTTTTATTTGTTGCCACAAAAAGTGCATAATTTTTGCTGACCTTGAGCCACAAATAAAAGGCTATCATCTCTTCAGCTACGGAATATTCATGCAGCATATCAAAGAGTTCTTCTTCATGGCCTGCTAAAGCTGGGTAAGTGCGTGTAAAATAGGCAATATAATCGCTTTTATGAAGGAGAAGAGTGCCATTGGGAGAGAGCGTTTTTTTATTTGCGCGGTAGCAATCTCGTAAAAATGAATACGAAAAGAGAAGTTTGAGAATTTGCCCTTTATTCTGAGCGTTCCAAAAGCCATGAGCGCCACTCGCTATAATAGAAAACCAATCTTTTGCGATTAAAATATCTTCAAGATTGGTTGCAATAATAATTCGTTGATTTTGAGATGGAATCTCACAAAGTTTTCGTGAGTTAAGAATCGATTCTTTGGCACTTAGTTGCCACCCCATACAAACAATGAGGGCAATGGAAGCGTACTTCATTGACGATGGCTCCTTTTTTTTAATTATGAGCGGATGTCGTTTTTTAGAACTATAATAACCTGGCGCACGCGTTTAGCGTCGGCTTGTTGAACTTGGAAATAGAAGTCTTTGAAAATAAATCCGTCTCCCTTTTTGGGAGTTACCTTTAACTGTTCGATGATGAATTCAGCCAAGGTTTTGGTTTGTGTTGAGAATTCAGTGTTTAAAAATGCTGCCAGCTCGGTCAGCATAATGCTTGCATCCACAAGCCATCCACCATGTCGCAATGGAACAATTTGTTGCTGGGTAAATTCATGCTCATCGCTGATTTCTCCCACGATCTCTTCAAGTACGTCCTCAAGGGTAATTAAACCTGCAACTGCGCCACCCTCATCAAGGACGATCGCCATATGCATCTGACGCAATCTGAATTCTCGTAAGAGTTGGCTCACCTTGACCGTTTCGGGAATAAAAAGAATCGGGCGCATGATATCTGCCAAATGCTTTTCTTCGCCGTGTGATAGTAGGTAGAAAATATCTTTTTGGTGTACCATACCCACAATATTTTCGGGACGTTCTTGATACACAGGCAGTCGCGTATATTGATATTTGGTGAATATTTTAAGAGTGTCTCGCAAGCTTGTTTCGATATCGACGGATACGATATTGGCAGCTGGGCGCATAATCTGATTGATTGGCGTGGTTCCCAATTCGAAAATATTTTGAAGCATTTCCGTTTTTTCTGGTTCCATCATGCCTTTGCCGTGAATATATCCGATCAAAAATTGAATTTCTTGTTCAGATGAAACCCAATCGCTGACTTCTTGGAAAGCCGGTTTGCCCTTAGCGATGTACATGATGAAGTTCGCAAATGCAACAACCAATGCTACTAACGGACTCAATAATTTATATACAAAATTAGCGATCCAGATGATGCGCGGAAAAATCTTTTCACCTTCCCCCTTGGCAAAGTTTTTTGGGATAATTTCACCAAAAAGTACAATTACCATTGCTGTTATGGTTACCCCAAGCGAAAATGCAAATCCTTCACCAACATTAAAATGTGCAAAAACGGTTTCAATAATATGAGTAAGTAATGTTGCGCAGGTGACATCGGCCAAGCTGCTCGTGATCAAAATCGCAATCAAAATCTGATATGGATTTTTCTCAAGTGTATGAAAGAAATCTTCATACCGAGCACCTGAGGTGCGTGCAAGCTCTTTAAGTTTGAAGAGCCGCATTGCAGTAATGCTTGTCTCCAAGAATGAAAACATAGCACGCACAATCAATGCTATTGAAAACAAAATAATTGGCAAAGTTAATTGTTGCAGGGGGGGAAGATCCATTAATTATTCCTCATCATCCATTATTTCATCATCCTCAATCTCGTCTTCAATCCCTTCGAGATTTTTATCAAAGAAGGTAAGCAATTTCTTGCTACGAGATGGATGACGCAATTTACGTAATGCTTTGACTTCGATCTGGCGAATACGTTCTCGAGTAACCGAGAAGTCTTTACCAACTTCTTCAAGGGTATGCTCAGATGCAACATCAATGCCGAACCGCATTTTAAGTACCTTCTCTTCGCGCGGTGTGAGTGTTTTGAGTACTTCGCGCACGCGCTCTTTAAGATCGGTATTTGCTACGGTGTCCGATGGAGAAAATTCATTTTCATTTTCGATGAAATCTTTGATCGATGCATCATCACTATCACCAACCGGAGTTTCGAGTGAAATCGGTTCTTTAGAGATTTTGATAATGTTTTTGATCTTCTTTTCATCAAGGTTGAGTTCTTTTGCAAGTTCCGCATAGGTCGGTTCGCGGCCATGCTCTTGCACAAAGGTACGTTTAATTTTGTTGATCTTGTTGAGTGTTTCAACCATGTGTACTGGAACACGAATGGTCCGTGATTGATCTGCGATTGCACGAGTAATCGCTTGGCGAATCCACCAAGTTGCATAGGTTGAGAACTTATAACCACGTTCAAATTCGAACTTTTCAACGGCTTTCATCAAGCCAATGTTACCTTCTTGAATCAAATCAAGGAAATGTAACCCGCGGTTAACATATTTCTTTGCAATATTAACGACAAGGCGGAGGTTCGCTTTTGCAAGATCATCTTTTGCTTGTTTATCTTTAATTTGTGCAACAGTGAGTTGATGACAATATTTTAATATTTCATCTTTAGGTAAACCGGTTTCAAGTTCCAATCGCTTGAGTGCCTTGGCTGCAACACGAATGGTGTTTTCAAGTTCTTCGATCAATGCTTGTTGGTGATCGGTTGCCTCTTGGATTTTTTTGAACTCAGCAAGCTGTTCGGTTGAGAAGCGAATGACTTCTTCTTTCTCTTTGATTTTGCTCATTTGCTTTTCGAGCTTTTTAGCGAGCTTGCGAATGAACTTATTCGATAAACGAATTGATTGAATGGTTTCGCTGATCTTGAGTTTATTCTCTTTGACCTTATCAAGCATCTCTTTTTTTGCTTTTGGTGTATCTAACTTACCGCGATAGCTGTGGTAAATCTTTTCTTCATTAGCAATTAAGTTTTTAATATCATTGATTGTTACTAAGAGTGCTTTTTTCTCTTTTTCGACTTCGGGAATATTTTCTTCGTCAAATTCAGAGAACTGGATGATATCTTTGAGCGGAATAATATCCTTCTCTAGGCGTTCGGCAAGAGAGGTAAAGTCTTTGTATAAAAATGGAAAACGTGAAATTGCTTCAATCGATTCAGTTTTACTGGTTGATATCTTGGTTGAAATTTCCGTTTCAGTTTTTTTATTGAGGAGCGGGATTTTACCAATGTCACGTAAATATGATTTTACACTATCGGTAATTTGAGTTGGAGCTGCGTGTTCGCGTTCGTCTTCTTCTTCCTCATCCTCTTCTTCTTCGAGCTCGCCTTCGGAGTCGAGATTTTTAACGAGACGTGTTTTGAATTTTTGATCAGGAGAAGATTCATCTTTGTCGAACTCTTCGATTTCAGATTGAACTGAATCGAGTTCTTCTTGAGTAATGAGTTCAACATTTTCTTTATCAAGGCGGCGCAAAAGTTGATCGGTTTCAGCTTCGGTAAAATCATTTTCGTCGCTGAACTCCATCACTTCTTCATATGTGAGCACTCCATCACGCTTTCCTTGATCAACGAGTTCTTGCGTGAGCTCTTTTTTGAGATCAACACTTTTTGGTGTTGATTTTGAATCACCGGTTGTTTTACCTGAAGAAGCAATTGCTTTAACTTTTTTTTCTTTGGCCATTGTTTTTTCCGTTCCCCTTATCAATCAAAAACTATATTAACTGCGTGAGACCTGAGGCAATATCTTTTTTTTAAGTTCCAAATAATCGTGTAAAATCTGAGCTATTTTCGTTTCGTCGCCATCATGCTTTGCCTGATTGAGTTGGTCTTTAATCGATTGTGTGACCATTTTCCATTGTTGTTTTTGCAAGGATAAAAGCAGTGTTTCAAATAGTTCTGGCGTTATTTGTCCTTCAAATTCTACCAATAACCTGCTCACATATTGTTTGTGAGTGTCTGAAAGTGTATCAAAAAATGGTACAAAAGCGACCGATTGATTTTCAGATCGAAATTCGATCAATTGAACCAGTATTTCCCGTAGTGGGGAGGGCATATAGCTGGTCAAATATTTTTCATTTGTACTATTTAGAAATTCTGTGTTGTTTATTATAGCACAAAAAATCTTTTTTTCTAATATATTTACCTGGTTCGAGGGTAAATATTCTTCCCGTTCGTAAGCTCTCAAGTCTTCGGGGCGAGCAGATGAATTTTCAGGGTTTAGTGATGTTTTTTCGGTCCGTTCTCCTTGCCTATCTCGAGTGTGGTCGAGATGAGCTTGCGAAGGGGTGCGAACGGAAGAATCATAATCATTTGAATGTTTTTGAGTTTGATTTCTTGCCCTCTCCAATTCTCGCGTTAAACTGGTCACCGGTAATCCAAGGGTAGAGCTTGCCTGTTGAAGCAGCAAATCGACCTTCAAGCTGTCATCCACCCCTGCGATGATTTCTAGCAATTTACGGGTTTGGCTTACACGTTCAGCCAAGGGCTTGCTCTGGAATCCGGTTCCCATCGAATGAATAAAGAATCCAAAGATATCTTGAGCATTTGCGATTAATTCTTTGAGATCGTTGCCTTTGGTCAAAAAGGAAGCTGGGTCTTCATCGGGAGGAAGCTCGATGACCTTGAGTTCGGTATTTGCCTGCCAGCAAAGCTGGGTCAAGCGTAAGATCGCCTGTTTACCGGCCGCATCTCCATCATAAAGAACGTAGACATTATTTGCATAACGAGCGAGTAACTTGAGGTGTGGTAGGGTGCATGCGGTGCCCAATGTGGCAACCGTATTCTGGTACCCATATTGAGCCATTGCTACGCAATCGGTATATCCTTCGACAAGAAATACGTCTCCCGAATCTTGAATTTTGCGTTTTGCCATATCAAGACCAAAGAGTAATGATCCCTTGCTAAAAAATTCATTTTCGTGAGAGTTGTAATATTTGGGCCGTGTATCATTGGGCTTGAATATACGCCCACCAAATCCGCAGTAATTGCCCATCGTATCGGCAATCGGGAACATGATTCGGTCTTCAAACGGAGAATAAAGAACCGTTTTTCCTTGTGCCAGAATGGCTGCTTCGAGCAAATCATCAACCAAGATGTTTTGGTTTTTCATATGATTGATCAAATTTTTGATAGCCAATAATCCGCTCGGGAAATAGCCGATCTTAAAATAGGAAATACTCTGATCTGAAATATCCCGTTCTTTTAAATACTGCAGTACCGATGGATTTTTCTTGAGCTGCTCATGGCACCATTCTGCCACTTCGTTGCATACGTCATGGTAATGATTTTTGTCTTGAGCTGAATGGGATGATTGTAAATCTTCAGGCAGTTCAATTTGGTACCGTTCTGCCAAATGTTTTGCTGCTTCAATTTGTGAGCAATGCTCGATATCAGCAATGAATGAAATTACGTCACCGCTTTTATGGCATCCAAAACAGTAGAAAATCTCTTTGTGAGGGCTAACTGTGAATGAACCAGTTTTTTCATGATGGAAGGGGCACCGTGCTTTCCAATAACCACCCGCTTTTTTGAGCGTGGCGTATTCATTGATCACGTCAACAATCGACACGCGAGATTTGATGAAGGTGAAAATGTTCATGGATGTGACCTCTGGTCACATGATTGAGAGGATTCAGAAGTTTGACTTCTCTCCGTTCGCCCTGAGTTCCGAGCGAGCAAAGCGAGCCCGGAGTATCGAAGGGTTGTGCTAAATCTTCTTTTTTCACCTTGGGATTTAAATGGAATTTGACTCTTCGATACACCCTCATTTCTAAAGAAATCTCGGGCATCCTTCGGCAAACTCAGGAGGGTCCTCGGGGCGAACGGAAAAATTATCATATTTTCACCCTTGAAGAAATTGATTTGCTACTCAAAATAATAAGCCCTAAACTTGCAACTAAAAAGATTGTAATCGCCATCCACTGATAAATCGAGAAACCGTCAAGACACGGATTTTCAAAAAATACTCGATCGGCCCGCCAAAAATCGACCACGAATCGTTCAGTGCTCATGAGCATCAAATAAATGCACATTAATTGACCTGGTTTTTTAAATAGATGTTGCATCACATAATACATGAGCAAAAATATAAAAAGTAAAATTGCGGCGCTATAAAGCTGCGTCGGATGCAAACGTTGATAGAGTGGTGCATAGCATTGCGCATCGGTATAGACCACTGCCCATGGCGCGGTGCTTGCCGCACCGAAACAACATCCGGCAAAATAACAGCCAAGGCGTGCGATCGCTTGAAAGAGTGGGATATGTATACTCACAAGATCTGCAAACGGAAGTATTGGAATCTTTTTATAATAAAGGTATGCAGGTACAACGAACAGAATAGAAATCGTTGCACCAAGGACCGAAATGCCGCCTTGCCAAAATGCAAAAATATCAGAAATTGTTTGTGGCATATCATGTTCTGCAATGTGGTAAGCGAATTTACCACCGATAATCGCTATCCCAGCCCCAACCAGCAAAATCGCGGTGAACGAATCTTGCAGATGCAATGCTTTAAATTGCGGATGCTTTTGAATGAGCCAATAAAAAACAAGCAGCCCAATCGCAGCCATGAGGCCAAAACTGTTGATTGAAAGAGGACCAAAGAGATGAATCAATTCTGTAGGCATTTCAGAGCTCGATTTTAGAAATTATTAATCAAAGGCAATCGCATTTAAAGATACTCATTCTCCAACCACTTGGGAAATTTTATCCGTTCGCCCCGAGTTGATTGAGGGGCATTCCGATTTTAAAATAAATTTACCGATTCCATATTTTTTTATTTGGAATCCTGTTCTGTGCCCCCTCAATCCCTTCGATAAACTCAGGGCAGGCTGCTTCGTCAGTTAAATTCGAAGGGATTGAACCCTGTGCTGAGCCTGTCGAAGCATCGGGGCGAACGGGGTATAAAATTTTTAATCTTTTAAAACAACTTTTATTAATTTATATGGGCACTTATTAGAAGGTATTATACCAGGTATTTTATCCCTGTGATATGGATTTGTGCAGAAATTCGTTGCTGTAATTTATCGCCCTGTTACAATCAGAAATAATGGTGTTTCCAATCTTTTTAGGGATTTTATGATTAAAAGAATGTTTATTTTTTTGATAGTTTCTCCAATTTTTTGCATGGAGCGGTCATGCAACCTGGATGCCCTTGACCAGCAACTTTTGAATGTGATTTCTGATCATGCTGATCGAACTATCAATGGTGATTGTATTGAGAGAATAAGTGATCTTGTTGCACGAGGTGCAGATGTGAATGCAAAAGATAACGAAAAACGGACCGTTCTCATGCATGCCGCTCTCACCAATCGAGTACGAGCCTGTGCATTTTTGATTGAAAAAGGAGCAGCGGTAAATGAAATAAATAATGATAAAGAGACCGCATTGCATTGTGCGCTTAGATTTCCGAAAAATACAGAGGTAATCAAGGTTCTTATTGCAGGTGGGGCTGATGTGAATCAAAAAGATGGGAATGGAAGAGTCCCGCTCATGATCTTCTTGATGAATTGCTCGAGCGCAATAGGGCTTTGGTCATATTCTTCTATTGGGGTTCAATATCTTCTTGCGGCAGGAGCAGATTGCAATTATAGAGATGAAACAGGATCAACGCCATTAATGAAAGCAGCATTTATCCCTGATCGACGTTCGTGTGAGTTGCTTTTGCAATATGGTGCTGACCCTGAAATGCGCGATACATCTGAGAGGCGTGCATGTGACTGCGTGGGTCTTATTCCATTGCGAGAAGAATTTTGTGCATTCTTAAGGGATCCGGAAAAGATCCGTCAGATTGTAATGCGAGAAGATAATCCGTGCTGGAGAAAACAACGCAAAACTCATGAGAATATTGTGAGTACGTTCATGATGCGCGAAATTGGCTGACCCTTCGATACTCTCGCTACGCTCGAACCCTTCGATTTAACTCAGGGGGGGCCTCAGGGCGAACGGTATTTTTTACTTAATCTTCTCTTCTTTGCCGACTTGTTTTGCTTGTGGAATCACAATGCGATTTTCGTCTTTCCATGAACCGAATTCGAGTTCAAGTTTTTTGATTGTGTCGTTATTGAGATCAAATTCAACTCGTTTGGTGCCGGTACGTTTACCGGTAATCATATCCCATTCATAATCATATTCGACCGTTAGTTTATTGCCATCAACCGGAATGGTGACTTCTTTATTTTCAATATCTTTGCCTTGGAGTGAATACACTTGTTTGCCGTTTATTTTGATATCTAATTTCTCTGGATAGTAAGTAGAGAAAAATTTATTGTAACCGAGATCATTGCGATCAATCTTTGGTTGTATGATAACTGATCTGTTTTTTTTCTCTTCTTTTTTGATCGCTTCAATTTTTTGCAATTTACCAATCGATTCTTCGGTTGAACTACAGAATGTGATTTGATTTATCAAAATAAAAGAAAAAACGAGAATTTTTTTCATGTTTGGCGCCCCTAATTTTAGATTTGTTTGCTATCAAGATTGTAGCGAATTGGTATTGGGGATGCAATACTACATCCTTTGGAAGTTCACTTACCGTGAGGCTAGTTTGATATTCCGTAATATCAAGCGGGGCTTACGCAGCCCGTGCGCCCGATTTTTTTACGGCAAAAAAACCGGGGAAAAAAGGCCGCACAAGAGAGGACTCTTGTGTATCTCCTAACCAAAACCGAAACTTGCGACCACTCGCCCACGGCAGTGGGATGCAAGGTCGTTTTTCCATAGGAAGACACAGACTATTTGCGCTTCGCGCTTTATAAGGACTCGAGTAGCAAAAAAAATATGTGGAGAGTAGGGTGAAGCTGCCTGGCCGGCTTGAGGCCAAAATTAAATGCATTCCTCATTTGAAAGATGCTGCTGCCACATCAGCCATGCAAGAGCAAGGCCGCGCCCGCTTTGAGGTAATGGCGTTAAAAAAAATGCAAGGAATAAAGCGCTCTAACCTGCGCCAAAGGTGAAAATTTAGTGCACCGCATTCACTAATGATGTTAAAGTCGTCGAAGGTATCATGCATCCATAATATTTCACATTTTGATACGTCATATGATCATCTCTTCCATCATACCAGCCGATCAGTAATGCCCCAGACACTGGATCGAGAGCCATTGAGGCAAATCCGCGATTCGCAATGGTCGTACTTGCTATTGCAATTGGCGCTGACCATGTTTGGCCGTTGGTTTTAGAGATATACATATTGATGTACATGTTTTGTGAACCGGGAGTAACTTGATCGGTTACTAAAGTATACAGTGCATGGCGGGCTTCATCGTACACGTTTCCTTGTACTGTGATGTTAAAGTAACCATCATCCGGTTGAGAACGTTCATGAACGTTGCCATCAATAAAATCAGAACCTACCGTTGCTACTTTCCATGGGCCTTTGTAATTTGCTCCGATTGCACCGGGAGCTTTATATCGCATGCTGACCGGGCAGGTCGTATTGGTTGCTTGTAAAAAATTAAGTACTTCGCACCATACTTTTCCATCAGCTGATGCGGTTAAAGATGGAACATATTGTGTATCTAAGAAATTGGAAAGTTCTATCGTGGTACCTGAGCCGAATGAATTGAGTCCATTAATTGGAATGAATCCTACTACTGGAATAATATCACTGCCATTTTGATAATAATCGAGCGCAAACCAAAGGCCATAAGATCCGGTGCCATTTCCACCAAAGCAGAATTGAGGATAATCATATTCGCTAGTTTTTAATTGAAAGTTGGGAAGTAATGGAACTGTATAGGCACGTTTGAATGTTTGACCGCCGTTTGAGCTGACTGCAAAATATGGTTGATTAATAACATTACCTGCATGATCGTAAAGATTGGTTGCTAAATACCAAATGTTGCCATATTTATCTGCTGATACACCGCGATTATCACCCACTTCTGGATGAAGGCCCGTTGGCGGTACATTCATTGGTCCATTGATCCAAGTTAAGCCACCATCATTGGTGTATGCGCGATAAGGTAGAGCAGTACCGTTGTTATAGTTGATCAAAAGATATGAGACGACAATATTCTTGGTGTTTGAGCGATTGATTGCTATTGCAGTATCCCATGCTTGCAATCCAGCACTTGTGAACTTGGTGATGTTGATTGGTTTACCCAGGGTCAATGTGCCAGATGACGAAATCGAGCCAATTGCGACCATGACGTTTAATGTAGAATTCGTTTTATTGGTTATGGTTGAATTATCGCACCATGCATAGGCTACGACATTTTTATATGCATCATTTACATGCGAATCACGTAAACCATTATTTATGGCAGATGGATTGGAAAATAATGTGGTGTTTGTTGCGCCGGTGCTGATTACAAAATTTGAAAGAGCTGCTCGAGTAACTTCAATTTCTTGTGCTATTTCAGGTTCGTTTGTGATGACGACATCTTCAAGTAACTTTTTTTCTTCTTGTAGATATTCGATGCTTTTGGTTGCGGTAGGCTTGAGATGGGTGTTATCTTTTTTTGCCATAATTGGCGATGCCAATAGGCACAGCGCAAGGTTGAGCGATCGTAGACGAGTTGTTTTCATGAAGGGCTCCTTTTTCTGAAGAGTTTGGAATTTTCATGAAAGGTTACTACGGGGAGCGGCTATCTGTAAAGGTCTCGCACTTTAAGAATTAATAATGATATTGCTGCTGGCGTCATACCCGGAATCAACGCAGCATGTGCAATGGTTGCCGGTTGATATCGCGTTAATTTTTGTTGCAACTCTTTTGAGAGCCCAGGCATATCGGCATATGAAAAGTTTTTTGGAATTGAAAGTTCTTTATATTGATTTGCTCGTTCAACTTCACGATGCTCGCGTGCCAAATATGGTGCATAACTGAGTTCTGCAAAAATGGTAACAAGTGCGCGTTCTGAAATTTCTTGATTGATATATGGTTTGAGCATTTCTTTGGTTGCTTGCCCATCGCCAAACATTTTTTGTATTTCTTTTGCCTGAGGGCCAGTGCGCAATTCATGCAAGATAGTATTAATTTGATCGCGCTCTTTACAAAAATCTTGATACAAATTGTGTTCGATCATGCCAAGTGTATGGGCACGATCGGTCAATCGCAAGAAGGAATTATCTTGGCGCAAGAGTAGTCGGCGTTCTGCGCGTGAAGTGAACATTCGATACGGTTCATCCACTCCCATGCTAACCAAATCGTCAACCATAATACCGATGTAACTTTCATTACGATCGAGTATAAATTTTTCTTTGGCGTGCGCTTTTTGGTGCGCATTAATGCCAGCAAGAATTCCTTGTCCCGCAGCTTCTTCATACCCGGTGGTGCCATTAATTTGACCCGCCAAGAACAAACCCGGAACAGATTTGACCTGTAAAGTATGTTCAAGTTGGTTTGGCAACACAAAATCATATTCCACTGCGTAACCAGCTTTGGTAATTACCGCATTTTCAAATCCAACGATCGATTGGATATATTGTTTTTGCACATCGAGCGGCAATGAGGTCGAGATGCCATTTGGGTAAATTTCTTGATCATCAGCCGCTTCGGGTTCTACAAACACGTGATGTGATTCTTTGAGCGGGAAGCGTGCTATTTTATCCTCGATCGAAGGGCAGTAACGTGGGCCGATTCCCGTAATAGCCCCGCTATACATAGCCGATTGGTGCAAGTTATCGCGAATGATTTGGTGAGTAGTTGCATTGGTATGCGTGATATAGCAATCGCGCGTATTGACCACTTTATGCGGATAGAATTCAAATAAATATTCGAGATTGTCTGCGTCTTGTTTTTCTAATTTATTAAAATCGATGCTCGCACGATCCAAGCGAGGAGGTGTGCCGGTTTTGAGGCGGCCGAGTTTGAGATTTGCTCGTTTCAAAAATTCTGAAAGTCCGGTTACTGCTTGCTCTCCGCGGCGCCCTGCAGCAGTTGTTTCTTTACCTATGTGAATCTTGCCACACAGGAACGTTCCGGTGGTAATGATGACGGCGCGGGTAGTAAATTGGCGGCTGTCTTTGAGGATGATTCCGGTGACTCTGTTTTCGGAATTGAGGATCACATCATCCACCACACCCTCAATGAGTGTCAGATTCGGAAAATGACTGAGGGTTTCAACAGCTAATTTATTATATGCATGTTTATCGATTTGTAATCGTAGTCCTTGAACGGCAGGGCCTTTGCTGGTATTGAGCATGCGAGCTTGCAGATACGTTTTGGTGCATAGTTTTGGCATGAGTCCGCCAAGTGCACTAATTTCATAGACAATATGACCTTTGCCCACACCGCCAACAGCAGGGTTGCAGGGCATAAGACCAATTTTGCTTATTTCTAGCGTAATGAGAGCTGTTTTAGAGCCCATTTTTGCTGCCGCATGAGCGGCTTCTATACCGGCGTGTCCACCACCAACAACAATTACATCAAAATCATTCATAAGCTTATTTTTTAGTTAATTTAATAAGAGTGGGAGCGCTTTTAAACGCTCCCACATGTTTAATTCCATTTTAATCAATTTCAGACCGATAGTCTACGACTACCATAACCCCATTTCCCCTAAACGTATTTTGGGAAAAATAATAAAGACGCGTTCGATTAGTACTTCTCCAGTGTTATTTAACGCTGGCAACCAACTCTATTAATATTCGAGTCTTTGTTTAACGCGGGTTATAACAACCAAATTACTGAGTTTAATCTCAAAGATTTTTGGAAGAGATTTTGTCAGATTATCGATTGCCATTGCCAGATCGGCATCTATATCAAGCATGTTTGCATGAAAGACTTTGAGCTTTTGTTCCAGAGATGGGAGTCGATTTCCAACGTTTTCTTTTAAATCACTCAGTGCGGTAGAAACTGCCAAAAATCCTCTGCCTTCATTTGATTTAAAAGTTTTATGAGCATATACAAGCTGTTCGCGTAATTCCATAACAATTGCCATCATTTCTATAAGGAGGGCTTTATATTCTGGATTGGCTGTTTCTTTCGTTACTTTATCAAGAGGAGTAACGATGTTTGCATCTACACTATCCAAGATTTCCTTGAATTTCAAAACGTGAGCCTTGTATGACTCTTTATTTCCTTTGGTATCAAAGAAGGAGTGAAGTTGTTTTGAGAGATGCGCAGCATGTGCGCTTGCTTGTGCAACGAGCTGTTCAAGATTCACTCGTTCTTCGGTGCTTAATCCTGAAGGTGCTGCGTTGAGATTGGTCGATTGAATAATGGGCAAGCTCACCATACTGACGAGCATAATTGCGATTTTCCTATTTGCAATTTTCATGTTTTATGCCTTTCTTTATAAGGTCATTTTAGACTCTTGCTGTTTATTCTTTCAGACATTCAACAGTTTAAATGTCTTATTTTTTCAGTCAAATGCCCCCCCTGATTGTTGCTAAAAACAGGTTATGCACTAAAATAAATGAACGATAAAAATAAGTTTCTCCTAGGTCTTTGAATAATTGCTTTTTTGCATGTTTTTAATTGCCTAGCGGACTAAAATTGATATACCTTAATAATCCGTTCCCCCCCCCTGAGGTCCACCCTGAGTTTATCGAAGGGTTCGAGCGTAAGCGAGAGTATCAAAGGGTATTTAAGAGTTCACTATGATATACCATATAGCGCTTTATTTAAAGCAGTACTACTCCGCCTTCAATGTTTTTCATTATGTCAGTGTTCGGGTCATTGCCTCATTGCTTTCGACGTTGCTGGTCTCATTTGTCTTTGGGAATTGGTTTATTTCTAAATCAAAAATCTTCTTTCGATCCAAGGCCCGTGAATATACTCCCGAGACTCACAAACAAAAAGATAATCTCCCGACAATGGGAGGTATTTTCATTTTGATGGTAGTAATTGCCAATAGCCTACTCTGGTGCGATTTACGAGATCCACAAGTTTGGATTTTTTTGTTTTCACTTGTGTTGTTTGGGGCAATCGGTGCCTGGGATGATTGGGGTAAAATTCGGTACCGCAGGGGAATAAATGCGCGCACAAAATTTATTTTGCAAGTTGGTTCAGCGTTGACTGTGGTGAGCTTGTGGTTGCTGATTGGTGGCGGCTCCACAACGATAACGTTCCCATTCTTTAAATCTTTCAATCCTGATCTTGGATTGCTCTTCATCCCCTGGGCGGTATTTGTAATTGTGGCGTTGAGTAATGCGGTGAACTTGACCGATGGGCTCGATGGCCTCGCCGTCGGTTCATTGATTCCCAACTTTGCAACGTTTGGTATCATCTGCTATTTGGCTGGAAATTATAATGTTTCACAATATTTGCACATTCCCTTTGCGCATACAGCAGAACTTTCGGTCATAGCATCTATTCTCATGGGCGCATCAATCGGATTTTTGTGGTACAACACCTATCCGGCCCAAATTTTTATGGGTGACGTTGGATCGCTTGCGCTTGGTGCTGGCCTTGGTTTTATGGCGCTCATGGCAAAGCAGGAACTGTTGCTGCCGATTGCTGGAGGGCTTTTTGTGCTTGAAACGGTTAGTGTGATTTTGCAGGTTTTATCATTCAAATATCTGGGTAAACGAATCTTTAAAATGGCCCCCATTCATCATCATTTTGAACTTGTCGGGTGGCAAGAATCGAAAATTACAATTCGCTTTGCGATTATATCTTTTATTTTGTGTTTGCTGGCGTTGATTACTCTTAAGCTTCGATAGTT
Source organism: uncultured Pseudomonadota bacterium (assembly GCA_964553945.1). GTDB lineage: Bacteria > Babelota > Babeliae > Babelales > Vermiphilaceae > CAZKLV01. The sequence goes on from CAZKLV010000001.1 coordinate 548,192, forward strand.
TTGCACCTTTCGCAGATATGGCGATATTCATTGCATGTGGCTTATCTTTTTCAAACTTCTTTTTCTGGCTCCTGCCGGGTAACTTTTTTTAGGGCAAAAAAAGTCACCAAAAAAGGCCCCACAAGAGATATCTCTTGTGTATCTCTTAACCAAAAACGAAACTTGCGACCACTGCGCCCTAACGGGCTCGGGATGCAAGGTCGTTTTTCTAGAGGATGGCGCGGATTATTGGCGCTTCGCGCTTTATTAGGATTCGAGTAGCAAATAAATTTATGTGGAGAGTAGGGTGAAGCCAGCCTGGCCGGCTGCGGAGGCCATAAATTTATAATTGTTTTAAACTATGGCGTGTCCTGCGAATGCTTCGACAAATCTCAGTAGTAAACGCTCTTCGATCGTCAATTGTTGAAGTAGCCTGCCCTGAGTTTATCGAAAGGCCAAGCCGGTAGGCTTGGATAAGCGCAGCGGGAAAGGTTTATTGCAGAGCTGATTCTCGATTCTTCCCAGGTATAATTAACTCATTAATTGATTCACTTATTAACTCACTGAGTCAAAAATGAGTCAATTGGGTTGATTAATGGGTTAAAAATTTAATCGCACCGTATCAAGATTTGATGTTCTACTTCTTGCGTGTCATCCAATACATCACGATGCCGACACTGCACAAAATAGAGAACATGATGAGTGCTTCTATGCCACTTTTTGCCAAGCTGTTGATGCAGGTACCAACGAGTACGATGCAATTGAGCGCAGCGAGTAACGGGATCCACCAGGAAATATTGTTTGCGCGGTTATTTTTCTTAGCTGCCAAAAGAGCTATAACGCTCAATGAATACGCGCTGACTATTCCAAGGGAGCTGAGCGGTTGCAATGAAAGTTGTTTGCCGCCCGTCACAATCATATAAAGCACGCAAAATGCTCCTTCAATGAGCACGCAGAGCCAAGGAATATTATTTTTGTTGAATTCAATTAGTTTGTTTGCAAAAAAAGTGTGCTTATTTTGCGCAAGTGTGAATAGGTTCCAATTATTGGTAAAGAGCACGCCATAGGCACCTCCTAGAGCAGAAGAAGCAATTGCCAAATAAGCACCGGTTGTCAGCAGATGTTGCATTGAGATGCTGGTTGGTAGCAATTGTGCAAAAAATGCTGGGAAGGTATCACGAAAATCGGTCAGATTATGCAGCGCATCACCCAGTGCGCCATAAAACATGGTTTGAAACAAGAATGCAGTTAAAATTACGATTCCATACGATATTAAAATCGCACGCGGTGCATTTTTTGCAGGGTTTTCTATTTTGCTACTTAGTAAGCATGCCGCTTCAAATCCAATTGTCGCATAAAGAACGAGCGGAATTACTGTTGGAACGCCTTCAAAGATCATGTTTATCGGTACAAAATTGGTACCGGTAAACATGCAAATACCCGCCAAGATCACAAATATGATCGGAATGCTTTTAATGCCCATGAACATTGCTTGAATGGCACTTCCGGTTTTGAGGTTTTTCATATTGAGCGCAATAAAAATTGAAAGAACCGTGATTGCAAGAGCGATTGTCGGTATCGTGTTTAGAGCAGGAATAATTTTTTGAAGCAAGATCATTGAGGTGAAAATCTGCAAAGTTGCCGAGGAAAGCTTGCCTACAAAGTAGATCCAGCCGATTAAAAAACCAAAAAAAGGACTAATTTCGCGTTCGCCAAAATTATAAAAACTACCGCCTGGATGAATGCGAAGCAATTCAGAAATTGAAAGTATAAGCGGGAGCATAAAAAGGCCTACCAATAGGTAGGTTGCTGAACCCAACGCGCCGGCGTAGTGCGGCAGAACGGCTGTATTGATGAAGATGCCAGTTCCCAACATGATGTTGATGTTGATTAAAATGGCTGATGTTAATGATAATTTATATTCTTGTGACATTGTAAATCCTTGATAATCCTTTTTTACCATTCTAGCAGGTATGCCATTGGTTGTCCCATAAAGTTTTTATTATCATTTTCACCTTACGCAGGTGAGGGCGTTTATTTTTGCCATTTTTTTTAACGCCAAAAATAATGGCAGAAAAAAAGGGCGCATAGGGTTGTGGTCACCCCTATGTACCCAAGCCTCAAAGATGCAGCTTAAGCTTTACAGCTTCATGCTCGCTACGGCCATTACCTCAAAGCGGGCGCGGCCTTGCTCTTTCATGGCTGATAAAGCAGCTGCATCTTTCAGATAGGGAATTACAGAAAATATTATCGAATATGGAGAGTAGGGTGAAGCTAGCCCGGCCGGCGATGAGGCGATCATTGGAATGCAGAAGAAAGAACCCAAAAATAACCTCCATTTGAAATGGTAAGATAAAGTGCTCTATGATTTTGATTGAGACCTGAGGCTCGTAGTGAGCCCGGGAGGGTGCGGGCGAACGCTCTGCCAACTTACAATCAATTTCAAAGCTTTACGCCTTTAAGCGAGCGCGCCACCCGAAGCCGTATTCACCAAGCTTGCGAGGTGAATTAAGGCAAGAGGTTCAGTGCACCGAGTGCGGGGGATAAACAAGGGTGCTCCCTTGTTGGGCCTTTTTTGGTGACTTTTTTTGCCCTAAAAAATAGTTACCCCGGCGGGAGCCAGAAAAAGATATTTGAAAAAGAGAGCAACACGCAGTGAGTCGCGATATATTGCGAAAATATAAAACTAAGCCCCACGCTCAAGTGATTATTGAGTTTGTTCAACAAAATAACTTGCTAGAGCTCTCGCCATGAGCATATTGCGAATAAAGTCTATCCATGGCGCTATTTTTTCTATGGTTTCCTTGGTGCGCTTTGGTAAGCGCGTATATTGGGTGACCAATCGTTTGCCATGTTCGGTTTTGGTTGCCATTTTTGCCAAGTAGAGTGCGGTCGAGCCGAGTAATTTGGTGGTTACAAAGCTTGAAAGATATTGTGGGGTTGGGTAGCTTTGCACTCCGTCTAAATACGGCACGTATGGCAATATTAATTGGATCAAATGCGCACCGAGGGCTTCCCGCGCCGTTGGGAGTACATAATCATGCAGGTATTTCTTTATTTTTGGGGAGCGTACCGCAATAGCGTTGGCAAACACTTCATTTTCATAGAGGTAGTGTACCAAGCCGAGCGTTGATGCGGTGATCATTGGAACGCGATGCTGTGTGATGTTATCGAGAATTTGACGAATTGTATCTTCTTCAAATTTGTGTGGAACTTGAGCGGTAGGCGAAGGTGGGAACTGTGGATTGAGAGGTGCTTGTGGTTGGCTCGCAGGAACGTCAACTTCTTGAGTGCGTTGTTGTTGCGCTTGATCATTATTCGTAGATAAATAATAGTCCAGGGTATCGGCCAAGATAGGCGGCTGTTGCGCTTCAGGACTTTGATCAGCCTCTGGATCGGTAGCGAGAGGTTCAACTGTCTCGCTTACTTCTTGAGGTTGCTTCCCATAATCTTCGATCTGTTGCGGCTGTTCATTTATAGTCACCTGAGTATCATCATTTTGTTCAGGCAGGGTGCTCTCAATCGGTAAATTACTATGTGCGCTTGTCAAATCAATATCAGCATTATCATCTTCTTTGCTAGAGCTTGCTAAGGGTTGTATTGCAGGTATGGGTGCACTTGTTTCTGGTCCGAATGTTTGTTCAAGGAGCTGTGTATCTTTTGATTCATCTGGTGTATGAAAATATTCATTAAGCAATACCCCAAGTTCCGCATCGTCATCGAGATTGGAATTTAGTTGACTTATGGTAGGAGCAACGGATTCATTACCTTGAGCTTGATCATCATTGTTTGGTTTGGTTTCTTGAGCGAGAAGTTCTTGAGCACGTTCTATTGTTTTTTCTGCTTCTTGGCGAACTTGACCCCATTTAGCCAGCGCTTCTTGGTTCTTTTGTTGAGCGGCAGCGGCTTGTGCAAGCAGTGTAGCTTCTTGTTCTTGGCGCTCTCTATTCGCTTGGGCTCTTCGTTGAACGTCTTCCCATCGCTTGCGTGCTAGCTGGGCGGAAGATGGTTCATCTGGATCAATTTCCATGGCAAATGAAACCGATGAAAAAAAAGTGAGTAAAATAGTCAGAATTAAGATTGGACGCGATTGAAGATTAGTCATAGCAGAATGCTCCTTTTTCATGCATAAATGTTGGTAATGAGATCACCTCATTTTTACCAAACAAAAGAAGCAACTGCAAGGAACTGTTATTTTTTATTCCGTTGCGCCGTACTCTTTTAAGAGATTGATGATTGCTTGTCGGAAATATTGTTTTTAAGATGCAATCGATTTCGCCAGAACAGATTTTAAAACCCAAGCCATTGCTTGCCCAACGCGATCGAGAGTATTTTGCTTTTTGAGCGGGAGTTTTTTGTATCTTGTCGCAATTCGTTTGCCCAATTTTGTGTGAGCGCTTATCTGTTCAACAGCTTTCTTGATACCACATTGTGCGGCATGTAATCCCGCAAATGTTGCAATAAAAGTTGCTGTGTTTGCATTTTTACCCAGGATGAGTTGCTGTGCAATATTGCCCATAAGTGCTTGCTGAGCGCCGGTTAAGATTTCTCGCAGCACCGCGAATTTACGTGTATTTGGTTTTTGTGCAAGTGGATATTCTTGAATCCAAGTAAGAAGGCCAAATAATCCTGCAGATGCAATTAAGTTGTGCCAGTTCAAGGTGCTGGTGGTATCATGCGCATTGATGCCGCTATTGCCTGGGGCTGCCGGTGGTGTTGGTTGGTTTGGTGTAACTGGTTGAGTTGGTGCTGGGGGTACTGGGCGCCGAGGGGCTTGAGATTTTGCAGGCGCCTTTGGCGCAGGGTTCTTCTTGAGCGGTGATTTTTGGGGAGCGCGAGAATGTGCCGGGTGCGGTTGAATGGCTGGCTCAACCGGTTCGGGTACTTCTTGGATAATCGGTTCGGGATTGGCTTCGAGTGCTGGTAATGGACGATTACTTACGAGAGGATCGATCGGTAATTCTCTTTGGGAAATATGTGGCAACGCAGGAAGAGGTTCATGGATGACTTCAGGTTCTTGTGGCGCATTTGAATTTGCCGGGGCATATTCATCGATATCTCGTGCTAAACCTTCTGGATCTACTTCCTCAGCAATTTGTTGCGGTTGAATTGGTGGTGCGCTTGGCGCGCTAGAAACGTCATCTTCCCATTCATCGTCATTATTATTGTTATTATTTGATTGAACCGGCAATGATTTGGTATTGAGCATTGCCACATTAAAAGGATGAGCAGTTGAGTTTTGCTCTGATGCTTTTTTCTCGGGTGGCGGCGTTGCGCGTAAGGAGTCTTTGCTTATTGATTGAATTGCATCTAATCCCCCTGAAATGATCCTTCTTTTGGGAGCTTGAATCTTTTCGGGTACTTCTTGATTTGAAGATTGTTTTGGTTCAAGAGCAAAGGTTTCTTGTTTTTCAGCAGCTTCATCGGAGCGTGGAGAAATGAGCAAGCTTGATTCCATTGAATCTTCGCCGCCTGTCATTGCATTTCGCCTGTTTTTTAAAATTTCTTCTAAATCTTGCATTCCAAATGCGCTTGCCGAGAGCATGATGCCACAGGCAAAAGCAAAATTGACGAATAATCGTTTCATGAATAACCCCCATAAAAGTACTTGGTAAAATTTCTATTAGAAATGTATGGTGTAAAAAGTGCCTATTTCTAAGCCTTTTCAGTATAGCATTGCTGATTCAGGCGTCAAAAGGCCTCTCATCGCCCCCCAAACGCTTCATACATTGCAATTGAACCGGCTACGGCAGCATTAAGGCTTTCTATTTTGCCAGGCATTGCCAGGGTAAGCTTTTGCTCGCAATTGGCGATCCACTCAGCTGGGATCCCACGTGCTTCGCTCCCGATAACCAGAAGGGATTTTGCAAGATCGAGCTCTTTGGGATCATTACCTCCATGCACAACTAAGGCACAAAGTTTAAGTTCTTGTTTATATTCGAGGAGTGTTTTCCATGAGATTTGGAATATAGAAAGTGAAGCGATTGTGCCCGCACTCGCCTGAACCACCTTTGGGCTCCAGGGATCACAAGATTCAACGCAGACGATCGTTTTGATGTTCATAGCAGCAGCAGATCGGAAAAGGGTGCCCATGTTGCCTGGATCGGAAATTTGTGCCAAAACGAGGCCATGGCTGAGTGAGGTCAGAGCTGGTTGAGCAGGGATCGGAAATACCATGAGCAATCCGCTCGGGGTAGTTGCGGTACTCATTTTGGCCAGCACGTCAGGCATGATATCGGTTATTAATTCTGGGTTAACCAGTGCTGATACTTCATCAAATACTTCAGCTGTTGCATAGACGGCCGTTGGGGTCATTCCCGATTGGATCAATGTGGAGCAGGTGCGCAATCCTTCGGCGATGAAGAGATTGTGTTCTTTGCGATATTTGCTGTGATGCAACGAGGTGACCAATTTAACTTCGGGATTAGCAAGGGAGGTAATTAATTTCATAGTATTTTCTCTTAGATTTCGTCGTTTAAAATTCTGTTTCGATATTGTTTCATGAGTTCGACCATAAAATGGATATTGTGAATGGTAGCCAGCGAGTATCCGGTCATTTCATTTGCTTTAAAGAGGTGATGCAGATATGCACGCGTATAGCGTTTGCAGACCATGCAGGTGCAAGTGCGATCTATGGGTTCAAAGCTCTCGCGATTTGCGCTATTTAAAATTTTTAAATCACCTTGAGCCGTGAATAACGTTCCATGGCGAGCACATTTGGTTGGATGGGAGCTATCGAAAGTATCGGCTCCGAGTTCAACAATATGTTGAACCGAATAGAGATCCGCGATACCCAGCACGTGGTTTGGTTTATCGTTCGGGATACGCTGTAAAGTAAAGTCTAGCATGTTAAACATTTCATCTTTGGTTTTGCCAAAGCTGCCGCCGATTGCATAACCATCAAATGGCAGGGTGCTCAAATAATCGCAACTCATTTGCCGTAACCGTTGATCCACGCCACCATGCACCACCGCATACAGAGCCTGATTTTTGGGATTAGCTAAATGGGCGTCAAGCGATCGTTTTTCCCAGCGATGGGTGCGATGTAAAGATGCTTCTAATTTTTTGGGATCGATATGATAAGGTGGAAGTTCATCAAATGGAATAATAATATCTGCGCCAAGATCTTTTTGCGCAGCAATGGATGTTTCGGGCGTTAATAAAATCTTATCCCCGTTGCGATATGAGCGAAAGAGAACCCCATCTTCATTGGTTTTAAGAACGGAATTTCCGTTAGTTTTTTTGCCCTTGCTTTTGAGCTCATCTTTGACGGTGCCATAGGCAAGGCTGAAAACTTGGAATCCACCTGAATCGGTGATGATCGGCTTGGAGCGGTTCATGAATTTGTGGAGCCCACCCGCTTGAGCGATCAGTTGGGTGCCCGGTTGCAGCATCAGATGATAGGTGTTGCAGAACATTAATTGCAAATCGACTTCATCGGCAAATGCGCTATCGACTGCCTTGAGGGTACCATTGGTTCCCACCGCCACAAAGTTGGGTGTATCGATGATACCGTGTGGCGTGTGAATGCGCCCCACCCGTGCGCGTGATTTTTTTGAGGTGTGAATGAGTTCAAATCTAAATGGGGCGTGCTTCATAGCTAACCAATTACCTTAAATTTATATATTGTTTAGTTTGAGTATAGCATAAAATCTGCGATAAATAAGGGGTTTTTCTTGCTGTTCTTCTTAATATATTCTCAAAAAAGTTTTGGAGGCACCTCTTTGGCAAGGGTATTTTCAGGAAACTATTTCTTATCTAAAGCGTGCTATCTTGTCGTATTGCGAAGTTTTTGATTGAACAGAAATTAGTTTGATTTATAGATTTGATTCTTGCTGGAAATATTCAACTATTTGCCGTGAACCTGTTACAAACGGCGTCGCCACAAATATCGCGACCAATTTAATTGCATAGCTGATCAGAATTACTTCCCCAATATTTTCGATGATGCCATAAAGTCCCAAAAAGCTAAAAAGCACCGTGTCGAGAAACTGGCTGATCGATATTGAGGCATAATTGCGAATGACCAACAATCGAGAGGTCCATACCCGTTTTAACCATCCATAGAGATAATAATCAGCTGTTTGGGCGATCAAATAGACGGTGAATGATGCGATTACGATACGCGGCATAAAGCCAAGCAGTGCGGTAAATTCAGATTGTGTTGTATCAAATGAACTTGGTACGTACCAGAGATGCAACTGGCTCATAACCGCGTAAAAAACCAATAAAAAGAAGTTTATCCAAATCGTTTTGCGTGCAATGGCCTTGCCAAAATATTCCTGGAGTAGATTGAGCCCAATCGTCGCGCCTATGGTAAATGCATCGGAGCATGTTGCATTGAGGCCAAAGAGAGTCGTCTGCTTGAGCACAAAGAGGTTGGCAAGAATGCAGGCGATGCATACAAATGCAACCAGTGCCGAGCGCCCAAATGCGAGGGCAATCAGGGCGGTAAGGCCTATCAGAGATGAATGTAATAAAAATATAAGTTCGTTCATCATTTCCGTTCGTTTTGAAGTCATCTTCCCCGTTCGTCCCGAAGACTTGAGGGAAAGGGGAAGGATATCCCTAGAATAGCAGGTTTTTGGCTATTGGGTAATCATGAGAAGATCGATAGTAGTCAGGTTTTGCATCTCTTCAGGATAATTGAAACTAATCCCTTCACTCCTATAAATTATTGCTATCTGAAAATATTATGGGTATGCTGAGTAATGAGAAAGAGTCTTTTTATAAGGGTTTATCTAATGATCATGCATTTTTGATTAAATAGGGGAATTAAATGAAAAGGTTATTACTGGTGAGTTTATTGATCGGTACGAATTCCATTCTTGCCATGGAAGCGCCGGAGCCGGTTGCTAAAAAGCAAAAATTAGAAGAAGAGCAGCTGGGAGTGCAACCTATGGAAATCGAGCAAAACGGGTTTATTACCCTCATCAGCGCGCAAGGTGATAGACTTGAGGTTGCTAAATCAGCCTTAGAAAGATCTCCTTTATTAAGTGGCGCTCTTGAATTGCCTCATGAAAATGATGTATTTGAAGGTTTAAATTTCTTGAGTACTTCTGCGCTCAAGGCATTTATTCCATTACTTGAAAAGCTTGATGAATTGCTGAGCCAAAATGAAGACTCTGATCAGCTCAATCAAGTTTATATTCCGCGCATATATCAACCGTTTGTAAATGAAAATTTATTCAGATTAAGTGACCAAGATATCGGAGTGTTGTATATAGCCGGAGATTTTTTTGATCTACCATTTATGAGCAACGCAGTAGCGGCAGTGATCGCTGATCGAATTGAGGGAAAGATTGATGCCATGGAATGGAAAAAATTGAAAGCCTTTCAGCGAGAAGATTTAATCAATGAAAGAGCGGCTCAGTTCGGTATACATGTGAAGCAAGAATATATTCTTAAGCAGGTAACATTCCGTAAATCAGGCATCACGCAAGAATATAGTATTGCAGATTATATAGCTGAGCATGGGCAACCGCAATTAGATGGGCTAAATACTTTGAATTTAAGAGATAAGAGGCTAACGAGTTTATTTGGGATCGATAGGCTTCATGTTAAAAATACTTGCCAGGTTCTCGACCTTGCAAGAAATTGCTTCTTTGATATTGCTCTTGATGTGCAGTCGGTTCCAATGCCGTTTCAAGGTTTCGTGCAGTTGCGAAAGCTCTATTTTGATTTAAATCAATTGAGTAATCTGCCCGAGCATGTATTTGCTGGCCTTGCACAGTTGCGAGAGCTTTGGCTGGGTCATAATCAATTGAGTAATTTGCCTGAGCATGTATTTGCTGGCCTTGCTCAGTTGGATGAGCTTTTTCTTGGTACAAATCAATTGAGCGAGCAAGAGAAACAAAGAATTAAAGAGCAATTACCGCAAGCGATAATACTTTTTGATTAAGAAAGGGAGCCAAATGAAGAAGTTATTACTTGTGAGTTTATTGATCGGTGCGAATTCCATTCTTGCCATGGAGGCGCCGGAGCCGATCGAACTGGGAATAAAAGAAGTTGCTTTAGTGAGTGCACAAGGAAGAGAGTTTGTGGTGCCGGCCAGTGCGGCATTGAGATCGGCGACGATTGCAAACATGCTTGGTCGCGGGGAATTCCAAACAGTTGAGGCGCAATCAAATCGCATATCATTTGCTGAAATATCCTCTTCTACGCTTGACCTTTTAATTCCGATGCTTGAACGATTGGATCAATTATTGAGCCAGAATGACCAGGCCGATCAAATGAATACAATCTACATCCCGCGGCGCTACCAGCCGTTTGTGAATCAACGATTGAAAGATCTATCAAATCCCGAAATTGCAGTGCTCTATCAAGCGGCAGACTTTCTTGATGTGCCATTTATTATCAATGCGGTGGCGGCAGTAATTGCCGATCGAATTGAGGGAGGGATTGATGCCGAGCAATGGAAAAAATTGAATGTGCAAGAACGTGAAAACTTAATCAATCAAAAGGCAGCACATTTGGGGATTCACACAAAACAAGAATATATTCTCAAGCAAGTAACATTCCGTAAATCAGGTATCACGCAAGAATATAGTATTGCAGATTATATAGCCGAGCATGGGAAACCACAATTGGATGAGCAAAATAGATTGCATTTAAGAATTAAAAAGCTAACGAGTTTATTTGGGATCGATAGGCTTCATGTTAAGAATGCTTGCCAAGTTCTTGATCTTTCAAGAAATTGCTTTTTTGATATTGCACTCGATGTTCAGTCAGTTCCAATGCCATTTCAAGGTTTTGGCCAGTTGCAAGAGCTTTATCTGTATTCAAATCAATTGAGTCACCTGCCTGAGCATGTATTCGCCGATCTTGCGCAGTTGCAAGAGCTTGATCTGGGTTCAAATCAATTGAATAATTTGCCCGAGCATGTATTTGAAAGGCTTACGCAATTGAGAGGGCTTTATCTGGATTCAAATCAATTGAGTAATCTGCCCGAGCATATATTTGCCGATCTTGCGCAGTTGCAAAAGCTTTCTCTGGGTCATAATCAATTGAGCGAGCAAGAGAAACAAAGAATTGAAGAACAATTACCGAATACAGAAATTTATTTTGATTAGGAAAGGGAGCCGATGAAAAGGTTATTACTGGTGAGTTTATTGATCGGTGCGAATTCCATTCTTGCCATGGAAGCGCCGGAGCCGATCGAACTGGGAACAAAAGAAATTACTTTGGTGAGCGCAGAAGGCAAAGAGTTTGTGGTGCCCGCCAGCGCGGCATTGAGATCGGCGACTATTGCGAACATGCTTGGTCGCGGGGAATTCCAAACAGTTGAGGCGCAATCAAATCGCATATCATTTGCTGAAATATCCTCTTCTACGCTTGACCTTTTAATTGCATTGCTTGAACGATTGGATCAATTATTGAGCCAGAATGACCAAGCCGATCAAATGAATACAATCTACATCCCGCCGCGCTACCAGCCGTTTGTGAATGAGCGATTGAAAGATCTATCAAATCATGAAATTGCAGTGCTCTATCAAGCGGCAGATTTTCTTGATGTGCCCTTTATTATCAATGCGGTGGCGGCAGTAATTGCCGATCGAATTGAGGGAAAGATTGATACCAAGCAATGGAAAAAATTGAAGGTGCAAGAACGTCAAAAATTAATCAATCAAGAGACTGCGCATTTCGGTATACACGTGAAGCAAGAATATATTCTCAAGCATGTTACCTTGCGTAAAAAAGGCATCACCCAAGAATATAGTATTGCAGATTATATAGCCGAGCATGGCCAGCCGCAATTAAATGAGCGAAATGAATTGTCGTTATATAAGAAAAAGCTAACGAGTTTATTTGGGATCGATAGGCTTCATGTTAAGAATACTTGCCAGATTCTCGGTCTTTCAAGAAATTGCTTTTTTGATATTGCACTTGATGTGCAGTCGATTTCAAAGCCATTTCAAGATTTTGCGCAGTTGCAAGAGCTTTATCTGTATTTAAATCAATTGAGTAATCTGCCTGAACATGTATTCGCTGGGCTGGCGCAGTTGCGAGTGCTTTTTCTGAGTTCAAATCAATTGAGTAATTTGCCTGATCATGTATTTGCTAACCTTGCGCAGTTGCAAGGGCTTCATTTGAGTTCAAATCAGTTAAAGAATCTTCCCGAGCATATATTTGCCGGCCTTACGCAGTTGCGAGGGCTTATGCTGGATTCAAATCAATTGAGTAATTTGCCTGAGCGTGTATTTGCTGGCCTTGCACAGCTGAGAGGGCTTAATCTGGATTCAAATCCATTGAGCGAGCAAGAGAAACAAAGAATTAAAGAACAATTACCGAATACAGAAATTTCTTTTGATGAGGAATAAGTAAGTACCCGAGGAACGAAATGAAAAGATTATTACTGGTGAGTTTATTGATCGGTACGAATTCCATTCTTGCTATGGAGGCGCCCGAGCCGATCGAACTGGGAACAAAAGAAGTTACTTTAGTGAGTGCGCAAGGCAAAGAATTTGTGTTGCCGGCAAGCGCGGCATTGAGATCGGCGACTATTGCGAACATGCTTGGTCGCGGGGAATTCCAAACAGTTGAGGCGCAATCAAATCGCATATCATTTGCTGAAATATCCTCTTCTACGCTTGACCTTTTAATTCCGATGCTTGAACGATTGGATCAATTATTGAGCCAGAATGACCAGGCCGATCAAATGAATACAATCTACATCCCGCGGCGCTACCAGCCGTTTGTGAATCAACGATTGAAAGATCTATCAAATTCTGAAATTGCAGCGCTTTATCAAGCGGCAGATTTTCTGGATGTGCCATTTATTATCAATGCGGTGGCGGCAGTGATCGCCGATCGAATTGAGGGAAAAATTGATACCAAGCAATGGGAAAATCTGAAAGCCTTTCAGCGAGAAGATTTAATCAATGAAAGAGCGGCTCAGTTGGGTATTCGTGTGAAGCAAGAATATATTCTCAAGCAAGTAACATTCCGTAAATCAGGCATCACGCAAGAATATAGTATTGCAGATTATATAGCTGAGCATGGTCAGCTGCAATTGGATGACCAAAATAGATTGCGTTTAAGTAATAAAAAGCTAACGAGTTTATTTGGGATCGATAGGCTTCATGCTAGAGCTCTGTGTCAGATTCTCGGTCTTTCAAGAAATTGCTTTTTTGATATTGCACTCGATGTTCAGTCAGTTCCAATGCCATTTCAAGGTTTCGCGCAGTTGCAAGAACTTGATCTTATACTCAATCAATTAAATAATTTGCCTGAGCATGTATTTGACGGCCTTGCGCAGTTGAGAAGGCTTTCGCTAGGGGAAAATCAATTGAGTACCTTGCCCGAGCATGTATTTGACGATCTTGTGCAGTTGCAAGAGCTTCATCTGAATCACAATCAATTGAGCACTCTGCCTGAGCATGTATTTGCCGGCCTTGCGGAGTTGCAAACGCTTAGTTTGGGTGCAAATCAATTGAGTAATTTGCCTGAGCATGTATTTGCCGGCCTTGCGGAGTTGCAAACGATTAGTCTGTATTCAAATCAATTGAATAATTTGCCCGAGCAGATATTTGCTGAGCTTACGGAGTTGAGAAGGCTTTATCTGAATGATAATCAATTGAGTAATTTGCCCGAGCATGTATTTGCGGGTCTTGCGGCGTTGCGAGATCTTAATCTGAAGTCAAATCAATTGAGCGAGCAAGAGAAGCAAAGAATTAAAGAGCAGTTACCGAATACAAGAATTAGATTTGATTAAGAAAGGGAGCCAAATGAAGAGGTTATTACTTGTGAGTTTATTGATCGGTGTGAATTCCATTCTTGCCATGGAAGCGCCGGAGCCGGTTGCTAAAAAGCAAAAATCAGAAGAAGAGCAGCTGGGAGTGCAACCTATGGAAATCGAGCAAAACGAGTTCATTACCCTCATCAGCGCGCAAGGGAGAGTGTTTGTGGTACCCGTAGGCGCGGCGCTGAGATCGCCTGTAATTGAAGCTATGCTTGGAAGTGAGGAATTAGCAGGATTCCAAACAGTTGAGGCACAATCAAATCGCATATCATTTACTGACATATCCTCTTCTACGCTTGAACTTTTACTTTCTTTGCTTGAACGATTGGATCAATTATTGAGCCAGAATGACCAGGCCGATCAAATGAATACAATCTACATCCCGCGGCGCTACCAGCCGTTTGTGAATCAACGATTGAAAGATCTATCAAATCCCGAAATTGCAGTGCTCTATCAAGCGGCAGACTTTCTTGATGTGCCATTTATTATCAATGCGGTGGCGGCAGTAATTGCCGATCGAATTGAAGGAAAGATTGATGCCATGGAATGGAGACAATTGAGGGTGCAAGAACGTCAAAAATTAATCAATCAAAGGGCGGCTCAGTTCGGTATACACGTGAAGCAAGAATATATTCTCAAGCAGGTAACATTCCGTAAATCAGGTATCACGCAAGAGTATAGTATTGCAGATTATATAGCCGAACATGGTCAACCGCAATTAAATGAGCGAAATGAATTGGATTTAGGAGGTAAGAAGCTTACGAGTTTATTTGGGATCGATAGGCTTCATGCTAGAACTACGTGCCAGCGTCTCGTTTTTTTAGGAAATTGCTTTTTTGATATTGCACTCGATGTGCAGTCGGTTCCAATGCCATTTCAAGGTTTCGCGCAGTTGCAAGAACTTGATCTTATACATAATCAATTAAATAATATGCCTGAGTATGTATTTGACGGCCTTGCGCAGTTGAGAAGGCTTTTGCTGAATTCAAATCAATTGAGTAATCTGCCCGAGCATGTATTTGACGATCTTGTGCAATTGCAAGAGCTTTCGCTGAATGCAAATCAATTAAGTAATCTGCCAGGGCAGATATTTGCTGAGCTTACGGAGTTGCAAAAGCTTTATCTGGGTTCAAATCAATTGAGTAATCTGCCAGGGCATGTATTTGCTGATCTTACGGAGTTGCGAGAGCTTTATCTGAGTGCAAATCAATTAAATACCTTGCCCGAGCATGTATTTGACGATCTTGCGCAGTTGCAAGAGCTTTCGCTGAATGCAAATCAATTGAGGAATCTGCCTGAGCATGTATTTGCTGATCTTACGGAGTTGCGAGAGCTTGATCTGGCTAAAAATCAATTGAACAATCTGCCTGAGCATGTATTTGCCGATCTTACGCAGTTGCACACGATTGATCTGGGTTCAAATCAATTGAGTAATTTGCCCGAGCATGTATTTGCTGGCCTTGCGCAGTTGGAAGATCTTTTTCTGAGTTCAAATCAATTGAGTAATTTGCCCGAGCATGTGTTTGACGGACTTATAGAATTGCAAGCGCTTTACCTGAAGTCGAATCGATTGAGTCATCTGCCTGAGCATGTATTTGCTGGTCTTACGCAATTGAGAGAGCTTTCGCTGAATGCAAATCAATTGAGTACCTTGCCCGAGCGTGTATTTTCCGATCTTACGCAGTTGCATACGATTGATCTGGGTTCAAATCAATTGAGTAATTTGCCTGAGCATGTATTTGCTGGCCTTGTGCAGTTGCAAGAGCTTGATTTGCGTTCAAATCAATTAAATAATCTGCCTGAGCATGTATTTGACGGACTTATAGAACTGCAAGCGCTTTACTTGAAGTCGAATCGATTAAGTGACATTGAGAAGCAAAGAATTAAAGAACAATTACCGAACGCAGAAATTTATTTTGATGAGGAATAAGTAAGTACCCGAGGAACGAAATGAAAAGATTGCTACTGGTGAGTTTATTGATCGGTACGAGTTCCCTTCTTGCGATGGAGGCCCCCGAGCCGATGGATATTGGTCCAGATAATATTACTTTAGTGAGTGCGCAAGGCAAAGAGTTTGTGGTGCCGGTAAGCGCGGCGCTGAGATCGCCCGTAATTAAAGCTATGCTTGGAAGTGAGGAATTAGCAGAATTCCAAGCAGTTGAGGCACAATCAAATCACATATCATTTACTGAAATATCCTCTTCTACGCTTGAATTTTTGATTCCATTGCTTGAAAGTTTAGATCGGCTTCTTTTGTTCAATGAAAAAGTAGCTCAGTCAAATCCTGAAAAACAATTATATATTCCTCGCCGCCTTCAACATCGAGTTAATAAAAGGCTAAGTGAAGTAAGCAATCAAGCGATCGCAGCGCTTTATCAAGCGGCAGATTTTCTTGATGTGCCCTTTATTATCAATGCGGTGGCGGCAGTAATTGCCGATCGAATTGAGGGAAAGATTGATGCCATGGAATGGAGACAATTGAGGGTGCAAGAGCGTGAAAAATTAATCAATCAAAAGGCGGCTCAGTTCGGTATACACGTGAAGCAAGAATATATTCTCAAGCAGGTAACATTCCGTAAATCAGGCATCACCCAAGAATATAGTATTGCAGATTATATAGCCGAGCATGGTCAACTGCAATTAGATAGGCAAAATGGATTGGATTTAAACAATAAAAAGCTCACGAGTCTATTTGGGATCGATAGGCTTTATGTTAAAAATAATTGCCAGATTCTCTATCTTTCAAGTAATTGTTTTTTTGATATTGCTCTTGATGTACAGTCGGTTTCAAGGCCATTTCAAGGTTTTGGCCAGTTGCGAGTGCTTTATCTGGATTCAAATCAATTGAGTCATCTGCCCGAGCATATATTTGCCGGCCTTGCTCAGTTGCAATGGCTTAATCTGGATCATAATCAATTGAGCACTCTTCCCGAGCATGTATTTGCCGATTTTGCACAGTTGGAAGTGCTTTATCTGAGTGCAAATGAATTGAGTGATTTGCCTGAGCATTTATTTGCCGGCCTTACGCAGTTGCGAGAGCTTTATCTGTATTCAAATCAGTTAAATAATCTGCCAGAGCATGTATTTGCTGGCCTTACGCAGTTGCGAGAGCTTGGTCTCGCTGAAAATCAGTTGAGTAATCTTCCTGAGCATGTATTTGCCGGCCTTGCGCAGTTGCAAGAGCTTTATCTGGATTTAAATCAATTGAGCGAGCAAGAGAAACAAAGAATTAAAGAACAGTTACCGAATACAAGAATTAGATTTGATTAGGAAAGGGAGCCAAATGAAGAGGTTATTACTGGTGAGTTTATTGATCGGCACGAATTCTATTCTTGCGATGGAAGCTCCCGAGCCGGTTGAACAGGGAACAAAAGAAGCTACTTTGGTGAGCGCGCAAGGCAAAGAATTTGTGATACCCGCAAGCGCGGCATTGAGATCGGCGACTATTGCAAACATGCTTGGTCGCGGGGAATTCCAAACGGTTGAGGCACAATCAAATCGCATATCATTTACTGAAATATCCTCTTCTATGCTTGAGCTTTTAATTCCATTACTTGAAAGTTTAGATCGGCTTCTTTTGTTCAATGAAAAAGTAGCTCAGTCAAATCCTGAAAAACAATTATATATTCCTCGCCGCTTTCAACATCGAGTTAATAAAAGGCTAAGTGAAGTAAGCAATCAAGAGATCGCAGCGCTTTATCAAGCGGCAGATTTTCTTGATGTGCCCTTTATCATTAATGCGCTGGCGGCAGTACTTGCCGATCGCATTGAAGGAAAGATTGATACCAAGCAATGGGAAAAATTATATTTGCAAGAACGTGAAAAATTAATCAATCAAAAGGCAGCACATTTGGGTATACACGTGAAGCAAGAATATATTCTCAAGCAGGTAACATTCCGTAAATCAGGCATCACGCAAGAATATAGTATTGCAGATTATGTAGCTGAGCATGGTCAGCCGCAATTAAATGAGCGAAATAGGTTGGATTTAAGCAATAAAAAGCTAACGAGTTTATTTGGGATCGATAGGCTTCATACTCGAACTACGTGCCAGGTTCTCGATCTTGCAAGAAATTGCTTCTTTGATATTGCTCTCGATGTTCAGTCGGTTCCAATGCCGTTTCAAGGTTTCGCGCAGTTGCGAGAGCTTTGGCTGAATTCTAATCAATTGAGTAATCTGCCTGAGGATGTATTTGCTGGTCTTGTGGGGTTGCGAGAGCTTTATCTGAGTTTTAATCAGTTGAGTAATTTGCCTGAGCATATTTTTGCCAGCCTTACGCAGTTGCGATGGCTTATGCTGGCTTCAAATCAATTGAGTAATCTGCCCGAGCATGTATTTGATGGCCTTGCACAGCTGAGAGGGCTTGATCTGGGTTTCAATCAATTGAGTGAGCAAGAGAAACAAAAAATTAAAGAACAATTACCGAATACAGAAATTTCTTTTAATTAGGAAAGGAAATCAATGAATACAATAAAACAAATCATATGTATGATTTTGGTCAGTGTCACATCCCTCGGTGCCAATGATGACATCCTATCGGATTGGGTGGTCATTCCGAGCGGAGATCTAATTTTGCAAAATAATGTATCCCATCCATTAGAATTACAGTATTCGGTTCCATCGGCCCAGGGGCTCAAGAATGGTATCTTGCGGATCGAACCAAAGAAAACTGAATCGATTGGTCTCTCTGCATACCAAGTGTTTCGTAGTGAGTTGCAGATCACCTGGCACAATGTGAGTGTGTTGCATTCTGCGCGTAAATATTTAGGAGAGATGCTCACCAAAAAATATGGCGTGCCATTCAAATGTGATCCGGCATGTTGCCGTGTTTCGTGCCAGAGCGAAAACTTAATTCGTGGCTTTATGATGGCGGGCAAACGGTTTACTTCCGAACTTGAGGAATATAAAAAAACTTTGAGGGGAACGAAGGTAAAATTAGAATTTTCACACGATTCGAATGGATTTAAGGTGACGACTACAATTGGTGGATTTACGGAATCGATTCGGTTTTAGATAACATCCCTCGTGATCCCTTTCCTAGATTGACTCGGGACTGGCAATCGAAGGAACGCTCTACCGAGCCCTGTCGATGTGTTCGGGATGAACGGGGGGATGTTTTTTTGAAATGTCTCTTATCCGTTCGCCCTGAGTAACCGACGAGCTTTGCGAGTCAGGATCATCGAAGGGTCACCACGAACGGTAAATAAATTAAATATGCGTGTGTAATGGATTCTCCCGGAATCCCACCAGTTCACACTCCGGTTGCGGCAAAACACCAAATTGTTCAAAAACCAATTCCTGCATTTTGCGTGCAACATCAATCAAATCTTGCGAAGTTGCATTACCGAGATTGACCAGCATATTAGCATGCTGATACGAAACTTGAGCATCGCCTATTTTGAGTGCGCCTTTCACACCGATTTTATCAAGATAATACGCAACATAAATCATTTTTTTGCCGCCGCTCATCAAGGTGACTTCGTGATCATGAAAGTTCCGAAAGAAACTGCCACAGGTGCCTTGCTTTGGATAGCGGCTCTCGCGATGACGAATGATTTCTATACGTCGGCCGCGCGCATAGGCAATTTCAAGATCGGTGCCGGTGCGTAATTTGAAGGTTGCATCAATCAGATAGTATTCGTGATTGTGGAGTGTGGAATAATCGTAACCGAATGCAAACCATGTATTATCGACCGTTTCGATCACGCCTGTTTTTTTATTGATCACTCGTGCGCTGACCAAAAATTGGGCAAGTAAGAATTGGAAATAATGGAGATTGATGTAGACCGATCCGCCAACGGTTCCTGGAATGCCGCTGAATTCTTCCAGGCCGAGGATATTATGATCAAGGCAGTGCAAGATCAGTTCGGGCATGGTTACGCCGGATTGGGCGGTGACGTAAATATCGGAACCGTTCCTATCCTTCGCAGGCTCAGGACGAACGGTTAAATTATCAGAGTTTTTTATATCTAATTCTATTGTGTGGAGAGAATCATTTTCTTCTCCGCTCGCCCTGAGCGTGCGAAGGGAACGAACGTCAATTTTTTTCAACCGCGGCCGAATCACGAGCCCATCAAAGCCCTCATCACTCACCAAAATATTTGCGCCGTCGCCAAGAACAAAAATTTCGAGATTTTGTTCGTTCGCAAAAGCGAGGGCTTGTTGAAATTCTAGTTCAGTTTGAGGTTCGCAATAATATTTTGCCGGGCCGCCGGTGCGAAACCAGTTTTTATCGGCGAGTGGGATGTTGTGTTGTATGAGTGATTGCATTAGTAAATTTATTTCGTTTTCTTATCCGTTCGTCCTGAGCTTGCGAAGGATAGGAACGTTCGTACCCTTCGCAGGCTCAGGACGAACGGTATTTTAATTTATTGTATGTTCTGATTTCTCCCGTTTGTCCTGATTCTTTGACAAGCTCAGTAGTAAATGCACCTTCGGTATATCAACATGTCGAAGTAGCCTGCGCTGAGTCATATCGAAGGGCGAAGGATAGGAACGGTTCATTATTTTAGCTGGCAAGCAATGGTAATAGATTTTGATACCATCGGTCGCTTTTTGGTTGCTCCAGTTGCCACGAGTTCCATGCATGTCTGTGAGCAGCAGTTTTGCAACTTGGTCAGGCAATCAGAACATCCAATGTAGTGTTTGTTGCAGACAGCATTCATGCAGTTGGTGAATTCATCGCACGGCACATTGCAGATATCGCAAGTTCCAAGAATTTCATCGGTCACTTTCATGGCAACGCGATTATCAAAAACATAATTTTTGCCACGGAAGAATCCATCCGGGAACTGTTCTGCGTAGCGTTGAATCCCGCCAGTCACTTGATAGACCTCTTGAACAACACCTTTTGATTTGAGGTATGCACTTGCACGTTCGCAACGTACGCCACTGGTGCAATACATAAAGACTTGTTTGTCTTTGAATTGTTCAACGTTCTGATCGATGTATTGCGGGAAATCTCTGAAGTGTGCGATTTCAGGAGTGATTGCTCCTTCGAATTTGCCTATGCGTGCTTCAAAATAGTTGCGACCATCGAGGATGACTAAATTTTCTGGCTTCTTGGCGAGTAGCTCATGCACTTCTTTTGGGCTCAAGTGCACGCCGGTATTTTTCAAATCGGTGGTGCCTTGCGGGGCGCGTAGGCAGACGATTTCGTCTTTGACGACTATGCGCATGCGAGGGAAATCATCAGCGCTGCCTGGGCTCTCTTTGTAATCGATGCCGGCGAATTCAGGGGTTGCTTCCATGATCGTTTTGTATCGTTCTAGATTTTCATCCGTTCCACCCACGGTGCCATTAATTCCTTCTGCAGCCAAGATTATGCGGCCCTTCAGACCGAGTTCGGCACAGATTTTCTTTTGCCATTTCATGACGCGTTGAGGAGATACAAGATCGATATATTTATAAAAAATAATAATTTTACTCATGGAACCACCTAAAATTCGTTTGATTACTTAGGTCTAGGGTAACAAAAACCTAGGATTTGTTAAATTATTCCGTTCCTATCCTTCGCAGGCTCCCTATACTTTTCATTTTTTTTGGTATATACCAAAGCAGTAAGTCTAACCATATAATTCTTTCAAAAAAGAAAGGTGAGTCACATGACAAAGCGTTATGTAATGGAGTTTTTGGGAACATTCTTCCTAACGGCAGCAATCGTATTTACCCGTGATCCATTAGCAATAGGTCTCATGCTTGTTGCGTTGGTTTATATCGGGGGTCATGTTTCAGGAGCGAACTACAATCCTGCATTTTCTCTTGCTGCATTCTTGCGCGGTAGACTGAGCCAAAAAGATATGTTTATCTATTGGGTGGCGCAATTTGTAGGTGCGGCACTGGCAGTGTGGATGTATATGGCGGTGACCAGTTCTTTCTATATTGTCGATGTACCGAATGATATGACCGCGATTAGTATTTCATTCTTGAGCGAAGCGTTGTTAACGATCGTTTTAGTCATGACATTCTTGACCGTCACACAAGCTTCTAAATTCAATAACAATACCATCTACGGTATCGCAATAGGCTTTGCCTTGTTTGCAGTTGTCTTTATGGGCGGCTTATTTAATCCGGCGGTTGGCCTTGCAGCAATGGCAACTCGTTTGATTGGCTCAGGAGACATGGGTACGTGGCAAGCGCTTTTGGTACTTGTGGGCGGCCCACTTGCCGGTGGTGCAGCTTCTGCGTATCTCTATGATTATTTGAACGATTAACGTTATAATATTTCCTGCCTTAGAATTAAGTAAACTATACCGGTCAATCTCAAGCAGATTGACCGGTATAGTTTTTGATGAGTATTAAGCATGATTTTCTTGTAAAAACCGAAGTTTAAAGTACGCTGAGGTTAGATGGATTTAATAAAAATGGATATAATTTCTATCTGATGTTTTTGGGGGTTATCTGTGCAAAGTATAAGGGTAATTTGCTAATTAGGGCATCAGAAATTCATGCGTTCGTTTTTCAAACTTTTACTTTTTTTAACCTCTCCTTTTATATCTCACTCCCATGCCATGCTCTTTACTGGCGAGGTTATGATCTCTCCAGATCAATCCCGATATATAACTCTGCTTGGCCATCATCACCGGCAAACAGGCTGGGACCATGAAGGTCGCCAGATTGATGAGCTGATTGCAATCTGCAAAGAGGGTGTTCAAGAGGGCAAGAAGTTTCATATTTTGTATGAAAAAATAGGTCCTATTACGCGTTTCCTTTTGCCCGAAAGAAGCATGTTGGGGGATATTGAGCAAGATTTTGCGAATGCTCAAGTACCTGATTGTACCTTTGAGAATATAGAAATTCGTGATGTTTCAGGAGCAGCTTTAGACATATTTAATCCGCGAAGAAAGGTTTTTGAACCACTCCTGCCCTGCGGCGAGAACTCAAAGACATATGGGGAGGTCACATTTCAGGACCTTTTTGATGAATTTGAAAGCCATGCGGGTAAGCTTGAAGCGTTTGCGCTTAATGTGGTTCAAGAACACCCGGAGTGCCCGAACGTAGATCTTATTCACTTTAAATATACTGGTGCCCGAAAGCGTATAGATCAAATAAAGCAATTTTTGAAGGAAAATGCTTTATTTGAGAATGAGAAGCTGATTGATGTTGCATTAGCGCGTAAAGATGATTGCTTAGGCTTTTACCGGGCAACAAGAGATGCCTTTAACGATCTGCTTGAGCTGCATATTCTTCGGCGGTTGCTGCAGCTTGATCCGCACATTCAACCGGTGGTTATAACGGGGGCCATGCATACTCAGATGGTGTATCAGTCATTAGATGAGCTGCGTTGGCAGGCGCGATTATATAAAGGTGACTTGTTTACCGAAACTCCAGTACCTCTTGATTATCAAACGCTTCGTTCGTTTGTGTTAAATGAAACAAAGTGGGAGCGTGTCTTAAAAACTACCTTTACCTATTGGGCGAGCCTAAAAGTTGCACTTGTAACTCGGTACCAAACTCTTCGCGAAGCAATTATTTCAAGGTATTGCAAATAGAATTATTCTTTTGTTATTCTGATCTTGAATACATAGATAAAAATCGAAGATTGGGGAGGGGCTATGTTCAAAAAAATCATAATGGTATCAGTGTTTATGTTTGTTCTCAATAATTATGCAATGCAGAAAGATCGCTTTACTGTAGTGGTGCGTAACAATTATGGGGCGCAGATTGAAGTCATGTATACATTGCAAGGTAAACAACAAATTATGGTTGTAAATGTCGATAAAGATCACTTTCTTGGTTCTTCCGATCTGCTTTCAGGGAATGTAAAAATTTATCGGGCAGGCGCTCTTGTGGGCCATTTGGCGGCAGGGTATGAGATGCCGGTAGCTGCTTTAGATCAAATTTGGGCACAGCAAAAACATGAATTAGCAGATGCACTGCTATTAATTGTTACAAGTGCGCCAGGGAGACTCGTAATTCAATATCATCCGACGAATAAAGAGACTTTAGTTATGAAGGATCGTATGGAGCAGTTGCAGGGCGATGTTATGGATCAATTTCGTGGCCTCCAAAAATATGGATTAGAGAAAAAATTAACTCCTGATCGAATACTTGCTATTCAATCATGGAAAGAAGAGGTGATTCCAGGTGGATGGGTAGTTGGGCGAGCAACAACAGGTGAAGACATAGCTCGTTACATACTTGAACTGCCAATTGGATACAACGCAGATGCTGTGCAAGATCAATTCAAGAAATTGTCTCTCAAGTGGCATCCGGATAGGCAAGAAATGCCATATTTGAAGGAACTTGGTCAAAAAGTGATGCCATTGATCATTCATGCGAGGAATCTTTTGCAAGAGGCTTTGCGCGATAAAGGTCAGTTGCAGTAATTGAGATCGAATAGAAACTTAATAAAAGAGAGCCCGGCTTGTAGTTGGGCTCTCTTTTTCATTGTTTTATTTTTGTTAATTCTTTAGGCATACGAAACTACTGGATCTGAATCAACGGAAGGTACTTCCTTCTGATTTTTCTTTTCTTCTTTCTTCCTTTTTTCTTTTTTGGACTCTTTCCAGTCGATATACCATTCATAAATGAAATAGCCAATTCCACCCCAGAGCCCAATTCCCAAAGCATATACAAAAATATCATGATTGATTGAAGTCCAAAGAGGAGTTTCGGCTAAAGGAGGTCTTGCTGCGGGTTGCCTTCGCATATTATTTATTCTTTGTGCTTCACGATTCCGTTGAAGTTCAGCATTTCTTCGGGCTTCAGCTTCCATGCGGTCTTGCCGGGCTCTTTGTTCTTCAGCAATTCTTCGAGCTCGAAAGATGTCCTGAATATTGTTGTTATCATCGTCATCTGAATAATCGTCATACGCATCATCATGCGGAACTTGAGTAGGAATTCGCACACGAGGTGCTGGGTTTGTTTTTGCTAAACCAATTATTTGAGGTTGATGTAAACCTTGATATATATTGCGATTGAAATTGCGATAGGTTTCCGTAATCCGTGCAGGATCCAAAAAGTCGATATTGAAGTTGCTGTTGGGAAAATTGTCTTGATAGGAGCGAAAATCAGATAAATTTATGATTCTTCTAGGCTGCCTTAAATTTGATCCTTGCAATAATTCTCGTAATGGCACATATAATCGTCGAAGATATGGGCTGAGCAAATGTTCTCTTTGCAGATACAGTGTTCTTGCTATCAGATTTCCTTCTAATCCCACTTTTCGTAAAGAACCCAAGAGGGTCAATATTCCTTTATTTACCAATACTTGATGCGTCATCATTAATTCGCATAACCTTCTTTGTTCTTTATAATCTTTTTTTGACCTTGGATTGCGTACAAGCGTAGCAATTGCCAACGGTGATTTTAATACATTTTCCTCATTCCATTGGCACAAAAGATTTAAATTAGCTCCTCGAGATAATAATACATTGATGATTGGCCGAACTTCTGCGCGGGATGGATTATATGCTATAGCAAGATGAAGAGGTGTCTCTCTTTTATTGTTTTGCACGTTTACTTGAGCACCCCAATCTAGCAATAATTCAATTGTTGTTAAAGCATTATTTTGCATGTTCCTTGCCTGACCAAAATCTTGACCACAAGCAGTATGAAGAGGAGTTTCTCCATTATCATCGACTGCATTCACATCTAAACTATTTTTCAAAAGAAAGTCGCATAGTTCTACATTCCAAAATCGAGCAGCGGCATGTAATATTGTTTTATTGTTCTGAAAACGTTGATGCATATCTGCACCGCGGTCTGTTAATAAATTAAAAAATAACCGATTTTCAGGGGCACAACACAAAGATAGTGGTGTGTTAATGGGATTTAAATTTTTAGGGTCATGAGCGATGCAGTTAGGATTAGTGCCGCCTTTAATTAAGAGCTCAATTAAGTTTCTTTTTATGAGTGCATTTTCATGGTTAGATTTTGTCATCATAAGATAGAGTAGAGGAGTTAATTCCCTATTATCCATTATAATATTTGGATTAGCACCTTCGAAGAGTAAACCATAGCAATGTTCAACAGCAGTTGATTGCTGATTGCGATCATAGTAACTCAAGACCGCATTTCTCAACTGCCGATCGAGCTGATCTTGACTCATTTCCATGGCAAGCCCAAATTGAAAGCCAAAAATCAAACTAAAAAAAAGAATATAGGATCGCATTAAATAGTGCCCATTTTAATCGGTTTTACCTGTTTTTAAGGCCATAAATCTAATTTAACCATAAAACAAATGAATACAAGTGGTTTTATTAGGCTTTTCTAACTTTCCAGCAATTTTTTTCTGCGAACCGAATAATCAAGATTTGCCCAATACTTTTCCCATTTTTCCCATGCCTCGAGTGATTTGCCTGGGGGAGTATCGAGGAATTCGAGGATCATAGGGATGTCATCGGTGGTTAATTGTTCAATTGGCTCGCGCCATGAACCTTCTAGCAAAAGTAGAACTTCAAAGCCTATTGATCGGGGGTCAGATTTTGGATAATTTTCAAGACAATCTAAGTATGCATTCGGAAGATTAAATCTCATCTCATCAATTATTTCATTGTAAATAGCATCAGCTGAATCAGCCAAATCACTTAATATCCATCTGAACAAAGGTTTTCTCTGGCAACCTTGACTTGTTAGTACGCAGGCCCGACTCGTTTGCGAGTTGGGCTTTTTTGCAGGGTTTTAGTGGTAAATTGTTCGATTCTTTGTTTTGTTTTGCTCAGAATGCTGGTATTCTACTTTATGTTTATTGGCATAATATTGCTATGAAGTAGAGAGATTATATGAAAAAGAACATGCTGCTCATTTTAATCGCCTCGATAGGAGCTTTTTCTCTATCATTGCATGCTATGGATACAGAGGAAATAAGTCATACTCAACTATTGGAAGCTGCTCGTGATGGTGAGGCAGAAATAGTAGATGCCTATATTCAAACAGGCGAGACTTTAAATGTGTGGAACGATGATGGCTTTTCGCCTATTTTTTTGGCTGTTTATAATGGGCATAAATCAATTGTAGAAAGCCTTCTCAAGGCTAATGCTAATCCTAATGCCTTGCGCAAACCGCATCCAACTTTTAAATATCAGTATAAAATTATTAGTTTAAGTCCAATGTTAGCAGCTATGGAAAAAGAGCGTTGGGATATAGCTGAATTATTAATTTTAAATGGTGCGGATGTACACGAGCGATCAAGTGTAGGTTATTCTATTTTAGCATTTGCCGCTGAGGCTGGCTTATACAAATTAGTAGAATTACTAATTGCTAAAGGTGCATCTATAAATGCACGTGAAAATGCATCTAATGTTACGCCTCTTAGGCTGGCGGCTCAAAATGGGCATGAAGAAGTTGTAAAAGTTTTACTTGCGCATAAAGCAGAAGTCGATGCTTTCGATTTAAAAAAGTGTACACCATTACTAATAGCAGCCCAACGGGGGCATTATAATGTTGTTAAGTTACTGATAGAGCACGGCGCACAAGTTAATACACAAGATATAGAAAAGTATACACCTTTAATTATAGCCGCACAAAATGGCCATGTAAATATCGTTGCATATCTCATTGATCATGGAGCGGATGTAGACCTTTGTTCTGCAAGCCTTATTTCACCTCTTAGGCAAGCGGCACAAAATGGACATGAAGAAGCTGTAAAAATCTTAATCGCCCATAAAGCGAAGATCGATACTTTTGACTCAGATGGTTTTTCACCATTAATGATGGCAACACAAAATGGGCATCTTAATATCGTCAAGTTATTGATAGAGCACGGTGCACAAGTTAATGCACAAGATATGCGTTCTGCTAGAAAGCCCTTAGCATTAATGCTAGCCGCACAAAATGGCCATGTAAATATCGTTGCATATCTCATTGATCATGGAGC
>CAZKLV010000001.1:575831-741585 GCA_964553945.1 uncultured Pseudomonadota bacterium
GTGCACAAGTTAATGCACAAGATATGCGTTCTGCTAGAAAGCCCTTAGCATTAATCCAAGCGGCACAAAATGGCCATGCATGTATTGTTGAATATCTCATTGTTCACGGAGCAAATGTGGATCTTTGTTCTGCCTTTGGCTCGTCAATTTATTTAGCTGCGCAGAATAATTATATGCAAACAGCAGAAATATTATTGAAAGCCAAAGCTCGGCTTGATATTATTAGCCCTCTCAGTGAATGGACACCGCTACTGGCTGCAGCTTGTTTTGGGCACACTGAAATGGTTAAGCTACTATTTGCATACGGGGCAAAAAATGTTGAACAGTTGCATATAGCACTTGCTATTGCAGCAGGTAAGAATCATTCCCAAACATGCAAATATCTCATACGGCAAGGTGCCAATATATATTGGACCATAAACGACAAGCCTTTGCTTGATTTTGCAGGAACCCAAGAAACAAGGGATGTGATGCGCACAGAGCGCAATAAATGCGACCTTAATCTTTCTCGCTTATGCGTTAAGGCAATAGCTAAAAATGATTTATCATATTTCATTAAGAATGAGGATGGTACCACTAAAGAATTAGGTCAACGAGGCGTGTTAGAATATTTGCGTACAAAAAACCGTTTACTGAATTTTTTAGATGATTGCACGATATGTGCAAAAGAAGATAGAGTTATCATGCTTACGCCATGCTGCTATGCATCCATTTGCGTTTCATGCTGGAATAATGCGACTACGCCACAGGGGCATACGCATGATCTAGTACTTGATCAGCAAGGGCCCAATAGGTTTATCTACCGGCAGGAAGTTACTATCGGTGGAAAGTGCCCGTTTTGTAACAAAGCGGTTCAACAGAATGCATAGGTGATTTTGTAACGATTGCGTTTGCTACCCTTTATGCCGGTGATATCGGTTATTTTTATTCTGTGATTATATTTATATGAATACCCGAAGACTTTTCATATTTTTTTGTGCAGCTAAAAAACTGTTACTTTTTCTATGGCTTTTCTGCCTGTATGCAAGTGTTTTATTGTGTTTTTTAAAAAGTTTTGCAAAAAGAAATGTTTGAGGGTGGATTTGTTTCTTGCCCCTTCCTTACCTATTCGGTTTATCCTGCCAGGGCCAGGGCGAAGGCTGGGAGGAGTAAAATCAACATTTTTCTTGTCAAAAATCCCCAATAAAGTACGCTGAAATCAGATGGATTTAATAAAAATGGGTATAATTTCTATCTGATGTTTTTGGGGGTTATCGGTGCAATACTAGGGTAATTTGATAACCGGGGCGTCAGAATTTCATGCGTTCGTTTTTTAAACCGTTTGTAGCTTTTCTAACCATAATTTCTATTTTTCCTTCCCATGCCATGCTCAGCTCTGGAGCCGCTGTTGTTTCACCAGATAAAAAACGGTACATTGCTTTTTTAGGGCATAACCATAAAGAAACGGGTCGGAAGCATGAGGCCCGGCAACTTGATGCTTTGGTGGCCATATGCAAAGAGGGGGTGCAAGAAGGGAAAAAGTTCCATATTTTCTATGAAGCTACATGCGATCTAATCAAACATTTCACAACAAAAAGAAGAATATTAACGCATTTAGAAGAAACGTTTGCTCAAGCAGAGGTTCCTGATTGCACAATCGAAAATGTAGAAATTCGGGATTGTGGCATGGTCGCTTCTCATATTTTGGATGCCCAAGGGGTTGTCATTGATCCTCGATTAACCTGGAACGCTAATTCAAAGGAATTTGAAGAGCTAACATTCCAAGATGTGTTTGATGAATTCGATACATATGCGCATAAGCTGAAACCTTTTGCAGAACAAATATCCCAAATTGACCCTGCGTGCTGTAGAAGGGCTTTTGTTGAGGGAAGATATCTTCAGGCGCAAGATTATCTTGATAGGGTAAAGCAGTATCTTCAGAGCAATCAACTTCCATATCAAACCAAAATTCTTGAATTAGCCAGGGAACGAATAGCAGATTGTAAAAAGTTGGATGACTCTCTATCATCAGCGTTTTCAGGGTTGTTTGATCTTCATATTTTTCGTAAGGTTCTCACATTCGATCCGGTAGTGCAGATCATCGTAATCGCCGGAGGCGTTCATACTCATGAGGTTGAGTTATTGTTGCGAGCTATTGGATGGGAATCTCGCATTTATAAATCTTCGGATCATTATGTTGAAGATCATATGCCACTCGATGCGCAAACTATTCGCTCATTTGTCTTAAATGAAACTGAATGGGATAAGAAGGTTAAAGATACCTATAAATATCTCGCGAGCATGAGCAGTTCATTTGGTATTAAATTCCAAACACTTTTTTACTCGATTATCTATAAATATTGCAGATAGAATTTTGGCCGTGCTATTCTGACCTTGAATAGAGAGATATTAATCAAGTTCAAGGGAGCGTCATGTCACATGTATTCAATAAAGTAACGTTATTGGTAGTGGTGTGTAGCGGTCACGCTGCAATACAGGCTATGGAGGCCAAGAGTTTTAATGTAGTTGTGCTAAATAGTTACGGCGCTCAAATAGAAGTAAATTACAACGTAGGACCTAAACATTTCAAAATGGTTGTTAATCCGAATGAAAAGTTGCCTCTTGGATCTTCAGATAAACTTCAGGGTTCGTTGACGATTAATCGTGTTGGGGCTAGTGTTGGGTGGCTTACAAAAAGTTATGTAATGCAAATTCCTGGTTTGGAGCAGGCATGGATGCAAAAACAAAAACCGGGGACAGATACGTTGCAGGTGGTTGTAGAAAGCACCGCGCTACAACAATTTGATGTTACCTATGTTCCAGTGGCTCAGTCAGCTCTAGAAGCAGAGAGTAAGATTAAAAAGCTTGCTCCCGGAGATGTATTGGATGAGTTTCCTGGATTGAAAAAATATGGACTAGAAAAGACATTAACACCCGAACGAATATTGGCCATAAAAGCTTGGAATGAAGAGGTGGTTCCGGCTGGATTGCTAGCCCGAGCGACAACGGGTGAAGATATAGCTCGGTATATTCTTGGTTTGCCCATCGGATATACAAGAGCTGATGTGGAGCATGCATATGATGCGCTTGCCGCCAAATGGCACCCACTCCGGCAACCACAGCATTTGCCAGGCCTTGTAGATTTTGCCAAGCAGGTAATGCCACTCATTATTCAGGCGAAGAACATTTTAATTAAAAAGCTGAACGCAGAGGGGCACAGGCCGTAAGATTGGTTTTTTTAGGATTATGATAAATATATGTGCCGCTTGTTACTCATGCGAGGGATCTTTTGCAAGAAGCTTTGCGTGATAAAGGCCAGCATTAATTGAAGTGAAATGGTAAGAAATAAAAGAGAGCCCGACTTGTAGTTGGGCTCTCTGAGTTTTGTAATGATCACAATCTATATTCTCCATTTCTGACTTTTGGAAAATAATAATCTCTGGCTCTCTCAAAATTATCAAAATCATATACAAATTGGGCCATTCGATCTGGAAGGCTGATACCTTGTGAAAATGATATGACTGCTAAAACATCTTGGATTGCTTCGAGTGAATCAAAGTAGTTCATTGCCATATCTTCGCTCTTGCAGGTTTTGATTTGATGGAAAATATATCTGAGATATTGAAAAATGAGCTCAACTCTGCGGTTAATGTCAAAAGTAAAATGTTCAATTGTTTTGAGTTCCCGTTGGATTTCTTTTAAATCTATAAATTTGTCATTTAAGACAGGAATTTTTGAGGAATCTTCATCTAAATCAAAGATATCTTGTAAAAAATAGTAGCTCATTTTTTCATGTAATCGATCTTTCATACATTGAAAATGACAATAAAAATCTTGGTTTGGGCGGCCAGAACTTTGAGTAACTTTATCATAATTGCCCATAATATTTATTTTCATAGGATCAGCATTAGATGATTGTATACTCTCTCCACAAAAGCAACATTCAAAACCGAGTATTTTTTCATTGAGTGATATCATCTATATTCTCCTGATAAAAATTCTCTTCCACCATAAGATGTCATATCAAGTAAATATGCCCCAACTGCACCTTTTGATTTTAATGTTTTATGAAGGTCAGAGTTTTCATCTAATACAAGTTCGTAATATTCTTTGAGTTCTTTGTGATTTGCCGGATCCTTATGGTCTAGGTGAATAATTCGGGTGCGGCGATAAACAAGATTATCTGGATTGAGTTCCATCGCTTTCTTGAACATTCTTTCATAATCTTCAACTTCGATATCCCAAAACCATTCGGACATAACTGCCGTTAGTGCTGTAAAAAAAAGATATTCTGCATTCTCAGAATATTTTGCATAAGAAATATCGAAATAATGTTTTGTTAATTTTTCATAAAATGCATGTTTACTGCAGTCATGATCTTCTTCTACCAAAAGATTCATGAGTAGGTAATTCATATAAATATAGGCATCCATGTCATCTGGATTTTCATGAATAACATGTTGCATGAATTCTATTGCAGTATCCCAGTCTTTTTTGTATTCGAGTTGGCGAAGAGCTTCTTTCCAGGTCATGGATTAACCTCTTTTTAATAAAACATTTTTTATAGGGCTTCTTGCACAAGCAGCATTCAAACTATGCGATTTATAATGAAGTAATATCATGAATGTTTTTCGTTTAAAAAGTCTTTTGCGCTATTAGTGATTAGTCTGAGTAAATATGCCCCGACTGCTCCTTTTGAACGCAGAGTTTTTTGAATATAAGAATCTTCTTTTAAAACATTTTCATAATATTCTTTTAATTCTTTATAATTTATAGGGTCTTTTTCTTTTAAATGCACAATACGTTGCCATCGATAAAGAATATTATCTGGTTCAAGCTGCATAGCCATATCAAGCATTCTAAGGTAATCCTCAATTTCAATACCCCAATACCACTCTGACATAACAGCAGTTATTCCTGTATAAAAAAGATATTCTGCATTTTCTGAATATTTAGCATATGAAATATCAAAATAATATCTTGCTAAACGAGCATAATAATCTAACTTATTGGAGCTTAGATGACTATGATCTTCTTCTACTAGAAGATTCATAAGTAAAAAATTCATATAGATATGCGCATCCATGTCATCTGGATTTTGATGAATAACATGTTGCATAAATTCAATTGCAGTATCCCAGTCTTTTTTGTATTCGAGTTGACGAAGAGTTTCTTTCCAGGTCATATAATATTCTCAATAAATTATTCGATTACAATAATAAGAAAAATCACAATTTGCTCAATTACATTTTCAGTTCATTGAATTGGCTTTTTATTTTAATTTAGTTCATAACAAATAAGCTTTGATTCGCTACCAATAGGGGCATAATGGCCGCTAAGGGTTATCAAGAGGGTTTTGTCATTTGTTTTGATCAAGCGAGCTCGAGTAAATTCATGATTTGTGGGAGGTCTTAGAAATACCAAGGTATTTAGATTTTGATCCATTATTTGAATAGCTTCTTCGCTTACAAAGCAAATTTTATTATCATCTATAACGATATCATGAATGTCTAAATTTGGTCTGGCCATTTCTTTAAGAGGCTCTTCATTCCAATTGAAGAAGCAAATGAGCTCATCTTCTTTGTGATCAACAGCGAATTCTTTTTTATTAATAAAATAATAGACTTTGCCATACATGTATGAATGATACCAATATGAATAGAGCTCGGGGTACATAATTCCAAATGTCTTTTCAGATATGCTTTTGATTTTTCCACTTTGAGTATTGCATACAAAAAAATTATCCTCATTATTGATCAATATTATTTTATTAGTCTCCCACTGATAAAGAGGTAAGAATCTAATGTTTGGATCGATTGATGTTATGGGTATTGTTTTAAATGAAAAGTCATCAAGATTTATCAAAATAAATCGACGATGCTCTTGATCATAAAGAAGTATTTCATTCTTGAAGGCATGCTTGTAGACATAATTTATAAAAAGGCCTCCAACAATTGGAATGTTTTTTACAAGGTTCAATTCATAGTCAAATATTGAAATGCCTTTATCATTATCACGCACTATCAGATAAGGTCCAATTTTATCAAGAATATATATTCCGCACTGCAGAGTAAGTTCCTTATGTTTTGTAATAGATATGGTGTTTTTTGGGTCGCTTGGTTTAGTAAGGCGGTCATGCTGCTTCATGCAATCAATAATGATTAGGCGAATATCTTCAAAAAAACAGCCAAAATCCAGAATTTCTCTATACATTTCAGTGAGATAGTAGGTTGCCTCATCGGGGTTACTTTTGGAAGATAATTTTGAATGGGAAGAAATTAGTTCGTTAATTTTCTTCTTAGTTTCGATCAAATCTGAAAAATCTTCTTCTAAATCTTGAAAAACCTCTTTTTTGAGGGCGCATTTGCCTAATGATTTATTAAATTTTTGTAATTCTTGAATGAGATTCTGAATCATTTGTTCCATGGAAGTAAATTTCGATATGAATTTTGTGAAATCGATTTAACTTGAAATGGCATAATGTTTTTACAACTTTCTTTTTTTCCACCATTCATCTGATTTGAATTCTTCAGGAACTAGTTTAGATTGTTTTTTATCATAGGGGTCTGAAATGTTATATTCTTTTGTTAAGATTTCTAACCATTTTTCTCCTAAGCGAGAGGGCAATTTTTTGCCACACCACGGGCAATATAGAATTCCTTGTGAAGCATTAGAATTTAATAAATTAAAAAAATATTCTCTATATTGTGCGCTATATTTGAGTGGGATTCTTTTATCTTCAAGAAAATCAGTCATTAATTGGCAGCAGTAGTTTTGTTTATTCATAGCTATTTTTTCCATTTAATCGAATTCTTCATATTCGACATCTCTATATGGAAGATCCTTGATTTTCAATTTTGATTGAATTAATTGCGCAGATGATTCTATAGTTTTTTTTAATTCTTCTAGAGTGTGACACTTTGTTTTAACAACTGGATCCAGCCAGTCCTTATCTTGTATTACTAGTACTAGAAAATATCCATTTGGATCAAAATCAGGCTGCCATCCAACATCTAGTATGAATCTTTTGCCATAATTAATTTGCAACATATCTTCTCGAAGAGAATCAATTTGATTACATAGGGGAATATTCATATCTATATCAAATCCATTAAATGTAATTTCCCCGTTCTGAATATTTATAGATTTGATAAAATTAGTAGATTTCATTTTATATACCTTAGATATTCTTGTTCTGAAATAGGATGCCCATGAATTTTGTTTGAACTACATTCAACACGAATATATTGAGTTTCCTTTCCCCATTTAGCCCCTATTATATCCTTACATTTAAAGACTTTATAGTTTTTACCATTACTTACAAAAGCTCCATTTTCCCATGCATGCAGCTCAAGTTGCTTGATATTAATTTCTGGTTTATATTTTGCGGGTCCGGTAGCTGTTGATTCTACAATCTTTTTCCATGGCATGTTGCGTGGAGGCTTGTGTTTCCATCCATGATCTATCCATTTAACATTTGAATTATTAGTTTCCAGTTTATTTTGATTTCTATTTCCACTCCCACCCCCATTACCATTCCCTTTTCTCAAGTTCAAGTTGTTGTTATGCGGCTCGTTTCCAGCTCGCAACATTCTTCCATCAGCCGTTACCAAATATTGCTCTGGCGTTGCCATAGGA
This sequence comes from uncultured Pseudomonadota bacterium, assembly GCA_964553945.1. Taxonomy (GTDB): domain Bacteria; phylum Babelota; class Babeliae; order Babelales; family Vermiphilaceae; genus CAZKLV01. The sequence goes on from CAZKLV010000001.1 coordinate 583,449, forward strand.
TTATTTTTCACGAATTCAACTGCGCGTGCTTTGGTAATGTTGTAAAATTTTCCAAGCCCATTCAGGACTTTTCGTTGTACGAGTAATTGTGTGGTAATTGATGCGCCCAGTCTGAGCTTGTCTTGAAGTGCAACTTCTGAGCTTGTAATAATATTTATGCAATCATTGAGGGGTTTGATGTAATCATCCCATTTTTGCTTACCTAAATCTTTATCCATCAAAGATGTTAATCCGATATCAGCAAGATCAAGCGCAACTTTGGATATTTGATACGCAAGCAATTGCGGAGCAAAGGCCAAAGTTGCTGCGGTTGAAATTGGGTGATCTATGATATCAATAATTGCTCCAACTGCACCTTGGACAATTCCTTCGCAAATTGCGGTTCCACATTCAAAGATCGTCCAACATACATCAGAAACATTCATGGCTTTGAGTGGTTCACCTGCTTGATTAAGCTCGCGAGCAGCATCGACCATACTCAGTATGCAGTCGGTATATGCATAAGTAACTGAACTTGGATCAAGAGCTGCTGTTTGTTCAATAATGTTGAGATGTTCTTGATGGAGAGCTTGTGCAAGCCTATCTCCATAGCAGTAGCGATAATCTTGTGCTTTCAATCCATGATCGAGCATGAATGAACATATTTTAGGCGCAATATTATATTCTTGATACACTGCTGTGGAAGGGCCAAATTTTATTTTTTCAAGTTGATCGATGCGAGTTTTTAGGTGCCCTGTATGCTGAAACTCATATTGCTGGCAAATAGCGAGCAAATCAGAATTTTCTCTGAGTGCTTTGCCAACTTCCATAACTGAATATGATCCCTTGATAAGACCAGATTCCATAATTTGAGCAAAATCTGGGCGAGCCTCAAGTAGTCTTTGTACATTATTGTACTTCTCAAGCATTCCCGATTCGATCATATGGGCATATTTTACTTCTGGATCGGTGATGTTATTTTTTGCAAAATAAAAATCGATTTGATGAGAAAGAGAGCGGATTTCTTGAATTGCCTTCTTTTGCGGCCCATGCGCAACAGTCGCATTTATATTGGTTATAGGGTCAGCGAGCATTAATTTTAAATAAAGATATTGAGCAAGTGTTGCTTTATCATCTCGATACTCTTTGCTGTGCAGTAATTTATAGAGATGGTTGAATTCTTTGTTCAAAAAGGCTACGTTTCCATGTTGTTGGTTGGCAATATATTCTTTTTTATAATGAGTAAATCGATATTGGGCTTCAGGGGATAAAGCCAAATAATCCGGTCGTGAAACTAAAGTCACCTCGACTTGTTTCATCAAATCGACTCTTCCCAATAAGCGAACTAATCTATCTTCTCCGGAATGATAACCGCGTGACACAAGAAAATGCGCTTGGTGCTTATAGGGCCAAATCTTGCAAAGTTGCTCAAATGTCCAACATGCCTGTGTTATTTGGCCACCTTGCACAAGGATCATTAATTGTGAAACTTCGCCGCTTTGAACTTTCTCTAAAAAATTCAGTTCTTTTTTTAACTCTTTTGAGGCTAAGCTAAAGATACCACTTGTTTGGTCTTTTAATTGCTCGATTCTAGCATCGAGCAATTGTTTGCCTTCTTCTGATTTTACAAGATTTTCAGTTGATCCAATAGTATCCCAGAGCGGAATTGTTGGAGGTGTCGGAGCTTGAGTTTCCATGGCCTCTTTTGGCAATTCAACATTTGAGGTTTCTTGCGGGTGATTTTGGCTATATTCATAATTATTTTGCAAATCCTGTTGCCATCCTTGCATGCCTTGCTCAGTATTTTGGCGAATTGAATCATCAAAAGCTGATTCAATTTGATTTGGCATTGGATCCCATGCATGGGAAGAATCATTTGATGGCGTTGTTTGAACGTAGTCATATGAATCGGGGCCGAAGGCATCGAAGTAGACTGTAAAGTCAGAATGATCTGAGGGAAATGTGTTATCATTATAATAGTCCAATTCATCATCATCCTCATAATCTAATGCATTGTAATATGCATCATTATTAAGGTCCATTGAATGGCAGTTAAATATATGGCTAATGAGCGAGATATATATTGCAAAATATATTAATTTCATGAAAATCTCAGATAATTATTATCGTTTATAATTAGTTATATTCAATTTATTATCGGATTTGGCAACCTTTCGTTAATTAATTTCTTACAAAATGGTGCAGGAATTTTGTTCGAGGCCTCTTCTGATTGCTTCTTCTTCAGATTCAGGAAGAGCTTGATAATCAGTAGGCTTTCGATTTGGAAATATTTTATAGTAAATGTTATACATTTGATTATAGAGAGTATCTCTATCATATTTATCAACATTCTCTGACTGGTAATACATTCCCTCGAGTGAAATTGCTGTTTGAAGTGCAAGAGATGCTTCTCCTTGCCTTGATTGCAATTCTTGGCCTTCTCTGAACTGCTCAGCTTGCTGAGTACGTTGTGCCAGACCAAGATCTTCATGTTGCTGATATGACCTTTGGAAATGCCGCTCTCGTTGTTCTTGATCTGTTTCTTCTGGTTGGCCATATTTGCCTTCTGTACGAGTTAAAACAGATTCTTTTACAGCTTCAGTTATGAGGTCAGAGGTAATGATGAGCATCTCTTTATCCGGATTTTTATTCCAGCATAAGTTTTTGCATGAAGTTGCTATGTTAGATAGTTGCCTGCCGCCATGATCAATGTCCTTTAAAAGATTATCTAATTGAGCATCATCTATGCCGCCATCTAATTGGGAAATTGGTGTTGTCACTTTATCGCGGAAGCAAGCGTTTCTAATTCTATTATTGGTAATGGGTGCAAATCGAATTGTGTGTTCAAAATATCTATCTTTTGCAGGGTCTTCTAATTTTTCAATTATATTTAATGTGCCTACGCAAAAAACACGCGGGTTACCCAAGAGTTCATCGAAAAATTCTCGTGTTACTTTTGAGGTCATGTTTGTATCGTGATTTTGACTTCGCGTGTTTTCAAATAATTCATTAATTTCATCAAAGGCAAGAAAGTACTTGTTTTTTTTATCTTTAAGGATTTTGGCATACAGTACATCCATCATTTGTGCAGTTTCGTTCCTTTTATTTCTTGCTGTTCGAGCACTTGGTATGAAAAGAAATTTCCATCCATGTTCTTTTTGTAACGTGATGCCAATATGTTTGGATGTCATTGTTTTTCCGCAACCTGGTGGCCCCCAGAAAAGAGCAACTCGATATTCTGGATTGAGGATGAAGCCTCGTTCGTCTGTTAGGTGTTTTAATATTCCTTTTGCCAATGGTGGAGCGAATTGATAAACATATTGAGCTTCCTTGATAATCACATCATTGAAATCTGCTTCAAAAGAAGGAATTACATTCTCGGGTCCATGTTCAGGGTTTTGAACTTGATTTTGCCTTGCCCTAGAAAATGGCTGTTGCTCCATTGTTAGATTGATATTAAAAGGTCTAACGGGGATAGCCCCAACATATTGGGAACGATTATCATGAGGATTCTTGTTTGCTGGTTCACGAACCTCTTCTTTATCTTTCGGTACATAAAAAGGTGAGGGATGAGAATTATTATCATTCAAGCTGCTACCCGAAAGGTCTGGTTGTGCTGTATTCGAACCGCCATTCTTTTTGAGCATCTCCGTTATTTCTGGCTTCTGTTCTTTTTTAATCTCCACGGGTTCCACTTCCATCCCGTTTACCGCACCCACTACAATATTACCCAATAAAATGACCGTGAAAAAACGTTGCATGTTCATGCAATTCCTTCTGATGAAATTAAAAATAATAAAAAAACTGCTTACAAAATTAAAAATGACTAAATTGAACTATGTGGAACTGAAATTGTTCCTTGTGATTGAGCCAAGAGGCGTTGGTGGATATTTGGGGATAGAAAATCGATTGGAATTGAAGTGATCAGAATTGAGATAACTCTGTGCTTGTGCTACTGGACTCCTTTTTTGCATGAGCGTGAAAAATCTACGCATGACCATGCAAGTCCTTCTTGTAATTTTAATGAAAAAAACACTTCTCTAGAAACACACTAAGAACCGATTATAAAGGCTTTTTCTTGTATGGCAAGTAAATTGTTGAAAAAATATTAAAAACATTGCAGCGAGAAATGGTTGGTGGAGTTGCCACCATTGCTCCAACCCCTATTTTCCACTACACTAGGAATATCTCTAATTAAGCTTATTTCAAGGATTCTTGAGTATGAAAATTTCTATTTCTTGGGTATTTGATCACATTGATGCGGATTGGAAAAAACTGGATATGGCGCGGTTAGCTGAGCAGTTTATTCAAACAACGTCTGAAATTGATCGCGTATACAAGGTTGAAATTGATACCAAAAACCTTTTTGCAGGGCACATTAAATCTATTTCTGATTCTCTTGTTGTTCATTGCCCTGAACTTAAAAAAGATTTTGTGTTACCCAAGCGAAATGATGCAACCATTGATTCCTGGTTTTTGATCAAGGTTGAAGAGGGTAATGCGCGTTGGGTGACTTTGGCTGATGTGGGGAGCGGCAAAGAGGGGTTATTTTCAGAGATTAATAAGGAATGCCCTTCGAGCGCCTCAGGGCGAACGGTTAAAAAAAACTCATCTAAAGAAAAAATATCGCTCGCCGATGGTAGTTGGAAAACTGCCATCCAAACCACAGACTATATCTTCGAACTCGATAACAAATCAATCAATCATCGTCCCGATCTTTGGGGGCACCGTGGTGTTGCGCGAGAGATTGCTGCAATGCTCGGTTACCAATTGAAGCCACTTGAATCGATGCTTGCGAATTTTGAAGTTCTTCAATATGAAAATTCATGTAATACTCAAGACTTGCCATTCTCGATTTCAATCAAAGATTCAAAAAAATGCTCTCGCTTTGCAGCATTCATGATGCACGATGTACAAAATAGACCATCCGATCTTGCAATAGCTTTGCGCTTGGCACGGCTCGATAGCCGTCCAATTGATGCAATTGTGGATGCAACTAATTATGTAATGTTCGATTTGGGTCATCCGATGCATGCATTTGATGCACAAAAAATTGGCAGCGATATCATTGAAGTCCGAGATGCTAAACAAGGTGAAAAAATTAAGTTGCTTGATGGTGATGAATATGAATTATCGCAAAATGACTTAGTGGTAGCAGGTAAAGAACCACTCGGTTTAGCAGGCATCATGGGTGGTGCATCAAGCGCAGTCAGTTCGCAAACAAATCAGCTGCTGCTTGAAGCGGCATGTTTTGATGCAACCTCAATTCGAAAATCTGCTGAACGCGCGAAAAAACGAACTGAAGCATCAGCACGATTCGAAAAAAGTTTGGATCCGAATAATAACGTGAATGCATTGCGTCGATTTGCTTGCATTTTGGATGAACTTCAAGTGTCGCATATCTCAAGCAAAACACTTGTTTCTTTGGGGAAGCCAGCAGTTTCTCCAATTATTTCAGTTGAACATGGGTATATAGAATCGCGCTTGGGAATTAATCTGAAGTCAGATGATGTTGTGAATGCATTAACAAAGGTTGAGTTCGGTGTTGAAATTAACCCTTCGACAAGCTCAGGGCGAACGGAAAAAGAGAATAATTCGGAAATCTCTTACAATATCACCGTTCCAACGTTTCGTGCAACCAAAGATATCAAAGCAAAAGAGGACATTGTCGAAGAAGTCGGGCGCTTGCATGGATATCACAACATAACTCCTGAGTTGCCAAAATTGGCACTCAAGCCTTCCGATATGCATGCTCATACACAAATCAAAAAAATTAAAGATGCATTGGCATTCACCGGTAACATGCAAGAAGTGGCAAGTTACAACTTTTTCGATGAAGCGTTTATTCAATCGATCGATTGGCAACCGGGCGATACGCTGAGCGTGCGTTCTCCTGTCTCGCAAAATTGGCAGCGATTGGTTACCACATTGGTGCCGAATTTGTTCAAGGGTATTCAAGAAAATTGTGCCGATTATGATCATCTTCGTTTTTTTGAATTAGCTCGAATATATGTGCCAGGCAAAGAAATTTCCGAAACTAAGTCATTGGCTGGGCTGATATTTGAAAAGAAAAAAGAACTCAGTTTTTACGATGGCAAAGCAGTTTTACAGAACTTGTTTGAACGTCTCGATCTTGATGTAACATGGGAAAAGCTTGACCCTTCGATACACCCGTTATTTCTTTCGAAATTACGGGCACTCAGGGCGAACGGTGAGTTTGAATCATGGTTTATGAAATATCAAACTGCACAGATTAAGCATAATGATATTGTAGTTGGTACTGCCGGTATGGTGCCTCATGCATTCTTGCACAAAATGAGTGAAGGGCATGCATTTGTATTTGAACTTGATGCAGATTTCTTGATTTCATATCGAGCGCCGATTAAACGATTTGAAGCTTTGCCAAAGTTCCAACCAAGCGTGCGGGACATCAGTTTATTGTTGCCTGCGAGTGAAACGGTTGCAGAAATGAGCACATTAATTGCGAGTCTTGATGCGCGCATTCACGATGTAACGTTAGTTGATTATTTAACAAGAAAAGAGTTTGGTGATAAAAGAGCAACGACATTCCGATTTATTATACGTGATGACTCTAAAACATTAACTAAACCCGAAATTGATGCAATCGTTCAGCAGGTGAGTGATGCGGTGATTGCACGGGGTGCGGTAATCAGATAGCGATTTTAACGGATGAAACTATGATTCAGCACAAGAAATATTTATTTATACATTTATCCCTTGCATCAGTAATTCTATTCCTTGATCGTATTACAAAATTCTATGCGCTTACTCGTTGTGCCATAGAACAAAAAGTAACTTCATTTTTATCCTGTGCATTAACCTTCAATCGTGGTATTTCATGGGGCATGCTCCATTATGCAAATGGTTATGTTTTTGCTTTTGTGACTGCGCTGATTGCTGTAATCACGGCATATCTTGCGTATCTTGGATGGCAGAAAATGAAGGATGGTGAATCAGTAATTGGATATGTGTTGGTGGTTGCTGGTTCTGTTTCAAATATTATCGATCGCATGCTCTATGGTGCGGTGGTTGATTTTATTTCGTTTCGCTTATTCGGTTGGGATGCGCCCGTATTTAATGTGGCGGATGTGTGTATTGTGTTCGGGGTGATGATAATTGCATTCAAATTATCCTTCGATACACTCGATATTTCTAACGAAGTATCGAGCACTCAGGATGAACGGAAAAGGCATGATATTTGATAGTAAAGAATATAAAGCGACAAAAATAGAATTTGAAATTCAACCGTTCGCCCCGAGGGCCCTCCTGAGTTTATCGAAGGGTGTTTTACGAGCGTTACGAGTAAAATGTATCGAAGGGTCAATATGATTCTCAAACATATTTCCACCCTCGGGCCTATCGGCTATTTACCCGCACCGGGAACATGCGCAACATTAGTTACTCTTCCATTCGCCTATATTTTATTTACCTATGCACCGCAATCGGTGCAACTTATTGCTATCTTACTCATTTTCTTTGGTGGTGCGTATGCAGTTCGCAAGGCACTCCCATCATTTGGCAATCAATCGGATCCATCACAGATTGTGATCGATGAAGTTGCCGGAACATTATTTGCATTTGCATGCGTTCCTCTTAATTTCAAAATGATTGTGTTAGGTTTTATTTTGTTTCGTGTGCTCGATATCTTCAAATTTGGATTGATCAAGAAAGTAGAAGAACTGCCGGGTGAGTGGGGGATCATGGGGGATGATCTAATAGCTGGGGTAGTGACGAATTTGATTTTGCAGATGGTGGTGCCGATTTTTAGTTAATTCTTTGGAAATGGATAAAATTATAAATCCCGTTCGTGGCGAGTAATCGGCGCTTTAGCGCCAGAATCAACGAGCCATCCAGAACGGATTCCGATAAAAAAATATTTGATTTCATAATTAATATTTTAGATGTGTTCTATGGCTCGTTACTCCGGGTGCTTCGCACTCGGAACTCGCCACGAACGGTAAATAAGAATCACTCAATAAAAAATAATAATCATTAAAATTTTCACACCTATGATCATGCACCAAGTCAAAACACTCATATCACATTACATCCACCAACTCTTTCATCACCTCTCCCTTCTGCTTGCGCCACCGTATTGCATGGCATGTAAAAAATTTCTTTCGAAACGGGATGTCTTTTGTGAAATCTGTATCAAATTAATCAAGCCGATTGTTTCGCATGATCTGAAAGTAACCGATACATTGAGTGTCAAGGTGTTTGCCATCGGGCCATATGCTGATCCCTTGAAGCAATTGATCTTGGCAAAAAGTTGGTCCAACGTTGTTGCCAGCAGGCAATTAGGGCAACTCATGTGGCAAATGACCTATATTAAAAATGCACCCTTTGATGTGATCGTTCCAATCCCATTGCATTGGATGCGTTATTCATGGCGTGGATATAACCAGGCAGAAGAAATGGCTAAAGTCCTTTCAGCCTATTCCCATAAACCGGTGATAAATCTGCTCAAGCGTACTCGTTATGCACCGTTTCAATCAGCAGTTACTCCTGATCGGCGCGTAGAGAACGTGAAAGATGTTTTTGTGTTGAACATGAAAGATGAAGGGAGATCGGCATTCAAAGGAAAGCATCTTTTATTGGTTGATGATTTGCTCACATCAGGAGCGACTATTCGAGCGGCGGCAAAAGAATTGAATAAATTGAAACCGGCAAGTATTACGGTTATTGTAGCAAGCCGTGTTATATAGATGTTATTTCTTTTTTCCCGTTCGTCCTGAGCCCTTCGACAAGCTCAGGACAGGGATGCTTCAAAAATGGCGAAGGGCCTTTAGTGCTGAGTTTATCGAAGCATCGAAGGCCAAATTTGTAAATTCCTAAAAATGTTATCAATTAATATGTGCTTCGAGCGCCTCAGCACGAACGGAATAATTTGACTTCAAAGTATAAAATGCCTCTACCATAGATTGATAGAGGCATTTTGAGAATATTAGCAATCGGAATAATTAATTATTCACCGGAGGTTGCATCAAAGATGAATGCATCTGTGTATTCATCGTCAGAGATTACACCTTTATCATTCATTAATCGCATAGCATATGCAAGTTTTTGGCCAGCTTTTACTGCGCGGATGCGATTATTTTCTTCTTCTGAGCGAATACGCTTGCGTTCAAGTTGCAATTGTAAAATTGCTGCAGAGCAACGTTGCGCAAGTTCTTTTGCGCTTTCGGTTGGATGCAACAATGGTTCATGTTTTGCTTTGATGCGTGCATCGCAAAGCCCAAGGATTTTTTGGAGTGAAAGTATTCGAGGATATTGCGAGTTTAAGATAGCTTCAATTTGATCAACGTTGAATGTACGATTTCCTGATTCTTTATCAAGAGTGCTTTGTTCTTTGATCTTTTGGATTATTCCAGCACAAATTTGATTCAATGTTCGGTTCAAATCTTGTTGTGCCTGAACATCTTTTAAATAGTTTGAATCATTTTTTTCAAGTCCAGCAATTAATTTACCTTCATCTTTATATGGCTGAGTAGCGTCAACGGTACCCCAGATGAGGCTCTTTCCGACCAATGGACGTTCATCGGTGGAATAGAGATCATGGAGTTCTTTACCAAGTAATGTTTTTACTGAAGCTTTTGCAGGAGCAAGATCGTTATTGCTGTTATTATTGCTTGCAGCAGCTTCTAGTGCTTCAACCGATGTTGACGATGCCACTGGTGCTGCTTGAATTAATGCTGTGACAGGTTCTTCTTGCGCAAATGCTTCCTGAGTTAATGCTGCTGCCGCGACCGATGCCGGAACTTCTGGACTTGCAGAACTCGGGCGCGCTGCTTCTGCTGCAACAACTGGCGCTGGAGATGGTTGAACTGCAGGTGCTGCAGGTTTTTGTTGTTGATTTTGCCATCCAGCTTTATTCGCCTGGTTACGTTTGTCTTTTCTGGTCATACCATTGATGTGCGTCGCGCAGGAAAGCAACAGTGAGATACTGAGTGCTTTTGTGAATGTAGAATATTGCATGGGCCAAGCTCCTTTTGGTGGTTCAGTAGACTCTATTTTTTAAAAATTGTATTTATAATACGGTTATTTGCCTTTAGGATCAACGATTTGTTGATTCGCTTGAATTTCCTCATCAAGGAATTTTTTTGCTGTATCTTTGATCGATTGGCGATTTTGACATTTTTCAAGAAGAGATCGAATTTTCGCCGCGTTATTATCCTTCATTGCTGTCAAGAGTTCTAAATCAATCAAATAATCTTTTTCGGCTGTGCGGTTTGCGAGTGTTTGGAAGGCTGGGAGTAGCATTAATTCATGAATTGTATTGCCGCGATCATTAGTTAATTCAGCAAATGCAGAAAGTATTTTCTGTGTTTCTTCTGTATCAATTTCGGTTAACCCACATTTTTTAAATACAAAGTTAAGAAGAGCGGCGGCTCCTTCTTTTGCAGGAGGAATTTGTTTTTGCATACCAAGTGCTGATGTGGAAATTAATGATGCGAATACAATGATGGGTAATTTCATGACGGTCCTTTTGTTTTGAAGATTGTGCTTCACAAGTTATATCATCTTTTGGGCAACAATTCTATCATAAAATAAACTTGATTGTTGCAGGGTTGTTTCCCTTGTAAAATGTTGATTCTATGGTACCATACCGTAGTTAGAAAATTACAAAAATGTAGACGTAGTTAAACATAATCAAAAGGGTTCATATGAAGATACAAACAAGTGCAAAATATAAAAAAATGAGCTTATTTGCGCTCCTTTCTCTTGGTTTATTACCGGGTTGTGAATGGTTTGGTGGTGCAAAAAAAGCAACTCCAGCTACTTCTGGGCCAATTGCAGCGGATGATACTTCAGCAGTTATTGTGACGATGGATGGCAAACCGGTTATCACTGAAAAAAGATTGCAACAAGTAATCGAAGAATTGGTGGAAGCGCAGCCGCAATACAAAGTAATGCTCGAAATGATGGATCGTAAGCAACTTGAACAAAACATCGTTGATGGTTTGATCAAGCAAGAAGTAATCGATCATTATGTTGATGTAAATCAGTTGCAAGATACAGCTGAATATCAATCAAAAATGGATCGTGTCATGAAGATGGCTCGTCAAATGGTTAACGCTGAAGCATTCACCAAAAACATCAAAGTAAGCGTTGGCGAGAAAGATGTAAAAGACTTCTATGACAAAAACAAAGATGTTATGCCACAATTGCTTCTTTCTCGTGGTGGCGTGAATGCGGTGGGTGTAGAATTTGAGAATGAAGCTGATGCGCAAGCATTCTTGAATAAAGCAAAAACTGAATTCGGTAGCGATCTTAAAAAAGCAGCAGATAAATCTGGTAAAGCGGATCGTTTCAAAGATTTGAAACTTGTAAATGCGCAAAGCATTGGTATGGATCCCGTAGTGCGTGCGAAAATTACTGGTTACACCAAGTTCCCAACTTTAGAGGTCGTGAAGGTAAGTAAAGATAAAGTATGGGTGATCAAAGCAACCGAAAAAGAAGAACCAAAATACCGTCCGCTTGAACAAATCAAAGACGATTTGAAAGCATTCTTAGAAAAAGAAAAACTTCAAGAACGCATTAATGAAGAAATTGAAAAGCTTCAAAAGACATACAATGTCACCGTGAATGAAGATTATTTCAAATCTGATGACAAAGAAACGCAAGTTGATGCGGAACTCGCACAGGCTCCTGAAGCACAGCCAGCATCTGCGAATGTTGCGTAATTGATTTAAACTTGAATATTCAAGTAAACTAGAAGGGGAACGAAAGTTCCCCTTTTTTGAGTTGAGATGGTTTGAAATATTTTTGATGAAGATGAATTTTTTCTTCCCGTTCGCCCTGAGTTCCGAGCGTGCGGAGCACGCCCGGAGTATCGAGGGGTTGTGTTGAAATTATTGATATTTCATTTTTTTTATTTTGGGAAAATTAAGACTTTTAAATGCGACCCTTCGATACTCCGGGCACTGCGTGCTCGGAACTCAGGGCGAACGGATGAGAGCAGTATTCTATTCTTTTGATTAAATGAGAGGATGAGCTCATCTATAACGAGCCATTAAAGAACGGAATCGATAAAAACATTTGATTTTACTTATTCATTTTTTATATGTGTTCTATGGCTCGTTACTCCGGGCACTGCGTGCTCGGAACTCGCCACGAACGGATATAGAAATTAACTTTGGAGTTCTACATGAAAAAACTTCTGATTATACTCAGCATATCTGTATCCCTCATCGCCCAAGCCAATACTGATAACCTAATCCTCATCGACACGATTCAAACGGTTATCTATGGTACCGAAGGAACCGAAATTGTGACTCTTTCTGATGTGAATAAACCAAGCCTTGGTGGGGGACTCAGAACGCAGGATGAAATTGTATTTGAGCGACTCCTTGTTCTTGATGCAGAGCGCTTGCATGCGATGCCAAGCGAAGAGGAAACTGATAAAACGATCAATACCATTTGCCGTGAAAACGGACTCACCAAAGAAGAGTTTGAACAAGTAGCGCGCGGTGCAGGGTATACACCGGAAAGTGCGCGTGAACAGTTTCGTAATATGCATGCGGCAAACAAAATGATGGATTATAAGGTGCGCTCACGTTTAGTGGTGCCAAAATCTGAGGTGGAGGCATATTGCAAAGAGCATCCGGAATTCACTACACCGGAATATCAATTGGAGTATACGTTTACGCCAGAATCTTCATTCAAAACACCCCAAGAGCAAGAGAGAGAGTTAAATGAATTTGCCTCAGGCACGCGCATGATTCCTAATATCCAATGGTCTGATCCATTTTGGGTGGCAGAGGCAGATATCGCGGCAGATTATCAATTCATAACTCAGTTAAAATTAGGTGAGATAAAAGTTCATTTCACTCCTGGCAAAGGGTTTGAATTGTATAAATTGGTTGATTCAAAGCCGGCTCGAGAGAAAACGGCCGAAGAGCGTTATTTTGATGTGGCTGATATTTTACGCCAACCACGGGCGCAGCAATTGATGGATGAATACAAAAAAGATTTGTATTCAAGTATGTCAATCCTTAACTTAAATTAATTTTTGTTGTATTAATTTTTCACCTTAGACGCAGGTGAGAGCGTTTGTTTTCTGCTATTTTTTTGCGCGCCCAAAATAATACCAGAAAAAAAGGGCGTATAAGACGCTGCGCTCTTATATATCTTGCATTCAAAACCGAAACTTGCGACCTCTCGCCTATCGGCAGCGGGATGCAAGGTCGTTTTTTTATAGGAAGACACGGACTATTAGCGCTTTGTGCTTTATATTGACTCGAGTGGCAAAATGATTCCCCTTCATTGCCGGGAGTGGCTAGTGCATTCTACTCACTTCATAATAATCTTATAAATTAAATCCCTATCTGAAAGATGCAGCAGCCCCAGCAGCCATGCTAAGCCGAGCCGCGCCCGCCTTGAGGTAATGGCCGAAGCGAGCATGAAGCTGAGAGGCTTAAGTGCATCTTTGCCCGGCTGGGTTTCAAGGGACGCCTGGAGTATCCCTTGATGCCCTTTTATCTGCCATTATTTTTGACCTTAAAAAAATGGCAAAAATAATATCCCCTCGGCGGGAAATGCCGAAGGGATATTGGAAATAAAAAAGTATCTGAATGCAATTTTATTTTTCTGCCGGAGGCTGTGGCATTGTTGGTAATGCAGGTACCATCGATTTTTCAGCCGGTGCAGTTCCAGTAGCTACTGGAGCCGGAGCAGCTTGCTCAGCTGGCGCTGTCCCTTGAGGAGCTTTCGCACCTTTTGAAGTTAAGAAATCGACCACGTCTTGATGTTGCTCTTGTTGTGCAATTGAAAGTGGCGTATAACCAAGCTCATCAACTATACTGATATTTGCATTTGCACTGGCGAGTGCTTGTACCGTTGTCAGATGGCCATTTTGTGCTGCAATTCGAATTGCAGTTACACCTTTTAATCCTTGAGCGTTGACATTTGCACCTTGAGAGATCAAATAGTTGACCACATCGGTAAATCCATCTTGTGCCGCCATAATTAAGGGGGTCATGTTACCAATTCCAGGTGCTTGAACATTTACGTTTGCACCTTTTGCGGCTAATAATTTAATTGAGTCTAGTTGCCCTTTCTGAGCTGCGATGATGAGTGGTGTTACACCGAGTGAATCGGTAATATCAACCTGCGCACCTTTATCGAGGAGCAGTTTTACAATTTCGGTATGACCATTTTGTGCCGCTTGGCGTAATGCAGACATATCCTGTAAATTCGATCCTGGCGCACCAGGTGCCTTAGCATTTATATTGACGCCTTCATCCAATAGTTCTTGAACGCGAGCAAGATCCCCGTTTTCAGCTGCAACAACTAAATCTGCGTCCGAGCCGCCAACGCCGAATGATATTTTGCAACCTGGTTGTATTAATAATGCAACGGCAAGAAGGGCGATCGATATTTGGTTTTTCATAGACATCCTTTTGGTTTTGATATGATACGCTTTCAGGAAGTAAGATTAGTTGTTTTATAGAGAGAAAATCTAGATTTTTGATTATTATTTGAACCTTAAAATAGGGGTTTTGGCTTTAGATGAGTAATGTTATTTTGAAAAGCATGCTTTTTCAGGTACTATGGAAGTGTAGATGATATGTATAAGTGGCAATCAAAGGAATGATTATGATACCTAACTTTCAGGTTTCTCGATTAATCTCAAAAGCGATATTTTTTGCATTAGTTTGTCCTCATCATCATCATTTTCTCCATCCCCATTCTCATTAATGCTTACGCATTAAATCATTTTTTTTCTTACAGTTGTTTTCTCAATAGTGTTGTGTTGCGCTTATGCAACGTATCAAACAATTTTTATTTTTTAGGAATTTTATGAACACGTTATTATTTTTAACTGTCTTTACCTTGTTGGGAGCGCTTTATTTTATTCTTGGTTATCGTGCTTCGCGCAAAGTAGAAACGGACACCGATTATTTTGTTGCCAATCGGCAGCTTGGATTGTGGCAAATTTCGAGCAATTTGATCGCAACGCAACTTGGTGGTGGCATGCTTTTGGGAACTGCTGCATCTGCTTATGTTGCAGGATACTATGGTATATTATATACACTTGGTATGGCACTTGGATTTGTGCTGTTAAGCTGTGGTATTGCTGCTCGGTTGCAACGATTTAAAGTAACAACAACAGCACAACTTTTTGAAACTCAATATAATTCGCCAACATTGAAAAAGATTGCATCACTGCTTTCAATCGTAACACTTTTTGGCATTTTGATTGCACAAGTCGTAGGATTCAAAAGTTTAATGGCAGCTGTTGGATTTGGTGCATGGTATATCGTATTGCCATTTTGGCTTTCTGTTGTTGGCTATACTATGATTGGTGGCTTGAGAGCAATTACCATCAATGACATGGTGCAACTATGCGTGATTACCATAACTTTTGGTTCAATTTTTGTGATTGGATTATGGCAGGAGCCGAGCATTATTGGTGCGTTTACTTCTTTGATTGGATCACAGTCGCTATTTACTCCAGAGCAAGTTTCTTTTGCGTCAATATGCGGAATTATTTTGATGCCGGCATTATTTTCATTAATTGAGCAAGATCTTGCTCAACGATTTTTCGCATCACGTTCTGCAATTGTTGCAACCGGGTCGGCAATCAATGCGGCGGTATTTTTATTAATGTTTTCAGTGATACCGGTATTTTTGGGAATGAAAGCAAAGTTAAGCGGCCTTGCAATTCCCGAAGGAGCAAATCCATTACTCGTTATATTGGAAGCAAATACATCTAGTGTAATTTTTGCGTTTGCTCTTTGTGCAATCGTAGCTGCCATTGTTTCGACTGCCGATGCACTGATGAATGGTATTAGTGCAAATATTACTCAGGATTTTACTCTTGCTCGGTTGGGCAATTGGAACAAATTGACCATCTCTAAATTGACTACACTGTGCATTGGAATTGCTTCATTAATTGCTTCCTATTTTGTGCCACAAAATATTGTGGGAATTATCATCAGTAGCTATGAAATATCAGTGAGCTGTTTACTTGTTCCATTGCTCTTCTGTTATTTCAAAAAAGAGGTTAAAAAAAGTGCAGCGATTGGTGCGCTTATAGCAGGTATTCTTGGATTTATGGTGTTTCGTTTCTATCCGGTGGTGGTGCCAAAAGAGATCATGGCATTAGGTGCATCATTGGTGGGATATGCAATTGGAAGCTTTTTTAGAAGATAGATCGAGAAATATTATGCCCATCATTATTGGTGGGCATAATATTGATTCTATTGAGTGGGGCAGTACCAAAATCTAAAAAAATCCTCTTAAATTGGGCATTCTCTTGATTTTATGAGTACTAATTTTATATGATTAGCCTTGAAGAAGGAGGTTAATCTATGAATAAGAATCTAATTTTTACCGTTCTCGTATCTATAAGTCCATTTTCATTGTTTGGTATGAGTGGCTATAGCTCAGTGGAAGACCCTCGATATGATGAATATTTCGGGGTTGATCGTGATTTTTTTAATACACAACTGAGGAATAAATTAAATTATCTTTATTTCATTAGGTTTGTAAACATCATAACTAAAGGAACAACAGATGAAGTAAAGGAATTTGTTGAAGATACACCAAATCTTATGGAAGGACTTCAATTGGTTTGGCAACGAGGCAAATCAACAATTTTTCATGTTGCGGCAGAACAGTTTACCGCATTCGAGCATGATAAGCTGTTAGAAAATGTGCGAACTCTTATTACATCTATTCCTATGGAAGAGCGACAAAAAATAGAGCAGCTAAATGAGCCGATCACACCTCAAGTTATTGGAAGGTTAATACAAGAGCATATGGACATTATAGAACAGACTCTTGCAGCCAAAGATTACCGAGGGCGAATGGCATATGAAATTGCAGTTGCCAGTCGAAACAGCAATCTAAAAGGAATTCTTGATCCAAATAATCCGGCTGCTCGAGAAGTATTGCGACCGATTGTTGCAGAAAATATTCAGAACTTAGTGAATGAGCAAAAGTGAAACAATAAATAGTTGTTTATTCAATTTGTTCTTGTTGGCTTTCTTCTTGCAATAATAACGCCTTTTCAATTAATGCATCCTTTTTATCTTTGAATTCAGGTTTTGCATCGAAATAGGCATTGAGCAGGCATTTTAGATCCATGCTCATGGTAGCGGTGCCGATTCTTCGTTCACGTGATTCTTGCGACCGAATTGGAATTATGCCAACAATAAACATGGCATCTGCGCATGTGCGCTGGATGGCTCGGAGATCCACTTCGTCCTTTATGCCGGGTGGAAGGTGATAGAGAATTTTGAGGACGGCATCTTTTATTTCGTGTTTTTTAATTTCCGAAATTAATTGTTCCGTCTGGCTCTCAGTCGATTCAGGCTTCAACTCAACTTCAATCTGTATGAACGCACGTTGTGGTGTTTTGATAAATTCAACTTCAGTCTTGCCCTTTGATTCAAGAGTAACAATGCAAAATCCTTTATCTTCTTTGCGTTCACCAAAATCGATGCGTTCAATTGAACCTGCATAACAAACTGGTGGATATCCATTCGGATTTAAGTGCTGGAATCGGTGCAGGTGACCAAGTGCAACGTAATCAAATGGTGCAATTGCAACTTGCGATGGTAAGAGTACTGGGTCGGTGCCATAAATTGCTCGTTTTTCTGAACCGGAAAATATTCCATTGCTCACCGTTAAATGGCCAGCCAGCACGGCAGGGATATTCGGATCGAGTTGCTGAGCATAATTTTGAATAATGTGTGCAACACCTTTTGAAATATATTGTGTTATTTCGGTTGCTGATTTATGAGCATGCTTTTCTGAAATACTGACCGTGTTACGGGTCGGCCACGGAATTCCAATTATGTTGACCGGTCCATTTTTGGTTTGCAATGCAATATAACGCGGTTCATCGACGACGTAAAATCCATCGAGTGGGAGACTGCCGAACAAATCGAGCGCATTTACTTTGCCAAAACTTAATGGATGATCATGATTTCCAACTACAATAATCGCAGGAATTTTCGCCTTGTATAATCGCAAAAAACATTCGAGCAATAGTTTTTGCTGGGTTTGCGTTGGATGAGGTGTTTTATATGCGTCTCCAGAAAATAAAAAGAAATCGACGTTCTCTTTGATTGCATGATCAATGCAAAAATTTAATGCGTTTACAAAGTCCAAAAGACGGGAGTGAATTCCCGTCTTTGGATCAATTTTGCCGTAGTTTTCGACGCCGAAGTGAATGTCGGCGGTGTGGATGAATTTTATCATGTTCCTTAACTTATCGTATCATTCTTCGTTTTCACTGCGCCCTTAAATGAAATTGCTTGTGGTGTTCTCGTTTCATTTGTTTGTTGCTGTTGAGGCTGCGCCTGCATTTTGTTTTTTTGTGATTTCACTTTTTTTGCATAGCCATCTTTATTTACTTGGCGTGCACGTCCAATGCCCAGCGCTCCTTCAGGCACATCTTGTGTGATGACCGATCCGGCAGCAGTGTATGCATTGTGTTCAACGGTCACCGGTGCGACAAGACAATTATTGCTGCCGATAAATGCATTATCACCAATAACTGTTTTTTGTTTTGCAACGCCATTATAGTTGCAAGTAATGGTGCCGGCGCCAATATTTGCTTCCGATCCGATTTGAGCATCACCCAAATAGGTCAGATGTTTTGCTTTTGAACCACGTCCCACGCTTGAGCGAGTGACTTCTACAAAGTTACCGATTACCGCTTTTTGGTCAATAAAACTGCTATTTTGCACGTGGGCAAATGGTCCCACTTGAGCATGCGCACTCACGTGTGAATTTTTGATAATCGAATGAGAATGCACGGTGACATTACTTTCTAAGGTTGCATTTTCGAGTACTACATACGGCTCAATCGTGCATTGTTTGCCGATGTTGGTTTTACCAAAAATATCCACGCCAGCACCAATTGAGGTGCCACCACCAATAGTAACATCAACATCTAAATGAGTGCGATGTGGAGATGCAAAACGAACTCCTTCGCTCATCCAATGGCGAATGAGTTCAGCGCGTTTTACTTGTTCTGCTGCCCAGAGTTCTTGCATGGTATTGATACCGCGAATGCAATCGAATGGAGCTGAAATGTGTGCAATAGCAAGATGCTTGCGACTTGCTATTTTAACCAAGTCGCTTGCGATAAACTCATTTTTGACTTCATTTTGTTCGATTTCATCAATATTTTCTTCAAGGAATTTTTTGCTGACAATATACACTCCTGCATTCACGTAGCAATGCTCATGCAGATCTCCATTGAATTCTTCGGCTTCAACGATTTTGATCATACGCCCATCATTAATGACGCGTGAATAATTTGCGCCGGATGGATCATCATTATGTGCAACGACAAAAGAAATAGCAGCATTTTCCTTGATGTGTTTGTTGTAGAGCGCAGTGATTATTTCTTCGGTGAGCAATGGTACATCTCCATTTAAAATAAGGATGTGTTCTTCTTGCCATGCATCACGAGCGCATAAAATGGCATGCCCTGTTCCATGCTGCTCTTCTTGCACAACGAACTGCACCTGTTGTTTTTGGTTTTTTGATACAATTTCTTTAATAAGTTCTTTTTGGTATCCCACTACAATTGTTGTGTGGATCGAAAGGTTTTCAAGGAGATGAATAGGATAGAGGACCATCTCTCTTCCACAAATCTTTTCCGCCATTTTTGATCTGCCTGTTTTGAAGCGTTTTGATTTTCCGGCGGCCAAAACAATCGCTTGAAGATTCATAGACATGCGGAGCTCCTTAAATTCATATTAAATTTCTTATTCGGAGAATCATTGTATACTACAGCATAATTGATTAGCAAAGAAAATTGTAAAACAATGTTTGAATCTTCTCAAAAGCCCAAAATCCGATATTATAGTAGGGCACGTAGAAAATACGTGCATTTATGTTTCTCAAATGTGCTTACAGGATTTCAAAATGCCAAAAATCAAACACATTCTCTTCACATTTGCGCTCTTGGCATTTGCGTTCCCGACATTTGCAATGGTCTATGATAACCAATTTATTCCTCTTTTGCGTCGTACGCGGCTTGATATTGATGGATGCCCATCACTCTTTGCAATCGATTTATTTGCAGATACGGCAAGTAGTGCTTATGGGCCAGATGAAGAACAAGTTGGATTACCATCAATTTATGGTGTATTTGATCAAGGGCAATTAGGAATTGCGATGCGAAATGCCGGATGCCCCGATCCGATGCGAACCGATTGGCAAAATTTTAAAGTAATTTGGGATATGAACGGTAAATTGCAAACACAGGGTGCATTTTTTACATTGCATAAAACGATCACTGATTGGCTTGCTATTGGTGCGTCGTGGATGTTTATGCGTGCAAACTCAAGTCATGAATTTAGTTTGGGTAAGCATGATTTAGAGCTTGGCCGAACTGATATTTTGCAACTTGATGAAAATAGGCGTCAAATGTTTGAAGTGCTTGGTTTACGTGAAAATCAAAGTGCACAAGTGGGCTTTGGGGACGTTGATCTTTACCTCCGGTTTAGCCGTACGCGTGATTATTATTTGAAGTTTAAGCGGTTTGATGTTGGTGGTATTTTGGGCGTATTGATTCCATCTGGATTGCGGCATAATCCAAGTCAACCAACTTCAATTCCATTTGGAGGGAATGGTCACTGGGGAATCTATGGGGCCATTGATGGATTATTCGAACTCAAAGATGACATGAAAGCCGGTATCTATTTCCGGTTTAGCAAGCGGTTTCCGAAAATTGAAAATCAACGAATTCCTGCAGGATGTGAACCGATTATTTTTGGTGCGTTGTGTGGGCCAGTCAGAGTGAATCCAGGATTTACATTCGTATTTAATCCGTATTTTGTGCTTGAAAATTTGCGCGATGGATTGGGTGCAGGCGTGTATTATAATTTAACATTGCATCAAAAAGATAAGTGGGATCCGCAAGTAAAGAATGGTGTGCCGGTTGGTAATATTGATGTTGCTACCGCTTATACCAGATGGCGCTCTGAATATATCACCCTTAATGCATTTTATGACTTTGGCAAAATACGAGCATTTCGTACCTTTGATCCAATATTGACGGTGAACTGGGATATTCCAGTGAAGTTTTTGGTGGCACAAAATGTGTTCAAAACGTATCGTGTTGCCCTTGGTGTACAATTTGCTTTCTAGAAATTAAAAAGTTATTCAAAAAGGAACTGACCAATGAGATTTTTCCCCGCACGAAAATTATTTAGCAGCATGTTTTCAAATGACATGGCAATAGATTTGGGAACAGCAAATACAGTTGTATACGCACGTAACAAGGGCATAGTACTTAATGAACCTTCTGTTGTGGCTGTTAAGGCGCATACCAATGAGATTTTAGCTGTTGGTAAAGCAGCAAAAGAGATGCTCGGCAAAACTCCTGAAAATATTATTGCATCACGGCCTTTGCGCGATGGAGTTATTGCTAATTTCGAATTGACCGAAGCAATGATTCGCCATTTCATTCGCGTGGTCCATGATGATCGGCGTATGCTGGTTCGCCCACGTATGGTTATTGGGGTTCCATCTGGTATTACCCAAGTTGAACGACGTGCGGTAATCGATGCTGCCAAACAAGCGGGTGCAAAAGAAGTACGCACCATTCAAGAGCCTATGGCGGCTGCAATCGGTGCAGGTCTTCCGGTTCAAGATCCATCAGGTAACATGGTAGTTGATATTGGTGGTGGAACAACCGAAGTCGCAGTTATTTCATTAGTCGAAGGTGTTTTCTGCCGCTCCGTGCGTGTTGGTGGTGATGAAATGGATCGCGCAATCGTGCAATACGTGAAGCGTAAATACAATCTTTTCATTGGTGAACGAACAGCAGAACAGATTAAAATTGAAATTGGTGCAGCAATGCTCGATGATGAAACGCGTAACCAAAGTATTGCGGTCAAAGGGCGTGATTTGGTTACCGGTGTGCCAAAAACAGTTATTCTCACCAGCCCAGAAGTGAATGAAGCATTAATCGAAACGATTTCTGCAATCGTTGATGCGGTGCGCGTAGCGCTCGAAAATACTCCGCCTGAAATTTCTTCAGATTTAGTTGATCGTGGGATTGTGATGGCTGGCGGTGGATCTATGTTGCGTGGGCTTGATCGCTTACTCTCCAAAGAAACCGGGTTACCTGTGCGAGTTGCGGAAGATCCGCTTTTCTGTGTTGTTCGTGGTGCTGGTAAAGTGATTGAAGATTATGAGTTTTATAAAGATGCATTGATGCCGTAGACCCTTCGATACAAATTTCTCGCGGCGCTCGAAATTCATCCTTCGATAAACTCAGGAGGGACCTCAGGGCGAACGGAGGGGAATTGTATTGAACACTCGCGGAGCTTTGGATAATCGAAGAAAATTTTCTTGATAATGAAAAGAAATAATTATAAACCGTTCGTGGTGAGTAATCGTTTTGCGAAAGCAAAACAGAATCATCGAACCATGTGCCGATTAAATATCATATGATTCGTATAAAAAAACAGTTCGGCCAACACTTTCTTCGTGAGCATATCTTCTGCTACCACATGATTGAAGCAGTTGAGATCACTTCAACCACATCAGTCTTTGAGATTGGTTGTGGTGATGGGTTTCTTACGCGTGATATTTTGCAAACAAATATCGCACGACTTTGGATATTTGAAATCGATCCCGAATGGGCAACCTACGTTCGTACAAATGTCCAAGATAAGCGTCTTGAAGTATTTGAACAAAACTTTCTTGATCTCGATTTTACTCGTCTTGAACAAAACGCGCCATGGACAATTCTTGCAAATTTACCATACTTGGTCACTTTCCCTATCTTGCATAAGTTCCAAGCCAATCGGCACTTGATTAAAGAGGGTGTGGTAATGATTCAGGAAGAGGTGGCGCAAAAGTTGGTCAAAACTCACGGGCGTGGTTATGGTTATCCGTCTTTATTTTTCCAATACTATTTTGATCTGAAGTTGCTCGATAAAGTTCCGCCTACTGCCTTTTTGCCGCCACCAAAGGTGATGTCTCGATTAATCTACTTCAAACCAAAATCAAACGTTATTCCTATTCCGTATGAAAATGAGTTCTGGGATTTCATTGATGCCTGCTTCAAGCAGCCCAGAAGAACCATGCACAACAATTTGCGCAGTACCAAATATGATATTACAAAGGTTGATGAAAAGACTTTGGGATTACGGGCGCAGCAGATGGGAATGGCAGATTTCTTAGGGTTGTGGGATAAGCTCCGAAAATAATTCTTGTTCAATGGATTGATTTTTTCACCATTTGCCCCGATGATCTTCCTGAGTTTATCCAAGGGTAACCGACGTGGGTTGCGAGTCCGGATCATCAAAGAGTGAAGAGATTACTGCCTCTTTAGCAAAGGCGCTCGCTCTTCGCGTGCATTCCAATACGCCTCTTTACAATGTTGCCGATATTCTGGTAATGAATACGCTTCCGGTGCATAGGCACGTGCCATTTTTTTGAGATCGTTGAGCGCTTGGGCGGATAAGAAAGCTTGTTCAGCATTGCCGATTTGCATTCTGTTCTGTTCGGGGTGCAAGGTAACGACGATATCGTGTTGATTAAGATTTAATTTGTTCAATTCGTGAATAATGAATGGAATAAAAACAAATGTTGGAAGTGGGTGCAGTGGATAATCGGTTCGATAGTGATTTGGTGTCCAACCAAAAAACCACAATTCCATATGCCCAGGAGAATAATCTGATGTGCCGAAGTTTTTTACTTTTTGAGTGTATCGATTTGTTTTAATGCGATCTTTTTGCACACGCAGCTCTATTTGGGTGAGTTTTGTGGGCAATGGTTCTTGCTTGGTTCCTTCGAATTTGCGTCCAGAAAATAGTTGGCCGCTGAAGATTTCTTTAGTTTGAATCGTATCCGCAGGTGAATAGATGTTGTATATTCGTTTGAAAAGTGGATCTTTTAGTACAATTTCTGTTTCTTGTAAAATTGGTGTGCCAATCATAATTAATTCATCCACGCTCAATGATGAAATTTCCTTCTTTTTTTGGTGAGCATGACCCAGTTGCGCGCAAATATTGCCGCCATGGCTAAAGCTGACCAAGTGTAGTTTGGGATCATAGTTTCTATCTTTGGAATCTTGTATCAATTGTTCCAGTACTGTTAAAAATTCTTCGCCTTCTTTTTTGCGTGCTTTTTTGCTGAGCAAGCCAGACCAGCCATAGGTATAATATGAGTGTTTTGTTTGTCCATGTTCCTTGGCAGCCTCGCGACGAACTGAGGTTTGTTTGTTTAAAATATTGGCTTTTGGTTGAATATGAGCGGAAGATTCTTCTTCTTTCTGAGCTTGTCGAAGGGTAGGATCGGGGTCAATTGCGTCTACTGCATCATAGAGGGCTGTTGCAATAACGCTCGCATTGCCAACTTTGAGGTCCTCAATATCCATTTTTTTGAGTCCGAGTTCTGCAATCGGTTGATTTTCATAAAAGAAAGGATTGTTGCGAATGCCTTCAATCACTTTTTCGTAAACTGTGTTTTCTGTGTTATCACGCACTAAATTAAATAGATGATAAAACGAGAGAGAAAATCGTGCCCCGAGAACTCCATGGATGAATATAGTAATTTCTTCTGAATTCTTAGGCTTTGAGGCATTAAGAGATGGCGTTGAGCCCAATGAAAGCAACAAAATAAGCCTCATTTTAAATCTAGGATTATTTTTTTTATTGAATTTCATTAATTTTCCCGGATCTCAGATCTTTTGATTCCTACCCCTTCATTTAGCATATTACTACAACTCGAGAGCAAAATTCAATTTGAAATATGAATCTTGGGTTCAAAAGGGCTATATTAGGCCTTTGTATCATGTAGAATTAATAGGTATACTGAAAAAGTCTTCCGTTTAAAAGCAAAGTTCTTTTAATTACTATTGGGCGATAGTTCGTGTTTCGGTCAAAAAGCAAGGTTCTTATGAAAAAGTTATTGATTGTGTGTGTTTTGTTTTCTTGTGCATTTCATGCGATGGAGTTAGAAGTTGATCAAATGGAAGTATCATCAGCAGATGATTCTGAATCTATGGATTGTAATTCTGTGGAATGTGAGTCTGGTGAATATGATTCTATGGAATGCGGGTCTTCAGATATAGATGAAGAGAGGCAAGCGAAAATTGAATCGTATCGGTCATTATATCAAGCGATATCAAGAGGATTCCTTAAAAGCGTGCGGGATTCGCTTGAGCAAGATTTAGATATTAACGTTAGAGATCAAAATGGAGAGTCTCCCCTGATTCATGCAGTATTTAGATGTCCTGAGTTCGTAAAACTGGAAATGATCAAATTATTGGCAGAAAAACAACCCGATCCTCGAATAGTTGATAACGATGGCGATAATGCTTTGATGATAGCTATAATATGCAGGGAAGAAATGCCGCTTATCAATACATTATTGACGCTTAAGCCAGATATCGATATCAATGCGCAAAATAATTATGGTGAGACTGCATTTATGTTAGCTGTGTTGTGTGCAAATGTTCAGGCAGCAAGTTTTTTGGCGGTATATCCACGAGTTAATTGTTTGCTCAAAAATGATGAAGGGGAAGATGTCTTATCGCTTGCTCAAGCTTCTAAATATGAGCGAATTCGTAAGCTTGTTCCGTTCATAAAACAAAAAATGCAAACGCAAGAGCTTGAGAAACAAATGAGTGAGATCCAGTTAAATACTTGGTAAATCCTGCCGAATGTAGTCCTTTTTTTGTTTAGTTGCGCTTTTCTATTTTGCGTCGCTACTCTAGAAATAAAAAAAGGAATCAGGATGAACAAAGTATTTGAAGCATTTCGCTTATTTTATTATGGTCTTGCCAGCATGGCTAGTTTCATTCGAGGCCTTTATTGGCTTTCATTTCTCGAGAAACCAACCGTTACTATTTTTGGCGGCAGAGGATGGGGCGCGCGAGAAGAGCATTTCAGAAGTGCGCACGATATTTCATATCATTGTGTTGAACGTGGCTTTTCAGTGTTGACTGGTGGCGGGCCTGGCACTATGCAAGCGGCAAACTGTGGAGCGCATGAAGCCTGCAAAAAGCTTTGTAAAAAGCCGACGTCAGTTACGTTTGGTATAGGTGTACAAGGTGTCGATACCGGTTTTATCAATAAATGTGCGCCGGTTTTATATGTCAATTCATTTCATACTCGCAAATGGCTTCTCATGCATTATTCTGTTGCATTTATTATTTTTCCGGGTGGCGTGGGCACTATGGACGAACTTTATGAGCTGCTCAATTTAATGAAGCATGGAATAGTTAAAAGATGCCCTGTTGTATTATTCGATCGCCAATATTGGTCGCAAATGGTTGGATGGTTTGATTTTGCAATTGAGCAGGGTTTTATCGATCCGAAATATACCGATCTTTTGCATATTTCAGATGATCCTCATGAAGCGATGGATTTCATTGAAGCGACTTTGAAAAAAACAAAAGATATGTCCCTCAACAAACCGGGACGAACGGACTAAAAACTTATTATCAAGACGAGTGAGAAATTGGTTTGAATTAAGAATAATTTTAATACCGTTCGTGGTGAGTAACCGTTTTGCGAAAGCAAAACAGGATCATCGAACCACAAGTCGTTATAGAAATAAAGAAGCTAAGACTTTTAATTTTCAGATCGGACTCATGGTTCGATACTTCGGGCTCGCCTTGCTCGCTCGAAACTCACCACGAACGGATAAAATTTTTCGATAGATTGAAGAATGCGCATTTTTATTAAAATTACTTTTTTGCAGTGATCCCAAGAAGTAACTCCAAATCAATGTGGTGATATTCATCCACAATCAGATCTGATTCTTCAACTTGATTTCGGTTTCCATGTGAATTCAGCCCAATGCAGAACATATTTGCTCCTTTTGCTGCTCGAATACCATGAGCCGAATCTTCAACAACTATACAATGTTCGGGATCAACGCCCAGCTGTTGTGCAGTATGCAAATAAAGTGCCGGATGCGGTTTTGGCTTATGATCAACGTGCGTTGGATTATAAATATGTTTGCCGAAATGATCCGATATTTTGAGAGCATGTTCGGTGATTTTAACGGTGTTATCATCTGCATTTGTGGCTAAACCAACTTTAAGATTATGTTTCTGGATCTTAACAATAAAATCTAAAAAGCCTCTCATGTATTGTACTTCTTGCTCGTACATGCGGCAGGCGATTTCAGATTTTTCCGTCATGAGGGTGTAGATGTCATCTTCAAGATTTGAGTACATTTTGAGGAGCATACAGCCATTTTTCATATGGCCGCCAGCAAGTTGTGGGCCCAGCTCTGCTTCCATTTCAGGGGTATAATCGATTCCTCGATTTTTCAGTAATTGTCTGGTAGCCTCTTTCCAGATAAGTTCGGTATCGATTATGGTGCCGTCCATATCGAAGATAATTGCTTTGTATTTCATGTTTTTTCTCCTGTGTTACAATGAGAATGTTCAAAAGTTAATTCTTTCTACGGAGCTTTTTATGAAGTCAAATACACCAGTTTTGCAGATAATGACGGCATCTCTGATTACCATCCTAGCCAAATTAGGGGGCATTTTTAAAGTAAGTTTCATAATTGGCTCATTTGCAGCCTTCTTTTCCATTTCAAGTATGCTTTTGCCGTTAACCGGCGCCTTCGGGGGGATTCTGGGAAGTACTACGCTTTTTGGGGCGGGAATCCTAGTGAGACTTGCATTTGGATCGGTTCTCTCATTCAAAATATTAGCATACCATATTCCGGGATATTTGGCATCTGCCTACTGGGCTCGTCCAAGCAAGTGGTTAAGTGTAGTTTTGCCGATCGCTTGCATGGTGCTCTTTATGGCCCATCCAGTGGGGTATGCTGCGGCGCCATATGCTATGTATTGGTTCATTCCGGTGGTAATTGGCCTGTTCGGGATACTTGAAAAAACGGATGGCAAAAAATTACCGTTCGTCCTGAGGACCCTCCTGGGTTTATCGAAGGATGCCGCGCATAGCGCGGTGTATCGAAGGATAAGTCCTTCTAAAAATATTTTCCTCCACTCCCTCACCAGCACTTTCATTGCCCATGCCGTTGGCTCAGTTATCTGGCTTTATGCAACTCCGATGACACCAGAATTTTGGTATGCATTAATTCCAGTGGTAGCGGTAGAAAGATTGGTAATTGCATCGGGCATGACTTTGGCGTATTATGCATTTGCAAAGTTCTTTTCTATTCGCTTTGCTCAATTACAAAATTTTGTTGTGCGGCAAGTTCGTGTATAAATTTTAGTTTTTTTGCAGCTTTGATCGGACACCTATGATGAAACATTTAGCATGTATTATGGATGGTAATCGTCGCTGGGCAAAGAGCCAAGGATGGTTGCCGTGGTTTGGGCATAAAGAGGGTGTTGAGGCTGCAAAACGTGCCATCGAATTTTGCCTTGAATTTCAGATTCCATATCTTTCGCTGTACACATTTTCGACTGAAAATTTCAAGCGTCCAGAACAAGAAGTTTCCTATTTATTCGATACGATTTTCAAACAAGTGCTTAGCTCATTTGCGCCAACGTGTCACAAGGAACATATTCGGGTGAGATTTATTGGGGATAGGAATTTATTCCCTACACAATTGAAACCAGAGCTTGAAAAGCTAGAGGAAGATACGAAAAACTATGCTCGTATGACTTTAAACGTATTATTTTGTTATGGTGCGCAACAGGAAATGGTGAGTGGAGTCAAAAAGATTATTGCTGCGGTGCAAGCGGGTGATTTGGATCCTCAAAATATTTCCGAAGCTACGATTTCTCAACATTTATGGACAAATGGAACTCCGCCACCCGATCTGATTTTGCGGACAGGTGGCGTGCGACGACTGAGTAACTTTTTGTTGTATCAAGCGGCATATAGTGAATTTTATTTTCTTGATTGTATGTGGCCTGAAATTCGGCGTGAAGATTTCGTGGGGGCGGTGCAATATTTTGAAGATTGTAAAAGAAATTTTGGGAGTTAATTAATTCCCCAGTTCGTGACCCTTCGCAGGATTCCAGCATTCGTATAATGCTTCGGCAGATAGGCTAGGGTGAACGGTTTAGAAATTCTGAATATAATAAAAAAGTAGAAATATAGCCGTTCGTGGGGATACTTCGACAAGCTCAGTACTAAAGGCCCTTCGATTACAAAATTGTCGAAGTACTGAAATCCTGAGTTCAACGAAGGGCGAGTGCGGAGCGCCTGGAGTAACGAGCCATCAAGAACGGACCGATCAAAAAAATTGAATTTCTTTATTCTTTTTTTATATGAGTTTTATGGCTCGTTACTCCGGGCGTTTTACGCTCGGAACTCGCCACGAACGGATTAAACTGAATTGGATAAAAAACGGAAAAATTAGGAAAAACAATGAAGCAAGCCATCACCATCCTCGGAGCCGGTTCCTTCGGCACCGCCATTGCTCAATTGATCGCCGGGAACGGTTACACAGTCCATCTCTGGGACCATGATGCATCTCATGTCAAAACCCTCATTGCCGATCGCGAAAATAAAAAATATTTACCCGGCATCAGATTGCACACAAATATCAAACCGATTTCTGATTTAGGTGAATCTATTGGCGATGTAGAATGGATCTTCGAAGCGGTTCCGGTGCTTTATCTGCGAGATGTTCTTAAGCAAGCTCGGCCCTTTGCACAATCAAAGCAAGTATGGGTTGTGTTGAGCAAAGGGATTGAATCGAATACCAACATGTTGCCAACCCAAATTATTGACGATGTGATTGGAGCTGATGTTCAAAAAGCGGTATTGAGTGGCCCGAATTTTGCGCGCGAAATTGCTAATCACCAAATCTCTGGAGCGAGCGTTGCCGCTAATGATCGCGCATTGGCAATTCAATTGTGTCAAATTATTGCAAATGATTTTATGAGCGTTGATATTACGCCCGATATAATCGGCGTGCAAGTGTGCGGAGCATTGAAAAATGTGATGAGCTTGGGCGTTGGCATGATCGAGGGTGCGGGGTATGGGGATAATGGAAAAGCATTATTTCTCACGCGTGGACTCTCAGAAATGGCAGATTTTGCGAGTGCGATGGGTGGTTCACGAGAAACAGTTTATGGACTCTCTGGGGTGGGTGATCTGATGCTCAGTTCTCTGTGTCATACAGGACGCAATAGAAAATTTGGTGAGCGAATTGGGCGAGGGGAAAAGGTTGAAGTAGCTCAAAAGAATGGAGATACGGTTGAGGGGTTGAATACGCTTAAATCGGTTATGCAATTGGCGAAATTATATAATGTACATGCGCCGGTGTGTGCAGGTATTGAGGCGGTTGTGAGTGGCACGAAATCGGTCAAAGAAATGATAACGGGCGTGATTTCTCACGCCCATCATAATTCAAAATAAATTATCGTCCGCAGCAAGGTTTGTTATTGCAGCCATTGCAGCTATTGCAGCAAGATCCGCAAGCTTTGGTGCTGCCTTTTGGCTTGTTTGCATTGCAACCGCAGCGATCAGCATCTGTTGTTGCTGGAGCTGTACGAGTTGTTGCAGGGCGGCCTGGGCGAGGTTTTGCATTGCAACCACATTTATCTGCAGGTGCTGCTAAAAGTGGTGAACTAACAATCGCAAAGAGTGAAACGATAAGCATTTTTTTCATGCTTTTCTCCTTTGTAAATGGATGGACATGTGAAACATTACCTGGGCTGATCATACTACAGGTTGTGATCGAAAGTCTACAGGTGGTGAGGAAGGTATAAAAACACCCAGTTCTTCTAAATTGGCTTTCAACTGTTCTGGGCTAACAAATAGAATCCCAATCAATCCAGCTTTTTGAGCGGCAATTACATTTTTGATGCGATCATCAATAAAGATGACATTTGTTTTAGCAAGATCGATTGCATTGCGTTCCAAAAAAAATTGATAAAATCTAATATCTGGTTTTCTAATGGTGCATGCAGGGCATGCAAAATCGAAGGTGACTGTTTGTGGATGGGTCAAATTGAAATCGGCGAACAATGGAGCAAATTGCGGATACTTTTGGGGATTGATGATATCGGCAAACATGGTTGCTCCGATATTAGAACCGATGAAGTGTTGATACCCAAGCTGATGTAGATCATGAATAAGATCTGTGGTGCCGATAATTGGTTCTTGGATATTGGCTACATCAATAATTAATTTTTCGAATTCCGGATTATTATTTTGTTTGATCAGTTGGACTAGTTCTTCAGCTGTGACATTTGTAAATAGTGATCGACCTGCCATGCCAAATAGCTTTCCTAACAATCTCAAATTGATATTTCGTAGTATTGTAAATTTTTTATCGGAGTTCCAAACAGCCAAAAAAGTTTTTACGATATTGCGTTGGGCAATCACATCGTGGAAGTCCCAAAGGAAAATGGTATTCTTTCCGTTCATCGGCGTAATGACTTGTGACGGTAGGTAGATAGTTTGTTTGGGCTGTATGGTACTGAAGCTGAATGCTACTGCAAGAACTGCTAAACAATAAAGAAATAGATTACGATTTTTCATGATTCCCCCTAAAATTCCTTAATTTCAGGGTAGCATAGAAGGGCTTATATATGCAAATGGCTTTGCACGTGGCATAAGTATAAGGCACTGCGTTTGGCTTTTCTTTTTTTAATATTTTTTTCGACCTGTCGGTCGGTGGTGTAACTTTTTTTAGGGCAAAAAAAGTCACCAAAAAAGGCCCCACAAGAGAGCTCTTGTGTATCTCCTGACCAAAGCCGAAACTTGCGACCACTCGCCTACGGCAGCGGGATGCAAGGTCGTTTTTCCATAGGAAGACACGGGCTATTGGCGCTTTGCGCTTTATAAGGACATGAGTAACAAAATTATTCGCCTCATTGACCCGCTACGCCAGTCAAGCCGCTAATAAAGAACCGATAATAACCTCCATTTTGATTAATCCTGTAATTCCCTATCTGAAAGATGCGCTGCCCCATCAGCCATGCAAGAGCAAGGCCGCGCCCGCCCTGAGGTAATGGCCGAAGCGAGCATGAAGCTGTGGGGCATAAGCAGCAGCTTTGCCCTGCTGGGTTTTTAGGGGCGCCTGGAGCAACCCTAAATGCCCTTTTTTTCTACCATTATTTTTGGCGTTAAAAAAAATGGCAAAAATAAACGCTTCGCACGTGTTAAGGTGCTTTAAATTATTGAATACTCAATTGAACGCAGATAGGTTTATTTTCATCTAAAATAAGCAACGTTCCGGCTTTTGGCCGCTGATCAAGAACCAGAGATGAATCAGAAATCACCGCATTATGGCTCGTGATGATTTGCGGTACAATATGAACCGTTTCTAATAATTCTTTGGCAACACTTAATTGTTTACCGCGAAAATCGGGCCAGACAATCGGTTTATTATTCTGTTGTGCGTAGTAAAGGGTGATACTGTTTTTCTCAATTAACTGTCCGGGGCGCGGTGATTGTGCGATGCAAGTATCATGTGGATAAGGGCTTGGCACGTAATAGACGGTTTGTTTAATGCCAATATTTTTTAGTTCGTCTTCTATTTCTTTACGAGATTTTTGAACAAAATTCGGGGCATGATGCGTGGATTCGTGTGAGCTCACGACTACATAAATCGATTGGTGAGGCTTGATTCGCTCATTGGCTTGCGGTGTTTGGTTCAAAATTGTAGAGGGAGGAACATGAGGATCTTCTTTGTGAGCAAGAATACGAATATTGAGGTTTTGTGCAGATAAAATTTCACATGCCTGAGGCAAGTTTTTACCAATAAGAGTTGGCACATAGAGTTCTTTGGTAGTAAAGATCATTTGGATGAGCAGATATCCTGCAATGAAGCTGGTAAAAGGGAGAAGGAAAAGGAGTTTTTTGATCATTCTTAAGAAATATTTGTAACCCTTCGATAAACTCAGAGGGGCCTCAGGGTGAATGGATGAATGAAAATTTTAAAGATGTCTAAAATAAATGGTGCCCCGTATTTTCATACGGGGCATAACAACCAAAACAAATTCGTAAGCCGGATTCTGTTATTTCATATTTTACTCGTTCTGCCCGAAGGCTTGAGGGATAAAATAGTAAATAGACAACCATTTATCTATGCGGCATACCCATGTGCAATATGTTATTGAGCGGAACTGCACACCTATTTTGCCTTGCTCCCGGTAGGGTTTACCCATCATGTACATTACTATGCATGATCGTGCGCTCTTACCGCACATTTTCACCCTTTCTTAGTCATCAACCAGCTCGGCCCGAGGGCTTGAGGGATTGATGATAAGAGGTTTGTTTCTGTAGCACGTTCCGTTGGCATCCATTCCTGGAGTGCCACCCTGCATTGCGTTATAACCATTTTTGATTATGTACTCTGCAGGTACCGTGCTCAATTGGAGTCCGGACTTTCCTTGAAGCGCGTTTTAATTGCTCCCAACCTTTAATGTGTTTTATAGCGCTATAGCCCAAAAGGGCAATGACGGATGAAGTACATTAAATGGAAAATAACTAAAGCCATGTTCCACGATTGTCTCGTTTGTTTTGATTAAAGTCTTTCAAAGATAGTATTCCTACAACCAACATATTACTACAAACCTTAAAAAATGTATAGGCAATACCCAAGGGTAACCCAAGCAAAAAGGGCTCAATAATAACTATTTGGGCGATTATAAACAAACTGCCAACCCCCACTTTATAGCCCCATGATTGATAGAAATTATGGCGATATTGAATCTCAAGAAATGTTAATGGGATAAGTGCGGCTAATGGTGCCCACAAGGTGCCATAAAAAATAAATGATTCTAAGCAGATCAAAGAACCAAAAAATAAAAGAAAATACTTATTTTGTGTGCTCAATAACTCAAAAATATATGCGATTAAAATAAGGTATAGAAACTGATGATGACACAAAAAATATAAACTTACATCGCTGAGAAATAATGCGCATGAAACTAACATTAAAAAAAGTGGAGAATCGAACACATCTACCTCCGAAATCGAGATTAAATGTAATTTTTTTATTGACAGTATATATAAATTGATTAAGTTGTTTAGCGGAATTACATAAACATATTTTACATGAAGGAGTTATGCACATGGCAAAAGTATTTGCATTTGCATTGTTTGTAGCAGTTAGCACATCAACAGTATTCGCAGCAGAAGTTACCGAACAAGGTGCAGAACTCTGCAAAAAAGAAGAAGTAGTTGAAGTTCAAACTGAAGCAAACGTACAGTAAAATAATCATGAGCCCCACTAAAAATGGGGCTCTTTCACATAGGAGTGTTTTTTATGAAAAAATTTACAAAATTGTTATCAATCGCGATGTTGGCAAGCGCTCTAGCGGTAGCACCGTCATTTGCAGTAGGTGATGAAGAAGCGACCAAAACAGAGCAAGTGAAACTGGATGATCCTGATGTTATTGAAGTAGCTCAGGTGGTAGCTGAGTGCAAAGCATTTGAAAAGCTTGCGAATGGTTTGAAATGGACCGATCTTTCAACCTATAATGTTACTCAAAACATTCAAAATAATCATCCGCATAAAACATACATTGCAAAATGGATTGTATTTGCAGCGCTTGTTGGCACAAATACTCATGTTCAAAGTGTAGCTGCATATCTTTACGCTCAAGCGCAAAGCCTTTTGGGTATCGCTGAAGAAGAAATTCAAGCAGAAGAAGAACCTACCCGTGTGGTAATTGGTCGCCAAGCGTAATCAATTTTAAAAATTGAGAATTTGTAAGAGGAGCTTTCGAGCTCCTCTTATTATTTTGGCAGGCTTTATAAATTTCGCTGATGAGTATTTTGAATCACTCATTTATTTTTAATGTAGAGTATTTGTTCTTCTCCGTTCGCCCTGAGTTTCGAGTGTGCGAAGCACACCCGAAGTATCGAAGGGTTGTGTTGAAAATTATTTAATAAAAAACTCAAAAAATAAAAAACTTTACCACAACCCTTCGATACAATTTTCTCACTATGTTCGAAAATCACTCAGGGCGAACGGTGAGGGACACATTCAAATATTATTGGTATTGATTACTGTTATCATGAAAATTATTTTACGTATCATTCTTCTTTCATTTCTTATTTCTCTCACCGCCCTTATGGGCGCACTCATTTATGTTCTTAATCATCAGTGGGCAGATTTTTCTGTGCTCGAACACTATGATCCAGGTAAACCGTCGATTTTGCTCGATGATGAAGGGCGTGAATGGGCGCGATTTCAACTAGATCGGCGTGAGCCGATTGCGCTCGAGGTGATGCCGCAGCATGTCATTGATGCATTTATCGCTGCCGAAGATTGGCAGTTTTTTTCTCATTCAGGGCTTTCATTTAAGGGAATTTTTCGCTCCATTTTTGTAAATCTTTATCATGGTCGTAAGGTACAGGGGGCCAGCACGATCACTCAGCAGCTTGTTAAATTATTATTCCTTGATTCCAGCAAAACGTTTTCGCGAAAAATTAAAGAACAACTTTATGCTCTGGTGATAGAGCGGCAATTCACCAAAGAGCAAATTTTGCAAACCTATTTGAATCATGTCTATTTTGGATGCGGTATCTATGGGGTTCAAGCTGCCGCACAACGCTTTTGGGG
This sequence comes from uncultured Pseudomonadota bacterium, assembly GCA_964553945.1. Classification (GTDB taxonomy): domain Bacteria; phylum Babelota; class Babeliae; order Babelales; family Vermiphilaceae; genus CAZKLV01. Next base: position 618,906 of record CAZKLV010000001.1, read on the forward strand.
TATTAATGCATCCGATTTGAGCGTTGATCAATCGGCTACATTGGCGGCGATCATTCGTAATCCGGCGCAATATTGTCCATTACTGTGTCCTCTATCGGCTCAAAAGCGCCGTAATGTGATTTTGCATTCGATGCATAAGCTTGGTTTGATTGATAAAACGGCACTAGATGCTGCGGTGCTAGTTCCAATGAATGTAATTCAAGAAAATAAAATGGTGATCGCGCCGCATGCCAAGGAAGCGATTCGCCAATTCTTGGAAGATCTTGTTGGGCGCGAAAAACTGTATTCCGGTGGACTGGTGATTCAAACAACATTGAATCAAAAGGCACAACTCGAGGCGCAAGAAGCGTTTAAGAATCAATGTGCTGCGCTTAAAAAAACGATGGTTCCCAATATCGATGGTGGTTTTATTTCTATGGCAGTGAGTACCGGTGAAATTAAAGCGCTTGTGGGTGGATTTGATTATGAAAAATCGAAATTTAATCGAGCATTCCAATCGCGGCGCCAATTGGGCTCTATTTTCAAGCCGCTTCTTTATATCGCTGCACTTGAGCAAGGGTATTGCTTTGCCGATACCGAGATTGATGAGCCGATTGATGTGATTATGCATAAAAATCAAGCATCCGGCTGGCAGCCAAATAACTACAACATGAAATTTGAAGGACAGATGACTCTTGCATATGCACTTTCTCATTCGAATAATATTGTAGCCATCAAATTATTATTGAAAGTTGGTATTGAACGAGTTATTGAGCTGGCCAAACGCTTTCATATCACGGCCCCTATGCAACCTTACCCTTCACTCGCACTTGGCTGTGTTGATGTTACGCTCAAAGAGGCATGTGGATTGATGAACGTGTTTGCAAATAATGGTGTTTATGTTGAACCGCATTTGATCAAATGGGTTGCGGATCAGTGGGGCAATAAAGTATATAAGCATACGGCAGTGCGTGAGCGTGTTTTGAGTACTCGAACCAATGATCAAATTGCCAAAGTTCTTCAGTTGGGCTTGCTGCGTGTGCATAAATGGTTCCCCGATCGATGGATCGATTGCCAAGCAATTAGCAAAACAGGAACGACTGATGATTCGCGTACGTGTTGGTTCGTTGGCTCCACTCCTGAATTAACAACCGGGATCTGGATGGGATGTGATAATAATGATTCGCTTGGCAAGAATGTGTTTCCTGTTCGAACGGCATTTCCTATCTGGCTCGATTATAACCGTGCAGTGACAAGTAAACGAAAAGAATTTGTGTTCGATACAAGCTTGCATGAAGTGGTGATTGATGAAATGAGTGGCTATGTTGTGAAAGAGGGTGATGAAGGGGCCATAAAAATCTTCCTTTGATTGCATCAAAAATCGCTTGAAAAGGCACATGCGTGGGGCTTAGTTTTATATTTTCGCAATATATCGCGAGCCTCTGCCGAGGCTGATGGCGTAACTTTTTTTATAGCAAAAAAAGTCACCAAAAAAGGCTAAAAAAGGGGGGGCTCTCCCTTTTTACATCCCTCCACGCCAGGGATTGAACCGATTCGCCTTAGCTTGTATTCGCAAGCTCACAAGCACGGCTCACAGATTCAATACTGGCTACATATGCGAAATGCCCTAAAGTTGATTGTAAGTTGGATAATCACCGTGAGCTCGAACTCACGCGAGCTCACTTTTCGAGCACAGTGATCAATCAAAATCATGCAACTTTTTTAGAATTAGAAGGATAAGAAGTGTGGAGCTAGCCTTGTTGGCAATGAGGCGGATAATTTTGCTACTCAAGTCCTTGCAAAGCGCGAAGCGCTAATAGTCCGTGTCTTCCTATAGAAAAACGACCTTGCATCCCGCTGCCGTAGGCGAGTGGTCGCAAGTTTCGGTTTTGATTAGGAGATACACAAGAGTACCCTCTTGTGGGGCCTTTTTTGGTAACTTTTTTTGCCCTAAAAAAAGTTACCCCGGCGGGAGCTAAAAAAAGATATTTGAAAAAAGAAAAGCTTCACGCAGTGCCGTGCTAAGACTCATCTATAAAATCGAACACCACCCTAAATCAGGTAAATCAGAGTAATAATTATACGGCGGAAGTTGGATTTCTGGTTCCTTTGCTTGCCCATTCCAAGTGAAATGGTCTTGAATCAACCTTCTCTCGATTGTTTGCAAAGTCTCATCTTCTAACTTTTTTTCGGTTTCGAGCGCTTTTAATTGTTGCCAAAATTCACATTCCATTATTGCACCTGCATTTTTTTGCAGTATTCCAGCAGTATTAGCTTGAAGTTGTTTCAATTCTCTGATCGTTGTGCTCATTAATCTTTGTTGCGCCGATTTAAGAAAGATTTGGGGGATAGGTTTGCCATGTTTTAATTTGAGAATCATGAAATCAGCCAACTGCGGAATATACGTAAGTATAAGATATCGTACGTCACGTGGCATTGTTTGATTCATTACTTTTTGATTTGCCAATCTTTTTAGGCATGCCAAAAAAATCAAAACTGCTTTGCCAGAATATGATAAATCTACTTCGTTTGGAATGAATATACTTGTGCAAAGTAAAGCTCGAAGAGTCTGATGGCTTGAGGCAAGTGTTAAATGAGACGTTTTCAGAGGTATACCCCATTCAAGAAAAAGTTTACATACCTCATGCTGGCCGGCGTGAGCAGCATTAGAAAGTCCATGTGCTTTGATATATGCAATAAACCATTGATCATTTTTAAAAAAGCGAGTTTTTAGAGATTCAAGATTTCCTGTTGTTATCTCTGTTTGAACTATGCGATCATATATTTTATTGCGTTCAATTACCATCATTTCACTAATGACAGGCATATACGAGCCACCAACCATTGCATGAATACTGTTAAACGAATTAAGAATGATGAACCACAGAAGTATTTTTTGCATGAGTTTCTTTTAAAATGAACCGTTCTCGCGTTGCTTCGCGATTCCTCAATCAACTTGGGATGAACGGTATTATGTAAATTTCATATAAAGAATCTTTACTCGTGAACGGATTTTATCCGTTCGTCCCGAAGAATTGAGGGATAAAGATTCATTTTTTTATAAATTAATTCTATGAATTTCTGATTATCTTGCTCAATTTCTTTTTGTCTGATCATACAAAACTGATTCGGATATTCAGCAACAATTGCCGCAGCATTATCCACTTGATGATCGGTTGCTTTGGTTTCGAGTGGGATTAAGATACACGGAGTTTTGAAATACAGAGTTTCAAAGATGGTCCCAGCTCCTGCGCGTGCAGTAACTAAATCAGCAATAGCATAGTAGCGTGCTAAATTGTTATCAAATGCAAAGACATGTGCCGGAATGCCAAGCTGTGCATAGCGTGCTCGATAATCCATAGAATCTGAACCACCGGTTTGATGAATAATTTGGATTTGAGCAGTAAGCTCGGGATGTTCTTGCAAGGTCCGTTCGATTGTTTGGTTGATGAAGTGAGATCCTTGTGATCCGCCCAGAATGAAAAGTGTTTTGCGTTCACTTTTGAAATTAAGTTGATTTAATACTTTATCTTTATATGCCAGCCCTGAGTAGCCCGCCATTTCATTAGAAATGCTCGGAGCGTATCGAAGGGGATAATCGAAAAGTGTGCACTTAGCGGCGGGAAAATCTGTTTTTGCTTGTTTAAAACAAACAAAAATGGATGTCGAAATTGGTGCCAAGAATTTAATTGCCTTGCCTGGTACTGCATTGAGTTCGTAGAGCTCGATTGGAATCCTTAATACCCATGCTGCCAGGCAGACTGGTATCGCAACGAGTCCGCCAGTGGAGATGAGTTTTGCCGGTTTTGTACGATGTAAATGATATAAACTTTTAAAAAATGCTGTGCCCATGCCTAGTATTTGCAGTGGCAATCGATACCAGCGGCGGGCCGGATGCACGTGCAAGGGGATATGGGTACTGACTAATTCATTTTTTGCGAGCAGCTGCATATCCAGCGTTCCGTTGGTTGAGAAAAAAATAATTTTTTCTGGATTCTGCTTAAGAGCGAGAGTGAGGCAGGGGACTATGTGGCCGCCCGAATGGCCGGTGGCGAGAGCGAGGGTGAGTGGTTTTGGGGTCAACATCTTTAGGGATTCCAGTCATGTTGCCTCTACCGTTCGCCCTGAGTTCTGAGGGTGCGAAGCACACCCGGAGTATCGAAGGGTTGAGTTAATTTTTTAAATTTTTGGAGCGAAGGGAAGAGTAGCACAACCCTTCGATACATTTTTCTCACTTCGTTCGAAAAACACTCAGGGCGAACGGAGCAAAAATATTTTTCATATACACTGCTATCGGTACATGGTTCGATACACCCGTTATTTTTTAGAAAATGACGGACGCTCACCACGAGCGGATTTTAATTATTATATTTTATTTAGTTTATTTCTTCACCAAAAGATTTTTATCGCACCCCAGGCACTTGCTTCCACTACTCGCCAGTACATCCCGAATCTTTTTTGCTTCGGCATGTTTATTTTCAAGTTCATAAATCATTGCTTGTGTATCAAGCAGGTGGATGTTGTGTGGATGTTTTTCGAGGGCAGTCGAAATTAAACGCTGCGCGCGCTGATGGTCATGGAGCGATGCTGCCACATGATGGGCGAGTAAATTTGCGGCAGGGATGAAATTTGGGTCCAATGCGTGAGCGCGCTCGAGTGCCTCTCCCATCTCTTTTTGCTCGTTCGCTTGATGAGCAAGGAGCGCTCGTTGATATAAAATCTTAACCTGTAATTTTGGATCGTGCGTGCGATTAAATGCATGTTCTAAATACATTTTTGCATCACCAGTGTTGTGCGATCGCAAAGAAAGATCGGCAAGATACAGGGCAGGTAATAATTCATTCTTATTTTTCACCTCAACGCGCTTCAGTTCGTAGATTGCAATTTTGGTGATTTCGTCAGAAGCTTGTGCACGAACCAAAAGATGGAGTGTGCGATACCACAATTCATCGCTTGGGCGCTGCCCAATCCATTGCGCAACGGCACGCACTGCATCGTGCGGCTGATCCATAGCCACTAGGGTGCGTAATTTCAGTAAACGCAGGTCAACGTGCTCAGGAGTTTGTTTTAAACATTCTTCAACTGTTCCGAGTGCTTGGCGGAACTGTTTGCGCTCGAAGAGTGCGGCAGCTTTTTCAAAGCACGCCGGATCGAGTGAGATCATACGTTTATTGCGATGTGCAAGCTCTTGCTTGAGGGCCAGTTGCATGAGATGCTGCTCGATATTTTTATTGGGCTCGGAGGTAAATTCAAGATATGAAGTATACCCTTCAATCGCTTCTTGTAATTTTCCCGCTTGCTCTTCGAGTAGTGCCAGCATGAGCCATCCCTTATCGAATTGTGGATGAAGTTGAAGTGCTTGTTTAACACTTGCAAGCGCATCTTCGTATTTATTAAGCTGGGCATAGACTTGAGATTTCATGAAATAAAATACAAAATTTTGTGGTCGGCGCGGAGCACTTTGCAAAAAATCGTTGATGACCGAGAGGGCGTTTTCTGGTTCCTTTGCCTGCAGATACCGATTGGTCGCATAAAAAGCGATTTCTTTATCCCCTTTGAATTTGGTTTGCAGTTGCACGAGCGTTTCATCGGAATCTTTTTTGCGGCCCGTTTGAGCGAGTGCGAGCGCATAAAGAAGTTGCAATTTGGGATCATCTTGCGCGCGATCTTTTATATGCGGATAAAGTTCTACGATCTTTGCATAATTGCCAATTTCATCAAGGTGATAGAGATATCCTAAGTATGCTTGTGCGGGTGCAGAGTTGGCGAGCATGGATTGATACCATTGTGACGCCTGTTTTTTATTGCCGCGAAATTGGTTGTAGTTTGCCAAGAAATAGGATTGTACATCATCGGATTGAACCGGATTTATCGATGGGGTCATCGCGAGGCTCGTAACAGCCACAATTCCAATATTCTTTTTCATTACTTTCATGAGTTCTCCCGATAGCAACGGATTCGAAACGCTTTGATTGCTGCACGCAATTCCGGATCTTGAATATGTTCAAGCGCTGCTTTTTCATGCGGTGAAAGGGTGATCTCTTTGCGCAGTACGTTTATTGTTGGCTTTTGCGGTGCAGCTTTTTCTTTTTTTCTTCCAACGCTTTTAAAGCGTACTTGTTTTATATACGGGCGGTCTAGCTTTTGATTAATTGAGTTGATCAGCACAGGAGAAAGTAGATAGAGCTCTTGCATCCAACACGAATCGGAAACGCCCAATACGATAGTATCTTCATGAACTTTTTCCAAAGTAACTTTAGTGCTCAAAGTGCCGATAATTTCGGGCCACTCTTTGATCAACTTTAGTTTCCAATCGGACTCTGTGTTTGTAGAAATATAACTGTTTAATAAATTTTTTAATGGCAGCATGATGATAATAACTTAATTTTGTTTTCAAAATCAGTGTACACCATGCGCGCATATGTGTGTATGAAATTATCGTACTGAGTACATGTTTTTCATTGCAGGATGCATGGATTATTTAGGAGAGCATCATATAATCGCTCATACCAGGGAATTAAATGAAACCGTCTGCGAATATTTTCCTCAATGGCAGCGCCAAAATGTTCTTCAAGAAGATCGGGATTCAGCATTTTAATCCGCTCATCCATATTGACACCGTCTCTTTGTATGCCGCGGGCGCGAGTTCGAGCTCTTTCCATCAGTGGTTTCATGCACGCTATATGATTCGCTTTGATACGATCGATGACTGTTTGCGGATCCCATTGCATTCTTTCAATCAAGAGGTGAACAATCGGTAGTGGAACCTCGTGCGCATGCGATTCATCGAGCGCTGAAAGTTTACCGTAGTGGCTAATGATTTGCAGGTCAGTTTTCAGTTCTTCATCGATTCCTAAAATAATTCTTTTTATATCTTTGGGCATTCTCGGGCATAAATGTTTAAAAACCGAAAGGGCACTCATAATTCGTGCATGAGCTGAAAAATAGCGGCGATCTAATTGGGGGTTGAAATGAGCGCAAATGATCAGAAATTTGTAGTGCGTATCGCAAAATAAATCGACAGCTCGATCAAGAGGATTTAATTCTCCTTCATCGGCATAGTGTGATAATTCATAAATGTTTGCACCACTTTCGAAAAGTAAATTATACATGTCAAAGGCTTTTGCAGATTGCGTGTCCTCATGAACGACAAATAATGCTGGCCTACAGCTATGCGCCTTAGCTAAATCTGTGCCATATTGAATAAGAAGTTTGCAAATCTTTAAATGAGGGTATAAGCGCATGGCCCACTCTAATGGGCTTATTGTATAGCTATGAGAGCGATGATAGTATTCATCTTGTGTTGGTCCTCCCCATCCCGGGTTATGGATTCGTGCATTTGGATTGGCACCGGCTTTGAGCAATTCTTCTATTTTGTTTACATCATTCGCATGAAAAGCGCGGCACAGCTGTTCATCGAGATCTTGCGGAGGTCGATCGATTGGTGCTTCCATGGCAGGCAGCGTGGTAGCGAGTGAAAGTAGTGAGATGAAAAGGAATTTGATGATTTCCATAAAAATTACTGTTATTGCATGATGCATTGCCATGGAGAGATGCCAAGGCTATTTTTGATATTTGTTTCTATTTGGCCACCGTAGTTATCGTCTAAAGACTGATAAGATGGGTTTCCCCAATACTCTTCCTTTCCCTGATTATAAATATACTTCGCAAGAGGCAGCACCGATAGAAGATGATGCGTCTTAATCATCTGAACAGTATATTCTTGCGGAAGTGTTCCATTGCGTATTAAGAATGTTACCAGTTGACGCGGTAAGAACGGAGCGTGTTGGAGATCGTAATTGCCAAATGCCGCAACGCCTGCTGTAAAGAAAGCCTTTTGAAAATCTGGGTCGAACTGGAAAATGTAACTTAGTATCTCTTTGGGGATACGGCCGAAACGATGAAAACCGAGAAGTGTTGCTCGAAGCCGATCGAGTGTGTTTTTGAACTGTTCTTGTGAAAGGTGAGGGCAGAATCTTGCATGGGTTACCAGTACTTTGCAATGAAATGGATTTTCCTGAGCTATTTGAGGGCCGGCCTCATCGATTGTTGCCCCATGTTCGAGCAGTAGTTTGCAGACTGCGATGTGATTATTTTTCCCAGCAAAATAGAGAGCGGTTTTTCCCCAACGGTTCGTTTTATTTATTTCTGCTCCATGTTGAATCAGTAAGCGGCAAAGCTTAATTCTATTGGCCTGTGCGGCGATCATTAATGGGGTATTTGTGGTGGTACCATGTTCGATATTAACGTCGACGTTGAACTCGATTAATAATTTGAGCATTTGTATTGGGGAATCAAGATCGATAGCGCGAAAAATCCCTGCATTCGGACTCATTCCCTCTCGGAGCAATTCTCTAGTTTGGGCAATATTATTTTGATTTATGGCATTTATAAATTGGGATAATTTTTGATTCTCGGGAGTGGAAGATAGAGGGACCAACATGGCTTTGATTGGCATACTTGCCATTAAGAATGAGGCAAACACGATTTTATATATATTCATGGTTTCCTTTATCTAGCCTGGGCGATTGCAATGATTCGTTTGAACTTTCTTGTGCCGAGTTTTCATCAGAATTATTTTCTAATAATGGAAGATTTAACCGCGTGCGAATCGTATTTTCTATATCTACATCAAAAAAATCTTCTAATAATTCTTGATTTGCAAGCTTTTGAAGTTCTTCATCTGGAATGGTAGTAATCGTTTTTTTAATCAATGGCATGATGCGTGCATAATGATTTTTTTTCAATGCGATTATAGTAGTTTGTGCCTCAAGGGTGCCACGATTGATCAAACGTGCAAGTACGGGCAGAGGAAAATTGGGAATCATTTCAGGGCGAATGCATGCCATTCTATGAAATGCGCCGGAACACAACAGATCAAATTTAAGACGCGGGTCAGCACACAAAATCAGTTTGCGCACATCTTTGGGCATATGAGGGCATAGTTTCTTAAATATCAATAATGCAGTTAAAATTCGATGATAAGCGGGCTCAAATTCGTATTCGATTTCAGGAATAACCGGTGTAAATAGTGGCTTTGTTATGATCTCTTTTAATAATTCTTCATTATCTTCATTTAATGCAAGGGATGAAGCAATATCGAGAGCTGTCCATTTGTAGCCGCTTTGAGCAGAGATATCAGCCCCTTGTTCAAGGAGCAAGGAACAAATTTCTTTTTGTTTTCCTCCTGCAGCAAGTATAAGTGCAGAACCGCCTAAAAAATTATCATGAGCATTTACTTCAGCTCCCGCTTGAAGTAATGATTCTACTTGGTCCAGAGATCCTTCATAACAGGTGGCAATGAATTCTTTATTGAGTTCGATTTGCTGTTGCAAGGAAAGATTACTCGATTTTCGCGAGGGAAGCTGAAACTCCTGGTCCATAGCATTCGATGGCAATCCAGTCAAAAAAAATGACAGAAATATGATTTTGGTATGTTTCACGAAAACTCCATTTAAGGACAAGTGTTTTTGCGGTAATTTAAGCCGCGTTTCAGGTTGTAATATTACTATAGCATGGAGACTCTCTGTTGTCTAAGGCTCGATTAACCAGAATATGGCACCTAAATAAAGCAAAAAGTTGCATTTTGGATGGCCTCATTTTTAAAATCAGCAAGAACTTCAAGGAGAGTCGATGGAAAAAAAGCAATTTATTAGTTATGCCCAAAAGAGTGTTTCTGATGTAGAAAAAGAATTGAAAACGTCCCTCGATGAGGGATTATCCGAAGCTGAGGTTAAAGAACGTCTTGCCAAACATGGTCCTAATGTGTTTCCCGAAAAAAAAGTAACTTGGTTGCATTTGCTCATAAAACAAGTTTATTCATCATTCTTTCTTTTGTTTTTGGCGCTTGCAATTCTTTCATTTGTATTTGGGGAGCATCTCAATGCCGGTATTATTTTGGCATTCTTATTCATTAATGCGGCGGTTGGGTTTTATCAGGAATTTCAAGCGAATCGAACACTTGAGGCGCTCAAAAAATATCTTCATACCACGATTACGGTTCTGCGCGATGGAAAAGAGGCTGAGATTTTGAGCACGGAATTGGTGCCAGGTGACATTCTGATTCTTTATCCTGGCGATATTGTTGCGGGCGATATTCGCATTGCAAGAGCAACGTCACTTGAAATTGATGAATCGGTGTTAACGGGTGAATCGGCATCGGTTGCCAAAACAGATGAACAAATACAAGTAAAGAGTCGGATGGAAGCGGCAAACATCGGTTTTGCTGGAACGACTGTGGTGGCAGGAAAAGCGTTTGGGATTGTATGTGCGACCGGCGGAGCAACGGTGATGAGTGATATTGCAAAATTGGCACAAATTGAGGAGCATGAAAGCAGCTTATCAAAAGGAACGAGAGAGCTAAGTTCATTTATCACTAAAATTATTATAGTCGCGATTCTTGCCTTATTTTTAGGAAATCTGGCAGTCAAAGGATTCCAAATTAATCTTGCGGATCTTATTTTGTTTTCCGTTGCAATGGCAATTACGGTCACCCCTGAAGCGTTACCGGTGGTGATTACATTCTCGTTGGCGCGGGGTGTCAAACGGTTGGCCAAGAATCATGTTCTGGTTAAGCGTCTTTCGGTAATCGATGATTTGGGTGCAATTGAAATTTTGTGTACCGATAAAACGGGAACATTGACCGAAAATACATTGACTGTGGGGGAAATACGTGCTTCAGATGCAGCAAAAACTCTTTTTTATGCAGCATTGACTACGAGTTATAAGGGTAAAATTGCTCAAAAATCCAAAAAGGGTTACGACTATATTCTTTGGGATGCATTGCCGGAGGCGGATAAACAACTTGTTCAAGAATATAATGGCTTGGCTGAATTGCCGTATGATCCTGCACATAAACACAATGTGACGGTGGTACAGCATGCAAAAGAAGGTGCCGAGCTCATTGTTCGTGGATCGGCTGAAGATATTTTTCAATTTTGTGCGCCGATCAATAACATGAACGAGCTCAATGAATGGCTCGATGCGCAAGGTCAGAAAGGTTATCGCGCATTGGCGGTAGCCACTAAGAAAATAAAATTTATCGATGAAAAAGAGCTTGAGAAAGAATTAAATAACTTGGAACTTCTTGGACTCATTTCGTTTACTGATCCAATCAAAAAAGGAGTTGCTGAATCGATTCAATTTGCGCAGCAGTTGGGCATTGAGATTAAGATTTTGAGTGGGGACGTCAAAGAAGTATGCGCTGCCATTAGCCGACAAGTTGGCTTAATTCAAAAAGAAGAACAGGTTATGACCGGTGCAGAATTTGATGAACTCTCAGATGACCAAAAGCAAAAAGCTGTTCAAGAGATCGTGGTGTTTGCGCGGGTTACACCTGAACAAAAATATCAGATTATTGAACTGCTCCAAAAGAATAAAGTTGTTGGGTATCTGGGAGATGGGATCAATGATGTTCCGGCATTGAAATTGGCCGATGTTTCTATTGCGGTTAATAATGCTGTCGACGTTGCTTATCGCGCTGCCAATATTATTATTCTCCAAAAAAGTTTGCATGTGATTTGTACTGGGGTGCAGGAAGGGCGTAAGGTTGTGACAAATACGCTCAAATATATCCGAACGGCTTTGGGTAGCATTTGGGGAAACTTTCTTTCTCTTTCGGTTGCATCGCTTGTTTTGCCGTATCTGCCGATGTTGCCGGTTCAACTTTTACTGGTGAATTTGCTTGCCGATTTTCCGATGATTGCTATTTCAACCGATGCAGTTGATAAAGAAGATCTCCGTTATCCTCATCGGTATCATGTGCGTGATATTATCTTGGTTTGCATTGCAATTGGTAGCATGGCAACTGCTGCAGATTTGATCTTTTTCATTATTTTTAAACATTTTAAGCCGGAGATATTGCAATCAGGTTGGTTTGTTGAAAGTGTCTTGACCGCGATTGTTTTTATTTTTTGTATTCGAACAAATCGATTTATTTTGTTGGGCACACGTCCTTCGTGGCCACTCATTGTTCTAGCGATGTTGGCCGGTGGAGCGGCAGTGATCTTACCGTTCACGAAGTTTGGGCGTGTCATATTTAAATTGGTGCCATTGAGTATGCATCACTATGCCATCATTGGGGCAATTGTAGTATTCTTCTTGATCGTGACTGAGAGTATGAAACTGATTGTGTTTAAATTTATTCATAAAAAAACCCGAAGGCGAGTACCCAAACATGGCGATGGACTTCGAACTCATTCCTCACACCGCTGATATCAAATTGCGTGTCTATGGAAAAACTCTTGAAGATTTGTTTCGTAATGCGTTGATTGGCATGTTTCAGTCAATTGGACCCCAAATCAAGGGATGCATTCTCAAAAATGAACGAGTGCTGTGCAAAGAGTTGCCATTCTCTCATGAAATTAATCTTGATTCGATCGATCAAGAGGCATTGCTTGTCGATTTTTTATCAGAAGCACTGTATTTATCCGATGTTTATAATGAGGCATATTTGGATGCAAAAATTCACGAGCTATCGAATTCGCATATTCGTGCGACCATTTATGGAGCCAAAGTGACCGGATATGAGGTAGTGGAAATTAAGGCTGTCACCCATCATGATTTGGCAATTAAACAAGAAAATGGCCTCTGGCAGACAGACATTGTGTTTGATATTTAAAAAAGGGAAAAAATGTCACAGGAAATTAAATATTCCGATCTCATCAAAATCGATGATTTTACGTGGGAAATCCCCAAATCGTATCGATCCGATATGCGTGTTCCCGCGCGCCTTTTTGCCAATGAAAATATGATTGGTGACGTGCTTCAGGATCGCGCATTGTGGCAATTGGTGAATGTGGCAACGTTGCCCGGCATTCAAAAATATGCATTTGCAATGCCCGATATTCATCAAGGTTATGGTTTTCCAATCGGGGGCGTTGCTGCAACTGCAATCGATGAGGGTGGGGTGATCTCGCCCGGCGGTATTGGTTACGATATTAATTGTGGTGTTCGATTGTTACGTGCCGATATGAGCGCCCAGGATTTAAAGCCTTATTTAGAAAAGTTAGCGACGCGCATTTTCCACAAAGTGCCATCGGGTGTTGGGCGTGGAGGAAAATTAGAATTCGGTTCTCATGAATTAGATGCATTTTTAAAACATGGTGCGAATCGAATGGTCCAATTGGGATATGGTAACGAGGCGGATTTAGAGTTTTGTGAAGAGAACGGTTGTATGCAAAATGCGGATCCCGATTTGGTGAGTGAGCATGCAAAAAAACGAGGGGGTGATCAATTGGGAACGCTCGGATCGGGAAATCATTTTCTTGAAGTGCAGATCATCGATGAAATTTTTGATGAACAAGCGGCCTCGGTGTTTGGCCTCAAAAAAGGCAATGTAACGGTGATGATTCACTGCGGATCGCGTGGCTTGGGGCATCAGACATGTACCGATTATGTGCGCATTATGATGCGAAAATTACCAGAGTGGGGCTTTGAGCTTCCAGATAGAGAACTCATTTATGCACCATTTAAGTCACCCGAGGCGCAAGACTATTTTGCTGCAATGGCGGCTGCATCCAATTATGCCTGGGCAAATCGACATCTGATTGGCCACTGGGTACGCGAAGCGTGGCACGAAGTAGTCGGTGAGGGAGTATCATTACACACCGTTTATGATATTTCTCATAATATTGGCAAAATCGAAACGCATACAATTGATGGTATGCAAAAAAAAGTGGTTATGCATCGCAAGGGTGCAACGCGTGCATTCGGCCCGGGGCGTGAAGAAGTTCCGGCGATGTATCGAAGCATTGGTCAACCAGTTTTGATTCCGGGTACCATGGGAACTGCATCTTATGTTATGGCGGGTACCAGCGAAAGCATGGATATTGCCTTTGGCAGTTCGTGCCATGGTGCCGGAAGAAGAATGTCCCGTGCACAAGCAAAAAAACATATTTATGGCGCTCGGTTGCGAGAGGAACTCGAGGCGCGCGGCATTGTAATTCGCTCTGACTCCGATCCTGGTTTGGCCGAGGAAGCACCAGAGGCGTATAAAGACGTGGAGGATGTAGTGGCGAGTGTTGCGGGAGCGAAACTCGCTCGCAAGGTAGCGCGGTTGAAGCCGTTGGCTGTTGTGAAGGGTGGTTAATTTTTGATAATGTTTATCCTTCGATAAGCTCAGGATGAGCGGATGGTATCCGTTCTCAAGTAAAAATTAAAATAAAGAGATATAAAACCCCGTTCGCCCTGAGCTTGTCGAAGGAAGCAAGAACGGGGAAGTCAAAATAAATTTTCCTCCGTTTCTAGTCTTGTAAAACTTCACCCCGTTATACTGTGAGAGAAAATAATTTCATTTGTTATAGGGGGATACAATGAAGTACTTAACTCTCATGGCAGCGTTCATGGTGCACTCACTCTGTGCCATGAATCCGGAAGATAAAGCGCAACAACTAAAGAATTTACGAGCCATGCATGAACAGTTTACTGCTGGTCCAAGTTCAATAAACTCTCAAAGAGAGAAATCAGAAATTACCCAAAGTCCGCGTGTTCCACAAAAGCCACTCCCACAACCGCCGGTCGAAGATTCTATGGCAGAATCTTTGAATTTAATTGAGAGCCATTTTGTTCAAGAGTTAGCTCGTTTGCAAGAAGAGCACGAAAAATCAGTGCATATGATCTGGGAGCAAGGGGCACTGCGAGATGAGCGTATGACAAACGTGATTGATCGTCAGGCAGAGACTATTTTGAGACTCAATGAACTCATGAAGCAATTAATGAGCCGTGGCTATAAACTCGAAACTCGAGTAACGGCTCAAGAAGATAATGTTTCCGAATTGCGCCAAGATACGGATCAGCAGATAGAGCATTTGTTTACTGCAATTGGAGATCAGTCGGAAATGTTTGTACGCCAAAATGGAGTGATTCGCGAATTAATGAGCCGTGTTGAGAAGTTATCGGGGCAATTAAGTGATCAGCGGCGCAAGCAAGCAACTTTTGCGTTAAAACTTAAAGTTTTGCGCGATCAGGTGCAAGAAATGGATGAAAAAGAAACCGAACGGCGGCTTGATGAACTGCTGGAATTTTTTAATTATAAGAAGGTACGTGTGACGACTCCGTTACCGGAAGATCCAGGGATTTTTGATTATGTGTTGGGTAATGGAAGTGAGGATCTAGCATCTGTTCAGCGTAAATCATCTGATGGTTCATCGGAATCGGAAGTGAAGATACCAAATCATATCCGCGAAGAATTGCCTGCAAGTGAAGATCCAAAAGATGGAATTACATCGGTTTCGAATTCCTCTGATGAGATAATCGAAGAAATTATCATAGAAGATGCAGATAATGAACAAAGCAATCAGGATGTTCCATTGCGTATTACTCGCATACGACCATCTTCATCTTCAAAAGGTAAAGAAGATGTATCGAACTAAGCGATTATTTATTGCAATCGATTTGCCTCATGAGGTTCTTGCGTGCATAGAAGCTTTTCAAAAACGATTACAGCGTGAAGATCTTTTCATTGGTACCTATCCTGCGTTAGAAGCGATTCATTTGACTCTTTCATTTATTGGTGACGTGCCGGAAAGTGAAGTCGTGATGATTGAAGCGGCGCTTGATAATGTCAAAAGTCCGGTACTACATGCTCAATTGGGGCAATTTGGTTTATTTATGCATGGTAAGTTTATCAAAGTGGTATACGTAGATGTACGGTGCCGTGGTCTTGATGCGCTTGCTCAATCGGTTGCACATGCAGTTGAGCGATGGGCAAAAATTGAGGATCGTGAATTTGTTTCGCATATCACCTTAGCTCGCGTGAAGCATATTGATGACCGCGAAGCGTTAGTAGGATTTGTGGCTAATTTTGAAGTTGAGCCAGTCTCGTTTGAGATTCAGTCATTTGCTCTCAAGGAATCATTTTTAAGTTCTGAGGGGGCGGTGCATCGGGATGTGGTGAGATATGAGTTATTGAATTTGGATAAACATATTCTTCCAAAATAGTTTACTACTACCTGGCATAGGCGGCTCAGCAAGAGCTGCTTTTAGCATTTCAAGGCGGGCAGACGCCTTTTTTTGTTTCTCTTTATCGCCTTTATTAATTGCTTGCGAATAGAGGCTGATCCAGTAATTTAAAATTGCATCAAGTAGTTCAGTGCTTTCACGTTCATTAATTTTTGATGCATCGATTGCCTTTAAAAAAGTGGCCGCATCAGGTGCCATGCTTGTGGTGAATAATGTAAAGAGCTGCTCGTGCTGGGCATCAACCGATTGTGTAGCAAATGTTTTGATGATACAGCGTGATTTGATGGTGGGCAGTAATGCATCCAAGCGAGATGCCAGAAGAATAAAATGATAGCCAGTGGTGGGCTCTTCGAGTGATTTGAGCAAACTGTTGGCACATGTGGTAGTTAAATAATCCGCTTTTTGCAAAATAAAGAATATGTGCTGATCGGGTTGCAGGGCAAATGCGAGCGTTTCAAAAATTACTTCCAACGATTCGACCGTATATCCTTTTTCCGGGTTGATCCAAATGCTGCCATGATGTTGCTGTTGCCTGATTTGCAAGCAGGTTGTGCAGGTGCCGCAGCCGCCTTGTGCGCAGAAAAATTGTTGCAGATACTGCTGGGTATGTGCAATGAGAGAATCGTGAGTGCCGATCCAGAGTTGCGCGGGGGGGATAATTATTTGGGATTCCATGAAAGTACGATGTCCAAGGCTTGCTGAGTAAGTGTTTCCGGCGTTTTTGTTCCATCTAAAATTATAACATCTTTACGATCTTTATATAGTTCTTCAAATCCTGCCAAAACATTTTTCATAAATGTTTGTTGGCTCTCAAATGCGGTCAGTTCGGCACGTGATTTCAATCGGGTTGCAGCAATATCGGGCGCGATGCGCACATAGAGCGTAATATCCGGCGTAATGCCATTCATAACCCATGTATTGACGCGTTTGATCATATCAATATCGAGGCCTCGCCCATATCCTTGATAAGCGAGTGATGAATCTGCCATGCGATCGGAAATAATAATAACGCCGAGTGCAAGTTGCGGAACTATGAGATCTTTGAAGTGTTGTGCTCGGTCAGCAGTAAAAAGAAGAAACTCGGCTTGCGGACACACGGGAACATCTTGCTTTTGGAGCACGGTGCGCAATAATGCGCCTAATTGTGTATCGCCGGGTTCTTTGGTAAGCACAACCGGCATATTTAATTCTTGTAGTTTGGCAGCCAGATTTTTCGCTAAAGTACTCTTTCCTGATCCATCTATGCCTTCAATTGCAATGAGTATACCGCGTTGAGTTTGTTGCATTTTATCCTTTGTTTGTTGAACTCTAGTAGTATAATTAAAATAAGAATTTTGAAAAAAGGAATTATTTCGATGTTCGAATCAATCGTCCAAAAGGCAAAATCAGAACAAGAGCTTTATGATGCCCTGCGTGCATCGCTCACCCAAGATAACAAAATAATCTCGCCATCTCATTTTTTATGGCGCGCGGCAACACTGAGCCCAGAAACCGTGGCCATTATTTTTCAAGATCAGAGCATCTCGTTTCGCGATCTATTTTTACGTTCCTGTGCAGTAACGCGTAAAATTCGCGCTTCGGTGCGCCCAGGTGATCGCGTGATCATTGCATTTGAGAATTCTCCTGAGTTTTACATTACCTACTTTGCTGCATGGCAAGCAGGGGCCGTGGTGATACCGCTCAATATATTTCTCAAGGGTCCTGAAATTTATCATGTGGTCAATGATGCAAAGCCAGTATTAATTATCACCGCGCCTGATCGTGTTGCACTATTCAAAGAGGCGGGCATTGAGAATTTGCCGCCAATTTTAAATTCGGCTGAATTCCCCGCACAACCAAATGCTGTTGATGAATTAACCGAATCAGAAATTCCTCAATTTGATTATGAAGCTTTAGCTGCGCTTCTTTACACATCTGGTACAACAGGACAACCGAAGGGAGTGATGCTTTCGGCAAAAAATATAATCACGAATGTGTTGCAAGTTCTCACGCGTATTCGATTGACTCAAACAGAGCGTGTATTTGCTGTTTTGCCTTTGTTTCATGCATTTGCGCAATGTGCAGTTATTTGGGGCGCGATGCTGGCCGGTTGTACCGTGGTGCTTGTTCCCAAAATTGATCGACGAATGATTTTACGCGCACTCAAGCACAAACCAACGGTGTTTCTAGGCGTTCCTGCGCTCTATGGTTTGATGTGCTTGTTGCGTACTGCTGACTTTGATTCAATTAAATTCTTCGCATCAGGTGGTGATGCATTGTCCGATAAGATTCGCATGGCGTTTGCATTGATTTATCGGCGCAAAATATGCAGTGGATTTGGTATGACCGAAGCTTCACCGGTGATATCATGGGATCTTGAAGAAGCGTTAGAGCCGACCGATGCGGCAGGAAAGCCACTTATTGGTGTTGAAGTACAAATTCGTTCAGAATCTGGAGCTCTCATGCCACATGGCGCCATCGGTGCTATTTGGGTGCGTGGTGATAACGTGATGATGGGATATTATAATGCTCCGGAACAAACCGCTCAAACGCTTGTGAATGGTTGGCTCGATACCGGAGATTTAGGATACATCAACGAGCATGGGCGCATTGTGATTACCGGTCGCTTGAAAGATTTAATTAAGCACAAAGGATTCAATATTTATCCACAAGAAATTGAGAATGTGATTGCAATGGATTCCAATGTGGTGCGAGTGGGAGTTATTGGCGTTGCAGATAATACCGAAGGTGAGATTCCAGTTGCCTATGTGCAGCTGCGAACTCCGGAAGTTGATATTGAATCGAAATTGGAAGAGCTGTGCAAAAAGCAGTTGGCGATGTATAAAGTTCCGCGTAAGTTTGTGTGCTCTATTGAGGAATTACCATTGACCGTTACGGGTAAGGTGGATAAGAAGGTATTGAGGAAAAAATG
The DNA here is from genome assembly GCA_964553945.1 of uncultured Pseudomonadota bacterium. Taxonomy (GTDB): domain Bacteria; phylum Babelota; class Babeliae; order Babelales; family Vermiphilaceae; genus CAZKLV01. The sequence goes on from CAZKLV010000001.1 coordinate 637,756, forward strand.
AGACTTGTCCACATCACCTCTTCCCTCAAAATCGGCGGCGCCGAACACATACTTCACACTATCGCTGCTCATTTTGACCCAAGCAAGTTTGATCAACACGTGATTTATTTTCACGAAGGGCCTTATTTGGCAAAATTTAAAGCACTTAATATTCCGACCTATAAAATAAGTGGCCTTTTTTTTCGTTATGATCCTATATTTTTTTACCGGTTATATCGCACTATAAAAAAACTTGATCCTGATTGCGTTCATACATTGCTGTGGGTTGCCAATTTTGCGGGGCGTATCTGCGCATGGAAGCTTAATATTCCCTGTGTTTCGGTATTTCATAATGATTTGAGTGTTGATGGCAAGGTGAGAAATGTAATCGATTGGCTGACGCTTCGATTTGCTGATCGATTGGTTGCTGTTTCTGATCCGGTGAAAAATTCGGTGCAGGCAAAATTTGGAGGCGCAAAAAAAATTGAAGTGATTGAAAATGGGATTCAACTCAACCCTTCGATACATTTTTTTCGCTTCGCTCAAAAAACACTCAGGGCGAACGGAGAGAGTGCATCATCCCTTCAAGAAATCGAATTAAAAAAAAATAATATAATCGGTGTTTCTCCGTTTGTCCTGAGAACCCTCCTGAGGTTGCCGAAGGAGGTCTGGAATTTCGATAGAAATGACAGGCGTATCGAAGGATGGCGAGAGAATAACAATCAATTCATCATAGGCACCGTCGGACGATTCGAGCCGGTCAAACGTTACGATCTCTTGCTTGCCGTTGCCGCACCGATTTTAAAAAAGCATTTGCATGTTCGATTATGTTTAATCGGACTCGGTTCGCAAGAGCATCAATTGCGAAATTTGGTTCATGAGCTTGGCATTGCAGATCAAGTCATATTTTTAATTGGTGTTCCTGCTCTTGAGTATTACCATCTTTTCGATTGCTTTGTGCAAACGACCGCAGCAGAAGGAATATCCATAGCATTGTTGGAGGCGATGAGTTTTGGTGTGCCGAGTTTGGTAATGCATGAAAATCCTGCGCACCCGGTCATAACTCATAATGAAAATGGATTGGTGGTTAATTCGGCCGATTTTTTGGGCTTTGGTGAATGGTTGGAGCGGTTAATTGTAGACGAACAATTGAGGGTAAGATTAGGGGCCGAAGGGCGGAAAGCGGTTCGAGAGCGTTTTGATGCAAGGGTGATGGTGAAGAGGTATGAGAGGCTCTTTAGTTCGTTTGATAAAAATGTGAAATTCAACCGTTCGCCTTGAGCACGCGTAGGGTGCGAATTGTCCTTGTGTTATTCTCTTTGTATTTTAAACACAACGCACAGCCTTATCTATAATTCAAATCAATATTTATCTCGCCATTTGCCGCCGTTTGACAAATGAATCTCGTTGCCGTGTATAAAAAAATTGATTTTTGATGTTCAATGGTATACCATTATTAACGTGATTTACTAATGTACATCATAGCTCGAGCAAAACTTAATTTTAGATAACCTCCATTTCCCCTATCCGTGACATTCTGTCTGGGTAGGGGTAAAATTTTATTAAAAAGAAATTCTGAAGCGCAGTGAGCAAAAAAATATATCCTATCAGAAAAAATGGCCGTTTTTATTTTACAGAGAGTCATAAACCAGAGTCGTTTTTCTTTGATACGGTTCCTACATTCTTTCAATCATTATTGGGACGGTCTAAACGGCGCAAAGAAGCTCTCATTGAACCGTGGATTGATGTTCCGAATCCTGTTTTACTTTCCCGTGATCCGCATATAACTTGGTTGGGGCATTCGACGTTTCTTGTTCAAATTGGTGGTTTAAATATTTTGACCGATCCTATTTTCGGTGATGCTTCATTTATGTTTCCTCGTGTTTTGCCCGTTGGTATTCCCGTTGGTCAGTTGCCCCCGATTGATGCGGTGGTTATTTCCCATAATCATCGTGATCATATGGATGAACGTAGTTTAAAAATCATAAAAACTATTTCGCCACATGCGCGTATTTTGGTTCCTCAAGGGGATAAAGCATGGTTCGATCGGCATGGATATACTAATGTGGCTGAGTTGAGCTGGTGGGAAGATGTTACTCTTGCGCTTGGCGATGGAAAAACTGCTCCAGTAAAATTTACTTTCTTACCATCTGCACATTGGTCGCAACGTTATGTGTTTGATAAAAACAAATCGCTCTGGGGAAGTTGGATGATTGAATGGAACAATTTTTCTATTTATTTTGCGGGCGATACTGCCTATGCGCATCACTTTGCAAATATCGGTTATCATTTTCCTTCTATCGATGTGGCACTCATGCCGGTCGGCCCATGTGAGCCGCACGAATGGATGTCCCATACTCATGTGAACGCTGAGCAAGCGGGCCAAGCGTTTCTTGACCTCAATGCAAAACAATTCATTCCGATGCATTGGGGTACTTTTATTTTTGGTTATGATCATTTTGAACTTCCCATTACACGTATTCAGAACTGGTGGCACAGTAATGCGCATCAATTGAATGGCAAAAAATTGCACATCTGCAAAGTGGGCCAATTGATTGATATCGGGGCGCATGGTAGAGATCTGCCAATCGTTGATTCTGCTGTGCCAACAGATCTTCAATCTTTCACTGAATAGGCTTTAGGCAAATCGATCCAGTTGTAACCAGTAGAATATCCGCGCTCTCTTTTTCAATTTTATTTGTTCCGATTGATCCTCGATACAAGAGTCTACTGTGCAAAGGTTTTGTTTGTAAGTTGGGTTGATATTCAATAGTATCTGCTTTCGCTTCAACAAGTGATCCATCTGTTTGTAACTCTATGGCTCCATCATGCGCTATAACACTTAATTGAATGTCATTGGTCAAAGAAATTTCTATTTCTTTGAGTGTTATGCCCAGCGCACTTAAATGAGGATCGAGGTAAAGAAACCTGCGGGTTCCATTTGAGCCAAGTTGGCATGGGAATTCGATTTGTTTAGTTATTTCCAATGTCGATAAGACGCGAATAGTTTTTTCCTGATTTATTTCATTTGAATCACCGACCAATGAATTTAATATGTGGCTTATTTGAGCAGAGATTTCTCTTGATTGACCTCGTGCAATGATTTTCAAGAGAGGAACCTTGAGTGCAATTTCTAACTCTGTGCGTGGCGGTATTTTGAATATTTGTTGGCATCTCAATTGAGTGGTAGAGCTTTGCATTCCATGGATGCAAATGGTGGAAAAAAGCGCGAGGAAAATATAGATTTTCATGGTGCACCTCAGCATAACCCTAGCTTAATGGAGTTCTGAAAGTAAAGGATTATTCTTGTTTGCGACCAAAAATATCGCGAAGTGAGATAAATACCGTCACAAAGAGGAGCAATAAAAAGAAAAGTAAGTAGATCATATTGATTGCTGGACCAGAAACGGGACCGGTGATTTTTCCGATTGTGTAAAATACAATCTTACCTCCATCAAAAAATGGTATCGGCAATAAATTAAAGAATGCGATGTTGATACTGATCAATGCCAGTATGAAAAGATAAAAGTCGATGCCCAATCGTACACTGTGCCCAATCATGCGAATTATACCAATCGGCCCGATCAAGCCGGTTTGTCCCTCTTCTATTAAAAATGTTTTCAATATCGCTTGCACACGCGTTGGAATACTAAACCAGCAACGCCAGCCACCATGAGCAGCCAGGCATGCTTCATTGGGTGAATATCGCATTGATAAATAAAGAAAAATTCCATAGGTAAAAAGAATATTCATAATAATGCCGGCAAGCATGATGAGTACCGTTGGAGCATAGGAAAGTGTTGCCATATCGGTTGGCGAGATTTCTACATATCCGCCTAGTGGCAAAAGCGCCAATTGGAACGTGGTAGCGCCTAATTTGACGGAAGCAAGCGCCGGTCCAAATCCGATAGAAAATATAGGGGTGGCAACGCCGAATATTTTTGCTGCTAAAAAATGTCCAAATTCGTGAATGATTATGACAATACTCACTCCAAATAGGCCGCCAATGAGGGTAGCAATAGGGTTTTGTTTGATTTGTTTTAACATAATTTAATATTCCATTCGCTTCGTCTGCGCCTATGCGCGCCTTTAGGATTGGCGGGCTACGCCGTACAGGTCCAAATATTTGTTTGCCCTTCGTCCTTCAACTAGCTCCGGATGACCGAAGAGCTAAGTAGGGGTCTCTACCTCTTCTAATTTCATACTAGCAAAAAATAGTTTTTAAAAACAAGGTTGTTGGTTAATTTAAATCTTTGGTCAATTAAAATTCAATTTTCCTGTGTTTAATTCATCTAAAGTTCAGGTGATAAGGCAGTTTTGTGGGTCGATTGAAATGTAGAATTTTTAGCAAATTATTGAAATTTGATTTTTCAATCTGAAATAATGATGGTGTAAAGGGGAAGAATTATGAAATGTAATTTTAGGTTGGGTTTTGTTTTGATTTTCGGGACCGTTTTATCGGTATCGGCTTATATTTACGATGTGCAGATCGTCAGCAAGTGGGATCCGATACTCAAAGATACTCAATATATTATCGGTTTGTGTGATTACCATGATCGAATGCATCCGGAAAATAAGATGCAGCGAGCCCAAATAGAATCTTTCTTGGCTCAGGGGAAAAAAGATAAAATGCGCATTATCGTTGAAGATCTGAGTTGCAAAGGAGATGGGTGCCAGCAAGCATTTTGTAGCAACTATGTGATCAATACTCGTGGCGGTATTCTTGGGGGGCTCGCGGAATTTTGTACTCAAAAAGGAATTCCGGTTGCAAACGTGGAATATCGCTATTGCCGTGTTGCAGCCATTGGCCCAATGTTGCGCCATTCTCAAGCACCGCTTGCGCAGTTCCAAGCAATTCACGAAGTTTCGGTGAATACATTGGTTGATGAAATTCAGCAAGAAGTGAAGGTGGTGCAGGATTTTATGAAAAAAGATATAAACATTTATCATAAACCGCTGCATCGTTGGTATGATCATGCGATTAAAGAAGTAGAATCGGGGCTCAAACGATTGAATCTTGATCGCCAAAAACATATTTCTCTCGCGCAATATCTCAATGATCATTCACACGCAGATAAAAGATATTTACTGCTCAATGAATTACTGACTTTTGATAGTATTTTGCTTGATCTCAAGCTGGTTCATTTGGTTGCTCATATGCATGATAAGCCAATTGTTGTGGTCATTGCTGGCGGTACGCATATTAATCGTATGAATGAAGCACTCAAAACTTTGGGGTATCGTCAAGTTCAGTCTTCTTCGATTTCTTATAAAAAGGAACATGATTTGGCCAAGTGTTTGGGTGCAAACGTGATTGAGGGGTCATTCTGCGTTAAACCTCAGCCGATTGATATTCTGCCAACGTTCCAGAAATATATAATTGCTTCTGAATCAAAGAGCTAGCCGAAATGATTGAGTTTTAGATTATGACTGTTGGATCCTCATGTTATAAAACCACGCATTCATCACCGGAGTATGGTGCTGGATCTGTTATTTCTTCTTCATCAGAAATCTCATCTTTGAAGCTCGAATCATCAATTCCCCAATCAGCAGGAGCAGCCTCGTACGTTTTCTTGCCATCTTGATCACTTATTTTGCTATCGGCCCCACGATGAACCAGCCATCGATATAAACTTTTATTTTCGTTGCATGCAGCATACATCAAAGCTGTTAATTCTTGATCGTCTTTTGCATTAATTTCGGCTCCTTGATCAAGAAGGGATTGAAGTAGTCCTTTTAATTTTTTTTCGTTATCTACTTTTTGCGGCAAAGCGTTTTTCACAATTTTGATAAAACTTTGTGAAGCCATAGACTCTGCAAAATCGCTATTGTAAGGCGTATGCATGGCAAGCATTGGTGCCATGAATAAGGAGCATAAGAGAAATTTTTTCATGAAGGTCATAACGGTTCTTTTATTGAATTGTACAATTATTATTCTTTGATTTTGTTTGGTCGAAGACATCCCAATCCTCGATGATTTTCTCGGTTTGGTAATCTTGCGCTGTGAGGCCCATTTTATTTCTAATTTCTGTATTTGCACCGCGAGATTTTAATAATGTACATATTTCTTCATTCTTAAGTTTCGTATGTATGATTAATGGTGTATCGCCGTTATCGTTACTCGCATCAATTGCAGCCTGGGCACCAAGTAGCATTTCGCATATTTCAACACTGTTTGTTATTTGGAGAGCGGTATATCCATCAGAAGTCATAGCATTTGCACTTGCACCATGCTTAAGAAGCAATTCGCATATTTCTCTATTATCGATATAAGCAGCTTCTATAAGAGCAGTCGATCCTTCAGGCATGGTGATGGCATTGGCATCCGCACCATGCTCAAGGAGTAATGTGCATATTTCTAGCAAACCCATTTGACTTGCATGCATGAGCAAGGTCCATCCTTCTGCATAATTATACTTTTCGGGGAAGCATGTGTTTACATCAGCACCATGTTGTATGAGTAATGAGCAAGCGTCTTGATTGTTATCTTGGATTGCGCGAATCAGAAGTGCATTGAGTTCATTTTTGTTGGCGGATTCATCGCCGGGTTCTTTAGCGCGATGCTCAAGCAGCAGTTTGAACATATCGTTCTCTTTGCTATCGAGCGCGCACCACAAAGGATTGTGGTGTTCGCCTGGGGCGCCAGTAATATGTGCACCGGCTTCAAGAAGTTTTTGGAGTATAGTGCATCGTTTATGGTCTACTGCGAAATAAAGAGCAGAAAGATCTCCTCCAACACATGCGCTCGTAGTATTTGGGTGGGCCGCATGGGTGATGAGTAAGCAACCGATTTCCTCAAATCCCTTTATAATTGCATTGATGAGCAACGGGTGGTCCCCGGGGAGCATGGCATTTACATCTGCACCGTGCTTTATGAGTAATTTGCAGATCTCTATGTGATTGTAATCAATAGCCTCCATAAGAGCTGTCCATCCCTCAAGACGTGCATGATTCGTGAGTGAGGCATTCACATTAACACCTTTTGAGATAAGCAATTTGCATATTTCTAGCCAACCCTTTTGACTTGCATGCATGAGCAAGGTCCATCCTTCTGCACCTTTCGGTAATTTGAAGCATGTGCTTACATCAGCACCGTGTTGTATGAGTAACAAGCATGCGTCTTGATTGTCAATTTTGATTGCGCGAATCAGAAGTGCATTGAGTTCATTTTTTTTTGCTTGTTCATCGCCGAGTTCTTTTGCGCGATGCTCAAGCAGTAGTTTGAATATATCGCTCTTATTTTTATCGAGCGCGCGCCACAAAGGATTATTGTATGCATTATTTGGTTCGCCAGTAATGTGCGCGCCGGCTTCAAGAAGTTTTTGGAATATAGCGCATCGTTTATGGTCTACTGCGAAATAAAGAGCAGAAAGATCTCCAATATAATATCGCATAGTAGTATTTGGATTGGCCCCATAGGTGATGAGCAAACAACCGATTTCCTCAAATCCGTCTATGATTGCTTTGATGAGGAACGGTGTGCCTTTTTGGTCTAGGCAACAACCCTTAGGTGTTTCAGGATAAAGCCCATTTGGATCTGCGTTGTTCTTTAGCAAGTTTGTTACTTTAGCACTGTCATTTAAGTGTATCCATTGAGCGAGCTTTTGAGTGAAATGTTCTGTGCGCCGTTTTTTAGTGAGTGCTTCTAATTCGTTTTGAATTGTTTTTTCAAGTGGATGTTGCGTAGGCTCAGTTCTTCTTTCCATTGCCTTGGCGCCAGGTGCTTGCATACATGCAAGCACGAGAAGCAAAAATTTCTTTGTCATAATGTGAATTCTCGTGAGTTGGTTAAAACAAATCTTGGCTCAAATATCTCTGCCCTGAGCTAAAGAATAACTTTCTGATCACAGCTATTTGCCGGGCGTTTCTTTGGTGTTGAAATCTTTAAAGATTTCCATTTCTGCAGAGTTAAGCATTTGTTCTAATGCTGTATCTTTTTCTCCGCTTGTTTCATTTTTTGCTTCCAGGCTAAACAAATAGTCACGCGTTTGGGCATGCTTATTGCTCGCGGCGAGGATCATTGCAGTATTACCCTTGGGATCTTTAATAGTGTAATCAGCGCCGAGCTGAATAAGGAGTTCACATTTTTTTGTGTCTCCTTTAGATGCATACTCCATAAGCAAGGTCATTCCTTGCTCTGTTTGGTAGTTTATTTTAGCGCCATGTTGAATGAGTAATTTACACGTATTAATGAGCCCTGCATTTAGTGCATACCCTAAGGCAGAAAGTCCCTTTTGCCACTGAGAGGCGCGAAGAGTGAAATGTTTTTTATCTAGATTAAAAGCATTAACGTCAGCCCCTTTTTCAATAAGTAATCGGACTACGTCGAGCCTTCCCCAATAAATGCATCCGATAATGAGCGGAGCTTTGTTATCCATTTCCCCATCATATATACCTATTTTGCACTTGGATTTCTTGAAACAGCGGGGACATGTGTAATTCTTAGTGTGGCAAACAGAGCATGTTACGCTGTCCCCTGCTTTATAAATAGAGCACGCAACATTTGGATTAGCGCCTTTATCAAGATACTTTGTGACTTTGTCTTTAAAATTTAGTACGGCGAATTTGACCAATTTTTTATCAAAATACTGTTGCCCTTCGGGAGTTAGTTTTGGTTTGGCGGTTACCAATTCGCTCTCCATGGCCTTAGCTATTGGAGAAGTCATGAGTGCGAAAGTGAATGCGACCAATCCTATTTTTTTAACCATAATCATATCCTTTCGATTTTAAGATTTAATACAAATCTTTGCTCAAATAGGCACGCCCAGAGTCGCCGAATATTACAACAGCATATGAATCGGCCGGTAAAGTTTTACAGTAGCGTTCCGCTGCTACCGCAGCAGCGCCGCTGCTTGGACCCACTAAGATACCGAAATTGCGTGCGAGCGTTTTGAGCATCGCAAATGCTTCATCATCTGAAACAAAAACGATTTCATCTAGAATGCTTCGATCGAGTACTGGTGTTTCAAAATCGATGCCGATTCCCTCGAGTTTATATGGCTTTGGGTTGCCTTTAGTTGCGTTCCAGGAATTGATCGAATCAACGGCAATAACTTTGATATTCGGATTTTTTTCTTTGAGATATTTACCCGCTCCGCTGACCGTTCCGCCGGTTCCTGCACATGCGATAAAGTGAGTAATTTTGCCATCAGTTTGTTCCCAAATTTCAGGCCCAAGTGATTGATAATGGGCGCGTGCATTTTCTTTATTATAATACTGGTTTGGCATGAAGGAGTTTGGTGTATTTGCATGCAGCGTATGGGCTTGTGAATGGTAGCTTTTGGGATCATCAAGCGATGGTGTCATGGGGCAAACGATGGTCTGTGCTCCATAGGCCTGGATAGTTTGCATTTTTTCTTTGCTGATCTTTTCAAACACAGCAATTTTGACCTTGTATCCTTTGATGGCACCGATGATAGCAGTTGCGATTCCTTGGTTGCCTGATGAGGCATCAATAAGGGTTCCACCCGGTTTGAGAGTGCCATTTTTTTCAGCGACTTCTACCATGTGTTTTGCTGAACGATCTTTGACGCTGCCGCCCGGATTGAGGTATTCAAGTTTTGCATAGAGTTTGCCGGGAATATCAAATTTTACTCGAACGAGGGGAGTATTGCCGATTGCATCAAGAAGGGATTCGTATGGTTTTCTATAGTTCATGGTTTCTTTCAGGTAACATGTTATTCAAAGTTGTCAGTATTCCATTTCAATAAACAGCATAAAGTTAACATAGAAATTATGATCGGCACAAGTGAAAAGTCATGAAGGTCAGGGTTAATTGCAACTAAAAGCTTGAATTCATAAGAAGTTGTGTTTCCATATTTAAATTTTATGTCCCGTTTTCCCCGATGCTTCGACAAGCTCAGCAGAGCGTCAATCCCGTCCAGACTTTTTGCCGAAGCAAGCCTCCCCTGAGTTTATCGAAGGGAATGAGGGGGGCGAACGGAATTAATTTTTACTTATAATTGAAGAGCATTTATTCTTTGAAAAGCTTATGAATTTCGTGGACATACCTGTTAATTGCCATTATCATAAATGATGAATTTAAGGTTTAAACAAATAAAAAATTTTCTATCTGGCAAATGGGCGCGGCAGTGGGATTCATCCGTTTTTCCTTCATTTTTTTATCCTTTTCTTCATGTTTGCTATTCGCATCGGCGTGGGATGATTTTTTGGACTTTTTGGGTTTTGAAAATGAGATTTATTATGAACCCTATTATGAATCTTATGAATCTCAGATTGATCATAGCTCTATTTGCGCGGTAATTTCTCCGAGTATTTTGCAAGGGTATACGCGTATTATTCGCCTGAGCGGTGTAACTGGGCGCAATCAATTACCTGGACTTTATCATCATGAAAGCTATGCGGCGGTACCGCTGCAGATGGATTGGAAGTGTGGGCTTCATCTGCTCTATAACATGTGCGAGATTGAACGAATTTTAGGGATATCAGATATTTCTGATGATGAATTTGTTTATCATAGTGAAGCTGTTCCTGCATTGCTGGCTGCTCAAGGTTCTTATCCGAGTGATATTAAAAAGGCAGCGAAGCGAATGATCAAATCGCCTGTTTATATTATTGAACATAGTGACGATATACAAAAAATTAATATTGTATGTTCATCGGAGTCGGAAGTTCGTCTTTGGAACAAGATCATTTCCTATCTCAGTTTACCAGGTGATCGATGCGTGCATTTCGGGTGCTTGCTCTATGATGAGGATTCTTTAATCTATGACGATGATTTTGATGATGAAGGCACTCCCGAATGTCATATCTTTTTAATCTCAGCAGTTAAACTCGCTGATGGTTCTGTTGCGCTTTATCTGCTTGATAACATGAATAAAGAGGCGAGCCGCTCTGCGCAGGCGCAGATGAGAGAACATGCAGAGTATATTCATCGGCATGTATTCGGATAAGGAGTTCCGTTCTTCCCTCAATCAACTCGGGACGAACGGTTTTACAAAAATATTTTTTATCATACGAAATTGTTTGATGCAAAATCCTATCCGTTCGTCCCGAGTCGATTGAGGGACGCATTAAATCTTCTATATAGCTGTCGGTGTTCTTCTACCATAGCCTCAATCTTGAAATCACCAAGTTGATCTTGATAATTTTTTAACTTCTCATAGAACTCATTATTTCTGGTTAATTCTATCATGCCCGCAGCCATTTTTTGCCATTCTTTTTGTGGATACAGCAATCCATTTTCTCCGTGTAGAATTACATCATGAATACCGCCAGTGTTGTAGCTGATAACCGGTAATTTTTGTAATCGTGCTTCTACAACTGCGCATGGCAATCCTTCCCAGAGTGAAGTCAGTGCAAATGCGTGCCAATGCATCATAATGAGAGCAACGTGATCTTGCCATCCATGTAACGTAATTACTTTGTTCAGTTTGTGTTCAAAGATCCATGATTCGATTGCGGGGCGCAATTGCCCATCGCCGATTATTTCGAGGCGGGTATACGGATTTTTTTTATAGACATGGTGAAATGCTTGTAGGAGGTCAAAAAGATTCTTTTGCGGTTTGAAACAGGCTATGGTGCCGAAGATGAAGGGCTTCGGATCCTTTGCCAGTTTGATAAACTCAGGGCAGGCTAATTCGATAGATGAATTAATCGAAGAGGTGTTTTCTATTGAGCTTATCGAAGTATCAGGGCGAGTGGTATTAATAATTTTAATATTTTCTGAGCATGGTTTTTGATTTATATCTTCCGTTCGTCCTGAGCTGGCGAAGGATAGAAACGGGTTTAATCTTATTTTTTGCGCCGGTACAAATTGCCCGAAATCGATCGCTGCTCGGATTATCGAATGCTTACTCTCAAATTTTGGAAATAGTTTTATTCCAGTTTTGACGTCTGCCGATGAAACGCACACAAAATGAGTGGTGATCAAACTCGTGATCCATTCAGTGGCATAAATTAAAAACCACGTAATTTTGTTTTGATGATCGTGAAATGCAAAACCGTGAATGGTATGAATTCTTGTTTTGATGCCGGCAAAAAATGCTGCCCATCGGCCAAGCAATCCTGCCTTGGTGCTATGCGTGTGCACAATGACGTGCGAATATTTTTTTTTGAGTGCGCGGAGAGTCGAGATTAATTTGATGAAACATTTTATTTCATTCAATAACCCAAAGAACCGCACTTCGCGCGTGAGTTCTTTGAGTAAAATAACATTCGGTTTTTCGGCGACTTTTGGAACGAGTTTTCCTTCGGTGCCGGTAACAAGTGTAGCAGAGGTTTGCCCATTAAATATTTCAAGGCACACTTTTTGTGCACCACCAAGTTCGAGTTTGGTGATGATGTAGATGATGTGTGGAGTTTGCTTCATTTTTTTATTTGGAATTCCGTTCTCTCTCAATTCTTTGAGACGAGTAAAATTATGTTACATAATAAATAAATGCAATTCCGATCAATACGGCATAAATTGCGCTTGTTTCAATGAGCCCCTGTGCAAACATACTTGTTCGCGAGAGCATACTATATTCTTCAGGATAGTATGCAATTTGCGAGCATGCTGATGCAGCGGTACGCCCGGAACTAATGCCGGGACCAAATGTTCCAATACCGGTACAGAATGATGCGCACAAATATGCCAATCCTTGTAAAACATTCTCAACTTCGGTTGCAGGCACGAGATAAATAAGCATTAACGAGATAACGAGTGAAAAAATAATCGGTGTTTCAATAATCGCTTCGCTGATCAGGGTAAATGAAAAGATTTTGTTATATGCATGTCGATTAATACCCAACGCCTCGCATGCTGCTTTTGCAAATGATGCGAGCCCAATGACGGGCCCGATGCATCCGAGGCCAATCGAAATGCCAGCTCCGATTAATCGCAAGCTATCGCGCAACGTATCAACCGTACTCATTTGGCTCTGCAGAGCAAGTGCTACAACAAATCCAAAAATAATCGGTGTTTGAATCAACGAAAGAGTAATAATTAAGAAACGTCCAATTTTTTGACTCAAAAATGGTTGGCGAGCAACTGCAAGGCATGCAGCTCCGGCAGGAAATGCCGATGCGAGTCCGATGATAAAACCAGGAACGCAAATGGCAAGCAGGGTGCCGAGTTTAGCAAGATCTGTGTACCATTCATTGAGTTGAGATCCAGTTTGGGCAATGAGCATCAGTGCGATGAATAATCCAATAATTGCAGCAGTTTCAATCAGTGCGGCACCTAAAACAACAGTACGCGTAATATCGGTACGGGCACTTGGTTGCTGATTGATTGCACGCAGAGCAAACATGCTAATAATTCCTTGGCCGATCCCAAGACCGAGAACGGGAAATAAAATTGCGCAGGCGATGGTGATGAAGTGGATCATATTATCCATGTTCTTCTCCTGAGAGCGCAATCGATAGATACGTTAGAGAAAGCATAGCGAAAACAAATGCTTGTAAAAATCCCTCAAAAATGCCAAAAAATAACGCAAGTATAATATTGAGTCCAGTTACTAAGCCAAACAGTTCGCCGATGAACCAGCCGCGAATGGTATGCATATAAATTTGCATGATGAGTGCGCTCCCAAAAATGTTACCAAATAAACGGAACGAGATGGACATGATGGAAGCAAGTTTACCAATAACATGAATCGGAAACATAAGAAAAAATGGAGCGAAATATTCTTTGATATAGGTCAGCAATCCTAGCTTGGCAATTGATGCAGCTTGAATGTAAAGAAATGATGCGATTCCTAAGCCAAGTGTGGTATTGAGATCGGTTGTCGGTTCTTCGAAAGTCGGAATCAAAGAAATACTATTACATGCAAAAATGAATGTGAATAAAGAGAGAATAAAACAAAAATGGTTGAATGAAAATTCATTTACGGATTGATTGAAAAGATCAAGAAACGATTGTATGTAGCTTAATATCATTTGGCGAAGTGCTGAATCTTTTTTACGCATGATCCAACGAATAGGAATCGCGATAATGAGCAGCACAATAAGCACAACCCAGGTATGTAGTATTGTTTTGGCATTTACTACAAAAAATGGATGAGAAGATCCGAAGATCCATCCAAACGACCATTCTTTGATTTCGCCTTCAAAAGCCACCATGTAAACGGGCCTTTTTTAATAAAAGAATAACCCAAAATGTCATTATAAACGATGCTAACACCAGTATAGAATCTCTTGTGGGTGAGTGCAATAGATAGTATACGACTGCGAGAAGTAAAATTACGCGAACACAAAAAAGAAGTATGCCACGCATGAGAGAGTTAGCATGAAGAATGGTCCATTGCTGTGCAATGAATGAGACGCTGTAGATGAGGCCGATGAAGGTGCCCAAGCAAATCTGGAATATCATGAGGTGTTTTCTTGGTGAGAGAGGATGATCTCTTCTCCGTTCACCCTGAGTTCCGAGCGAACGTAGTGAGCCCGGAGTATCGAAGGGTTGTGTTAATTCTTTTTTTTTATTTTGAATGACTTCTCGTCTCTTAGAATATAGATATAAATTTGTTTTTTTTGAATTAATTTTTAATGCAACCCTTCGATACATTTTTCTCACTCTGTTCGAAAAACACTCAGGGCGAACGGATTAGGGATAACTTGCAAAAGAAAAATAAAAAATTTCGAGTAATAAAAAATTACCCCGAGTGCTTAGTAGCATTCGGGGTAATTCTATAATACTAAATCGGTATTACGCCAACTTCTTAATACCTTTTAATTGCCAGTATTCAGTCACCAATGATGAAGAACCCGCAATAACAACCAATCCATGACGTTCATCGACAGATTTTTGAGCAAGCTCAAACGCTTCTTTGAAGCTCTTGGTTGCTTTTGCTTTGATCTTCATGGTTTTGATATCGTTGGTTACTTTTTCAACATCCCATGACTCGCCGCTATGACCAGGTATTTTTTCTACTGGGCAGACAATAACTTGTCCCGAGGTCTTTTTGAAGAAGTAACGGAGCAACTTCAAGAATTCGGTCATATCCAAGTTTGGATTGTTTGATCCCAGGATTACCGTTAACCCTTTGAGTGGGCGTTGGTAATGAAGCAATCGAATTCCAAGAAGTAAATTGGTGAATGCATCAAAGTTTGAAGCATTATCTAAAAGAATGGTTGGCTTTTCTTTTTCAAGAAGTTGGAAACGAGCTGGCAATGTGCAGAGCTGTGTTTCTTTCCAGAATTGCTCAAGTGTACGTTTTGGGTTCAATTCTGATTGACGTTTTGCTTCTAAAGTTGGACGACCACGTTGACCTTTTTGCTTGGTCAATAAACTGTTGCCAACAATTACTGCATCTTTATGTGCGAAGTTATTGACGTAGATTGATGCGATACGTTCAGCAAGTGCAGCGCAGCGGCCATGAAGCTGTTCAAACGGATAACTTAATGGAGCAAGTTTACGAATAGGCATAGCCCAAATCGCACCGCGAGCTTCGGTGGTTTCTTGCATGTATTGCAAATTAATCTTGCTTTGATCAGCCGATACCACGTGAGTATCAGATTTTGTGATGCTCAAAAGGTCAGCCATTATTTTATTCATTGAAGCATCAGAATTTTCTGCAACTCGTGTAATTGCAACAATTTTTGGAGAGCAGATAGTTACAGCATCTGTGCTGTTGTTAGATGCAACTTCAAGAAGTGCAACATCGACATTGTTATTTTTAAAGTGAAGTAACGCCATTATGGTCAAGATGCCATACGAGTTTGGCGCTATTTGTTCTGATTCGAGTGTGTTGATAACTTCATTACCAAGATCGGTAAAAGCTTTGTTTGAAATAATTTCATTATTGATGGTAAAGCGCTCATTATAGGTAAGGAGATGAGGAGCGCTGAATGACCCGACCGATAAACCTTCTTCTTTAAAGAGTTGAGCTGCGAAATGTGTCGTTAATGTTTTACCATTTGTACCGGCAACGAGAACAGCATTTACTTGGTTGGCGACATTGCCCAATGCTTTATCAAGCTGTTTGGCACATGAGAGTCCGCTATCCTTGGAGCTCCAATGTTTGTCTAAAAAATCGACGACTTCATTATAGCTGCGCTGTTTGCCAGCGGTAACCGCATCTTTGACGGTTGTTCGTTTTGCTACGTTTGTGTTTTTCATTTCGTTTCCCCAATCTTGACCCACTGCTTAAACGGGGTCGTAATCTGACTTTGTGATCTTCCTTTTTTCCCGCAGCTTCTGCGGATCCTTTAGTAATAAACCAAGGGATCAAAAGGTTAAAAATTTCTATCATAAACTCAATTTTTAATATAAAGTATATCGCAATAATGTCAAACTAGAAATATTAATTGGCTATCAAATTCTTTAATTTCAAAGAGACCAAAACTATGATTGAGAGGCTTTATTGGAATAGCGATCGTTGTATAGAGCGTCTGGCAGCTATTTTGCGTGAAGGCGGAATCGCAATAGGCACATCAGATACGGTCTTTGGATTAATTGCCAATCTGAAAAGTCGGGGTAAAAAGGGGCTTGATGAAATCAAAATACGGGTCGATAAGCCGTACCTTATATTAATTTCAAAGGATACTCATCTTGCCGATTTCATTGATTCATCTGGATTGTTACAAATAGAAAAGTTGGCGGCTCAATGCTGGCCAGGCCCGGTTACCTTGATCTGCAAGGCTCGGCCCGATTTGCCCGATTTTATGAGGGGCCCGGGGGGCACTATCGCATTACGTATGCCGGATCATGAAGGATTGCAGAAATTACTGAGCCATTTTGAGGGTTTATTCTCTACGAGTGCCAATATCTCGGGTGAGCCGGTGCCCGCTTCAATTGATGAGGTCGATCCGCGGGTGCTGGAAAAGTGTGCGGCGTTAATCTTGGATAATGCTTCACAAGAGGGTTCAAAGAATATTCCGTCCACTATACTTGATTGCACGGGAGATGAAATTAGGGTAATTCGACAGGGTGCATTTATATATACCGATTGATAATGCCAGTAATTGTGCTCAAGAAGTTGGTAATAGCTGATTTTTCTGCGGTTCCATTAATCACTAATCGTGGCTGAGCACAACGGTTTTTGAGTGTATTTTGAATTTCAATTCCATATATGGTTTCAATTTCTGATTCTTCTTGGTGAGTGAGAATCGCGAGTTGTTTGAGGGTAGTTTTATAGAGAACTTGGTTCGTAATTTGATCAAAGACGGCAAGCGTTTGAATGCTATCACCTCTTATTTTTTTTCCTATCATGACATTTCCTGCATCTTCTAAATATGCAAGAATCATTTTATCTGGTCCTTTAGGCAATTGGGGGCATACCCTTTTGAGACAGCAAAGAGTGGTATGTATTTTCTTTTGAGAATCGGTGATTTCTTGTGCAGATGGTGCAAAGAGGGCATGTGTGAGTATTTGCTGATGGAGTGGAGATTCGGGATTGCCAATCATTGCTATTTCTTGTGCAGTGATGATTAATCCCCCATCCAGAAGTAAGTTGCAAATGAGTTGTTTTGTTTCTTCTGGGCAGTGTAAAAGCATAGTTTTGAAAATAGTATTATTATCACCATCAATATTATTAACATTTGCTCCGGCATCAATATAGAGTTTGCATAGATGATTGTTCCCTTTTAATACTGCATACATGAGAGGAGTTTCTCCTCCATAAGAACCGTCTATTTGGGCTCCAGCATTCACTAGAATTTCGCAAATTTCAGTATGGTTGTGATTTGTTGCCGCTATGAGCGGAGTGCTACTTGGAATTGATTCGAGATCTGCTCCTTGGGTGATAAGATCGTGGACGTCCTCTCTATTTCCGGTATTTATTGCATGTGCAAATTTCGAGTTCAGCCTTAATTGATGTATGAGGCTAGAGGCATTTTGTGTTAATCTTACAACCATTGAAAAGGGATTTATATTACATCGATATGATAGAAGTTCTTTTTTTTGGTCTTCAGGTTGCATCGGAAGAGTTGATCCACCCATACATACAAACAAAAGTATATAGAACTGTTTCATTGATAATTTCCTTACTATTTGGCTAGACTGATCTCAAAAATATAGGAGATCAGATGAAAAAAGGTTTTACGATTATCGAACTTATGATTGTAATCGCAATCATTGCTTTTCTTTCTATGGTAGCGGTACCAACATTCTCAAAGTTTATGGCCAAAGCAAAACGAGCTGAAGCCTACATGAACTTAAGTTCAATTTATGCCGCTCAAAAAGCATATTGGGCCGAGCACGGCAAATATTCCGATGTGCTAAATGGTGATGGCGGCATCGGATGGCAACCGGAAGGAAATATCAATTATACCTATGGGTTCATCGGTTCAGCGGGACGCAATAACTTTGTCGGTAAACTGAATACACCCATGAGCGGTATTGGCAATCCACATGCTGATCAACAAGGCTTTGTAGTAGTTGCAATTGGCGATATTGATGGCGATGGTAATCCCGATGTATTAACCGTTGATCAGAATAATAATATTGTGGTGGTTCAGGATGATCTGAATTGAGCCAGCCGTTGTTTTTTCGAGTTAATTTAAGTAATTTTCTAACCGTTCGTCCTGAGGTGCTCGAAGGACATTTTAGAAATTCCTTATTAACTTTTTTCAATTTTTTAAATGATTTTTACAAATTTGCCCTTCGAGCGCCTCAGGGCGAACGGAGGGCAAATTCCGTTTTCTTGCACACATTTTAAGCAATCCCATATTGCTTGAATAAATCATCCACATAATTTGGCGCAGCTACTAATTGTGGGAAATCCGGATCTTCAACACGTTTGAAAATCGCGCTGCGAATTAAACTTGCAAACCAGCCGTTCAATTTCTTTTCAATTTCCGGATGACTTAATAATCGATCAATATTGGCGCGAGCTTGAGGGTTTTCAAGCGCGAGCTGAAAGTTCTTATTCTCCAACAGCTCCATATAGAGTTTGCGAGCCTTCGTTGCTTTCTGAATAGTGATTACATCATCCTGAATCACTTCCATTGTTGCCTCAACGTGAATGATGGAAGGCTGATGTTGGATCTCAGAAGTTTGCAATTCATTTTCTGAGTGAGTAACAATAACAAATGGTTGGAAATCTGGCGAAGATGGGCGCCAATATACCAAGTACGCGCAACTTGCCAAAGCTGCGAATATTAATCCGGTAATAACCAGAGAAATTTTAATTTTGTATGTCATCCAATTTGGAAAGTTGCTTGAATGCATCGATTTTCCCCTAAAATTAAATTGCCAATTAATTTGGCATTATATTTTGCACAGTAGCTAACATACGCTTAACGAAATCATCATATTGGCTCATTCTGATAATGTCTGGCTCATTAAATGCCGCTTGTAATCGTTCTTGAACTATCTGAGCGCGAGGATTATTCATCAGTTGAATGAATTGTTCATGTGCAAATAAGGCTTGAATATTGTCTGCACTCACTGGATTTTTCATAGCTGTTTGGAAATTTTCGCTATGTGCTGTTGAATAACTGAAAAGTTGCCCTGCGCGACCAGTCGGAACGGATTGGGGATTATTCTGTTTAGTCATTTCGAATAATTTATCTAAATCAGATGCGCCATTGCCGGATTTAGATTTCCAAACTACAAAGGCAACAACTCCTGCCGATATAACGCCGAGGGTTGTGAGCGCTTTGGTTTTCCAGTTCCAGCCATTTGCGATAGTGGTTTTTGCAGGTTGATCTTTTTTAGTTTTGGGAGCTGCGATCATTGGGCTCATTGTTGAGACCATGAATGCTGCGATAATAAATTTTTGGATACATGTTTTCATAATTTAACCTCTTAAAAATCAAATCTTGATTCATCTTTATCGTTTTGGGCATTATAGATGGGCTTGATGTTGAGCCAAATCTCATGTGATGCGCGTCTTTGGCCTCTACCATTCATCTAAAGTTTCATAACGATGCAATTGCGCTCTGTTTCGAGCGTATGCAAAAAATGCAATCAAAGCGGTGGCGGTAGCTGTTATTCCCAACCCAGTGAGCACTTTTCTTTTGAAGCTCCAGCCGGTTGCCTCTTCTTTTGGTTCAGTTTTTGCAACATTGTTTGTGGTCGTTTTGGTTGGCTTAGAAATGTTGCGTAAAGGCTGAGAGTTCTTGGTTTGTACCGATTTGCTCGCTGAAGGGGCTGCAATTATCGGAGTGATTGCTGAGATTGCCAATGCAACAATTAAGATTTTTTGGATAAAAATTTTCACTGATTAACCTCCAAAACAATTTGCAAGCGTTGTTTTTATTAAGCTTATTAGCTCATTTTGAGTGTATCCGATGGAAGTAATTTTGCAAGCGAAAAGGGCCTATCTTAGGGCGTTTCTTTACAAATAGAGATTATTTGGCGGGGGGGGGTTGGTGAGTTTGTTTTATGCGCGGTATTTAAGATGATTTCTTACTTTTGCTTTCATCAACACAAACCACGTAATGAAATGGCCATTTCTTGCTGCAGCACGAAAGGCGGTAGTATGTGTTCTTTCGCCAAGGAAATTTTCCCAATTATCTTGAATGATGCCAGTAAAATTAAGATCTGCACCATGGGTGATTAAAAGTTTGCACGTTTCAATGTGCCCATTTCTTGCTGCATAAATTAATGCGGTTGAACGAGCGGTTTGGTCATAATAATCATTGCATTCAAGCAGAAGTTTGGTTATGGCTGCATATCCATTGCTTGCGGCGCAAAACAGCATGTTTCGGCATGCATTATCAACGCGAGCCCCATGAGTCAGGAGTAATTTCACAATATTTGTATTTCCTCGGCGAACAGCTTCCATGAGTGGCGTTGTGCAATGGCGAATACATTTATTAACGTCTGCGCCAGCTGTGATAAGGAAAAAGCAGATCTCCTCATGTTCATGTTCCACTGCTTGAGCAAGAGGTGTTACATTACCCATCTCAACTGCATTGATAATTGCTCCACGAGCAACTAAGCTTTTCACTTCATTTATGTTGTTATTTGCAATTGCTTTGAGCAATTGGCGGTGAAGTTCAAGTTGATTATGGTTGAATTTTGATGCAGGAACAGGAGGTGGCAAGCAGAGTGATATTTGGGTGATGGTTGCAAAATAGAAGAATAGGGATTTACTGATTTTCATGAGAACTCCATTTAAATAAAAGTTTAAATTCAGTATTGAATATAGCCAGTAGAGGGTGATTTGCTAGTGAAAAGGGCTTAATCCTAAGGAGATCTTAACAAAGAGCCTTTATTTGGTGGCGAGATTCTCTCACAGTATAGTACACGCCGAAACAATTGATGGGCAGCACTTGCGAGAACGTTTGTATTTCTTCATTAAAATATATTTAAAGTCATTTTCAATTTTATTAATTTCGTGAAATGCGATCGATTTATCAGGATATTCTCTATTTTCAGCTTCAATTGCGGCATGTAAAAATGGTTTGATATAGGATATCAAATCCTTATTGCCAACAATCCGATGCATCAATTTGCCGATGACAAAAACTTTTTCTACTTGTTGGATTGTGGGAATTTTCATCATACGATCGACGATGAGTTCGCAGCAGTGTAACTGGTGTCTGTTATATCTCGTGCCCCAATTGTGGGAGGCGATCATCATCAGAGTATTTACTCCGCTATGAGTTTGTATTGTGGTTTTCGCACCAGCATTCAATAGAATTTTTACGGCTTCCCAGTTTCCTTCATATGTTGCCCTCATCAGCGCACAATAATACTCGGGAACAATAGAATCATCTCTAAAGTAATTTACATTTGCTCCTTTTTTTACTAAAAGCAAAGTTATAGATGTTCGAGCGGCTTTACGATTTTGAATATGGTATGAGTCTCCCGCTATTATCAAAGGGGTTCTACCTGCTGTATCGATGCAATCGGCTAATGCCCCCGAATCGAGTAAAAATTCTACTAATTTAACATGGCCAATATGCGCCGCATTATGGAGTGCTGTATTGCCATAATCATCGGCTTGATCGATTTTTGCACCCGATTTGAGGAGAATTTTGCAACAGGAAAGATTTCCTCCTCGAGCTGCTCGATGCAAAGCAGTCACTTTGTAATAACCGAAAGCATTCACATCATGACCGGCTTGAATCAAAGCACGCAGTGTCGTTTCATCACCATTTTCGGCCGCTTCAAAAAATTCACTGTTTTCATCGACTTCTTCTGCTTCTTCCATGCAATATGCTAATGTTGTGATAAAAAGCAATGAAAGAATAGATATTTTGAAGTAAAACTTATTCATTTTGCGGTGGTTCATTTTTGGTATATTTTTTTAGGAAAATTTCACGATATTCATCATTGTGAATGCAACGGATTTCGCGAAATGCGATCGATTCTTCTGGAAATTCACGATTTTCTTCTTCGATGGCAGCGTGT
Source organism: uncultured Pseudomonadota bacterium (assembly GCA_964553945.1). GTDB lineage: Bacteria > Babelota > Babeliae > Babelales > Vermiphilaceae > CAZKLV01. The sequence continues at coordinate 659,981 of CAZKLV010000001.1, forward strand.
AAAAAGGGACGAACATGTTCTTTGCAATCGTAGCCATATTGTTTTTCGATTGCTTTTAAAATAACAAAAACTTTTTCGACCTGTGCATGGTTTGGAATTTTCATGAGGCGATCTATGATCAGTTCGCAACAAGTAATAATATTTTCTTGAGCATTTTGCCATTGTAAGCGCTTGGTGAATGCTCCTGTAAGAGCTGTATTGCCGTATGTATCTTTAATAAGAAGACGAGCCTTTGCATCAAGAAGTATCTGAACATTTTTAATGCGTCCCTGAGACGTTGCACACATGAGAGCTGTGATTCCTTTGTTACCGCGATGGTTAACATCAGCACCGGCTTCGATTAAAGAAAGCATAATCGGTTCAGATAGTAGAGCGGGAAGAGCGTCTGTTGCACGTATGAGTGGCGTGTTGCCATATATATTAGTGGTATCAATAGTTGCACCTGCTTTGATGAGCAATTTAAGAATTTCTGTATACCCGCAGCTTGCAGCATGTGAGAGTGCTGTGTTGCCAGACTTGTCTTTGAAATCAACATTGTTTAAATCTTTCTGAAGACGATTCTGGATGGCCTCAATTTTCTGAAGATGATATCGGACGAAATTAATATTGCCTATTTTTGTGGCTTCGATGAGCGATTGTTCATGCAGCGATTCTTCATGCATAGAATGCGCGGAATGTGTGATCCAGATGCATGAGATCAAAATAGTTTTGAAAAATTGATGCATAAATTTCCCGCCCCTTAAGTATGAATATGAATTTTATGAAATAAGAAATTGCGTGACCCATTCGCCAAACAATATATAGCATATTGCGCCCAGCGCCAAGAAAGGGCCAAACGGTATTTGAGTAGAGCGTTTTTGGCCGCTTAAAATAAGATAGGTAATCGTCACGATGCAGCCCACTAATGATCCGATCAAAATGGTCATCCATAATCCAATCAAACCAGTAAATGCTCCGATGAATGCGATTAAATCAAAATCACCTTCACCAATGCCTTCTTTGCTCGTAATCCAATAAAATATTTTTGCGATACTAAAAAATAAAAGATAACCACCAATGGCACTCAAAAAGCTTTCGAGTGGAGAAATTGGCAGGAAACCCCATGCGCTGAGCGCTATGCCCAGTGGAACGAGGAAGATTGTGGCCAATCGAGAGATGAGCATGTATTCAAGATCGGTGCGAATGGTAACAATCAGGGCGGAGAAGAAGATTAGGCAGGGGAAGAGACCCTTCGATACATCCCATGCATTTCCTGCGGAAATGATGGGCCACTCAGGGCGAGCGGTTGAAGGTTCATTTACTTTTTTCCATGCTTCACAGAGCCCCTCAATCAACTCAGGGTGAACAGAACCAGAAGTATATGCAGGGCAATCAGGGGTAAATTTTAAATAAAGCAAAACAAATAAAACTCCGGTCAGGAGTTCTATAATTGGATACAAAACTGAAATTGGTTGTGTACAGTTGCGGCACTTGCCGCCAAGAATGATCCAAGAAATGAGCGGAATGTTATCGTACCATGCAATGCGGTGATTGCAATGAGGGCATTTGGAACGGCCACCAAGCGTTTCGCTACGAATGATGCGATAGGCAACTACGTTCAGGAATGAACCCCAGATCAGGCCGAATATGAAGATGATAATCAAGTTTATCATAGGATTTTCAAAGGATTTGTGGTTCGATACTTCGGGTGTGCTTCGCACACTCGAAACTCACCACGAATGGTTGTAATTATTTGTATCAAAAAAATCTGAAATTTTCTATCCGTTCGTCCTGAGGGCTCGCTTGAGTTTAGCGAAGGGTGTTTTTGAGCATAGCGAAAAAATGTATCGAAGGATCGTCCTGAGATCCCTCTTATGTTTAGCGAAGAATGATTTTCGAACAAAGTGAGAAAATTGTATCGAAGGGTTGAGTTACAATTCTTTTTTTGTCTTAAAATTCTGAGGAACAAACTTAACGTGACCCTTCAATACTTCGGGTGTGCTTTGCGCACTCGAAACTCAGGGCGAACGGAGAAGAGATATTCTCATGACTTCAAAAACATTTCACCGAACGGGTTACAGTTTACCTTCTTCCTTCAACCGATCAATCAGATCGTTTACTTCACGCGTCTTATCGACCGCCGCGTCATACACAAATTTAATTTGAGGTGTATAGCGAGTTTGCAACGCTTTAGAAAGTGATGCGCGAATAGACGGTTTGTAGAGGACCAAATATTGGAACTTCTTTTCAAAGTCTTCGAGCCCGCCAGAAGTGTGAATAAAGACAAGGCACGTTCCCTTATCCGGTGATAGGCGTACGCGATTGACGTAAAGTCCCGCCAGGCGAGGATCGTCTTGAATAATTCGAATTAAAAATTGGGAAATTTCGCGTGCTAAAAATGATTCTTTTTGGGCATGCTTAACTTCTGATGGGCGTTTGCGAGACATAGTTTAGTGAGTTTTTCTTTCGAAAATACCTTGATTGATCATGCGCATCATGTTGAGTTTCATAGCACGAACAAGGCGTTTGCGGCGTTTTTGGGTTTTTGGCTCGAAGTAGACGGTACGCTTCATATCACGTACTACACCTTCACGTTCAATTTTTTTCTTAAGTTGCTTCAATGCGCGGTCAACGTGGCTAGTAACGTTTATTGCAATGTTTGGCTTTTTAGACATGGAAATCAGTCACCTTCGATATATAAAAAACTGGTTAATATACCTAAAAAATAGCTTTTTTAGGGGGATTTGTCAAAGCATTTTCCTTGTAAACTCGCAAAACACTTACCACGAATGGGGAATGGCTTTTTTCTCTTCAAAATTAGCCTCTTTGTCCGTTCGCACTGAGGTTCCCTCTGTGTTTATCGAAGGGTTATTTTTAAAACGTTGCATAAAAGCTAAACATGACTGTCGTACTCTTATACGCATTTCGCTGGCTGAATGGCATCTGCCAGAAGAAACCAAGGCCGCAATTTGGGGTCAGATCATAGTTAGCGCCTACGTTACCGAGTTTTACTCGCCAGGATGAGCGGCATTCGAGTACTTCAGGTAAGAAGGCATCGTCGCAGGGGATGGTATCGATATCATCAGGGCCATGATCGATCATCACATATTGGAAATACATTGAGAGGTGTTCAAGGAAATGATACGCAGAAATTTTACCCGCAAAGTGCCAGTTGTGACCCGGTTGAATAGAAACATTGGTCATGAATGGGAAGATGCCTTGTTGGAGTTCAAAGTTGGGAACAAAGTAACATGAGAAATCTTTTTTAAAGAAGTGAGTGAAGCCAACTTCTCCTCCAATTTCGATGGTATCTACAAAGTCAAAATTAAGCCCAAAGCTTGCACCGAGCGCATTGTGGCCATTGTTACCAAACGGCACCGCAAATGCTTTGCGATTGGTGTTTACTTTTCCTGGAGAAATACTGCCGCTGAGCATAGCAAATGGCACGACTAAAAAGTGTGGCCATTCTTTGCAATCGCGATTGACGTCAAATAATGAGCGCCAATAGAGATTAAAGCGAATTTCTTCAATGGAGAGTTCATGAAAATCGCAAATATCAAGGCAGATTTCTTTCGCAATTTGATCAAGCTCATCCATCAAATAATCATCAATGGTGCAGGTTGAGCACGTGAAGCATTGATCAAGCTCTGCTTTGAAATCGCCAGTTAGATCGGCAAATGTGATGACTGTTTGGGTAATATCCGAGACGCCGGTTTGAATATCAAGTCCGATTCCCCCGATAATTTGTGCTGCCATATCAAAGCGCAATCCACGCTTGCGATAGGTGAGTGGTACACTAAAATAGCCGCACAATTCATTGTCTGCATCGATCAATTCCTCTTGTTCAAGTGGCAGGGGAAAGTTAGGGAACAATGCTTCTTGTGCAATTTGTAGTGTAGGTGCAAGTGTGTGCCCTTCGGGAGTTGGGCCGAAAAGTAGAGAAACCATGCTCCAGCGCCCTTCAAGATCTCCGAGTTCTGTGCAGCGTGTTTTGAGTTTGCCATCTGCGCATTCATTTGGATCGGTTCCACAGGGATTTGTTACATTTGTTGGGTTTTGTAAACAAAATCCTTCTGTTCTGCCGCCGGTAATATTTTGTCCAGTATTGGCATTTTGTGCAAAAGGAGAAATTGAGAATGTAAAGCAATCGCCCATACATTTGGCAAAGCCAACATCTTTAAATTCGAGTTTTTTCTTCAGTAATAAAAATTGATGGGGATCTTGCGTGGTAAATACAGGGAAGGGATCGTTTTTGGCAAGTGTGGTAAGAGTTGCTTCAATCAGTTGAGCGCATACAAGCAAGCTCAAACAGAGAGTTATTTTTAAAGGTCTGCTCAACATTACTATCCTTTCAATTTTTTTTTACCTAATAAGGTATAGCATCCTTCTTGTAGTTGAGTCAATGAGATTCTGATGATACACTCAAACCAAATATACAACGGAAAATGAGCAATGTCACAAAAGTTATTTTGCATTTATTATCAAGCATATGTTAAGCCTCAAATGGGGTGGTTTGTTGTCGCGGCACTTAAAAGTTTTGACCATTTGTGCTTCGATCGAACGATCGATGTTGAGCGCAGTATTTTCGAATTTTATCTGCCAGAAGAGCATGAAGAAACGTTTCTCCAGGTTATGGAATGGATGGAAGATGAGGGGTATGTAGGGGATGTGAAAAAGATGGAGAATCGGCTGATTGGTGGCGGGGAAGTTTAACCCCGCATCCCTCAAGACTTCGGGATAAACGGGGTATTATTTACTTTTATTTGACCGATTTTGTTTTGAGGATTCTGCCAAAAAATTGTTAGTTAAAGTTTGATAACTGTCTCAAGTCTTGTCTTACTTTCATCTGCTCCCAAAACATTGACTAGTTCAGGAATTGTTGGTCCCTTGGTGCTTGCCATGAGTGCTAATCTTACGAACCAGAACACTTCTTTTGATGGTAAATTTGCTTGAGTCGCTTCATCCTTAAGAAGCTTTGCAAAGTGAACCGCGTCAGAGATGTGTGGTAAGCATCGAATAATTAGATCTTTAATGCGGCCAATGTTTTCTTTTGGAATGCAAGCTTCGATATCTACGTGAGAAATTTCAGGTCTTACAAAGTAGAATTTTAGAAGTTCAATGCAGTCTTTGAGCATACTCATTTCGGTTTTGAGTACATGTAATACTGCGCCTAATTGTTGATTGCTCGCATGCTTCGCATGTGGATATGCTGATTCCAAGTATGGGCGGCATAGTTTAGCTAATTCTTCAGATGGAAGCATTGCGATCCATTTGCGATTGAACCAGGTAAGTTTTTCAACATCATAGGTGATCTGACCGGTGGTGTGTGGCGTATCGACATTCACTGTTTTGATAAGTGTTTGCATATCCATGAGTTCATGTTCATATGAACCACCGATGATTGCCAGATAGTTGCAAATTGCTTGAGGTAAATATCCAGCTTCGCGCAAATCGCGCAGCGAGAATCCGAAGTCTCGCTTTGATAATTTCTTACCATCAGTATTGATGATGATTGGCAGGTGCCAGAAAAGTGGAACCGGTGCGCCAAATGCATGATAGAGTGCGGCTTGGCACGCAGTATTACTTAAGTGATCTTCACCGCGAATCACATTCGTTATCTTCATATCCATATCATCGCAGAAATTTGCAAAAATGAACGTGAATGAACCATCGCCACGGGTGAGTGGGAAATCAGAGAAATTGCTCATCTCATATTTTACCGGGCCATGAGCAAGATCGGTAATCGTGAGTGAGAGAGAGTGATCAATCTTGAAGCGCCACACAAATAATGTGCCGGTATTAAGTTGATGCTGGATTTGGGCTTCATTGAGGTTCAAGCAGGTACGATCATAGCGCGGAGGAAGTTTGAGTGCAATTTGCCGTTGACGTTTTTTTTCAAGTTCTTCGGCAGAGCAGAAGCATCGATAGACTAAATTTTTCTCGATCATATCTTGTAAGCATTTTTGGTAGATATGATCACGTTTTGATTGAAAATATGGTGTGTAGGGGCCGCCTTTGTGAGGGCCTTCATCATAATCGATACCGAGCCAATGGAGATCTTCAATGATTTTGGTTGCATCAGGGTCATAGTTGCGCACCGGATCCGTGTCTTCAATGCGTAAAACATAGGTTCCGTTTTTTTGTTGAGCGAGCAAATAATTAAATAGGGCTGTGCGAATATTTCCGAGATGCATCATGCCCGTTGGCGCAGGGGCAAAACGTACGCGAACGGCGTTCTTGGTCATTGTGGTCCTTGGATCAAAAATGGATTTTTCAATATTAATTTTATTCCATTATATCGTGGAATTTAGCAAAAGTAATTAGGGCAAACCTAATAATTGTGGAGATTTTGGGTCATTAAAGAGTAAAATTTTTGACAGTTTGGATACGGTTCTGGTAGTTTTTTGGCGAAGCATATTCCAATAAAAAAGGAGCGGAATAATGAACAAGTGCCTTAAAATCATGCTGACGGCCGAATTTGCGCAGGGTTCCCTGGCAAATATTTTGGCCAAGCATGCTCAAAAATTGCAACTTGAAGGGGTTGCTCAAATTGTTGGTCCGGATAATAAAGTGAGTATTGTTGTCTGTGGATCGGTCGATGGTGTTGATGAATTTTTGGATCTGTTGCATAAGGATACTCCCAAGTGGAAACTTCTGGATATAGAGGTTGAGCCATTTTTAACCGAAAAACGGTATCGTGGAGTTTTTCGCATAATCGAATAGGTTTTGCTAAATAATCTGATAAGCTTAATGCGATTGCAATATTCGAATCGCATCTATGCTCATACACATCACGGTCCACAGAATTTTTTTTGTCATTTTAATCTTTGCATCTCATGCAATTTTTTGCATCGACCCTATTCACCTTTTGTTTGAATCATCGCAATTGGCATCATCTCAAGAGATTGAAGCACAAATTCCTCAACCATTTCTTTTGGAAACGCTTTCTTTTGATTGTAATTCATATATTGATCATGAAGAAATTTCATATCTGCTTAGCTTCAGAGAGGGTGATACGATCAATGCCCAACAACTCGCGAGCGCAATTAACCACCTCCAGCTTAAAAACCGATTTGAATCTATTGAAGTTTCGATTGCTTCTGGCGTAGTTGGTAATCATTTACATTTGCAACTGCATAGTTTCTGGGCATGCAAAAAGGTTAAGATTCGTGGTTGGTTGCATAATAAGGAAAAATATCGTTCATTTTATTTAATTGAGCCAGGTGAGAAATTTGATGAGACTAAGCATGTGCATTCGATTAAAAAAATAAAAGATCATTTACATGCAGAAGGTTATTTGAATGCGCAAGTAGCGGTGACGGTCAGCGAAGATCCTATCATGCGGACCAAGAGTGTGGATATTGCTATTAAAAAAGGGAAAAAAGTTACGATTAAAAATGTGCGATTAAGAATGCTTGAGGCGAGTGATGCGAGTGAATCGAAATGTGATCATTCTTCTTCGGATCTGCGGCGTCGGCTTTACAAGCAATTTGCCAAACCGCTCAAGCGAACTACGTATACTAAATCAGGAGTGCAAGAGGCGCTTGCCGCATTAAAAGAGCATTTATTGCACGAGGGGTATTTTGGTGTTGAAGTGCATGCCGATGATGTAAGCGTGCATCCAGATAATACCATGGATTTTACCATTTCTATTGATCTTGCTGGTAAGCGAGCATTCTTTTTTCTTGGTAATCATTTTTTGAGTGCAAAAGAGTTGCATGATCTCATTTATGAATTTGGGAAGTCGGCTTGGTTGGTTCCGGCCGAAATTTTATCAGATGAAATTGCAAAAGCATATCATAAAAAGGGGTTTTGGTTTGCACGTATCCATGCGACTGATGAGGGTGAGCGCTATCTTTTTGTTATTGATGAAGGGGTGAGGGTAAAGATCGAGGATGTTAAATTATGTGTCCCTCAATCGACTCGGGACGAGCGGAAAAATGAAAATGTTTCATCTACAAATCTTTTTTGTGAAAATAAAAATCCCGTTCGCCCCGAGTTGATGGAGGGGCTCCTCAAAAAATCAATTTTCTCACCAATACTTGAATCAGAATTTTATGACGAAAAAAAAGTAACCCAATCTTTGAATGCGCTCCGCTCTCACTATCATCGCAATGGATATATTGATGTTGCTATTATTGATTGCGATTACCAATCCGGCCAAGATTCAAGTAAGCAAACGTTAATTATCACCGTCGATGAAGGCCCGCAATGGATCCTCAAAGAAGTTTCAATTCCCGGTTACTCGGAACTTGAATTAAATGAGCTATTTAGAGCTCGCGAAGTTCCATTTAATGCAGAACAATTGGAAGCGCAGCGCGCATTTCTGATTAATTATTTTACCTCACAGGGATACACCGGAGTGCGAGTTATTCCTGAGATTAAAAAAGTAATAGATTCATTTTTAATCACAATCCATTGGATTGTTCAAAAAGGTGATCAAGCGCGGTTTGGTCAAACGGTTTTGCGAGGGACAACGCGATTGCCATTGAGTTACATAGCGCGCGAGTTGCAATACCAACCAGGAGATGGCTGGAGTTCTGATGCCATTAAAAAGAGTTTTATGCGCTTGAAGGATCTTGAAATCTTTGAATCGATTCAATTGCATCAATCTCAAACAAGTGGGCCGGTTGAAAAGACGATGGTTCTTAAATTAATCGAAGATGATCCATTTGAGGTGCGCGTTCGAGCTGGGCTCGAGATGCAATATATTCAAGAATATCGCACGTTTGGTGGATTGACGTATAAAGTTGGTGGATCATTCTTGGCAAAGAATCAATTGAACCGTGCCGATCTCGTTCGCTTTGATTTGGATTTTGCGCGATCACACTTTGAGATTTATGCCAGCTACCGCCAACCGTGGTTTTTCTCAATTCCGTTGCGTACGATGCTCCAGCTTTATGCAATTAAGCATGATCAGCCGGGGTTTGTTGGTAATACAAATAATTTGTATCGGTTGACGCAATATGGTGGGCTTTTAAACGTGGGGCGCAAGAACGATTACCTTGATGCAAGTGTCAATTTTGGCTTTGAATGGATGGAGACGAAACTCAATGAGCCCACTCGATTATTTGCTGCAGAGCTTGCTCGGGCTATGAATTTTGACATTCGTTTACTGGATAAGAATGTTCCCTTCTTTTTGGTAGAGCCAACGGTGCTTTTAGATTTTGTTGATAATAATTTGTATCCACGTAAAGGGTCGTTAACGCTTCTATCGCTCAAAGGTATGATTCCGCTGCGAGCGCATGAGAGCAGTTCGTTTTTCATTAAATTATTGCTCGAGCAAACGATTTATTTTCCTCTCGATATAATGGTACTCGCATTGCGGTTGCGTATGGGGCATATTTTTTATCAAGAGTTTAGCGCCATTATGCCAAGTGAACGATTTTATTTGGGCGGTTCACAGTCGGTTAGAAGTTATAATGCTGATTTGGCGCCACCACTCGGTGTGTTTCATGATAGCAAAGGTAAAGAGATGATTGTTCCGCGCGGTGGTAAAACAATGGTCAATGGCAATATCGAACTGCGCATACCGGTGCATGGAGCACTCGATGGAGTTTTATTTCAGGATTTGGGTATGTTGAGCTCTGATAATTTTGCTACATTCAAGGCGCGAGATGTATTGGCGGGTACTGGCTTTGGTGTCCGCTTGAAAACGCCTATAGGCCCGTTGCGTTTTGATGTTGGATTCAAGTGGCGCAAAGATGTTCCGACCCAGCCACGTTGGGCATGGACCTTCATGTTTGGGCAGGCCTATTAAATAATAAAGGCCCCATCAAAAGTATGGAGCCTTTATTCAGAAAGATAAAAAGTTATCGAAGTATTGCATATGCACTGCTGATTTTTGCAAAAGCATTTGCGGCTTCTTCGCGTGTATGGATTCCTTGTTTTGCAAGTTCGGCGCTATTTTGATCGAACTTATCTGGGTGATATAAGAGGGCATATCTTTTATATACCTTTTTAATTTCTTCTGGAGTTGCATAAACAGAAACACCAAGGACTTTGCGAGGACTCATATCTGGGTTAGCGGTCAAATCTGGCTTTATTTTTGGCTCAGCAGCTGGTTTAGGTTGTGGCTTTGGTTGTGAGGGCTCTGCTTGTTCCGGTTTTGGCTGTTGTGGTTGAGGTTGTGGCTTCGGTTGTTCTTGAGCTGGTTGAGGTTTCGATTGCGGTGTTGGGCGAGGTTGCGGTTTTTGCGTAGGTTGAGGAGCCGGTTTTTGTGTAGGAGCAGGCTTCGGTGCAGGTTTTGGTTGTGGAGCAGGTCTTGATTGCTCTGGGCGGGGCGCTTGAGTTTCGAAGGCCCTTGTGAGTAAGGCGCTAATGACTGGATTATTCTTGGTTTTATTAAGGGCGTCGCTGATAGTTGCTTTACTTGGGTTTGATTCTAGAAGTGTTTCTACGGCTTCGCTGCGATTAAATCTTGCGGCGAATGAAAGAGCGGTATAGGTTTGGTTTGATATAGTTGCTGTTTGGTTAATCGCAGTTTGACTATTGATACCGTGTATTCCTTGATTGGCGAGAATATATTTTACGATTTCGGGCCGGCCATATTGTGCTGCACCCATCAAGAGCGTATAGCCAATATTAGTTTTTGCAGATAATAGCTCAGGCGTTTTCGCAATTTCTTGAATTATTTCAATATCCGTTTTTTTTGAGTTTCCCATTGAATTAAGTATGGTGCCGAACTTTGCGCGTTCTTTGGATGGAGATTTGAGTTCTATGTATCCTTGAGGAGCCATGGCAGAAAGTTGCCATACGCTGATAAGAATGAGTCCGAGTAAGGCAATTCTCTGGGTGAATGAGATGTGCATAACGTCTCCTTTGGTTTGTTTGCATGATTAATTTCATTTTTAATTTAAACTCTTGAGATGGGTCATATCAATAGTTCTATTTGATAGATGGATTTTTATGGAGAATTTGGGAGGCAATCTAATTTTGTTTTTCTTTATTTCCCTCCTGTTTTTGTTATACTGGCAGGGTATAAAATAGGCCCCCTGGCAAAAGGGGCTTTATAATTGAGAAATATATCGGTATATCCTTTAAATGGGCGGGACCAAAAATGGAAACAAATTCCCCAAAAAATCTACATTCAAATCAGCATGACCATGGCCATGATCATCATCACGATCACGATCATACTTTGATCGGCGAATTAGCGTGCCACTTGCCATATGCATTTTTCTCAGTTGCATTGGGCCTTACGATTTTGAGTTTTGTTACTTTCTTTACTTTTAATGGGTGGGAGAGCCAGGTGGTGCAAGATGGTGCAGATACATTGTTCCATAGCTTCCACTTTATGCATATCGCATTTGCGGCAACTGGTACCTTGATTACTTTCTTCCGGTTTTCTAAAAATGTGTTTCGTGCATTACTCGTTGGAGTATTTTCTTCTACATTCTTCTGCCTGCTTTCTGACGTCTTCTTGCCATATATTGGTGGTGAATTGCTTGGCATGCATATGCATTTGCATATTTGCTTTGCAACTGAGCTTGCCAATGTATTGCCATTCTTGTTTGTTGGTATCATCAATGGATTTGTTATGAGCCGGCACGAAGTTGATCGTCAGCCATATTATTCATTGTTTTCTCACTTTGCACATATCTTCATTAGCTCATTAGCATCGATATTTTACTTGGTCTCGCATGGATTCTTCCATTGGCAAGATCATATAGGGTATGTTTTCTTACTGCTTATTGTTGCAGTGGTTGTTCCCTGCACATTATCTGATGTTGTTGTTCCCATGTTGATTGCAAAGGCCGACAAAAAGAAATGACCAGAAGTATCAAACTCGAAAATGTTTCAAAATCGTTTGATGGTGAATTGATTGTTGAAAATATCAATTTAACGATCCCGCATGGCAAATTCTTTGCTCTGCTCGGGCCGAGTGGCAGTGGTAAGACAACCTTGCTGCGCTTGATTGGTGGTTTTGAAACAGTCGATTCTGGGCGTATTTTCTTGGGTGATAAAGACATCACCAATGTGCCGATTCATGAGCGCCGCATTAATACGGTGTTTCAAAATTATGCATTATTCCCGCATATGAATGTGTATGATAACGTTGCCTATAGTCTTTCATTGCGCAAGTTACCAGCAGATGTGATTGAGCAAAAGGTGCTTAAGGTTCTCAAGGGTGTGCATCTCGAAAAGCACATGTATAAATCGATTCAGCAGCTTTCAGGTGGCCAAAAACAGCGCGTCGCGTTAGCGCGTGCGGTCATCAATGAACCAGATGTGTTGTTGCTCGATGAACCACTTGCGGCACTCGATCTTAAATTGCGTGAGCACATGCTCATAGAATTAATTGAGCTTCAGAGTCAATTGCAAACAACATTCGTTTATGTTACTCATGATCAATTTGAAGCATTGACCGTTGCGGATCAAATGGCAATCATGAATGAAGATGGTGTGATTGAGCAGATTGGTACGCCAAAAGAAATTTATGAATTCCCGGTTAGTTCGTTTGTTGCTAAGTTTGTTGGTACGACTAACATTTTCCGCGGGACCCTTGAGCTGACTCATGAAAAAAACTGGTTTGCCATTGATGGGATCGGGCTTGCAGAGATTGCGGTGCCAAAAGATGCGTCTTGGGCAAAAAATAAAGCGTCTGCTGTAATGAGTATTCGTCCTGAAAAAATTGAGATCAGTAAATCTCCAATGCAAGGTTTCTCAAATCATATTACTGGTGTGGTAGCATCAATTGTGTATCATGGGCGGTCTACTCAATTTAACGTTCGGCTTAAAAATGACATGATCATTAGTGTGTTTGAGCAAAATGAAGAACATTTTGAACGCGAAGTGATCGATTATGATGATACGGTAAATCTCTACTGGCAAAAAGAAAACGTGGTGTTGTTGGAAAAATGAGAAGACTACGAACAAGCGTTTTACAAGAACTTTCCTTTTTTTTAACAGTGCCGGCTTTGTGGTGGCAGCTGTTATTTTTGTTTATACCCCTTTTGATTATTGGGTATTATAGCCTTGTACAACTCCCAGAAGGATTCCTTACTCTGGCCAATTATCGTGAAGTGTTTGATCCCATTTACTTTCGCATCATTGTGCGCTCGCTTGTGCTTGCCATTCTTTCATCTGCAGCCTGCTTGATTGTTGGTTATCCACTTGCCTATTATCTTGCGCTTTGCGTGACGCGCGGTAAAAGTTTTCTGTTGTTTTTGGTAACGTTACCCTTTTGGACAAGTTTTTTAATTTTAATCTATTCTTGGTATTTCTTACTCGAACAACATGGCATAATAAATTCCTTTCTCTTAAAGGTAGGCATTATTTCTGCTCCGCTTATGCTTTCAAATAACGTAGTTGCGATTTTTGTAGTTATGCTTTACTGCTATTTGCCATTCATGATCATGCCTCTTTATTCTAGTCTTGAAAAAATTGATCCATTTTTATTTGAAGCATCGGCAGATCTTGGAGCAACTCCGTGGCAAACATTTTGGCGCGTAACGGTACCGCTTTCATTGCCGGGTGTGCGCACTGGATTACTTCTTGTCTTGGTGCCGACTTTCGGAGAGTTCGCAATTCCAGCATTGATTGGTGGATCTAAAATGTTATTCGTGGGCTCATTAATTTCGCATTATTATTTGGTTGCTCGCGATGCTGCACTCGGGTCTGCGTTTACGGTACTTAGTGGTATCGCATTGCTTATTGTTTCATTGATAGTTATGTATCTTTTCACGGCGCGTAAGGTAACTAGAGCAAAAGGATTGGTCAATGGTTAGGGCAACATTTTTTACACGATATGCATTGCCGGTTATTGTTGCGTTGACGTATCTCTTTTTATATGTGCCGATTATGGTGCTCATTGCGTATTCATTTAATGAAAATGCACTTTCTGCTGATTGGGCTGGGTTTACGACGCGTTGGTACACTGAGCTTTTTCAATCCAGTGAAGTTTGGGATGCGCTAAAAAATTCATTTTTTGTTGCTACCTTTTCGACTTTGTTGAGTATTGCACTTGGCTCGCTTCTTATTTTCTTTTGTAAGCGTAGTCACCTTTCAAATATTGTGTTTTTATTTTTTGCTAATTTAGCAATTCCTGAAATTGTTTTGGCGGTCGGGCTACTGAGCTTTTTTTATATGGCTTCCATTTCTCTTGGTATTACCACATTGATTGCGGCACATACGGTGCTTGGTCTCGGATATGTGGTGCCGATTGTTCATGCGCGCTATGAAGAGATGGACCGCAGTCTTATTGAAGCATCTATGGATCTGGGCGCAACAGAGCTTCAAACTTTTTATAAAATTGTACTTCCTCTTCTTATGCCAGCAATCTGGGGTGCTGGGCTTTTAGTATTTGTGATTTCTCTTGATGATTTTGTATTTTCATTTTTTGTTTCAGGGGCGGGAGTGGCAACTTTGCCGATGTATATTTTCTCAATGGTACGCGCAGGATCAACTCCGGCAGTCAATGCGCTTTCAACGTTGCTTTTGGTGGCAAGCAGTCTTTTAATTATCTTTTTTTCATTGTTCCAATCTAAAAAGCTGGGGATGTTTCGATGAATCGATTAACCAGATGGGTCATTCGTGGACTTTTTATTGTTTTTTGGCTTGGAATGATTTACGTGTTTTTGCATGTCCCTGCAATTTATGAATATTTGTTTCCGCAAAAACGAATTAAAGTTCTTGCTTTTGCTGATGGCTTGAATGCTGATTTCTTCGCTGATTTTGAGCAAGAAACTGGAATCAAGGTGCAAATGAACTATTTTGAAAATAACCAAGAGTTGTTTGTGAAATTGCGTGAATCGCAAGAAGCTGGTTATGATCTGGTTATGCCGTCCGATTATGTGGTTGATTTGCTGCGTGAAGAAGGCCTGATCAAAAAAATTGATACCTCGAAATTGAGTTTTTGGTCAGATATTTATCCATCACTTTTGGGCCATTATTTTGATCCGAAAAACGAATATACCGTGCCATATTTCTGGGGAATATATGGACTTGGTTATGATCAGGATTATTATGGGACACAACTACCAGTCCAAACTTGGGGACTAATTTTTGATCAAAAACTTGCACCGCATTGCGTAGGTATGATTGATGATGTGCGTGAGTTGATGTTGCTTGCGGGGCTTTATTTATATGGTGATATTAAAGAGCTTGGGTCAGCGCAATTAGCAGAGATTCAAGATCTTTTGATGCGCCAAAAAGAGTGGGTGCGAGTCTATAGCGATACACGTACCGATTATGTGTTGATTGCAAAAACGTGCCCGGTCTCGGTGGTGGTGAGTTCTGATGTCTCACGTACCATGAGATACTATGAAAATATTAAATTCTTGTTGCCGCAAGAAGGTAGTTTTGCATTAATCGATTCATTTGCGGTACCGGCAACAAGTAATAAAGATGAATATGTGTATGCATTTTTAAACTATTTGTATTCACCAGAAGTGTTACAAAAATATATCGATCGCTTTGGCTTTTTCCCACCACGAAAAGCAGTAAATCCACCGGAAGTAAATTTTCCGTACACCGAACCGACATCAGAATTATTTGAAAAACTTAATTTCTTTAGTACACAAATTTCCGCTGCTGAGTTGAACAAAGTTTGGATCGCATTGAAAGCTTGATTTTTTTTCCCGCTCTTGTCCTTCGCAAGCTCAGGACGAACGGGAAGAAAGATTAGATCGTTCGTATAACCGTTCGTCCTGAGCCTGCGAAGGATAGGAACGGACAGGATATTATTCATGAATAAATTTTATATAACTACACCAATTTATTACGTAACAGCAAAACCTCATTTGGGTTCTCTCTATTCCACTCTATTTGCCGATGTGCTTACTCGTTGGCACAAATTGCAAGGCAAAAAAACATTCTTTTTGACTGGTACCGATGAACATGGTCAAAAGATTGCGCAAGCGGCGCAAAAAGCTGGTATGGAGCCAAAAGCATTCGTTGATCAATTTATTCCGGCTTATCAGGATACGTGGAAGAAATTTGAAATTGATTACACCCATTTTATTCGTACTACTGATCCGGAGCATAAACGAGGTGCGCAAGCATTTGTGCAAAAATTATTGGATACAGGTGATATTTATTCAGCAGTGTATGAAGGATGGTATTGTACCCCGGATGAAACATTTATAACAGAAAAAAGTATTGATCCCAATACTAAAGAAGCACCTCTTTGCCCCTCATGCGGCCGCCCAACAGTATATCTTTCTGAAACAACTTATTTTTTTAAGCTTTCTGCTTATCAAGATAGATTGCTTAAATTTTATAAAGATAATCCGAATTTTATTATGCCAAAAGAGCGATCGCATGAAGTTCTTTCATTTGTTGAGTCTGGTCTTAAAGATTTGAGTATTTCACGTACAACCGTTCCGTGGGGCATCCCTTTCCCGAATGATCCTGAGCATACGATCTATGTCTGGACCGAAGCGCTTTGCAACTACATTACTGCTGTTGGTTATGGTAACCCAAACAAACAGGATGAGTTTAAATTCTGGTGGCCTGCAGATGTCCAGGTGCTTGGTAAAGATATTGTGCGGTTTCATGCGGTCTTTTGGCCGGCATTTTTAATGGCTGCCGATCTACCACTTCCTAAGCAGTTGCTCGTACATGGCTGGATAAAAGTGGATGAGCAAAAAATGTCCAAATCTTTAGGTAACGTGGTCGATCCTATGGATTTATATGCGGCGTATGGTCCTGAACCCATTCGCTATTATTTGTTGCGACAATTGCCAATTAATCAAGATGGCAATTTCAGCACCGCGGAACTTGAGCAACATATTACTTCAGATTTAGCAAACGATTTAGGTAATTTACTCAATCGGTTAGTTGTTCTTGCATCGAAAAATAATTGCATGACACTGCAAGCGCCACGTATGTGGGAGGGCTCTGTTGAGCTTGATTTGCGCGATGAAAGCTTGAACATGATTCAAGAATTTGAATCATACATGACTGACTTTCAGTTTCATATGGCTTTGAGTAGATTATGGAAATTTATTCATCAATTGAATGTATATTTCCATACGCAAGAACCATGGAAGGTTGCAGCGAAAGATCTTAAGCGTTTTGAGCATATTTTATCTGCTACTGCGCATGGGCTCAGAACCGTTGCGATTCTTTTGTGGCCGGTTATGCCAAATAAAATGGAGCGTATGTTATACAGCCTGGGCGTTGTATTTGAACCAGGAAAACATTCATTTGAAGATATTGAACTTGGTCATTGGGGGCACACATTTATGCTGACAAAAATTGAAAACTTATTTGAGAAAATAGAAGCGAAAGAACCGGAGTCTGTTTCTTCAACTCCGAAAACTGAAAATATCTCTGCGCAAGTAGAAGGTAATTTCATCGATATTACCGATCTCATCAAAATCGAACTGAGAGTTGGCACCATTACTGCATGCGAAATAGTTCAAAATTCAGATAAACTTCTCAAGATGGCTGTTGATCTAGGAGAGCTTGGCACACGCCAAATCTTGGCTGGTATTCGTAAGCATTATGCGCCGGAAGAATTGATCGGCCGCCAAGGGCTCTTTGTGTGTAATTTGAAACCGCGCAAAATGGCGGGTCTTGAATCGCAGGGCATGATGTTGATTGCTCAGGATGCAAACGGCAAATCTCAGCTTATGGCTCCGGCGGTAGCAGTGCCGAATGGGACACGGTTGCAGTAATATTTGGCATGAGAATTTAAACTGCCACTCTCAAGAGTGGCGCATTAAAGGTACATACTTAGAAAGGGAGTAAGCTATGTTCAATAAAGTATTGAGTTCTCTATTGTTAGTGATACCATTCTGTAATTTTGCGTACGATTCAGCTGAAATTATAATTCGACCGGGGAGAGTAGACGATTATGATCAGTTGAAAACACTTTATCGAAGAGTTGCTTCTGTTCCGGGAGGGTTGGCTCGTACTGCAGATGAAATTACCGATGAATACATTACATATGTTCTTTCTAAATGTTTGGAGAACGGCATTATTTTTGTAGCGGAATATCATGGACAGCTCGTTGGGGTAATCGCAAAATATAAAATTGTGCCAAAAATCTTTTCACATATGCTTTATGAAGGAAGTGTGCTTGTTGATCCGGATTTTCAAGGTCAAGGAATTGGAACAGCCCTGATAACACATTTGCAAGAAGAGATTAAAACTAATCATCCCGAAATTTATCGAGTAAATTTTTTAGCTCGTGTGAGCAATCCTGCTATAAAACTTTATAAACGACTTGGCATAGTAATTGAGGGTGTTCTGAAGGGTACAACGCAAGGGCTTCGAGGAAAGCTTGAAAACGATGTTTTCATGGCATGGTACAATCCTAATTGTAATCTGCCGCTCGATGAATTATTGTACTACGCTCAATAGCTAGTCTTACTCGTTTTGAGTGTGTTATTCTTGCCCTAGAATGATTATCGATTTAGGGCGAGGGTGGGACATGAATAAACTTTTCATTTTTTCTATTTTATTTTCATTTCAAATTTATGCACAACCAAAAGCAATTGTAATAGGTGCATCATCAGGCATTGGTAAAGCAATTGTGCAAGAGCTGCTTGAGCATGATTATGTGGTCGGTATTACTGCTCGGCGTGTTGAGCTGTTGCAAGAACTGCAAGTACAGTATGAGCCGGGTAGAGTGGTGACCCATTTTATGGATGTGAGCAAAGCTGATGAATCGCGAGAAGCGTTTATTGAATTAGTAGCAACTCTTGGTGAAGTTGATTTGGTTATTATCAATGCAGGAATCGCTCCTTCATTGCCCACAGATTTTACTCCTGAGGGAGAAATTGCGTGGGAAGGTGAGCAGCGCACTATCGAAGTAAACGTTTCCGGGTTTGTAGCTCTTGCAAATCAAGCGATCGAATATTTCATGAAACAAGGGCGTGGCCATCTAGTGGGTATCTCATCGGTAGATGCGTTGCGTGGCAGTGCTGCATGCCCTGTTTATTGTGCTTCCAAAAGTTTTATGTCTACCTATCTTGAAGGGCAGCGCAATCGATTTATTCAGAATAATATTGCAATCGATGTGACCGAGATTAGGCCTGGATTTGTTGAAACTGAAAAATTTAAACCAGGTCCATCGGCATATTGGGTAGCACAACCAGATGAAGTTGCTCGGCAAATTTATGAATCGATTGGCAATAAAGAAAAAGTTGCTTATGTAACCCGCCGCTGGAGGCTGATTGGATTATTATTGGCTGCAGTTCCCGATTGGTTATATAACAAAATCGGAGGATTTTGATGTCACCTTTATGCCAAAAGCTTGCACCTGCCGATTGCAAGAATCTAGACTTGTTTTAGATAATTCAATTGAATTGGTGGGGAGAGTTACCATGTCTATTCAAAAAATATTGCTCAGTTTTATTGTGGTCTCGAATGCCCACGCGATGAATGAGCTTCATGCGCAGCTTATTGCCTCGGTCCAAACACAAAAAGAAGAACAGATTTGTGCGCTTTTAGATAAGGGCGCTGATCCGAATATTTGTGAGAATGGTATGAATGCTCTTCATGCAGCAGCCAAAATCGGCAGGACTGCGATTGTGAGAATGCTGGTTGAGCGAGGTGCAAAGGTTGATGCAATTGCGCCGGCATATTTAGATGGGACTGCATTATGTTTGGCGGTATATCACGGATACGCTGATACGGTAGAAGAACTTTTGAAACTCAAAGCAAACCCAAATCATCGACTTCGTGATATTAAAATAACGCCGCTTCATATTGCAGCAATGAAGGGTAAAGAGAATATAGCTGCATTACTTCTTGATGCAGAAGCTGATGCGAATGCAAAAAATAAGGATAATTGCACGCCACTTCATGCAGTGGCTGAAGCGGGAAAATATGAAATTGTTCAATTTATGCAAAAGAGAATTGAGCCGCAAAAACCGATGCGTAAACCTGAGATTTTGGTTATAGCACAAAATAATTTAGTTGAAACTGCTCGAATTTTATTAAAGCATGGTGCTTCGCTTAATCATGCTCCAATTAAAGGGACACCCCTGCATGTTGCTGCTCGCAATGGGCACAAAGATTTAGTTCAATTTTTTATTGAGCAAGGTGCAGATATATGCTCTCTTCGGCCTATTTTGGCTACACCATTACATGAAATGGTCGTTGGTTTGGCGATCGAAATCGCTCGTAACCCTAAAGATATTTCTTGTGCGTTGCCTTTGTTGCATGCATTTATAGCGACTCCTTCTAAAGAGGTTATTAACCAAGCAAAAAGAGCTGTGTTTTCATTTGCGTGTAGCCTTGCTTTTTTACCCCAAAGAACAGAAGTAAAACGATCGTTACCAAAAGATGTTCAAAAACTGCTTTACCGCTATGGGATCATTAACTTTGTGGCAGATTTTCAATTAAAGCTTCTTCAAAAAGCTTTATCGCTCAAAATGAAGTTCGCAGGATATGAATTCACACCGGCACAGTTGGCTGCAGCTCAATCAAGCAATGGTAATATGCCAGCGCTCAAGCAGTTAGAAGCGTTGCTAAATCCTACACGTGTTGAACAACATCGCAAGTTAATTACTACCAGATTATTGAACAAGATCGAACTTTAATTAAAATGCATAATCTGTGAGGCTAAAAGTTGTATTATTCATTCTTAATAATATTGATGTCCTGTTACATAAAAATATGACGGCAAAGGAGGGTTATTCGGACACTCTATATCACGAAAGCTTTCGATACCAGCAAGTGTTTGAATATTTTTTAATCTATTTTTTAATGATTCTCTTGCATAAAGAGTTTTATCCCAATCTGTTCCCATCAGTTTTTTGATATGTGCTGATTCTTTAGAATAATGAAGTAATGAAAAAACTTCACGAGTCTCGTATTTATTATCCATTCTATGAGATGACTCTATTAATCCTATCCATTTTTTAGAAGGTGTAGTACAAAGTAATTTTTGGATATGAATGTTCACTGGTATTGTTCCGAATTCGTTTAATATCTTTTTAAGGGTTTGAATTAGATAAACGATGCGTGCTGTCCAGCTTCCCCCTACTGTTAATAAATCATCCAAAGTTGCATCCGGTAGTTTGAATCCTACATTGAATTGTGCAAAAGTTCCTTTGTGGCCAAATGTTTCTAGTTTACGAACAACTTGTTTTGCAGCTTGAATTCGTAAGGATTCAGCACATTGTGGATAATATGCGTTTGTTTTAATCGTATTGGGGTATTGATATTGGTGTGAATTGCCGAGCATATTTTCTGATACATCAATAATTTCAAGAGGATTGTTTCCAAAGCAGGTTAATGTTTGCAGCTTATTATTATTTAAGAAACACGATTTAAGTTTTTTTAACTTCATAAATGCGAAAAGCTGTATATAACGAATTCTATTATTGCTCAGATCTAAATGTTCAAGTTCAGGCAAATCTTCGAATGATTCGAGAAAAATTTCTTCAATTTCATTCCCTCTGAGCTTTAACGATTCTAAATGAGGGCACGATTTTCCCAATGTATGAAGATCAAAGAAGTCAAAATAATCCTGTTCGGTCTCCATAGGCCGTTTAATTTTTTTACTGACGTACTTAATTTTGTTTCCAGATAAATTGAGCCTTCTTAGATTAGGAAACATTTTCAAAGCCTCAAATGGAATCTCGGTGAGCGCATTATTACGTGCGCTAATTTCTGTTACCATTTCAAGACCAGGAAAAACCATTCCCTCCGGTAAATCAACATCTCTTAAGTTAAGATCATTTATTATTATTGTTGCTTGTTCCTCAATACTATGAAATATTTCATGCAACCTATTTTCTGCTGTTAGTTGTTTAAGTACATCAGCAAAGGATCTGCTTGATTGCTTTCCTTTTAATAGTGTTGTTTCTCCAATATAAATGTTTCGTTCTGCAATCAAATCGATTGTTTGTTCAGGTAAATCAAGCTGAGGATTATTTTTTAGATGTAAAACTTTAAGTTTTTCAAGTGTGCGAATATTCTGTGGATGAATGGATAACAACGTATTTTCAGATAAATCGATATGCGTTAAATTACTGCAATCATTAAAGAAGTTCTGATCTATATGTGTTATACAATTCGAATTTAATTTTAAAGTACACAATCTGTTCTGAGAATATAAAAGTTTAGGTTCTAAATGAGACAATCGGTTTTTTTGTAAGCAGAGAGCTTTTAATGTACATCCATTTAAAAGATGGCGAGGCAGCGTCGTTAAATTATTATGATCCAGTTCAACGATTTCAAGATTATGTAGATTTTTGAACCAGCCCAATTTAATTGCTTCCAACTTATTATTTGAAAGAGAGAGATACGTTAGATTGATCAAATTATCAAAAATAGTTTCTGGTAATGATAGGGCATTATGATTGTGTATGTGAAGCTGTTGAAGATTAGTTAACTTATCAAAAACATGTGGCGGAAACGCAGTAATTTTAGTTGCAGTTATAACAAGAAAAATTAAATTATGTAATTTATCAAAAATTCCTTGAGGAAAGAATGTTATAGGATTATTTCTGATGGAGAGGACTGCTAGGTTGGGGAAATGATTAAAAGCAGAGGGAGCAAGCTCTGTGATCAGATTGTTGTCCAGGATAAGTACAAAGACAAGGTTCTTATTTGAGATGTTTTCTATCCCGTCTAAACTTGTCAATTTTAAATTCTCTAAAATGAGGGCGCCATTAGGCCTAATTTGAGGCAAAGTTCCTTGATTAATAAGATCTTGGATGGATAGATTTTTTTTAGTTGTATCATCCATGCACAATAATGAAAAAGGAATCAGACAATAGAGAATGAGGCTTGAAATTCGATGATTTATCATAGCTGCAGAAACCTATCAGATGTTTTATTTTTCCCTAATCAATAGCTCAATAATAGCAAAATTAAAGGTGTGCACAACAAATTATCGTGAGCCAAAAAGGTTTTAACAGTATCGCAAGACTATTACTGTCCAATTATGGAACGTGAGTAAACTTTAATTAAAAGCAGGCCCACTTATTTCATACACTTGTTGCCGGTATTTCATATTTAAATATTGATAAAGTTGAATTAGTTCGTTTTTGGGTAACTTTGCAAATACTGCATTAAATGCAGATTTATCATTGATCCATAACTCATACATGAGCATGCCAATCGGCTGGCGCATCAGATAATGAATTTGGCGCCAGATGAATTTCGTCTGCGCATCAAAAGGACCTTCAATAATTTGTCGATAACGATGCATTATTGATTCGTGAGATGGTGATGCAGGTAAGCCTACTTGGGTGTACAAATTATTCTTTACATCGATACCGGTTCCATCAAAATTTCGTTGCAAGTAGCCGTACATACTTTGTTCATGATTTTGGTGCTCCGCGAGTGGGCCCATCAAAATGGTGATTGATTCCTGCAACTCAGTCATCATATTGTGTTCGCCCAATGTAAATGCGTTACGCACAAGTTGATGGAGGCGCGTGACAATATCCAAATTCTTTTGTGGGCTTGCTTGAATCTTTTGTGATAGATTTTCAATTGAATCAATTGTTTTCTCAATTAACTTCAAAATTTCAGTTGCATCTTTTGGTGTTGCGGATGCTTTTTTGTTGCGCAGAGATGCTTTTATCTTATCCAAGAATTTTTGAACTTCGATTTGCATGGTGCGAACTTGAGTTTGGATAGTAGTGAATGCTTTTTCTTGTTCTGTTGGTGTTAAATTTTTTGCCATGAGCGGTGAACAGAAAATAGAAAGTAGAAGCGCAAAGCGCATGAATTTCATAGATCCCCCTCTCTGTCTTTTTCTTTTAATATAAGAATTTTGCAAGAGTGAAGTCAATTCTTTACCTTTAATCACCGAATCAATAAGCTAGAAATAGCAAATTGATTTTTCGTGCACAAAAGGTTCAAGGAGGCGCTATATGGCTATGGATATGAGTTCATTATTAAAAGGGGTTGCATTTGGGGTTTCGATGGCAGCTGTGCCGGGACCCATATTTTTTTTAATTGTCCAGCGGACCTTAGCCGAAGGTTTCTTAACAGGACTTCTTTGTGGGCTTGGTGCAATTACGGCTGATGCCATTTATGCATTGATTGCTGCGATTGGTCTTACATTTATTATGCAGTTTTTACTTGCGTATCAGAGTATGCTTGCTATCCTCGGTGGCATTTTTTTGATCTATCTGGGCATTGTAACATTATTTCGTAAAATTCGTATTAATCATTCAGCGGTGCGCGACAGCAGCCTTTTTGGCTCGTGGCTTTCTACTTTGTTTTTAACGCTTGCCAATCCGGTAACCATGATCTCATATTGTTTGATTTTCTCTGCGTTAGGAGTGGAGGGAACTGAGCAATGGAGTGCCATATTCAGTTTGGTGGGTGGGGTGATTCTGGGCGCATTGGTTGTTTTGATTTCGCTTATTTTGTTTTTGAGTTTTTATCGCAAAAAAATGAATGCAGGCACATTGAGTGTTCTCAGCAAGGCAGCAGCGATAATTCTGGTTGGGTTTGGATTGGTTGCATTAGCGCAAGGGATGTTGAAAGTCACTGGAGCGTGTCCGCTCTTTTGATAAAATACTCAGAAGGTATTGGTAAATAAACTCATCATTATGATATGATTGCAATGTTCATTTCATAGAGGATATTACAATGAAGAAACAAATATCTTTGTTAGTCCTGATGGTTATACAATTAAGAGCTATGGCGCCAGATGATCTGGATAAACCAGCCCTCATGCAAAGTATGAGCCAGCCAGATGAGTTTGAAGAATCGGAGGGTGAGAAATATGTCAGAAAATTTAATAGTGAATACTTGGGATTCTTAAATCACATTCATCGCCGTGTAAATGAAATAGAAGTAGAGCTGAAGAATAGTCTGGAAAACAAAGATTCTGTGTCTAGTTGGACAAATGCGCTTTGGACCGTAACGAAATCGTTTGCTCATACCGGATTATCAGTTTTGAAAAATCCGCAGAGTGAAGATGTGGCTCAAAGCCTAAGTCATAAGATATGGATTATAAAAGATTTTTCAGAAAATCAGGAATGGCCATCGCTGATGCCTCAAGAAGGTACGCAACAATTGTTAGAAATTGTGCAGGGTAAAATTAGTTCATTAATTGAAAAATATAAGAATAGTGATTCAAAATCGATTATAGTTCAATTGGACTATTTAAGAGAATATGATTCACGTATTAATTTTTTAGAAAATGAGTTTAATGAGGCTTTTGGTAATAGATGGCAGAATGTACCTTGGATGAACGAATGTAATGATAATTGTTAAACTGTAATTGTAGTATCATTTATCTTTTGTAAAAAAACTGTTGCCAACGAACTAATATACGCTGTACATTTAAAATAGTTCGATCTTTAGAACCAGTTATTATTTTTAGGGGAATTGGAGAAAATTATGAATGTTTCCGAACTTAAAGGGCGCGATATTACATTGCGTCCACTTTCAATTGAATACATTGATGCTTACTTAAAATCATTCTCGTATGATGTTCAAGCGGCAGTGTTTGTCGATTCACCGCAATCTGAACGAGATTATTTAATTGAGGGAATAGAAAAGTGTGATAAAGGAGATTCCGTATTCTTTTGCATTTTTGAAAATCAACATAATAACCTTATCGGAGCGATTGAAATACGACCATCTCTACAACACAGCGGTCAACTTTATTGCTGGCTTAATGAAGCGTATCGAGGAAGGGAATTGCTCAAAGAGGCGATGAATTTAGCAGCGAAAGAATATTTTAAGCTTACTGGCCGTATATTTTTTAATGCACATGTGGATGTTACCAATATGAGAAGCTATAAGGCGCTCAAAAAGTGTGGTTTTGCCGATATGGGCATGTCTCGTGGGCCCCGGGGGATGCAGTATGAATTAATACTGCGAAAAAAATAATTTTATAAAAAAGAGACTGAGCCAAACCTGGAAGACAGGCCTGGCTCTTTTTGTTTTTGCTGTATGGCAATCTGAATAAAATTTGCTATTCTATCAAATAATAGATGTCAGCTTAATTAGATCCTCATCCCAAAGGCATAGTCGATGAATAGTAAATGGTACAGGTTTTTAATTATTTTCATTTTTGCATGCACCAATATGAATGCCATGCAAAAAGATGTTGGCCCCTCAAAGAAGCCAATTTCCGGTCAAAATAAATCAAAAAAAGTAAAACATGAATCGATTTGGCGCGCTGCAAGTAATGGCAATTTAGAACGGGTGAAACGTTGGTTACAAAAAGATACAACTCTTTTACATGCCAAGGATGAATATGGCAAACCTCCATTGCATTGGGCCGTAAGTAAAAATCATTGTGATGTGATTCAATATCTGTTAGATCAGGGAGCTGACTGTGATAGCAAAGATACGCATGGGAAAACTGCGCTCCATTGGGTCAATCAATTAAAAATTGCTCAATTATTAGTTCAATCAGGTGCAAATTTGAATGTTCAGGATCAACTTGGCAAAGCGCCAGTGCATTGGATCGATGATGCAAAAATTGTAGCATTACTCATTCAAAAAAGTGCTAATCCCAATGTGCAAGATAATGAAGGTAAAACGCCGCTTCATTGGGCGGCTGGTACGGGAAATGCTTCTGTTGTTCGAGTTCTAGTTACCAATAGAGCAAATATTAATGCCCTCTGTCGTCAAGGTAAAACTCCTTTGCATTGTGCGATTCTTTCGGGCCACTTAGCAACAATAAATTTGCTGCTTTCTCAAAGAACTATTGATGTAAATGCTCAGGACCTTAAAAAAGGTCGCACTGCGCTTCAATGGGCTTTGCGAATGTGCAAGGGCGCCCTCGAAAAGACTCAGAAACTACATTCGGTTTCCAATACAGGAATGATTATTATTTCTCTTATCAAGAATGGTGCCAATGCAGAGTTATGCGATAAAAAGCATAAGAGCCCTGCGCAAAGAATTTCATTTATGCGTTGTACGGATCATGAAAAAAATTTGTTGCACATGGCGGTACAATATAATTCTCTTACCAATTCTCATCAAAAGAAATTATTGGATCACTTGAAGATGCTTGAATAGAATAATTAAATCCGTTCCTATCCCTTGTGCTCTCAGGGCAAACGGCAATTACTCTTTTTTGTATCCGCACGCTTTATTTGCGCATAGGTAGCTTACGCTTCCATCTTTCTTTTCTTTTCTGATCAAGAATGGCCACTTGCATTTTGGACATGGTGTTTCTTCGATTTGATCAAAGACGGCAAACTTACATTTTGGATAATTGCTGCATCCCCAGAATTTGCCACCACGCCATGCGCGTTGCACTACTTCTCCACCATCCATTGGGCATGGGAACCCTGCAACGGTACGTTTGATGTATTTGCATTCTGGATAGCCTGAGCAGGCAATAAATTCACCAAATTTTCCAAATAATTTGCGCAATGGCTTACCGCAATTTGGACAAGTTTCTTCAAGAAGCTGTGGTTTTTCTTGCGCTACTAAGGTGATTTCACCTTTTTCATCGCGCGTGAAATTTGAAGTGAATCCGCATTCAGGAAAATCACTGCACCCAACGAATTCACCACTTTTGCCAAAACGAATGAGCAAGGTGCCTTTGTGGCACTCAGGGCAGGTAATATTGGTTTGAATTGCTTCTTTTTTGATCTTGCCATCACCGCCAGCAAATTCTTTGAGATCTTTTTGAAATGTTGCGTAAAATTCTTTGAGCAATTTATCGCGATCAAAATCACCACTCGCAATTTTATCGAGATCTTCTTCCATGAGTGCGGTGAACTTGGTATCCATAATTTTTGGTAAATTCTCAACCAAGAGATTTACAACGGTCATACCGAGCTCGGTAGGTACGAATCGTTTCTTATCATCAAGCGTGGTGTATTGGCGGGCAGTAATGGTATTTAAAATAGTTGCATAGGTACTTGGGCGTCCAATGCCTTCTTTTTCCATTGTTTTGACCAGCGAAGCTTCAGTGTAACGCGCAGGTGGTTGTGTGAAATGCTGCTTTGGAGTAATTTTTTTGAGATCGAGCGGATCTTTTTCTTTGATTGCTGCAGGTAATACTATTTTCGATTCTTTTTCATCTTCATCAGCAATATACACTTTCAAGTAACCATCAAAAATGAGAGTTGAACCGGTTACTCTAAAAATATATGGTCCGCCAATAATGGTAACTTGGCGTTGTGCATAGACTGCGGGTTTCATTTGGCACGCAACAAATCGCTTCCAAATTAATTCATAGAGTTTTGCGGCATCACGTGGTAAATAAGCACGTACGCGCTCTGGTGTTAAGTTCACATCAATTGGTCTGATAGCTTCGTGAGCATCTTGAGTTTTGGCAGCTTTTTTACTTCCGTCAAAAATATTTGGCGAACTTGGCAAATATTCTTTGGTGAAATTTGTTGCAATGAATGAGCGAGCTTGCGAAATAGCAGTATCAGATAAACGTTTAGAGTCGGTACGCATATAGGTGATCAATGCAACGGGCGTGCTCTCATCCTCAAGTGGCATACCTTCATATAATTTTTGAGCGATTTGCATCGTCTTTTTGACCCCAAAGCCAAGCTGATTGAACGCTGCTTGCTGCAAGGTACTGGTCATAAACGGCGCGATTGGATTTTTTTTGCGCTCTTTATCTTGGATGGAATCGATTATGTATGATTGCTTTTTGGCATCGGTTACAATTTCATCCGCTTCTTTCTTATTTTTGATATCAGCCTTTTTCTTGCCAATTTGTGCAAGCTCGGCTTCGATCATATCTTTGTTGTGCCCAAATTGCCCGGTAATTGTCCAGTATTCTTCAGGATTGAAATTGCGTATCTCGGTTTCGCGATCACAAATTAAACGAAGGGCAACCGATTGTACGCGACCGGCAGAAAGACCAGAGGTAACTTTTTTCCATAATATAGGTGAAACTTCATAACCAACCCAACGATCAAGTACGCGACGCGCTTGTTGCGCAGCAACTTTATTGAGATCGATTTCGGAAGGGTGATCGACCGCTTCCAAAATAGCTGGCTTGGTAATTTCGTTGAAAGTTATGCGGTAAACCTTGGCATCTTTTTTGAGGACCTTTTGAATTGCTTCATTCGTGTGCCAGGCAATGATTTCCCCTTCACGATCGGGATCGGGTGCAAGATAAATAATATCCGAAGATCGTGCCGCTTTTGCAATATCGGCAATTGTTTTATCTTTGCCTTCAATCGGAACATATTCGATTTTAATAGTATTATCGTCAAGAGAAACGCCCAGCTTCTTGGTTGGTAGATCCATAATGTGCCCCATAGTGGACATAATATGAAAGTCCTTATCCAAGAACTTCTTGATGGTTTTAATTTTGGCAGGAGATTCTACAATTAATAGTTTTTTCATGGTTCCATTTTTAGTTACCGGGTACTTCATTCACTATTAAGAATAAGGCAAATATTTTCAAAATGTCAAATAAATTGCCATAGGGTTGACCTTTTACCTGTTCCTCAGCTATTTTCTTAATAGGTTTTAGATGGTAACGAGCAATTTCCATTTCGTCAATAGGAAACAGAATGCATATCATAGATATTTGGCTTGAAGAGATCAAAATTTTTGCCCCTTCGAATCTGAAAAGCCTCCTCATTGGTATTGGCTATCAGTTGGTAACCACTTTCAGATACTTGTTTATTGATTGGTGGTGGTTTTCATTATTGATCCTATTTTCGCACATTATTATGTATGGGTTGCTTTCAATAATCATCCATCCGGCACTCATATTGCTCTTGCAGGGCTTGCTCCTTGCAGCAAAAGCATTTTATGCATTTTTGGCTACTTTGGCAGCATTTCCTGTATTCATTGGTCACGATTCGTCTATCAGCCATAGCTTTGGGAGTAGTGGCAGGGGAAAATCATCATCATACTACTCCACGCGCCAAATGTTTCTCTGGCCGATTGTAACCCCATTTGTCCTTTGGATCTATTTTTCATGGCACATTTATAAGTTTCTCTCATTTGTTGTGAGCCCAGAAATAATTATCACGACTTCCACTATCGCATCGCATCTCTTATTTCTTGATGTCGATTGGTTTGCCTCGCCGTTTTTTGTATTTTTTGCTTTCATCATTTTGGCGACTCATTCAATGAATGGCGTAGTTCACTCGCTTGAACATGCGTTTGGCATGGTTTTTTATACCTATCCAGTAAGTGCAATTATGTTCGGACTTTTGTATTTGATTGGCTTTGGGTTGAATTATTTCATCATAGCTCTCGCGCTCTGCAATGTATGGGTTGCCTTGGCAATTAATCCGATTGTGATTCTTATTCCCCTGGCAGCAGTTTTATTTGGTGCGATCTATCAATGGCACATGCGATTAGTGGATGAATATTAAAAATAAAAGGATCAATATGTATTTAATTCAATCGTGGAAAGATTCATTGAGTTTGTTGGCGCCGAAGAATTTGAAGCTGTTTTTGATGGTGACTGCTAAAACGATCAAAGAGACGTATGTCGGTGCAGTAAAATATTTCTGGTGGTTTATTTTGCTGTATGCGGTTGCAGATTTCTTTTTTGCAAATATACCATTGATTGTTTCATTATTTAATTGGATTTGGATCTTTATATTAGCTCTTATAGCCCGAGCCTCCGTGGCTAAAAAAAATAGATCTTATTTTGTGGGATATGCAAAGTATTTTCCAGCTGCTCTTGGTGGAATGTGGTTGATATTGTGTATTTTTGCTTTCGGTATGTTTTTTATTGGGGTAATGGTTTATTTGATAAATTCTGGCAATGTACAAAACATAACTGAAATTGCTCAATTGATTCAAAATAATACTGGGTATTATTTTCTAGGAACGACATTGAGTATTTTTATTCAAGCATGGATATTGCTCTCAATCTTTTTTTTACTCGATATGCCGTTGAATTTGAAAAATTGGGTTAAATCAATACGTTTTGGTTATCGTATGCTTATTCATAATTTGCCTATTTTCTTAATCTTGATTGGCGTTGTATTTCTACTATATGGATTCATTGATTGGGGTATGAGCAATATCCTTGCATCGGTTTCAGTAGAGGAAAGTATTTTTTTACATATATTTAGCTTTGTTGGACAACCGATCATAGTTGCATTAGTCAGCAATCTCTACATCAAACGATTGCATGAGCAACCACAGCTCTATTTTAAGGAACCTGTTCAATAAAATTAAAATAATAAAAGAGCTGGTATGAGATGAGGGAGCATTTGATTCTTTTTTAGGTTATGTGTTTAATCAAAATACAGGAATCGCTTGTTCGCTAATTGTTCAATTTTTTCCTTTTCTTGATCGCTGAGTTGATTGCCACGAATATCAAGGCCTTGCAGCTGTACAAGCCCTGCAAATATATGCTCAGGAAGATTACTCAATCGATTGTGACTCAGATAAAGCCATCTCAAATTCGCAAGGCTAGTAAATAAACATTCGGGTAGATTATTCAATTGATTTAGACAAAGAGAAAGTAATTCCAACTTTGCAAAATCTTGAAATGGCATAGGACCCGACTGTACATCAAGAGCAATATCAAAAAAACAATTTTCGCTTAGATCGAGACGCAGGCATAGAGCTCTAGCATGAAGTCTATCAATCCCAAATAAACTCGTGAGATTTTTATCACTTAAATCCAATTTAGTTCGCTCATTTAATTGCGGTTGACCATGCTCGGCTATATAATCTGCAATACTATATTCTTGCGTAATGCCTACTTTGCGCAAGGTGACATGCTTAAGAATATATTCTTGCTTCATGTGTATACCCAAATAAGCCGCTTTTTGATTGATAAAACTCTCACGTTCTTGCATATTCCATTTTTCCCATTGCTCGGTATTAATCTTCCCCTTAATCCGATCGGCAATCACTGCCGCCACTCCATTGATAATAAAAGGCACATCAAGAAAATCAGCGGCCTGATAAAGTGCCACGATCTCTCGATTGCTTACTTCGCTTAATCTTTTATTAACGCGATGATGTTGAAAGAGTCGGGGAATATATAATTGTTTTTCAGGATTTGACTGAGCTACTTTTTCATTAAATAAAAGAAGCAGATCTAACCTTTTAAGTAACGGAATCAAGATCTTGAGTGTTTGTGCAGAAACAGTGGTAATATCCAAGCGATGAGATGTTTTTTCCTGAAAATCTGATTGCATTAAGCATGCAAGTTGCTTACATCTCATGACCGCTGATTGAGGTAGAGAAAACTCCTTCCCTTCTGCACTCACCAAAATAATGTCTTGTGGTTCCAGTTCGAGAGGCTCGGGTGCTTTCATGGCAAGAATGGCATTCATGCCGAGCAATACATTCAAGAGTAATAGTTTTTTCATTTGGTTTTTTTAATCACATTTAAAATGAACCCCAATTATGTGGACCATTTTTTAGGGCGTGTTAAGAGCCAATTTTATCCCCAAAATAATAACACAAGGGGTTAAAATATGACACGAAGAAACTCCCTTAGGCAATTGTGATTTCAAACCAGTGCTTTTTACATATATTCAGTTTTGTTGGGCAACCGATTATAGTTGTTTTAATCAATAATCTTTATATCAACCTGGTGCATGAGCAACCATAGCTCTATTTTAAAGAGCAAAAAGATGGATAATGGTAAGCTGAGAATGTGAACGGTCTCTTATAAACTGCTCGAGATATCCGCTAATTTCATAATATAGATACCACCACTCAAGTATTGAAAGAATTGAGTTAATTCATTTTTAGGTAATTTTGAAAATACTGCTGTAAAACCGGGTTTGTTGAAAAACCAGAGATTATACATCAACATACCTGCTGGTTGGCGAGTAAAATAAGTGATTTGCCGCCATTGCTTTTTCTTTGTTTCTGGGATTGCTGGATCGTTCACTTCTTTTTGATATTGGGTCATAAGCTGCTGATGGGTTGGCTTTTCTGGCAATCCAGCTTGCAGGTATATATTTTTGGAAATATCAATCCCGGTATTTTTGAAGTTGTTTTGTACATAGGTGAGCATACTTGCGAGCGGATCTTTCTGGTTTTCAAGTGGTCCCATGAGCAGTGTGAACGATTCTTGAAGTTCAGTCATCGTATTGGCACGACCTAATTTCAACTCATCTTCAATCAACTTTTTCAATTGAGCAATTGCTTGAGCATTCTTTGCCTTATCTTGTTCGATTTGTTTTGCATAACTTTCAATCTGCGAGATAGTTTGCTGAATTGTGGCCAGCAAAGAGGTAATGTCTTTTGCGGTAATTGATAGTTGCCCTGAATCTAATGTTCGTTTTAATTTATCAAGAGTTGCTTGAGCTTGAGTATTCATTTTTTGCACTGCTGCTTGAATATCGGCGACCGGCTGAACTGCCTTTACATTAAATCCTTTTCCCAGTGTTACTGCTTGTCGTGCTGTTTTTGGTCTCGTAGGTTTTTTTGTAGTCATAGCGCTACAGGGGGCACTGAGCAGTAGTGCGGTCCAGATAAATAATGGTTTCATAATCTTCATGTTTTTTCTTATTTTGATTTCATTATTGAGCAATTTTTTTTGCTCGTTTAGCAGCAGCTTGTTTTTGTAGTTGGGCATTTCTTGCTTTTGCTTGTTCAGTTGTTAAGCGTGGTTCAGCAAGTTGTGCTTCTTCTTCTGCTGCAACATTGGCCGCTTGACGCGCTTTTTTCTGAGCAGGAGTTTCAACGCGAACACTTGGGCCAAGTGTTTGAACATCTTTTCGGGCCGCTCTCAGATTCTGGGTTGCTGGTAATTGCAGAGAGGCTTGCTGCAGAAGGGTTTCTTTTCTCAAGTTTTGTGTATCTTTTTTATACTTCGGAGCTCCTGGAACTGAAGCTGGAGTTTGCTTTTTTACTGGGGCGCTTGCGAGCTGACTTGGTGAGGATTGCAATCCTTGGCCACCACGTTCAGATACTGCCGCTTTAGCTTCTTGAGATGGAGCAGCTGTAGATTGCCATGATTTAACAATTAGACCTTTTCGTTTTACCGATGACATGGCATTCAGTTGGTATATGGTTACTATGCTGAGTATTGCGAGAGCGTTTTTTATAATATTCATTAAATCCTCCTTTTTTGGTAATGAAAATAGGTAAATATTACCTATCTACTTTAATTATAATTAAACTGTAATGGGGAAAACAATGATTTTATAAAGGTTTTTGGGATTTAAGGTATCAATAGCCTGTTTTAGTATTTCAGGTTAATTGGGCAATATTTTGTCTTCATTTAAAATAAGGTTTGTTTTGGGCTAAGCTCAAACTGTATTTATCCAATGAATTCAGAAAAGGACCTAATTATGACCCTCAAAAGCATTCTCTTCACTCTCATGGCACGACTATTACTTTTCATCTTTTTCATTATCTATGCCATTCCATTTTTGATTATCGTGTTGGTCCCAATGCAGTATCGATTGCGCAGTAAATTCTTAGCAATATTGAGTTATGGATTTTATTGGGGCGGCTTGAAATGTGCATTGGTGCCGATCAAATATGAGGGTCTTGAGAATGTTCCTGATGAACCATGCATTTTTGCTGCCAATCATCAATCCTCGCTTGATATTCCGATTGTTGGAAAGCTTGCGGGATTTCGCCCTGCAGCGTGGTTGGCGACCGATTATTTATTGAATTCTGCATTACTTCGGTGGTGGTTACCGCGTGTTGCCGTTATGGTGAATGCCGAATCGCCGATGCAAGCAATGCGCTCGCTGCTCAACATTATTAAATTGGTTGAAGATAAACCATGTCATGTGATGATTTTTCCAGAAGGGCAACGTTACTTTGATGATCACGTGCATGAATTTTTTGGCGGTTTTGTTATACTTGCTAAAAAATTAAAACGACCCATTGTTCCGGTCTGCATCATGGGTGCAAATAAAGTGTATCCACGTGATGCATTTTGGGCCAATTGGCATGAAATTCGGGTTGTTGTCGGTGCCCCGATCAGATATCAAGATGATGATACCGATGAAACTTTCAAACAACGCGTATATCAATGGTTTATCAATTTGGTAGGAGCAGCTTGAAGTTATGAATTACTTTGTGCGATTCGCTTGGTTACCTGCAGCAGGAATTTTACTGGCAGTTCTCGCATGTGTGGTGCTTGTGCGCATGTGGCGCAAAAAAACAAAGTATCGTTATTCGCTGGGTGCGAGCCTGAAGCGAGCCTCACTTGCAAGTACACATCCTCACAAAAAAATATTTTGGACCCTTCGCTTTTTGACCCTTGTCATTCTCGCACTTTTAATTGCAAAACCGCAGATTGTCGATTCTCGATCTAATATTCAAGTAGATGGGATCGATATTGTACTAGTGCTTGATGCATCGGGGAGCATGACGCTGAATGATTTGGAAGGTGATGATCGCTCACGTTTTGAAATTGCAAAGCATGAAGCGATTCGCTTTGTGCAACGACGCGATAATGATGCGATCGGCCTTGTTGTATTTGCTAATGATGCGCTTTCGCGTTGCCCAATCACGAGTGATAAAAATATTGTGTGTAACATGATTCGCGAGCTCCAAATTGGTGATATAGATGATCGTGGAACGTTACTTGCCACTTCAATGGTCACTGCTGCAAATCGGTTAAAACATTCTCGTGCCAAAAGCAAAGTCATGATATTGCTGACCGATGGCGAGCCAAGTCCAAATGATATGAATAGCGAAACTGCTATAGAAATTGCACAAAAACTTGGCATCAAAGTGTATACCATTGGTGTTGGTAGTGATCAAGAATCGTATATATTACATCCATTTTATGGTCGAGTGCCAAAACCAAAGGTAAATGCACAACTACTGACCGAGATTGCGCAAAAAACTGGTGGACAATTTTTCATGGCATATCAAGCGGCCGATATGCGCAAAATTTATGAAACGATTGATCAGCTTGAGCGCACCAAACACGAAACAACCGTTTTTAGTAAATATTATGATCTATTTGCACCCGTAACGTTGGCATTAATGGGATTTATCAGTATCGAATTACTTCTATCCACATTCACTTGGTTTAGCTTATGACACAGTCTTATTTTGGTATCACATGGGCCCATGCCCATTATTTTGTTTTACTAGTACTAGTGATAATTGTATATGCGATTATCTGGCGCAGATTACGATTAACACAACAAGTCTCTCGATTGCTGCATCTTACACAATTCTCTTGGTGGTGTTATTCGGGACGTGCAGTATTAATGGCGCTCGGTTTTTTTTCGCTCTTTATTGCGGTGCTGCGTCCGCAGTGGGGGCAAAAAGAGCACATTATTCAGCAAGAAGGGCGAGATTTATTTATTGCGCTCGATGTTTCGCGCAGCATGCTTGCTACAGATTGCACCCCCAATCGATTGACCGTTGCAAAACGGAAAATTAAAGAACTTCTACCGTTGCTTGGATGTGAGCGAGTGGGGTTGATTTTGTTTTCCGGTTCAGCATTTGTGCAATGTCCACTGACATCCGATTATCAAGCATTCAATATGTTTTTAGATGCTGTGGATGTTGAAACTATTTCGTCCGGAAGCACCGATCTTGGTGAGCCGGTGTATAAAGCTCTAGAGGTATATCGTCAAATGCCCAATAAAACAAGTAAATTGCTTGTGGTGTTTACCGATGGAGAAGATTTTTCTTCCAATTTATCGCATTGTAGAGAGGCGATTGAGCAAGAAAATCTGAAAGTGTTCACGGTAGGAGTGGGAACTGAAGAAGGCGCGCCAATTCCACTTTTTGATATGGCGGGAAATCAAATTGGGCACCAAAAGGATCAATTTGATAAGATTGTAATTTCACATTTGAATGAGCGTACCTTGCATGAGCTGTGCGAAGGGGCCGGTGGTATGTATATTCCGTTGACTTCAGATTCTCGTGATATGAAATCATTGGTTGCACGAGTGCAATCGTTTGAAAAAGAGGTGATGGAGGATCGAAGCATTGAGATGCTTGATGATAAATATCACTATTTTTTGTTGATTAGTTTTATATGTTTTGCTTTGGAATGGATATTGTAATGGTTCGATACATTTTTTCTCGCTTACGCTTGCAAAAACATACTTCGGCGAGCTCAGTACAGGCTCACTTTCCCCGATCATCCCGAGCATGTCGAGGGACACGAACGGAGTCGTTTTTTTATCTAAGGAAAATAAAATTACCGTTCGTCCTGAGTGCCGAGCATAGCGAGGTGTATCGAAGGATATTCCTTATTTTGCTTGCACCCACGGTTTTAAATGCTTCCATTTTTTCCGAATGGAATTATAGCAAAGCGAGTTCGGCCCTGAGCAAGGGCGAATACTCGCAAGCGCAAGAAACAATGCGCAACATGCTGGTTGATGAACCGACTCGCCCTGATCTGCTCTATGATATGGGTATCGCATCATTCAAAAATAAAGAGTATGCCCAAGCAGCAGCTTATTTTAAAGATGCTGCAAAATTAGATAATTGTTCTGTGCACCTGAAAGAGCAAGCTCTTTTTAACCTGGCCAATGCGTGTGTTGAATTGAATGAGCTCAGTGATGCGGTTGTGCATTATGAACATGTGCTTGAGTTGAATGATCAGAATGAATATGCAAAGCACAATTTAGAAGTGGTTAAAAAGATGTTAGAAGATCAGAAAAGCCAAGAAAAAGATCAAAATCAAGATAATAAGCAAGATCAAAAAGATAAGAATCAGAAGAATCAGGATCAGCAGCAAAATAATAAAGAAAATAATCAAGGTGGTGATCAGCAAAAAGATCAACAGGATTCATCCAAAGGTGATGATGGCAAGCAGAATGAATCTGATTCTCAAGATAATAAGCAGCAAGATGATAAAAATTCAAAGGGATCATCTGGTAAAAATCAGCAGAATAATAAACAGAATAATTTCGGTGATCAAAAAGATTCCCGCGAGCAATCTAACCGTGATGGTCAGCAACAAAAAAAAGAGCAGCAGGGCAATGAACGGGGAAAAAAAGAAAGTGGGCAAGATAAATCAAAATCAGATTCCAAAGATGTGAATAAAAATATGGATGCAGATCAAAAGCCTCAAAAAGAAGAAGAAAAAAAATCATCTCCATCACAATCAGCGAGAGATAAAAATAAAACTCAAGATGAAGGTAAATCGGGTGTTGGTGATGAAAAAAAAGATCAAAGAGCTCAACAGCAGATGGCTGCTGCACAACCAACAAACTCGGAGCCAGAATTGGCTCCTGAAGATAAATGGATACTGCAAGTGTTAAACCGCCGCGAACATGCAGAGAAGAAAACGAATAAGCAGTTAATGCGTGCAAATATTGATAAAAAATTGGGAGGTCAAGATGGAAAGAACAATTGGTAAACTTTTCTGGTTAAATATCTTTATTGTTTGCTTTGCACACGCAGAGATTATCATGCGAATTACCGATGAAGAGGGCGCGCAACTAGAAAGTGTTGGTATTGGACGTCCATTTAACATTTCGGTTGAACTGAAAAATCTGAGTAACGGATTGCGTGAACCGATCATTGAAAATTTAGATGCGATTGAGCATTATCGATCGGGTGTGCAAATGTCTACCGTGAATGGAAATACGTCTGCAGTGTACACGTATAAATGCCGTATCGATATGTTAGGAACTCACGCGATTGGCCCCGCAACGATTCCCGGCACTCATGAATCATCGCAGCAAATTAAGATCGAGGTTCTTGAAGAGCCAAAATATGTGCGATCACACAAAAAAGAAGATACGACAGTATTATTTCGTATTTTCGCCCAACCCGAATTGGCTGTGGTTGGCCAAAAAGTAAAAATAATTACTCGATTTTATACAACTGATGCGCGTATGCGATTGCAAAATATGACAATACCGCAAATGCCGGCATTTAAATTTATCGATAAGGTAGGGCCTACATTTGGTAAAGAAACCATTAACGGACGTGCATACGAATATACCGAATGGAGTATTGATCTTTTTGCGCATGAAGCAGGAAATCATTTAGTGCCAGCATTTTGCGCAGATTATGAATACCCGAGCCAAAGCCGTTTTTCAATGTTTTCTTGGGGGCATTTTGCGCAAACTAAGCGTGTGTATTCAAATAGTATTCGCATCAGCGTTGATCCGTTGCCAAAAGGAGTGCGCATTGATTTTGTTGGTACGAAAGCAACTGCGCGTGCAAGTGTGAACCAATCAAGTGCAAAGGTAGGTGAAGGCATCCTCTACACCATCACATTCAGTGGTGATGGCGATATTGAAAGTGTCTGTGCACCAAAATTATGTGGTATTTCCGATAGCCTTAAACTCTATGAATCGAAAACGAGTGAAACTCCCGCTGCTAGCGATCGATTAGCAAGCAAACAATTTGAATATGTAATTCAATGTGTTCAAGAAGGATCGTGGGAGATTCCAGCGCAGCATTTTCAAGTATATGATGTGCAAGATCGAACAGTTAAAACGGTGAGTACATCGCCAGCTCGAATCACTATTCTCGGGGATCAAAATAAATTAGATAAAGATAAATTAAATGAGAGTCAGAATAATCAAGCTGCTCGTCCTGAACTTGCGAAGGATAGAAAAGGTTTGCAAGATAATAATGAAGATGGTCCGATTCGTCCACTTCATACCAATGATCCATGGTATCCAACGCCTGAACGAGGGCCAATCAATTGGAGCTTGTTTTTTATGCTTGTATTTGCGCCATGTGCATATGGTATTTATGGTGCCACTCGAAGGCGACTTGTTTCTAAGATCGAGGCAAAAAAGAGGGCGAAAAAGGCGGCTGTTCTTGCACTTGCATCTCTTGAGCGTGCAAAGAAGGTGAAGGATTACGAAGCGCCGTATCATATATTTATCACATTTTTGGCAAATATTTATGAAGTGAAACAAGCGCAGATTTCGGGTGATTGGATCAAGCAAAAAATAGGAGAGCATGCATCATCAGAATCTTGGGCGCACGAATGGGATCAATTTTTTGCGAGTTTAACTGCATGTGCTTTTGGAGGAGCAGTTGATACGACTATTTTTGAAGCAACCTCGAAATGGATACAAAACTGGAAGGGGCTTCGATGAAGAAAACGTTCATGATTATAAACATTCTAAACAAGTTTGAGCTTTCAAATTCAACTGGTCGTTCTGATACTTCGACAAGTTCAGGGGTAAATGCACCTTCGATATATCAAGATGTCGAAGTAGTCTGCCCTGAGTTTAATCGAAGTGCAAAGCGAGCGAACAAATTTATTTTTATTCCATTCCTGTCTTTCTCATGCTTGGGCCGAACGGCTTTTTTGATTCTGGCTCTTTTTTCTTGGATGCAGTTAACTTACGCCCTCAATGGCCAAGAAAC
Source organism: uncultured Pseudomonadota bacterium (assembly GCA_964553945.1). Classification (GTDB taxonomy): domain Bacteria; phylum Babelota; class Babeliae; order Babelales; family Vermiphilaceae; genus CAZKLV01. The sequence continues at coordinate 700,040 of CAZKLV010000001.1, forward strand.
ATTTTTGCAAGGGAATAACGCGTATCAAGAAAATGATTATGAAAAAGCGCTGAATTTATACTCAAAAATAGAAAAAAGGGGATCAGCAGTTTGGTACAACATGGGCAATTGCCATTATCACTTGGGGCATGAAGCTGATGCAATTGCGTGCTGGAAGCGATCGCAAAAGGGTGGATCGGCATCTCTTTGCACAGATAGTGCTTGCAATATCGATGCGGTGTTGCAGGAATCTGAACAAAATAAGACAAGTTTTGTACATAAATTATCCTTTGCTTGGAATGCAGGATCAGTGTTCATGATTCAACTTATTTTTTTACTTGTATGGATGGTGTTTTGCTGTGCCCTCTACTTGTCAAAACGTGGTAAAAAATATAAAGTAGCTACATTCGTTTTTGGGGTATTGATTCTTCCTCTTGGCGCTAATTTGGTGCATCGTTATATTCATCGGAATGATGGATATGCAATAGTGCATACTGAAGCTCAACTCTATGCTGGGCCAAATGAGCAGTATCATGTAGTTGGTACCGTTGGGTCAAAAGAACAGCTCGTTGTGTATACTAAAAATGATAATTGGTATAAAGTGGCGAGTGGAAAACAAAACGGATGGATCAATGCTCGTTCAGTAGTAGTAATCTGATAACAACAACATATGGTAGTTTCGTGAATACAAGAAAAATTATACTTCTTCATGTGTGCATATTTTCTCTCTGCGGTCTCTTGGCTAGTTTTTTAGCGTATCAAAATTATTTTTTCAATACACAAGCAGCTTATTTAATTGAGGTGCAAGATGAATATCGAGAATACATCGATATTATGAAAAACTTTCTTGATAGCTCAACTGCGGATGATAGAGTGTGTGTACATGGTGCTGATTGTGATGGCTTTGAATGTGCTGACTTATCAGAGTCTTTTGTGGTACTTAATCGTGATTCGGAGTATTTAAAGCAATCGATGATCGATTATATGAAGGCTCAAAAGTTAGATGATCTGCTCACGCGAATTGACGTTCAGGGATGGATGGATACGACCCAGGTTATTAAGGCACCTCAAAAAGGAGTTGGCAAGGGGCGCAAACGAGTTCGCCGACCAATTAAAAAAAGCGTTGAAAAACATGTTGATGAGTTTCCGCAGCCACGCGATATTTATTTAGTATGGCCGATCGAACGCGGAAACTTCTGGCTCAGCTCCCCATATGGATGGCGCAAACGTAAAGGGGTTCGTCGGTTCCACTATGGCATTGATTTAGCTGCTCCAAAAAATACGCCGGTTAAGGCGGCCGCTGGGGGTACAGTAATTGAAGCGCGCTACGCGCCAGGTTATGGAAATACGATTGTGATTGCGCATTCGAAAAAGTATAAAACACGATATGCGCATTTGAATAAAATTCGAGTCAAAGATGGGCAAGTAGTAGAGCAAGGTATGCATATTGGTGATGTTGGTTCGACTGGATTCACCATATCAAAAGGAAAAGATGCTTCGCATTTGCACTTTGAATTGTATAAATACGGTAAGCAAATAAATCCGCGGCAAATGTTGCCCGGCATGAGATGATCACTTTAGAAAGGGAATAATTATGTTTAAATCAGAGTCAAAGAAACAGCAGACATGGCTCGGTAGTATTGCCGAAATCATATTTCTGCTTTTGATTGTGTTTATTATTCGTACGATCGGTTTTGGTCTTTATCAGGTGCCAACCGGTTCGATGGAAACAACAATGCTTGTTGGAGAACGGTTTTTTGCGGATAAATTTACCTATCTTTTCCGTTCCCCAAAAAGAGGAGAGATAATTTCGTTTAATGATCCTATATATGAATATTCAGATAATAAAGCGAAGCGCTTGTTTGAGTATTATGTATGGGGACCATCAAATTGGACCAAGCGGGTCGTTGGAATTCCTGGTGATCATGTACAAGGTAAAATTGAAGATGGCAGACCGGTTGTATATTTGAATGGTAAGAAATTAGACGAGCCGTATCTAAATAAGTATCCGCTCATTAAAATTTGGAAAGATAACCCATTTTTGAAGGGTGAAAAAGATATTCAAAAAGCGCTTCGTGCGGGCTATATTACACCGCCCGATTGGCGCTCGTATGATCCGAATTATTTACCCGAAGATCAGCCATTTTATCGATTTAAACCAGATGAGATGATGCTTGATGCGCAAGGGCAGCCGCAACTTCTTTGGCCAGATACTGTTGAGCAAACACCATTCCGTAATTGTGATGTTTTTGATGTGAAATTGAAAGATGATGAATATTGGCTCATGGGTGATAATCGCAAGGGGAGTAAAGATTGCCGATACATTGGGCCGGTCAAGGGTGAATTGATTCATGGAAGAATCGTATTCAGAATTCTTTCTATTGATAGTAACGAAGGATGGCTCTTGCTTGACCTGATTAAGCATCACATTGAGTTCTTCAAGCGCATTCGCTGGAGCAGGTGCTTAAATTTTGTACATTGATTAAATGTGAATTTATGCTAAATTAACAGAGTTAAAATTATGAAAACGGTAGAAAAAAACATGAAGACATTTAATGGGCTTTTAATCGCAACTCTTAGTTCTCTTGTAATCCTTCCTGGATGCTGGCAAAAAGAACAAGAGAAACCTGCCATGAAAACTGGATTGGTGGTGGTAAATGTACTCGATAAAGAAGCATATGCCGATTGTCATATTGCGGGCTCCATAAATGTTCCTTTTGAAAATCTCGAAACTTCAATGGATACCATTGATAAAAGTGCTGAAGTAGTATTTTATTGCAGCAATCCAATGTGCACTGCGAGTGGATATGCGGCATTACAGTTCAAAAAGGCTGGATTCACCAATGTTAGTGTGTATGAAGGTGGAACTGCAGAATGGTATCAAAAGGGGTTGCCGGTAGAGGGTGCTAGCTGTGCAGATTACCTGCGCCAACCAGTAAAACATGTTGCTGATCAAACACATGAGGTTACGGTGCTAAGTGTAGAAGAACTTGCGCATAAGCTTGGTTACGAGCTACCAGCAATCGAATCTAAAGAAGTGGCCCTCGGGGATCATTGTATGACCGAGCAAGTTGCTACAGATATTGAAATTCAATCAACGAAATAAAAATTAAAGGCGGCATAGCCAAGTGGTAAGGCATGGGACTGCAAATCCTTGACCCCCGGTTCAAATCCGGGTGCCGCCTTTTTTATTTGATGCCGGGGTGGCGGAATGGTAGACGCAAAGGACTTAAAATCCTTCGGGATTTTTCCCGTGCCGGTTCGAGTCCGGCCCTCGGCACATACTACGCTCATCTAGGGCTTAAGCCTTAATAAGTTGCGCAGTGCGTAGTATTGTATCTATATTTTCAAATCGACTATCTTTCCAGATCAAATTTATGTTTTTTAAAATTGAATTCTGGAAGAGCATTTTTGCAAAAGCGATAGGCTTAAATCGTGCAGATATGCTTCTAATACACAATTAATTGCGATATTTCCGATAGTAATAACTGCGGCTAGCGAATATTTGACAAGCTCAAGAGTAAACAGCTTTCAATAATTTCATGGTCGAAGGGCCGTGGTGGAAGCCCGGAAAACCATAGCGAAACGTCTTGACGTTTTTGGCAGCTCGTTATATTGTACCTTTTAGGTACATATCTTACTTGCTTTAATATCTTTCAATTTTGATAAAAGGAATTTTGATGAATAAAGCAGAATTAGTAGAACAAATTGCTAAGATTTCCAAGCTTCCAAAAGGTGAATGCCGTACTTTTGTAGAAGCATTTATTGCCGCAGTGAGCGGAGCGTTAAAGCAAAATAAATCTGTTGTGTTAACCGGATTTGGTACATTCTCAACTATGAAACGTAAAAGTCGTACAGGCGTCAATCCGGTGACCCAAAAAAAGATGACTATTCCAGCCAAAAAGGTTCCGAAATTTAAGGCAGGCAAGTCACTCCGATCTATGATCAAATAAACATCTGGTACAAGCTACTTCAGAAGGGGATACTAAGTTGTATCCCTTTCTTATTTCATTTCTTGAGATTCTCCTTACTACTTTCCTATACTCAAGCTAAAGGAAACATATTTAATGTGTTGTAAAAGGAGAGTCTGTCATGGTCTCAAATCAATCAATGCCTATCGTCCCTGAGCAAGGGAGCTTCGCAGAATCATTCAAAGCAAAAACATCAAGTATATTTGAGAAGGTTCGTGATTCAAAAGAAACTATTTTCAATGTTGCATTATATGCAGGATTTGGATTTTTACTTGGTTATCTTACCAAAAAATTCAGCTCATATTTGATTTTATTCGCTATTTTTGTCGTCATTTTAATTGCATTACAGCAATTTGAAGTAGTTTTTGTTGCCATTAATTGGACCAAAGTTCAAACAACATTAGGGATGCAACCAGTTTCAGGCGAAGAGATTGGCATTTTCAGTATGATTTGGGAATGGATGAAGGCAAATGTTCTCATTTCGGTTAGTTTTATTATTGGATTTTTATTGGGACTCAAATTTGGTGCATAAGGAATTTTCATGGCACACAATTCTCGAGATTTTATAGAAAAATTAACCGATATTTTTGTTCGTCAGAATGTCATAACGGCTGAGGAAGGCAAAGTTATGCAAAAAACATTTGAGGATTCCGATTCAGATAGTTATGTTGAATTCTTGCTTGATGAAGGATTGATCGATCGAACTCGCATGCTCACCGCGCTCGGTGCATATTATCAAGTGCCATCATTTGACTGTGATGGCTATTTTTTTGAATATCATGAACTACATAAGTTCCCGAAAGATTTTTTGCTTCGATATGAAATAATTCCACTTGAGCTCGATGAGAATATATTTGTCGTAGTTGCGGCTGAACCTGATAATGATGAGTTGTTACCAGCTATTGGGAATCATGTTTCGTATGACATACGGTTTCTCGTTGGTATACGGCAAGACATAATCGATGCGATTGAAGATTTTTATGATCGGGCAATTACTGAAGTGCAAGCCGATGAAGATCGGCGCGAAGAGCACAGATTAGAAATGGAAGAGCAGGGCGCGGAGCTCGCTGATGAAGAGTTTGTGCGATATGAAGAAGGTGAAGATGAAGACTAACGGAGATGAAAAATCTGTTGTTTCTTTAGTCGATCAACTCCTTGGTGCAGCGATTGCCCAAGGAGTTTCTGATGTTCACTTGGAACCGATGAGTGATAAGCTTCGGGTTCGATTTCGCGTTGATGGTGTTTTGCATGATCAAAAACCGATCGATGTTGCTCTCATGCACCAAGTCATTTCTCGGATCAAGGTACTTGGATCGATGAATATTGCACAAAAGCGGGTGCCACAAGATGGGACCTTTGCGTTGATGGTTAAAGATGAGCCGATCGATTTGCGAGTTTCAACGTTTCCTTCGGTGTTTGGTGAAAAAATGGTGGTGCGTATTCTCGATCGCAACTCTCAAATGTTGGCACTCGATCAGCTTGGCTTTTCTTCTGCCATGCTTGCACAATTTAAAGAATTACTCGAGCGCCCTAATGGCTTTTTATTAGTTACTGGGCCGACCGGTTCGGGCAAAACTACTTCTCTTTATGCAGCCCTTAATGCCTTGCATACGGCTGATAAAAATATTGTTACCTTGGAGGATCCGATTGAATATCATCTGGATGGTATTACGCAAGGGCAAATCAATCCCCAAGCAGGCTTTACTTTTGAGCATGGTATTCGTTCGGTGTTGCGCCAAGATCCTGACATTCTTTTGGTTGGTGAAATTCGCGATAAGCAAACGGCAAAAATTGCGATCGAGGCAGCATTAACAGGTCATTTAGTTCTCTCCACTTTGCATACCAATGATGCAGCTAGTGCGATTATGCGGCTAATGGATATGGGTGTTGAGCCGTATCTCATTAATGCTGCAGTAACTGGTGTGCTCGCGCAACGATTGGTACGTAAAATTTGTCCAAGTTGTAAAATTGTATATGCGCCCAGTGAACTTGAGCGTGTGCAACTTCAAAAATTAAATATTGATACTAATAAACTTTATCGTGGCCATGGGTGTGAAAGTTGTAATAATTTGGGTTATAAAGGCAGAATGGGAATTTTTGAACTTCTGACCGTTACGCAACCACTGCGCACTTTAATTGTACAGCAGCCATTATTTGATGCGATTCAGGAACAAACATTGGTTGATGGGCTGTGTACCCTTGCAACCGATGGTGGGCAGAAGGTCAAAGATGGAATAATCTCACTGGATGAGTTGGCGAGAGTAGTCGCTTGAGCTTTTTAATTTAAGTATCGAGCGCAGCGAAGAGTATGGAGAATTAAAAATGAAAGCAATATGGACTGGGACTATTTCATTCGGGCTTGTACAAATACCAATTAAAATCGTATCAGCAATTCAAACTCATCAATTTGGATTTCGAATATTACATGAAAAATGCCATACGCCGCTTGAATATGAGCGATGGTGCCCCAAATGCAAAAAAGAGGTTGGTTGGGAGGATACTGTAAAGGGATTTGAGCAATCGGATGGCAGTTTTCGTGTGTTTACTAAGCAAGGGTTAGAAAAATTTAAGCCTGAAAAATCGGATCGAATTGAAATTCTTGCATGTGTTTCTCATGATGCAATTGATGATATTTATCAAGAAAGCCATTATTATGCATTGCCAAATAAGCAGGGAGAGAAAGCATATTTCTTGTTTTTGAAAGCCCTCGAATCAAGTAAATTAATTGCGGTGGGCCAATTTGTGATGCGAGAAAAAGAATATTTGTGCACTATCGAACCGTATTCTGAAGGATTGTTATTGAATACGCTCAATTACGAATACGAAGTACGAGAGCTTGCAGGAACTTATGAATTACAAGATGCACCACGAGTTTCCGCTGATGAAATTGCGTTGGCTAAAAAGCTTATTGCCGCTATGACCCAAAAAAAGTTTGATATTACCAAGTATAAAGACACCTTCATTGAACAACTCAAAGAGTATCTTAATACAAAAAAGAGAGGGCGCGTCAAAGCGGGTACTGCAAAGATACCCAAGCGCAGGGCTATAGATTTGAAATCAATCTTACGCGAAAGCCTTCAAGCCCCTGTCATTTCTCGTACCGTTGCCCATGCGGCGCCCAAAACAAAGAGTCGCAAGCAAAGCGTTGCTGCTAAGGCAAAACGTAAAAAAGTGGCATAGTTTTTGAGAAAACTAGAATGGATTTTGTTGTTTCTTGTGTTACCATAGGAATATACAATTCCCCATTTTATAAAGGTTTTTCGTGCGTATTGCCAATCTTTCAGTTTCACTTCCAGGTCAATTGATCTTGCAGGATATTAATCTTTCATTAGAACCGGGAACCATACATGCAATTATGGGGCCAAATGGGTCAGGCAAAAGTACCTTGGCCTATGCATTGGCTGGGCATCCAAAATACACTATTAATCAAGGATCAATGAGTATTAATGGTGTTGATATTACCCACGCTACACCTGATGAGCGGGCAAAAGCGGGCCTCTTTTTGGCATTTCAGTATCCAATAGCATTGCCTGGTGTACGCGTTAATACATTCTTAAAGGAATCACTCTCTGCAATTACTGGCAAGCCGATGCCAGTGGAAGAATTTAATGCCTTGTTGCTTGCTGCTATGCATCAATTGGAAATTGATCCAGCATTCGCTTATCGTGACATGCATGATGGATTTTCCGGCGGTGAAAAAAAGAAACTCGAACTTTTACAGTTGCTGATTTTAAAACCCAAAATAGCCATTCTTGATGAAATCGATTCTGGACTCGATATTGATGCACTTAAAATTGTTGCTCGTGGCATTGAAATTGCACGAGATCAAAGTCCGGCAATGAGTATTCTTATTATTACTCACTATCAACGCATTTTGAATTACATAAGGCCTGATTTTGTGCATGTGATGTGCGATGGAAAATTAATAGCCTCTGGGGATGCGCAACTGGCTCAGCAACTTGAGCTCAAAGGATATGATGGATATCGTCAATCCCAAATTTAATTCATTTTCTGATTCAGTATTCAAGACCGATAAGGGATTAAATATTGATATTGTGCGCCAAATTTCCGAGCATAAAAATGAGCCAAAATGGATGACCGATTTTCGTATTAATGCGCTTGAAATTTTTGAGCGCAAACCAATGCCTCGTTGGGGGGCAGATCTGAGCAAATTGGATCCCAATGATATTTATTATTACGTCAAACCGCTTGCGCAAACGCAAGCGAGTTGGAACGATGTTCCCGATACGATTAAGCAAACCTTTGATGCATTAGGTATTCCTCAAGCAGAGCAAAAATATTTGGCCGGTGTGGGCGCGCAATATGAATCGGAAATCATTTATAAAAGTTTGCAGCAAAAGTGGCGTGACCAAGGTGTGATCTTTTGTGATATGAGCACTGCCTTGCGTGATTACCCTGATCTATTTAAAAAATATTTTGCAACCGTGATACCCCCGCATGATAATAAATTTGCGGCCTTAAATAGCGCTGTTTGGAGCGGGGGAAGCTTTGTGTATGTGCCGGCAGGTGTGCATATTGATTTGCCGTTGCAAGCATACTTTCGAATTAATACATCAAGCATGGGGCAATTTGAGAGAACATTGATTGTTGCTGAGCCCAAGAGTTCGGTACATTATGTTGAAGGGTGTAGCGCGCCAATTTATCGTAAAAATTCCCTGCATTCGGCCGTTGTCGAATTGATAGCTCTTCCTGGAGCACACATTCGATATACTACCATTCAAAACTGGTCGAATAATGTTTACAATCTTGTTACCAAGCGTGCCATTGCTCATGAAAATAGTGCGGTTGAATGGATCGATGGAAATTTTGGCAGTAAAGTGACCATGAAATATCCTTGTATTGTGCTCAAAGGGAATGGGGCAAAAGGGCAAATAATTTCGATTGCGGTTGCGAGCAAAGAACAGCATCAAGATGCTGGAAGTAAAATTATTCACATGGCGCCAAATACCACATCAAATGTGATTTCCAAATCTATTTCAAAAGATGGTGGCCGGTCGAGTTATCGTGGACTTCTTAAAATTGCCAAAGGTGCCATCAATGCGCGTGCAAAAGTGCAATGTGAGGCACTGCTGCTTGATCAACATTCTCGTTCAGATACGTATCCAACGGTTGATGTTGCAGAACAATCTGCCGATGTGGGCCACGAAGCTTCAGTCAGCTCGGTAAATGAAGAACAGCTTTTTTATTTGCAGAGCCGTGGACTATCTGAGCAAATGGCGCGTGCGATGATTGTTAACGGGTTTATTGATGCATTTGTAAAGGAGCTGCCAATGGAATATGCGGTTGAAATAAATCGATTAATTGCGATGCATATGGAAAATTCAATTGGGTGAATGATGGAACACATAATAATACCAGCAACAAAAAAACTGACATTCCTCTATGATCAACGCATTGATACCGAAGATGTACTTAATCTTACCTTTGAACTTCATCAATCAAGCACTCTGAATGCACAATTCATTTTTGCTGACCGTACCTCTAGTAAATGCTCAATCAAAATCATTATGCTAGGCCAAAGGGCACAGGCGACAATAAATGGCGCTTATTTTTTGAACGGTGAGCAAAAATTTGAATTGAATGTTATGCAAGAGCATCTTGGTAAAGATAGTGAATCGCATGTGATTTGCAAAGGAGTGCTTGCGGGCAGTGCATTTGCGAAATATGAAGGCGTGATTACCATTGCTGCAAATGCGCCACATTCTGTTGCCAGCCAAGAAAATAAAAACATCTTGCTCAGTGGCAAAGCTCGTGCCGTTTCGGTACCTAATTTGCAAGCGCTTAATAATGAAGTGCAATGTAGCCATGGCAGTGCCGTTGGTCAATTGGATGCTGATCAATTGTGGTACATGCAAACGCGTGCAATTTCTATGGCACGAGCACAGCATCTTTTGCTTGAGGGGTTTTTTATGGACACAGTATCGCCGGATGTTGATTTAGGGAGGTTGCTCGAAAGGGTTGTATGAAAGAAATAGGGATATTATTAAGTTTGTGTTTACCAACTTTAACATTGAGCGAGATTCTCTATCTTGATGCGCAGTTGATCAATAAAGAAATTGTACATATTATGCGCTCTCGAGGAATTGACCCTGAACCGGCTAAAACAAGAATGATTGCCGCAACTCTTTCATCTCTATGCGATGGTTCTCAGGTGCGAAGGAGCTTTGCTCGAAATCTTTCTTTCAAACTTCTGCCAAAACGAGACTATTTATCAATCGCAGAGCTCTATCAGCTTGCATTTTCATATTTGATGATTGGCCGTCTGTATGATGCGGTACAAATTTGGCAACATATTGCCCTTAGTGATCCGCAAACAGAAGAAGAAAAAAGTTATGTGAATGCATCAATGGAACTCTGTACCATTCAGGTACAATATCCGACCTATCCATTTGTGCGTATCCCGTTAAGAAAATCCAAAGCAGATTCAGATTATATTGTAGTTCCTCCTATTTCAACAAGCGTGCTTGTAGCGTCTTTAATTGATTAAGGATAGAAAGATGAAGTTTTTTAAAGATTTCCCAATGTTGCAGTACTGTGTGAATGATAATCCACTTGTTTATTTGGATAGTGCATCAACAAGTCAAAAGCCTCGAGTAGTTATTGATGCGATTACCAATTTTTATTCGCACCATTATGCAAATGTTCATCGCACAGTTTATACACTGGGCGAAGAAGCAACGCGCATGTATGAAGATGTGCGCGTTCAAGTAGCTGAATGGATCAATGCAGACGCGCGAGAAATTGTGTTTACTCATGGGGCTACCGAATCAATTAATATGGTGGCATCAAGTTGGGCAATGCATCACCTCAAATCAGGCGATGAGATAGTCCTCTCTGAGCTTGAACATCACGCAAATCTATTGCCATGGCAGCGAGTGGCTGCGCAAACAGGGGCGCATTTGAAATTTATTCCGGTACGAAGTGATGGCACATTAGAAATGGATACGCTTGATTCGATTATCACCAAAAAGACCAAATTGGTCAGCGTGATTCACGTTTCTAATGCGGTGGGCAGTTTGGTGGACGTTCAAAAAATTGCTCACCAAGCACGAGCTGTTGGGGCGAAAATTTTAATTGATGCTGCCCAATCCGCGCCATATCAGCGGCTTGATGTTGGAGAGCTGGATTGCGATTTTCTGGTGTTTTCCGGGCACAAAATGTTAGGGCCTACCGGAGTTGGTGTGCTGTATATTAAAAAAGAGCTTCATGATCAGATGCGAGCGTATCAGTTGGGCGGTGGCATGGTTTATGAATCAAGTTATGAAAATGCAACGTTCTTGCCGATTCCTTTGCTACTTGAAGCGGGAACGCCACCAATTGCTCAAGTTATTGGCCTTGGTGCAGCAATCAAGTATTTAAAAGATAACGTAAACTTTGATCAGTTAAAGCATTTTCAAGCAATGTTATGTACACAGTTAATTGATGGATTAAATACATTCTCTAAGATTAGAATCTTAGGTCCCCAAGACGAACTTAAAAAACGTGGCCATTTGGTGAGCTTTGTGGTTGAGGATATGCATGCGCATGATGTGGCGGCTCATCTAGACAAGTTTGGTATTGCGGTACGAGCGGGACATCATTGTGCGCAGCCGTTTGCGAAAAAAATGGGGTATAATGCCTCTCTACGGGCAAGTTTTTATCTCTATAATAGTCCTCGTGATGTAGAAAAACTGTTAGAGGCGTTGGAAGAGCCTATTTATTGAAAGATATAAAATGACCCTTATTCAAGATGAACTCCTTGACCTTGTCGATGCAAGTGACAGAGTGATTCGCCAAGAATGGCGCTCTGTTGTGCAGGCGCAAAAACTCAATAATTTTCGTGCCGTTAATGCTTTTTTAAAAAACAAAGAAGGCAAGCTGTGGATACCGCTTCGCTCACCACATAAACGTGTTTTTGCATCGTGTCTTGATTGTAGTATGGGCGGGCATGTGGGTGCTGGTGAAACCTATCAAGAGGCATTTGCTCGAGAAATGCAGGAAGAGTTGAATCTTGATGTTACTGCGCTTAATGTTAAATTCATGGGGAAATTTAATTCTATTGAGCATGGGATTTCATGTTTTACTCATGTATATGAAATCGAAATGGATGAATCGCCGGATTATAATCCCATCGATTATGTCAGCTATGAATGGCTGAGCCCTGCCGAGGTGATCGCAAAAATTGAAAACGGGGCACCAGCTAAAGGAGATCTTATTAAATTTATGAAATTGCTCTATCTAAAGCAGTAACTGAAAGCACAGCGCTATTTTCTATCTGAAATAAAACAGTAAGGGTCCTTTTGACAAGGGCCCTTACTGTTTATATTCTTTTAATAAAATGGAATAAAATTAAATGTGAGGTTTTCATGAAATCTAATCTTTTTACTCGAATTTTACTCTCGTTGACGGTTTTAATGGCCAGCGGGCCGGTTTTTGCAATGGGCAAGTATTATGAAGCTGATCCAAAAGCCGTCACAACAGAAGAAAAAATAAATCATTATCTTTATTATTTGATTAATCATGGGCTTACTAGCTTTGCACAGACCCAAAGCTTTCAAAATGTAATACCAGAGCTTTTTGAACGAGCAATGGTTGATGGTGCCCGTATGGCGATTCCTGATTTGCTTGGTGCCAAAACACCTACGCAAAAACGATTAGTTAACTTTGGAATCGAAGGTGTTCGCCAAGCAGTTCGGTTCAGTTCGGCTGCGCAACAATACGGTAAGCAAAAGGGTAAAAAAATTAAACGCTCAGATGCGTTACGAGTTTTCTTCACGCAACAACTTCTTCCAAGTTTCGTGAGATCATTGGTTGTTGATTTAATGTATAATGGCGGCAGTTACTTTGCTCATTCCTTGATGCAACGAGTTGGTTATAATCCTGAAACTTTAGCCGCGTCTCCATTTACTATCCCTGGGATGATTTATAATCAGGTGCGTGCATCTGGATATGGTGCATGTGATACGCTTTATGATTTCTTGTTTTCAAACAAGAAATCATAAGATTATTCTTGATATATTTGGAAAGGCCCATAAGAATTATGGGCCTTTTTTGTATTTATAATATACCAATTTTTTTTAGTTGCTTTTCAGTTGCTTTTGGGCTTGTGAATAACACGGTATGCATGCCGACTTTTTTTGCATCAGCAATATTTCCCTTCTCATCATCGATCACTAAGCATTCATGGCATTGGAGCTTATGTTGCTGTGCAATATGGGAAAATATTTGTGAATCTGACGTTGTAAAGCCCACTGTTGATGAGACATGCATGCCATCAAATAGCTCTTTTATTTCGGGATGATTTTTCAACATTATTTCAAATGGTTCTTTGGGCATATTGCCTGCCAAATAAAGTTTATATCCTTGTTTTTTTAGTTCGCGAACCAATTTTAGACTTGCTTGAATTGGCTTAGCAATTTCTGGAAATGTGGCTGGATCCAATGCTATACGAACAACGGATTCGGTAATTTCACGTTCTTTTTTACTTTTGAAAAATTTTTTTTGGTTGAGATTATCCCAATACGAATGGATTGTTCGAGTTACTTCTTGGTAGTCCTTGCGTCCGCATTGCCATTCGACGATGCAGTGCGGCATTTGCCGATCTTTGAAGGTGAATTTGCGATTTGGTGTATGGTGCGAATCTTTGCTCATATGCTCAAGCACATCCAAGCAGGTGTTAACTGGATTTTTCCAATGAGAAAGGGTATAGCTGCTGATTGCCCCAAGACCAACTTTTTTGGCAAATGCCATACTATCTTCTTCGAATAATACGCCATGGATATCGAAGATGATTGCTTTAACGGGAGTTGTTTTTTTTGCTTCTTTTGCAATGAGTGTGAATATACCCAGTATGAATGAGATGAAAAATATTCTTTTCATTTCTCTTCCTTTCAAATTAAAAATAGAAATTATTTCACTTTCAGTGTAATGAAAGCATATAAAGAATTTCAAGGTCTTGTTTCGTCATGCCATTTACGTGTATAACCAAATCAAATACCTTTAATTGCTCAGGAGAAAGTAATGAACGTATCAAAAAATACGATAGTCATATTGTTTGCTTTTATTGTATCTCTTTTATTGTTGCGGCAGATGAACATTGGAAGTTGTTTGTCGATTGAGAATCTTCAATCGAACAGCGCCTCGCTTCTTGCCTATGTTCAGCAGCATTATCTTGTTGCAGCGTTGATATATTTAATGGTCTATGCGGCTCTTATTGCCTGTGCATTGCCGGTTGTTGCGCCCATGACAATTTTGGGAGGGTATTTGTTTGGAGTAATCAATGGCGTGATTTTTGCTTGTATTGGTGCATCATGTGGTGCAGTAGTCTATTTTTTACTGGTGCGATACTTATTTGCACATACGGTCCAGGAAAAGTATGCAGTTCAGCTGCATCACTTTCATGATCGAATGACAAAATATGGGGCTAGTTATTTAATTTCTTTGCAGTTATTGACCATTATTCCCTATTTTGTTATCAATACATTGGCCGCTCTTGCAGATGTTTCTTTGCTTACATTTATCTGGACAACAATTCTTGGTGGATTGCCATTGCATACGATTTATGCATATGCAGGTCGAGAGCTCGCTACACTACATCATTTTGGAGATATTCTAAAACCATCAATTATTGTACTCTTAATATTGATGGCGATCGTAGCTGCATTGCCGGTTGTTATTCGATTTATTCGTGAGCGATATGGTAGGAAATAGATAAATATGAGATCGCGTAGTACTAAACGATTTATTTTGGGCCTTATTTTTATTGGTGCGCTTATTGCAATTAGGTTAAGTGGACTTGGCGAATATTTTACTTTGGAGCAATTAAAACTTCATCGGGATTTGCTGGTTAATTTGGTTCAAGAGCAGTATTTTGCAGCAGTCTTTGTATATCTTTCAATTTTTACTTTAGGTGTTGCTTTCTTTTTGCCCGTGGCAATGGTGCTTACCGTAGCAGGTGGATTTTTATTTGGTGTGTGGCAAGGCGTTCTTTATGCCAATATTGGCGGTACGATTGGATCAATTTTCTCTTTTTTGATGGTGCGCTTTTTAATGGGAGAAAGATTGCAAGAGAAGTATGCCGATCGGCTTGTTGGATTTAATAAATCAATGGAAGAGCAAGGAAGTTTGTATTTGCTTTTCATTCATTTTATTTTTGTAATTCCATTTTTTATGATTAACATCTTGGCAGGATTGACGAGAGTTCCCCTATGGACGTTTATATGGACAACATCTCTGGGCATTTTGCCAGGTCAATTTGTGTATACATTTACTGGGCAGCAGTTGAATGAAATTCATTCGGTGCAAGATGTTTTCTCTGGGGGAGTATTAGCAGCATTGTGTTTACTAGCTTGTTTAGGATTGGTACCGATGTTTATAAAGTTACCTGTTAAAATTCGACAGCGGTAACTGCTTCAGGTTGTGCTAATTGATTTTTTCCCATGCGTAGAGCATTTTTCTGACAGTTTTAAAATCTGGTTTTTTGCCGAATGCTGTTTGGGTTTGTGGACAAAGGATGCCATAAATGCCATTTTGACGAGCTGATTCAACATTTTCAATGCGGTCATCAATGAATGCGCAGTGGTGTGGCACTAATCGTGAGGTGAATTGTTGATATATCTGTGGTTCAGGCTTAATGGTGTGAACGTCACCGGATATGATAATGCCATCAAAGAGCTTAAAAAAGTCGTGATATTTATTAACAAGTAGATCAAACGATTCATGATCCCAGTTAGAAAGGACATACACATAATATCCGCGCTTTTTGCATTCTTTGACAAATTTAATTCCTTCGGCGATTGGTTGCTGCGTTTGTGCAAATATTTCAGGTGTAAAAATCATTCTGGCAAGGCGTTCGACTATAATTTGTTCGGATTTGGAGTCGAACCATTCCGGGTGAGTGCGAATTGCTCGGATCGTTGTGATGCGCAAGTCTTTGCACGTACGAGTTCCTCGCAACCATGCGCACATCATTTCAGGAAGTGCATTTCCTTCTTCATCTGTAGCGCCGCAGCTATTTCCAGCAGTTTCGGTTATCTTGTTTAAAGTTTCATAAAATTTTGTTCTAATATTTTTAGTATCTTTTCCAGAGGTGAGATAATACCAAACCATTTGTTTATACCCCAAATAGCTTGCAGAAGTGAGTTTTTTGGTTTCCATGAGTACGCCACCCAAATCAAGAATAATGGCTGGGTGATCGACTCGAAAATCTTGTGCCGAAGGAGTGGCGCCAAAAAGGAAAAAATAGAGAGGGGTAGCTATCAAGGCGAGGAGTAGCCCAAAGAATCTAAATCGAGAGAGAAATGGCTTTTCAAACATGCTTATCCCATACTTTATGACTATTCGTCCCAAACCCTGAGCGAGGAGTTACCTTACACTTTCAGTATACTTTTTTGAGGTTTTCAATACAACTCTTCTTATTTAAAAAACAAAAATTTATTATATTTGTAATGTATTATAATTGAATGTTTCTGGGGTTATGATACTATGGAAGCATCATTATTAGGGAATTTTCAGTGAACCTCTACCAAGAAATATTAATGGATCATTATCGTCACCCTCGAAACCGAGGAACTCTTGCGCATTCAGATTTTTGCTCTGCAAGTCATAATCCTTCCTGCGGCGATAGTGTTCAGTTTCAAGGAACAATCAAAGATGGTTGTATTGATACAATAGTCTTTCAAGGTGCCGGATGTGTCATAAGTCAAGGTTTGGCATCGATGCTTACGGAAAAAGTGCTGGGGATGAAGATTGCAGATGTTTGTTTCCTTGATAAAGATTTTGTGCTCGCTATGCTGGGTATGCAATTAGGCCCAACGCGATTAAAATGTGCTTTGTTGCCGCTGCAGGCTTTGCAGCAGGGTCTATCGAATAAGAGTTAGTAAAAAACAAGTTGACTTCTACCGTTCGCCCTGAGTTTCGAGCGAGCAATGTGAGCCCGAAGTATCGAAGGGTCGAAGTTATTTATTTGACCATCCTTCGATACATTTTTCTCACTACGTTCGAAAAACACTCAGGACGAACGGGGAAATGTGATCATACAAGTTAACGAGAATAGAATGCTCGACAGATCAAAACTTCTTAAATCACTCGAACAAGTCGCCGATTCGATTTTTCTCGATTTATCTCAAGAATGCAAATTAGCACAAGAAGTATGGGAGGTAATAGTTGCCGATCCCACTTTTTTATTTAAAGTAAAGCAAGTTGAGGCTCCATGGCCGGTGCCATATTGGTCCGAGCAGCTTGATAAAATTTACCCCATTGCGCATCCTATTAGCGCTTATCACGTTCTATCTGTTGATGGGTCTCAAATATATCCCGATCGTCATCAAGGTGTTTCGTGTTATCTGCTCAATATGGGGCATGTGGCATTGCATTATGGATCGAATATAAAGCCAGTTTATTTAACGAGTGAGCCCTATGTATTTACTTCATTTGATGCAAATCCTGACCTCGAGCATACCGGTGAGGCAAATACCGAAATAGTAAATTGCCATCGCCAAGAACTTGAGTTACAAGCTGGGTATGCATTGGGGGTGAAAGTTAAACAAGAAATTAAAGATTCTGCTCCGCTTGCCTTAATCTATGATGGATCATTGATCTTTTGGCACCTCGATGCTCAAGATATTGCATTACGAGAGCGATTTTTATCTCGTTATTTAAGTTTGCTTTTTCAATTGCAGAAAGAAGGCATTACGACCGCCAGTTATATCAGCATGCCCAAGAGTCGTGAGTTGATTAATTTAATACGGTTGCAGTTATGTAATTTTGATACGGCTCATCAAGAGGCGTTTCAAGTTGTGGATGGAGTGGTTGATGCGGTAGTTGTTCGATCATTTTTACCACAGTATCATCGTACTATTGTATTTCAAAATAATGCGCGTATCAGTGAATTTTATCCTGATCATTTGCGGCCGCATTTTTTTTATCTCAATGTTGGTGATGAGATTGGTAGGGTTGAAATTCCTGCCTGGGTAGCGGCTGATTCTAAATTAGTCGATGCAGTGGCGCAAATTGTTCTTGATCAATGTATCAAAGGGCGTGGATATCCGGTGGTAATAGCTGAAGCACACGAACAGGCGGTTGTAAAAGGGCCCGATAGAGAATTCTTTTATCATATGCTCCATAAGCTTGGGCTGCAAAAGAAGCATCAATGGCAAATGTCGCAAAAAGTTATTAAAAAACGTGGCATTGGTATTTAGTAATTCCCATTCAAAATAAAGCAAAAACCTGCTATTATATTACTAAATCATGAACATGACCATCGAATGGATAGTATCCCATGAGTAAACGAGATTATTATGACATCCTGGGCGTTACTAAAAGCGCTTCACAGGATGAAATAAAAGCTGCATATCGCAAGAAAGCACTCCAGTATCACCCAGATAGAAATCCGGGCAATAAAGAAGCGGAAGAGAAATTTAAGGAAGCTTCCGAAGCTTATGAAGTTCTATCTGATGCGCAAAAGCGTCAACAGTATGATCAGTTCGGTCATGCAGGCATGAATGGTATGGGAGGGGGCGCTGGCGGGATGAATATGGATGATATTTTCGAAAACTTTGGTGATATTTTTGGCACCATGTTTGGTCAAGGGCAGCAGCGTAAGCGCGCCAATGGTCCTCGTGCTCAGCGTGGCCATGATTTATCAAAAGAAATTTCCATTAGCCTCAAAGATTCTTATCTTGGCACCAAGCAAGAAGTGAGTTATTATCGCTTTTTCCCCTGCGATACTTGTAACGGCATGGGTATGAAAAAAGATACCAAGGCTGTTCAGTGCGCAACCTGTGGCGGATATGGTGAGGTGCGCCATCAGCAAGGCTTCTTTATGTATGCACAAGCGTGCCATGCATGTGGTGGTAAAGGGTTCACTATTCCATCTCCGTGTTCGGGGTGCAATGGCCAATCGCGCACTCAAAAATACGATAAATTTACCGTTACGATTCCTGAGGGAATATTTGATGACGCAGAACTACGCATTGCCGGTAAAGGTGATGCGGGAGTCTATGGTGGATCATCAGGTGACCTGTTTATCAAGGTGCATGTCACGGAAGACAAAAAATTTAAGCGCGTGGGCGACGATCTTGTTTGCCATGTGCTCGTCACCTATCCGCAGTTGGTTCTTGGCTCTCAAATCGAAATTGAATCAATTGACGGTACCAAAAAACCGATCAAGATCCCCAAGGGTTGCCCGGTCGGCGAACGCATCCTGGTTGCGGGTCAAGGATTTGTAAACTTACGAACCAAGGTTCGTGGAAACTTGGTTGTGATTACGAAGTGCCATGTTCCAAAGAAACTTTCAACTGAAGCTAAAGATCTACTGACCAAATATTCTGAATTGATTGGCACCGAGCCATCTGATGAAAGTGGCAGCATTCTTGGGTTCTTTAAAAAGTTTCTTGGTTAATATTAACTTTTAACCAAAGCCATAAACTTAGAAACATCAGCACTGGTATGCATCACCTCTGCGGCAGATCGCTCCGGTCCAAAAACGATTTTACTGGTTGAATCGGGGTATTCTTCTCGAAGCTGATCAACAAGTTCAAGTAAATTAATGCTTTTGCCGGTTGCGATATTGAAAATTTCACCGGCAACCTTGGATGCATCTTCTATGCCGGCTACTAAGTTTGCCTCAGCCACTTGTTCAACCGGAACAAAATCGCGAGTTTGTAGTCCAGAACCAAAGATGGTAATTGGTTGATTGTTTCTCAGTTGATCGGTAAATCGAGCAACAACTGCAGCATAGGCACCTTTGAGGCTCTGGCGAGGTCCATACACATTAAAATAGCGCAGCATGACTGGTTCTAATCCGAAATTGATGCAATATTGTTTGCACATCTCTTCGCCAATTAGCTTGGAAAAGCCATAGGGGGAAACGGGGTTGGTGTGTGTGGTTTCCGAACATTGCTCCTCGGTTGGCCCATAGACGGATGATGAAGATGAAAAGACAAATCGTTTGACTCCATTCAAACGCGCTGCTTCCAGTAAGTTGAATGTTCCATCAACGTTTGTGCTGTGGCACAATCGGGGTTCCTCTAGAGATTGGGGAACGGAAATAAATGCTGCCAGATGAAATATGATTTCTGCTCCTTGTGTTGCTTGACGGCATAGATTAGAATCTTCGATACTTCCTTTAATAAAAGTAACCTTATCCTTTATATCTTGAATGTTCGATTCAAATCCGGTGCTCAGATTATCGATAATGGTAACTTCAGCCCCAAGATCGACCAATTTATGCGAAAGATGTGAGCCGATAAATCCACATCCACCAGTTACAACTACTTTTTTTCTTGCATAGTCATGTTTCATACGATTTTTCCATGTTAAAGGGAGATTGATTTGATTCTTGAGGGTTGCCTCGAGAGAAAAAAAATAAAATATTGAGATTATTATAGAGAACGAATTGCGATAGAATTTATGATCGATTTTCATGTATTTGCTCCTTGTTTTTTCGCTTTGTGGTATTTTGCCTAATATTTTTATCTATTTTCAAAATCAAATCTTCCGCCACTTCTTTCCCATCTAAAACTGCTTCTTGCATACTCGAATACTTCCATGCACCGTATCTACCTATGCTTGAAATATCAAGTTCATTTAGTTTTGCATGTAACAGAGGAACGTTTTTATCCCGCCATGCATCATATATCACATAGGCATGTGAAATATTTAAAATTTTTTGCGTAATGATATTTGAATTGTCGATCTTCAGCCAATCTTTTGTCAGCCTGAGGGAGTTGTTTAATGTTTGCTTTATCCATTCAGGAGACTTTCTAAAATGTGCAAACTCACCATAGAGAGAACTACATCCGACCGGAGCCATTGATGTAGCAAAATTATGTGAAAATCCGATGCGATAAAATGGATATTTCGTTTCAGGGAAATATACCCAATGCTTATCGGTAATGTTTGGAACGTTCATGCCTATATTAAAATTTACAACAGAATTGCACTTTAAGTATTTCAACGCATGCTTTAAGTTTGTATCCGATTTTTCTTCTACTAAGCCAAGAAATGTGTCTAGAGGTATCGTGTTAATTAATTGCTGGTATGATTCTATGTGCCCATTCGTGAAATGTACCGTTTTGTTTTCTACATTGATTTTGCTTACACAGTATTGGGTTCGAATTGGTTTGATTAAGTGGTTAGCAATTTTATGCACCCATGATTGTATACCGCCATGCTTTGGATAGAAAAATTGGGCATTGTATCCGATTGGTTCATCGTGAGGTTCGCGAATCGCCCCTTGAATGATTTGCTTTAATGATGTTTGGGGCACAAATCTACCTGTCCAGCTAGAAGTTAATTTATGGATGTCATAGGCAAAAATTTTCCCTTGGTAGGGATAGAAGAAATGCTTAGCAAATCCGGGACCGAAATTCGCTAAAACCCATTCGACAAAAGTTTTTGGGTTTTGGTTTTCGGATTTTTTTTTAACCGTTCGTCCTGAGTGCCCGTCATTTTGAAAAAATGGCGGGTGTATCGAAGGATAAGTCCTTTTTAAATTTCTATTTACATATCCTTCAATACATTCGGTAATCGTATCTATCGGCAATCCATACAGATTCACCTGATACGGGAATTTAGTAAACGTGTCTTGTGAATATACAAATGATTTGCGATGAATAACATTAAATTGATCGAACCCAACATTTTTTTCGATAAATTGGTGAAAATATTCATCATTAATGTGGAGCAAGTGACCAGTATAATCGAAAGTAAATCCATCTTGGTTCACGCTGCGGCATAATCCCCCGGAGATTGATTCTTTTTCGAACAATTCATAATCAAAAAAACCATGTCGCTCAAGATGATATGCTGCTGATAAACCAGTGAGGCCTGCTCCGATGATGACAATGCGAGCCATGATGCTTCCTTATCTATTCAACTATTTTGTGCATAGTTATAAACGGAGAGGATTAAAATGTCTAGGGTTTTTATGGTACATCAATCGAAAGAGCCAATTCCTGATTTTTTGTACATTCTTGCATTAATTCCGGTAAACAAGAGTGTTCTATATGAAAACGACCTGTTTTGAGAATTTTTTCAAGGGCCGGTGGGACTGTTAGGACAACGTAAAAGATATTGTGGGCGCCAAGTGTTTGTTTTTCATCGAATTCAAAAACAAGACGTTGCTTACTTTTGTTCCAAATACCATCGCATATGAGGTATTCTTCGATTGGATGGAAATCTTTATCTGGTTCTTTTTTATAAAGTGATCCAACCAAATTATCGATTTCTTGCCCTTCCCAACGTAAATAAATCCTGCTGAGGGCAACATGTTCTTTGCTTCTTTTTTTGAGCGTAATACTACCGACCAAAATAAGTTTTCCACCGAATTCTTTTGCTTTATCGGGTTCTCGTTCAAGATCTTGCCATTTGGGCTCAATTATAATGGTGAAATCGTCATTTTTGCTTTTTTCGATAGTGGTGGAAAGGCATTGTGAAACGCCTAGAATCATCATGAGATAGGTTATGTGCTTCATACCAATTCTCCCGGTTGGTACCATTAAATTTCTTTCAAGCTAAACTAGCACACAAATAATACTCGCGTGAAGTTTTTTCTTAAGTTTTTAATGCATGCTCAAAGTTCCACCTTTGGAAAGATACGCCATATGATCAATATGGTTGATGCCAAATTGAATTCTAAAATGGTTACCCATTGCATCGGGTAACTTAGGAAATGATTTGCTTGCAGCTTTGAAAACAGACATTGCAAATTCATCTATGCGAGCGATTCCCGATGATTCGAGGGGATAGATGTTATGAATCGAGCCATTGGAGTTTAGTTCTACAAGCAAATTAAATGGTTTATGTTGAGTGGCTTGGATTGAGTGATTCGTATTAATTTTGTATGCAGTTTCGATTTCTTTGCACATCTTACCCACATATCGCTCAAGTGCGATCTGATATGCGCTTGGATGCCCATAACTGGATCCTTGAACATTCATGGCACCATAGCCGCCAGTATCTATTGATGCAGAAACTTTTTGCATGTATTTTTTGCCTAGATCGGCGAGGGATAGGGATTTGGAAGCCTGGGAAGATGGATGATCCGATGATTGATTTTTCCTCCGTTCGCCCTGAGGTGCTCGAAGGGCATAATTTTCTTTTCCATATTTTTCTGAGGAATTATTTACCTGTCCTTCGAGCACCTCAGGATGAACGGTTTGATCTAAAGTTTTTTCTTCAAGCTCAGCGAGCATCGTATTTTCTAATTTTTTTTGAGACCGTTCTCGCGTCGCTGCGCGATCCTTCGCAGGCTCAGGACGAACGGTTGAAATTGAATCATTATCATATAATGGAGAATTGTTTTTAATTACCCGTTCGCCCTGAGCTTGCGAAGGGTTTCGAACGGCATCCTTTTTTTCTTCTTTCATCTGCGGCATCAAACTTTTGGGCGGCTCTTCTTTTTGTTCTACTGGTTTCTTTACGAGCGGATTTGAACTATGTGCCACTAGTGTTTGTGGTGGTTCCGGGATAGATTGTGCGACAGGCTTAGGCTGAGCTTGATTGTCTTGAGGGTCGTCCTGAAATATCACTGGGGCTGAATGGGTTAATTGGTTCTGCGCGGTTTTTTCTTCTTGTTTTTCATTACTGAATAGGGATTGAATTAATTCACTAAATTTGTCGCTATATGAGAATTGCACTGTTGTGAAAAAATAGAGAAGCAGGATATGTAAAAGGAGCGTAAATAATAGAATTACAATAATAAGAGAAAATTTTGATCGGCGCTTTGTTACTAAGTAATGCATTGTGCGGACTCCTTTTATTAGCCTCAATATCCTACACGAATATTATAAATTTAGGGAATAGTTATCGAATTTGAGGCAGGGCAATCGCAATTAAATGATCAAATTTAAAATCGTTTGATTCAGAAAGACAAGATATTCTTATCATTCGTTCGTTCTGAGCTTATGAAGGATAGGAGTGGATTAGGATATTAACAATCTTGTAAAATAAGTACGTCTAGATGCGATCACTTTGCATTTGAATGTGAACAAAACCTTTCTTTTTGACTAATTTCCAGGATTTATGCAATTCATGCTCCTTACTGCCGGCAGTGCCTAAAAAGCGAATAATCTCATTTAAAAATAGTTGGGTGGGGGTAAATGGCACCTGAGAGTGAATGAGCCATTGCATGAGAACTCGATATTGCATCACTGGATGGAGCGCTAAAAGAGCGGTGACATCGAGTGTGCATTTATCATTCGTGTTGTGAGAGATGAGTGCAAATGTTTGCGCTGTGAGATTTTCTAGGAAATCTTCAGTTTCTCGCAGACGGTTTAAGGTGACTAAAAAATTTTGATCAAAGCGTTCATCAACCGCTTTGCATGCAGGTAAGATGGTTGCACGGATGCGATTGCGCAGATAATCACAGTGTGCATTGGTCGGATCGGTGAGATAGGGAATTGCATGTTCATTTAGATACCGAACAATATTCATTTTTGATGTTTCAAGTAAAGGGCGAATGTAAACACCGCGCTTTGGACGAATGCCAATCAGGCCCGTTAAGCTGCTTGCGCGTACCAAGCGAATGAAAAATGTCTCTTCTTGATCTTGTAAATGATGGGCAAGCGCAATGAAGTCAGCATTCTCTTTTTTGAGTATCGATTCCAAGAAAACTCTGCGGGCTTTGCGCCCGATTTCCTCTTTTGAACTTAACTTTTCTTGCGAGAAACTCAGTTCGGATAATCGGCCTGAGACAAACTCAACATTGAGAGCATCACATGCTTCTTTGCAAAAGAGCACTTCGCTTGCCGATTCGGTTCGCCATTGATGATCAAGGTGTGCAGCAATAAGCCGTTTAATTTGACCATTGCTACGCAAGTAAACCAAATAATGCAATAAAAAAAGCGAGTCAGGGCCACCCGAAAGACCAAGCACAACCGATGGCTGATTTTCAAGTAAACGATGGCGAGAAACGAAAGAGTCGATAGCGGAGAAGTTCATACTCAGGTTAAAAAGGTTTTTGTAAACTTTTAAGATGTTTTAACTGTTTGCGCGTGAGCGGTTTTGGGGTATGATGCAATTTGTGAAGAAGACTTCGTTTTGCGCGGTAAAATCTGCTCATCTTATGCGATCTTGCATTTGCGACTTTATGATTAAAAAGGGGTTCATCGTCGGTAAATTCTTGTTGCTCAGTTGAGTCGAAAGAAATACTGCAATCTTGTTCAATCAAAGAGGTTTCATCTTCGCTTATTTGGTCATCAGAATCATCTGTATTACATTCTGCGCATACCTCAATATTAAGATTAAGATATTCAAAAGATGTATTTAAAAGTGATTTTGCACAGTAAGCGCAGCGAGGATCATCTTCTATACTTGCTTCAGATTCGGTTGGCGAGGCACGCCATTCATCACCATTGTTTGAAGTATGAAGCGAAGCAATTAATTGAGCAGTGCGACGAAAGATGGTTCCGCTTCCAGCAAGAACTCCAACAAAGCCTTCTTCGCTGCTTGTGGTAAGTGATGAAAGTTTAATAAGCGCAGATTCGGCAGATAATTCATCATTAAAAAAATCATCGGATGAATCATGCAGTGATTGCAGAGAGTGTGATTTGCTCAGAGGAAATATTAGACCATCATGATCATTGCCATCATCTTGGAACTCACCGGATTCATCGAGTGATGACATAGCGAGCAAAGAGCCTGAAATGTTAAGTAGAAGAAAGATGGTTAATTTTATTTTATTCATATTTTTCTCTCGTTTTCTATTCGTCCCGAATACCTCGACAAAGCTCGGTAGAGCGTTCTCTGATTGCCAGTTCCGAGTCAATCGATGGCGGGACATAAATAAAATTTAATATCTTATTTTATAATCGGAATCCCCGCGTCCCTCAAGACTTCGAGACGCGGGGATTTTTTGATTTCAATTATTTGAATTTGAAAATCATTGCTTTTGGGGATTGTATTACACATCCAGTCGTGCAAATTGCCCGTATTTTTCAATGTAGCCCTTACGGCCTTTCACATCTTCGCCCATAAGAGTTGAGAACCAACGATCTGCTTCCAGAGCATCTTCGATGGTGACTTTGAGCATGTTGCGGGTGACCGGATCCATTGCTGTTTCCCAAAGCTGCTCTGGGTTCATTTCACCAAGACCTTTATAGCGCTGAATGTTCATATAC
The DNA here is from genome assembly GCA_964553945.1 of uncultured Pseudomonadota bacterium. Lineage (GTDB taxonomy): Bacteria > Babelota > Babeliae > Babelales > Vermiphilaceae > CAZKLV01. The sequence goes on from CAZKLV010000001.1 coordinate 726,111, forward strand.
GGCTTACTGATATCGCTCAGTGCATGAATCAATTTCATAATGCCTGTGCCAGTAATTTCTCGTTCTTTTTCTGCCATCTTAAGGGTCCATGGCTTTTCTTCAAGATGCATCAACTGTTCGTATTGCTTCAAGAACGACTTCACTTCAGCGGAGTTGAAGAATGCGAGTGGCACATCATAACGAGTGTTGATGTGTTTGAAGATTACATATGCTTCTTCAATCACTTCGCCTTCATCGGTTGCTTCCGCTTGTTCATATACAATATCGGTATATTGAGGCAAGCTCGCCTTGAGATTGGCAATTAAAACTTCGATGCCATCTGTTTTGTTCCATGGATGTGCATACAAGAATTTAATGAGCTGATGATTCATGGCGATGCCGGTACTATATTGCGATGAAATGCGCATCAAAGTTGCATCGTATTCTTGAATCAGGCTAGCAAGTGTTTGCCATTCGGCTTCGCTAAGGGCTGTTTTATTCTGGCTCAAAATCGTATTCTCTTTTGCCCAATCAAAGAGGAACTGAGTAAATGCCGCATCATCTTTGAGATATTGTTCTTTTTTGCCAATCTTCGCTTTATAAAGCGGTGGTTGCGCAATGTAGAGATATCCGTTTTCGATGAGGGGCTGCATGTACCTGAAGAAGAAGGTCAAGAGCAAGGTGCGGATGTGAGATCCATCCACGTCTGCGTCTGTCATTAAAATAATTTTGTGATAACGAGCCTTAGCTGCATCAAGCTCTTCGCCGATGCCGGCGCCAATTGCCGCAATTAATGCTTTGATTTCTTCGTTTGAAAGCATCTTATCCAGGCGAGCTTTTTCAACGTTTAAGATCTTACCTTTGAGCGGCAAAATTGCTTGGTTATTGCGATCGCGTCCTTGTTTTGCTGACCCACCTGCAGAATCACCCTCAACAATGAAGAGTTCAGTTTTTGATGGATCTTCTTCGGAGCAATCGGCAAGTTTACCCGGCAATACTGCCGATTCAAGAACAGTTTTACGGCGCGTTAGTTCGCGTGCCTTTTTAGCTGCATCACGCGCTCGTTTTGCGATTTCTACTTTAGCTAAAATCTTTTTAAGAAGTGCTGGGTTTTCTTCGAAGAAGGTATCCAAATATGCAAAGGACCAAGAATCAACGATACCTTTAACATCACTGTTTCCCAGCTTTGCTTTGGTCTGACCTTCGAATTGTGGCTCAGGCACTTTCATATTGATAACCGCTACTAAACCTTCACGGGTATCTTCGCTCGAAAATCCATCGCCACCCTTGATCATGCCAAGTTCGGTCGCTTTTTTGTTAAGAATTTTGGTAAGCGCTGAGCGGAATCCAGATAGATGGGTTCCACCTTCGATGGTGTTAATGTTGTTTACAAATGAGAAAACTTGTTCACCATAACCATCGTTGTATTGCATCGCAACTTCAAGGACATATTGATCATCACTTTCTTCAAAGTGGATGATTTCTGGGCTGAGAGGTGTTTTCTTTTTGTTGATATGTTCAATAAAAGAAACGATCCCGCCTTCAAAGAAGAATTCATTTTCTTTACCGGTGCGTTCATCGGCAAGAGCAATGCGCAATTTTTTGTTTAAAAAAGCGAGTTCGCGCAAACGTGCTGCGAGAGTATCAAAGCTGAAAGTTGTTGTTTCTTGGAAAATTTCCGCGTCCGGCATAAAGCGCACCAAGGTTCCGCGTTTGGTTGTTGTGCCGGTAACTTTGAGTGGAGCATCAGGTTTGCCACGTTGGAATCGTTGCTCATGAATTTTGCCATCTTGGAATACGTCAACTTGGAGCCAAGAAGAAAGGGCGTTTACAACCGATACACCAACCCCATGGAGGCCGCCTGAGAATTTATACGTATCTTTATCGAATTTGCCGCCGGCATGAAGTTTTGTGAGTACCACTTCAACCGCCGAAACACCTTCGGTTGGATGGATGTCCGTTGGAATACCTCGGCCATTATCTTCAACCGAGCAAGATCCATCTTCGTGTAAGATTACTTTGATATTGTCGCAAAAGCCGGCAAGAGATTCGTCAACAGAGTTATCGACAACTTCGTAAACTAAGTGATGGAGCCCTCGCGCATCGGTTGAACCGATATACATGGCCGGGCGTTTACGTACCGCCTCGAGCCCTTCCATTACCCGAATACTACGCGCTTTGTATTCAGGATTGGTTTTTGGATCATTTTTGGCCATTGCGAGCCTCCTACAAGTTTTTAAATTTTTAAGTTCTAAATAAGGTAAAAATCGCTACAATTAGTATATAACATAAGCAAAATTTAGCTACTTTAGGATGCCTTTGTCTATAGTTTTTACATTTTCTCAAGATCAAAATATCTATTTTATGCATCAAGCTCTTATTCAAGCTCAAAAAGCTGCAACTGCTGACGAAGTCCCGGTCGGTGCAATTATTGTGAGCTCGGAGGGCAAGATAGTTGCGCGTGCATATAATCAAGTTGAGAAGTGCCACTCGCAACGCGCACATGCTGAATCATTGGCAATCGAAAAAGCATCCAGAAAAATTAAAAATTGGCGCCTCGATGGGTATTGGCTTTATGTAACATTGCAACCATGTATCATGTGTATGGCACTGATTCGATTGAGCCGGTTTGATGGGGTGATCTATGGAGCGCCCTCACCATTGTTTGGGGCTGGCCTTGACTTTGAAATTCCATCTGAAGTATATAAAAGCCAAATAGCAGTGATCGGGGGTGTACTTCAAGATGAAGCTGCTGTATTATTGAGGGAGTTTTTTCAAAAGAAAAGAAAGGATAAGGGTAATGAGCAAAACAAAAAAGGAACTCGAAGCACTCAAAGCTGAGCTCATCCAGCGCAAAGCTGATCTTGAGCAAAAATTGACTCAACTCAATGAAAAAGTCACTGAAGAACGCGAGATGGATCCTGCTGATCAAGCTGCTAGTTCAACGATGGAACTGCTCAAAAGTTCGTTTCAAAATACCGAACTCGAAGAGTATCATAATATTGAGTTAGCATTGGAAAAGATCGATGAAGGTACTTATGGTGTTTGTATTGATTGTGGGGAGCCAATTTCGGATAAAAGATTAAAAATGAATCCGAATGCTTCGCGATGTTTGCGATGCCAAGAGTCAATGGAAGAGCGAGAATAGTCTTCGTTTTTTAGAAATAAAATATTTTTTAGGTATAATAAATTCTAAATTTAATGAGAATTCGGCCGATGTAGCTCAGTTGGTAGAGCAACTGATTCGTAATCAGTAGGTCGTCGGTTCGACTCCGATCATCGGCTCCATATTTTGAAACAAAAAGAGCCCAGGATTTATCCTGGGCTCTTTTCTTTTGTAAAAGCTATTTCTTTTTCCGTACAATGAACCCTGTAGATGCTGGTTTTTTTTGTGGGGCGAACGCCGGAGAAGGGGCTTGCTTTTTTGCTAAGGTAGGAGAAGCGGTGGGTTTCTTTTTGCCGAACGCAGGAGAGGCAGGGATCTTTTCTTGAGCTTTTGCCAGAGCGCCTCCAAATTTGGATTCGATTTGGGTTTTTGCAGCATCTGAAATATCAGCAATAGTTGCTAATAATGCTACGACCAAATCACGAGCTGCTTGCGTATCGGCGGCGGTAAAAACTTTCGATTGTTTGAGACTATTTTGTGCAGCCGAACATTTGCGGCTTGCGGTTGTTAATATTTTAACAAGTTGATCATGTTGTGTTTGATTCATACCACCCCCGGTACGAAAATATTTGTATCCATCTTTTATTGCATTAAAAACATAACTGCTTTGTTCCATGAATACTTGGAGGCCATTTGTTCCCCATAAGGTTTCATTTTGTGTTTTGTTCAATGATATTTGACTGATAAGTTTTTTTGCATTATTTACGATTGTTTCCCAGTTTGTTTCTTTTTGGTCGATCGGTGCCTTAAACAGATCGCTACCCAGATCAACAATAAAATTGTTGATGTTCTGTACGATTGTAGACGCTGATTTTTCTTGTGCGGTATATTTTGGTTGCCGTTGAGGGCTCATCGCATTCGCGAATGGTGCAATAGTAGCTGCGCTTAGTAATACGATTAATTTTATATTTTTCATTTGTTACTCCCCTTAGATTACATTCTATTTAGTATAGTTTTTATACATTTTTATTTGCTGCGAACCGTCATTCCTTTTCCGGATCGTACGATTGTTCCTTTTGAACCCGTTTTGGTTGGAGGTTGTGGTAATGGTTTGTTTTGCATAGCTTGGGCAATCGGCTTTGGAGGTGTTGCAGATCCTCTAGTTCGAGTGCGAGTTGAGGCTATCGATTTCCAATGTTGATCACGATATTGCTTTATTTGGGCGTTTGCGCGAGCCGCGGCATCTTTAATTATTTGTCCGGCAATTTTTACTGCTCCTGTTGCGGTTACACCTGAAAAAATAAGTAAATTGATACTATCCAAATCATTTTCCCATTTGAGAATCGCCGTATCATTTTGATTCGTGCCTACTTTGGTGCGCGCATCTTGAATGGTTTTGATGAGTTGATCGTTATATCGAAGAATTTGTTTGGTGGCTGGAGATGGACCTTTTTTTTGAATTGCTTGCACAGCAGCATTCCAATTCACAAAATTAAGATTCGATCCAAATAAATCGTCCGATTGAAAAATTTGACCATATGTATTCAGATCATTTGTTATATCTGTGCTGCCTTCTGATTGAGCTGGTGGTGCTACTGGTATAGCTGATTGTGGAATCGGAGCAAGCATCTCTTTCATTGTTTTTTTAGGTTGTTTCGTGCGGCTTGTCATTCCTAAAATTGTTCCAGTGAACATGCATATTAATGTGATTAATAAAATTTTATTGTTCTTCATAATCCGCCTCTCTTTTTTATTTTTTTAAGCCGATGCAATTCTTAAATATTCTGCAAGTTGCTTTGCTACTTTTGCAGCCGAGGTTTGCCGTGCCGTCGAAGGTTTCACTTGTGCAAGCGTGGCAATAACTTTTTTTACCGCTGTATTAACATTTGCAGATGGAGCACCAAGGGCCTGGGTAAGGGCAGCGCTGGTGCGATCAAGGGCTTGCGCAATGATCGGCAAATTTTTATCTCCATCGGTATTTGATTGAATGAATGTTATCGCTGTGGTTACTGCGGTTGTCCATGGTTTAAATGTATTTGGATCCGGATTATAACCATGGGCAAATGTTATATCATATGCATTTTTTAAATTCGTTAACACCGATGATTCAGTGTTCGTTGCAGCTTGAGTGGGTGCCGAGTGCCCAATCCCCACAGCACCTTTTGCGCTAGTTTGATGCTGGGCTCCGATAGTCGGCTGAGCTTGTTTTGCTTTTGATTGTGCGGGAGTAGCGGAGGGAATTAGCTTTCCACCCGTTCTTACATTAAATGTAAGTGCGGAACCAGTTGTGAGTGAGCTGATAATAATGATGAGTTTTTTTATATTTTTCATTTATTGGTTCTCTTCTTATATTCTATTTTGTTTTTTTACGCACAATGAGCCCTTTGCTGCGAGCTTGAGCTGCTGCACCACCAAGTGTTGCCGCTTGTGTAGTTAGCGTTTGTTTTTGGGATTGCGCTTTAAATTGAGGTGTTTGAGGTGCTTGGCCCGGTTTTCGTGCTGGTGCCGCTGGCTTCTTTTTGGCCAAATGATTTGAGGCTGCGTTTGCAGTTGTACCAACAAACATCGCCAATTGTACAAGAACGTCTTGAGCATCTTTTTTGCTTTGAATTACAAAAGAAGCTTTTTTAACTGAATTCTCAATTTGAGTCGCTTGGCTGCTGAGTGATTTGAATTTATTGATATAGTCTGAGAAACCTTTTTGTGTCGAAAGCGCTGTATATGCCATTTGCATGAAGTTAACGAGATCTGTGCTGAGTTTTATTGTTTGGTTGAGTTGCCCCATAAGTGCTTTATCACTTTTTGCATTGGCGGTCACAAAGTTTTGTGCTTCCTGGACCATTGAGTTCCAAGGGCCAAAGTCTATCGGTCCTTTAAAAAGATCATCAACGCCAAAAACTCGGGTATGATTACTGACGATTCCCATCATGATCTTATCTTTCTGCGTTTGAACTGCAGATTGAATTTCGGTGGTTACCATCAAAGCAAGCCCGGTCAGGGCGATTGTTTTTAATGTTTTTTTTACTGTGTTCATTTTTTCTCCTAGATATATACTGGGCAAGAGCAAATAACTTCATCCTAAAAACAAAATATCACAAATAGAAATATAAAGTCTAGAGATGGTAGGTGAATGGAGTAAATTGAACCTGAAATGCGGGGGTATCCATCTGCCAATCTTGAGAGAGGAGCATCCTGGGCCTTGGGCGAAATAAGCGGAGTAGGAATTGACTTTTTCTCTCAAAAAAATATCCTATAAATAGCTGAATTTTGGCTTGGATGGCCAGATTCTAAAATATTCTCAGTATCAATAAGGGTTCTAAACGAGTATGGTTACTCCAAAAACAGAAAAAAAAGCAGTAAAAAAAGTGGCTCCAAAAGCGGCTCCAAAAGTAGTAAGGCCAAAGACAGAAAAAATTTCTAAAGGCGCCCCCGTGGCACACGGTGTTGGTCGTCGTAAATCTTCGGTAGCTCGTGTATGGCTCCGCCGTAACGGTGAAGGTAAGATTTTTGTTAATAATATTGCGCTCGAAAACTATTTCGATACGGCTCTTACTCGCCAGTGCGCGTCTTCTCCGTCGCAAATTTATCCACTTTCAGCAAATTTCAATATTGATGTGAATGTTATTGGTGGTGGTAAAGTTGGTCAAGCTGATGCCGTTAAATTGGCAATCGCGCGTGCATTCCTTGAGCAGGATGAAACATTGCGTCCAGCGTTGCGTAAAGCAGGCATGTTGACCGTTGATTCACGTGTGAAAGAACGTAAAAAATACGGTCAAAAAGCAGCTCGTCGTAAATTCCAGTTCGTTAAACGATAATATATATTATCTCGCTCGGGAGCGCTCTATGTGCAGTGTGGTGGGGTATATCGGAGAATCGCATTGCCAATCATTCATTATAGAAGGATTGAAGCGCCTTGAGTATCGCGGATATGATTCTGCTGGTTTTGCTGCTTTTGATATAAAAACCAACACAATTTTGAGCGAAAAATCTGCTGGTCGTTTACAAAATTTGACCGATAAGTTAAATCAGAACCCAATAGATGGATGCATCGGCATTGGCCACACTCGATGGGCCACGCATGGTGCATCCTCTGCTTTAAATGCACACCCTCATTTCGATTGCCATTCAACCATTTCGATTGTACATAATGGCATCATCGAAAATTATCATGAACTTAAAGAAGACCTCATTCACAAAGGTCATCATTTTACCTCCCAAACAGATACCGAAGTCATTGCGCATTTGCTTGAGCAAACTCTTGCGCAGCACACGACCTTGAAATCTGCGGTACTTGCTGCGGTAAATCAATTGCAAGGTGCCTATGCTTTTCTTGCATTATTTAAACAATTTCCGAATCAATTGGTGATGGTGCGTCGGCGTTCGCCACTCTGCATCGGTGTAGGTGCCAATGAAATGTATGCTGCATCTGATTTGCTTGCATTTGCGGGCAAATCATCACAGGTATGTTTTTTGCCGGATGAAAGTTTTGCATTACTTGCAAAAGATCAAATTGAACTCTTTGATTTTACGGGCAGTGTATTGCCGGTGATCACTCAAACGGTTGTTGCTGATTGGTCTGATGCCCACACAAGTGGGCATGAACACTTTATGCTTAAAGAAATTTATGAGCAGAAGGGAGTAATCGGAAAAACAATTTCTTCATTGCATGAAATTTCCGATCAAATTTGGAACCAACTTGGTGTAGAAGCTGACTTTATAAAAAATCTAGAAAAAATTAATATGGTTGCGTGTGGGACTTCCTGGCATGCGGCACGTATTGCTCAGTTTTTTTTTGAAGAGATTTGCAAAATTCCAACGTCTGTTTATCTGGCATCTGAATTTAAACATATGCCATTCTTTCCCAATCAAAAGAGTCTCTATATTGCCATTTCTCAATCAGGAGAAACGGCTGACACACTCGAGGCGTTACATTTAATTAATTCTTTGAATTTGCGCAGTGTTGCGCTCAGTAACGTAGCATCAAGTACGCTCGTGCGCGAAGCGAATGGTTTTTTCCTTACCATGGCTGGCCGTGAAGTTGCCGTTGCTTCCACAAAAGCATTTTCAACACAACTAACGGCGCTTTATTGGCTCGCGAATCGAATCGCAGTCGAAAAACAGATCATCACTGAGCGCGAGTTTTTGACTGCGCAAGAAGATCTTCTTGTGGCAGCAGAAGTTCTTGAAAATACCATCGAAACATACAAATATCAGATAATGAATAGCTTGGCGGCGCACTATGCTCAGTACAAAAAAGCAATTTTCTTAGGGCGCCATATTTCCTATCCATTTGCGATGGAAGCTGCGCTCAAGCTTAAAGAAATTACCTATATTTTCTCTCAATGCTATCCGGCAGGAGAGCTTAAACACGGTCCACTTGCATTAGTTGATGCAACAATTCCTGTGTTTGTTTTCTCGGTGCTTGATGAAATTGTGTATCAAAAAATCGTATCGAATGCGCAAGAAGCAAAAGCACGTGGCGGTCATTTGGTTGTATTTGCATTTGAAGGGCAAGATGAACTCATTGCGCTTGCTGATCAAGCATTTGTAATTCCCAAAATCAAACCTCTCTTGGCGCCACTTGCCATGACCGGGCTCATGCAATTTTTTGCATACTCGGTGGCCAATGTTCTCAATTTACCAATCGATAAGCCGCGGAACCTTGCTAAATCGGTGACTGTGGAATAGACGTCAGATTTGCATTTCACATATCTTTTTGTATTCTTACTCCCAAAAATTTCAACATCACAAAAAAAGAAAGTACAGCAATGAAGATGATTCGCATATTTATTTTCGCGTCCCTACTGTTTTTCTCATCTATTTTTTCAACTACAGAATTAGAAAAATTTCAAATAAATGATCCACTGCTCGTCGTTGTCCTTATGGTCAAAAACGAAGCAGATGCTATAGTGCCAACTCTCAAGCCGTTTGTGGATGGTGGTGTGGATGCATTTTTTATTTTTGATACGGGTTCAACTGATCGCACGATTGAAAATGCTAAAGAATATTTGCTTGCAAGCAACGTGCGATTTGGCATAGTGCAAGAACCATTTGTTGATTTTGCCACCTCTCGTAATCGTGGTCTTGATTTGGCACAAGAAGTTTTTCCAAATTCAGTTTTCATGCTTATGCCTGATGCAGAGTGGTACATTAAAAATGTGCAAGGATTACTCGAGTTTTGCAAACAAGAAATTGATACAAGTGAACCTGCATATTTGATTCGCATAGCGAGTATGGATATTGATTTCTATACACCACGTTTAATTCGCACCAAGGGTGGATTGCGATTTGTAGGCGAGGTGCACGAAGTACTGAATCATAATACTCGTTCACAAGCTCCGCGTGATGTGATCTTCGATTTGGCGCCAAGCAAATTTGGTCAGGAGAAATCAAAGAAACGATGGGAGCGCGACTTGGAGTGTTTCATGCGCAAATATAGCGAGAGCCCATTGGATACGCGTAATTTATTTTATCTGGCGCAAACACTGTGGTGCCTTGATGATCTAGAGCGTGCATACCATTTTTATCAAATTCGTGCGCGGTTATATGGGTGGGATGAAGAGGATTTCTTGAGCTGGTATCGCTTGGGAAGAATCACCGAAGATTTGGCAATGCGTCAAATGCGTGGAGAAGAATTTAAAGGAAAATATTCATGGGCAGAGGCGATGGAATATTACCTCAAAGCGTTCACCATGCGCCCGTGCCGGGCTGAACCAATTATTCGGATTGCGCAGCATTATTTGGATGAGGATAATCATCAGTTGAGTTTTATTTTTGCATTGCGCGCAGCACAGATTCCTTACCCAGAAAAAGATGTGTTGATGGTCGAGAAGGATTTATATGAATATCAACGTTTTGAAATTTTGTGCCGTGCGGCATGGTATCTTAATGAATTTGATTTAGGCTTTATGGCCGCGTGCAAATGCAAGCAACGAAAGCCAGAGCTTACACACGTTCAGCGCAATGCACAACTCTATTTTGATAAATTAACGGAACCAATCACAACACCAGCTTGACATTTGGTTTTGCATGTGCCTATGTTTGAGAGAGTTTTAGAATAAGTATCTCTTCAAAAAGGAGCAGTAGATGAATCGCATGAAAAGTATTTTTATATTTTCGATTTCTTTGCTTGCATTGCACTCGCATGCAAATACTCTCGATCGCATTGAATATAAATTGGAACGCATCAATCTTGCGACCAATAATCTTGCTGAGGAAGTAAACGAAATTAATAATATCATTAACGGCGATCCTTTTGTGCCATTCACCAATTGGAATGGGAACTTATACCCAGTCGAATTATACTCTACCAACACCCAAGTGCAGCTTGCCCACATTACTGGTCTTTCACGATTTCCACGTAGTCAGGCAGCGCTTCGCATTCCCCATATAGAAGAATATGGCGGTATTTGGTGGAGAAATGTGGTAGCAGAATCTTGGATCGGGGTGAACCCAACCAATCAGAGTAATTTTATTGTAGCAACGACGCAAGATCGATCTAATCTGCGAGAGACTCTGGGTGTTATTGCGCTTTTTTCTATTGATGGTGGTGATACTTGGGATCAAGCACACATTCCCCTGACCCGATGCTCAGATTCAACCCCAGGGCATTCACTCGGGGATTTTCAAACTGCTTCCAAGCCAACAGTAGCTTTTGATCGAGATGGAAGCAATCAATATCTAATTTGTGTGTCAAATAATTACGGTACAGAAGCCTTGGGTGAGTTTAGCCCGCATAAAGATGAGGCGATAGTTTTGGTTAGATCGCAAGATGGTGGTGCCTCGTGGAATGAGCCGAATATTGTTTTTGGAGATGATGGTCAGGATCATTTATTATTTGTTGCTTCAGTTTGGGCAAATCCATTTGTTGATGATTTGGTGTATGCGGTATGGTCTGATTTTCAGTACATAGTGGGTAATGGCAATAATAGTGTCATTCGAGTTGCTCGCTCATTTGATGCGGGTAACACGTGGGAGCCTCCAATGGATGTAGTAACAGTAGATTCGAGCGCTGAGAATTTCTTTCCCTTCAGGCCCGAAATATTAGTATCTCCATTTGGCGCAGATGTTTTATAATTAGGGGTCAAAAACACACAGCTTTTTACTCCATATCCAAGTTTGGCGCGAGGTATCTTAGGTGTTTCAGTTGATAATGGCGCAACATGGTCAGTGAATTATAATACTTTTGGTGATTTTAATGTGAATGTTGCTCAGGATCCTGATGAACCGGGTACGTATATAAAAACAGCGCCATATTCATTCGATGCTGCGATCGCACCATCTACGAGTGAAATTTATGCTGTTGTTCAGAATGATGCATTTGCTCCTCCTGGATTGGGTGGAGTTACGATTTCCTATTCCCCTGATGGCGGTGTGACGTGGCCGACTACTATTCCAGTGAACCCAGATACGTTGAGTGCTCAAGCATTTAATCCATCCGTGACAGTTAATATTGATGGTAAAGTCGGTGTTCTATTCTATGATTTCCGAAACCATACTCCTGGTAGCCCCGCATTAGAGACTGATGTGTGGCTCCATATTTATAGTCATGATTTAAGTGTAATGGAGCAAGAAATTCGGCTTACCCCAGTATCATTTGATATTCGGCAAGCGATGCGTGCATCATTGGAAGCAATTGGAATTCCTGGTGGGCAAAAACATTATTTCTTGGGTAACTATTGCAAGGTGCAAGCGAATCTTTCTGATTTTATTGCTTGTTTTCCAGTCACTAATCCTCCTTATGGTGTGGGGCCTTCGCCAATTCCGGGGCCAACGTTCCAATATGAGGGGCGTGATCGCCAAGATTTGATTTTTGCGCAAATAACGCCATAACGAACACGAATAGAATTTAAAGAAAGTTACAATGGTTACTTTAAAAAAAATCTTAATTTTAAGCATTCTTGGAACAACATATCTTCTTGCAGATATTCAAAAACGCATTGAATACAAATTAGGGCGTGTGCAGGCCCAAACGTTTAGTCTTGCAGAGGAAGTTGATGATATTAATAATATTATGGAAGGGAATCCTTTCGTGCCATTTTCAAATAATGATGGCAATCTTTATCCATGCAATTTAGCATCAGATCCAGTTAAGCTCCAACTTATTTCAACGCTTTCAAGATTGCCGCGAACACAATCTGCATTGCGCATTCCTGAAGCTGAGGATTTTAGTGGAATCTGGTGGCGAAATGTAGCGAGTACTTCTTGGCTTACGGTTAATCCTACTAATCAAGCAAATCGCATTATCGCTTTTTCGCGTGATCGCAGTAATTTGCAAGATCCGCTCTCGATTGATGTTTATTATTCGTTGGATGGTTCTACCTGGGGTCAGGCGTCAACTATATTTAATCGGGTTCAGGGGCCAACTAATCCTCGGTGTGTTCGCGATTTCCAAATTGTGACCGATCCATTTTTGGCCTTTGATAATGATGGGAGCGCTTGCAATCTTATTTTTATTGGCAACAATGTTCGGCCTGAAATGCCAAGCGATACTTCCCCCCATCAGGAGCAAGCAGTTATTGTTTCTCAATCGCAAGATGGAGGAGCTACATGGAACCAACCACAATATGTCACGGCGGATGATGGTCGTAGGCATTGGTATGTAACGCCAACCATATGGGCAAATCCTTTTGTGAATGGTTTGATTTATGCAGTTTGGGCTGATTTGCGCTATTTTGTTGGCAATGGCAATACCTGTGTTATTCAAATTTCTCGCTCATTTGATGGTGGCAACAGTTGGGAGGTGCCTGTTGATGTGTATACGATAGATTCGAGTGTTAATCAGGAAGCGTTTTTTTTACCTGAAGTTCGTATTTCACGTTTTGGCTCAGGAAATTTGTTTTTATTTGTGAAAACACCTCAGATTAATGGGGTATATTCTTCATTGGCTCCTGGAGGAGGGTTCGTGCTGGAATCGACTGATAATGGCGAGACGTGGGCCGAAGTTTTTATTATTGATAATCTTCCTTCCAATGTGGCAATTGATCCAGATGATCCAACTACGTATATCAGAACAATGCCTACCCAATTCGCAACTGATATTCATCCCACGCAAGATTGGCTTTATGTTGTTTCTCAAAGTAGCTTTTTTGCTCCACCGGGATTGGGTGGAACTTTTATTGCATTGTCAAAAGATGGAGGGGTTACTTTTCCCGTTTTCATGCCAATTAATCCGGATACGCCTGAAGCGCAGGCATTTAATCCATCTGTTGCAGTAAATGCTGATGGTAAAGTTGGTGTACTGTTTTATGACTTTAGAAATCATACGCCTGGCAGCCCTGCTCTTGAGACCGATGTATGGTTGGCAATTTATAATGAAGATCTTACGGTGCGAGAGCAAGAAATTCGCTTGACGCCTGTTTCATTTGATATGCGCCAAGCAATGCGAGCCTCACTTGATCTTATTGGTATTGATAATGGTGCAACGAATTATTATTTGGGAGATTATTGTTCGTTGCAAGCAAATATATCTGATTTTATTGCGAGTTTTGTGGTAACGAATCCCCCCTACGGTGTTGGGGCATCACCAATTCCGGGACCAAATTATGAAGTTGATTTGCGGCGACGTCAAGACATTATATTTGCTTATATTACGATGCCATAGCGCCTCGTAGTTAATCTCTTTTAGAGAAGAATGACTGGCTATTCATGGATTATGAGTAGCCAGTCATGGTATATAAAGAAATGAGTTTTTAATGAGGGGTAAAATTTGCAAAAGAGTTTTCTTGAGGGTAAGATCATGTAAAATTAAAAGAGAGTTTAATATGAAGATAAAATCATTCCTCTTCCCGTCTTTAACGCTATTTTTCATTTCATTGTTTATCCTCTTACCGCTTGTTATTTGTGCTGAAGAAGATGAGCATTTAGCCTCACAGGATATTGAATTTTTATTTGAAGATCCTCAAAAAGAATTTGTGTATCTTCCCGAAGCAGTGCGGCAGAACGTTATTTTGATAGCGCAAGAATTATCTGATCCCAACGTAGAATCTTTGTTGGCTAATGTGGCGAGTTTTATTGATGCTGGCCATATCATCTTGCCTCAAGAGCTTATGAATGATGTAATTGAGCAATCTATTAATCTTATGCAAAAGAGTAGTGATCGAATCGATGCTGATTCATATCAGAATGTTTTGGATATTCTTCAGGACTATTCGCGCAAATTGAAGAATCATGAATATACGGTTTCTATTGAAGATCTTGAAAGCGCATATCGTAGCTCCGATAGCAAAAGCTTTTGTAATATTTCGGTTAAAAATTTATTAACTACCAGTAAACTGCGTGTTTGCGGTGATGCAATTATCTGTGGCAAATTATTTATCGATGGTTGTGAAATTGATCCATGTGCACGTGGTATAACCGGTGCAACGGGTGCAACCGGCGCTTCAGGAAAAACTGGGGCCACAGGTGCCACCGGAAATACAGGTGCCACTGGTGCAGGATCAACAGGTGCAACCGGAAATACGGGTGCGACGGGGAACACTGGAAATACCGGCAACACCGGGTCAACTGGAAGTACAGGAGCAACAGGGCCAACTGGTGCGACTGGTAATACAGGAAATACTGGCGCTACGGGTGCTCCGGGAACGATCGGGATAGATTGTTTTCCGTATGATTTTGATGCGACAAATACAACGGTTCCTTCTACTGCAGATTTGAGTCTCGATAATAACACAGTCCAATTAGCAACGCATTTATATATAAATAAGACCGCTGCTGATGCAGAAGATGTCACTGGAACCATAAATCAAATTTTGAATAATCCCAATGCAAGTCTTATTCCTGGATTAGTGAGATTGTCAAAAGAAAATAATCAAAATGTTGGTGTGAATTATTCAATCCTCAGTGGTGTTGAGTATTCTACTTACTTTGACTTAAATATAGGTTATTTATCTGGCGATACAGGAACTATTTTTGCAAATGGAGATGCTTTAATTGCATGTTTTGCTTCAACAGGTGATAAAGGAGATCAGGGCAATACCGGTTCAACCGGTGCCACGGGCGCGACAGGCGCAACTGGAGCTACAGGCGATACAGGTTCTACCGGATCGACTGGCCCAACAGGGGCGACTGGTGCTACGGGTGCCACAGGAAATACTGGTAACACTGGATCAACCGGTGCCACGGGCGCGACAGGCGCAACTGGAGCTACAGGCGATACAGGTTCTACCGGATCGACTGGCCCAACAGGGGCGACTGGTGCTACGGGTGCCACAGGAAATACCGGTAACACTGGTTCAACCGGTGCTACAGGCGCGACAGGCGCAACTGGAGCTACAGGTAATACAGGTTCTACCGGATCGACTGGCCCAACAGGGGCGACTGGTGCTACGGGTGCCACAGGAAATACTGGTAACACTGGATCAACCGGTGCCACGGGCGCGACAGGCGCAA
>CAZKLV010000002.1:0-464377 GCA_964553945.1 uncultured Pseudomonadota bacterium
CACATGCAGAAGGCTCATTGACATCCGCAAGCGCACAATATGCACATGCGGAAGGATTGAGTTCTGTAGCGACAGGAACACCATCGCATGCAGAGGGAACGAGTACTGCGAGCGGAAACTATTCACATGCTGAAGGGCAGAGTACAACGGCTGCTGGTATCGCATCACATGCAGAAGGCTCATTGACATCCGCAAGCGCACAATATGCACATGCGGAAGGATTGAGTTCTGTAGCGACAGGAACACCATCGCATGCAGAGGGAACAAGTACTGCAAGTGGAAACTATGCACATGCTGAGGGTCAAAATACAACGGCTGCTGGAGTGGCTTCACATGCTGAAGGCTATTCGGCAACATCTGGAAACCTTAAAACTACATCTTCAGCTCAGGGAGCTCATGTCGAGGGATATTGCACAGGAACAGGCATAATCCAAGCAACTAATTTTGGTTCACATGCTGAGGGATATGTATTAAATGGTCAAACTATTACATCAAGTGGAGTGGGTTCGCATGCTGAAGGATCAAAGACTATTGCAAGTGGAGACTACTCTCATGCGGAAGGGTTAGGTGTATCTGTGGCTGGGGCAGGATCACATGGAGAAGGCTATTCTTTGGGGGTAGGAAATATTTTAACTACATCCCTTGCACTAGGTGGGCACGTCGAGGGATATTCAGAGGGGACAGGCGTAATCCAAGCGAGTAATTCGGGCTCACATGCAGAGGGATATGTAACAACCGGTTGGAGCAATCTATCGAGCGGACTTGGCTCACACGCCGAAGGGTCTAACACATCTGCAAGCAGAGACCAAGCGCATGCAGAAGGTCTCAATACATCAGCTGGTGGCATAGCATCGCATGCAGAGGGCTATGCAGCAACAAAAAATAACATCGTAGCCAATGCAACGGGTGGCCATGCTGAGGGATGTGCCTTGAACACTGGAATAATTCAAGCTACGACCAATGGTGCTCATGCTGAAGGATACGTAACGACCGGCCAAATTACTACAGCGAGCGGATTAGGGGCGCATGCAGAAGGAACAAACACAACAGCTGCCGGAGCTGCATCGCATGCAGAGGGGTTATCGACATCTGCAAGTGCGCAATATTCCCATGCTGAAGGTATGAGTTCTGTAGCGACAGGAACACCATCGCATGCAGAAGGAACAAGTACTGCGAGTGCAAACTATGCGCATGCGGAGGGTCAAAATACAACGGCATCAGGTATCGCATCACATGCAGAAGGTTCATCGACATCCGCAAGCGCACAATATGCTCATGCGGAAGGATTGAGTTCGGTAGCGACAGGAACCCCATCGCATGCAGAAGGAACAAGTACCGCAAGTGGCAACTATTCACACGCTGAGGGTCAAAATACAACGGCATCAGGTATCGCATCACATGCCGCTGGGCAAAATGCAACTGCCGGATTTAATAATAGTTATTGTTGGTCAGATGGAACTGTTTTTGGTACGACTGCAATTAACCAATTTGCTGTGCATGCAAATGGTTCTACGGGTGCCGGTATTATATTTAATAACGGTGCATTAGGAACTCCGCAAGTTACAAGTGCGATTTCGACTCAACATGGCAATGATGCGACCTGGTCCTATGTGGATCGAACAACGAATGGGAGTGGTGGTAGCGCATGGGTTTCACCGGTACCAACTAATATGGCGGATGCAATTACTCGACTGGCTAATTACTTGTATACCGTTGGAGGACACGTTCAGATACCGGTTTAGTGTTTTTTATTCGTTAATTGAGCAATAATAGCCAACTCTTCTTGCGTATTAATTCCACGAACTGCATCATAAGGCACTTCGAGGGTTTCAATACGCAAGTTTTTTTTGTTTGCAATTTCGATCATATCGGTCAGATAATATTCACCCGAAACTGGATTGGGAGTGATTTGCTGTAAACAGTCTTCAAGGATCTCTCGCTTCACCAGATAAATACCTGCGTTCACCAGTGGATATTCGTTGATATCAAAAGTGAAATGTTTTTTTTCTATAATACGAATTTCATTGCCTTGCTTCACAATTCGTCCATACGAGCAAGCTGGATCGGTATTTGAAGCGACAATAATAGTTAGATCTGCGTGCGAGTTGATGTGTTTATCGAATAAGTTGGTTATGATTTCAGCATTAATGAGGGGCATATCTCCGTAGGTAATTAGTATGTTCTCTTTGCTCCAATTGTCTTGCGCACATTGAACGGCATGCCCGGTTCCCATCGGTTTTTCTTGAATTGCATATTTTACATTCTGAAATCCTGCATCATGCACTACTTTTTTGACGAGCTCACGTTGATGGCCAATTACCAAAATTACATCAATTGAGAGATCTCTCAGTGGGTTTAATGCGTGCACAATTAACGGTTGGTTATTGAGTAGCGCAATAACTTTGCTCTGCTCGCTATTGAAACGTGATGATTTACCAGCTGCCAAAACAACAGCTTGAACATCTGTGATTTGTGTTGCTGTAATTTGCGCAGTTAACAAAAGACCGAAAATTATTTTCTTCATTATGATCTCTCCAATATATTTGCCGATTTATACCACCACCAGCTTATCAAAAGAACAATGATTATCGAGATGGCATTGATGCTGATTGCTCCTGGAAATGCATGATACATCATTTGCTGGCCAAACTGTAAAGTGAGGTATGCAGCAGTTGCAAGGGGAATGAGTGCAGTATCATATCGCAATACTGTCAGATAAGTACTCCAGATAAGCATACCCCATGATATTCCAAATACCATCAAGAGAATTGGATCATCCGCAGCACGCAATCCACTCAACGCAAAGCCGATCACCATTGAGGCGCCGATCAAGAGTGGGATTTTTTGTGTTCCATGTTGGCTCACGCGATCGATAATTACAAAAATGAGCATTGCAAGAAGGGTGAGTGTGATCATCGAAATTATGTTCGTGGCAATACCATCAAGTGAGGAGTTCCATGCAACGATCGCTTCGTACTGCGCCCAGAGTGGTTTGAGTGATGGCAGTACTGCTTTGATAATTGCCTGCGCAGCTGCAAATAATGCACCGATGCTGAGCCCCAGAATTGCGTTGCGTGGTGAGCGTTCAAGGCGGGTCGGCACGAGATATCGATTGATGTATGCAATGACTAATGCAAGTGCTGCTGCAACAGCAAACGCTTTCAAGAATCCTGAACCGAAGGCTCGCAAGAACTGATCTTGAAACGGTTGTGAGGTATTGAAGGTGGATGCAACGATGTTTGAGTAATTGTTGATCATATCAATAATTTGAAGTGCCAAAATTGCCATAAAGGAAAGTAAAAAAGTTTTGCCAATATGCAATCCTGATGACCACCCACTGGCTGCCAGTGCGCATCCGCCAAAAAAAATCAGATAGATAAGTGCCAAGCATATGAGGGAAATAATGTCACGCTGATTATCGTGATTTTTTTCGTTGCGTTCCCATTGCTCGGGAACTTGGATGTAACGATTATAATCAGTCACTTGATCGCCGGCTATGGCAATACAAATACGGGCCTGCCCAATCTGTTCTTTGCCGATACTTAATGTATTCAAAGGATAGTTTTGAGAATCTTCAAAAATGAAAACCCAATCCTTTCGCGCCGGCCGTTTGGTTGGTGTTGCAGAAATTTCGATTAAATTTTCCGGATTGAGGCCAAATTTTTCTTGAAGCGCTGTATGAGCAATTATGCGTGCCGCTTTTTCATCAAGATCTACTCCAGGTTGTGATTCGGCCAATTGATGAACTATACGTAATACTTGATTCTGATTATTAATTGCATAAACGAGCTCTTGGGCGCGGTCAATTAGTTCACCCTCAAATTGAGCAAATCTGATTTGATAATAGGGACTTTCTAGATATGTTCCTATTAATTTTTGATAATTTTCTTGGCCTCCAACTTGCCACACAAAGCGGTGCTGATGTTGAATCGAGCATTGGTTCGCAGAATCGAAATCAGTAAATGCTGTTGCAAAAGTTTGCCATGGCTTTGATTGATCAATTCCGGAATTTTTAAATGTATCTTGAGCGACTGTGATTGCTTGTTGATTTGTGTTGGTGAGTGGCTGTGCTTGTTGGGTATGGGGAGTTGCGAGATACCAGGCAATAATGCTGCCAATTCCGATAAGTGAAATAAGTAACGAATGGTTTTTTGTTAATGTTACGGTTTCTTGCGGATGGTGATTGACTTCACTCATCTGTTCGCTTGTTGGTTGCCATGCTCGATTGAATGCGTTCAGTGAAAGTTCAACCCATTTACCTTGTTTTGCGCGGGCAATCAGAATGATCCAGACTGGGACCAATGCCCCAATAACAACCAGTGCTCGATAGAGGAGTGCATAATGGCCAGTTGCTACAATTAATGGAAGTGAGAAAAGTAATGTGTCATAAAGAAAATGGGTGATGATTCCAGTGAGTAATCCGAATGCAAGGTAAATGCCACCAAACATAAGAGATGGAACAAAAAGTTCAATTACGCGAGAAATTGCCGGTTGGGCAGGATAATTGGCGTGACCTGCACCAAAGATAAGCGCTTGTAAGATCATTGCTCCGGCGATCCACCATCCACGTTTACCATATCGATTGCCTAAAATTGCGGCGCAACTGAGCGGTACCGCTCGAAACATGCATTCTTCCCAAAATCCTGCTTGCAGTGATTGCGCAAGGGGGTTGAACCATGGCAAATAACTTGCCAAAATATTGGGATCAAAAAGAGAGCTTGCTGGGCTCCACCAGCCGTAATAGGTATGCATAACATAGTAGAGTGTCACTGCAAAAGCCAAGAAAATTGGCACCACCAAATAGGCTCCAATTGTTCTCCCAAGAACCGGTAATGAATTAGCGATTCCAGCATCCCAAATGCGCCAGAGTTGAATTTGATTACCAAACGCATAGCGAGTTAAACTTTCAGCAGCAACAAAAATAATAGAGAAGAAAATACCTAATGCACCGGCCGTAATAAGAAATGAAATGAGATATTGAACAAGATATCCACTTGCCGAAACGGCCGTATCATAATGGGCCCATGCAAGAGGGAGATTGTTGAGTCCCACCCCAAAAGTGATACAGGTAAAAATTAAACCCCAAATAATCGGTGTGCGCCAAATCAAGAATCTGCGTCTGATTAAAAATAGAAGTCCAAAAATGCATCCGCCCAAGAAGTAAAGCAGGAGCAATGCGATTTTTGCATAAAATGCGATTGCGTCATTGGTTGAACGCATTTGCGTATATTTGCGAATAAAGGTTTCGGGCACTTGCACAAAATGAGTGAGTTCGCTGAATTTATCACCTGAAACTTTCAAGCGTAAGCGATAATGGCCCTCGCCAATTTTGATATTTGGTCGTTCATAGGTAAATGTATGATCGATGCGTCCGCTGGGCATTATTTCTTTTGCAGATTCGATGAGTTTATAGTGCGATAAATCGACGTTCCAGTTACTGGCGCCATGTTCAGCGATAGCACGAGCTTGATCCGCTTCGAGTTTGGCTCCTTGTGCATTTTTTGAAAGTGTTTGAGTAAATCCATACGGTTTTCCATCGCAGGTAAATACTACATGTGCTTCTGCGGGTTCATATTCTTGATAGAAGCGCACTTGCCAGGTATATGGTTGATATAAATTATCGCGCATCATTTTTTCAAATGCTTCTTTGCCGCCTGCATCGAGTTCAACAAAAAATTGTACCAGATAATCAGTTTGGAAAATTGCGGTCTCTTGTGCTTCAAGTGGTGTGAAGTGATTGCTGCTGGCAATCGCTTTGGCCTCATTGAGGGCTTGAGATCGATCCATTGTTATCGGGACATTGATAATTGAAAATGCCTTAGGAAAGAATGTGTAGGCAACAAACGCGCAGCCGATCGATGTGAAAATAAACGTGATCCAAAAGAGTGGACGATATAATAAATGTTTCATATGTGGCAATCCTATTTTTTTAAAGGTAGTGCCTCCATACTACCTAATTGTTCACTGAATTTGAACTGCTTGCGGTGTTTTGCAAAAAATCACGGCGCTTTTCCCGTAAAGCATACATTTGAGGGTCCACAATTTGTCCTTGATATTCCGGATCATTTTCAAATTGGTATACCTGAGCTAGTGTATTATTTTTTGGAAGATAGATAACTGCATTTTCTGTTGAACAATACCATTTTTTTGCGTAATCATGCAGAGTTTCTTTATCAAAAAATTTTGTTTGGCAACGAATTGGATGATCTTCTGTTTTGGCAAATGAGATCCATCCATGATGGGCAAGAAGAGCAAGGCGTGCATAGGCGTCAATGACCCCTTCTTCAATGGCACCGGTTGGGAGCGGAGTGTTTTGGAGCAAGCCAAGAAGTTCTTGTTCTGAGATTGGAACAATGTTTTCGTATGTGTCGGCTAATTGTTTTTGTACAGTTTTGAGTTGTTCTTGCCGAGCGGTGTAAAAACAAGAGGTGATGCGCGCAATCCATGGCCACGCGCAATCGGAGAATGCGGATCTGGTTGCTGCGTGAGCAAGAAGCTTTCTGAGCGAATCTTTCTTAATGTTCACAAATTTTGTGTTATCTGCGCTGGCAACAATATCATCTGATATGGTCAAATGATTGTTCCAATGGATTTCTTGAGCATCATCAGTCATGGAAAGTGCTTTTGGACCAAATGTTGCTGAGCCCATGCATGTACCGATGGCACATCCTGCGCCACCGCATAAGATATTTGTTTCCGCGAATAATCCCCCAGGAGCGAAACAAAAAAGTGTGCCATTCGAGCTTCCGCAACAAAATGTCATGCATCCTGCGCACCCGGTTCCGCATAAACATCCGATGGCGGATATTGAAAGCCCAAAAGCTGCTGTTTGGCATAAGCATTTTTTGAGGACGGCTTTTTTGAACGCGTTTTTAGATTGATCGTCATAAAATCGTCGATTGTGAGCAAAGAGTGGCGAAGAATCTTTCATTTCAATTACTAGAGGTTGTTCTTGTAATGGAGTTGATTCATTTGGTTCCATTGCAATGAGCGGCGAAGCGATGGTGATTGCAAGTAAAAGTATGATGATCATTGGCTTCCTTTTTGAGTTGAATTTCGAATAAGTTTCTCAAAAACAATCGATTATTCAAGCGATTAACGAGAGTTATAGGAGTTTGTGATACCGTTCTCTTAATTCAAGCAGATGTTTTATTTGTTCGCTTGATTCGCGGATATTCTTGCCTTGATAGAGTGGATCATTCTCAAAACTATAATACCTCGCGAGTTTGGGAGAATAAGGGAAGTATAACTGCGGCCCTTCAAATGCAATGTACCATTCGGCGGCTATCTGGGGAATTTGCGTGAGATCAAAATATTTCATGCTGATTGGTATAGGGTAATCTTTAGATTGTGTAAATGAAAACCAACCACTTTTAGCCATGAGAATTTGACGTGCATAAAGCTTGCAAACCATCGGTAATTCACCGCACTCATTGGGTTTATTTGAAAGGCCGTGAAGCAGATAGATAAATTCTTTTTCTGTTACGTGGCAAACGAGCGGAAGATCTGCATATGTTAGAATTATTTTGACGATGTCCTTGGGTATTGTTTTACCGAATAGATATTGAGCGATTTGATAGCGAATGAAAGGTTTTTTGCGGGATCGTTTTTTTATTCGATTTATTATGGATGTGCGAGTCGGATTGAATCCTGTAAAATAACGAATACAGTCACCAAAGGTTGGCCAGCAGGTGTTGCACATATTTTTTTCTTGTTCTCTCTGTTCCTCTAGACTTAGCTCTGGTTTGTGAATGACGTAGTAGATTAATGTATCCAAATCTTTATGAGTAAATAAAATCTCTTTAGTATCTGATGCCGCCTTTAAGAGATCTTGCGGAATTTCGATCTCATCAATCCAGTTCAACGCATGAGGATCATCTAAAGCTCTGCGTTGTTCACTTTTTTGATCTTTTAGTGAAACACATACTCCCAGAGCATACATTAAAAGGCATCCGGGAACTGCAAATTCTGTGAACATACCGCAACATCCGGGCAATAAACATCCGCTTGTTGTGCCGCAGCAAAAGTATTTATAAAGAGGCCCTTGCCCAGTTATTATTAGTCCCATAGGAGACATTGCGGATGCGTTCAAATGTGCAATACACGCAGATTTGCAGTAGTATTGGCAGGCGATTTTTCTTCGGCTTTTTTGGTTGAAAAAACGACGAGAGCCTGTGCAGAGAATATCAGGTGCATCAGCGATTTCTGGCGAGTCATCCATAGAGATATGGCGGGGAGTAAGTAGTGGTGCTCGTTCATCTATTGGCTCCATTGAGAATAATGGAAGATGCAAGAGGGCAAGGGTAATATAAAGCGATTTCATTTTTTGTTTTCCAAAGGTTGCTGATTAAATATTGTTATTGTTGAGTGCTTGAGCTGGAAATTGATGAGCCGTGCTTGATTGATCTAAAATTTTGTGTCGTAAAATGAGTAATTTGCGAATTTTCTCATGTGAAGGTTTTTCATATTCTGCAGCATAATATGGATCGTCTTCGAATTTGTAGTAGCGTGCTAAATCAGGGTGATAGGGGAGGTAAAGGGTTGGTGTGATGCCAATATCGGGAGCAGCATAAATGGGGGCTGCGTCTTGAGGAATGCTTTCTTGATCAAAAAACTTTGTATGGCATCGAATAGGGTATTTTTCCGATGGAGAAAATGCGCCCCATCCATTCTCAGCTAATATGCTAGTATTACAATAAGCTAAGTACGTTTTTATTGGGTCTATTTTTAACCCATTTAAAAGCAAAAGGCATTCTTTTTCTGTCAGATAGGTGTAATCAAGACTCCATAAAGCTGGATGATAGTTGGCAAGCAGGTGATGAAGGATGTTTTTATTCGAGAAGAACTGATGAAGATATTGAACAACATCCTTCCCTAGTTCTTCTTTGAGTAATTTATTTAATTGAAATGCAACTTTGTAATACTCTATTCGTAATGGAGAGGCATTTCCCATACGAATAGTGATTCGTTGCATAACATTATCAAGAATGCGATCAGCTGGAATAATTTTGCGGCGAATCATCCATAAGGGTGGTTTGTGATCTATTAAACTTTTAATTGTGTGTTTACTGAAATAATATTGCTTTGTTTCATCTGCTGCTTGTATTAAGTCAAGGCTGATCGACGGTTTTTTATTGTTATCCGATCGTTCCTCATCCGATAATTCAAAAGGATTTTGTTCGACGCGTGCGTCATATATTTCACCAGCTCTCATTATGATTATAAGGGGGATCATTATTGCTGATATGGCGCCAGTGCCCCCACCGACTACCCATTTCAGGGATGCATACCAATCCCAACTAAGGCTATGACTACCTTCAGCAAGGATATCTAAGAGATTGGCGAATCCATATGCGAAACTATAACCTATAAAAATAGTGCCGCCGATTCCAGCGATAAAAGCTCCACTAGATAATGCTGTAGATGTTAAGCAATTTTTGCATGCTTTGAGCGTAGCGATTTTTTTAGATTCGGCATCATAATATCTTCTTGAATTATCCCAGATTGCCGTTGGTAGATTTTGGTTGTTATCAATTACAATTTCTTGAAGCTCAGCGATATCATCAGAGTTAACTGCTTCAAGCAGGGGTTCTTGCTCGTTTGGCTCCATTGCGCAGATTGGTAAAAGTGAGAACGCAAGAATGAATAAAAAGATCATTGAATGTATCACTCATTATTATTGTTATTATTGTTTAGAGTAAGCCTCGAATGAGCTTGCTGATTTAAAATTTCGCGTCGTAAAATGAGTAATTTGCGAATTTTCTCATGTGAAGGTTTTTCATATTCTGCAGCATAATATGGATCTGCTTCGAATTTGTAGTAGCGTGCCAAATCAGGATGATACGGTAAATATACTGCTGATAAAGGATTTGTTTTATGGGGGCTATACGGATCATGGAGGCTATACGGATATTGAGCTTCATTGGGAAGTGCTGATGTATCAAAAAATAGTGTGCGGCAGCGAATTGGGTATTTTTCTGATGCGCAAAAAGCAACCCAGCCATTTTCAGCCAATATTCTGGCATTTATGTACGGTTTTCTTAGATAGTAGAAGTGAACATAAAGAGAGCTTCTAAGGGTAGTCTCAAAAGGATAATTGGCAAATATAAGCAATTCTTTTTCGGTCAGATATGTGTAATCATCTCTCCAAAAGTCATTTGAAATCAGGTGATGGAGAATGTTTTTATTTTGAAAAAATTGATAAAGATATTGAACAATATCCTTTCCTAGCTTTTCTTTAAGGAGTTTTATTAATTTGAATGCCACTTTGCGATATTCCATTTGTAATGGAGAGCCATTTTCAATACGGTCAGCGACTCGCTGCATAACATGATCAAGGGCACGATCTGCAGGAATAATTTTGCGGCGGATGGACCATAAGCGCGGAGCATATGTGAGCAAATTTCTGATTTCATTGTTAGGCTCATAACTAAATGGAAGGATATCATTAGCAGCATCGATTTGCTCTGAGCATAGAGTAGAATGCGCATCTTCATAATACAGATAATACAGAGAATCATTGCATTTTCTTACGCAGAGGCAATTTTTTAATAAAATCGATTTAAATGGGTTTTTGTGTAAAAAAACAGGAACAATAGTTGATATGACGCCATAGGTAGCAATAGGATGCACAGCAAGAGATCCGAGGCAAGCCCCAGCAGTCGTTGGCATGATAGTATACTGTACAAAATCAATAACGTGACGTGATCCATCCAAGAGCTTGAAAATTGGGAAGCCGATCGCTCCGCCTACGAAACCCGTAGCTGCTCCCGCTACTATTGCTACTCCGGTCCAGAGGGCAGTAAACGTTAAGCACTTTTTACTTGCCTTAAAGCATGCTTTTCTTTTTGATGAAGAATCATAAAATCGTCTTGAATTATCCCAGATCGCTGTCGGAAAGTTTTCCCCTTCTACAATAATCTCTTCAAGATGCACTCCATGAGGATTAAAAGAATCTTCAAGCAGTGGTTCTCCTTCGCCTGGCTCCATTGCACAGATTGGTAAAATAGAAAAAACAAGCATGAGCATAAGAATCATTTAATCACTCGTTATTATTTACATCAGCTTCAAATGGTCTTAACGCTTCCCGCTGATTTATTATTTCTTTGCGCAGGGCAAGTAGATTGCGAATTTTTTTGTTCGAGGGTCTATCGTATTCATCCTTATATGCAGGATCATGTTCAAATTTGTAATAGCGAGCTAAATCAGGGTGATAGGGAAGATAAAAAGTGGGTCTCAACTTCCGAGAGCAGTACATTTTTTGGGCTTCTTCCGGCATTTGATTTGCCTCGAAATATTTCATTTGGCAGGCAATCGGATATTTTTCGTTTGGAGTAAGTGAAATCCATCCATATTGCTCTAAGCGGGTTGCTATAAAATAATTTATTGGTTCTTCATCGTGGTTCAGTATTTCATGAATGCGTACTTGGTGTCTTCTGTAAGTACTCAGAACTTCTTTTTCGGTAAGATAGTGAATATCGTGGCCATCATAAATTTTTTGGTGTGGAATCATGTGGAGCAACAAGTTATGCTTTTCCCCGTTTTTTGGAAAGTTTTTAAAAATGGCAAGTCTGATTTCGGCTGGAAAACGTTCAGTGAGCATGCGATTTAAGCTGTAGGCTGTGCGCACATACTCTTCACGGCAAGTTCTGGATAAACGTTCTTTTATTCGTTGTAGAATCTCATAATCTTCCCGATCTGCCGCAAAAAGTTTGCGGCGGATGGTCCAAAAATAACATTCTTGTTTGTTGTCGGTGCATTCCCTTTGTATAGTGCTGGGAACTTTCCAGATTATTTTTGAGCTATCATCAGCGGAAGCTATAATTTCTGGAGAGATCGAAATCAGTTGAAAGTCTTTATCTTTTAAACTTTTGTTTATTATATGAAGAGATGTCCATTTGATTTGCTTCTCAAATGGATTCCTTGATTTGAATTGAGGATATATTGCTCTGCAAATCCCTATTGCACCGATAATCCCCCCGCCTATTAATACTATGCTAGCACCGGGTACTATCGTTGGAGGTAAATTTGTTAGCAAATATTGGTAAACATATTCCATAAGCGAATCGGAAGAGCGAGAATATGAAAAACTAGCACATGCGCGTACCAATTCGGCAAATAAACCGGCGCCAAGAGCGCATCCAGTTAAAATAGTGGTACCGCAACCAGTAAATTTTAAACAATCTCCGCCAGCTTTTAACACCATCTTTCGTTGCGCATTTGTATCGTAGTATCCGCGAGAACCATCCCAAATAGCGGTTGGTAGATTTTCTCCCTGCACAATAATTTCTTCAAGCTGGATTGCATTATCTTCAAAAGCAGCATCTAAAAGTGGCTCTTCTTCCATTCCTGATGCGCAAGTGCTCAGTAATAAGAAACTTGTTATGAGTGTCTGTACATATGATGAGTGGCTGTGATGTCCCATAATTTTATTCTTTAAATAATGAAAGCAGTTCAAACACATTCTGAAATGCTTTGCGCTGAATTTTATTTGAATCTACTTTCTGATTGCGCGCAACAAGCAGTTGATCGATACCGAATTTTTCTGCTTCTTTTACAAACGTGTTGATCTGATTGATCGGTTTGATCTGCCCGGTCAAACTTAGCTCGCCTAGGGCAATTGATTGCTCTGGTAAGGGTTGCTGGAAATAACTTGAGAGTAATGCTAAGGCGATTCCCAAATCAGTTGCACTACTTTTGATTTTAAATCCACCACTTACTTTTACAAAAATATCATGAGAACTCAACTTTATGTGTAAATATTTTTCTAAAATAGCCGCAATCAGCATCACTTCTTTGTGATCTAAGCCGGTAATCACGCGCTGCGGCATGGTCATTTTGGTCTCAATAGTAAGTGCTTGAATTTCCAGTAATAAGGGGCGCGATCCTTCCATAACACTGACAAGCACCGATCCGGGCGAATGAGAAGCCTCAGATAAAAGATGTGCATTGATATTAGGAACTTCTTGCAGTCCGTTGTGTTCCATTTCAAAAAAGCCGAGTTCGTTGAGTGTGCCAAAACGATTTTTCACGGCACGTAAAACGCGTGTTTGCCAGCGATCTTCGCCTTGCAAATAAAAAACAGCGTCAACCATATGCTCAAGGGCTTTCGGACCGGCTATGATTCCTTCTTTGGTGATATGACCCGTTAAAATAACGGTAATATTGTTTTCTTTTGCCAAGCGCATTAATTGGAATGTCGATTCGCGCAGTTGGCCCACGCTGCCGGGCAGTGATTGTGCGCCGGGAATAAAACAGTTTTGAATTGAATCGATAATAACGATATCCGGCTTTTCTTGTTCAGCGGTTGCCAGTATGGCATCTAATGCCGGTTGATCGGAAAAATATAGATTATCGCTCATGCAGGCTATGCGGCTTGCGCGCTGCTTGACCTGCTGCAACGATTCTTCGGTGGAGAAATAGTACACCTTGTGATGAGCCGCAAGCGCGTTGCATACTTGGAGCAAAAGCGTTGATTTACCAATGCCCGGATCACCAGTCAGCACGATCAAGGAACTTGGCATGATACCGCCTCCCATTACGCGATCCCATTCTGAAATGCCTGATAGCATACGAGATCGAGTTGCGCTCTCAACTTGGTTGAGGGGTACCATGGGCACAGTGCGAGCATTGGCGATTGCACCAGCTTTGAAGGTTTTAGTTGCTGGTTGTGCGGATGCTATATTTTTTTCTTCTTCAAATGTTTCCCACTCTTTGCATTCGGGGCAGCAGCCGAGCCACTTCAGGGTTTTATAGGTGCAGTTTGTGCAGGTGAATTGGGTTTTTTGTTTCATATTAGGTGACCCTTCGATATACCTCGCTTCGCTCGGCACTCAGGGCGAACGGAGAAGGATCAATTCTTATTTTTGAAATTCTATTTTTGTTATTAATTTCAAGATTCTTCCAACCCTTCGATACAATTTTCTCACTCTGTTCGAAAACCACTCAGAGTGAACCGATAAGACTGCAATCTTGTTATAAGTATTAAAAATTCAAACCGTTCGCCCTGAGTGCCGAGCGAAGCGAGGTGTATCGAAGGGTTATGTTAATTTTCTCTTAAAAACTCCGGCGTTCGATCAATTGTATAACAACCTCGGCATCGTGCTTGGTACGCCTCTTGCGCGCCAACCTGAATAATTGGATCATCAAATTTTGCCGGATTGCCGTTTACTAATCGTTGCGTAAAGTGCGCTTCATGGCCGCATTCGGTGCAAATTGCTTGGAGTTTGGTGATGCTATCGGCAATTGCAAGCAAAGTTGGTATTGGGCCAAAAGGAACTCCTCTGAAATCAAGATCCAAGCCGCTTACGATCACGCGTTTATTGGATTGGATTAGTTTGATAATCACCGGAATTATATCAGTTGTGAAGAATTGAATCTCGTCGATACCCACAACTTGGATATGGTGTTCATTTGCCAAATTAAAGATTTCATCAGCAGTTGCAGTTGCAAACCCTGGAAGGCTGGTACCGTTATGGGAAACGATATCGGCATCACTTTTGCGATTATCAAATGCATGTTTGAAAACGGCTACTTCTTGTTTTGCTATTTTGGCACGGCGCAGTCGGCGAATGAGCTCTTCTGATTTTCCTGAGAACATGGGCCCGCAAATAACTTCAAGAACGCCCGATTTTGCTTTATTATTGGTAGAAAGCATGATGCAACTCCTTAACATGCAGATTAAAGTTTTAAATAGATTAATGATCCGACCGAAAATTATCAAAGAATATGCAAAAAAATCAAAAAGAATCAGGTGTTGTTTTAAATAAATATCTTTCGAATGCCGGCGTTACCTCACGCCGTAAGGCAGTCGAGTTAATTGAATCGGGTGCTGTGAGCGTCAATGGCAAGAAAGTCAAAAAGCCATACTATCAGGTCCAAAAGGGTGATGTGGTTGAGGTGAATGGCACGCCGGTAAGCGCAAAGTCAAAAAAATATATCTACATTTTACTCAATAAACCTGTCGATTGTTTGACGTCCCTCAGTGATGATCGGGGGCGCAAAACCGTTATTGATGTTCTTGGTTCACAAGTCAAAGAACGTGTGTATCCGGTTGGCCGCTTAGATTGGGAAACAACCGGTGCATTATTGCTGACTAATGATGGTGATTTAGCTCAAAAACTTGGGCATCCACGTTTTGGCGTGGAAAAAGAGTATCATGTGCGATTAAATAAACCGTTGACTTGGGATGATATGCATGCAATCAAAAAGGGCGTTCGCTTATCGGATGGCATGGTCACGGTCGATAATGTTGCATTCTTTGAGGGTAAAAGCAAAGCCTTGGTACGGGTGGCTTTGCATAGTGGCAAGTACCGCATTATTCGCCGTCTATTCAAAAAACTTGGCTACGAGGTAGATAAGCTCGATCGTGCACGATTTGCAGGATTAAGCACTCGAGGCATCAAAAAGGGTGGATGGAGATATTTGACTTCAGCGGAAGTTGAGCGGTTGAAAGGCTCTTAATTCGCTTCAATGCTGCGTCGGATAACTGTTCTACCATCAACTTTTACGACTTCGATATTTGAAAAGTCCTTGCCATTTTTTCTTAAAGAATCTACTTCTTGGTACAGATCAAGAAGCGAAAGTTCTCCAAGGCCTTTATTAACCATAAGTGCAATAAGAACTTTGAGATAATTGCCTGTTTCGATTTTTCGTTGAATGAGGATGGGGAAGATATGTATCCGTTGGATAATGGCTTCCTCTTCTGATTCTTCTGAGTTCTGCTTTTGATATTCTGGTGATTTTAAATTCTCATAAAGGGCATTGTTGAGAGCGGAAGTTTTCGCGAGGCGTTCAATCATTTGATTCTCTGAGGCTAGTTCTTCCAAAAAATCTTCATGGTAGCCGTTGCTTTGTTGAAGAAACTTGATTCCTTCATGGTGTAAGTAATCTAATCTGTGTACCATTTTGCATAAATATGCAAACTCAAGAATGTTTAATTTCCGAGCATCTTCTTTGAATTGTTCGATTGGAGATAGGGGTGCTTTTTGTTCCATTGCTGAGGTTGTGAAATGAATGCTGAGCAAACAAAATAAAATTGTAGCAAGTTTTTGCATAGTTAATCCATGGATGAAAAATTGTTGTGTGATCTGATTTTACAATATTTTTTATTTTTCTTCGAACAAATCTTTTTTTACGATAGAATTAATTCGCAAAAAAAATTGAACAAAAAATTGTTAAAACTAGGCAAAAATTCATGGAAAACTCATTTCTTCAAATTGAACAATCGCTCAATCTCAGCGGCGAAGTATCATTGGTTGGCGCAAAAAATGCGGTGCTTGTCATTATGGCATCAATGTTGCTCACCAGCGGCAAATCACGATTAAGGAATGTGCCGGCTTCTTCAGACGTTTTGCAAATGATTAAATTGCTTGAGCAGTTGGGTGCGATTGTGCATTTTGATATGCAGTTGCATGTGCTTGAAATTGATACAGCGCCGGTCAATAAATGGTGCGTCTCTTCCGACATTATGAAAAAGATGCGCGCATCAATTTTGGTCATGGGACCATTACTTGCGCGATTTGGTCGCGCTGATATGGCATTGCCGGGTGGATGTTCTATTGGCCAGCGGCCCATAGACTATCACTTGAAGAATTTTCTCAAAATGGGCGTTATCATCGAAGAGCATGGCGAATTTTTAAACGCACGTTGCGATGCAATTGTTCCCAAAAAATTGGTACTTGAATATCCAAGTGTTGGTGCGACCGAAAATCTTATGATGGCAGCAACCCTAGCACGTGGAACCACGCAAATTATAAATGCAGCACTTGAGCCGGAAGTTCTTGATTTAGTTGCAGTGCTCAAAAAGATGGGTGCAAAAATTTCGGTGCTTGCACCTGCAACAATTGAAATCGAGGGGGTTGAAGATTTGCATCCGGTCGATCATAGCATTATCCCAGATCGTTTGGAAGCTGGGGCGCTCCTTTTGGCTGCGGCAATAACAGGTGGTGAAATTTTCTTGCCGGAAGCGCCGGTGTGGGCTCTCGATGTATTTTTATACAAGCTTGAAGAAATGGGTCATTCAATTGAAACCGGTGTAAATGGATTGGGTGTGAAATTGCGTGCAACCAAATCACCACGCGCAGTGAGTTTTAAGACTGGTCCATTTCCTGGATTCCCGACCGATTTGCAAGCTCCGATGATGGCTGCGCAATGCTTGGCTGAAGGCACAAGTGTCATTGAAGAAACGGTTTTTGAGAATCGATTTTTGCATGTTCGTGAACTGCAAAAAATGGGAGCGCAAATTACAGTTGAATACAATAAGGCTATCGTAAAAGGAGTTGATTCGTTGTATGGTGCACCAGTCATTGCGACCGATATTCGCGGTTCATGCGCATTGGTTTTAGCGGCTATGGTGGCCAAGGGTATAACGACGATGTCGGCGATTCATCATTGGCGAAGAGGATATGAATCCTTAGAAACAAAGTTTTCTCAGTTGGGAGCGAAAATTGGTGTGAATATGATACAGGAAGCTCATGTGCATGACCCAATCAAAATTTTAGAGCAATTTGATCAGGCTCAGAAGTAGAGTTTGATCTCTCAATTCTTTGAGGCGAACGGAGTGCCAATGATAAAGCCGTTTGCCCTGAGTTCTGAGTGGCGTAGACGCCCAAAGACTCGAGTGGTAAATTTTCTAAGTTTGAGAAAAGCTACTCGTTAACTCCGTCAATTCCTTTGTAATCTTAGCTTGCCGCAGTTTGTTGTAATCAGCTTTTGTTTCTTCCAAAAGTGTTTCGGCATTACGCGTTGCAGCATCCATGGAAATAAATCGTGCGGCATGTTCAGCTAACAAAGATTCGAATAGCAACGAATGTAATTCTGCTTCGATGTATTGCTGTGCGAGCATATCAAGAATCGCTTTTGGTTGTTGATACCATAAAAAAGGCTCTTTTTGTTGTAAAGTCGAGTCGTTTGATTGAGCGGGTGAAGCTTGCTGTTGAAATGGTAATATTGCCGTTTCTCGGGGCCGTTGAGCAAAGAATCCAGTAAATTCATTGCTCACGAGCACAACGCGAGAAAATGGCTTTGTGGCAGTGACAATGTATTCAATAATTGAACTTGTAATTGATCCCATCGTTCGCTGTGAAAAATCATCAAATACAAGAGTGGGTTTTTGCTTAAAATGGTCAACATAAAAATCGGTTGCTTTTTTCCCAACTGTTATCGTTTGGAATGATGCGGATGTATCTTGGTTAACTACTTTTACAAATTTTGAGTTCACATTAGTATTAAAAACCCCACATAAACCTTTTTGTGATCCGACTAAAATGAAAAGAGTCTTATCATTTGTTTCTGGAAACATGATTGGATTGCTCCAATCGGGAGCAAATGGTTGCAGCTTTGCAAAGAGTTTGTTGATGCCCGCGCGATAAGCTCGAAGCGGCTCTTGTTTGTTTCTAAGGCGAGAGTGCGCGGACATAGAGATTAAGCGCATCGCATGCGTAACTTTTTTGATTGTTTCGATCGCTTTTATGCGTTGGCGAATTTGAACGAGTTTTGCCATGAGAAAAACCTTATTAAATTATTTACCATAATCCTACTGAGAGCAGAATCTTTTTGCAATGTTGCGCTGAATTGATCCACACGCTATTCTAATTCTAACGATTGTTGGAGAGATTATGATCATTTTGGTGGATGGCTACAATGTTTTGCGAGGTGTTTTGGAAGGGCGAGAGGCGGATGAGCGTGCTCGCAATCAATTCTTGGCTCAGCTTGGACGTTATGCTAAACGCAAAAAGCACAAAATCATTGTGATGTTTGATGGTGGTTCGAGTCCATTGCCTGAGCGAGAAGATCAATTTGGAATCGAAGTCGTCTATTCAGGATACGTTGATACTGCGGATGATCTCATTAAAAAGAAGTTAACCGAGTGTCATGGCAAAGATGTGTTGCTTGTTTCCTCTGATCGTGAGCTAAATTCATGGGGGTCAAGGTATGACATACCCTCAATCGAAGCGCGAGATTTTTATGAATTGTTGCAAAGTGCGCTTGCCAAGACCGAAAATGCTCATGAGGTTGAAATTGAAGTAATTCATTTGTCCGATGGTCATATGGACTTAAATCAATTAATGGAAGAAGCGACGCGCGTCATCCCGGTTAAGCAAGCGGATATGATCGGCAAGGCTGAGCAGCGAACGAGTCCCTCGTATAAACAATCGAAAATAAATCGTAAATTACTCGATATTCTTAAAAAATTATAAACTGATTTATGAACTTTAAAAAAACGATAATATACTCACTGGATGAAATTCCAGGCGTGGTAAAACAGCTCTCTGAGCTATTAAATCATTGTAAAGTGATGACGATTATCGGCCCTCTAGGTGCGGGTAAGACAACGATGGTGCAATCGCTTTTGCGTGCCCAGGGTATTGATGAGGTGATCATGAGTCCAACGTTCACCTATGTTAATGCATATAAAAATCAACGAGGGCAAACGTTCTATCATTTTGACCTATACAGGATCAACTCCGAGGCTGAATTTCTTTCTCAGGGCTTTGAGGAGTATCTGTATGCGGGAAATAGTTGGGCGTTGATCGAATGGCCGGAGGTCATTGCGCCATTGCTGACTCATGATCTATGCAAAATAACGATTGGATATTGTGAGGAGCTCGATAAGCGGGTGATGACGGTAGAGTGTGTGGATAATCATGAATAATAGTCCTTTTCTTAAACGTCCCGATTACTTAGTCTGTACTTGTATGGGAGTTATGTACTCCGATATTTGTGATGCAATTGCCAAAGGATGCACCGATTTCCAATCTTTGCAGGACGCTTTATTGGTTGGCACTGGATGCAATAGTTGTGTGGATGAAATTCACGAAATCTTATCAGAACAGTAAAATTTGTAAAAATGAGTTGAAATCAGCTTCAAAAAACAATATGATATTCAGGTATTTTAAATGCACAGGTTGTTTTTTGATATTTAATGGTGAGATTCCCGAGTGGCCAAAGGGGACGGACTGTAAATCCGTTGGCACAGCCTTCGAAGGTTCGAATCCTTCTCTCACCAAACTTCGCGCTTCAAGGCTATGTTTGATCTATGACCTTTGAGGCAAGAAAAAATAGAAGGTTGAGCGAAGTTTGTCACACCAAAGCTCTCTAGAGCTCAGGTGGATAGTCATAATTTTGAAATATTGATTGCGGGAATAGCTCAATTGGCTAGAGCGACAGCCTTCCAAGCTGTAGGTTGCGGGTTCGAGCCCCGTTTCCCGCTAAAATCTTAAGCTGGCGTAGCTCAGTTGGTAGAGCAGCTGATTTGTAATCAGCAGGCCGCTGGTTCAAATCCAGTCGCCAGCTTCATACTTTGCTTACCAAAGTGTGAAAGGCCTTTTGTAGTTAGCCAAGGCGGAATCCGTCTGGCAGGCTGGGCCATTTTGTCCAAGAATACGCCTGTTTTTGGGTCAAAAAGTAGAAATACCTAAGCCTAGGTAAAAAAGGCGCAATAAATTGTTGTCAAGAGCTCTTTTTTCAATTATCTTAATGTAAAGTCCTTGGAAATAAGCTTGTTGCCCACGTAGCTCAGTTGGTAGAGCACTTCCTTGGTAAGGGAGAGGTCACCGGTTCAATCCCGGTCGCGGGCTCCAGAAATCGAGTAAATTAATTTAAACCTGAGTTCTTATGGCAAAAAATCGAGTCACTACCCATCTAGTTTGTGAAACATGCAAAGAGCGTAATTATACTCAAGTAGTCTCTAAGGGACGTACCGTTGGTTCGCTCAAACTAAAAAAGTTCTGTTCTCGTTGTGTTAAGCATCAAGCGCACAAAGAGACTAAGTAGTAATTAGGCCAGTAGCTCGAATTGGTAGAGCGGCAGACTCCAAATCTGCGGGTTGGGGGTTCGAATCCCTCCTGGCCTGCCAATCCCCTGGAAAAGCTCCCCAAAAAAGAAGTCGGTAAGTAAGAAAATTTTAAAAATTGTTACTTGAGGTTGTAAGCCCATGGCAATAAAAAATGCAATTCAGTTTTTGCAAGATGTAAAGTCGGAAATGAAAAAAGTGGTATGGCCAAGTTACCAAGAGTTTGTTGGCTCTACCATTATTGTGCTTTTATTGCTTGTTGTGTTCATGATCTATCTCGGCCTTATTGATGCCGCGTTGGTCAGGCTTGCAAAGTACGTGTTCAAATATTATGGCGGTTATTAATTCGAGTCAGGATAATCTCACATGATGCGTTGGTATGTAGTTCAGGTTTATGCAGGTTATGAAGAAATAGCAAAAGCTGATATTGAAAAGCGTATTGCTCAGTCTGGTTTGCAAGAAGATTTTGGCCAGGTCTTCATTCCATCTGCAAAACTCAAACAATTCTTTGTTGAGGATGTGCAGGACCAGCAGCTCTTTCCTGGTTATATTTTAATTGAAATGAATATGAAGCCTGAGACTCATCGATTGGTGAGCTCAAGCTTACGTGTGTTAAAATTTTTGGGTGGGAAAGATCCGGTTCCTCTCTCTCGTAAGGAAATTGATCGTATTCTCTCTCAAATGAAAGGTGAAATCGCTATCACTGCTGAGAAACAAGAACTGTTTGCCGTTGGCAGTGAGGTGGAAATTGCCGAAGGACCATTCGCAAGCTTCGTGGGAGTGGTCGATAGTGTTGATCCGGAAAACGAAAAGTTGACGGTTATGGTGAGTATCTTTGGCCGTATGACGCCAGTAGAACTCGGATTTAATCAAGTGAAACGGTAAAGCGAATAGGTTTTTCGTATGTCAAAAGAAGTTAAAGTACAAATTAAGCTTCAGATCCAGGGGGGCGCAGCAACTCCTGCTCCACCAGTTGGTTCTTCTTTGGGTCAGCATGGTGCGAACATCATGGAATTCTGTAAGCAGTTCAATGCTCTCACGAGCAATCGTAAAGGTGAAACTGTTCCGGTTCAGATTACGGTTTATAAAGATCGTACATTTAGTTTTATAGTTAAAACTCCGCCGGTTAGTGAACTTATCAAAAAGAAAATCAATCTCGCTAAGGGATCTTCTAATCCAAAGGCAACTAAAGTTGGGAAGATTACCTGGAAAGATATTGAAGATATTGCCCGTATTAAGATGCCAGATATCAACGCTTTCGACATCGAACAAGCAAAGAAGATCATCGCTGGTAGTGCGCGTAGTATGGGTGTTGATGTTATTGATTGATAGGATGGGACTATGTCTAAACCAGGTAAAAAATATAGCGCGGCAGTAGCCAAAGTTCAACGGGGTGTATCACTTCCGGTGAGCGAAGCGCTTGCTAAGATCAAAGAAGTTGCTCACGCCAAGTTCGATGAATCAGTTGATGTCGACGTAAATCTTACTATCGATCCAACAAAAGGCGAACAAGTTGTTCGTGGTTCTGTTTTTTTGCCACATCGTGTTGGCAAGCCAGTTCGTGTTATCGCATTTGCAAAAGCTGATTATGCTGAGCAAGCGCGTAAAGCGGGTGCCGATGTTGTTGGCGACACTGATTTGATCGAAAAGATCGAACAGGGTTGGATGGATTTTGATTATGCGGTAGCAACCCCAGATATTATGGGAGCTGTCGGTCGACTTGCTCAGTTACTCGGACCTCGTGGATTGTTGCCAAACAAAAAGCTTGGCACAGTAACCTTCGAAGTGGCGCCAATTATCGAAGACCTCAAAAAAGGTCGCATGTTCTTCAAAAACGATAAGAGCGGACTCGTGCACTTCAAATTCGGCAAAGTTTCTTTTGATAAAGAAAAGTTGCAAGACAACCTTCTTGCTTTTGCAAAAGCATTAATGGCAGCTAAACCGGCAACTGCTAAAGGTAAATATGTCAAAAAGATAACCGTTTCATCAACTATGGGACCCGGAATTTCCATAAATGCTGATGAGCTTATGCGTGCCATAGGTTAAACGAGAGGTTGCTATGAATCGGCAAGAGAAAAATCAATTAATTGAATCTTTGAAAAATAGCTTTTCCAGCAGCGAAGCTTCTTTTTTGGTCAATTATAAGGGCCTGACCGTTAATGAAATGCAGGAATTGCGTAAAGGTTTGCGTTCGAAGGAAGCAAGCTTAAAAGTCGCAAAAGGGCGTTTAATGAAACGTGCAGTGGAAGGTATGGGGAGCGTTGATCAATTAACTCCATATTTACACGATCAAATTGGCGCTGTATTTGTCACAAAATCTGCTCCTGAAACAGCTAAATTCCTCGCGGAATATTCAAAATCGCACAAAGCCTTCAATCTAGTGGTTGGCGTTATTGAATCGCAGTTGTATGATGCGCAATCGGTTCAGCGTATTGCAAACCTACCTTCTCGCGAAGTGTTGTTGGCACAACTATGCGGTACATTGCAAGCACCTATGACCAAGACGGTTACGGTATTGCATCTCATGATTGCACGCTTGCTCTTCGTTATGAAACAAATTGAAGAAAAGAAACAAGCGGGCGCTCA
This sequence comes from uncultured Pseudomonadota bacterium, assembly GCA_964553945.1. Lineage (GTDB taxonomy): Bacteria > Babelota > Babeliae > Babelales > Vermiphilaceae > CAZKLV01. The sequence continues at coordinate 23,381 of CAZKLV010000002.1, forward strand.
GTAAATTAAGTGGAAATATAACATATCAAACGATACGTGGAGTATTTATTATGGCAGCTAAAATGCAAGAGAAGTTAGTTGAAGAAATCAGTGGTTTGACAGTTTTAGAACTTGCTGACTTGGTAAAGGCACTTGAAGATAAATTTGGCGTTTCAGCGGCAATGCCAGTAGCAGCAGCAGCGGCAGCTCCAGCAGCAGCAGCGGCAGCAGCTCCAGCAGAAGAAAAAGCTGAATATAAAGTGACTTTGAAAGACGCTGGCGATGAATCTAAAAAAATCGCTATCATCAAAGCATTGCGTAAAGTAGTTCCTGCATTGAACTTGACCGATGCGAAAAAGATGGTTGAAAGCACACCTGCAGTGATCTCTGAAGCAGCATCAAAAGATGACGCTAAGAAGATCAAGGAAGAAATTGAAGCAGCAGGTGGTAAGGTTGAGTTGAGCTAAGACTCGACCTTTCCTCATTTCTTCCAGCAAGTCCTGATTAGGGGGTACAAAGAGTTTAAACGAGATAGCAGTTTTAAGGAGCGGCTTAATGTCTCGATTGCTTAAAAGCACGGACACTGTCCGTAAGTTATTTGGTAAAATTAAAGCGGTTGTCCCGGTTCCAGATTTGATCGAGATTCAATCGTCTTCTTTTAATGATTTCGTTCAGCTGGATTGTTTGCCAGAAGAGCGAAAACCGATCGGTTTGCATAAAGTGTTGAGTGACGTGTTTCCAATGGAACATGAAGATAAGCTCTCGCTTGAATATATCAGCTATGAATTGGGATCATGGGCATGCGCTTGTGGCCAGTTATCTGGTATTGAAAATCGATACATGTGGACTTGTTCTTCATGCAAGAAATCAGGTTGTTGCCGTTTGGCAGATGATATTTTCTGCCCACATTGCAGCAAAAAAACTGCACGTTATAAAACGTGTAGCAACTGCTTATCGCGTGTTGTCGTTAAATTGCCAATGTCACTTGAAGAATGCCGCTCAAGTGGACAGTCTTTTGCTATGCCACTTAAAATCAAGATTCAGTTGGTAAACTGGACAAAAGATGATTTAGGCAACAAAGTTGTCCGTGATATTAAAGAGCAAGATATTTTCGCAGTGGATTTGCCGGTTATGGCGGATCTCTATGAAAAAAATGGACGCTTCTATCTTGGTAATCAAGGTAAATTCCTCATCAATGGCGTCGATCGCGTGGTGGTAAGCCAGCTGCATCGTTCGCCTGGCGCAGTTTTCTCTCAAAGCAAAAAAGTAAAAGACTTCCGTGGTCGTCCATATTACCTTGCCCGCATTATTCCAATGCGTGGTTCTTGGATCGATTTCGAATTTGATAGCAATGATGTGCTGTATGTTCGTATCGATAAAAAGAAAAAGTTGCTTGCAACTACATTCTTGCAAGCGCTTGGATATACCCGCGATGAGATTATCTCATTGTTTTATCGCTTTGAGACAATTTCTGTTGAGAGAGGTGAATTTAATCAAGTAATTGATGATTCGCTTGTTGGCCAACGCCTTGAAAAAAGTATGTTGCCTGAAGATTTGCAAGAAGCATTCGGTGGCAAACGAGTTACCAAAGAAATTATTGCAAAGTTGCAGCAAAGCAAAGTTAAATCTCTCACTCTCAGCGATGCACATATTCTGAATCGAGTTATCGGTAAAGATGTGATCGAGCCGCAAACGGGCGAAGTGATCTTTGAGCAAGGTCAAATCATTTCCGAATCGGTGTTAGAACAATTGAAACGCTATAAAACATTGTCGTTTCAATTGATTCAGTCGGTTGGGTATGCGTTTCAGCCGGTTGTTGCGCTTACGCTTAATCAAGATAAAGCCCATAATCAGGATGATGCGCTTAGAGATCTTCATGCCAAGATTTGGCCCGGAGATAGCTCTACTCTTAAAGAAATCAAAGAACGTTTAGAAAATTTACTTTTCAATAATCGATTCTATGATCTTACTCGAGTTGGCCGTATTCGTATGAATCGTAAGTTGAGTCTTTCTGTTGCGGAAGATATTTTAGCGCTTACTCGCGAAGATATCGTTGCAACTATTAAGTATTTAGTTAACTTACGTGAACGAGGTGAAGGTGAGCTCGATGATATTGATCATTTGGGGAATCGACGCGTACGGTTGGTTGGTGAACTTCTTAATAACCAAATGTATGCAGGATTTATGCGTATTGAACGTATCGTAAAAGAACGTTTCCGTACGCAAGAGCCACATGCCGCATTAATGCCACAAGATTTCTTGAACATTAAGCCAATTAGCGCAGTGATGCGAGAATTTTATGGCATGGGTCAGCTCTCACAATTTATTGATCAAACAAATCCACTTTCAGAAATTGCGCATAAGCGTCGTCTTTCAGCCCTCGGGCCCGGCGGCGTACTCAAGGATCGTGCAACATTTGAAATTCGTGACGTTCATACTTCGCATTATGGTCGTATTTGCCCTATCGAAACGCCTGAAGGTCAGACCGTTGGTTTGATTTCTTCTCTTGCGACTTATGCAATGGTGAACGATCTTGGATTCATCGAAACATCATACCGTCCGGTTAAGAACGGAAAAATTCTTGATGAGGTAGTGTTTCTCGATGCGTTCCAAGAAGCAAATGAATATATTGCACAGGCTGATGCAGCTGAATCTGGAACAAACAAATTAGATGGTAAGGTTCTCGCACGTCACCAAGGTAACGTGGTGCTTGTTGATGCTGAACAGATTACCTATATTGATATGTCACCGAAACAGCTTGTTTCTGTTTCTGCAGCATTGATTCCGTTCTTGGAGCATGATGACGCGGTTCGTGCGCTAATGGGTGCAAACATGCAACGTCAAGCTGTTCCTCTTATTCGGCCGGAAGCTCCAATTGTTGCAACCGGTATGGAACGTGAAATTGGTAAATCATCCGGTGCGGTATTAATTGCGCGCCGTGGCGGTGTGGTCGATTATGTATGTGCAGATCGCATTGTCATTCGTGTTAACGAAGATGAATTCAATGGTACAGAAAGTTGGGTTTCTCAGGGTGTTGACACCTATTATTTGAAGAAATACCAACGTTCAAGCTATAGTACGATGATCCATCAAACCCCAATTGTAAAGCGTGGCGATATTGTCAAGGTTGGTGATATTCTTACCAACGGTGCTTCGGTTACAAACGGTGAATTGAGCTTGGGTTCTGACCTTTTGGTTGCATTCATGCCATGGCATGGTTACAACTTTGAAGACGCAATCGTTCTCAATAAACGGTTAGTAGCGGAAGATACCTTGACCTCTGTTCATATTGAAGAATATGAAGTGGATGCTCGTGACACCAAACTTGGGCCCGAAGAGATTACAAAAGATATTCCGAATGTGCCCGAAACTGCGCTTGCGAGCCTTGATGATGATGGTATCGTACGCGTCGGTACACGTGTAAAGCCTGGTGATATTCTTGTGGGTAAAGTGACTCTCAAAGGAGATGTCCAATACTCACCTGAGGAAAAACTCTTACGCGCAATATTCGGTGAAAAATCACGTGAAGTTCGAGACACTTCTTTACGCGTTCCACCTGGAGTGGAAGGTACCATTATCGATGTGAAAATTCTTTCACGCGGTGGTGTCCGTAAAGATAAGCGATATAAAGAAGAAGTAGCTCGTCAAATTGCACAGCTTGATGCAGATTTTGCTCAGCATCAGCATGCACTCGACGCTATGGTTGCTCAAAAAGCAATTGCATATTTGGATGGGCAAGAAGCATCAGGTAAGGTGAATGAGAAGTATCTCAAAAAAGATGTATTCTCAGGTGCGGCACTCGAGGGTGTTGCCCTAGAAACCTTGCTCAACTTTAAGCCGAAAGATAAGCAAGTTGCACAAGACTTGAAATCGCTCAAAGATGTCTATGAAAACCAGTTGCGTATTCTTGCAGGTTTGAAAGAAGAACGTATTAACCAATTCAAGAAAGGTGATCCGTTACCGTCTGGCGTTATTAAGATGGTAAAAATCTATATTGCTATGAAGCGTACTGTTTCAGTTGGTGATAAGGTTGCAGGTCGCCACGGTAACAAGGGTGTCGTTTCGAACATTGTTGCCCGTGAAGATATGCCGTTCATGGAAGATGGTACGTCAGTGGATATTGTTCTGAATCCTCTTGGTGTTCCATCGCGTATGAACGTCGGTCAGATTTTGGAAACTGCGCTTGGGTTGGTAGGCAAAAAAATCGGTGAAAATTTGCAAGAGCTTATTGAAACCGATGGATACGCAGAAGTTAAAAAATATCTAACCAAATACTATGGTGCTGACCTTGTTAATTCGATTGAGAAAATGCATGGCAAAGATGTTGTGCTAGAGCTTGGTCGTAAAACGGTCGCACTCGGTTTGAAATTTGAAACACCGGTATTCGATGGTGCAGATTTTGATAAAGACATTAAGCCGTTAATGGAAGATTTGAAATTGCCTGTTTCTGGTTCGTTCCCGTTGCTTGATGGACGCACGGGTGAATACTTTGAACAGCCAGTGACCGTTGGTTACATTCATATAATGAAACTAAATCACATGGTTGATGATAAGTTACACGCTCGTTCCGTTGGGCCGTACTCACTTGTAACGCAACAGCCACTTGGTGGTAAAGCGCAGCAGGGTGGTCAGCGACTTGGAGAAATGGAAGTCTGGGCATTGGAAGCATATGGTGCAGCATACACGTTGCAAGAAATGCTTACCTATAAATCTGATGATGTGAGCGGTCGACACAAAGCGTATGGCGCTATTGTGCGCAGTGAGGATGTACCGGAGCCTGGAATCCCTGAATCATTTAACGTTCTTGTTAAAGAACTTCAGTCTCTTGGCTTGCAGGTTGATTTATTAAAAGTTGGCAAGGAGAATGTCGGTGAATAGACGAATGCTCGAACGTTTTAAAGAATACATAAGCGTTCAACGATTTAATGCCATCAAGGTATCTATTTCAGCGCCTGAAAAACTACGTGCGCTTTCCTACGGTGAAGTGAAAAAGATAGAAACGATTAACTATCGAACACTCAAGCCAGAAAGAGATGGTTTATTCTGTGCTCGTATTTTCGGTCCTGTGAAGGATTGGGAATGTAACTGCGGTAAGTATAAACGTATGAAGCATCGTGGTGTTACTTGCGAAAAATGCGGGGTTGAAGTTATTCAATCGCGTGTTCGTCGTGAGCGTATGGGTCATATAGAACTCGTTGCACCGGTTTGTCATATCTGGTATTTGAAAGGTATTCCAAGCTATTTGGGCCTTATTATGGATATGCCGGTCAAGGATCTTGAGCGTGTTATCTATTTTGATTCTTATCTCGTTGTTCGTCAGGGTAATTCTCCATATCCAATTAAGACATTACTCAGTGCAATTGAATATGATGATTATGCATCATCACATCCAGATGATCTTGAGTTCCATGCCGAATCAGGAGCAGAAGCGATTCGTTTAATTCTGATCGGTATGGATTTGCAAGCGGAACTTTCGCGCTTGGAATCAAATTATCAAAAAACGGCATCAGTGGCACTTCGCCATAAAATGATGCGTCGCATGAAGGTGCTTACTGGATTGATTCAGTCAAACTTGCGTCCAGAATGGATGGTTATGACCGTGTTGCCAGTTCTTCCACCCGATTTGCGTCCCCTTGTTCCACTCGAAGGTGGTCGTTTTGCAAGCTCGGATCTGAACGAACTCTATCGTCGTGTACTCAATAGAAATATTCGTTTACAACGTTTGATGGAGATCGAAGCTCCAGATGTTATTATCAAGAACGAAAAACGTATGTTGCAAGAATCTTGCGATGCGCTTATTGATAATGGTCGTCGTGGTCAGCCGGTTCGTGGCTCAAATCGTCGCGCTCTTAAATCTCTCAGTGAAATGTTACGTGGTAAGCAAGGTCGCTTCCGTCAAAACCTTCTTGGTCGCCGTGTAGATTATTCTGGTCGTTCGGTGATCGTTGTCGATCCTGAATTACGTATGGATCAATGCGGTATTCCAAAAATTATGGCACTCGAGCTCTTCAAGCCATATGTCTATGCAGGCTTAATGGCATGGGAACTTGCATCAAATATGCGTGTTGCTCGCCGTATGGTAGAAGAATTTGATCCAGTCATTTGGGACGTACTAGAAGCGGTTGTAAAAGATAGACCAGTTCTATTGAACCGTGCACCGACTTTGCACCGCCTTGGTATTCAAGCCTTTTATCCGATTCTTGTCGATGGTAAGGCAATTAAAATTCACCCACTTGTTTGCGGCGCATTTAACGCAGACTTTGACGGTGACCAAATGGCGGTTCACTTGCCACTAAGTAAGAAATCTCAAGAAGAAAGCACAAATCTTGTTCTTTCAACTAAGAACATTCTCTCTCCTTCAAATGGTCGTCCCGTAACGGTGCCATCTCAGGATATGGTTCTTGGTTTACACTACATCTCTAAAGTACGATGTGGCGTGAAAGGTGAGGGAACAGTATTTGCAAACGTGGATGAAGTAATCTCTGCATTCCAAATGGGCCAAGTCGTGGTACATGCGCGTATAAAAGTGCGTATGAAAGATGGTTCAATTGCAGATACTACCGTTGGTCGTATCTTGCTCTTTGAGGCATTGCCAGAAGGTTCCAAATTGGAATGGGTCAACAAGGTTATGAAAAAGAGCGATTTGACTCGCCTTGTTGAAAAAGTGTATTACCAATTCGGCGCAGAGCAGACAGTCGGATTCTTGGATAAAATTAAGAAATTAGGTTTTTATTATTCTACCGTTGGTGGTATTTCATTCTCTATTGCGAATTTGATTATTCCAAAAGAGAAGGGTGATATCATTTCAAAAGCCGAAAAGAATGTACAAAAAACAGAAGAAATGTACATGGATGGTGTAATCACTAATGGTGAACGGTATAACAAAGTTATTAGCATTTGGGGCCGAGCAACGGCAGATGTTGCGGGCGCTATGTATAAGATGCTCGAAAGCGAAGATCAGCAAACATTCGAAAATAAGGATGGCGCATTCAAGCCATTTAACCCTATTTTCATGATGCTTGATTCTGGTGCTCGTGGCTCAAATGATCAGATTAAACAGCTTGTGGGTATGCGTGGTATGATGGCAAAGCCTACCGGTGAAATTATTGAAATTCCGGTTAAGAGTAACTTCCGTGAAGGGTTACAGGTTTTTGAATACTTTATTTCAACGAACGGTGCTCGTAAGGGTCAAGCGGATACTGCATTGAAAACTGCAAACTCTGGTTATCTAACTCGACGTTTGGTTGACGTTGCACAAGACGTGGTGGTGACGGTACATGATTGTCGCACTATGGGATATGTTGAACTCGAAGACCTCAAAGAATCGGGTGACGTGATCTATCCATTGACTCGTCGTGTATTCGGACGTGTACTTGCTACGGATGTCAAAGATGCGGTAACCGGTGAATTGCTCTTTGAGCAAGGTCATGCGATTAGCCGAGAAGACATCCAGAAGCTTGAAGAAGCAGCTGTGTATAAGATTTTAGTACGCTCTGTACTCACTTGCCAGGCAAAACGTGGTGTATGTGCAATGTGTTATGGATTTGATCTTTCAAAAGGTCGCTTGGTTGATTCAGGAACAACCGTGGGTGTCATTGCGGCACAATCTATTGGTGAACCTGGTACACAGTTGACTATGAGAACCTTCCACATCGGGGGTACCGCGAGTGGTCTTTCAGATCAGCCATATTTTGTTGTAAAACATGAAGGTGTTGTTCAGTTGCGTGCAATTCGAACGGTAACCAACCGCCATGGTCAGCAAGTTGTCATGAGCCGTAAAGGTAAGATTGTAATTGTGGCTCGAGATGGGCGTGAATTGCAACAGCATGACATTGAATATGGTTCAATCATACTTGTTCAAGACAAACAAGAAGTTAAGGTCGGCACCAAGCTTGTCGAGTGGGATCCATCATCAAAAGTGGTCATGACCGAAAAAGCTGGAACGGTTCGCTATGTGGATCTTATTGAGAACGTTACGATGGAAGAGCGCTTCGATGAAGCGACTAAGAAATCGACAACCGTCGTTCTTGAAACACGTGGTGAACAGTATCAGCCAGGTCTGAGCATCGTTGATGATAACGGCGAAGAGCTTGCGCAATACTTCCTTCCATCAGGTGCATATTTGCAAGTAAACAAGGGTCAGCGAGTAGAAATCGGTGACGTACTTGTGAAAATGCCTCGAGAAGTTTCAAAGACCAAAGATATTACCGGTGGTTTACCGCGTATTGCAGAACTCTTTGAAGCTCGTACACCAAAAGAAGCTGCGATTCTTGCAGATATCGATGGTGAAGTTGTTGTCGGTGGCTTGCATCGTGGTATGCGTAAAGTAAGTGTTGTTGCTGGTACTGAAACATACGATTACTCTGTACCACGCGGAAAACAGCTTAGCGTTCTGAACGGCGAATTTGTTCGCGCTGGTGACCAGTTAACGTCTGGAATGCCATCGCTGCAGGATCTTCTACGTATTATGGGACCTGATGTTGTTCAACGGTACTTGGTAAACCAAATTCAAGAAGTATATCGCCTACAAGGTATTGATATTAACGATCGTCATATTGAAGTGATTGCGCGGCAAATGCTTCGAAAAGTACGTGTGGTCGATTCTGGTGATACTAATTTCCTCATTGGAGATCGTGTCGATAGGATCCACTTTGCATCGGTCAATGCGGTTGTGGCGTCGCAAGGTAAGCGAACAGCATCAGCAAAACCGGTTGTAATGGGTATTACCCAGGCGTCGTTGGGAACTGAAAGCTTTATTTCAGCTGCATCGTTCCAAGAAACGACACGTATTCTTGCTGAAGCAGCGATTGCCGGTCAAGTTGATCATTTGTATGGCTTAAAAGAAAACGTAATTGTTGGTAAACTAATACCAGCAGGTACTGGTATCAAAACTTTCAGAGAGAGATACCTCTCTGATGATATTTCTGATATCGAGCGCCAAGCGCAACAAGAAGAACAAGACGTGATTGCAGCAATGTAGTCACTCAAAATAGGCGCGTAGCTCAGTGGTAGAGCATTGCTTTGACGTAGCAAGGGTCAGCGGTTCAATCCCGCTCGCGCCTATATAAATTTGAATTTTAAGAGATATTAATAGTACGTATAGTGAGGTTTTCATAATGGCATTATCTAAAGAAGTGAAACAACGCTTGATCAAGCAATATGCACAACACAGCAACGATTGTGGTTCTGTTGAAGTGCAAATCGCTACTCTTTGCGAAGGCATCGATCAATTGACGCGCCATTGCCAAACAAATCCGCAAGACTTTAGTTCTAAACGCGGTTTGTTAAAAATGGTATGTCGTCGTCGTAAATTTTTAGATTATCTATCTAAAAAAGATCATGCTAAATACAAAGAGATGATTCAGCAATTAGGTCTTCGTAAGTAAATAAATATAGTTAAAAAAGCATACTGCATCGAATTATTCTTGTGGTAGATATTTTCTACAACATAAGATTAAAAGCGAGGGTAGTAGGCTCGAATCGATGATGAATTTATGGTTAAAACGTTTCGTTTAGACGAGTTTGGTTTAGAAGTTGAGTTAGGTAAATTTGCTCAGCAAGCAGATGGTGCGGTTTGGCTTAAGCAAGGTGGCACCGTATTGCTCACGACCGCCGTTGCAAAACCATCAACAGAATTTCCTGGCTTCCTACCGCTCACGGTGGAATATCGTGAATTGTTTTCAGCTGCAGGTAAAATTCCAGGTGGTTACTTCAAGCGTGAAGGACGTGCAACAGAACGTGAAATTCTTATTGCTCGTTTAACCGATCGTGCAATTCGACCATTGTTCCCATCTAATTATTTTGATGCAACTCAGATGATTACGACCGTGTATTCGTATGATAAGCATCATACTCCGGATAAGCTTGCTCTCATTGCAAACTCATTGGCGTTGACTATTTCAAAAATCCCATTTGGCGGTCCAGTTGGTGTAGTTGAGCTTGGTCGTGTTGACGGTAAATGGATCACTAATCCAACTCATGATGAAACACTCAAATCAGATGTTCGCTTGATTGTTGCTGGTACCAATGAAGGTATTTGTATGGTAGAAGGTTCATTCAACGAATTACAAGAAAAAGATTTTGTTGATGCTCTTTTCAATGCGCATACTTTAATCAAAAAGATTGTTGCATGGCAGCTTTCTATTGCTCGCGAACTCGGTGTTCAGAAAAATACTATTGATGATTCGGTGTATAACTGGAATGCATGGCTTGAACGTGCCAATGTGTTTTTGACCGAAGATCGCGTTGCAACTACATTTGTAGAAAATAAAACTGAACGTGCCGAACGCCTTAATAATTTGCGCACTCTGTTTTTAGAAGAATTCGCGCAAGAGATTGAAGCGACTAAGGTTCCAGCCGGTGTTGTTGAATACATCTTCGATGAAAAATTTAAAGATAAAATTAATGAACGAATTTTCAATGTTGGGCATCGTGTTGATAGCCGTAAATTCAATGAAATTCGTAAAGTTTCAACTGAAGTCGGACTTCTTCCTTTTGCACATGGATCAGCACTCTTCAATCGTGGTGAAACGCAGGCTCTTGTTAGCGTGACTCTCGGTGGTGGGCAAGATGAGCAAAAAATCGAAACTATTATGGATGGCGATGAGATGCCAGGCTCTTTCATGCTCCATTATAATTTCCCTCCTTTCTCGGTTGGTGAAGTAAAGCCAATCAGAGGTCCAGGTAGACGTGAAATTGGGCATGGTGCACTTGCAGCATCTTCTTTCAAATATGTGCTCCCTGATAAAGAGCAGTTCCCGTACACGATTCGTGTTATTTCAGACATTCTTTCTTCTAATGGTTCTTCTTCAATGGCAACCGCATGCGGTTCAACCATGGCGTTGATGCAAGCGGGTGTTCCAATCAAGAAAATGGTTGGTGGTATTGCAATGGGTTTGTTGCAAAATAAATCTGGCAAGTTCCAAGTTGTTTCGGATATTTCTGGCTTTGAAGACGAATTTGGTTTAATGGATTTTAAAGTAGTTGGTACCGAACAGGGTATGACTGCGATTCAGCTTGATATTAAACATGAAACAGGCTTCTCCCGAGATCTATTTGAAGCAGCATTGCAACAAGCACTTGAAGGTCGTTTATTTATCTTGGGTGAGATGAAAAAAGTTATGGATAAGCCGAATTCTAAACTTTCTGATCTAGTTCCAAAAGTAACGACACTTAAGGTTAATACTGATAAAATTGGTGCGATTATTGGTTCTGGCGGTAAGACGATTAAAGAAATTATCGAGGTTACCAAAACCAAGATCGATATCGAAGAAGACGGACTTGTTAAAATATTTGCTGGTCCTGAAGCGAATCTTGATCTTGCAATCAAGTGGGTCAAAACGCTTTCAGGTCAAATCGAACCAGGGACTCGCTACGAAGGTAAAATTCGTAAAGTTGCTGAGTTTGGTATCTTTGTTGAATTGGTACCGGGCCTTGATGGATTGTTACATATCTCTCAAATTCCAAAAGAGAAACAACGCACAATGGCGCAGGATTATAAACTTGGTGAAATCTTGCCGGTTGTGGTTGGCGAATACGATGATGTTACCGGTCGTGTGAGCCTCCGTTTGGCGAATGCCCCAAAGAAATAAGAAGTGAAAAAATGAATCGAGACTCACGTTATGTGGGTCTCGATTTTCATATATGTAAGAAAATTATTTAAATCCGTTCGTGGTGAGTAATCGGTGTGAGAATCACAGCAGAATTAACAAATCATTACGAACGTACCTTGAAAAAGTACTATGGAACATAATCTCCGCCCAATTTCCATAACCCCGCATATATATTCCTATGCTCCCGGATCAGTACTCCTGCAACTTGGTGAAACAAAAGTTCTTTGTGCGATCACTATCCAAAACAATGTACCGCAATTTATGCGTGGTAAAGGTGAAGGGTGGTTAACTGCTGAATATAGCATGCTCCCAGCATCAACTAAGTCGCGCACTGTACGCGAAATATCGGTTATGAAACGCTGTGGACGTTCAATTGAAATTTCACGCTTGATTGGCCGTGCGTTGCGCAGTATTTGTGACTTAACTAAAATCGGTGAGCGTACCATTGTAATTGACTGTGACGTTTTGCAAGCGGATGGCGGAACGCGAACTGCATCAATTACAGGCGCATATATTGCATTGCGTTTGGCGCAACAAGGTTGGCTCGCACGTCGTGAAATAGCAGCTCCATTTTTAATTGATGGAGTTTGCGCTGTTTCGGTTGGATTAGTGAATGATCAAATTGTGCTTGATCCTAATTTCGAGCAAGATAGTACTGGTCAAGCTGATATTAATTTTGTATTGACCAAATCAGGAAAAGTTATTGAAGTGCAAGGTGGTGCTGAGCAATCTGCAATCACATGGGAGCAGTTCGATGCGATGAAGGCGTGTGCAATTCAGGGGTCGCAACAATGGTTTGGGACAATTCATAAAATTGAGTGGTTACAAGAACCGGCAAAATCGACAAAAGTCGAAGTTGATATCAAGTCCAAAAAAGCTCCAATGTTCAGTTTACAGCAACGGTTGGCACAGAAAAATTTAGAGTAACTAAAATTTTTCGCATGCATTGCGTTTCAATTATTTAGTTCATAAAATTGACTTGAGATTAATCGGATTACTATTACCGTTTCTGGTGAGTCGCCGTTTTGCGTAAGCAAAACAGAATCATCGAACCATAAGTCCTTTAAAAAGTATGAAACTCACCGAATTCATAAATACTATTCAAACTAATCCTGAAAAACTGTATCAATATTCCCGTATCATATTCACCGGGCAATCGTATCCATTACTCTTTTTCTCGTACATTGCTACTGCACTCAATAAAAAGCAACCAGGCTTATTGACTCTCATAGATCCATCGTCTCAAGATGACTCACAAATTCGCGCGGCTTTGCAAACTTCATTTTTGGGTATGCAACGCATGTTCTGGTTTGGTTCAGTTTCGGCACTTGAGAGTGGCGCATTCAAAGAGTGGTCACGATTTTTAGATAATTATTCAGGGCCAAATACAATATTGTTTTATGCGGAGGAAAATCAATCTACTGCTTCTGCACTTGAATTGGTATTGCCGCAGCAAGTGGACAAAAAATTGTTTCAATTGATTGTTGCATTAATTGGATTACCCGCAAGTTCAGGTGTAGAAGATTTTAGTAAGGCCCTTTATGAACGAGTGCAATCGGTTTCACTAGAGCATGCATGTTTGCTTGCGCAATATGCGAGTTTGATGGGGGCTAAAAATAGTGATTTTTTCGATGATTGGTTCGATCGAGTAGCGGTTGCTGATTCATCATTATTTACCTTGAGTCAATATTTCTTTGCGCAAGATGCGAAAGCTTTTTTTGTCTACTGGTCCAAGATTCATCATGCCTATGGTGAGCCATTTTGGATTACCTATTTCTCTGAACAATTGTTTCGTGCTCATGCATTTGTGATCTATATGCGCCAAGGAAACCGAGCGCAAGCACAACGAATAAGTTACAAACTTCCATTCTCATTTATGCAGCGTGATTGGAAAAAGTATGATTCAGAATCGCTCAAACGAGCACATGATATGTTGTATCATATTGACTATCAATTTAAGAATGGCGGATCACCATATTTGCTTGATCTCTTTTATTCAAGTTTCTTTATGAATAAGGGCTAAATAGATGCCCTTGCATATTTGTTCCTTTTTTTCTAGGCTGAAGCTGCCATTCAAAAAGGAACAGTTTTATGAAGACGATTTTTTTTCTGTCATTCGTATTTTGCGCGACTGTTCTATCTATGGAAATACAACAAGAAGTCGGCGAAGAAGTTCGAACTGTTCCTTCTTTAAAATTATTTGCATTTAATGTGGTAAAACAAAATTTGCCGAGACTTGGTTTCAAAACTGACCGTTGTACGAATCAAATTATCGATGTGATTGATTCGGAGATGAGCAATTTGTCTTGTTTTGAGCGAGCTCATCTGATTGATCTATTTAAAGTTGCTGATCGATATGAAAAAGTAGCCAAAGAAGTTGCAAGCTACGTTGACGCCCATGAAACACCAACCGCGCGTAAAGTTGCATTAAAAGAATTACAAATATTCTCAACAGAGATGCAACGTAAAATTTCGAAATATCGGCAAAATTAGCTTTTCTTCTCCGGTTGAATGATACCACCAGAAATGATCAATGCCATTGCATCTTGGCGCGAAATATCGATGATCTTGATTTCGCTTTCAGCTAAAATAATGAAAAATCCAGTTGTTGGGTTTGGAGTTGTTGGAATGAAAATATTGTAATATTTTTTGTCATCACCTGGAGTGATGAGTGGCTCTTCGCTCGTTAAAAATCCGATGCTATATAAATCTTTGCGTGGAAATTCAACAAGAACTACTTTTTTGAATGATAATTTATTTTGTTGATCAAATGCTGAAACAAGCTGTTTAATTCCACTATAAATTGGGCGAATTAATGGAATTTTTGCGATCAGATCTTCAAATTCATGAACAAGCGCACGCAAAAGAATAATACGCATGATTAGACCGAATAAAATGATAGCGCCTATTGCAAAGAAGAATTCTATAAATGGAATTATTCGTAGGAATTCAGGAATTAATGGTACCAGCGGGGCCAATAAATTGATCACGAGTCGGAATGCAAAATTAATGATATAAACTGTGAGAGCCAAGGGTAATATTGCGAATAATCCGCCTAAGAAAAGGTGCCACGTAGTATGGGCAATCTCAGCTAATGTCTTTTTATTTTTCATAATGAATCCTTATAAAACATGGTCTAAGTTTTTTACTAATTCATTCGCCACCATCTGTGCAAAGGATTGATCCTGATGTTGCACCATAATGCGCAAAAGATTTTCGGTACCTGAATAACGGACCAGCAGTGATCCGGATCCTAATTTCTCTCTGCTTGCATGAATGATTGCTTGTAGATCTGGTGTTTGCAAATCTCTTTTTTCTTTAACTTCCATATTGATGAGGACCTGTGCCAGGCGATCAAATGATTTTAGTTCCCAATTATTTGTTAATTGTGCGGTTTCGCAAACGCGGAGTGCAGTAAATAAAGCATCACTGCTCAGTAAGAAGTCAGCAAGTAGAATGTGTCCGGATTGTTCACCGCCTATGAGCAAATTTTTATTCTTGAGTTCAGCACTTACATATTTATCACCGACAGGAGTTCTGATCAGACTTTTTTCTTTGTTTTGTGCATAAATATCGAGCCCTCCATTACTCATAACGGTACATACTAGGCCAGCAACGTGCGTATATGCCGGATGATTGAGTAGTAATGCAAGAATATCATCCCCATCTTTGATGAAGCCATTTTTATTGATGGCTACAACACGATCTCCGTCACCGTCGAATGCAAACCCGATATCTGCATGATGTGCCAATACAGCTTGTTGTGCAATTTCTGGGTGAGTAGCTCCGCAATTTTCATTAATGTTTTTGCCATCAGGATGAATATTGATTGCTAGAACATGTGCTCCAAGTTCTTTAAAAAGAATGGGTGCTATATTGCTGGTTGCACCATTTGCACAATCGATTACTATTTTTTTACCCTGTAGGAGATGCGGTTGAAAAGAGGCGCTAAGCACGTTTCGATATTTTGTTTCTAGATCCGAGATAGAAGAAATTTTCCCATCTCGTTTGATCTGTGTGTGTGATTGGGAATCAAACAACGCAGTAATTTCTTGCTCATCTTTAAGAGAGAGTTTTCCATTTTTTGCATCAACAATTTTAATGCCATTATCTTGGTATGGATTATGCGATGCAGTGATGATAATTGCACCATTAACAAGCTCATTCATTTGAGCTAATTTGATGATGGCTGGCGTTGGTAAGATACCTGCATGAATAATGGTGATTGGATGTTGTAATAATCCTGTTGATAGCGCATCGATCATGAATTGTGCCGATTCTCGTGTATCGTGGCCGAGCAAGAAGTGCGGTGCTGATCCATATTTTTTGATTGCCCATGTTCCAATCGCAGCGCCAAGCTTCACAAGATCTTCTTGTGTTAATGGGAATGTTCCCACTCGAGCGCGAATGCCATCGGTGCCGAATAGATTTTGTAAGTCCATGCTGTCCTATGCCTGTTCTAGCGTTAGTTGTCCGTCCGGTTCTTTATGCGTATGTACTGCGACAACAATTTGTGCAGGGCTATAGTGTATCAATTTGATGCTTTCCGGTAAAAACATTTTTTCTTGTGTGATTTCAATTGGTTGTGAGCCTTCGACTAAATCACGGACATCGATGTGAATTGCAAGGTTGGATAGATCAACTGTTTGCATGATCGTTCGTTTGCCGGATAGTTCGATATGAACCGTTTCGGGTGCTTCAATCTGCATCTTTGGATTTGCTCCATAAAAACAGATTGGGACTGTCAGTTCTGTTTTGATTGTTTGAGAGTGACCCAATATGAACCAGAATGTGTAACCAAGAATACATGATACGATTTTAAGTGGTGCGTTGCTGATTATCAAATTTTTTATTTGAGCCATGGAATGCTCCTTCTTTCTGTATACCGAGATTTAAACTATGTTTTTTGATCATTTGAAGTACATGTGCAGAGGAAAGGTTTTGCTTGGTAGTGCCGTGAGCTGTCAGAGCAAAGGTGCGTGCAATTGGATTAAGCTCAAAAACTAAGCAATCAGTTTTTGTTGTGTACCATTCATGTAGGTCTTGTGCCGTTAGGATCTGTGTTGCTCCAATGGTAGATTTTGCTGTTAGTTCATCATGCCATTGAGCATTCATGCCACGGATGATGCCGGTGTGTGTTACCCACAGCATCTTTTTTTGATCATATGAAGGGCTTTCAAGTAAAAGAACCAAGAGATCATAATTTATTGGAGAGTTGATGCTTGAGTTGCTTTCTAGAAACTCGTTTAGGTTGTCATTATATTCTATTAATACTGTTACTTCTTGTTTGTTGTTGAGTGCGATGAGTGTGCAGCGCATGAGTACTTCAAGTGAATCAATAAACGTTGGTTGCTGAGCTGCAAGTTGTTTTATGGCTACAAAATTCCGCTGTAACGTTTCTTGATGAAATAAAATGAACAGGCATATTGCAGCCGGTGCAAAAAGAAAAAGTGTATAACTTAAGGTTCCTAACTGTAGAAAATAGGACGTGCATGCAAGAGCGCAGTATCCATAAAAATAGGGTAGTAAGTTTTTTGTTTTGTCTCGGCGTAGATAGAGGGATATTTTGTAAACCAGAAATGAGAAGATGAGAATTTCTAGAATGTTGCGCCAGATCCAGAAGCTTGATGGCCCGAGTAATGAATGTATGATGTTCATATAATTTCCTTATGTTAGAATTTATTTATACTATAACGAAGTTGATAAAATATTTGGAAGAATCATGAGTGAAAAAGTAGTTGTTTTAACTGGAGATAGGCCAACTGGGCCATTGCATTTGGGCCATTATGTTGGCTCGCTTGCTCAACGTCTTGAATTGCAAAATACTGCAACCCAGTATGTGATGATTGCTGATACGCAAGCATTGACTGATAATTATGAAAATCCCGAAAAAGTTCGTGCGAATGTGTTACAGGTAGCTCTTGATTATTTAGCCGTTGGTATCGATCCCCAAAAATCGACTATTTTTATCCAATCAATGGTTCCACAAATTTCAGAGCTTGCATTTTTCTATCTTAACTTAGTTACCGTTGCGCGTCTTGAACGTAATCCGACCGTTAAAGCCGAGATTCAGCAAAAAGAATTTGAAAAAAGTTTGCCAGCAGGATTTCTTATCTATCCTGTGCATCAAGCCGCGGATATTTCAATTGTAAAGGCAACTGTTGTGCCGGTTGGCGCTGATCAATTGCCGATGATAGAACAACTGAATGAGATTGTTCGATCTTTTAATCGTATTTATAACACCGATATTTTACAAGAAGCAAAAGGAACGGTATCTCAAACTGGTAGATTGCCGGGTATTGATGGTAAAGCAAAAATGAGCAAATCGCTTGGTAATGCTATTTTCCTATCCGATTCTCCTGATGATATTGCAAAAAAAGTTATGCAGATGTATACAGATCCTGATCATGTACGTGTATCGGATCCAGGTAAAGTAGAAGGCAATGTTGTGTTTACTTATCTTGATATTTTTGATGCCAATAAACATGAGGTGCAAGAGTTGAAGGATCATTATCGCCGTGGTGGACTTGGTGATGTTGTTTTAAAACGCCGCTTAATTGAAATATTGAATGCGTTCTTGGATCCAATTCGTGCGCGACGTGCTGAATTTGCAAAAGATCCGAAAGCGGTAATGGATATGATTTTTGCGGGGACAGCTAAAACGCAGGGTGTGGCTGAACAGACCATGCAAGAAGTTCGTGCAGCGATGAAGCTGGATTATAAAAAACATTCTTGGAAATGAATTGTTCGTACCCTTCGCTGGCTCAGGGCGAACGGAAAAAAACATTATGAACAAAACCGTTCGTCCTGAGCCAGCGAAGGATTAGAACGGTGTCTAAAAAAAGGGAAATAGTTATGAAAATTCAAAAACAGCGATTTACTATAATCGTTTCAGTACTCATCGCATTCTTTATTGGGCTTTCCATTTTCAATCTTAAATATCGCACTAAAGAAACGGTTGGCGAAGTTATCGTCCGAGATATTCTCAAGCTCAAGCAAGTATTTGAATCGATAGATCGGGATTGTCAGATTCTTGGTTTTGATTATCAAAAAAATCCGATTAATTTCTTGAATGTTGGATCATTTGCCGGATCTGAAGTTGGTCCCATGAATTTGACGCATCCTGAGCGTTGGCAGGGCCCATATCTTAACAATAATTTGACGGTGCAAGATAAGGAGTATCAAGTTGTGCGGACTGCAAAAGGATATTTCATTGCGCCAGGTGATGGAGTGACGTTATCCAGCGGAAAGGTAATAGGCAAGGATCTTGTGCTTGATGAGAATACAAATATTCCCGCGCTTATTTGTGATAATCAAGACCTCACGTTTGAAGGCAAGCCGTTGGCTGCTCAGCTTAAATTGGGGAAACTGAGTACCTCAGAAGTGACCGCTGATCCAGAGGATGTGGAGTAGGCAGCTATTACTTTAAAAAATCGGCTAAAATTTTCTTGGTACTTGTTTTGAATTTGACCGTAACATATTGTTTGCCGTCGCTTTTTTGTTCGACTTCTTGTACAAGCCCAGATCCATATTTCTCGTGATGAACAATCTGATTTTTGCGAAAACCGGATGCAGGATGAAAAGAGGAATTACTTGTAGACGGCATAAGAACGGAAGATTTTTTGTCCCTCAAAACTCCCGTTTTGACTAATCCGGACGTTCCAACTCGGTTAGCTATGTTGGATAGGCCTGAGTGAGTGTGAGCGGAAATACTGAGATTCTTTTTTGACGCAACAGGTGTCTGAGCAGCAGCTCCAAATGTCATTACGCTCGATGGCATCTTGGTTTGTAACCAATCGGCGAAAAATGCTTTTTGCTGTACAGCGTTCCAATACGAGCAATCAAATTTTATGACCAAGTTCTGTGGAATTTCACCTAAAAATTGCGAAGCAATTTGATCGACCATTTTCCCATAGGTATAACGGTACTTTGCATGGGTGAGAAGTAATCGTTCTCGGGCGCGCGTAATGCCGACGTAAAAGAGGCGGCGCTCTTCTTCAAGGGCGTCATCATCATCAAGGGAGCGTGCAGACGGAATAATTCCGTGTTCAAGCCCGGCAAGAATTACATTATCGAATTCAAGACCCTTTGCTGCATGTAGGCTCATGAGAAGAACTTTATTTGTTTCATCATCGTGCGCATGCATTTTTTCTTGTAGCAAGGAAACTTCATCTAAGAATTTTTCAATAGTATCTATTTTTTGAGATTCAAAGTGCTGAACAGCATCGATTAATTCTTTGATGTTATCGATGCGAGTGTTTGCCTCTTCTTTGTCATACTCTGTCTTGAGGTGGGTCACATAAGATGTTCGTTTAATGATTTCTTGCAAGGCAACCGCAGTGCGTGTATCAGCTGATAGATCCTCGAATATGCGCACAAAGTCTTTAACAGCATCAGCTTTTTTGCCGGTTACTGATTTTTCTTCAATCATTTTTTGTGCAACTTCGACGTGAGTCAAAAATGGTTCCTGCTGCCACCGGGTGTGTAAATCTTCTTCGAATTTGAGGCCAAGGCCGCGACTTGGTGTATTGATAACACGAAAAAGTGCAGTGCGATCAAATGGGTTTACAATTAATCGCAAGTAACCAAGCAGATCTTTAATTTCTTTGCGATCATAGAATTGTGTACCACCAATAATTTTATACGGAATCGAGCCTTTGATCAGTGCTTCTTCGATCGCGCGTGATTGGGTATGGGTGCGATAAAGCACTGCAAATGAATTATCTTTTTTATTTTTTATAATAATGTTTGCGAACGACGCGATGAGATCTGCTTCCTGATATTCGGAAACACATTGTAAGAGCCGAATGCGATCGGTTCCTTTTTTTTCTGACCATAATTTTTTTGGGTTGCGTTGCGAGTTATGTTCAATAACATGATTTGCAAGGTCGAGGATCGGCTGTACTGATCGATAGTTTTGTTCGATTTTGATAATGCGTGTTCCGGGAAAATCTTTTTGGAAATTGAGCATGTTGGCTATAGTTGCTCCACGCCAGGAGTAAATAGATTGATCCTCATCTCCGACTGCGCAAATAGAGTCAATGACAAGTTCATCGTTACGGCGCGCCATTTGTTTAAGAAGCGCATGCTGCACGACGTTTGTATCTTGATATTCATCCACTAAAATATGTTTGATATGCTCTTGAAATTGATTTTTGAACGTACGATTTTTTTTGAAAAGTCGCAAAACCATTAGCAATAAATCATCAAAATCGAGTGCTTTGCTTACTCGCTTTTCTTCTTCATAAGCTCGATACACATCGTACATAAACGGCAGCGTAAACATATCCTCAACGTTCGCATCAGGATTGTGCAATTTATTTTTGATTTGTGAAATAGTATAGGCTGCATTACGAGCGCTAATCTGTTTTTCTAAATTATTACGCTGCAAAATGCCAGTAATCATTTTTTTCTGATCATCTTCATCAAGAATAGAAAAGAAGGGGTTTTCAAGAAGCTCTTGATTTTGCTTGAGTATTCGCACGCAATAGGAGTGAAATGTGCCAACGAACGGTAATTCTTGTGCGTGATCGAGAAATTTTGCAATACGCTCCTTCATTTCATTTGCAGCTTTATTAGTGAAGGTAAGCGCAATAATAGAAGATGGTTGAGCATTGCGTTCAAGAATGAGGTGAGCAATACGAGCAGTAATGACTCGTGTTTTGCCTGAACCAGCACCGGCAATTACCAAAACAGGACCATTCTCATGGAGAACGGCCTGTTGTTGTGGCTCATTTAATTCTTGAGAGATAAATTTTTGGAGCGGTGAACTGCCTTGCGCGCGCGCCATGTTGTCCTTTTAATGCACTTTTTTTGCATTAAGTGTAACGCCTACATGGTTTCCACGCAAATTAATTACAGGCAAATCATTTGGTTCTTTGAAGAAGAGGTCTCTATGGGAGTTGGTTTCCACTCAACTAAAAACTCGCTTAATTCTTTCAACCCCTCGCGGCTTGTGCCATTTGTTAAAACATGTGGTTGATACCGTGCGATTGCAAGCAATGTTTTTTTATCAAGCTCAACTTTATCGGCTTTGTTAAAAACAAAAACCATCTCCTTTTGAACATTGAGTTCGTTTAAGATTTGTTGTACTACGCCAATATGCTCTTCCCAATTTGGGTCAGAGATATCGACGACATGCACAAGTAAATCAGCATATTGTAATTCAGCGAGAGTTGATTTGAATGCATCAATTAGTTTATGAGGTAGGTTTTGGATGAATCCGACCGTGTCAGAAAGGAGACCTTTTTTGACG
This sequence comes from uncultured Pseudomonadota bacterium, assembly GCA_964553945.1. Classification (GTDB taxonomy): domain Bacteria; phylum Babelota; class Babeliae; order Babelales; family Vermiphilaceae; genus CAZKLV01. Next base: position 45,227 of record CAZKLV010000002.1, read on the forward strand.
CTATTAACGAAAAGTTCGCGTGTTGTGGTATCGAGGGTAGCAAATAGCTTGTCCTGTGCGAGTACATCACTTTTTGTAAGAGTATTCAAAATTGTTGATTTGCCTGCATTGGTATAGCCAATTAAACACATGTGTGGGACTTGGGCAGATAATCGGCGCTTACGTTGAGTTTCGCGTGTTTTAGAAAGTTGTTCAAGCTCACGTGTGAGTCGCTTGATTAAAAGTTCGATATGGCGTCGCTCACGTTCTTTGAGTGTTTCACCGAATCCGCTGCGGACACCGATGTTACCTTTTTGTTGTTCAAGGTGAATGCCTTTCCCGGCTAAGCGCGATTTTAAGTGCTGGAGCATCGCAATCTGAACTTGCATTTTACCTTCTGCAGAATGTGCAGCTTTTTCAAAAATTTCTAAAATAAGCCTAGTTCGATCGATAATGGTACATTCCAAAAAATCGCCGATATTTCGTTCTTGCTTTGGGCTTATCGATTCTGAAATAATAACTTGTTTTATCTGATGTTCTTCACACAGTTTTTTGATTTCTTCAAGTTTCCCTAGTGTAAGGAAGAATGAGTTGTCAATTGCGCGTAATTTAATAAAATGGGTGGCTTCGTATGGCGTCCCATTCGTTTTGACTAGATTTAGAAATTCTTCAAAATAAGAATCTATTTTTTTGGTACGGTTCAGGGGGCTGTCTATGCCCACCAAAAGTGTTTTTGGATACTCGACGGTATCGAATCCGGTTATTTTTGCCATAGTAATCTCAAAATAGCCAACATATTTCTATTTGTCAAGCTTGTTCGGCGAGCCAAAATTGGCAATAATCTTATTGAATGATAAACTCGTTATTAGTGTAGCAAACTACCTAAAAACAACTAGGATTCGATAGTATGTTCGATTTTTTATCTGGCAAATTTGGGTCAATTTTTTCTCGCCTAGGCAAAACAGGCAAATTTACCCTTGAAAATATAAGCGAAACCCTTAAATCCATTGAAGAGGCCCTTCTTGAGGCGGATGTGCCGTATGATCTTGTGCAAACATTTACCGAATCGGTTCGGCAAGAGGTTATTGGCAAAGACATTATAAAATCGGTCAAGCCTGCAGAGCAGCTCTTAAAAATAGTTCATGATAAGCTTGTCGCTTTCCTTGGCGGCGTTCAAAAATTAGAAACTTCATTTGCAAGTAAAAGTGTTGTGATGGTTATGGGGTTGCAAGGTTCGGGTAAAACCACCTCGATTGCAAAGCTTGCATATCACTACAAATCAAACAACTCAAAGGCAAAAGTTCTTTTGGCTTCTATTGATTATTATCGTCCAGCAGCAGTTGATCAGCTTGAAGTTATGGCTCAAAAAGCTGGTGTTAATTTCTATCGCGCTCAAAATACCGATCCAGTTAAGGCTGCTCAAGAGATCCATTCAGTTTTCAAGGCACAGGGTTATGATTTGTTGTTGCTTGATACTGCTGGAAGAATGCATGTCGATTCAGAGATGCTTGAAGAATTGCGTTCGGTTGATACAGATGTGCGCCCAAAATACAAAGTGCTTGTTCTTGATGCTATGACCGGACAAGAGTCATTGAATGTTGCAAATGCATTTGAAGGTGCGGTTGGTTTTGATATTGCTATGCTTGCCAAAATGGATAGCGATACGCGTGGTGGGGCAGCGTTCTCGTTTCGCTATGCCCTTAAAAAGCCTATTGCATTTGTGGGTACCGGTGAGAAGGTTGAGGCATTGGAGCCATTCCACCCGGAACGCATAGCTGGGCGTATGCTTGATATGGGTGATTTGCAAACCTTATTAGAGGCTGCAGAGGCCAAAATAGCCAAAAAAGAGAGTGACGATGTACTAAAGGCTTTGGCAAACGGTCATTTTACTCTTGATGACTTTGCAAAACAGATGGATATGATGAGCAGTTTGGGCTCTATGACTCAGATTCTCAAATATATGCCAGGTGTAGGTGCTGCGAATATCAAGTCTGAAGAGATTGAGCGCGGGGCTCGGGAGATGGGGCGGTTTAGAGTGATTTTGAGCTCTATGACGCAAAAAGAGCGGCGAAATCCACAAATTCTCAACGGATCTCGAAAAATGAGAATTGCAAAAGGGGCCGGAGTCGATATAAATCAGGTAAATAACCTACTTGCACGCTTTGAACAAGTGCAACAATATGCTAAACTATTGAAAAGAATGGGCCCATTTAAGGGTATGTTCAGGTAAGAATTGCTATTTTTTTGTATATTTCAAACTCTATTAATAGGATTAACTCGATGTCAGTTAAGATTCGTTTGTCTCGAATTGGTAAGAAACAAGAACCATTTTATCGTGTAGTAGCCATTGATGGCCGTAAAAAACGTGATGGTGCATATCTTCAAGATCTTGGTACCTTCAATGCAGTAAAAGGCACCGTGGTTATCTTTGATGAAGAAAGTTACAATAACTGGATTTCAAAAGGTGCGCAACCAACCGATTCAGCACTTAAAATTTACCGTCAGTTCAAAAAAGTCGGTCTAAATGTTAAGCCAATCGTAAAAAAAGCAACTAAAAAAGCTCCAGCAAAACAAGCTGAAGCGCAATCAGAGTAAGTGCAATAGTGGCTCATGGCCTATTGCTTGAGATGTTATGATTAAAGAACTGGTTGAATATATTGTAAAACAACTTGTCGATAATCCTGAAGCCGTGGCTGTTGTAGTACGGCAAGAGGATGCCAAAGAAGCAATCGAAATAACTGTCGATGTTTCTGATCGAGGTAAAGTTATCGGTCGGCAGGGCCAAACGATTAAAGCAATTCGCGCTCTCGTGAGCGTGCTTGCGCCACAAGATAAGAAAATCACTGTTGATATCGCATAACTTTGCTTACAAATGAATATATCAATAATCACCGTATTTCCTGATCTTTATACGTCTTTCTTGAATACAAGTTTGATTGGTCGCGCGCAAGAAAGCGGCAAGGTCCATTGCAACGTCGATGGATTTTTTTCGTATGTAGCGCCTAAGGAGCGTATTGATGCGCCTACTTTTGGCCATGGTGCGGGAATGCTTATTCGACCTGAGGTGGTTGAGCGAGCAATATCGGCACATGAACAAAAGCATGGTAAAGCGTACAAAGTTTTCTTTTCGCCACAAGGTAAAAAGCTTAATCAAACGCTCTTGAAATCAATGGCACAAAAAGTTCAAGAAGTTGGTCATCTGATGCTTCTGCCAGCACGTTACGAAGGTATGGATGCTCGTGTGGAAGAGGAATATGCGGATGAGATAATTTCAGTTGGTGACTTTGTTCTCATGGGTGGTGATATTCCTGCAATGATGTTACTTGAGGGAATGTTGCGATTGATTCCTGGTATTGTTGGCAAAGAAGAGTCTGTCCGTGAGGATTCCTTTTCAGAATCATTTGTTGATTATCCGGAATTTACTGCTCCGGTAATGTGGCATGGGAAAGAAGTCCCTGAGGTGGTGAGATCTGGAAATCATGGGGCGATTCGTCAATGGCATTTGGATCAAGCGGCTCAAAAAACGGTATTACATCATTTTGAGTGGCTTCGATCTCATGAAGTATCTGATGATGCAAAGAAACGTGCAGCAAAATATATTCCTCCCCATTATGTCGTTTTAATGCATGGAGAAGTCATTGTTGGAGATGGGAACCAGGTCGGTGCGACATCGGTTACCTCAATTGATATCCATGATATTGCTCGTTCAAGTGCGACGTATGGTATAAAGAATTTTTATGTTACCACTCCGCTTGCCGATCAACAGCGAATTGTTGAAAAATTGCTTACATTTTGGAATACCCAAGTTGGTATTAATTATAATCCACATCGGCATCGAGCTTTGCGGCGTGCGCGTCTAACTGCAACGATTGATGAGGTAATAGCAGCTATAGAGGCTCAGGAGGGGCAAATGCCCGTTCTTGTATCAACCTCTGCTCGAATTATGAAACACGATAAACAAATATCGTTTTCAGATCAAGAAGTGGTATGGGCGAAGGGTAAACCTGTTCTCTTTATTCTGGGTACTGGGCAGGGTTTGAGTCCAGAACTGGTTGCACGGACAGATTTTTTACTAAATCCAATTCATGGATTTACCGATTTTAATCATCTTTCGGTTAGGTCGGCTGCTGCGATAATCTTTGATCGGTGGCTTGGAATTAATGAAAAAGGTGAGTAAAAGATTGGCAGATAAAGGTTTTTAGGCTATAATGGGGTTTGTAATAAATTTTAAAGGAATCTTCCATGGCTAAAGCTCTAGGCTTAACAAGAGAAACTATTTCCCGTATCGGCGCTACTAAGGCTGATCTTCCTTCATTCAGCGTAGGCGATACTATTGCGGTATCTTTCCGTATTATTGAAAACGAAAAAGAAAAAGGCAAAGAAGCAAAAACAAAAGAACGGCTTCAACTTTTCCAGGGTGATGTGATTGCGATCCATAATCTTGGTGCATCAAGTACTTTCACCGTGCGTAAAATTGGTGCACATGGTGTTGCTGTTGAACGTATTGTTCCTTTTCATTCTCCGCTTGTTGCATCTATTGAGCTAGTCAAAAGAGGCGATGTTCGACGTTCAAAACTTTACTACGTGCGTAATCTTATCGGTAAAGCGTCTCGCCTTAAAGAAAAAGTTATGACTCAAGAACAGTTAGAGCGATTGTCTGCTCATAATGTTGAGTCTACATCAGAACATGTTTCTGAATAGCTATTTCAGGTAATAATTATGAAATAAAATCCCTCACTGTAATAGGTGAGGGATTTGTTTTTAAGGAGATGGCTGTGTTTAATCTTTTTCTCTGCTTGATTTTCATATCTTTGCTATCTTCATGTGCCAAATCACCCAAAAAAGTCATTTTTGATAGAAATAGTCAGATAGATGCTGAGCTTGTTTTGGATGAATATGCATCTTCAGCAGAACGTATTCATGCTAAAGATCTTGCGCGGCGGTTCCAAGAGGATTCTCGGCAAGAGGTGGTAGCTTATACTCCCGTACAATCGCGACTTGCAAGTGCAGAAGTGGTAGCATTATTCGAATCCAAATGTTCAGATATTCCGGTGCCGATTGGATGTGTGCCGTTGAAGGATTATTTTAATCCTGAATCTTTGCAATCGCATGAGGTAGTATTGGGATATTCTTCCGATATTTCGTGTGATGATCTTGTTCGTTTTTATCAAGATCAAATGCCGGCATTTGGTTGGGATCAAAGATCAATATTTTTAGGGCCAGAAAGACTTCTTATATTTGAAAAATATAATCAACTTTGTGTTGTAATAGTGCGATCGCATGAAGGTTGGTTTTACGAGCGCGCAAATTCACAACTTCTTTTATGTGTTAGCGACAATATAGCTTCTACTCGCATTTCTAATGTTCCAAATGGAACCATTATTAATTGATCCTCACGATATCCCGATTGCTGGTATGCTTTCAGCAAAAGATGATGAATTTCAAGAGCCTCTTGGAACGTTTCTTTACGAGCTTTGGTATTTTTATAGCATTCAGGTGCGAGTGGTTCAATAAAAAAGACGATATCATACCTACGGTGAGCTCTCATTTTAAATTCAGCATCGATTGGAACATGAAAATAATTTGCAAACGCAAGAATATCGATAGATGATCTATCTAAAAAAAGTATTTCGGTTGCTGATGCATTTGCTTCAGCACGTATCTGTTCATTTAGTAATCGAGTGTAAAGTTCCAGCGGGTCCGCAAAAAATGATTCGACTGAACCTTTTTGCGTAGCATCGTCAAAAAGAAGAAAATAAATCTCAGGAATCGTGTTGTAGCCTATATCAGAGAGTTTATTTATGATGGTTGTTTTACCAACTCCGGGTCCCCCCGTCAACACAATAGTGATATGGGCTTCGGTGTGCGTGTTTACTAGAGCGGTGAGAAAAATGAGTAGTAATTGTTTATAAAAAAAACTCATGATACTAAAGTGCTGCTTATCGCAGGAATGCCGAAATGGATGTCTATAACATTCAGGATATAATTGGCTCGTGCTGTGGGTGTATCAAAAGGAACCGAAATAATGCGGTGTTCTGCATAGCCAGCTTGGCGATATGCGTCTTTGAGTATTGCATGAATGCATGCAGATTCTTCTGCTGATTCTTTGCGAAGATGAGTTTTTTTATAATGAGAAGTAGGGAGAGGATCGATAATAAATATTAGGTCATAATTACAATGAGCTTGTTTTCGTAAAGATTCTGGCATAGGAACATTGAAATAGTCTCCATATGCAATGATATCGACAGTTGAGCGATCGAGAAAAGCTGGTTTGCTATCCGGGAGGAGAGACTCAGATTTGAGTTGTTCCACTAAAAGAGCTGTTTGAAATGCAAGAGGGTCTTCAAAAAATATATCGAGGGTTTTGTTTTGAGATGCGCGTTCACAAAATGCAGAGCACGTTTCAGGAACGGTAAGATATCCGCGGCTTGCAAGCTCGGCGATAATTGTCGATTTTCCAACTCCTGGACCACCGGTTAATACGTAACGCCGGTAGCATTTCGATGTTGTTGATAAACAAAAAACAATGCCCAGGACAAAAAGTTGGAGAACTTTCGTGCTCATATATTCCCTCGTAAATGGTTTTTGGAAAATTTTGAATTAGAATATTTGAGGCTCAATGGTTCGTCAAGCACAAAAAGGCTCAGTTGTAAACAACAAAGCCTTCTCGTGATTAAGGGTGGGATGGAATTAGTTTTTTGTAAAATTTTCTTTTTTGTTGATTTTCTTTTCGAGTTTTTTTACTTGCGCATCTAAATTTTTATTTTTTTTGAGTATTGATTTGTTTTCTTTTTTATATCGTTTAAGCAAATCATGCATATCAGCAAGCTGTGTTTCTAATTCTTCTTTATTATCGATGTATGTATCTATTCGATTGCTTAATCGTTCAACTTCATTATTGAGCTCACGATTTTCTTGCCGAAGCATTCGATTTTCTGCTCGCAACTCATTAATTCGTTCTTCTTCATAGTACGTGCGACGACGTGACTCTCTATATTCACGTTCGCGTCTACCTTCTTGTGCCGCCGATCCTGCCATTAATCCGGTTGTTGCACCAACAGCTGCACCAATACCTGCACCTTTGCCACCACCAAATGCGCCACCAATACCTGCGCCAAGTGCTCCACCGACAAGTGCGCCAGTCAACGGCTCATTTTCAGCATGTATGGCCATTGTAATGAAGATACTTAATAGAGTGAACGTTAATTTCTTATTCATGAATATCGCTCCAATTTTGCGATTCTGAGGAGCTGAATCAAACAGCTCCTCGCCAGGTTCTTTCTAAGTTTATGTCACATTGCTTAGTAATATTCTTCTGTTTCTTCAATTGGTTGACGCGTTGTACGATTTTCATGAGCTACACGACGTTGTTCGCGATATGTGCGGCGATCTTCCGCTCTTGCACGTGCGCGTGCGCGCCTGCTTTCATCGATACTTGCACCGGTTATTAGGCCTAAGCCTGCGCCGGTCCCGGCGCCGATTGCAGCACCGCGTCCACCACCAGCAAGACCTCCTATGAGTGCGCCGGTTGCAGCACCACCAAACACTCCACGTGCAGTAGCGCTTCCACCGGATTCATAGTCGTAATCTTCTGGGTAGTCATAATAATCATTTGTATCTTCGTAAAATTCGTATTCATCATCATAACGATACGGGTGACGCGCATCAATCGATGCAACGATTCCTGTTGCTATAATTGTGAAAAGTAATCCAGCTGTTTTTTTGGAATTCATGATGCACTCCTTCTTTAATATTCAGAGTTGTTAGCTGTTATTTTGAGATGCGGAGCGAGTATTGCGTCGGTCTGCGCGACTTTCACGTCTTTCACTTCTATGTTCTTGGCGTTTATCGCGTCTTTCTTGTCTACGCTCTTGGCGCCCTTCTCGGCGTTCTTGACGGCGTTCACGGCGTTCTGCGCGACGCTCAGAACCACCACCAAAAATTGGGCTGAGAATTGCTCCAGTTGTTTCTCCGACTACTTCGCCAGTTCCTTCAACTGCTTCGCCAGTAACTTCACCTGTTCCTGCTACAGCGCCTCCAACAGGACCGTAGTCATCGTAATAATCATCATAAGCTTTGATTGATTGACTCATGGAACCAGCGGCAAGAAGCGCAGCAATGAGTTTAATGTTCAGATTCTTCATAATAACCTCCTCGTTATAGATTTACTCTCTGGTACACCCAGAAAATGCCTTATTTCTACTATCAATTTACTAAGAGAAAAGATTAAAAAACAAGATTTTTGATAAAATCATGAGTGGAATTATTCACTTAAATAAAGGCTTATACCTGTTTTCAGCCTGGATAGGTGTTATGGGTTAAATAAGATATTTGGCTAATTTATTCATCTTTCCTGCACCTAAAAGAAGAACTAAATCACCTTTATGAACTGTTTGGGTAACGTAATTTTGGAATGGCTGAAAGTCATTTTCTAAAGGAAGATAGGTGACTTTGCAATGGGGATTTCGTGCTTGAATAGATTGGGCCAATTGTTTACCGGTCACACCAGCAATAGGATTTTCGCTTGCGGGGTAGATATCGGTAATGACTAAATTATCAATTTTGCTTGTGGCAAAGATATCGACAAATTGATCCCAGAGATGATGAGTTCTTGTATAGCGATGCGGTTGGAAGAGAACTGTTAATTTGCCTTTGTTGCGCCGATATGCAACTTCAAGGGTCTGCTCGATCTCTTTTGGATGGTGACCATAATCATCAAAAATTTCGGCTCCTTTGTATGTACCATGGTATGAAAATCGTCGTTCGACGCCTTTGAATGATGTAAGTGCCTGTGCAATCCGATCAAGTGGAACGCCTAAATCCCGAGTTGCGGCGATGGCAGCTAATGAATTGAGCACATTGTGTTTTCCCGGTATGCTCAATGTGATCTGCGCTAATACGCCTGTCTCTTTATCAACGAGCGTAAATTTCGAATGATCGGCTTGAAGATCTACATCGATAGCATAGAGATCTGCTCGTGGTGTTAATCCATAGAGAATTGTTTTAACGTGCGGCATTGGCAATAATGATTGGATATTCGGGTCATCGATACAAAGAATTGCTTTTCCGTAGAATGGTAAGCTGCTTAAGAATCGAGCAAAAGTTTGCTTGATATCGGCTAGATCTTTATATGTTTCCAAATGTTCAAGATCGATATTAGTGACAACTGCGAGCGTTGCATGCAAGTGTAACAGTGAACGGTCGCTTTCATCTGCTTCTGCTATCAAAAAATCACCTTTGCCAATACGTGCGTTATTAGAGATAGTTTTGAGATGCCCTCCAATGATAACAGTTGGATCAAAATGAGCTTCAATAAGAATATGGGAAATCAAGGAAGTTGTAGTTGTCTTTCCATGTGATCCAGCAATCGCTACGCTATATTTTGTACGCATTAGTTCTGCAAGCATGAGTGCGCGAGAGATCGTTGGTATGCCGCGTGCTTGTGCCGCTTGAATTTCGGGATTTTCTGGCCGAATCGCAGAAGAGTAAACTAAGATATCGTAGTTTTGTTTTTGACATTCAGGAGTATAGTTTCCTGCATGTACCTCGCATCCAATGGCTTGTAAATTTTTAACGCTTGGTTGATCAAGGTCGGCATCACAGCCAGAGATTGGGTATCCCTGATAGCGTAAAATGGTGGCGATGCCACTCATGCCGATTCCCCCAATTCCTACAAAATGGATGCGAGTTTTTTTACGATACATAGCTTTATAATAGCTCTTTCAATTTTGAAAGTTGTTTTTGCAGCAACTGAATATGTTCAGTGAGCTTATTAATTTGCTCTTGCTGGTTTGCGATAGTTGATTTGTCTTGCTCAGAGAGGGTTGTTTTTTGAGAAGCAATTACTTTACCTGCTGGCGCGCTTGTTACTTCTTCGATTTGTTTTTTTGCACCCGAAATGGTGAAGCCTTCTTTGTAGAGCAATTGTTTGATGAGCTTAAATTTTTCAAAGTCTTCTTCATCATAAAATCTTTGACCGCCTTCGGTGCGTTTTGTTTTAACTCCAAATTCTTTTTCCCAGAAGCGAATGACAAATCGTTCAACATCTAGTTCTTTTGCTAAATGGCCAATGCGATAGGTGCGCTTTTGCATTCTCATACTATTTTCCTCTAGTACTATTTCTCATTATATGATACTCTTGTTACGTTTTTAATTCCCCAATAAGATACTCAATATTTTCTTGTTGTAAATAAGCAATTGCACTATAAATCTAAGCAAACAGTACCATTTTTTTCAAGGTTAAGGCGAGCATATGAATATAAAAGACATCATTATCCCGGTTTTATTATCTATTTTGATTGTTTTTGGGGTGCGCTATTATTTCTCATCTGGCACAAAAACTGCTGGCGAAACAGCCGGTTTTGTTGCGCCGGAAACCAAACAAGAATATGAACCGCTGAACAAAGAAATCGAATTCATCAAAGATGAACGTTTTGCTCCCGAGCAGTTAACCGAAGTGCAGACCGATTGGGCACGTCTAACTTTTTCAACTGATGGGGCGATTCTTAAGTCTCTTTCATTTAAACGAAACATTGATGGTAAGGACGAGCTGATTACCACTATCGATGCGGTAGCTCAGGGAGAGATGCATGCTGGGTGCTTTATTCTTGCATTGCAGGAAAATACTCCATTTTATTACACCTTAGTTGATCGTAAATATACCGATGCTGATGTTCAATTGCGTTATGAAGCTTCTATTCAAGGTGGGAAAATTGCAAAAACATTTATTGTTCACAAAGATCGTTATCTGATTGATGTGAAGATTGATGTTGATTCATCTAAAACAGTTCAGCCGCGTATTTTCTTTAATTCACCCCATATGAAAGAGCTTGGCGATAACGATACTATTAGCGCAGTCATGGTGAATCGTTATGATAAGTTTGAAAAAATTGGACGATCAGGATTGGATCAACAATCTGGTTGGTACGTACCGACATTATTTGGTACCGATAGCCGTTATTTTGTACATGCATGTTGTGCAGATCAAAATTCATTTGCAAAGCGTGCTTATTATAAATTTGTTGATGCGCAAGCAATTACCTCGATTTTAGAAGGGCCGAGTGTTGATCATGCTAGCTCATGGATCCTCTCATTTTACATGGGTCCGAAAGAATCAGCAGCATTTGTTCCAGTGGACCCGCGTCTTGAACAAACAATGGAATATAGTGGTTTATTGGCGCCAATTGCACGTATTTTGCTCATGATTCTTAATTGGCTTTATGATTATGTGCATAATTATGGCCTTGCAATTATTCTGCTTACTTTCCTTATTAAACTTATTTTGCTCCCATTCTCACTCAAAGGTGAGCAAAGCATGAAAAAGCAACGTGAGTTTCAAAAAAAAGTTGCATATTTGCAGCAAAAACACAAAGCAAATCCTGAACTTTTGGCACAAGAACGTGCTGAATTGATGCGTAAGCACGGAATGGGAGGTATGCTTGGTGGATGCCTGCCAGTATTGTTGCAAGTTCCTATTTTCTTTGCATTGAGCCGTGTATTAAATAGTTCATTTGAATTATATCAGGCGCCAATGCTCTGGATTCCAGACCTCTCAGCAGCAGATCCGCTTTATATTTTGCCACTCTTTGTCGCGCTTGTTATGGTGTTAAATGCCCTCATGGCGCAAGATAATCAGCAAATGCTTACCGGTATTGTAATGGGATTGGTGTTCGGTGCAATTTCAGCGAATTTCTCTGCTGGACTTGCTCTTTACATCGGTATGAGTGCATTATTGGGAATCGTGCAAACAAAAATATTGCGCGCATTTAATATTGCTTAAATTTTGTGAGAGTAGATATGTTTCAAGAACTACCAACCTTTGCCCAGCTCATTAAGGGGTTGCAACAAATACCGTTTTTGGCTTCCAAAAATTTGTATCGCGTTGCAGAGCATTTCTTAACGATGGATCCGGAACGAGTTGAGCAATTCTGTTCACTGCTCATTCATGCAAAGCAAAATATTGTCAAATGCGAAGAATGTTTTTGTTGGAAAGAGAAAGAACGGCCATGCACATTCTGTTCATCGCCCAAGCGAGATAAGCATTTAGTATGTGTTGTTGAGACATGGCAAGAGTTGTTCGCTATTGAAAAAACGGATGGATATTATGGCGTTTATCATGTTCTTGGTGGCGCAATTTGTCCTCTTGAAGGAATCGGCCCTGATGAACTGACCATTGCGCCGTTAATAGCGCGTGTTGATCGAGGCGTTAAGGAGATTATTCTTGCGACCAATCAAACCCCTGAAGGTGAGGCAACGGCTGCATATATTGCGCGTAAACTAAAAGGCAAAGATGTAGTCGTTTCATGTTTGGCGCGCGGATTGCCGGTTGGTTCTTCACTTGAATCGATGGATCGTGTGACGGTTTACAAAGCACTTTCTGAGCGTCGTCCATTTTAGAATTAAAAATAATGAGTTGAGGTCAGAGTATGATTAAAAAAATTGTGATTATGTTAAGTTTGCCAACCATTTTGTTTGGGATGGAGGGTGGAGAAAATCCTACTAGGCTTGAAATGCATGATGAATCTCCAGAGCCGGTTAAGTTTCGAATGAGTCATTTAAAAGAAAAAATATGTGAGAGTTGCAAGAATAGAAGGAGCTGCAAGCCGCAGTGTTGCGTAGAATTTGATGAGCAGAATGACTTTCCAGGCGGCTGGGGTAGTTGCTGTTGTATTATTACATGCGTTACAGTAGCGGGTGTTGGATGCGGTGCTGTTTTATTCGGTTGCATTTATGCTTTGACTCGGTAATCACTAAATTTAATCATTTACAGAGAAGAAAATTTATGGTTTTTAATTTTCCAGGGGTGCAACAACTTGCCCTCTATGCAAAGCGCCGTACCGATTTAATTAAAAATATTCAAGATGCGCATCCAAGTGTAACTTTTGGAGCAGTACTTTTATTTGCTGCATTTGAACAAGATAAACATGCATTCCGCCAAGAAAGTTCGCTTTATTATTATTCGGGTATTACCGAACCTGGCGTTGCCTTGTGGATCGATCTGAGTGGTAGAACGATTCTTTACATTCCAAATTGCAGTGCAACACGTGCAAAATGGGTTTCAAAAACGATTGCTCCAACTTTACAAGATGCAAAGCAGTTAGGGGTAGATGAAATTAGAGTCTTAGGCGATTCGCTTGCCGGTTTTTCAATTCATCCATTTTTCGCACGCGATAGTTACTCAGCATTAATGCATGAGCTTGAACAACTGGTTAACCAAGGTGGCGCTGTATTTACTCTTGCTCCTCAAGATTCATGCTCTTATGTTGAGCAACGCTTGACTCTCAATCGATTGCAAGAATTTCTGCCGATATTACGTGCACAAATTACCGATGTTTCTGATATTGTTGCCCAAATGCGTCGCATCAAAGATATGCATGAAATTGAGCAGATGTATGAAGCGATCAATATTACGTTAACCGCTCATGAAGCTGCTGCACAAAGTATTCAAGACGGTGCGACTGAATTTGAGGTGCAAGCGGGGCTTGAATACATGATGACCGGAGCTGGAGCGCGTCCATCGTTTCCTAGTATTGTGGCAAGCGGAAAAAACTCAACAATTCTGCATTATTCTCCATCTGATCGTATTATTAAGCGTGGTGAACTCGTTGTGGTTGATATTGGTGCTGAATACAACTATTATTGCGCTGATTTAACCCGTACGTATCCAGTATCGGGTAAATTTACACCGCGTCAGCGAGAAATTTATGATTTGGTGCTAGAGGTTCAAACATATATTGCTGATTTAGCTAAGCCCGGCATGTGGTTAAAAAATAAAGATCATGCAGATCAATCATTGCATCATTTGGCAGTTGAATTTCTAAAAGCGCGTGGGCATGACAAACATTTTTTCCACGGTATTGGGCATTATCTGGGCATCGATGTGCATGATGTGGGTACGTATGCAACGCCGTTGCAAGAGGGCGATGTGATCACTATTGAGCCAGGCATTTATATACCAGAAGAAAATATTGGTGTGCGCATTGAAGATAATTATTGGATTGTTAAAAATGGTGCCATTTGCTTGAGCGAAGAGCTCCCGAAATCTGCATCAGCTATTGAAGCAATGATGCAAAGTAGCAGTGGCATGAAAATGGCTGATGAGTGTTGCCCATCGGATAATCCAAAAGATGATCAAATAGAGCATTGAAAATAGCCAAAACGTTTTTTTAGAAACAATAAAAGAGTGAACAAGATCTTTACTTGCTCACTCTTTTTTATTTTTTGCGAGTTTGTTGGCCACTTCTAGCATTCCAAAACACAAAACCATGCTTAATCCCAATGAAATTAAACAGCTCATCCAAAGTGGTAATGCAGTAAGATAACCAAGCGCTAAGAATCCCAATATGCTTGCGAGTATTGCTGGAACTGCATAGGGAAGTTGAGTATAACAATGTTCAATGGGAGTAACGCCAGCACTTTGAGCAGCCATTATGGTTACATCGGCAAATGGCGAAATGTGGTTTCCGCAAACTGCACCGGAAAATATCGCACCTAATGCAGGAGCAATGAGAAGTAAATCATTGGGGTGCGCTGGAATTGGCAGTTGACTGAGCGAAGTTACCATTGGAATTGCAAGTGGAATAAGAAGGGCCATTGTTCCCCATGCAGATCCGGTTGCGAGTGCGGTAATGAGTGAAGTAAAAAAGAGAAGTGCCGGTAAAATTGAAGTGGTAGTAAAATCTAAAAGTAGATTAGCCAAAAATTGCCCGGTATGAAGATCTTCTCTCATTAAAATGCCCAGGGCCGACGCAAACAAAATTAATATGATGGTTGATTTCATCGAATCAAAACCTTCGGTGATTAATTTTGGATATTCATTGTATGCCAATGTTTTACGCCGATGCGCAAGGTATGCTCCTAAAGCCAGTCCCAATAATCCGCCAATACACATAATTAAAAATGTTTGGTTATTTTGCCTGATTGCGTCCATGAAGCTGATGCGAGGGAATCCTCCTGCCAGTGGTATGCCGATTAAAACGGTTGTAAGCAGTGTTGCAATTGGAAGAAGAAGATCCAAAAATTCCCAGGAATGGGTTGGTAGTACTTTTTCATTCGGTGCAAAAATGATATTTTTCTTTGCCTCAAGTTCGTAACTTTGCATTGGCCCGAATGATATTTTTCTTTGTACGATGTAGATGACCGACCCGATGATTAAAAAAGAATAGAATATAAAAGGAACCGATTTAAGATAGAGATAAAAAGGATCGGTAAGAACCATCGTAGCTTCGTTGTTTGTTGAATTCACTCCCGCTTCGCTTAGATACGTGGTAATCGCAGCAACCCAACTGGATACCGGAGCCAAGATGACAACCGATCCGGCGAGCGAATGGATCAAAAAGGCAAGTTTTACCCGCGCAACGCCGTAGCGATCGGTCAGGTTATGCATAACGTACCCATTGGTTAAAATGCTCAAATAGTCATCGATGAAAAGTAAAAATGAAAGTAAGACCGATGCATTTTGAGCCTCTCGAGCTGATCGGATCTTTTTGCCGATCCAGCTTGCAAATGCGCGCGCGCATCCTGTGGAGTTAAACAGGGCGATCAGTGTGCCGATCGAAATCAAAAAAACATAAAGATATGCTTTATCAATATCGATGATTTGGCTCCAGAATCTTGAGGCTATTAATTCAAAGGTTGCCGTTGGTGACCCATGAGTTGCAATCAGTGCTGCTACGCCGATCCCAGCAAGGAGGGCCATGTTTAAGCGATGAGTGTATGCGGTAATCAGAATAACAATGAGCGGAGGTACAAGTGATAACCAAGAATACTCCATAAAAAGTCCTTTATGAGTTTTATATGCTTTTCAAATTGAGATTAACAAAAAGGAATGGTGAATCGATAGAATTATTCTATCTTAAATGATAGTGCCCCAAGGGGCTTATGTTTGGGCCAAACCTGAATATGTGCCCGATTTGAAAGGTGTGTGGGATAAGTTAAGTAATTTTTCATAGGCATAAAGATATAAGATGGGCCATTTTAGTCAATAAAACATGGAGTTTCGCCATTGACGAGAATTCCTATTTTCTATAGATTAAAAGTACTTAACCACTATTCCCGATCGTGCGTTAAACAAAAAATCACATAACTCTCGTAGCTTAAAGGTTATTGTTAATGGATATGAATAGAGCCTTCTTTTTGAAAAAAGAAGATCGTAAGCCGACATGGCGCTTAATTGATGCAAAAGATCAAGTACTTGGCCGTGTTGCGACCCAAATCGTTGAAACTTTGCGTGGCAAAGATAAAGCAACCTATACTCCGCATACTGATGCCGGTGATTATGTGGTGGTGATCAATGCAGCACACATTAAACTTACTGGTGATAAACTCGAAGGTAAGATCTATGATCGTTATACTGGTTGGATGAGTGGGTATAGAACGACTACCGCCGGTGAATATCTTAAGAAAGATCCTGCATTCCTTATCGAGCATGCGGTAAAGGGTATGTTGCCTAAGAACAAGCTCAGCGATCAAATTATCAAGAAATTGAAAGTCTATGCAGGCGAAACTCATCCGCATCAAGCGCATGCGCCAGTTGTGACTGAGGTCAAAGAAGGCTAATCGCTTTTTGACTTTCTAAAGAATAAAAAACTCCCGACTAATGAAGTCGGGAGTTTTTTATTGCGTGTTTTTGTTTAAAGCTGATTAATTAGGTTAACTTATGGAGCCAGGAGCCAGCAATATGATAAATATCTTTGCCGGTCAAATAAAGAACCAAGATCATAAGTCCGATCCAAGATGCGATATGGATATACTCCCGAACGCGTTCTGGAAGTGGCCTGCGAATAATTGCTTCAATGGTGTAAAACAAGATTTGGCCGCCATCAAAAATTGGTAACGGAATGATGTTTAAAACTGCCAAATTTACACTAATTACTGCCAAGAATAGAAGCAAAATTTTAAGACCTTGGGCTGCAACTGATGTGGTCATAGAAATGATCATCAGCGGGCCGCCGACTTGGCTCATATCTTTTTTGCGTGCGATTGAAACGAAGCCGTCGATGGTGTTCCAAATAATTTTATTGGTTAGAGCTATCCCATCCTTGATTGCGTCGAGCAATGATTGACCAGGGGTCTCGCGCAGCTCAAAAATGACTCCTAGCGAACCAAGCGTCTCCGAGTCGACTATGCGCTCGTCAAGTGTCGCTGAAATTGTCTGCAATTGATTTTGGCGCTCCAGTGAGAGGGTTATTGTTTGATTGGGAAGTGCTTTGATCTTTTCAAGTAATTTGGTGGCGTCGCCATCCAAGGATTCATTGTTGATAGAAGTAATAACGTCTCCTGGCTGTATTCCTGCCTTAGCTGCAGCAGTATCGGGCATTACTGTGTTTACTCGAGTGCTTGCATTCTTGGGGTATAACAGAAGTGTCTTAGGAATGCCTGTAAAAGCGAGGCCCATTAAAATGAGATAGGCAAAAATCATGTTAAATCCAATGCCTCCGCACATTACCAGAAGTTTTTGATAATATGGTTTGGAATTGAAGGATCGAGGATCGTGCCCACTTTCTGTGTTTGACTCCATTTGTACATAGCCGCCTAGGGGTATGGCGGAGATTGAAAACATGGTTTCGCCAATTTGTTTTTTAAGTAGCTGAGGGCCAAATCCAATTGAGAATGCAGGAGTTCGAATGTTAAAAAGCTTGCAGAATATAAAATGGCCAAGCTCATGAAAGGCAATTAAGAAGCCGACTCCGATGATGCCGACTGCAATATAAAATAATTTCATCAAAACTAGTTCTGCAGACATAAAAACTCCTTTGTACAATGACTCTCATTTGAGGGTTGATTAAAATACCATCATAAACTATCATTATTCGCTGAGCCCGTCTATTGATATAGATTGGCAAAAGGTGGGTGTTTCCAGAGATAAAACCTAGCTAAACACTCGTTTTTTCGGTAAAATTAACCCATAATGTTATCAAAGGTGCTCAAATTGGGGCGTAAATCATAATTTTCCCCTGAATTAATACTTGAATAAATCCTAAAAATAGCTAAAATGTGTATAGGCCATCATTGCTGATATGCACTTCACATTGTCTTCAGAGTGACGCGTCAAAAAATTGCAAAGAACAGTTTAATTGTGTTTTTTATATGAACAAAGTAGGAATAACCTATTATGCCAACGATTAATCAATTATGCCGGCAAGGCAGAAAGAAAGTTACATACAAATCCAAGAGCCCTGCCCTCAAAGGTGGACCTCAAGCGCGTGGTGTATGTACGAAAGTGTTTACCCAAACTCCGAAAAAGCCTAACTCAGCATTACGTAAAGTTGCGCGTGTTAAGTTGTCTACCGGGATTGAAGTGACTGCATACATTCCTGGTGAAGGCCACAACCTCCAAGAGCACTCTGTTGTATTGGTGCGTGGTGGTAGGGTAAAAGACTTGCCGGGTGTTAAATACCATATCATTCGTGGTGCATTAGACTGTGCTGGTGTTCAAAATAGAAAACAAGGCCGCTCATTGTATGGCGCAAAACGACCAAAGTCGTAATTAATTGAGGATTTGAATTATGCCAAGACGTAGAACTACAGATTTTACTCGTACAATCGAAAAAGATCCTCGCTTTGGGTCGGTTCGCATACAAAAATTTATTAACGTTATCATGGAGCGTGGCAAGAAGAGTGTAGCTCGTGATATTGTCTACGGTGCTATCGATATTATTGCAAAAAAGAGCAATAATGATGAGAAGAAAGCGCTTGAAACATTTAACCAAGCATTTGAGCAAGTAGCTCCTTTGGTTGAAGTCCGTTCGCGACGTGTCGGCGGTAGTGTGTATCAAATTCCTACTGAAGTGCGTTCTCGTAGAAAAGATTCTTTAACCATGCGTTGGCTCATTTCAGCATCAAAAGAGCGCACAAACAAAACTATGAAAGAGCGTTTGGCGTTTGAAATCATGGATGCAAGCCAAGGCAAGGGTGGCGCAGTTAAAAAACGTATTGATGTCCAGCGTATGGCAGAAGCAAACCGTGCATTCTCCCATTATGCATGGTAAATGAGAGGTTGTAATGGCAACGAAACAGTATCCTTTAGAAAAATATCGTAATATTGGTATTGCAGCGCACATTGACGCTGGTAAAACAACCGTGACCGAACGTATTCTGTTCTACACCGGTATGACTCACAAAATTGGTGAAGTTCATGAAGGTGAAGCAACTATGGACTTCATGGAACAAGAGCGTGAGCGTGGTATTACCATTCAATCAGCTGCGACTACCAGTTTCTGGAAAGATTGCCAGGTTAACATTATCGATACCCCGGGTCACGTAGATTTCACCATTGAAGTTGAGCGTTCATTGCGCGTTCTTGATGGTGTTGTTGCGGTTTTTGCGGGTGTTGAAGGTGTTCAGCCTCAGTCTGAAACGGTATGGCGCCAAGCGAACCGTTATAAAGTTCCTCGTATTGTATTTGTGAATAAACTCGATCGTATCGGTGCGGATTTCTTCCGTGTTGTAAAAGACATTAATGAAAAATTAAAAGCTCGCGCCATCCCAATGCAAATTCCGGTTGGGCAGTCAGAAGATCTTCGAGGAATCATCGATGTTTTAACTCGCAAAATGTATACCTTTGAAGGTGAAATGGGTGAGAAAATCATCGAATCTGAAGTGCCAGCTGATTACAAAGACAGATGCGAAGAATTGCGTTCGCAAATTATTGAAGCAGCATGCGACTTTGATGAGTCTATGGCAGAGCGCTATTTGAACGGCGAAGAAATTGGTATCGATGAAGCAAAAGCTGCACTTCGTAAGGGTGTAATCGATATTAAGATTGTCCCAGTTTTCTGCGGATCCGCTTTCAAAAACAAAGGCGTGCAGTTGATGCTCGATGGTGTTGTTGATTATCTTCCATCACCATTAGATGTTCCTGCTATCAAAGGTACCAATAAAGATACTGATGAAGTCATTGAAATCGAATCAAATCCAAATGATGAGTTCTATGCCCTTGCGTTTAAGATCATCACTGATCCTTTCGTAGGTGTTTTGAACTTTATTCGTGTCTATTCTGGAACATTAAAATCTGGTTCTTATGTTTTCAATAACCGTACCGGTAAAAAAGAACGTGTGAGCCGATTAGTCAAAATGCATGCAAATAAGCGTGAAGAAATTGATGAAGTGCGTGCAGGTGATATCGCTGCGGTAGTTGGTATTCGAGATACCATTACTGGTGATACATTGTGCGGCACTGATAGTAACGTTGTTCTTGAATCAATTAACGTGCCAAATCCAGTTATCTCTGCATCGGTAGAACCTGTTGCAAAAGGTGACTATGAAAAGATGACAATTGCATTGCGAAAAATGATGCAAGAAGATCCTTCATTCCGATTCTCTTATAATGAAGAAACTAGTCAGACGGCAATTCACGGTATGGGAGAACTCCATCTTGAAATCGTTGTTGATCGATTGAAACGTGAACATAAAGTTGAAGTAAAGCAAGGCAAGCTCGAAGTTGCGTATAAAGAAACCGTTCAGAAGAATTCTGAAGCTGAGGGTAAGTTTATTCGTCAATCTGGCGGTCGCGGTCAATACGGTCACGTATGGATCAAGATGGATCCGCAAGAGCGTGGTAAGGGCTATGCTTTCCACAACAAAATTATTGGTGGTGCGATTCCAAAAGAATTTATTCCTGGTATCGAAAAGGGCTGCTTGGAGGCGTTGAATGCGGGTGTTATTGCAGGATATCCTGTAGTTGATTGTTCCGTTACACTCTTTGATGGCTCCTTCCACGATGTCGACTCTTCTGAAATTGCGTTTAAAATCGCAGCAGCTATGGCATTTAGAAGTGCTATGGAAAAAGCAAATCCAGTTCTTCTTGAACCGATCATGAAGGTGGTCGTTGAAACCCCAGAAGAGCATATGGGTGACGTGATGGGCGATTTGAACTCTCGCAGAGGTCGAATCCTTGGTATGGAAGCACTTCCAGACAAGCACGTGGTGACATCAGAAGTTCCACTAGGAGAAATGTTTGGTTATGCGACGATTTTACGATCGATGACCAAAGGACGCGCGAGCTACACGATGGAATTTGAATGCTATCGTGAAGTTCCAAGAAACGTTCAAGAAGCAATTGCTACAAAGAAATAAAGTTATAAATAGTTAATAATTCTTAGGAGTATTCACAATGGCAAAAGATGTATTTCAACGTACAAAGCCCCATTTGAACGTGGGGACCATTGGACACGTTGACCATGGTAAAACAACCTTAACTGCTGCAATTACCACCGTACTTGCAAAACGCGGTAAAGCAAAAGCTCGTCGTTTCGATGAAATCGATAACGCACCAGAAGAAAAAGAACGTGGTATTACCATTAATACCTCACACGTTGAGTATGAAACAGATAAACGTCACTATGCACACATCGACTGCCCTGGCCACGCTGACTATGTTAAAAACATGATCACTGGTGCAGCACAAATGGATGGTGCGATCTTGGTTGTATCTGCAGTAGACGGTGCGATGCCACAAACTCGTGAGCACATCGTTCTTGCTCGTAACGTTAACGTTCCTGCGCTCGTTGTTTTCCTCAACAAATGCGATGCAGTCGAAGATAAAGACATGATCGATATGGTTGAAGAAGAAATTCGTGATTTGCTTAAGAAATATGATTTCCCTGGCGACGAAATTCCAGTTATCCGTGGTTCTGCATTGAAAGCACTTGAAGGCGATCAAAGCGAGCTTGGAGAAGCTTCTATTGAACGTTTGATGAATGCAATTGATACTTACATTCCTGAACCAAAACGTGCGCTTGATAAGCCACTCTTGATGCCAATTGAAGGTGTGTTCACTATTTCTGGTCGTGGTACCGTTGCAACCGGTAAGATTGAATCTGGCCAGGTTAAAGTTGGTGAAGAAGTTGAAATCGTTGGTTTTGGCAACACTCAAAAAACAACCGTAACTGGCGTTGAAATGTTCCGTAAAACATTGAACGAAGGTCTTGCGGGTGATAACGTTGGTCTCTTGCTTCGTGGTACAAAGAAGGAAGATATCGAACGTGGTATGGTTATCGCTAAACCAGGTAGCATTAAACCTCACCGCAAATTCAAATGCAAAGCATACATTTTGAGCAAAGATGAAGGCGGACGTCATAGCCCATTCTTCTCAGGATATCGTCCTCAGTTCTACTTCAGAACAACCGACGTTACCGGTATCGTTACGTTGCCTGCGGGTCGCGAAATGGTAATGCCTGGTGATACAGTTGAATTGGAAGCAGAACTTATTGCGCCTATTGCTATGCAAAAAGATCTTCGCTTTGCAATTCGTGAAGGCGGACGTACTGTTGGTTCCGGTGTTGTAACTGAAATTATTGAATAAAGAAGACAATCGATGAAAAAACAACGTATTCGACTTAAATTAAAGTCTTTTGATCATCGTTTGCTTGATAAGGCAGTAAAACAAATTGTTTTGACAGCTAAAAGGACAGGTGCCAATCTTATGGGGCCTGTCCCTCTCCCAAACAAGCGCCGATGTTTCACCGTTTTGCGTTCACCCCATGTTGATAAAAAGTCTCGTGAGCAATTTGAACTCACAACACATGGACGTGTTTTAGATATCGTTAATCCATCAGACAAAACTATGGATGCGCTTATGAAGTTAAGTATATCCTCAGGCGTTGAAGTCGAAATTAAGTAAGTGAGGAATACAATGATTGGACGTATATACGGTAAGAAGATCGGTATGACTCAAGTTTTTGTAGGTGAAACAGTTGTTCCTGTCACCGCAATTAATTTGGGTAATTGGTTTGTTACTGGTTTTAAAACGCAAGATCGTGATGGCTATACAGCTGTTCAAGTTGCTTGTTTGCGTGATAAATATGCAAGTAAAGCGTTTGATACAGAATGGTTGAAAGATCTCAAGACCCATTTTCGAATCATTAAAGAAATTAAAATGGATCAACCTGATGAGACATTGCAAATCGGGCAAGCGCTTGATTTTCGTAACTATGTAGCACAGGGCGATGCAGTTCACGTTACTGGGACAAGCAAGGGGCGTGGTTTCCAAGGCGGCGTTAAGCGTCACGGATTTGGCGGGTTGCCAGCTACACACGGTTCAACTATGCATCGTCGTACCGGTTCTGTGAGCCATATGAGATCTCAAGGTCGTGTCATCAAGGGTAAAAGGCTTCCAGGTCACCATGGTGTAGACCAAAAAGTTATGAGAAATCTTGAAGTTGTTCAAATTGAAAAAGATGCACCAGTGATTTTGGTCAAAGGTTCAGTGCCTGGCCATTCAGGTTCATTTGTATTTATTACTAAAGCGTAATATAGGTTGAGGCGAGATCATGAGTAAAACACAAACAAAAAGTGAAGCAAATCGCGCAGGCGTTATTTCTCACAAAACGTTGGGAATAGCAGCGCCAGAACGCCAGGCTTCAGCACATGAATTTGCTGTTTGGGTTCGTGCTTTGTTGCAAAATTGGCGACAAGGAACTGTTGGATCTAAGGATCGTTCAGATGTTGCACGAACTGGCAAAAAGCCATTCAAGCAAAAAGGTACAGGCCGCGCTCGTGCGGGTTCTGCACGTTCTCCATTGTGGAGAGGCGGTGGTGTTAGTTTCGGGCCACAACCACGGACAAAAACACTCCGCATTGCACAACAGCAAAAGAATCGCGTACTCATGAGTATTGCCTCACAATACTTAAATAATGAACGTGTTCTTGCGGCTGAATGGCAAGCGCCAGATGACCGTCCTAAAACATCTGTTGCATATAATATTCTTACAAAATTAGGTGTGAACGATAAAACAGTTACCATCTGGTTACCAACCTATGATGCAATGAGCTATGCATCATTTGTGAACATCCCAAATGTTCGCTTAATGTACTTCGATCAACCAAATGCATTTGACTTGGTTACAAGCGATTACTGGGTTGTATTTAATAGAGATTTAGAAACATTTAAAACTATGGTGGAAAAATGGAGCTAACATATCACGATATTATTAAAGGCCCAGTTATTTCTGATAAGGCTTATAAGCTCAATAGAAAGAACAATCAGCTTGTACTTAAAGTAAACTTGAATGCAACAAAGCCTATGGTTAAAGATGCATTGGAAAAAGTGTTTAATGTTAAGGTTGCACAAGTAAATACATTGGTTCGCAGTAATAAAAAATCTGCAGGCATGGCTCGTCGTTCACGAGTTGCACCAAAAGAAATCAATGAAAAGATCGCATATGTAACTCTTGCTGAAGGTTATTCTATCGATTTGTTCCAAACTGTTGGTGCTGATGCTGGTGAAACCGCTAAGGCCGATGAATAAAGGAATAAATTATGACAACTCTTATTAGAAATAGAAAACCGCGCAACGCATCTTTGCGTTTTCAAACATTTATCGATTCAGGAGATATTACTAGTACATCACCTGAAAAAAGTCTAACCGTTGGCCTTAAAAAGCGTGGTGGCAGAAACGCATATGGTCGCATTACTGTTCGCCATCGCGGAGGCGGTGCATCTCGTACGTATCGTATTATAGATTTTAATCGTACTGTTCGTGATGTTCCTGGAAAAATTACAACTATCGAATATGATCCAAACCGTAACGTGCGTATTGGTCTTGTTATCTATGCCAATGGTGCGAAAAAATACATGCTTATGCCGGAAGGCTTAAGTGTTGGTAATATCGTTCTTGCTGGTGAAAATGCTGAAGCAAAAAATGGTAACTATTTACCGTTCAGCAAAATTCCTCTTGGTTTTATGGTTCATAATTTTGAGATTCGTCCTGGATCTGGCGGAACCTTTGCGCGCAGTGCGGGAACTTCAGCTCAAATCATTGGTAAATCAGATGATTTTGTAACTCTTAAGATGCCATCTGGCGAAATCCGTATGGTTGCATCAAATTGTTGGGCGAGTGTTGGTGTTCTTGGAAATGCAATCTACAAAAATATTGTTTGGGGTAAAGCTGGACGTACTCGTAACCGTGGTATTCGACCAACTGTTCGTGGTATGGCTATGAACCCTGTGGATCACCCACATGGTGGCGGTGAAGGACGATCTAAATCCGGATCTCATCCAACAACTCCATGGGGCAAAGGGTGCAAAGGTACTCGTACTCGTCATAAACGTAGAAAGAATTCATTAATTCTACGCCGACGTAAGAAGTAGAACTTTACTTAGTTAAGAGGTATACAATGGCAAGATCAGCCAAAAAGGGGCCTTATGTACAGGATTCCCTTATTAAAAAAGTGACGCGAGTTAAAGAAAGTGGAAAGCGCGAAGTGATCAAAACCTGGTCTCGTAGAAGTCTTATTACGCCAGAGTTTGTTGGTCTTTCATTTGCGATCCATAATGGTAAGAAGTTTGTGGAGTTATTTGTAACTGAAAATATGGTTGGCCACAGACTTGGAGAATTTGCTCCGAGCAGAACTTTCAGAATGCATAGCGGACAGCGTCAGTCTGGCGCTTCAGCAGAGTAATTCTGGGTTGCTTCATACCAATATTTTCGGTATAATTTAAGGTATAGAAAACATTGCTAATCAATAAAATTAGTACAAAATTAAAGAATTTCCTGAGGTCTTGCTATGCGATTTCTTGCTAAAAGCCGTTTTATTCGATATTCCCCATTTAAGTTGCGACCACTCGCAGATGTGATTCGTGGCAAGAATGTAGAGTTTGCGCTGGGGTTATTGGCTACCCTTCCACTTCAAAAGAGTGGATTTATCCAAAAAACTCTTCAATCAGCAGCTGCGAACGCAAAGCATCTTCAAGATTTGAACCCTGAACAATTGCGAATTAAAGATATTCGTATTGATCATGGCCCATCTTATAATTACTATAAGCCGGGAGCAATGGGGCGTGCGAACGTTATTAAACGACGTTTTAGTCATATTAGCATAGAAGTGAGTCCATTAGTTAATAACAAAGAGGCGTAACGTGGGACAAAAGGTACACCCAAAAGGTTTTCGAACGGGTATATATCGTGACTGGGAAGCGCGTTGGTTCGCCCCAGCTAAATCTTACGGTGATAAGATTTTAGAAGATATTAAAGCAAGACGTTTTTTAGCAAATAATCTGGAAAAGGCTGAAGTAGGATTGATTGAAATTGAGAAAGCGGCTGATGCGGTGAAGTTTATTGTTCACTCTGCTCGTCCGGGCAATGTGATCGGTAAAGGTGGCCAGGGCATCGAAGGCTTGAAAAAGCAATTGGCAACTTTACTTAATAAGCCGACAGTAGAAGTTTCAGTTCAAGAAATTAAAACTCCTGAATTGGATGCTGTTGTTGTTGCAAAGAGTATTGCTCAGCAGCTAGAAAAGCGTGTGAGCTATAAACGTGCCTTAAAGCGTGCGGCGCAATCAGCACAGCGAGCTGGAGCAAAAGGTATTAAGATTTGTGTTTCAGGTCGTCTAGCAGGCGCTGAAATCGCTCGAAGCGAATGGCTACGTCAAGGATCCGTTCCATTGCATACACTACGTGCTGATATTGACTACGGATTTGCTGAAGCTAAAACAACCTACGGAATTATCGGGGTTAAGGTTTGGCTTTGTAAAGGCGAATATCAACACATTTAATTTTTAATATGGAAGATATGAACTATGTTGATGCCTAAAAAGACCAAATACCGTAAAATGCAGCGTGGTAGAATGGGCGGCCGTTCTAAAGGCGCTACCACAGTAAATTTTGGCGATTATGGATTAATGGCTCTTGAGCCAAAATGGATGACAGCCCAACAAATCGAAGCGGTTCGTGTGACATTGTCTCGAGCGCTCAAAAAAGAAGGCGCGTTTTATTTGCGAGTCTTCCCTGATAAGCCAGTTTCTAAAAAACCAGCTGAAACTCGTATGGGTAAGGGTAAAGGTAACGTTGAAGTATGGGTTGCCGTTGTAAAACGTGGGCGTGTAATGTTTGAAATCGGTGGAGTTGATGAAGTGACGGCGCGTTCAGTAATGAAACAAGTAAGCTACAAACTTCCAATGAGAACGCGATTTGTAGCAAAAGGCAAAGAAGAGCAAACCGCCATTTAATCAGCGATAAAATTATGAAAATAACCAAATTCAAACAAGAAGTTAACGGTCTAACAACTGAGCAATTGCTGCAAAAGTCCCACGAGCTGCGAAAAGAGCTTTTTACCCTTGGGTTAAATGCTTCAACTGCGCATGTGAAAGATTATTCGCAGTTCAAGAAGTTGCGTAAAAATATTGCTCGAGTTTCAACCCTGCTTGCTTTAAAAAGCGAGTAGTGCGGCGAGCTTGCAACAAAACATTTAATAAGAGGCTATAATGGTAAAAACAGAACAAAAAGCAAAGCGTATACTCGTCGGAGAAGTTGTTTCTGATAAGATGGATAAAACTGTCGTTGTCAAAACAGTTCGTACCGTAAAGCATCCACAGCTTGGTAAAACACTCCGTAAATTTAAGAAGTACAGTGTTCACGATGAGCTTGAGCAAGCGAAAATTGGCGATACCGTAGAGTTCTATGAAGGTGCGCCAAAGTCAAAAACAAAATATATGTATCTTGCTCGAGTTATTACTTCTCAAGAAGCATAAGTTTAGGGTAAAGTGCTATGATTCAAAAACAATCTTACTTAAACGTGGCTGATAATTCCGGTGCAAAAGAATTGATGTGTATTCACATCGTTGGAAGCACCCGTAAACGTTTTGCCTATTTAGGTGACAGAATAAAATGTGCCGTTAAAAAAGCTATTCCTGGTGGAATGGTTAAAAAAGGCGACGTTGTTGATGCAATTATCGTTCGTACACGAAAAGAATTCCGTCGACCAGATGGTAGCTATATTCGATTTGGCGATAATGCTGCGGTAATTATTAAAGATGATGAAATGATTGGTACTCGTGTCTTTGGTCCGATTGCACGCGAATTGCACGCAAAAGGTTTCGCCAAGATTATGTCGCGCGCACCCGAAGTGTTATAAGAGGCGTCTATGGTAGCTCGAGTTAAGAAAAATGATTCTGTAGTTGTTTTGTCAGGAAAAGACAAAGGTAAAAAGGGCGCAGTAATTGCTATCTTGCCAAAAGAAGGTAAGGTTTTGGTAAAGGATGTTGCGGTGGCAACTCGTCACGCAAAGGCGCGCAAGCAAGGTGATATTGCAGGTATTCGCAAAGAAGAACGCTTTATTGATCTATGCCGTGTAATGCCAGTGTGCAGATCATGTAATAAGCCATGTCGCGTTGGTTCCAAAACACTAGAAGATGGTAAAAAAGTACGTGTTTGTGTTCGTTGCAAAGAACAATTTTAAGCGATAAAGGCGAATTTATGTCTCAAAAGACACGGCTGGAAAAGCAGTATATTGATGAAATAAGACCCCAGTTATATAAAGAATTGGGTTTGAAAAATATTATGGAAACACCACGATTACGAAAAATTGTAGTCAATGTTGGTGTTAAGGGTGCGGTTGCTGATAGCAAAGAGCTTCAACTCGTTGAATCAGTAGTTGGAAAAATTGTAGGACAACATCCGGTTCGTACACAAGCGCGTAAATCTATTGCAGGATTTAAGTTGCGTGAAGGAATGCAAATTGGCGTTATGGTAACTCTGCGCGGACGAGCAATGTACGAATTCTTAGATAAACTTATCAACTTGGCTCTCCCTAACTACCGTGACTTCCAAGGGGTGTCTTCGAAGTTGGACAATCAGGGTAACTATAACTTGGGAATCAAGGAATGGAGTATTTTCCCTGAAGTTGAATTTGAAGTTGGTTCAAAAGTTTACGGCATGAACATTTCCATTGAAACATCAACGGATAATGATGATTATGCTCGTGCATTGTTGAAAAAGTTTCGTATGCCATTTAAGCAGGCATAATTTAACGAGGTATTATTATGGCGCGAAAAGCGTTAATTGAAAAATCAAAAAGAACTCCTAAATTCGCAGTACGTGTACACAAGCGTTGCCAGCTCTGTGGTCGATCCCGCGCGTATATGGGTTTGTTTAAAATGTGTCGTTTGTGTTTTAGAAAGCACGCCTTGGATGGAATTCTTCCAGGTGTAAAGAAAACAAGTTGGTAATCTGGAAGGTCTGTTATGTCAATTGACTCAATTGGTGATTTTCTCACTATTATTCGTAACGGGGTAATGGGTTCGAAAGCATTCGTTACAGCCCCTACTTCAAAGATGCGTTTGGCAATTGCAAATATATTGCTTGATGAAGGCTTTGTTAAGGCTGTTGATACGATAGAACAAGATGGAAAAAGCTTCATCAAAATTTATCTTAAGTATGTCGATGGTGAATCGGCTATTCATGAAATTACTCGTATAAGCAAACCAAGCTGCCGTACCTATACAGCTATTGGTGAAATTAAGCCTGTTATTGGTGGACTCGGTCTCTCTATTTTGTCTACCAATCGTGGTGTAGTTTCACACAAAAAAGCGAAGCAAGAAAATGTCGGCGGTGAATTGCTGTGCACTATTTGGTAAGGGGGCGGTATGTCAAAAATAGGTCGTAAACCCATAGATATTAGTGGTCTCACTGTTGAAGTTAAAGGGCATGCTGTTAACTTTAAAGGTTCTCATGCAAATGGAACGTATGAGTTGCCAAAAGAATTGGCTGCAAAAGTAGAAGGTCATACGTTGAAATTATTTGCAGCAGATTCAAATGATGAATCTCTTAAAATTCGTGAATTAAATCGAATTTGGGGACTTCATAGAGCGTTGCTTTCTAATACGTTAAGTGGTGCTAAGAAAGAATTTGAAAATAATATTGAAATTGTTGGCCTCGGATTTAAAGCTGCTCAAGTTGGCAATAAGTTGGTTTTCACTATTGGATTCAGTCATAAAATAGATTATGAACTTCCAAACGGTGTGACAATTATTATTGATAAGACAGGACAAAAAATTACTGTTAAATCAGCAGATAAAGAGCTTGCTGGCCATGTAAGCAGCCAAATCAAAGCGCTGCGCAGCCCTGAGCCTTATAAAGGTACGGGTATTCGTTTGGCAACAGATAAAATTAAACTCAAAGCCGGTAAGGCTAAGTCAGCTGGAGCGTAACTATGGCGGTTCATAAGAAAGATAAAGCTACACAAAAACGTCGTGAACTTCGTGTTCGAAGTCGAATCAAAAGGAATATTTCTATTCCGCGTGTTTCGGTTTTTCGAAGTGCAAGCAATATTTATGCACAGTTGATTGACGATAACTCCCATCAAACATTGGCAAGTTGTTCTTCACTTGAAATTACCATTAAAGGTGATAAAAAGACGGTTGCTCATGCTGTTGGTATTGAACTTGCAAAACGCGCTCAGGAAAAAGGCATTGAAAAAGCAGTATTCGATCGTGGTCGTTTCCTTTATCATGGTCGTGTTGAAGCGCTTGCGCAAGGGTTGCGTGAAGGCAAATTACAAATTTAATTAGATCAATTAAGGTTTAAAATGGCAGAAAAAGAAAGAAACGAAAAAAGTTTTGTGGATCATGTGGTTAGCGTGCGCCGTGTGACGAAAGTTACCAAGGGCGGTAAACGCTTTTCATTCTCTGCATTTGTAGTTTCAGGTGACCGTCAAGGAAGCGTTGGAATTGGGCTTGGCAAAAGCAACGAAGTATCTTCTGCAATTGCAAAAGCAACTACGAGTGCACGCAAATCATTGATCTCTGTCCCACGTCGTGATGCAACAATCCCCTACGAAGTTGAAGGTAGACACGGTGCAAGCCGCGTCATTTTACGTCCAGCTTCAAAAGGTACCAGTGCGATTGCAGGTGGTGCAGTTCGTGCAATTTTGCACGCAGCAGGTATCGATGATGCATTGAGCAAGTCGTTGGGATCGCCAAGCGGTCAAAACGTTGCGAAGGCAACTCTTAATGCGCTCGCAAAGCTCCGTACAGTTGAGCATATTGCGAAGTTGCGTGGTAAAACCGTTAAAGAATTGGTTAAGGGCATATAATGTTTCGCTTAGATACTCTCACTCCATTAGTCAAAAAGAGAAAACGTGTAGGTCGAGGTGGTAGCCGTGGCGGCACATCTGGACGTGGTCATAAAGGTCAAAAAGCTCGTACCAGCGGTACAGTTAGACCTGGTTACGAAGGTGGTCAGATGCCTTTGTACCGTCGTTTACCAAAACGCGGTTTCAGCAATGCGATTCATCAAGCACAGTTTGACGTTGTTAACTTGAATCAGCTGGAAAATAAATTCCAAGATGGGGAAGTTGTCAATCGTGCGTCATTGATTGAGAAGGGCATTATCAAAGCTCATCATAGCAAAGAGGGGCTCGTGACCAAAGGGTTCTTTATTAAAGTGCTTGGTGAGGGTGAACTTAAAAAGAAATTGACAGTGCATGCTGATGCATTTAGCAAAAAAGCACTCGAAGCAATTGAAAAAGTAGGCGGCAAGGCAGCAATAAATCAGGAGTAGAGGTAGTGGTACTTTTACGTAATTTCATTAACATTTTTTACGTTCCAGAGCTGCGTAAAAAATTACTTTTCACGCTTGGAATTTTAGTTATTTATCGTATTGGGAATCATATTCCAGTAGTCGGTATTGATATTGATAAACTTCATCAAAGTCTAACCCCAGCTGGAGGAATTGGTTCATTATTTGCGTATCTTGATCTATTTTCAGGTGGGAACTTACGTAATGTTACCTTGTTTGCACTCGGTATTATGCCGTATATTACCTCATCGATTATGATGCAGATGTTGACCATGTCGATACCAACTCTTGAAGCGCTTGCCAAAGAAGGTGAGTATGGGCGCAAAATAATCAACCAATACACACGATACCTTGCCCTCGGTGTGAGCGTTTTGCAGGGTATTGGTATTTCTCTCTTGGTTGAGCGAGCTGGCCTCGTGATGACTCCGGGATTAGGATTCAAGTTTATTTTTGTGCTTTCTTTGACCGTTGGATCTATGTTTGTCATGTGGCTTGGTGAGCAAATCTCACTTTTTGGCCTCGGAAATGGTAGTTCTATGATTATCTTTGCAGGTATCGTAGCTCGCTTCCCGACAGATATTTTTTACACCATCGCGGCACTTTCCGAAAAGTATATCGATCCGTTAACTGCAGTTGCTTTGCTACTGCTGGTTATAATCATTACCGCATGTATTGTTTTCTTAGAAAAGGGAGAACGCAAGATCCCTGTTCAATATGCACGTAGAGTTGTTGGTCAACGTGTATTTGGTGGTCAAAGTACATATATTCCATTTAAGATCAATACGGCTGGGGTAATGCCAGTAATTTTTGCGAATGCGGTTCTTAATATTCCTCTTTTTGCGTCAACAATTTTGGCGACTCGATTTGATTTTTTCAAAGCAGTTGCAGATAGTTTGCGTATGGGTGGTTTATTGAACAGTGTCTTAGATTTTATACTAATTATCTTCTTCTCTTTCTTCTACACTGCAATGGTGTTTAACCCAGAAGAATTGGCTGATAATATAAAGAAGAGTGGTGGGTTCATTCCAGGAATTCGTCCAGGACGTAAGACAGCTGAATTCTTCAACTATATTTTAACCCGTATTGGTTTAGTTGGAGCAGTGTATCTCGCGTTGCTTGCGCTTTCGCCGAACATTGTTCATGCTCTATTGGTTCCGCCAGGGCTTTATTTAAGCATTATGGGTGGTACAGGGCTTTTGATTGTGGTTGGCGTTGCTCTAGAATTGGCTGCTCAAATCGAATCATATTTGATTGAACATCGCTATGAAGGATTTTTGACATCCGGTCGCATGAAGGGAAGGGGCGGGCGTTGAGTAATTGTGCCATTGTTTTAATTGGCCCACCGGGTTCGGGGAAGGGAACTTTATCTAATTTACTTGTCAGCATGTATGGCTGGGAGCAGCTTTCGACTGGGAATCTGTGTCGAAAGCATATTAGTGAAGGGACTTCCATAGGTCAACAGATAGATTTTGCCATAAAATCTGGTAAACTAATTTCTGATAGACTTATGACGGAAATGGTTGATGAATGGATGGCTGCTGAGAGTAGGACAGGTAAGACTCTCATTCTTGATGGATATCCCAGAACTATTCCCCAAGCACAAGCTTTGGATGAGTTGTTAAGATTAAAGTATACCTCTTTGAAATTGATGGTTTTCAGGTTTGTTATTCCTGATGAACGGGTGATTGAGCGATTGAGTGCTCGTTATATTTGTTCGAATAACAAATGTCAGGCGGTATATTCTCTTGCTCGCGGTTCAACTCTAGCGCCAAAATCAGATATGGTATGTGATAAGTGTAAAAGTCCACTTATGCAGCGCAAGGATGATACAAAAGAAGCGATCCAAGATCGTATGATTGTTTATCATCTTCATGAAAATGAGCTTTTGTCATTTTATAAGAATGCTGGTTACCGTGTACTTGAAATTGATGCAAATCGGCCGTATCAAGATGTGTTTGAAAACTTTAAAACAATTGTTACACCGCTTTGCCTGAACATATAACAATGATATCAATTAAAAATAAAGCTGCTTTCCGAAAAATGGAAGAAGCTGGTAGATTATTAAATTCGATCTTTGAAGAACTTTCAGAGCTTATGAAGCCCGGTAATTCCGCATCCCAGGTTAATAGCTTTATTGAATCACGAATCAAGGACCTTGGACTTATTTCCAAGATGAAGGGGTATATGGGATATAAATATGTCAGTTGCATTTCAGTGAATGATGTAGTTGTCCATGGTATTCCTTCGATTCAGTCCATATTCAAGGATGGAGATTTAGTAAAAGTTGATGTGTGTGTTTCGTATGATGGTTATTGCGCAGACATGGCGCGTCCATTTTTCGTTGGTACTCCGTCAGCTCAAGCTCGTAAGTTAGTTGAAATAGCATGTAAGTCCCTTCAAGTAGGAATAGAGAAAGCGGTTGCCGGAAATAGGATCTCTGATATTTCTGCCGCAATTCAACAAGAAGTTGAAAAGCATGGTTTTGGTGTGGTTCGAGATTTTGCAGGCCATGGCATTGGGAAATCAATGCATGAAGATCCCGAAGTTCTCAACTACGGCAAGCCGGGAAAGGGTCCGTTATTGCAGGTTGGTATGGCACTTGCCATTGAGCCGATGATTACGGCAGGACATTACAATGTGTTCATAGAAGAAGATGGTTGGACCGTTAGAACCAGTGATAAAAGCCTTGCGGCTCATGTGGAAGACACAGTATTGATTACAGAGTCTGGGCCTAAGGTTGTAACAAGGAGTGGCTCTTTTGCAGAACAAAAATGTTAAGAAAAAAGAAGATGTCATTCGAGTTGATGGTGTAGTAAAAGAAACATTGCCAAATGCAATGTTTCGCGTTGAAATTGAAGGGGGCCATATAATTCTGGGCCACGTATCAGGAAAGATGCGTATGCATTACATACGAATACTTCCAGGTGATCGTGTAGCAGTTGAGTTGTCTCCGTATGATTTGACTCGAGGCAGAATTGTATTGAGATATAAAAGTTAGATTGTGAGTATAAGGATTTAGGCAATCATGAAAGTACGAACTTCTGTAAAACCAATTTGTAACGAGTGCCGAGTAATTAAAAGAAAACGTGTTATTCGTGTTATTTGTACAAAAAATGCAAAGCATAAGCAGCGCCAAGGTTAGTTGAGGATTTAAAGACATGGCAAGAATAGAAGGTGTTAATTTACCGGGTGATAAACGTGTTGAGTATGGACTTCGATACCTCTTTGGGATAGGTCTTAAAACTTCTCGCGATATTCTAAATAAAGTAAACGTCAATTTTGATACTCGTGTCAAAGATCTGACCGATGCTGAAGTTGCTGCAATCCAAAAAGAAATTTCAAACAATTATGTTGTTGAAGGTGAGTTGCGCAAAGAAATTACGATGAATATTAAGCGTTTGCAAGAAATTGGTTCATATCGTGGTCTTCGTCATAAACGTGGATTGCCAACTCGTGGTCAACGCACCAAGACAAACGCGCGTACTCGTAAAGGTCCGAAGAAGGCTCCAGTTGCGTTGAAGCGCAAAATTACTAAGAAGTAACGTTAATTGCTCGAGTGAGAAGAATACATGGCATATAAGAAAAAAGTTAAAAAAACTAGAAAAAATGTGGACAATGCTATTGTTCACGTTAAATCTTCATTCAACAATACCCTTGTCACTATCACAACTATTGATGGCGATGTCTTGATGGGTGGCAGTGCTGGCCGTTTAGGCTTCAAAGGAGCGCGTAAAGGTACTCCATTTGCAGCGGGTCAAATTGCATCAGGCTTGGTGAAGGACATGCAAGCATGTGGGATCAAAAATCTTGAAGTGAACTTGCAAGGTGCTGGATCTGGTCGTGATTCTGTTGTCCGTGCATTCCAAGGTGCAGGATTTTCTATCTCGGTGCTTCGCGACGTTACTCCACTCCCACATAACGGACCTCGTCCACCAAAAAAACGACGTGTTTAATAGATTAGATACCATTTTATGAGATGATGAATATGGAACGAAGAAACGCCAGAACAGAGCAAATTGATCAAGTGGATTTGAAAAAGAAATCCGATGAGAAACAAACTAAGCGTCCACGCAAAACCAGTGAATATGGAAAACAGCTTGCTGAAAAGCAGAAAGTAAAGGAAATGTACGGGTTGCGCGAGCGTCAATTCCGTAAATTC
This sequence comes from uncultured Pseudomonadota bacterium, assembly GCA_964553945.1. Lineage (GTDB taxonomy): Bacteria > Babelota > Babeliae > Babelales > Vermiphilaceae > CAZKLV01. The sequence continues at coordinate 80,659 of CAZKLV010000002.1, forward strand.
TTTGCTCAAGCAGTTAAAATGCAGGTAGGTGCTCCTGGTGAAAACTTACTTAATTTACTTGAGCGTCGTTTGGACAATACCCTTTATCGCTTGAAGATGGCGGTTTCTCGTGAACAAGCTCGCCAGATCATTGTTCATGGACATGTCCATGTTAACGGTCGACGTGTTTCATCTCCATCATACTTAGTATCTGTAAGTGATGTTGTTTCATTGAATCCTAAAGTTCTTGAAATGAAAACTTTCATGGAGCAGGCGATCGAGAAACGTCTCAAAATGGGTATCAAAGTTCCTGAGTGGTTAGAACTTCACAAAGGTGAATATAAAGGAACCGTGCTTCGTGAGCCAGCACGTGCAGATGTACAAGCTCCAATCGAAGAAAACTTAATTGTTGAATTGTATTCTAAGTAATTCACTTTTTTAAATGTATTGTGAACTGTTTTATTATGAATAATTTTAAGATGAGCGGGGGATTAAATGGCTACTAGGGAATATCAACCATTAACTATTCCACGTATTGCGTGGGATAAAAAAACAGTAACCGAGAAATATGGCAAGTTGGTTGCTCAACCGCTTGAACCAGGCTTTGGTGTTACTTTTGGTAATGCGCTTCGTCGTGTTATTCTTGGTGGTATTGAAGGTGCAGCGGTAACATCGATCGTTGTTAAAGGAGTTAACAACGAATTCTCAGTGATTAAAGGTGTTGTTGAAGATGCAATGCAATTGGTTTTAAACGTTAAAGAGATCGTTGTGCGATCCAATGATGGTAAACCAGGCACTATGAGGCTTCGCGTTTCTGGTGAATCTGTTGCACGCGTTCGCGATATCGTAGCTGATGAAAACCTTACGCTTATCAATAAAGATCATATCATTGCTCACGTTGCTCCCGGCGGAGAACTTGATATTGAGTTTACCGTTGAGACTGGTCGTGGCTATCGAATGGCACAATGGCCACTTGATAAAGCATACCAAGAAGATGGTCGCATTCATCTTGATGCGATGTTCTCTTCGGTTAAAAAAGTAATGTTTGATGTTGAAAAAACACGTGTTGGTCAAGATATCGATTATGATAAACTGACATTACATATCTATACCGATGGTTCAATTACTCCGGTTGATGTGCTTCACTATGGTGTTTCAATTTTGAGAACACAGCTTGAGCATTTTTTGGCATCAGCTGAAATTCCATTTAATGAGATTTCAAAAATGCCTGAAGAGCAAAAAGAAGAAGCTCCGGTTCGTCTTGATCAATTAGGGCTCAAAGACGTTCCTGTTGATCTCCTTCTTAAGCCTATTGAAGAATTAGAACTCAATGTTCGTGCGTATAATTGCCTTAAAAATGCTGGCATCAAGCGCGTGATTGATTTAGTAAATATTCCTGAGGATGAGGCGCTTAAAATTAAAAATTTTGGTCGCAAATCACTCAATGAAGTTAAAGAAAGCATGGCAGCATTTGGCTTATCGTTTGGCATGAACATTAACGAAGAAGATGTTCGTAAAGTTCTTGCGAACCGTGAAGCCCAATGATTATTGATCAACAAAAGGTTACAAGATCATGAACCATCAAAATGGTAGAAGAAAATTAAATCTTAAAGGTCCGCATCGTACTGCAATGCTCCGCAACCAAGTTATTCATTTGATTACTTATGGTCATTTGACAACAACAAAAGCGCGAGTCAAAGAAGTGCAAAAGTTTGCAGAAAAAATGGTGACCTTAGCTCGTGGCGGTAATGATTTCAATGCTCGCCGTCGTGCGCTCTCTTTGCTTCCTTATAAACAAGAAGCATTGGTGAAATTGTTCACTGAAATCGCTCCTCGCTATGTTGATCGCCCAGGTGGATACACACGTGTAATTCCTATGGGACGTCGCGCAAGCGATACAGCTCCAATTGCACGTCTTGAATGGGTGTAATTGAATGATGCCTCAAAGCGATGTTCGTTCACGAGCCGAAGTTGTATTCAGTACACTTCGTCCGAGTATAGAAATGCATGGTGGTGATATAGAATTTGTTCAGTTTCACGAAGGTATTCTCTCCATCAGGTTTTTAGGGGCGTGCGTCGGATGTCCAATTTCGAGTTTCACACTCAAATTAGGAATTGAGGAAGCTATCAAGGCAGCAATGCCGGAAGTTGCTGAAGTCAGAGCAGTTGAATAAAATTGCAAAGATAAAATAAAAAAATGCTCCTGCTGTAAAAAAGCAGGAGCATTTTTTTATAGCTTAATTTGTAATGATTTCTGCTGTGCTTGATAAAGCAATGTCTTTATCATATGCTGCACATGACTAGCTTATTCATTAAAAAGAGAGTAAACGCGATGAAGATTTTACGGATTTCCGCTCCATTTCTTTTCATTATTCTATTTATTTTAAGTCATTTCTCCTTAGTTGCCAAAACATCTTTTTGGGTGTCCCCTGAGGGCAATGACTTCAATCCTGGAACGGAACAAGCGCCATTTCAAACATTACAAAAAGCTCGCGATGCGGTTCGTGAATTATCTTTATCAGCCTTTAGTAAGGATGATGTGACTGTGTATCTCTATGGTGGTATGTATCGGCTAGCTGAACCTCTTGAACTTACACCGGCTGATTCGGGCCGAAACGGGCATGCCGTTATCTACTGTTCTGTTCCCGGCGAGTATCCAACTATTTCTGGATCGATTCAAGTGACTGGCTGGTCCCTTTATGACCCACTTCTGAATATCTATAGAGCGCAAGTTGGATCAAATACATCGCGGCAGCTTTATGTGAATGGCAAACGTGCACAGCGTGCGAGTACAACTGCGTATCCGGCCGGATTTCGGCCTTCTTATAGTGCTGGGGGCATTGAATTTATTCCAACTCCTTTAAATCCACCAGAGTGGATGGATCCAGGGGCGTGGACAAATGTGCCTGATATTGAAGCTGTGATTGAAACACAATGGAAAATGATGCGCGTGCCGCTTGAACAGGTAACTCCATCCGTTGATGGCATCATTCCTGGATTGATTACATTGGTAGAGCCAGCGTGGCACAATGCAAATATCTATCTTGATATCATTACCAATGAACCAGGCATCTGGAGTTTTTGGCAAGTAACTCGATTCGAAAATGCATTGCAATTTATGAATCAACCGGGTGATTGGTGCTTGGATACTTCCGGCGGATGGCTCTATTACATTCCACGGATGGATGAGAATATGAATACTGCTCTGGTGGAACTTCCGATTCTTGAAACATTAATTCAAGGAGTTGGAACCATCGATGATCCTATTCATCACATTCGTTTTGAGGGAATTACTTTTGCTTATGCAACATGGAATGGCCCAAGTGGGCAAAACGGTTATGTTGCTGATCAGGGTGGCATGATTTTAATTGGAAATGGTCATCAGCCAACGTATATCGGTCATGATCCGGATATCGTGCCAAGTCATGCAAACCTCTATTTTACTTTTGCACATCATATTAAATTTGTGGGGAATATGTTCAAGCATTTGGGGGGCGTTGGGTTACATTTTGACGTAGGGAGTCAAAGTAACTTAATTATGAGTAACTTGTTTACTGATATTTCTTCAAGTTCTATTTTGTTGGGTGGTGTATCAGTGAACGCTGCACATCCAGCAAATGGGCTGGGTATTGTTTGTAACAATAAAATTAAAAATAATCTTATCCGTGATATTGGGGTTGAATATGTTGATGCTGCTGGAATTTTGATTGGCTTTACTCGTGAAACAACAATTTCGCATAATACCATTATCAATGTGCCGTGGTCAGCAATTTCTATGGGCTGGGGATGGGGATTATGGGATAAGGGTAGTTTTCCAGGATTACCAAATGCAGTGAGTGGGCAGTGGGGACTCATTGATTCATTGACACCAAATTATGGATGCGTAATTGCAAACAATCGCATTGAGAGCTTCTTGAATATTCTTTGGGATGGTGGTGCAATTTATACAACTGGCCGTCAAGGACCAGATTTTGAGCATGGACTTTTGATTAAAGAGAATGTTGCATTGGGTAAGCGTCCAGCGGGAGGTGGTAACACATTCTATACCGATGGTGGCAGCCGATACATCACGCTCAAGAGAAACATATCGTTTGATAATTCGATTGGAATTTTCTATTTTGGACCACCGCCACAAGAAGGTGATCCATTACCATATCCTTCAGCCCCAAGCTTGGCAAATGGGTTGCCCTATGGGGATGATCTTGGGGGATGTATTACATATGGTGATATTCGTTATTGTGGAAATTACTGGCGACAATCGCCCATACCCCAAGAAGAAATCGTGAACAATGTAATATTGAAACTTGCGCTTGGTATCCTGGCGTATTCAGAAGAAGGTTTCTTCGATATTTGTCGATTTAATGAAACAGGCATTCTATATCCAATAAATCTTAGATATAAGGCGAATCATATATTTAAGAAGGTAGCAGATCTTCCTCGAAGAATATTAGCACAAGCAGGGGTTTGCAAACGGCCGAAAACAATTCCTGTGGATGAATGGACGAATGGGATGCAATTGAATTAGTTCCTATCCGAGCTCTATCACATTTATCTTACTTGCTTGTGCTCGCTTTTCGACCACAAAGTGAACAGGGAATTGATCTTTCATGGTATTTAAATGGGATACAATAATGATGAGTGAAAAATCATCTTGAATTTTGTGAATGCAATCCATAATGTTGCTCAGCCCTTCATCATCTTGTGAACCAAATCCTTCATCAATGATGAGTGTTTGTAGTGCGGTTCCTGCGCGTCGAGCTAGAAGCTTTGAAACGGCAATTCGGAGTGCAAAATCGATTCTAAATGCTTCTCCTCCTGAAAACATTTCATAGGGCCGAATGCCGGCAGGATCTGAAATTTTGATATCGAGCGTCTCTTTAGTACCACCTTTTTTGAGGTCGCGAAGTGATTCGATAAAAATTTGCGCTTGATTATTGGTTAATCGTGAGAGCAAGTAATTTGCTTCATGTTCAATTTCCGGAATTGCTTCTTCGATAAGGAGTGCTTGAATGCCGTCTTTGCCAGTAGCAGTTGCAATGGTTTGATAATCAAAGATCGTTTGATGGAGTTTTGAGATCTCCCTTTGTTGCTCTTGATGTTCTGATTCGAATTGAATCAATTTCTTTTGTTGTTGGCTTAAGCTTCCTTGTTCTTTAATGAGAATTTCTTTGTTGGAAAGAAGTTCTTTTGCTTGCTGGCCAAGCTGAGTGCGAAGATGAGCAACTTCTTGTTCTTCTTTTGCAAGATGAGCAAATCCATCAAGTTTGGTGATTAGTTCAGCTGTATTTTTCTTTGCTTCTTTTAATTCCTGAATTAATTCGCCAATATCATGCTTTCGTTGATTTTGTGCGACCGATTCAGCTTTTAAAGCAGCCATTGATGCAATTTGATTTTCTAAATTATTCAGTGCTATTTGCACCGATTCATGCTCTTTTTGATTATAGGCATTCGATTTACCTTCTTTGATGATCGCTTCGAGTTGCTTTTGAATTGCCATATAATCTTGATTTGATTCAAAAATCTTCTGTTCTTGATCGGCAAGATATTTGTATTTAGTTTGATGTGCTTCTATTGTTTGCGCGATTTCATTCGCATGTACTTGAGCTTGTGTTGCTAATTTTGTGCATTCAACAAGTTCTGTCTGCATCTTGGTCGATTGCTTGGTATTCTCATCCAATTTTATTTGGATCATTCGCAACTCTTCATATTCTTTTTTTAGTGATTCAATGAGAGCATGCTGCTCATATAAAATTTCTTTGAGTTTTTTAATGATCACTGTCAGCCGTTTAAACTGATGTTCAATAAACTGCTGATCTTTGGCGAATTTTATTTTTAGGAATTTGCGTCGTGATGCCGAAAGATTCTGTTCGCATAGCGGGCAGCTTGGATCTTGATCATTATGCACCAACGCATCCTTATTTGAGATACCTTTAAGCTCACTGTTCATTTGATTTGCCTGTGCAATGAACAGTTGATATGTCGCTTTACGCTTTTCAAATTGCTGGGTTTGTGTTTCTATTTTTTGTTGTAACTCGGTACTTTTTTTAAGTTTTTCAGCAAATTCTAGTTGTTGTTTTTCAAATGAGCAAAGATCTTTTTCAAGTACTTCTTTTTTTACAGAAAGTTCTTTAATTGATTTTTCGTTTGATATTTGCTCTGTTTTAAAACGCTCAAGCGCGACAAGTGTTTCTTGTTTCTTTTTTTGATGTTCCTTTTGAATTGAGTCTGTAATATGCTGGCTTTTTTCTTTAATTGATAAATGCTGCTCTCTGAGCTCTAAATAGCGTTGAAATTTACGTTGATGTGATTGCAAAGCATGCATCAACTCTTTTTTTTGGTTTTCTAGTTCCGTTTGGTCGGGCAATGTAAGTAATTTTTTATGTATCGAGCGCCAGGTTGCAACCAGATCACGTAATTTCTTTTGTTGAAGGTTTTGACTCTCTTGATGCTTATTCAATTCAAAAGCAACCATTGCACGCTGTTTTTGAGTTTCGATTATTTTTTTTTCATGTGTTGCAAGATTGGTATTTTTTTTATGCAATACTTCTTCTTGCTCGCTTATTGATTTTAATTTGCTTTCTAGTTCCGCTATAGCTGCTACCAGAGCATCTTTTTTGGAGAGTTCAGCTACTAATTTTTCTTGAAGTGCCTGGAGAGTTGTAAGCTGACTTTGTGCAGTTTTTGCTTTTTGTCCCGCAAGCTGACGCAGTGTTTCATATTGATCGAGACCCAAGATGCTTGCCAAGATTTCTTTGCGTTCCTTGGGAGATTTTTTGGAAAATTCATTTGAGTGACCCTGGCGTAAAAATGCAGAGTTTACGAATGCTTCATAACTCAAACGAAGTACCGATTCAATCTTTTCTTGCGTTTTTCTGATTGTTTTATCAGTGAGTGGAGAGAATTTATCGGTTGCGATGTCCAAAATACCAAAATCAAGATTAGCATATGGCTTGCCATAGGTATTTAAAAATTCACGTTTGACGCGGTACATGATGCCATTAAGCTCAAAATCGAGCATGACAAACATCTGTGTTTGGCCTAAGTGGAGTAATCCTTCATCGGGTTTGACTGATGTCAGCGTTTTTCGTGCAACACCCCATAATGCCCATGTAATTGCATCAAGCATTGCGGATTTCCCGTGCCCATTTTTACCCGATAAGCAAATAAGTTTGTGCGGAGCGAACTCAATAGTTTGCGTTTCTGGGCCATAACTGAGAAAATTTTTAATGGTTAATTTATGTGGAATCATAGTAAATAGTTTAGCAAATATAAAAAAGTTAGATAAGGATTTGTGGTTTCGGTGATTCTGATGCGCGTTGCGCATCGATTACTCGCCATGAATGGTGTAAAACTGAGGATGTTTCATGTTAGATGTTATTTTTCGTGAATATGATATCCGTGGCAAAGTTTGTAGCGAATTCAAAATTGATCAAGTTTATGACTTGGTTCGCGCAATTGTTTTTTATTTAAAAGAAAAAAATCCAAAAATAAAAACTATTGCGGTGGGTATGGATGGGCGATTGCATTCACAGGCCATTAAAGAAGAGATGTGTAGAGCAATTCAAGAGAGTGGGTTGGATGCTCTTTTTGTTGGAATGTGCCCATCACCAGTGCTTTATTTTGCATTACATACTCAACCGGTCGATGCGGGTCTTATGATCACCGCATCGCATAATACTAAGGAATATAATGGTATCAAGATCTCGCTTGCCAAAGAGGCGGTCTGGGGTTCGCAAATACAAGAAATTAAAGAGCTTTATAAACAAAAAAAACATATACATCTTTCATCTAAAGGTAATTATTCAGAAAAACTACTGATTCCACTCTATGTTGATTGGCTTGCTAAACATTTCAATCATTTGGTTGGCATGGATTTGGCGGCACTCGTTGATTGTGCGAATGCTGCTGGAGGGGCTGTGCTTCCTGCATTGGTTGCAAAAATGCAATGGGCGAATGTGCAGATTCTTTATGCCGAGGTTGATGGTAATTATCCGAATCATGAAGCAGATCCGACCGTTGAAGAGAATATGCAAGATGTAAAAAAGAATTTGATGGAAAATAATTCTTCTTATTCCAATTCACAATTAATGGGTTGGAAGCCTGTTATTGGAATTGGGCTAGACGGTGATTGCGATCGTATGGCTGCAATGACGCGTGCAGGATTTCTAGTTCCAGGTGATCAAATGCTTGCGCTCTTTGCACAACAAGTGGTGAGGGATGAACCGGGTGCTGCAGTGGTATTCGATATTAAAAGTTCCTCGGGGCTTATTGAGGTGCTTGAGCTGCTGCGAGCAAAGCCTGTGCTTTCGGCAACTGGACATTCAAATATCAAGCAGGCAATGAAAAAACATCATGCGTTATTGGGTGGTGAGTTGAGCTGTCATTTCTTCTTTCACGATCGATATTTTGGTTATGATGATGGCATTTACGCGATGATGCGTTTATTTGAAATTCTTACTCAATCGGATAAAACATTTGAACAGATGCTGATGACGTTTCCGACAAAATTCAGTTCGCGGGAATATAGAATACCATGCCCGGAAAATGATAAACGAGGCGTGATCAGCAAGGTATATGATTTTTTTGTAAACCGCGCAGATGCGAAGGTGGTTACCGTTGACGGGGTACGAGTTCAGTTGCCGCATGGTTGGGGTATTGTACGAGCATCTAATACGCAACCGGTTTTGAGTATGCGATTCGAATCTAATTCTCCTCATGGGCTTGCCGATGTGAAGCAACTATTTATTGATGCACTTTCTCCATATTATACTGGTAACCAGTTGGATGAACTTTTAAAGTAAGGTGGGTATCTTGAGACAGATCGGTTTACATTTACGATTAGAAAGCACATTGGATGAACTTTTGGCACATGCCAAGCGGTTGGAGCTTGATCTATTTCAATGTTTTTTTGTTCATCAAACGACCGGTGCGCCGGTTCGTTTTACCTCTGATGAAGTCGAAACTTTTTTACAAGCACGGCGATCATTTAATGGGCCCTTGTTTTTGCATGGATCGTATTGGATCAATCTCTCGAGTCTTGAATACAATGGTATTCGCGCATTTGAGCATGAACTGCGTACTGCTAAAAAGCTTGAATTTACTCACATGATTTTGCATCCGGGTATGGCAAAGGGTGCAAAAAATAAAATCCAGGGCATCGATGCATTGGTGGGTATTTTGAATGATGTGATGAAACGAGAGCAATCGGTACGATTGGTTCTTGAAAATGCGGTACACGGCAAAATGACAGTTGGCAGTGATCTTGAGGATTTCGCGATTATTAAATCGAAGCTCGATTTTCCTGAGCGTATTTCATTTTGTGTTGATACGGCGCATGCCTATGCTCATGGTTATGATATTACCAATGATAATCAACTTGAGGATTTTATAGCACTCCTCGATCGTACTATGGGCATTGATCAAATCGACCTTATCCATTTAAATGATACCCTGCACAAACTTGGTTCATGTATCGATCAGCACGTGATTCCGGGAGAGGGGAATATTGGTGAGGATGCTTTAAAACGATTTATTTTGCATCCGAAGCTAAAGCATATTCCTTTGCTTGTTGAGCCGCCAGCATTGAATGAAGATGCGCAAAGGATTTTATTAGAAAAAGTTCGAAGTTGGATACAAACATAATCCATGTTTGTCATGAAGTCTTGAGGGATATTGGATTATAAAAATGAAACTTGCCCCTCAAAACTTTGGGGCGAACGCTAAGAGTTGCGGGAGGGAATATAATGATCAGAATAGCGATTAATGGAATGGGTCGAATAGGTCATAATCTTTTGCGTATTTTAATGCTTGATCCGGAAGCAAGAAAGTATATTGAAGTTGTTGCGGTCAATATCGGATCTGCAAAGCGTGAGATGGCTGCACATATGTTTAAATATGATTCACTTATGGGGACATTTCCTGGAACAGTGCAAACTGATGACTTTCATCTGATTATTAATGGTACTAATATATTGCTCTTGAATGAACCGGATGCTGGAAAGCTTAACTGGGGTCAATTAAATATTGATTGGGTAGTTGATTGTAGTGGGGCATTTACCAAGCGAGAAAAAGCGCAGTTGCACATTGATGCTGGCGCTAAGCATGTTCTGATTTCAGCACCTGCTCATGGAGAAGATGCTTCTATTGTGCCGGGCGTAAATGAGCAAACTTATGATCCCAAAAAAGATAAAATTGTTTCCTTGGGAAGTTGTACGACCAATGCCATTATGCCAACTATCAAAGCTCTTCATGATGCATTTGGAATAACCTGGGGATATATGACTACGGTTCATGCGTATACCAATACGCAGGTACTCTTGGATGTTGAGGCCGATTCTGATTTGCGTAGATCTCGTGCGGCGGGACTTAATATTATTCCGACTTCGACTGGCGCATCTCAAATGATTGAAAATATTATGCCAGAACTCAAGGGAAGAATTGAAGGTGTGGCGATGCGCGTGCCGGTTGCAAAAGTATCAATTATTGATTTTGCATTTTTGCCTGCGAAAAAAGTGACTCCTGAATTGATTAATGATGTATTTATTGAGGCAGGGCGAGAGCGCATGAGAGGTATCATGGGCTTCACTAATGAGCCATTGGTTTCAAGTGATTTTGCAGGAACGCACTATTCTGTTGTGATCGATGGACTATTAACTGCTGTAGTTGGTCCACTTGCTAAAGTATACGGTTGGTATGATAATGAGTGGGGATATTGTGAACGATTAAAAAGTTTTCTGCTCTATGCGGGAAAGGAGTAGTTTGTAAAATGCGAAAAATAATATTGGGGGTACTATTAATCGGTGGTTTTGCGATAGCTTACAATGATCAGTGTCCATTTTGTTCAGATTGTACGCAATGGGAATTTCGGGGCGCCATGAAAGGTTTGAAGGCACGAGAGAATTTTTGGCGAATTGAAGAATCAGTATGTGAAAAGCATAAACAATGCATAAAGTTTTCCGCACCAGCTTCCCGGATTGATGCATATTGTGAAAAATTAGAAAATGCAGATCCAGCAATTTTAGCTATTTCAGCCGATGAAAATAGCGATGTGAATCTAAAACGTGATATGCGCAAGGTACATAAGGGCTCTATTTTGAATATTGTAAGACGTTTGTCAGTGAGGCGATAATATACTTTCCGTGACTATTTTAGCTTCACAATATCATTATTTTTAGGTACTATACCAACATAATTGTTTTGAAATTTTGATCGGGCCCATAGCTCAGTCGGTCAGAGCAGTCGGCTCATAACCGAAAGGTCCCAGGTTCAAGTCCTGGTGGGCCCATGTACGCTTATCCGAGGCTTCCGCCTCGGCAAGCTGCGCGCGGCGTGGCCATCTTTAAAGGAGAATCATCGCATGACAGAACATCATCCGTTTCAAGCTCTCCTTGATCTCGCTCAGTTTGATCAAGACATCCATCATATCACTGCTCAGATCGATGAACAAAAATCGGAAATCGAACAGTTGCAGACTCAATTAAACGAAGCTCAACATGCTCTTGAAGAATCAAAAAAAAAAGTGCGAGACTTTAAGAAATTGGTTGATGAGCAAGAACTTATAATGAAAGAAGTTGGCGTTAGCCAAAAAGATAAGAAACGGCGACTTGATACCGCTTCAAATTATAAAGAAATGACTGCATTGCAAGATGAGCTTGCAACCTTGAATCGCCAAGAAGAGGACTCCGAGCAGCAGCTTCTTGATCTCTGGAACAAACTCGAAAATGCACAAAAAGAAGTTACGCATGTGCAAGAAGTATTCGATGCAAAAAATAAAGAAATCGATGCTGCAATTGCCAAACATCAAGATGAAATCAAAAAATTGCTTAATGAAATAGAGGCAAAAAAGCTCGAACGAGCGCCGCTTGAAGCAAAGGTGCCTGAAGAATGGCGCGAGAAATATTCTGCGATGCGCGCAAAAATATCTAATCCAATTGTTCCGGTCGTGAATAATATGTGTTCTGCGTGTTATTATACAGTAACAAGCCAGGAGCAAACTCGATTGCGTCATCGAGCATTGTTACAATGCCAGAGTTGTTATCGATTGATTTATTCGCCGGAGGCGATGGAACAGAAATGAAATTTCATAGCCACTGGGTTCTTTTTATCGATGGTGCATCTCGCAATAATCCAGGGCCTGCAGGAGCTGGGATCTATATTATCAAAGATGGAGACGAAATTTTTGAGCATGGTTATTATCTGGGTAAGAAAACAAATAACCAAGCCGAATATTTGGCTCTAATTATCGGGTTGTATATTATCAAAAATTTGCGCAGCCCGGATCAGACGGTTCGCGTAGTATCAGATTCAGAGTTAGTCGTGAAGCAACTACATGGTATTTATAAAGTGAGACATCCTGAATTAAAACCATTACACATGCTTGCAGGTGAGATGGTCAATGATTGTAACGCACGCGTTGAACATGTGCTACGGACGGAAAATGTTGAAGCAGATCGTATGGCCAATCAAGGCATTAACCTCAAAAAACCAGTTCCAGAAGAAATCGTATTTTTTTTACAATCACAAGGTATTGCCATTTAAGGCTTTATCATTTTTTATTTTGTTTATTTTGTGTGGCCATGCTTGTATTTTTGCGGCCCCTAAAACCTTTATTATTACGAGTGATTCCGGTTTTAAATTAACCGATCAGGAAAAAGAAAAACATAATAAAATTATTGAAAAAGAACTTAAAATTAATCTTGATACTGATTCTTTTTTGATTAATGATGTTAAGGTAAAGCCTAGAGAGATTATCATTGAAACAGTCAGTGGTGATATGATTATTGATCAGGTTCCTCATCGAGGATCAATTGTGATCTCACCGAATGGCGAGCTCCAATTACTGGCCGAAGAAGTGCCGGATGCCATTGAGAAAGATCAAGATCATTTTGCTGCTGGCAAGAATGAAGTACAGTTACCAAAACCAGAATCTGTAGTATCGTCTATTTCTAAAAAGCCGAGTCATGTGCGGGTACTCTTGGATGAGCAACCACTTGGCCAGGCCGATTATCGATTTTTTAATTCAAAAGGCTTTATTGTCGGTCAATCTCGCAAGGATCCAAATAAGCAGCATACTGCTGAGCCTGAGCTTCACGTCACAAGCAAAAGGGGCGTTCTCTATGCGAATGGCAATCGTTTTAGTGGTGATAAAATGATCATTGCGCCACGCGAGGGGCATATCGAATTTGGTGGCAATACGTATCAGGGAATTTTTAACATCCAAATTGCGTCATCTGAACCTGAGAAATCGAATAGTAAAAAAACGCGAAATAATAATGCCAAAAAACAAGTGCTGCTTATTAATTCGATCGATGTCGAAGATTATATTTTCTCTGTGGTGCGTTCCGAAAGTTGGCCCAATTGGCCGCTTGAAGTTAATAAGGTTTTTGCGATCGCATGCCGTAGTTATGTGATTGCAATGGCTATGCGTGCTAAAAAAACTGCGCTTCCGTATCACATTCGCAACACCAATAAACATCAGCGCTATGATGGACTGCATAGCTGTCCCATTATTGCGCGTGCTGTAGAGGAAACTCGTGGCGTATTTTTGGCATATAAGGATGTGCCAATCATTGCGATGTTTGATTCATGCTGTGGTGGGGTGATCCCTGCTCATGTAGCGCATATGAATTTTGCCGATGCTCCATATTTGGCTCGTGATTATGCGTGTACTCATTGTGAACGCTGCAAAATTTATTCTTGGGAAACATCTATTGCCATGACCGAATTCGAAAACTTATTGCACGGTAAAAAGAAAAAAGTTGGCAAAGTTCGTTCGGTTAAGGTAGCAAAAAAGGATAAAGCTGGATTGGTACAAGAAGTAGCCGTTCGCGATGCCAAAAAAACGGTGCGACTCAGTGGCAAAGAAATGTACTCCATGATCAAGGGGGTCAAAAGTTACTGCTATAGCGTGAGCAAAAATTCAGATACCGTGCATATTGAGGGCCGTGGTTACGGGCATCATGTTGGCCTGTGCCAATGGGGTGCGCGTGAAATGGTACGTGATGGATGGGATTATAAGAGTATTTTGGAATTTTATTATCCAGGTACTACGTTTATGAAGCTAAGTTAGAAATTACCTACCCCATTAATCGTGGTAACGTGCACACAATATTTTTTAGTTTATCTTTTGTCTGCTCGATTAAATTCGCCAATTTAGTTTGAGTATTGGGTCCCATTGAAATTAGATCATTGGAATCATCTGTGAGGGTTGCATTTTCTTCAATAAATAGTTGTTTGAGAGCTTCATTATTTTCACACAAGGCAAATACCGTGTTCCCCTTTTCATCGATTGCATTGAGGTTTGCTCCATATTCGATAAGTAGTTTGCAAATTTCGACGTGATTGTGTTTTGCTGCATACAGAAGCATTGTTTTATTTGTTTTTCCACCAAGTCTGAATTCTAGATTGTCAAGATTGCTCAAGAAACGTTGAATTTCTTTAATATTGTTATCTTGGATGAGCGCTTTTAGGTGATGGGCTATTGTTTGCTCCAACGGTTCTGGTAACTGGGCAGAGTCATCAGGGACATATTGGTTCAGGACTTTTAAAGGAATATCACCTTCATTTAATTGCATCGCAAATAGTCCTGATGTGCTCAGAATGATTATGAATATTAAGCAAGATATTGATTTCATTTTTTTTACCTCTTAAAAAAAGTGAAGAAAAATGATGCTTAAAGCATACTAATCGAGGAAGATTAAGACTGCAAATTTTAGTTTAGAAATTTTCTTGACTTAGAGTTTTATACCTTCTAAACTCAGATTGAAATACTAATTGAGGAGCAATTCCATGAAAATCATTTTCAATCCAGTTCGGATCGCGCAGTAAGAGACTGCGTTTATATTAAGCTTTCTTCAATTGTCTGCTTTTCTTGTACCAAGTATGCAAATTTATCTGTTGGGCTTTCTATATTTTCAGCTCTCTTCTCATCAATTGTCTGATCTTTTTATTCTGTAATTAACGGCTTATTTTTATTAATTTTAAGGATTCCTATGAAAGAGTTATTACTCTCGATTAAGGGTATCTCAAAGTGGTATGGCCACGCTCGAGTACTCAATGATGTCTTTTTGGACCTCTATCAAGGTGAAATTGTTTCGCTTTTGGGTGTGAATGGTGCAGGTAAAACGACACTTTCTTCTATTTTGGCAACCCTTAAACCGCCAACAAGTGGTGATATTGTGTATAAGGGAACATCGATTTATGAAGATATTCCAGAATTTCGTCGGCATTTGGGTTATTGTCCTCAAAAACCGAATCTTAATCCATTGCTTACTGTGCGTGATAACTTGGTATTTGCGGGCAAATATTTTGGCATGAACGATGCGCAAATTGAGGGGCGATTGTATGAATTGAACAACCGGCTTGGCATTAACAAATATTTGCATGCGATGCCCAATGAGCTTTCGGGCGGGTGGAAACAGCGCTATTTGATTGCGCGAGCATTAATGCACAAACCAAATTTAGTTATTCTTGATGAACCAACCGTTGCGCTCGATCCCTCAATTCGATATCAACTTTGGAACTACATTGAGCATATTGCAAGCGAAGGTGTATGCGTACTTCTTACAACGCACTACATCGATGAAGCGGAATATCTTTCTGATCGTATTGTATTGCTTGATAAGGGTGAAGTGAAATTGGTTGATACACCAAAGAATTTAATGGAACAGTTCAAACAAGAAAAACTTGAATCTGTATTTGTCCACCTCACGCAAGAGGCGGCAACAGAAGAAAAAGAATAAAGGATTCTTATGAAGTTTTTTTCATATATGCCAATTTTAATTGAGCTTTTCAAAACCGATTACAAAATTTATCGTCAAACGATTGTTGATAAGTTTTTTAATCTTTGCATTTGGACCGCGTGTACCGGTGCAGTATTTACTTTTTTATTGCCAGCATTTGGGCTCTCTGCATCATATGGCCCCTTCATGGTTGCTGGATTGATTGCAACCGCGGGACATTTCGAAGTTTTTCCGAGTGTGATGCATTTGGTGAGTGATTTTGAGGGTGATAGGGTCGTTTCATTTTATGCAACGCTACCAATGCCGACGTTCTTGGTTTTCATTCGCTTTTTTGTGTACTATGCATTTAATGCGATGACCATGTGCTTGCTGGTGTTCCCGATTTGTAAGTTGCTCTTCTGGAAAGAGCTTGATCTGACATTGGTGAGCATACCAAAGCTTTTTATCGCATTTTTGCTTGTTAATTTATTTTATGGGGCATATACCGTATGGATTGCCAGCCGGGTGCCTAGTACTCAAAAAATAGGCAACGTGTGGCTTCGATTTGTATTTCCACTTTGGTATTTGGGTGCGTTCCAATTCTCATGGTACGTGTTGTATCAGATATTTCCAATTGGTGCGTATTTTGATCTTTTGAATCCAATGGTCTATGTCCAAGAAATCATGCGTTCTGCAATTTTGGGATCAGAAGGATATTTGCCATTCTTGGCAAGTGCCGGAATGCTTAGTTTTTTTATTGGTTTTTTCTTATGGTGGGGTATTGTAAGGCTCAAAAAACAACTTGATTTCGTCTGATAAGAATGGGAGCTATTATTTTGGATAGTAGCTCCCACTTTGTATTAAATAGAAAAATTCAAAAAAATTAAACCAGATTAGTGTTGGGGAAGTAATCTGGTTATTAAGTCTTGTGAAGATTGATCGTTCACCTGTTCTTTTTGGATTTGCGGATGTGCGCCATGGTCTACAAGTAATTTAGAAATTTTCTCATTTCCATATTGTTTGCTCCAAGCCAGAGCTGTTAATCTATTTTTTATTGCATTTGGATTTGCTCCCGCTTTGAGCATTTGTCGAGTTCGTTCTACATGTTGATGCGAGATCGAATTAAAAAGTTCTTCATTAACCATATCTTGTTGAGTTGGCTCTTTTTCTTCCATACACAGTGTGGCATGAGTTATGCAGAACATGGAGATGAATAAAGTACTTGAGCGTTTGACCATTTTTGGATCCTTTAAAGGTACAGACTACATTCCTGGTCGGATCGTATCAAAATGATTGTGTAAAAAAAAGAATTTAATAATTATTATTTTTTAATCGGCATGCGACGATGTTGTGTTGCTTCGTTCAATACTATAATTCCAACAAGTGCCGTAAGTTGATCTTGTGGTGTTATTGGGCGGTGTTGTGCTCGCAAGCGAGCCAATTTTTCCCCCTTAACATTTTTTGTCTTTGATGGATTCGGGGGGCTGTTTCTTTTATGTATTTGAGCTTTTGTATATGAACCTTTCGTTTTGGTCCATTTGTGTTGCATTGCATGGCAATTAAGAAAAGCAAAAGAACATATCCCGATACTTAGATAAAAACTATATTTATGCATTTTGTACTTCCTGTTCGTCTTGAATGAATCCACAAACTTGCGATGTCCATAATCTTCGATATAACCCTTCTTGATTGATGAGTTCTTCATGGGTGCCATCTTGAATAATTTTGCCATGATCAAATACTAATATTCGATCCATAGAGAGTAATGTTGAAAGTCGGTGGGCAATAACAAAAGCTGTTTTGCCCGGCATAATATCTTTGAGAGCTTCTTGAATAACACGTTCCGTTTCGGTATCGAGTTGAGATGTCGCTTCATCAAGAATGAGAATTGGTGCATTTTTTAAAATAGCGCGGGCAATGGAAATTCTTTGCCGCTGACCTCCAGATAGTTTGGTTCCTCGTTCACCTACTAATGTATTATATCCTTCAGGAAGTTGTATAATAAAGTCATGCGCTTGAATCTTTTTGGCCGCTTGAATTACTTCTTCATCAGTTGCATTGAGCCGTCCGTAGCGAATATTTTCCATGATAGTACGATGGAAGAGGGATGGTTCTTGGGCAATGGTACCAATCGATGCATGTAAAGATGCTTGGGTGACATCACGAATATCTTGTCCATCGATAAGAATTCGTCCAGAAGTAACATCAAAGAGGCGCAAAATGAGATTTACGAATGTTGATTTGCCGCTTCCAGAATATCCGACTAGACCAACCTTTTGGCCGGCAGGAATGGTGATTGATTTTTGCCTGAAGAGTAGTTCGCTGTTATTGTATTTGAACTCAACGCGATCAAATACGATTTCTCCTTTGGGTACTTGCAAATCAGGAGCCGCGGGTTTATCAAGGATGCGAGCGGGTGCATAAATAGTTTTAAGCGCTTGATCCATCGAGCCCCATTGTTCGCTAAATGATCTCATTTTATCGGACATATCCCAAATACAATCGACGACCCATAAGTTTATCGTAATAATTAAACCGAAATCACCAGGAGTTACCTTACCTTCACCATACAATTTAATAAGCAGAATTATGCATACTGTCTGATAAATCGCATAGCTTATTCCTTGGCTTGCATAGACTTTGAGTAAAAACCATCGTTGGGTAATTGAGGCGACGTAGTAATTTTTCATAAATACATCAAGTCTGCTGAGCTCATACATTTTACGAGCGAACAATTTTACATTGAGTACATTATTGAAAATATCAATGATTGCGCCGATAATTCGTGAAGATGCCTCTGCTCGATTTGTTGCCAAATGATCGAATCTTGTAATGGTGCTAATCGAAATGATTAAAAAAAGAATTGTCCATGCCAAGATTCCTAATGCAAATAAGCCATTGACAGTCCACAGCGTATATATAGAAACCATTATCGAAAGAATATTAGTTAAATAATTGTCGATCACCGTTTTGATAATATCCGGTGTATAGCGAATAAGGTCATTAATCTTTGCCGCTAAGTTTCCGGCCATATGAGTTTGAAAATATCTATAATCATGTTTCAAAATATGATCGACAAGCATGCGAGCGATCTGATTTTTGATTGCTGGTTTGAATCGCATGTCACACCAATCATAGAGTTGGCAACCGAGCTCAAAGATAAAAAGAAGGGCGATAAAATATGGCGCAATTTGCCATAACCTATTAACAGCTTCTTGACCTTGATAGGTAGATGCAGTGTCAATAAGTAGTTTTAATAAGTAAGGTCGGAGCGATCCGTAAATTGCGTAAAAGGCCATCATAAAAAATGGGCCGATGAGATAGATTCGAAGAGAGCCGAGTGCTTGCCAGGTAAATTTTATTTTATTCATGTTTTTACCCTTACATAATTTTTTTAAAAGCATAGCATAAATTATAATTGGATGCAGTAGATTAAGCTAAATCTTGAATTGTGCATTGTTTTGCATGCAAAGTAATAATGAAAGGAGATATTACCGTGCCTGGCTACAGAGGTCATCTCATTGGCGGGACCGCCGCTTTCGCTCTTACTTTTTATCTTTTTCAAAATCAGTGCCATTCGTCCACTACTGCGATACAATGGTTGATTTGTGCACTTGCAGGGGCATTATTTCCTGATATTGACGTAAAAAGTAAGGGGCAAAAATATTTCTATTGGGTGGTTCTCGCCTTGTTACTAATTTTTTTAATGGCGCAGGAATTTGAATTACTTGCTGTCTGTGGAATTACTTCGATTATACCAATGCTCTGCAAACACCGTGGGCTGTTTCATGAGCCGTGGTTTGTAGTTGGATTGCCGGCTACTCTATGGGCTTCGATAAGTATTGCTTATCCACAATACACACAGATTGTTTTTTTTTATGCGCTATTTTTTGCAATAGGTGCACTTTCTCATCTGTATTTAGACCGGGGTGTCAAAGGTATTTTGCCACGAAAAAAATTTAAGAAACTTAAATAATTCCCAATACATCTTCAAATTGCTTTGTAGAAAGCGGTACATCTTTTAAAACATATTCAGCTTTAAACTGAATATGTTTTTCAGGGAGATCTTTACTTAATGATTGTAAAAACAGTGTTATTGAATGAATGTGCGTGTCACTAGCGTAAAAAACCGCTGTTTTTGCTTTGTGATGAGTAAATGCATTAAATACATCCATGATCCATGGCGCATTGATTAGACTGGATGCATATTCAGTCTCGAGTTTTTTTTTGTATTCTTGATTAAAAACATTGGTCACTAGTTTGACAGTCTTAGACTGCTCCGTTTTTTGTTCTACAAAATGAATTGCCGAAGGGCCGATTTTTATGAAAGCATATTCACGAATTAGGTCGCAGATTGTTTGTGAATCAAGAGATTTTTTTGGATCGGAGTATTTATGCCAAAACTTCTGTGCGGTTTTAAATTGCTTGTGTAGCTGCGAAAATTGTTCTTCCATTTTCTTTTCAAGAGCAGGTGCAATGGTACTCGGAAGATTTTTTTTAGATCGTTTTTTAAACCTTTCAAATTTTTGTACTATGGATTCATGATCCATGCGTAATGAACCAAATGTTAATCTTTCAGATTCATGAGATTCATTTGCGAGCGCTGTTTTCACCAATGGACTGAGATCTGCAAGTTTAATATTCCATAGATTACTACGTTTTAAGTTACTTGAAGTGAAAATAATTTTTTCTTTGAGTTCAGTGTTTTGCAGTGCAGCTACAAGGCTTTTTAAGCTAGGCCTTACTTCACGTTCTGATAGTCGGTTACGTATCATTGAATTGCGAGTATCATTATCATTGTAATATTCTGGCGCAGAGGAGAGGGTTTCAAGATTAACAACAGCTTTTACTTCTTTATTCGCGAGTTGTTTTAAGAATTGCGTTAAAACCTCAAATTGCTCTTGATCTATTTCTGGTCGTGCGTCTTGTTGATCACCGAGCAAAATTATTGTTCCCAGACCCGCTATTTCGATACGATATGCAGATCCAATAAATGGATATATCCAGGTAAAAAACGTGCTCAATATGCCCAAGCATATTAGATATTCTTTGAGTTTCATTAGTAATACGATCCCCCTAAACCCATATCTACCATACTGACTTTAACAGATCTAGTCGGTTAGTTACAATAAAGGGGGAAAACTTGATTATATTACTTGTGAATGCGTATTCGAATTAGCTGACTAATTGTCTTGGATATTGCTGCATTGTTCGAGCTGTTTTGAAAGTTGATTGATTTGGCGAGTTGATTCTTCCTTGGCTTTTATTGCAAGGCTTAGAAGTGCTTCCAATTGTTCACGTTCCGCCTTTAACTGGTTTTTAGTTTTTAGCAGTATTCTTTGGCGATTTCTTAGGATAATAATACCATTACGAGTGGATCGAGGGCGTGAGTCTAGTACCGGGTATCGATCGCCGCCTAGAACTACTATAAGATCTTCAATTTTATCATTTTTGAAAATACTTTCTTTAACGGTTCTTGGTTTTGGATTGCCTATTTTTATTAGCTGAGCGAATTCGGTTTTGATTTTGTTATAAATTTCCCGATTTAAAGTGATTTTTTCGGGTTTTTGTTGATTTTCCTGCTTCGCATTCTCATTTCTTGTTGATAAGGTAGGTTCGCTTTGTATGCCCGGAGCAATTCTTTCCTTCAGTGGTGTATTTTTCATGGTCATAGAAAATGCTTGCTGGTTGATTGTAAACAATAAAATAATGAAAATGGTGTTTTTAATCATGATGTATGATCCTTTATTAATTTTTATAGTGCAGTTAGTGTATCAGATTATGCGGGTAATCCAAATAATATGCGAGCATTTTGTGTTGTTGAATACGCAACTTTTTCATAAGGAATTTCACGTAGCTGAGCAATATATTCAGCGATGGTTCTAATTTCTGATGGATGATTTTGTTTGCCACGCATGTGTTGCGGAGGTAAGAACGGTGCATCCGTTTCAAGTACAAATTGTTCGAGTGATATTGATTTCACTATGGATCTTAATTCTTCATTACGCGGATAGGTAATGGTGCCGCCAACTCCTAGAACAAATTTTAATTTTAATACTTCTTGAGCAATGGAGGCATTGTATGAAAAGCAGTGAAATACTCCACGCTTTAAATCATTTTTGTACTCATGTAAAACTTTGAGTGTCTCATCTGCTGCATCGCGTGAATGGATAATGAGAGCAAGGTCATGCTGCAATGCAAGCTCTATTTGCATGCGGAATGCGTCGATCTGGCGCTGTTTATTAAAGTTTGGGTAATGAAAATCCATGCCACATTCGCCAATGCCAACAATTTTATATGATGATTTATGAAGTAACATTTTTTGAATTTCTATCATGTCGGATTGCCAGGTTTCGGTGCAATCATTCGGATGAATGCCAACTGCTGCATACATATGATCAAATCGTTTGGCTAAATCTATACAGTTTTGACTTTCTATCGCACTCGTGCCCACATTAATAATTGTTGACACATCACGATTTTGAGCATCGATCATTATTTGATGTGCGAGCGGATACATGTTTGATTCAAGAGGTGTATCGAAATTTTTTTTTATCATCATATTGATGTGGCCGTGTGTGTCTACAAGCATAAATTTCCTCAGAAAATTTTTCGAAAATTTTTTTATTGAATCATTATTTATATCATTGCGTAGTATAACACAAGAAAAGTTGACAAACTATTTTGGAACGTCTATACCTAATCTCATGAAGTGGAATATTTGAAATGAGAGTTTTAGGTGAAGTAGCAGTGTTGTACTAACTATATACCGAGGAGTCTCGCATGAACAAAAGCGAACTAATCAACGAGCTAAGCGAAGAAACTACGTTTAGCAAAAAAGATGTCACAAGAGTTGTAGATTCTTTGACTCGCATCATCGGCAGAACATTGAAAAAAGGTGAAAAAGTTTCTATGACAGGTTTTGGTAGCTTCTGGATTTCTTTCCGCCCAGCGCGCAAAGGTATTAATCCAGCAACCAAAGAACGTATCAATTTGCCAGCAGTAAGCGTTCCACGCTTCAAAGCAGGTAAAGGTCTGAGAGAACAAGTTAAAGCGGTTAAACGCTAAGACAGTATACGTGTAAAGATACGCTTTTACTCAGCAACAAGGTCGTTTTCAACGGCCTTGTTTTATTTTGAAATCCGAATCTCTTCTTCTTCTCAAATTCTTGAATTTTAGCTACACTGATCCCAAAAAATTACTTTAGAAAATCAATAGGTAGCGCCATGATTGATCTCGCCTTACTCAGAAATTCACCTGAAACGGTACAAAAAGCGATTGAAAAAAAAGATCCTTCATATGATATTCTTTTGCTTGCAACGCTCGATAAAAACCTTCGCAGTTTGCGTCTTGAAGTAGAGGAGTTGCGTCGTACAAAAAATGAGCTTGCGCAAGCAGCTAAAAGTGGCATCACCGAAGAAATTCGTACTCGCTCCCTTCAAATTGGTAAAGATCTCAAAGTTAAAGAGACTGAGCTTGAGGTGCTTGAATCTAAGTTTCAAGATTTGTATTTGGCATGCCCAAACATTCCCCTTGAAGATGTTCCTGTCGGCAACAAAGAATCAAATAAAGTTGTTAAAATGGTAGGGCAAAAACCAACATTCGATTTTACTATTACTAATCACGTCGAACTTGGAATAAAAAATAAATGGCTCGATTTTGAAACGGCTGCCCAGATTTCGGGTAGTAACTTTGCCTTGTATAAAGGCGATGCGGTTAAACTTCTCTATGCATTATCTACCTTTATGCTCAAAAACAATATTAAGCATGGGTTTCAACCGGTATTGCCACCTGTAATGACCAATGCGTATTCTTTGCAAGTTTCAGGTAACTTTCCAAAATTTAAAGATCAAGTATATGATGTGAAGGAAGATAGTCTGTATCTTTCACCAACGTCTGAAGTATTGCTCGCAAATATTTATCGTAATCAAATCGTTTCATTAGCTGAGCTGCCGATTCGCATGACCGCCTGGACAAGTTGTTTCCGGCGCGAAGCTGGTGGTTATGGGGCGCATGAGCGAGGATTGATACGTATTCATCAATTTGAAAAGGTTGAACTTGTATCTCTGTGCGAACCAGAAAAATCATCTCAGGAACTTGAGATGATGGTCGCATGCGCCGAATCGATTTTGCAGCAACTGGGTTTGCATTATCGAATTTCATTATTAGCGGCCCAAGATTGCTCGTTCCAATCAGCTAAAACATATGATATTGAAGTATGGTTGCCGGGCCAAGGGCAGTATTATGAAGTTTCATCAGCAAGTAATTGTACCGATTTCCAAGCGCGCCGCGGATTAATCCGTTACAAAGCAACTCCCGATAGTAAAGCCGAATTGGTGCATACACTCAATGCATCTTCGCTTGCATTGCCACGCTTGATGGTTGCAATCATGGAAACATATCAGCAGCCAGATGGCTCCATTGCGATTCCTGAAGTATTGAAAAAAGAAGGCATTTTCTAAGTAGTAAATGGGTTAATATGAATATAGGATGGTGGGAATTAGAAAGATTTATTTTTGCTGATTTTTATTATCCGTTCGTGGTGAGTGTTTTTTCGAGCTTGCGAGAAAAAATGTATCGAACCATAAGTCCTTTAAAAAAGAAAAATTTGAAATTCAAAATTTATAATTTGGTATCATGGTTCGATGATTCTGTTTGCTTTCGCAAACGATTACTCACCACGAACGGTTTAAAAATATTTCTTGTGACAGCGGGCATGCAGTTATGAAAACATCAATATTATCGGATGATGTTGCACGCAAAATTCGTCAAATTGAGATTTTCACTCGACGATTACTCTCGGGATCTTTAATCGGGGACGCTCGATCGGCAATTAAGGGTACTGGATATGAGTTTGATCAGATTAGGGAATATTCAGCTGGTGATGACATTCGCTTCATAGATTGGAATGCTTCTGCTCGCATGAATACCTTGCTTATCAAACAGTATATTGAAGAGCGATCGCGAACTGTGATCTTAGCGATTGATGTTTCAAAATCTGAATTTTTTGGTTCAGCAGAAATAACTAAGCGAGAAACAGCTGCGCAGCTAGCAAGCGCCTTGGCACTCGTTGCGTCTTTTGGAAATGACCGAGTCGGCTTGCTTTTGTTTTCTGATGAGGTCGAGCTCTATATGCCTCCCCGCAAGAGTAAGTTTCATGTTCATCGAATTATGGAGACTCTATTTAGCTATCAACCCAAAAAGAAACAAACTTCAATATCTGCCGCTCTTGCATATTTAGCAAAATTGAAGATACGGGATGGGATCGTTTTTTTTGTTTCTGATTTTATCGATGCGGATTTTTCCACGTATCTATCTCTTGTTTCTCGTAAATATGATTTGATAGCGGTACGATGCCTAGACACTCTTGAGACACAGCTTCCTGCGGTAGGGTTTTTAAGGGTTGAGGATATTGAAACTGGTACTGAAATTGAGCTTGATATGCGCTCAGGTGGTGCACGTATAATTTCTCAATATTTAGAAAATCGAGTGACTGAGCAAAATAAAGTGTTTAAAAAATATGGTATTGATATACTCGAAATAACGCAAAATAGGCCATTTATTGCAGATATCGTTCGCTTTTTTGCACGGCGTATGCGATATTAAAAGGGGAATTGGTATGGAGATGGATCAACGAGGATTATTCGGCATTTATGGTCAATGGCATGTTCCATTCTGGCAGACAAAATTATTTATAGGGGCGATTATTTCTTTAGTTACCCTTATGATGCTTGTTTTGGCTGTTTTTGCAATTCGCTGGTATCTCAAAAAGCGTAGAATTGCACGAGAAACACCTTGGGATTATGCATTGGCAAAGGTTGCCGGATTGGAGATGCATCCTTGTGTGACCAAACAGGATGGAAAGCAACTCTATGGAACGCTTTCTTATGAAATGAAACAGTACGTTTATAAGCGGTATGGATATGATGTTAAGTGGAAGACCGATGAAGAGTTGATCTCTTTCTTAGAACGGCACGAATTTCCTGAGCATCTACTTGCCGATTTGCGAGAAATAATGATGGGTTCAAGTTTGGTTAAATTTGCAAATATAGATGTCATTCAAGAGACGACTAAGCGTCATTTGGCACTTACCCGTACTTTCATTAAAAAAACTGTTCCTCAATCATCAAATTGTTTATAATTCCAAAAGGTATTTTTTGCAGTATAATCCACATTCAAACACCCAATCTTTTTATATTCATTGGCCATTTTGCCCTTATAAATGCCATTTTTGTCCCTTTGTTGCACTTGCAGGGCATGATTCTTTTATGGGTCAATATCATGCTGCTTTGAAAACTGAAATCACTCGCTTTGTTAATGAATGCCCGCAAAAACCTCGTTTAGAGACTATTTATATTGGTGGTGGGACGCCCAGTACCTGGCCCGATGAGTTGCTACTTGACACGTCTGGTACACTTAATGATATATGTGATTTGCGAAATTTAGCTGAATTCACTATTGAAATTAATCCTGGTACGGTAAGGCCAGGCCAATTTGAGGTCTGGAAAGCATGTGGAATCAATCGCCTGAGTATCGGGGTTCAAAGCCAAAAAGACGAAGTATTGAAAAAGCTCAATCGGCATCAAAAAATTTCTGATGTTCTTTCATTGCTTGATGCTGCATCGGGTTATTTTAATAATATTTCGGTTGACATTATCGTGGGATTACCAGGGGTTACAGCGGCCGATTGGCGCGACTTACTCGCGCAATTGGTTACCTGGCCGATTACTCATGTATCGCTTTATTTTTTACAGGTGCATGAAGAAACGGCGCTTTACTTTAATGTAGCCAAGAAAAGAGTAACATTGCCGCCCGATGAGGAGACGGTTGAGCTTTATTATTGGTCGCGCGATTTTTTACAGCAAGCTGGGTTTATGCAATATGAACTTTCAGCATTTGCGCGTCCGGGTTATGAGGCGAAACATAATAGCGTGTATTGGGATAGAAAGCCATATAAGGGGTTTGGAATAGGGGCATGCTCATATGATGGAGCTGCTCGATTTCAAAATGAGAAAAATTTATTTACGTATTTAGAACATATGAATCAAAATAAAGATGTTACCATAGTAGCAGAGGGGTTGACGGGAGAACAAATTCGTTTAGAGAATCTCATGCTTGGCTTGCGCCGCTCTAAAGGAGTTGCATGGGAAGTAATCATTGAGGGTATGTCAGCTACTGAGCAGGAGCTCTTGCGCTCGCGTGTAGCGGAACTTGTCAAACAAGATTTCCTAATCGATCAAAATGGAAGACTGAATCTAACTCCACAAGGACTTGTTGTGGAAAATGAGGTTGTATCGCAGTTGGTGCGGTAAAATTCAATTCTTATCTTTTTAGCGAAATACATTTATAACAATTTATTACGAGCGGAGTTTTTATATGGCAAAACATGTTGGCGTTAAATTACCAGAAGATTTAGTGGCACTTTTAAAAAAGGGTACAACAACCGGTATCTTAGCAACATTCTCTGAAAAAGGATTACCTAACACAACCCCACTTCAATGCATTTATCCAAAGGGTCTCGAAAGTATTTTGATATCTATTCATAAAGATCACACCGGATACCATAATATGGTATGGCAAAAGAAAGTAATGATGTGTTTTATGGATGAAAATAATGTGTGCTATAGCGTTTTAGGTCGTGCGGGAGTTGTTCGCGCTCCATCTCTTGTGCATCCATTGATGAATGTTGTGCGAATTGATATTATCGACATCAAGAGCGATCGTTCAGTATTGACTAAGGTTGAATCTGGAGTTCGTTGGAGTTATACCTCTGCAGACGCGGAAGAGCTTTTGCAAGCACTTATGGGCGAGTTGAAGCAGCTTGCTGAAACGTTATAAAAAACTAATTAAAAAAGGATTCACTATGATGTTCATCGGTTTGCGGCCAAATAAATACCGAATTTTTGTTTTGCTCCTGCCTTTTGCGGTGTGCCATGGGCAAGATTTTGAGTGCCCTGATTATGAAGATGGTGCAACCGGAGCAATAGAAGTGGTGCAAGCGGATGAACATGTATTTGATCGCCAATTAGAATTCTTAGCGGATGCGCAAGATTCTCAAGGTCAACAAGGCACAAATGCTCAGGGAACCATGGCTCCTCAATCAGAACCAGAAGCGGCCCCAGTTCAATCAGCTGAACAACCGGTAAAGCCTGTTAAAAAACATGCAAAAAAACATGCAAAGCAAACGCCTAAACCGAATGTTGAGCCCGAAGAAATAGCAGGCATCGATACTGTTGATCTTGATCAGCCGCAAGGAAACTGGCTGTTCAAGAGATTGTGGTGGGAACGTGCGGAAGAAAAATACGAAGAGATTCGTGCTCTCGTGGCTCATATTCTTGAGTTGCGTTTGCCATTCTTACTCAAACGAACCGATGTTGATCGTACCGTTCTTGATCCATTCTATTTGCAAGTAGCCCATGATCGTGGGGCTCTTGCGATTTTATTGGGTGATATTTCTGAATTTCTTGCGACTGAAGTGCAAGAAGGGGAATTATCTGAGCGTGAACGTGAGATGAGAGATCAGCTGCGAGCTGAAAATGAAACGCTTGAAGGCTTGCAAAAGAACATTCAAGAAGTACTCAGCTATGATCATGAACTTGATGTTGCGATCGGAACATTGATGGAACAGCTTAATCGGGCAAGTGAATATGAACAAGAGGCCTGGGCTCTCTTTAAAGAGATAGGGCGCGTGCTTGATGATAACAAAGCGCGTGAATATGTACTTAAAATGAAGCATATTCAACGTAACATCAAAGAAATCGAAGATTATATTAAGGAACGCTTTGCGGTCTATTTTGATCAGTTAATTGCTACCATGAAAGAAAGTGTCACGAATGTCACCGTTGCGATGGAAAAATTAACTGAAAAAGGTATCGATTTGAAAGAGACATTGAATCAGATAAAAGAGCAAGCGCATGGCAATCCTCATGAAATACTCGAAGAAGCTCACAAACCTCAAGCTGTTGAGGATGGCTTCCTTGCCCGTTGGATTATTAATCCAATTTCTTCATTTTTTGGGGCAATTTGGAGCGGCATAGCTGCTGTGGTAAAATGGCCATACAATCTTTTTTTTGGATCTTCTAAGGTAAATGAGGCACCAGCCTCAACCAGTATCGATATTATCTCTGATGAATCGCAAAGAGCGTTTTAGCGTAAAATTCGTAAAATTTTATATAAAAACTAGTATTTCAGATTGATTACGCCCAATAAATATGATACATTTTGGGGTATATTTCTGTGAATTACTTGTAATTGCCGAGGTGGTGAAATTGGCAGACACGCAGCCTTGAGGTGGCTGTGCGAGAAATCGCGTAGGGGTTCGACTCCCCTCTTCGGCAAAATACTTCGCTCAAGCTTCGTATCTCGAGCCAGTCTTTTTATCAAAAGATTGGCTTTATTAATGCGAAAATGATTATCGAAACAAATTAAAAAAAGGATTTTCATGGCTACTTCAGCGCGTCGTTTGTTATTTTCCGAGTTTACCGTATGGATCGTTCTTGCAGGGCTTGGAGTTTATATGCTTCATCCGTTGCGTAAATCGATTCGATTAGGGATGGATCTTGCTGGGGGAACATATTTAACTCTACAGGTACAGACCGAAAAAGCAGTGGAAGCAGAGCTTGCAGAGCGTATGAAATCAATGGTAGAAAAATTGCGTCGAGCACATCACGAAGTCCCGCAAGAAAAATCGGTTCAAGATAATTCAATTCTCCTTACATTTGCTAATATTAATGATGCACAAGTCGCGGCATCACAACTTAAAGCTGAGTATGCCGATATGAAGTTGAGCCAAGAAGGCGTAGTACTTCGTATGGATTTGAGTGCTTCAAAAATAGAGGCTATTAAGAGAGATGCCGTTGAGCGAGATATTGAAGTACTTCGGGTACGTTTGAATAAGATTGGTGTGGCTGAAATTCCAATATCTTCTTCCGGTGAACGAAATATTATCGTTGAATTGCCCGATGTGCAAGATCCTCAACAAGCAAAGGCGATGATTGGAACTGCGGCACAGCTTGAGTTTCGGCTTGTAGAGCGCGTTGGAAGTTCTGCAGAAGAAATTTTATTTGAGTATGATGGTGAATTGCCAGCTGGAACGGAAATTCTTCCGGGCCAAGGCCACAAAGAATATTATTTGGTTGAAAAATATGCGGATGTAACCGGTAAGATGCTGAGAGATGCTTCTCCAGCATTCAGTCAGCAAGAATTAAAGCATTACATTGCTTTCAAGTTGACCGATGAAGGCGGCGAACGCTTTGGTGAATTAACTGGAAGTAACGTTGGTAGGCCATTGGCGATTATTCTTGATGATGTGGTGATTTCTGCACCAGTTATTCAATCAAAAATTACTACCGAAGGTTCTATCACCGGTAACTTTACTCCAGATGCGGCCCGCGAATTAGCATTGCTTCTTAAATCTGGTTCATTCGTGGCACCTGTAACATTTGAAGAAGATCGTACCATCGGGCCTTCTCTTGGCGCCGAATCAATTCATCAGGGATTGATTGCATGTTTAGTTGGTATGATCTTGCTACTCGCATTTAGCTTGTTCTATTATCGTGTTTCTGGTCTGCTTGCATTTGTTACATTGATCGCGAATCTTCTTTTCACCATGGTTGGTATGTGGTGGTTGGGTGCAACATTAACGTTGCCAGGTATTGGCGGTTTGTTGTTAACGGTTGGTATGGCAATCGATGCATCGATTTTGATCTTTGAGCGGATTAAAGAAGAATTGAAGGCTGGTGTATCGGTGCAAAAAGCCGTACAAGATGGTTTTTCCGATGCAATGGCGGTGATTTTGGATTCAAACATTACCACATTTGTAGTGGGCGTGGTTCTTTACTATTTCGGTACTGGACCGATCCAAGGATTTGCGGTAACAATGATGCTCGGTATTGTGGCAACATTGGTGACAGGGTTATTCTTCTTGCGATCTATGTTTAAGTTCTATTTGACTAACTTTAACGTGACAAAGCTCTCAATTTAGCATAGAATACTATTGAATCCGTCATTTATAAGGAATGACGGATTCAATTATTGAAATAAGACGAATAGATAGCGGTGCGTTTGGATAGACTCAGGATGACTGGGGCTAGAGTGCCAAAATTTCTTTGAAAATTGATATATGTGGCGGCGTAGCTCAGCTGGCTAGAGCGGCGGAATCATAATCCGTAGGTCCGGGGTTCGAGTCCCTGCGCCGCTACCAATCTTTTAAATCTATTTTTACGTTTTTTATATCTAATTTCTAATGATATTTTTTACTTTATCCAATACGCTAACTCTCATTCGACTCATTCTTTCTCCTCTCTCATTACCTTTTTTACTTGCCTATCTTTTGCCCCTGAACATTTTTTGGATCAACAGCGCTCTTGCTTTGCTTTTCATAGCATTTAGTTTGACCGATTATTTTGATGGATATTTTGCGCGCCGATATAATCAAGTCACGCAGTTGGGTAAATTGCTCGATCCGATAGCGGATAAATTTTTGATGTATTCAACATTGATTGGATTGTTGGCGGCACATAAAATCTATTTTTATTGGGTTGTCATTTTGATTGGCCGAGAATTGTTTGTAATGAGTTTACGATTAATTGCGGTTGAAAATAAATTTGAGGTTCCTGTTTCTTTTTTGGCAAAAATTAAGACGGCTGTTATATCGCTCTGCATTACTTATATTATTTATAATCCGTATCATGAGATGGGGATGAGTGCGATGGGAGCTAATTGCATTGAATGGGGGCTGCTGGGGCTTTCAATGGGGTTGACTCTCTACACTGCAAAACAATATTTTTCTCAATTTCTAATAAATTATAACAACCGTTCGTGGCGAGTTCCGAGTGCGGAGCACCCGGAGTAACGAGCCATCAAGAACGGTACCTTAGAAAAAATTGAATTTCTTTATTTTTTTTTATATGTGTTCTATGGCTCGTTACTCCGGGCGTTTTACGCTCGGAACTCGCCACGAACGGTGCTAAAATTACAAATTTGAAGATAGATTTCCGAGCCAAAAGTACCCATATACACCTATCATGAATAAAAATATACTATTTGCAGGAGTAGTTTTGATAACAGCTGCTCTCTCAGCCATATTTTATTTTGAAAATAAACCCCCGAGGTCCTCCATGAAATTTAAACAAGTTGCCATCGCATTTGAAGCGATCGAAAAAGTATCGAGCCGTCTGGAAATTACTCGTTTAATCGCTGAGCTCCTGCGCGATGCATCGCCACAAGAAGCGAGCATTATTGTGAATCTCTCATTAGGTCAACTTAACCCTCCCTATATTGGCACGCAATTTAATTTAGCTGAAAAAAGCTTAGTTCCGGTCGTTGCACAACTACTTGGTAAAACTGATAAGGAAATTCAAACCCAAGCGCGTGAAATCGGTGATCTTGGTACTTTGCTTATCGAAGGAACTTGGCAACCGGTACATGAATTATCGATCGAAGATGTATATAAAGCACTTGTGGAAGTCGAGCGTATTTCCGGCGCCGGATCGGCTGAACAAAAAGCGCATGCAATGCAAGTATTGCTTTCAAATATCGATCAGATATCTGCCAAATTTGTTGCGCGTATTGTGATTGGCAAACTGCGCATGGGATTCTCCGATATGACCATTATTGATGCACTCTCGGTAATGGAAGCGGGTGATAAATCACTCCGCAAAACGATCGAAGATGCGTATAACATCTGTGCTGATATTGGTTTGATTGCGGCAACACTCAAATCAAAAGGGATAGCTGAGCTTGAGCACATGCATATCCAAATGGGAATTCCTATTTTGCCTGCGGCAGCAGAACGTTTGCCAACTGCACAAGCAATTTTTGAAAAATTAGGCGATTGTGTTGCGCAACCAAAGCTCGATGGCTTTCGATTGCAGATCCATGTTGATAAACGAGGCCCGCAGCCAAAAATTCATTTCTTTTCACGCAATTTAATTGATATGTCGTACATGTTTCCTGATTTGAAGGCAGCGGTTGAACAATTAGATGTTCAAACTTTTATTTGTGAGGGTGAGGCGATTGTGTATGACATTCATACCGGCAGTTTTTTACCGTTTCAAGAAACTGCACGCCGCAAGCGCAAACATGACATCGAAGAAG
Organism: uncultured Pseudomonadota bacterium; assembly: GCA_964553945.1. Taxonomy (GTDB): domain Bacteria; phylum Babelota; class Babeliae; order Babelales; family Vermiphilaceae; genus CAZKLV01. The sequence goes on from CAZKLV010000002.1 coordinate 113,454, forward strand.
TTATGGAAGAGCTGCCGCTTAAATTTTATGTTTTTGATCTGTTGTACTTGAACGGTGAAGAATTGTTGACTAAGACTCATGAAGAACGGCGCAAGCAAGCTTTATCAATTTTTAAAGAGTTCAATGGTGACGTCATTTCCGTTATTGATGAAGTGCACATCTCTTCAGCGCAACAGCTAGAAGATTATTTTCTTGAAAATATCGCATCGGGTCTTGAAGGTTTGGTTGTCAAACGGGAAGATGCAATTTATCAACCGGGCAAGCGAAACTTTAATTGGATCAAATTGAAGCGCCAAGAAGAAGGGCATTTGGAAGATACGCTCGATTGCGTTGTGCTTGGTTATTATCCAGGCAAGGGAAAGCGAGCAAGCTTTGGCATCGGTGCATTCTTGGTGGGCGTATTTAATAAACAAGAAGATCGCTTTGAATCAGTTGCAAAGATCGGTACCGGGCTTTCCGATGATGAATGGAAAGAGCTCAAAAAGAAGTGTGATGCGATCGCTGTTCGTGAGCAACCACACAACGTACGAGTGGCAAAAGAGCTAGCGCCGCATGTATGGGTGAATCCTGAATTAGTGGTTATGATTCGCGCTGATGAAATTACACTCTCACCATTACACGCAGCAGGAAAAACGGTTGATAAACCGGGCTATGCACTCAGGTTTCCACGGTTCATGGGATATCGGTTTGAGAAGAATGCATTGGAAGCAACGACGGTGCATGAAGTGGGGCGATTGTATGAAGATCAATATCAATAATCAATATGATCAAAACTGAGTTTTAATTGTATTAAGTTTAGGGAATTAACTTGGGTGGCGATTATCGAATTGTCTATCGAATCGATCCAAAAAATAGTATCGTGATAGTTGTTATAATTTAGGATCGACAAGATGTATACGATCAGTTTTAATTGACCCCATCCAAGCCCGAATAACATCAAACTTTATATCTTTCCCGCAGTAATCAATCGCCGATTTACCGCTGCAATCATGTAATTTTGAATCAGCACCATGAATAACTAGTAATCGCACGGGTACAGATATTGATTCGGCGCAATGAGAATGGGTCAAATAGATGAGGGCAGTTGTACCAAGAAAATCTTGCGCATTTGGATTGGCATTTGCAATCAGTAGAAGTTTTAAAATCTGTAAAGCATCATCAGCTTTATATCCGATCATAATATTTTTTGCTGCTTCAATAAGGGCGGTTGAATTGTGTGAATCCTTCGCATTGGGGTTCATGTGCGCTTGCAGCAAGAGTTTAACGAGTTCAAGATCAGCTTGCTGTGCTGCTTTGATTAAAAAAGGCATTTCATTCTCATCGCATGCATCTGGGTTTATGATTGGCGATCCATGCGCTTTTGCATAGAGAGAATAGGCGTTTAGAGATGTTTTCAGTTTTTTGTTCACCTGGCCATGTGCTGCAAAATAATCGGTCAGTTTGGTATAAAACATTCTGGCTATGAATCTATCGAGTTGATTTTCTTGCATGCTGAGTGTGCTGGATGGAAGGGAAGCAATGCATAAGAGGATAAAAAATTTCGTGAACATGGGCAGCTCCATTAATGGCTTTTCGCGCGAACGGATAAAGTAATTTTAGCTGTTCAGTGTATCACAAATTTGTGCAGCGTAAATTACAATCCTCTGATCAGCTTATAATAAAATTGCGCTTCTTGTGCCGGATTTTCCGCTTCGCAAATATTGGTGCCGATGATAATTCCATCGGGGCGTACTTTAATAATTTCTTCAATATTCGTGCGGCTAATTTTAGCAGAAATAAAAATAGGTAAATCTGTGTTGCCTTTAACCATGTCCCATTTTTCTAAAAATACCAATGATGATGCTTCATCGCTTGGTTCGTGAAATAAGAGTGCATCGACTCCTAAATTTTTTGCTTCTAATGCCGATTGGCCAAGTACATGCGTATCAAGCAGATCGAGCATGACTTTCATACCCATGCTTTTTGCGGTGGTACAGGTTGCATGTATAACGTTTTTGCTCGTTCCGGCTACCACCGTGATCCAATCAGGGTTTGCCATACTCATGAGTTTTGCAGCTTGTTTGCCCCGATCGACAATTTTGGTGTCTGCTAAAATTGTTTTATCGGGAAATGATTGTTTGAACTTTTTGACTGCTTCAAGACCATGATGATAAATAAGCAACGTGCCTACTTCCAAAACATCGCAATAGGGAGCCACTTGTGTAGCGCATTGTAATGCATCTTCTAAATTTGGAACATCAAAAGAGACTTGTAGTTTCATAAGCACTATCCTTATGGCATGGTATGAAGCATGATTTGAATCTTTCAACGCCAAGTATAACAAAAATTGCTTCTTTGGCGATGGCGGATAAGTGCAGTTAATAAATCAACGTATCAAGTTTCTTTGGACTCTTTTTATGAATCTCTTTGACCGGTGCAAACAAAAAATTCATATTGAGCAGATAGATCGCATGATTGGTTGCTTTAATACCTTTTTTGACATAGATAGTTGGGAGTAATAGATTTGGAGAATCTTCTGTTAGCGTAATTCCAATTGGAATCACTATATGCTTTGGATCAGCAAAAATAATGATTGAGTGAACAGGGATTTTGCCATCTTCCGGTAATTTCCCTTGAGTAACATCCCAATAGAGCATTTCGGTTTTTTCATCTTGTTTAAGCTCAACATGATACATTGCCGCAGGATTTTGCTTTTCGATTTGCCAATGGCTGACAGTATTTGCGAGCATAAAAACTGGCGTAATTGCTTGGGTAACTAGAATATCAAATGAAGCGATATCCTGTTTTCTTGGGAAGGCGGTATATCCGTACACATCTGAGTGTTCGGTATATCCAGCATAGCTTGAAAATATGCCGGCAACTTGAGAATAGCATGCATATCCATTGATCATGCATTTGGCAACATGCCCAGGTTTTTGTAATTTGTTTGATAAATTTTGAGCATGAGCCTCATCGCCGGGATAGGGTTCGAAAAAGAATGCGATGATTCGATCTGCATTGAGCTGTTGAAATATACAAAAACATGCTACGATACTTGCAATTGTGAGGTAAAAATTTACTTTATTATTTTTCATAAGCATACTCTCCTTGTTTTTAAGAGTATCATAAAGATAAAATCAAAATCTATGATTTAGGGCGAAGCGTGGTTAACTGGAAACTTTTTGCAAGCGAAGAAGAACTTTCTCAACAACAACTTGCACAGTTTCAAAGATATTTGGAACTGCTGATCGAATGGAACGAAAAAATTAATTTAACGGCGATTACAACGCCCGATGAAATTATTACTTATCATTTTCAAGATTCATTGGCGGTTGATCGGTTTATCGATTTCAAAAAGATTTCAATGATTGCGGATGTGGGTACCGGTGGGGGATTTCCAGGTATTCCACTCAAAATAAAATTTCCGCATTTAAAAGTTGTTTTGATTGAAGTAGTTGCCAAGAAAATAAGCTTTTTGCAAGAGGTTATTCATCAACTGGGGCTCGAAAATATTGAAGTTTGTGATATGGATTGGCGGAATTTCTTGCGCCATACTGATTATCCAATCGATCTATTTGTATCGCGTGCCTCATTGCGCCCCGAAGAGCTCATTCATATGTTTAAAGGATCGAGCCCGTATCGTAATAAACAAATTATTTATTGGGCATCTCAAACATGGCAACCATCTGCCAAAGAGCAGCAATATATTAAGACTGAGCATGAATATGTGATGGGCAAAAATCGTAGATTAGTGGTTTTGGAAAAGCCAACAGAATTAATTGAAGAATCCAGATGAAGATATTTCAAATGCCAGGGAGCAATATATGAAGAATAAATTTTCATTCAAAAGCTATGTTCCATCTTTTTCTGGTTCAAGCGAGAGATTAAAAGAGCAACCGAGTGAGCTAAAAAAGGGCTTATTCCAAAGTTATCTTGCCGGTATTTTTGATACTGAACATGGCGAGAGCCATAGTCGTATTATGCGGTATTTTGTTCCGGAGTTCATTAGCGCTTTTTTGCTTTATTCGTTACCCATATGGGTCGATGCTTATTTTATTGGACAACTTGCTTCAACCTCTGCCTATGCAACTCTGGGCGCAACCAATAATTTAGTTCATTTCATGATCAAATTCGCCGAAGCTTTTTCGGTGGCTACCATTATTTTGAGCGGTCAATTTAATGGAAAAGGAGAATATGCAACTGCCGGCCAGGTGCTCCGCGATGCATTTTGGGTAACCATTGTGATGGGTCTTGCATTTGCCGGATTTTTATTTTTTGGGGCCGCTTCTATTTATGAATGGTATGGGGTTCCAGCAAAAATTGCTCAGCTTGGTGTTCCATTCTTGCGCCTACGTGCCATTTCGGTTCTATTTACCTTCATTTCGCTTGCATTCATCGGGTTCCTGCGGGGAACCAAAAATGCACGAGCTGCGATGTATATTTTTGTAACCGGGCTCATTATTTTTGTTGTTTTTGATTATCTCCTTATTTTTGGAAAATTCGGGTTCCCAGAGATGGGATTGCAGGGATCGGCTGTTGCTTCAACGCTGCAATACGGGGCGATGTTTATATTTGGCGCGATTTACGTTATGTATCGCAAAAAGAACCTCAAATATTCTGTGGAGCTTTTTACCGGCATTGGATCGCTCGCATTTGTATGGCATATTTTTGCAATTAGTTGGCCGGTTGTTCTTGATAAAACGATTATGGCTGGAGCCTATATTTGGTTGACCAAAATGGTAGCGCCTATGGGGAAATATGCGCTTGCATCATTTAGTGTCATTAAAGATATTGAGCGATTTGCATTTTTGCCGGCGGTTGCCAGTGCACAGGTCATTACCTATTTAGTAAGCAACGATTATAGTCAGGGTAATTGGAAGGGGATCAAGAGTAATATCAAAAAAGTTCTCTTTTTGACTTCGATTATGGTTTTTGCGTTTCTTATGATTTTTTGCGTATTTCCAGAGTGGACAATTAGCTATTTTGATAAAAAGGGTAAGTTTACCGAATTAGCAGCTCGAATCCTGCCTTTTTTGAGTATACTTGTATTTTTTGATCTGATACAATTGATTTTAGCCGCAGCATTGCGTGGAGCAAGCGATGTGAAGATGGTTATGTATGTCCGGCTTTTGGTCATACTTTTTTATTTTGTACCGTTTTCATATTATCTGACTGGGCTCAATATCGAAAATCAAGTTCTTAAACTATTTATCATTTACGCTGCATTTTATGTGGGTAACGGCCTTATGAGTATCATCTATATATGGCGGTTCCGTGGTGATACGTGGAAGAACAATATTAAATGAGGATTTGACCGTGGCAAGAATCACCCGTGAGGAAGTGCTCAAGATTGCAAAAATGTCTCAGCTGGCTGTTCATGAAGATGAAATCCAAGCGTTTATTAATCAAATTGAACAGGTGCTTTCATATGCAGAACGTGTGAAGGAAATCGCTGCTGATATTGAGGAGCCATCAACGCGTAATGTAAATGTTTTCAGGCCTGATGTTATCGATAAAACTAACCCTGAACCGATTCTTGATCAGGCTCCGGTGCGAGAAGGTGATTTCTTTGTGGTTCCGGTGATTTTGGAAGGGCAATAATGAACAACTTAGCATTCGCAACAGTTCGTGAGCTTCGTGCGGCTCTTGATCGTAAAGAGATTTCACCTCGTGATGTGATCGATTTCTATTTACGTCGGTTTGAAGCATTTGATGATGAGATAGGGTCGGCTCTTGAAGTATTTGATCTTGAATCAATTCTCAAAAATACTTCAGTGGATGGGGCTTTAAGCGGTATTCCCGGCCTTGTTAAAGACAATATTATGCAAAGTGGGCGCAAAGCGACCTGTGCATCAAAAATTCTAGAAAATTATCATGCGATGTATGATGCAACTGCCGTTGCTCGGCTCAAACAATGTGGTGCTCCGCTTATTGGGCGCGCAAATATGGATGAGTTTGCAATGGGAAGTTCAACTGAAACATCTGCATATCAAAAAACTAAAAATCCATGGGATAAAAGTCGCGTACCAGGCGGTTCAAGCGGTGGGTCAGCAGCAGCAGTTGCAGCGGGTCTTGTTCCGTGGTCCCTTGGATCTGAAACGGGCGGATCGGTGCGCCAGCCAGCAGCATTTTGTGGTATTACTGGTTTCAAACCAACCTATGGTTTAATTTCGCGTTATGGGCTTATTGCGTATGCATCATCGCTCGATCAGATCGGTATTTTTTCACGAACTGCATATGATAACGCAATGATTCTTTCATGCATTGCGGGCAATGATTCGAATGATTCATCTACCGTAAGCACGGGCGCAATTGATTACACCAAAACATTAACTGGAAAATTGCGTGAGGGATTACGTATCGGTGTTGTTGAAAATGCCATTGGTGCGCAGGGTATGGATGATGAAATCGTCCGTGCCATTGAAGCGGCCATTGCTCAATTTGAAAAATTGGGTGCGCATGTGACCCGCATAAAAATGAATACGCTTGATTATAGTGCAGCGGCATACTTTATTTTGAGCCGTGCTGAAGCTGCATCGAATCTTGCTCGATTCGATGGGGTACGCTATGGACTTCGTGATAAAAAGGCTCATTCATTAGATGCGATGTATGCAAATACTCGTCATGATGGTTTTGGTACCGAAGTGAAATCGCGAATCTTAATTGGTAACTATGTTCTATCGGCTGGGCACGCCGATCAATTCTATCGTAAAGCGATGATGGTACAACGTGCAATACGCCGTGAATTTACCGATACATTTAAAGATGTTGATCTCTTAATTATGCCAACGCATCCAATGCCAGCATTTCAGTTTGGTGCATTCGATGTGGATAAATTGAAGATGGATCTTCAAGATTATTTTACATGTCCGACTAACTTGGCGGGAATCCCAGGTCTTGCATTGCCATGTGGCTTTACTTCATCGGGATTGCCGATTGGGTTTCAATTGATTGGGCCGCACTTATCAGAAGAGCTGCTCTTTAGTACCGCTCATGCATATCAAGAGAATACTGATTGGCATACTAAACATCCAAATCTATAATTTCTGAGTCCGGTTTATAACCGGACTCTTGTTTTGTGTATCTATTTTTTATTAGCTTAGCGTCGAAGATGGGAGACGCAGGGATGATACGCAAAAATTGCAAAGTAGTTTTCGCAACTCTTTTATTTTGTTATGCAAGTTTTTTTCAACCGATTCTCGCAGCAAGCGTAGATCACATTACTGCACCTTCAATTAGTTCCCCGAGTGCGCAAGAGGGTTATAATGCTGTCACGGGAAACAAGAAGAAACCACAACCTCACGGCAAACTTGCATCATTTATTAAAGAGGTTGCGAGTGATGTATGGTGGTTAAACTTCAATCTTATCTCTTGGGATACGTTTAAATTATTGACCGTATTTTTCCCATTTTTCGTCGGGACTCGTATGATTGATGAAAAATTGCAAAGCTGTTTTTATGATCGCAAGCATCACAAAAATATTAATCAACCACCGGCATGGGTGCACGATGCGGCACAATTTAGCATTGGTATTCCAATTGTGCTTTTGGGTAGCTATGCATTCTTTGAAAAAGATTGGGAAAAGGCGCAAGCAGGGCGCTTATTGTTACTCGGATTGCCATTCGTGATCTGGGGGAAAACATTACTCAAAAAAATTCGTATGCGCGCATGTTATCGGCCGTGGAACGAAATGTTCAGTTGCAAAAAGCGTGCTCTTGGTGGTTTGCCATCTGGGCATATGTCGGAAGCAATGTATACGGCGGTACTTTTTGGTGCTCGTTTTGGTCCGAAATATGCGGTACCTCTTGGTCTTTTGGCGGCATTTCTGGGAGTTGGTTTTTTGGTATGCAATCGGCACTATGCATCGCAACTCGTTGCTGGTGCGGGGCTTGGTACGATTTATGCAGTTGCTGCAAATAAGGTAATTGATAAGAATTTATGTGATAAATGGTCAGCCTGTATGGAATGTGATGAAAGTGGAGTGCCTATGTTTTCACTCGCCTGCCGGTTCTGAGATGAGGTTCCATTTGTATGTATTATTGAGCCCATCTATTGCAATAATTTCATTTTCATTGAGCCACCCGCATTGAAGATCCTGTACTAGTTGCAGTTCATTGAATTCTGCAAGTTCCGTTTCGACCTTCCCTAATTTTAATGAAAAAACTCGAGCATAACATTCTCCTATGCGCGATGCTTGATCTCGAAGGCAACACATGAGAATGCGTTTGCCGCTGGGTGAAAATGCAAGAAGAAAGGGAAGATGGGGAGCTTGATATGAGCGTAGTTTTTTTGATCCGGTTTTATGATAGATGCGATAAATCAATAAGATATGTTTTGAATCTTCATACCCTGCGATCGCAAGTTTTTTTCCTTTTGCATCAAGCGCGATGGTGGAGATTTCACAACTGGTGAATATACAGCAGCTTAATCTTGGTTTTCCATCAAAACAATCGATTTCTGCCTTGCCCCCTATGGAGGTGTGAAGTGTGTATAATTCAAGTGGTTTGAGTTCTTCATCTTTCATGATGTGCCAATGCAAGTTTTTTCTAATGCAGGTAAAATCAGCATCGGTTGGAGCGCTTGCATGTGCCTGAATTAAAATATTTGTATTTGGATCTTTTCGCAAAGCAGAGCATGATCGTTGCCCATAATGTTGCAGCATATCACCGGTGATGGTTATATCATCGGTTGCGATACTTTCGCGTGGCGATGCATGAGGAGATTCTTTTGTATGTGCTTCTGATCCTGAACGTGAACAAATCGCCGACGCCAGATGTTTTAATTTATCAAGGAACGCTTGAGATTTTGGTTGTATTGAAGATTCTTCGAGCAGCGGCTTCTTCAGATCGGCCAAACTGTTTTCACGTTGCATAGGATGGATACAGCCCATATTCAAAAGCAGAATAAACAATATGCGTTTCATAATTGTTCCTTGGCGTTGAATTCCATAGTACTGCCCTTAGCTCTACCTGGATCCCGGGTAATAAGTCAATATTTGTGGCGCAAAAACCATTTGTTTATCTAGCTTTTCCCCTTTATACTGAGAATCTCAATGAATTAAGGAAAACTCGAGGATATTATGTCGTATTGGCAGACAAAATTTCGTATTGGTAATTTAGAATTCCCTCGCTTTGTGGGTGGGCCCCTTGATGGGATCACCGATTCTCCGTTTCGCAAGCTGGTTCGGGATTTTTCCCAAGATGAGCTGCTTTATACCGAAATGCGCCATGTGGCGTGTGTTGCCAATGATAAGGGTGCCCTGAAATCACTCAAATTTGAACAGCATGAACGGCCACTCAATTATCAAGTTGCAGCCAATAAACTTGATTGTATTGATCAAGCGGTTGAAAAGATTTTGGCCGCAGGGATCGATATCGTTGATCTTAATATTGGCTGTCCAGCCAAGAATGTGATTAGATCCGGATCTGGTTCCGCACTTATGGCCGATCCTGAACGTCTTGAAAAGATTCTCAAGCGGTTCCGAGCGCTTCTGCCAATCCCATTTACCGTCAAAATACGTGCCGGGTTCAAAGAAAAGAATGCTATCGATATCGCGCGCTTGATTCAAGATTGCGGTGCCGATGCGATCGCTATTCATCCGCGCTTACAGACGCAATATTTTGAAGGTCGCCCTGATTATTCGCTCGCTGGTGACGTCAAAAAGGCATTGAATATTCCGGTCATTCTTTCGGGTAATGTTATTAATTTTACTACTGCAAAATTGGCTTATGAACAAACGGGCGTTGATGCTTTTTTGATCGGTCGGGGTATTTGGGCAAAACCTTGGAAATTAAAAGAGATGCACGAACATGCAAACGGGCGTGAATTCAAAGTTGATAATGCAACGATATTGAAATATGCGCTGAAACATTTAGATGGCATTTTGGAATATTACGGCCGCTCAGGATTATATATGTACCGTAAACATTTACCGTTTTACGTCAAAGGCATACCGGCAGCTTCTCAATTGCGCAAAGAGTTGGTAACATCTGAAAGCGTTGATCAAATTAAAGAGGGTCTTGTAAATTTCTTTAACCAAATCGATACTCCAGTTCAGTCTCCATATATTATTGCACCTGAGAATGCGATGAGTGCGGAGCGGTAATATCGTAGTTTTGAAATAAGTAGGATTGTAGCATTGAATAAAAAACATATCATTATTCTGAGTGTGTGTGCATTTCTTGCACTTGCTATTCATCAAAATTATATTTCGTTTTCGTGGATGAACACCGTTGCTTCTTATATTTCGTATCCGATTCTAGCATTACAACGTTCTATTGTGGATCCGTGGCGTGCCCGTTCGGCTCATCAAAAAACAGTTGCTGAGCTTGAGGCTCACTATCAAAATCTCAAAAATCAGTATGATCATTTGATTGCGGAAAATGTTTCACTGCGTGTGAGCCAAAAATATCAAAATGATATTTATGAATTGATCGATTTTCGTTCACGCTATAATCCTAATATTGGTGTTGTTGCCCAAGTGCTGACTACTCATATCGGAGATGATTCGCATTATTTTTTGGTTGCAGCAGGATCACAAAAAGGGATCAAGCCGGATATGGTGGCAATCTATAAAAGTTTCTTGGTTGGCAAAGTAACTGAAGTTTATCCATGGTATTCAAAAGTACATTTAATTACCGATGAGCGATGCAAAATTGCAGCATTTTGTGAAAAAACGAATTCGTGCGGTATTCATGAAGGGTGCAATGAAGCGCATCGAACTAGTCTCAAATTTGTCAGTCATTTAGATACGATTGAAGTGGGAGATTTAGTGGTTTCAAGTGGCAAGGGACTTGTATTTCCTCAAGGATTTGCGCTTGGGCGCATTACTGCAACTCAGCAAGAGGAGCTCTTCCATGCCATTCAAGTTGAGCCCCTCATTGATCTTTATTCGCTGCAGTATTGCATGATTATCGATAAAGGTGTGGTTGAAGCGGTGAGTTAAGAACTACTCGCATCGATTCGGAAATTGTTTCAATATTCCTTCGGTGAGCACATCGCCGAGCTTGCGCATATCTTCCAGCCCTTGATCATAATAATTAAGATCTTGGTTCCATTCTTTTTTTAGGCGAGCATGAAGTTCACCTTCTGCGGAAGTTAAATGTGTGCGGAATCTTCTTTGCAAATCATCCTGTGAAAAATAAGGATTAATTTTACTTAAGAATTCTGCTGTGTCATCTGCGTTTTTTATCCAGGCTGCTTTATCATGAGCAGTTTTGGTTGTATCGTTATTTTTAGCATCTTGTACAATTTCAATCGCAAGCCGTATATGCTCGCGCAGCAAAGCAGCAAATTGATTTCCGACCTCTTCTCCATAAAAAGGCTTGAGTGCGTTGCCGATATCATCTTGGTTGCGCATCAATCGTGCAATAACTGCTTCTCTATTTCCGACATTATCCAAAATGCTTGTAAACATGCTGCGAGAATAGATCACATGATCTTCCCATAATTTTCTCATTTGAATGCGCAGCTCTTCTCGATATTGAGCTTTGATGCAGGTGCGCTGATAGATTCTATGTTGTAAGTACCAGACGGTTGTGCCAGCAATTAGACATGCAAGCAAAATTAACAAAATAAGTTTGGGATTCATAACGGTCCTTTTTTATTCTGGTTGTTACTGTATAGCGTGACCAGTATACCGTGTCTCCAAATAACTACACAATGCATCCATCACCTGAGTCGTCATCGACGTTTCTGAATCATCACTTCCGGAAAATAATCGACTCCAGAATCCTTGTTCCTTGCGGGCATGTACCCATTCGATTTCTCCTTCGATAATGGTGCGCGTCTTGATCGCCGCAATTGCAGTGCTCAGCGATCCTATTTCATCAATCAATCCCATTTCCTTGGCCTGAGCGCCCGTGAATATTTTGCCATCGGCCCATTCTGATATTTTCGAAAGAGATAGTTTTCTTGCTTGCGCAACCGACTTGGTAAATTGTGCATAACTATCATCGATCACTCTTTGCAGATGTGCTTGCTCGGCTGGAGTCATATCCACAAATGGATCGCCGGTTGTTTTATAAGCACCAGCTTTGATTGATTTATATTGAATATGATAATTCTCGATTAAGCCTTTGACTTGAAAAAGATACGGGAAATATGCTCCAATGCTACCGATAATTGCCGTTGATGGCGATAAAATATGATCGGCCGAGCAGCTGATCCAATAGCCAGCAGATGCGCATACATTTTCAACAAGCGCAATAACCGGTTTTGGATATTCTTGTTTAAGCGCTTGTATTTCATTGAAGATTGTTTCACCGGTTCCGGAAGCACCACCTGGGCATTCGACCTTAAGCAAAATTGCCTTTATTTCTCGATCCTTGAACAATTTTTGCAACCCAAGAATATAGGGCGCAGCTTCATAAATTGTGCCTTTCAGATGCAATACGCCTACTTTGGTTCTAGGCTCGAGAAGATCTGCATATTGGCTCCTGATTCCTTTGATGAAAATGGGTGCAACTTGCAGTAAAATGAGGATAAGAAATATAGCTTTTAGGTAATCATAAAAACGCATAGAGAAACCCTTTTTTAAAGTGAAAACTTACTATTTTTGCTGATTTTGCTACTCTAATATATAGCATTACCCTGGTGATGAGAAATTAATACGATATTCTTTGACTTTCACCTAGAATTCATTTAATCTTTTGAGCATTGAAATCAAGCAAATTAGGGCGGTTAGCTCAGCTGGTAGAGCATCAGTCTTACAAACTGGGGGTCATAGGTTCGAATCCTGTACCGCCCACCATACTTCAACGATCCGTTCATCCCGAGCTTATCGAGAGACGTATGGCAGGCCAAGATTTCCTAATTCTTGATATGAAATTCATTCCGCGGTAGCTCAGCTGGTAGAGCAAACGACTGTTAATCGTTGGGTCGCAGGTTCGAGTCCTGCCCGCGGAGCCAAAAATTCTCTCAAACCGTTCGTCCCAGGCTTATCGTGGGATAATTCGAGTTTGATGTAAATTAAAATTTTTGTGGAGCTGTAGCTCAGTTTGGTTAGAGCGTCCGCCTGTCACGCGGAAGGTCGCGAGTTCAAGTCTCGTCAGCTCCGCCATCTATCGCAAAATGCGAGATGCGGTTAAGAAAATAGAACCCCGGTTTAAAGACCGGGGTTTTTTGTTTCAGCATTATTAACACATTCGCTTGCATGACTCAACTTTTTCATGTTATGTTCCAACTAAACTCAAAAAAAAGGAGCATAGCATGACCACTCTTGATCTTGTATTAGATTATTTGCGTGATGGAATCAGCATAATTGGCGTAGCAGTCATCTGTATTGGCGCGCTTCGCGCACTTTATCAATTGATAATGCTTCTTGTTTATAAAAAATATAGTGAAAATGAAATTCGCTTGCGGTTGGGTGAAAGCATTATTCTTGGGCTCGATTTTACCGTTGGCGCTGATATTGTCGGTTCGGTCATTGAACCTGATTATTATAGCTTAGGATTGCTTGCCATTATTGTGGGTATTCGAACGGTGCTGAGCTTCTTTTTGGGAATGGAAATTAAGGAACTCAAGCCGTTTGCGGGGCAAAAACAATGAAAAAGATTCTTGGCTATGCTGCTCAATCTTCTCATTCAAAACTTGAACCATTCGAATTTGAACGGCGCGATGTTGGTTCGCAGGATATTGGCATAGAAATATTATTTTGTGGCATTTGCCATAGCGATATTCATGTTGCTCGCAATGAATGGTGGCAGACCAAATATCCGGTTGTTCCGGGGCATGAAATTGTAGGACGCATAATCGAAATCGGTTCGCAGGTGCATACATTCAAGATTGGCGATATTGTGGCTGTCGGGTGCATTATTGGATCGTGCGGCGTCTGTGCGGCATGTAAAGAAGGACTCGAGCAATATTGCGAACAAGATTTTGTCGAAACATTTAATAGTTCTGATCCATATTCTAATGGGCATACCTATGGTGGGTATTCGCAATATATGGTTGTGAATGAAAAATATGTTTTTCATCTGCCCGCACCGTTTCAAAATGAAAAGAATTTGGCATCAGTTGCACCGCTCATGTGTGCTGGGATTACTATCTATTCGCCCATGATGCATTGGAATGTGTCAAAAGGGCAAAAAGTTGGGGTCGTTGGTATTGGAGGCTTAGGGCACTTAGCAATCAAAATTGCACGAGCCTTGGGAGCAGAGGTAGTTGCTTTAACCAATACGGAAGAAAAGCTTGATGAAGTGCAAAAACTTGGCGCAAGTTCCGCACTTCTTTGGACCGATACTGAAAGTTTGTTGCATCACGGCGACAGTTTCGATTTTATTTTATGCACGTTACCGGTTCCGTATGACCCAAATCGATTTGTTGATTTATTAAAACGCGATGGGGTCATGTGCGTGCTGGGGATTCCGCCGGCGGCACTTGATGAATTACGTGCAGATAAACTGATTCTTGGGCGTAAATCGATCGTTGGTTCGGTGATTGGTGGTTTGCCCGAAACAAGAGAGATGCTTGAGTTTTGTGCGAAGCACAATATTCGAGCGGATGTCGAAATTATTCCGATCGATCAGGTCAATGAGGCATATGATAATGTGGTAGATCGAAAAGTTCGGTATCGGTATGTGATCGATTTGGCGAGTTTGAAATAGAATTTGAAGGAAGAAGAGAACGCTCTTGATTTCAAAGCGCTCTCTTCATGAATTATTTGCGATCAGCAAATTTAACCTGGTGCGTTCCAATGGTGATATGTATGTTTGTAGGATTAGAAATTCTTCCAATTGCGCATTGTTTATACGAGGAAAAGCTACCACAGCCACCCCTCAATACTAATTGTAATAAATTTAGGGGGGGGTGTTTCAAGAAAAATTAATTTTTTATAGGGTTTTCAGGTTTGGATAACTCGAAATTTCATTGAAATTTCTTGTGGTTTCTCTTTTGTTTTGAGTCTCTGTACGCCTATTCTTCCAATCCGAGTCGTTGTGCAAACCCTTTATCTTTAAGAATCTGAATCGATTCATCAGTGAGTTGCGGTCCCGTAACTCTTCCATTAATAAAGTCTTGAACCGTGTATCCTGATTCATTTTTAATATCGGTGCGAGCGCCGTACTTAAGAAGCATTTCTATCAAAGGAGTTCCTTGCGCGCTAAAGTAGTATGGTTGATGTAAGAGGTACCATAGTGAGGTGTTGCCTTGTTCGTCTTGTGCATTTGGATTTGCGCCATTGCTCAAAAAGAAAGCAAAGGTTTCTCGAACGCCTTCTGGATGAAGTGGCAATTTTGATAGCTCGAGTAATTGTGTATTCCCGTTATAATTTCGGAATCCATTTTTTTCGAGCCAGAGCATAGTTCCTAAATGGTTATTCCTAAAGGCAATACCATAAAGATCTTGCCCGATACGCTTATCTCTTATGAGGTCGGCATTCGTTGTACCTGGATAAACATTAAAATCCTGCATTAATGAATTAATAAAGAGGCTTATGATTTCAAGATCATCCGGTTGCTTATTGATCATTTCTCGCAAAACTATTTGCAAAGCGGCGCGTTGGTTTATCTGAGGCCTTGATTCTGATTCCATGCATCGCACTGATTGACCAAGCATCAAGAGCGCAAAGGCTGAAATAATGAGGTTCTTATTCATTTTTCACCTCTGTATTATTGTTTTTCTACTAGTTGTGCCGTGCCATCTTGATTGATGATGATCATTGCTTCAGTTATATCTTCTGGGAGGCTCGCAACTAGGCGTTTTTCTCCATTAGTTTTATCTATCAAGTAAATGTGGTTTTTTCTGGCTTTTTGTGGTTGATCACCGAAAGAAATTGAAAAGTCATGGCGAGGTGGAATTCCGTATCTGACCTGATATATGTGATTATAGCTAACTACATAAATACTTGTTTGTGATGCAAGAGGTCTGTTCTCGCTGTCAGCGTATGATCCAAGAATCCCCAGTGCCATTGGATCGGCATCAGTAGGGTTGTTTCGTGCTTTTGCAATTACCACATGATGTTCAGAGTGGTTTGAGATATCCAGTTGCGCAGGTTCTGTAAATTCGTCTGAGGGATGCATTTGCATAGTAGATGTTTGTCCGCAGATCAATATTATTGCTGCAAGCGCGGTTATTTTATAAGACGTTTTCATATAATTCTCCTTTTACCTGTTTTTAGCTCTGTTCATTATTTTACGCGAGAGCTATCAAAGCCCATGCTTTCAATACTAATTGTAATAAAAGTTTCAGGTTGAAATCTATAAAACAGGATAAAAAAGAGCCATTCCAGGTTGGATTTGACCCCGAAATACCTCATTTGCCCTTTACAAAAGCCTATTTTTTGGCCATAATGAACCCTGTTGGACCGGTTTTTGCCGGCCCCTTGTTTTTGATAGAAAATTAATCCTTTGAACCTGAGGAACGTTATGAAAAAAAATCTTCATCCTGAACTTTTCGAGATTGAAGCTGTCTGCGCATGTGGAAATAGCTTCAAAACTCGTTCTACCCAAAAAGAACTTCGCTCTACCCTCTGCTCAAACTGTCACCCATATTTCACTGGTGCGCAAAAGTTTGTTGATACTGCGGGCCGTATCGAGAAGTTCAATAAAAAATACGCAAAAAACGCAAAATAAGCACTGGAGATCACAGTGTTTATCGGCTGGGAAAAAATAGAGAATCGTCATGAGCAATTGGCAACATTGCTTGCCAACCCTGCTCTTGCGAGCTCTGAACGCCAATCACTTCAACGGGAATATACGTTTCTCACTTCATTGCTTGAAAAGCATCGAGCAATTGCCCAACTTGAACATGCAATTGTTCAGACCAAGGCACAGGCTCAAGAAGTTGAAGATCCTGAATTTAAAGAACTCTTTTTAATTGAGGTGGAATCCCTTGAAGAAAAACTTGTTGCAGAACAAGTTTCTTTAGAAAAACAGATGGCACCAGCCGAAGAACATGATGATCGTTCAGTTTACTTAGAAATTCGAGCGGGCACCGGCGGCCAAGAAGCCGCTCTTTTTGTTGCCGATTTGATGCGCATGTACACCAACTATGCAGCAAGCAAAGGATGGCGCTCGAGTGTGGAAAGCGAGAGCCATACCGATCTTGGTGGATATCGCGAAGTGGTATTGCACATCGAAGGCAAAGATGTCTATGCTCACTTGAAACGCGAAATGGGCGTTCATCGAGTGCAGCGCGTGCCGGCAACTGAAACACAGGGTAGGGTTCATACTTCAACAGCAACCGTTGCAGTATTGCCCGAAGCAAAAGAAGTTGATATCAAAATCGATCCAAGTGATTTACGTATCGATGTTTATCGCGCAAGTGGTGCGGGCGGCCAGCATGTTAATACCACCGATTCAGCAGTTCGTATCACTCACATTCCAACCGGAGTGGTTGTTGCCTGCCAAGATGAGCGTTCGCAACACAAAAATAAAGCAAAAGCAATGAAGATTTTGCAATCTCGCATATTGGCTGCGCAAGTTGAAGCTCAGCAAATTGAGATGGCAAAAGCTCGCAAAGAACAAATTGGCGGTGGATTGCGTGCCGAAAAGGTGCGTACTTATAACTATCCGCAAAATCGAATCACCGATCATCAGATCGATCTTACTCTCAAAAAACTCGATATTATCATGGAAGGTCCAACCCTTGATGAGATTATCGATTCGCTTATGCAAGAAGAGCGTGAAAAACGCAAACAACAATTCTTGTCTCAATTTTCATAATCGGTAGACTATAACAATATTAAAATCGGTACGAGCGTATCGATTTTAAGTAAGTGGTATTTTTCAAATAAAACTGTTGATAAATCTAAACCGTTCGCCCTGAGTGCGCGTCATTTTTTCAAAGTGGCGAGCGTATTGAAGGGTTTAAAGGAAAGCGCATCCTATGTTTATGCTTGATTATTTTTTGCAGCACAATCGGTATATGAATTTACTTGGAATTGTGGTGATTTTGGCCATAGCATTTTTATTTTCGCGTCATAAGACCCGTATCAATATTCGATTGATCATCATGGGCCTTTTGCTTCAGTTGCTTGTTGGTATCGGCGTATTACGCACCAGCATCGGCCAAATTATTCTGGAAAAAGTTTCATATTATATCAGCATGCTCTACCAATTTGCTGATAAAGGATCCGGTTTTGTGTTTGGCAATTTAATCAATGCAGATTCTCCATGGGGCTTTATTTTTGGCGTTAAAGTGCTGCCGATTATTATTTTCTTTGGTGCGTTTATGGCGGTCCTTTTCCACTTCAATGTTATTCAACGCATTGTTGGCGTAGTGAATATGGCAATTCGCCCATTACTGGGTACATCTGGTGCAGAAACACTGTGCGCAATTTCTAATAGTTTCCTTGGCCAAACGGAAGCACCTCTTTTGATTCGCCATTATTTGGCAGATATGACTCGTTCTGAAATGTTGCTGGTTATGGTGAGTGGCATGGCAACGATTTCCGGTGCCATATTGGTTGTCTATGCTGCGATGGGCGTTCCCGCTCCTCATTTACTTGCTTCAAGTGTGATGTCCATTCCTGCATCTATTGTGATTGCAAAGATTTTATTACCCGAGACTGAGAAAGCAAAAACAAGCGAAGGTGAATCGCTAGAAGTAACGCCAAGTGTTCATACCGAAAATGTGTTTGATGCGCTTGCGACCGGTACTTCAGATGGCCTTTCGCTCGCACTGAACGTTGGTGCAATGTTGATCTCGTTCTTGGCATTACTTGCATTATTAAATGCGATTCTGGGAGCGATTGTTCCTGGTTTAAGCTTGCAAGTTATTTTCTCCTATCTATTTTCTCCATTTGGTTATCTGCTTGGATTCACCGGTACAGATGCATTGGCAGCAGGACAATTGATCGGGACAAAAGTTGCCGTGAACGAATTGATTGCATATGGTGATATGGTAAAAATGAATTTATCGGAGCGCGCACAAGATATTTTGACCTATGCACTGTGTGGCTTTTCAAATTTCTCGTGCATTGGCATTCAGATTGGTGGTATCGGCGCATTAGTGCCAAGTCGCCGTGCGTGGCTTACTCAACTGGGGCTCTATGCGGTGTTGGGTGGCGCCCTTTCAAATTTATTGTGTGCAATGATGGCAGGTTTGTTGCTGTAATTTTCTATAAAAAAAGGATATAAGACTCATGAACACCAACACAAAATATATTGTAGTTGCTGGTGGCGTTATTTCCGGTGTTGGTAAAGGTGTTACCACCGCATCGATCGGTAAAATACTTAAGGAACACGGGTATAGTGTCACGTTAATTAAAATCGATCCCTATATTAACTTTGATGCAGGTACCTTGCGCCCAACCGAGCATGGTGAGGTGTGGGTAACCGAAGATGGCGGTGAAATCGATCAAGATTTGGGCACCTATGAACGATTCATTGATGAGGATATCCCAAAGAAAAATAACATCACAACCGGGCAAATTTATAAAGCAGTTATTGATCGCGAACGCCGTGGTGAATACCTTGGCCAAACGGTGCAATTCATTCCGCATATCATTGATGAAATTGCATTGCGTATTCGCGAAGCTGCTCGTGGGTATGATATTGCGATTATCGAGATCGGCGGCACTGTTGGTGATTATGAAAATACACCATTTTTCTTTGCACTTAAGGCGATAGAACGCGAATCGGGCCCCGATTCGATTGCCTATATTTTGGTCACCTTTTTACCGGTACCAAATCATATTTATGAAATGAAAACTAAGCCGACTCAACAGGCATTGCGTATGTTGGGCGAACAGAGCATTATCGCGGATTTCATCATTTGCCGTTCACAAGTGCCAATTGATGATGTCCGGCGCAAAAAGATCGAAGAATTTGCTCATATTCGTTCGGAGTATATTATTGCTGCTCCCGATTTGGCGTGCGTTTATCAAATGCCTCTCAAATTAGAGGAACAAGGGCTTGGCAAAAAGATTCTTGAGCATTTGAAATTGCCGATCAAAAAGCGACCAGAATGGAACAATTGGCAAATTCGCGCTGAGCGCATGGTTGCTGCATCTGAATGCGTTAAACTGGCAATCATTGGTAAATATCTCGACATTGGTGCGTTTCATTTAACCGATAGTTACATCAGTATTTGCCATGCGTTGCAACATGCGGGCGCAGAACTTGATGCAACAATCGATATTACCTGGATCGATTCTAAAACATTTGATCACAATAATGACGCGCTCAAACAACTTGCTGATTTCGATGGCATCATCATACCAGGTGGCTTTGGCAATCATGGTGTTGAGGGTAAAATCAATGCCATTCAGTACGCACGAACCAATAATATTCCATACTTAGGATTGTGTTATGGCCTCCAATTGGCTACCGTTGAATTTGCACGCAACGTTGCCGGTATGGATGGCGCGCATACAACTGAAGTTGATAAACAAGCTATTTATCCGATCATAGACATTCTCCCGCTCCAAAAGCAGCTGCTGACCGAAGGGCGCTATGGCGGTACGATGCGCTTGGGCGCATTTGGTGCCATGCTCAAACCGGGCACCTTGATTCATAAATTGTATAAAGAAAGCTGGAACATAGCTGATGACATGGTGTATGAGCGCCATCGCCATCGCTACGAAGTGAATCCAATCTTTGTGGAGCAACTTGAAAAATTCGGTCTTGTTTTCTCTGGGCACCATGAACGCATCGATGGTACGCGCTTGATGGAATTCTTGGAATTGCCAAATCATCGCTTTTTTGTGGCAACACAAGCTCATCCGGAATTTAAGAGCCGGTTGGGTAACCCGAATCCATTATTTAAAGGATTTGTGGCAGCGGCGCTTGAATATGCATTAGAAAAGAGGGATCGGCCAGAGGCGATGCCCTTTGTACCAGAATCAGTTACGGGTAATAATCAACTGAACCTCTAAGAAATTCAAACACTAAACCGTTCGTGGTGAGTATCATAATCCACAAATTTTGCGTGCTCATTAAATATGAAAGTCCCCTCCGTTCGCCCTGAGTGTTTTTCGAACGAAGTGAGAAAAATGTATCGAAGGGTTGTGTTATATCTCTTCTCTTTTTTATGAGAAAACAAAAAATTAACTCAACCCTTCGATGATCTTGACTCGCAAAGCTCGTCGGTTACTCAGGGCGAACGGATTGGGAAATTTTATCTTTATAAATTATTATTTACTTTTATCTGAATGATATGGGTAATTTCTACTCACCACGAACGGTTATTAAGTTCTTTTGATAAGAAAGGCCAACATGTAGTTGGCCTTATTCATTTTCAAGCATTAAAACTATGCTTTAGGTTTGTTTTCTTCCACGTCTTTATGTTTCGCCAACTTCATAATTTGCTTATCAATTTTGTGGCCAAGCTGCCATAATCCATACGCGAACGCCACATTACCCGCTGCCTTTTTGAGTGGCATCAGATGATACGCCGTTGTTCCCAAAATGCCAAATGATCCTTCGCGAGTTTTGCCGTGTTGGCCAATGAATCCATCATAAAATAAGTACCACAAGTTTTGTGCATACTCTTTACTGATCATATGTTGAACGTCCGTCAGCTTTTTGACTGAGTAACGAGGCTTCATTTTTTTATCATATTCTCGTGATGCGAGCAGGTAACTGCAGCCAATTAACCCGCCTAAAATGGTAAGGCGAGTTGGGGTTATTTCGATTGATTTGCCTTTGCCTGCTTGCAGAGTGCATGATGCCAATAAGCAGGCGCTTGCCAAGGCAAAGGTTGAAAGAGTAGATGAATTTTTCATAAATAAGATCCCCTAAAAGTAAAGCAGGCTAGCTTTGATTCGCTAGCCTGCTTTTTTTGATAATTGCTTAGTGATTATTCAGTGTCGCTAACTGGAGTTGCGACTTCTGGTGCAACTGCTACAGGTGTAGGTTGTGCATTTTTTGGAATAACAACTTCGACAACTTTTTCTGTTGCATTTTTAGCGCGAACGCCGTAGTCTGTCGCAAATGTTTTCAATGCAAGCCAAAGAGCTGTTACTGCCATAAATGGTTCTGTGAACTTCTTAGCAGATTCAGCAAGCGGTGCTGCATAAGAATCAATAGTTCCCAATGCGCCGTAAGCAGGTGTATCTTCTGATGGAAAAATTTTGCCATCTTTACATTTCAGGGTAGAACTTTGTTTGCGTTGACCAATGATTTCATCATAAATGCCATACCAGAGGTTTTTCATATAATCTTTGGTGAAGATTTTCGATACTTGTTTAGCTTTTTCAGCTGAATAACGTGATTGGAAATCTTTTTCTGATTTTCTAGTATAAAGCAATGCCCAACCAGCAACAACCGGGATAATTGCTCCCAAGATGAGTCTTGAGTGAAGAGTCGTGAGTAGTTTTTTTGGAGTTTCTGTAGATTTATCTCCAGCAACAATAGAGCAGCTGCTCAAAAGAATCGCACCGCCAAGAAGGAGGGCTGATACAGAAGTCTTTTTGTTCATAAATGGTCCTTTTGAAAAAAGTGTTTATTAGTTTCTGTTTTGTTTAAATCCAAAGTGAAAATATTTGAAAAAGGAGCCTTTTTTGCAGCTTTTTCTTCAATCAATAAGATTAAAATCGATCAAATAAAAGTCAATGAAAATGGCACGAAAAATGGGTGGATGAATGCCTATTTCTTGCATATCTTGCCATCGGCGAGCGGCGCATGCTAAAACCAGTTCTGAAATTGTTCTTTTTTTAATCAAAAGGATGTCTATGATAGTCTCTATTGCTATTCTGGCCGCTGCTGGATTTACCCTCTCGTTGTATGGTTATTTCACGGAGCGTAGAATTTTACTTGATCGGAATTACAAACCGGCATGTGATCTTTCTGATAAAATTTCATGTTCAAAGCCGATTTTGAGTGAATATGGCCAACTTTTCTTCGTTTCCAATGCATTAGTGGGCATGGCTTTTTACGCTCTTCTTTTCTTGATAGCTGTTCTTGGTTTTGGCAAAGTAGCATTCGTGCTATCTTGCGGTGCGATTGGTGCATCAATGGTCTTGGCATATTTGCTCTATTTTAAGGTCGGCTCGTTCTGTCTCATTTGTAATGCCATTTATGCAGTGAATATCGCGCTATTTATTTTGAGCCTGCAGTATCGTTAATGCAAATAACTCACCAGAGCTACCACCAAGGTCAAAAATACCGGCAGTCTGACCCATTTAAATCCGAATAATTTATACGCAATGTTGCAAATGGTGAGTGTAATGAGCATCGGATATCCGATGTAGACAATAGGGCCTGCCGTTATCCAGAGTACTTTGCCAAGTCCGAAGGTTGAGAGCGGTAGGCAAAGTAGAAGGGTAATGATCAATGCCGGCACGTAGCCGATGCGATTGCGCGATAGGGTGTATTGAATATATTCGGCAAAAACTGCACTCAATGCGATTGCGGTCGAGACGCATGCCATGAGTACTGCGGTTCCGATCAATAACCCGCCATGTTTGCCCAGAATTTTATAAGAAATGATCTGGAAAATTTCACCAGCATTTGCATGTTCTAAATTGTGTCCATAAAACATTCCCAAAAGGCTCAATCCGATATACACAACTCCCAGCAACGCAACGCCAATCGTTCCGGCTTTAAATCCGATTAGTGCCAGTGCATTGTGGCTGTAGCTGATCTTGTTGCCCAATGTGTTTTTGAGTATGTGAATAACGATCGATGAAAAGAAAATGCAGGCGAGTAAATCGAGCGTTTCATATCCGCGCACTAAATTAGTAGCAAAAGAGCAGTAGGGTGAAAGAGATGTGGGTACCACGTATTCTGCTTCAAAGAGGCCGGTCAGCAGAATAATGAGCAATGAAAAGATTAAAAGTGGGCTGATAAAGTAACCAAGAATGTGAATGATGCGATTTTCTCGAAATGTGATCACGAATGTGATGGTCAAAAAAATAAGTGCAAAGATAAATGATGAATAATAATCAAGTGATTGCAAGCTGTTGGGTAAATAGGGCGCAACCATGATATGTGAAAGGGTGACCGTTCGTGGAATTGCCACAAGTGGTCCGATGCCTGCCATGCAAATGAAGAGCGCTGTTCGACCCGGCCATCTTCCCAAGCGATTGAAAAATTCGACGTAATTTCCTTCAAACAGAATCATTGCGATGAGGCCGGCGATGGGTAAGCAAACAGAGGTAAGCAAAAAGCCGATGAGGCCAAATGTGATATTGTGGCCGGAAGTCATGCCAACCATAATGGGATAGATTAAGTTTCCTGCTCCAAACAGCATGGAGAATATAGCAAGTCCGATCGAAACGAGATGAGAGCGCGAGACGTATCTCATGATTTACTGGTCCTTTTTTTTAATTTGTAACAAAGTATAGCAAACTATTGTTTCCCGTTCCATCTCAAGATAAGTTGGATTATAGTTAATAGTCTTCGAATTTGAGGGGGCTTTATGAAGAAATATTTTTTGTTTTTATTTGCTCTTTTAGCATTGGGTGGTGTGTATTATATTCAATCGCAAAAAAAATCTACGAAGAAAAAATTGAAAAAAGTTACACTTACTGTGACTTCAAGTGCGTTTGATCATGATCAGTTGATACCGCGTGATTATACGTGTGATGGGAAAGATGCATTTATTCCTTTGCACGTAAGTGGTGTTCCTAAAAGTGCAAAAACAATTGCAATTATTGTCGATGATCCTGATGCGCCAAAAGGGCTTTGGGTACATTGGGTTGCATTTAATATTCCAGCGAGCGTCACTCATATTTCGAGCGAAAAAGAAGTGGAAATGAATGGTGGTATTCTTGGAACTAATAGTTTTGATCGTCAAGAATGGGGTGGCCCATGCCCACCATCTGGTACGCATCGATATTATTTCAAAGTCTATGCGTTGAATACTGAACTTGAGCTTGATGAGAGTGCAACAAATAAAGATGTGCTTGCAGCTATGAAGGGTCATATTGTTGGTGAGGGCAAACTTATGGGTAAGTATGCCAAGGGGAAATAATTGCTATCTTGTTTGATGGAAGAAAATTATTTTTATCCGTTCGTGGTGAGTGTTTTTTGAGCTTGCGAAAAATATGTGGTTCGATACACGGACTCTGTCCGCACTCACCACGAACGGTTATAATATAATCTTTATTTAAAATAACGAGTCTTTTTACATGAAATTCATTAAAAACTTCAATCAAATCTCTATTTCTGATATTCCGCTGGTTGGTGGCAAGAATGCCTCCTTGGGTGAAATGATTCAGCAACTGACGCCCAAAGGAATTTCGATTCCTGGTGGTTTTGCCGTGACTTCCGATGCGTATTGGCACTTTATCGAATCAAACAAACTTGAACAACCACTGCGTGCTGTACTGGCCGCAATTAAATCAGCAGATGATATTGCGCAATTGCAAAAAGTGGGCAAAGCTGCACGTGAATTAATTCAAAACGCTCAATTGCCGCAGGATTTGGCGAAAGAAATTACGCAAAACTATCATTTGCTTGGGCACGAATATACACAAGAGAATTTGGCGGTCGCGGTACGTTCATCTGCTACTGCAGAAGATCTGCCGACTGCATCATTTGCAGGTCAACAGGATAGCTTTTTGAATATTCGTGGTAGTGATGAATTATTAATTGCGTATGTCAATTGTGTAGCATCATTATTTAACGATCGAGCAATTGTCTATCGCATGGAAAATGGATTCGATCATTTTAAGGTGGCACTATCAGTTGGTGTGCAAAAAATGATTCGCTCAGATATTGGCAGCTCCGGGGTTGCATTTTCGCTTGATACCGAGACAGGATTTGCCAATGTAATCACCATCGATTCTTCTTGGGGCCTTGGCGAAAGTATTGTGCAAGGTAAAGTAACACCTGATGAATTCGTGGTGCACAAACAAACGCTTGAACAAGGCTTTGCGCCCATCATTAAAAAAGAATTAGCGCAAAAGTTAGTCAAAACGGTGTATAGCGATAAAAATAATCAACCGGTTGTTGAAGTTTCTACAACAGAGCACGAGCAATTTTCTTTTTCACTTTCTGATGTTGATGTACTTTCTCTTGCGCGCCAAGTACTGATTATTGAAAAGCATTATTCTGATCGAAATGGTACCTGGACTCCCATGGACGTCGAATGGGCAAAAGATGGCACTGATGGAAAGCTCTGTATCATTCAAGCGCGCCCAGAAACTGTGCATGTGCGTCAAAATAATCAAGTGCTCAAGCTGTATCATTTGATTTCCAAGCCAGGAAAAACACTCGCAAAAGGGCAAAGTATTGGCCAGCAGATTGCAACTGGTCCGGCACGCATTGTTCGCTCTGCTCATGAAATTGAGCAAGTGCAACAGGGTGATATTATCGTGACCGAAATGACCGATCCCGATTGGGTGCCCGCCATGAAGCGTGCCGCAGGCATCATCACGAGTCGTGGTGGTAGAACGTGTCATGCGGCAATTGTCAGTCGAGAGCTTCATATTCCTGCAATTGTGGGAACGGGTAATGCACCAGAGGTAATAAAAACAGGTCAAATGATCACGATCGATTGTTCGCAAGGCGCTGATGGCTATGTCTATGATGGCGCTCTTCAATTTAAGATAGAAACGATTGCGCTTGAGAGTGTTCCAAAGTTGCCAGTTGCGCTCAATGTTAACATGGCGGATCCAGCAAATGCATTTACCACTTCGTTTTTACCGGTTGCGGGTGTTGGCCTTGCTCGCATGGAATTTATTATTGCCAACGACATTCAAATTCATCCGATGGCGCTCCTTCATCCGGAAATGATAAAAGACGAAAAAATTTCAACGCAGATCAACGATCAAGCTCGCGGTTACTCGATAGGCGGCAAATTCTTTGTCGATCGTTTGGCGCAAGGAATTGGTATGCTGGCGGCCGCGTTCTATCCTCGGCCGGTGATCGTCCGGCTATCCGATTTCAAATCGAATGAATATCAAAATTTAATTGGCGGGCACTATTTTGAGAGCCAAGAAGAGAATCCAATGTTGGGGTTTCGAGGCGCTTCGCGTTATTATAACGAACGCTACCGAGAAGCATTCGCGCTCGAATGTGCCGCACTCAAAAAAGTTCGTGAGGTGATGGGATTGACCAACATCAAAATCATGGTCCCATTTGTGCGGACCGTTGATGAAGGGCGCAAAGTTTTGGAGTTGATGGCGGAGCATGGTCTAAAGCAGAGTAAAGATTTACAAATTATCATGATGTGCGAAATTCCCTCAAACGTTATTCTGATCGATGAATTTGCCAAACTTTTCGATGGCTTTTCAATTGGTTCGAATGATTTAACTCAATTGACTCTTGGCGTCGATCGTGATTCGGAAATATTGGCACCAATGTTTGATGAACGAGATGAAGCAGTGAGGCGAATGATGGCGATGGCAATTGAAGGGGCGCATAAAGCCAAGCGACCAATCGGCATTTGCGGGCAAGCGCCATCGGATTATCCTGAAATTGCACAATTTTTGATCGATCACAAGATCGATTCACTTTCATTGAATCCAGATTCGGTATTGCCGTTCTTGATGGGGTTTAAAAAACAATGACTCTTGATTTGTGTTGAAATTAAACCGTTCGTGTCCCTCGTCGAGCTCGGGATGCTCGGCGGAAGGGATTGTGAGACTCCCCTGAGTTTATCGAAGGGTGCGGGCGCAAGCCCGTGTATCGAACCATGTACCGATTTAATTTTTAAGGGCTGAGATTTTCATAGGACTTATGGTTCGATACATTTTTCTCGCAAGCTCGAAAAACACTCACCACGAACGGATATAATTTTTTTTCCAAATCTTAAAAATTGATCGAATTAAAGAGAGCGTTATTTAGTCTTCCGATACTTTCGAATCAAATCCTTAAGCTTTGCATTAGGATTGCGAAGCAGTTCAGTAACCTTACTTTTATGTGCGGTATGTGCATCTGCTTGAGTCATATACACTTGTTCCTGCGGCACCATAATGTGCCCGCATTTGCGGCAGCGGTGTGTGCCCGGTGCAACACTCCTGCATGGGCAATCGCATTTGACGTAATGCAATGCTTTGGTATCGAAACGTTGTTTTAAATGTTGGCTATCATCCATGCAACCAACGGCGCCATTGAGTGGCAATGTAATATAAACACCGAGAAAAAATATTATTTTTTTCATCAGTCATCCCCCTCATCATCATTCACATCTTTTTTTTCTTTTTGTACATGGCCATCTTTGGTTGCCTTGGGCATAATAACATCATCTTCAGCCTTGAGCTGATAGAGCTCATCTGAAAAGAATGCCGGTGATTGGAGTTCAAGGCGGCCGATGCACGTTGGGCAGCTCAATAGAGATTGAAATGATACTGCTAAAACTGTTAATACAACGAGAACTTTCTTCATTGTTAGCTCCAAATATCGAATGTAGTAAAAAATATCAATTACTCTTCTCATGAGTAATTATACAACAATGAATTTTCAAATAGCAATAATTAAATGTGCGGGTAACGTTTTATTTGAGAAGTAATGAATTGAATTGAGTGCGGGAAAAAGATGCCGTCTTACTCGCAAATACCCACAGGCTCGGGGATCGAATTTCTGTTTTGAGCTTCCAGATTATTAATTTTTAATTCGAGTGTCCGAACAACACGATCAAAATCTTTTTTTCTGATCCATAAATACAGTTGATCACGATGTTCTCCGTCCCCTTGTTCGCTCCAATAATATCGTTCACATGAAATTGCTGTATCTAAATCCATTGGTGCGGCAAGGGATTCAATAAGAAAATTTTCTTGAATAAATGACTGTGGCTTAATCAAAAGAAACCACTCTTCTTCAGATTCGCGATGAAAAATATCGGGATGTTGAGCGAGGGTTGAGAGACTCCATCCTGAACTCATTTGATTAAGATATGTATCGAATTCAGATTTCAGTTCAGTTAATGAACAGCGGGTTTGCATGCTCTCTTCGTGAATCCATAGGTGTAATCCTTGTTTAAGATTTTTGCCGTGCGCATCGTATAATTGGTCGAAACCACGTTCTCCAAAAATGCGGATATTCCATTCGCGTGTATCCCCCAATTTGTGACTCGCTATAGAGCAGAGAGTGTCAATTATCCTGCATTCGCCCCAATCTTCAAGCGGTAATACTTTACACTTCTCAACGGTTGATCCGCTGCCATCAAATAATGGCTGGCTATCAATTTGCTCAAGCACTTTGATAGCTCGTTGTGCTACCTGCGCGAGAGAATCGAATCTATAGGTTGGTTTTTGTTTCACTTCATGTGGGAGGCTTGATTGAGTTATTTTAGTTTCATCTTTTTGTTTTATAATTCCTTTTTCTTTATGATACCGATCCTCGAGGATTTTCCATATCATGTCGGTCGTTTCATGCGAACGATAATCGGTACTTTCGCGCATTTTTGGTTCTGGTAGCGGGTTGCCATCAACTTCAAGCAATTTATAGGTTGTGTAATGCCCCCATAAGCCATGAAAGATGATCTTTTCAGTTCCGTCTCTTTGCTGCACTTCATCCTCAGTAAGTTTTGTGATGCTCATGGCAATTTTTTTCCCCGAGCGGATAAGGGCTTTTAGGTCATCTGCAGTGGTTTCGTAATAGCTATCTTGCCACACAGCATTTCTTCTTTGTCTAGGTGGTGCAACAAAAGCTACCTTGAATCGTTTCATGAAATCTTGAGTAAATGCCTTAAATAAATATCCATATCCGCTGCCGCCGCTAAACAATCTAACATCACCCCATGGAGTAGCTAATCTGGCTGGTGTAGATTCTAACAACAGAAAAAATCCTTGTTTTGTTTGAGAAGAATTTGAACATAATCGCGACTCTTGGCCATCAGATATAGCAAATCCAAGTCCCTTGAACTCCGTGCGCACTTCATGTGCAATCTCAAAAATTCTTTGCATTACTTTGAATTGCTCATATTCTCCCGACATTTCTAAATATTTTTTGATCCATTCCCATGCGCCCGGTGTTTTGATGAGCCCAACAGCTGTACACTCATCCATTGCAAAGCGATGGGCGATCGCTGTGACTAGCATGCGAGTTGCTTCGACGTCATTTACTTTGTAATAAAGCGCTCTATTGGTGAGCGATAGGGCTTTGGTGTATTTCACTATGACGGGAATATCTGCTTTATTGATGAGTTCGTGTGTTCCTATATCTCGAGCAATTGTCGCCATAATCTGGCCAATTATCTCACGAGGCATATCATGAAGATTCATGGCCGCAATTGAGCCATTCATGGTTGCGAATAAGAAAAGAACAAGCCGAAGAGCCTTTTGCATGGACCTACCTCCAAATAGTGAACCGGTAAACAGGTATAAAAAAGTGAGAGGAATATTTAAATATTAATATTTATTATACAGTGAGAAGGCATTCTCGCAACAGAAGTAGGTTGCTTTTTTGCAGAGCAATCGCATCTAGAGCATCGAGTTTAAGGAGATTTTTTTGAGAAAGTTTAAATTTTATGTCCCGTTCGCCCCGAGTTGATTGAGGGGGTACAGAACGGGTTTCCAAATAAAAAAAATATAGATTTAATAGATTGTACTTTAAAATTGGAATGCCCCTCAATCAACCCGGGGCGAACGGATAAAATTTATTAAATATTAAATAGAATAAGCGTGTTTAAATGTGATTGCCCCGGCGGGGTGAGTTAATTAAATACACTGAGGTTAATTTCAAATCATGCTATATTATTGGAAGTTTTCTTGGGAAAGTGGAACGCGAAGAAATGGTGAGCAACGTGGTGCGAATGCTGGCAATTAATGAAGGGATTGCATGAAATATAGTAGAAATTTATTAATAGTAGTGAGCTTACTGATGATTGAGAGTGCATGCATGACAAAAAATATTGGCCAATTTAATTCACGAGCTCACCAAGTACTTGGGTACAATCCCGCTCTCAAGCTTATTAATCCTGCAAAAAATATGACTGAAATTACCGTTACGTGCCATGGCTATGGGGCAAATAACGAGATTGGTGAGTATGTTGCTCAGCATATCACGACACCAATTTTGACATTCAATTTTAATCACACTCTGGGAAGTTTTGATACATCAACTGGTGATTATCAAACAATCGAAGCATATTTGAATAAGCACGCTGCCGTCTATGGCACGTTGAATGAATATCTGATCGTTATTTTCATGCTCAGATCAGCTTTAGAATTGGGTGCAAAAAAAATCAATCTCTATGGCTACTCGGCCGGTGGTGGCGCGATTATAAATGCCTTGGCGGTGTTGAATGATTCCAAGTATGCATCTGATCTTCAATCAATTGGGGTAACTGCAGCAACGGTGGAATCCATCAAACAAGCTCTTTCGTCTGGATTGATTATCCTTGATGTGCCGCTCAAATCGGCACGAGAAATTCTTACTATTCGCCCGAACGATCTGGGAATTCAAGTTATGGAGAAACGGTATCGTGCAAACGGCTTTGAACCGATCGATAACATTGATAAACTTGCTGGCCTGAAGTTGAATATTGTGCTGTATCAAGAAAAACCTGATCAAATACTCGGTAATCGCGATGATGAGCTCTTTTATCAAAAGCTCAAACAGGCTAATCCATTGGGTATGACCAAGTTGGTGATTGGTACGAAAGATGGGCATTTCGGGCAGCATGAACCATTGTGGAAAGCGGTTAAAAGTGAGTTGTTATAATCGCGTTATCTGATGATCGCAGGCTCATTGCAAATTCTTCATAACTCTTTTTATATGGATTGAGTAGATCAATCGGCCAATAATCAAAAGCGGTAAAAGAACCTTCATCTCCCGAATCTCGTTTCGAGATAAATTCACGCAGCATGCGCAATGGATTATCAGTACAGTGAATAAAATATTGTTTTAAAAGCATCTTTTGTGCATGCAATAGTGGATAGTTGTTTTTGAGCCACCACAAAAAAGTGAGTAATCCTTTATATCGCTTCACATAGTAATGAATGAGTTGTGCACAGAATTTTTGTGCATTTTTCGTTTTTATTCGAGCAGCCAAATGGAGAGGAGTAAATGCAGCTCCATTCGGATCGTATGGAGGGATGTTATATTTGAGTAGTAGTTCTGTTTTTGCCAGTGAAAGTGGTGAAATGTCGCTACATAGCTTTAGTTTGGGTATAGAGCCTGCTATCTCAATTATTGGATGATCTCCACAAAGAAAATGGAAGGGTCCCATATTCCTTATGATACGCGAGCTATCGGGATATGCTCCATTCTTTAAATAAAACTTCAGCAATTCTAAGGCTGTATCTTCCTCTTGTATGCAAGCAGTATAAAGCTCGCCACCTTCGAGTGGGGCTCCGTGATCAATGAGAAGTTGAGCCATTTGAACCGTTCTGCTGAGCATTAATGGAGATGAAATATCGCTCCATTTATTTTTTGGACTTGCTCCCTTAGCAAGTAAATAGTGAGTCAGATGCAGATCATTGGTATATGCTGAAAATGAGAGGGGATAAGGTGTTTTGCTGGGATTGGCACCAATGCATATTGCAAGAGCGATTAAGGCTCTTGGTATTTTTAGATGCTCAGGAACTCCGTAATGGGTAGCAGCAATTTTAATTTTCTTCTTTGTTTCTTTATCGAGACTTTTAAGACTTTGCCATTCGGGATTCAATCGCAAAAGCATTTCATCAGTGATTGGCTCATCATCGGGCAATAATGTGAGATATTTTGGCGGATTTTCAAGTGCGATGGCAGATTCTCTAAAAAAATTGGCGAGCTCGATTGGAGCATGAGGTTGGTTTGCTTGTGAATCTTGATTTTCCATGGCCTTGAGGGCTTGGCACATGAGAATGCATATTAAAATAATGTGTTTCATTTAAGGTACTTTATTGGTGCTCTTTTAACCATTCAAGAACAATCTTATCTAACTGTTCCGGGGCTTCCAGTTGTGGCGTATGGCCGCAGTGATCGATTATGTGTATGGTGAGATCCTTGAATTTTGGTTTATACGCATCCCAAATTGCCGGATCCGGGTAGAAGAAATCATATTTGCCCAGTACGAGCAAAACGGGAACGTTGAAATGCGCCAACCCTTGGGTGATATCAATATCTCGAAATTGGGTGCCCCAGATGTGATCAATTGCCTGCATGTTCACTACCACATCCTTCCAAAGTGGTGCCGAATCAAATGTGTAATTGTACCAACTACGAGCACCCAATCGCTGGAGCATGATAATAAATCTTTTTTCAGGATAAGCAGCCATTTCTTCTGGCATTTTTTTTAGGTTTTGTTCAAGAAATGCTTTTTGTTCATCGCTTGCCATTGCCTCAAAATATTCATTGGCAGCAGTATGCAGTGTAGGGCTCAGGCTCGGTGCTGTTGCAATCATAATGACGTGTGATATATGCTGCGGATATTTCTTCGCATATTCGAGTGCCAAATAACCATGCCCAGAGTGACCAATAATGATGAATTTTTTGAGGCCAAGGGCTTTGCGCATTGTTTCGATATCTTCAATGAGTGCAGGAATATCAAATCGGGTGTTTTCAATGGGTTCTGCGGGTGCTTGAGCAAAGCCAACATGATCAATGTAGTAGAGCTTCAGATGTTGCTTAAAGTTCTCAGAAAATGTACGAGGGTAATACGTTGTATTTCCAATAACGAGTGCGGGTTCTCCTTGGCCCTCAATTTTATAGCTGAGTTTGAACTGATCAATTTGAATGGTGCCCTGATTTGGAACATCAGTTTGTTTCTGCATTTTTAGATTCCTCAGTACATAATAACTAGCCGCTAAAAAGACGACGACCAATAGACTAATGATTATTCTTCGCATGACAATCCTTTTTCGTTAATTTTTTCCGTAAACATCCTCATAAGATTTACCTTCATTATTTTTTGCTCTCAACAAACCTTTATACGTAAATGGTATTAAATAGGGAGTTAATAATTCATGTCTTCGCTGTAATTCATACACTGCGCGTGCTGCTCCAAGGTCATGATGTTTCATGCATACAAGAAGAGTTACAAGTGATTTATCTTTGCGAGCGTGCGCCAGGATCATTTCGATCATCGATTTATTTCGCTTGCGCGCGGCCCAATGAAGTGCGGTATCGCCTTTATTGTTTCTCAAGAACACGTTTGCCTTCGCTTGAAGTAACGTGTTACAGATATTTTCATTCGTGGTGTACATCAATGCGGTATTGCCGTCGCGATCTTGCCGATTGGGATCCGCACCATGATGGAGGAACAGCCAGCATGTTTTTTGTTCTTCCTCTTCGCCATTTGTTTTTTCAGTGATCACAATAAGGGGTGTTGTGCCGGCATATTCGATATTCGGATCAGCGCCATATTCAAGAAATAGTTTGCAAATACGGCGTATATAGGGTTGATAGCAATGGGGAACAAGTAGATGTAATGGCGGTTTCATGCAAGGCACGGGGCGCGCTGGATCAGCGCCTTGTACGAGTAATTCTTTAACTCTCTTTTCGTTAAAAGTATCGGCTGCATACCATAATTGTAAATCAAGTTTTTCTTTGTCCTGCGCGGTCTGCCGCGAGAAAAATTGAGAATGATTGAGAAGTGCATGGTTGATATGACGTTTATCTGGTTGCAATTCCATGGTGTGAATGGAGCTGGTGAAAAGGAGCGGAAATAAGATCAAAAATCGTTTTTTCAATTCTAAATCCTATTCTTTTGATTTTTTACGAGTGAGCTCAGCAAGCTCTTCATCTGCTAATCCTCGTGCAAACCTGAACATCTCAACGGGCATTTCGAGCGCACCGCTCTTTTCGATTGTATCATATTCTTTGACCAGTTCTCGTTGCATGCGCAGTGCTTCATCCAGTTGCCCTAATGATCGCAATGTTCGTGCGATCGCCCATTTTGCAACCAGAATATTCGGTTTATATCCTTCTTTTTGCCTATATTTCAATGCTTTTTGGAATGCATCGAGCGCTCTATCGAATTGGTTTATGCTCAGATAATTTTGACCAAGATTATTATAAAGCGAGCCGAGCCATGCTTGCGCGCGTACAGCGTTTGTTTTCAGCGCTCTATCAATGGCCTCTTGGTTCCAGTTAATTTTGGCCATCGGATCTTTAACAACGATCGCAATCATGTGAGCAGCATTAATGGTGTGAAAATCAAAATTATGTGCTGCGCTGAGTTCGTATGATTTTTCAAAGTATTTAAGTGCTTTATCAATGTTCTCGGCCTGTTGATATGTTCTGCCACGCTCAAGAAGAATTCGCGCTTTTGCGAGATCATATTCCGGGGTAAGCATTGATTCGGCCTGATCGAGAGTTGCATGCGCTTCATTAAATTTCTTTTGTACTGCTTGTGCTAGTGCAATTTGAGAGAGTATTTGCAGATAGATTGATTTGTTTTCGAGCGATTGTGCTTGAGGTAGGAGCTCTTTCAATTTTTCTTCAACTTTTTCCGGATATCCCAGGCTCCATGCATCATCGAAGTTTTCAAGCGATATTGTATTTGCTGCTTTCATTGATTCTCCAATTCTGCGAAATATATTTTTTTGATAAGTGAATAGAGCAAGGGAAATAGCTCCGATCAAAATGAAAAGAAATATTAATTTTGGTTTTGAGGACACACTCTTCCTTCATTGCATTTTGATTTCATGGTAATAACATTATACTAATTTCATAATTCTTTTCAGTATTTAACCATGAAATCAAATATGACTATTAAAATCAATAGCACCGAGCTGCATGCAGCGCTTCTCTATCTAAAAATGAATCAATTAAAACTTGTGTGTGAAAGATTTGCTCTTGATTCATCTGGCAATAAAATTGCGCTGATCGAACGAATTACCACATTCATCAATACCGGCAAAAAGATTATTTCTCCAGTAATGCCGGAAAAATCAAAGGCAAAACGAAGAGATCATTATCCCTTAGCTCCTCAAACAGTTATGCTTTATGGTGCATATAAAAATGATTTAGCAACACGAGTTTTCTTCAAAAATCTTATAGGAAATCATTTTCATTTCACGGCCTATGGCATAGATTGGCTGAATGAGCGGTGGATGGCCGGTAATCCACCAACTTACGCAGAGTTCGCACAGTTTTGGAAGGAGGAGCATCTGCGAAGAAAAACAAGCAAACCACAGCCAAAAGAAGAGTGGAAATATATTAATTTTACGCAAGAATATATCAGCGCAAATCCTCACGCCTCTAAAGATGAGATTATGGCGGCGTGGAAAGATGAGCAAGAAAAAATGGTGCAAAAGATAATGCATATGCTGGATATTGAATTGAGTGAATTATCATGATGCAAGGCACAATTATCCTTATCGGCGGACTTTCCAGCTCCGGCAAAACAAGCGTGGCACGTGAATTGCAAAAACTCTATGCGCAGCAATCAACGGCCTATCTTCATGTGCCAATTGATGCTTTCATGCAATTTTTACCGGAACAATGGTTTAGCATGAATGCGCACGCCAAGATCGAACGCCAAGAATCTGGCATTACCTTCATTGATCAACGTGATGCCCATGGACCCAAAACAAAAATCCAAGTTGGGCCGGTAGCAATGCAGTTGCTTCAATGCTATTTTCCAACATTGAAACTGCTTGCACAAAATGGGAATAATATTATTTCTGATGCAGTCTTTAATTCCGATTTTTTAAAGTATGGCATGAACCAACTTGAAGGGTTCCGCGTATTTTCGATTGGCATTCGATGCTCGCTGGAAATAACTCAAGCGCGCGAATTTGCACGAGGTGCGGCAGATGGCGGGTATATCGGATTATCTCGCTGGTATGCAGAGGAAACCGATGCAAATACGCATGATCTGTGCGATTTGATCGTGGATACATCAAATAAATCACCACAAGAAGCGGCGCGGGAAATTTTTGAGTTTGTGACCAGTCATGAGCCGGTGGTATTTACGGCCGCATGAATTTCATAATTTCAATTCTGATTTAGATCTATCGATCCATATTCAGGAATTCTCTTGCCTCTCGCCAATCTGAATCCGACATTTCTTTGAAGTTGATTTCTGCGCGGATGTGCATCTGGTGCTGAATCTATTTGTGTAAAAGGCCAGGATCTTTGGCGAACGATTCGTTCTAATTGATGAGGATCGAGATGTATTTCAATCGGAGCAGCGATTTCCGGCGCATCACCTTGTTGTGCCAATTCAAGAGCTTCTCGTGCTCCGGCGCGAACTGATCGTTCATATATATCCTGTGCGAGCAATCGGTGAATCCATTGAGCTATGTATTTCCTTAAATCTTTGCCAACTCCCCCTCCTTTTTGTTGGAGACGGCAATTTACCAATAACCAATACTTGATTGATTGTTGTTCATCGTGAGTTAGCTGCAGAGTCGTATCGAGAATCAATTGTATCATATGCATAGTCTCATTTAGCTCATTTGGCAGGCGTAAATTTCGTTCGGGTAATAGGATGATTAAGACTGGATTTCCTTCTTGATCGCGAATGTATATATCTGCTCCGTGGGCAAGAAGTAATGCGAAATTTTCCACTCGCATGTGAATTGCAGTGCACATGAGAGCGGTCCATCCAAGGTTATTAGTTTGAAGATCTAGTTTGGCCCCCGCTTTAATGAGCACTTTGCAGGTAGCAAGTAAATCGATCTTTGTATGCCCACCAAAAACTATTCCTCTTCCAGATGCGGCGCAAATGAGTGGTGTAAATCCTGCTTTGGTTTGATGATTAACATTTGCTCCTGCGCGAATGAGCCGGCTGCAAATAAAGGGATTTCCAGTCATTGTCAGTGCGGTACGACCTGCGATGTCTTGAGCATTTACATCTGCTTTTGCCTCAATAAACAATAAGCACACGGCTTCATTGGTGATAGCGTGCATGAGTGGCGTTTTTTGCTCCCAATCGCGAGCATTTACGTTCGCACCTTTTTTAATGAGCTTCTTAGCAGCCTTGACGTCGCCTGGGAAGCAAGCATCGAATAGTTCTTGATCAAGTTCGGCTTGGGTTGGTTTTGCGGTATTGATTGAGAGGGATTTTAAAAGAGGGTGATGTAGATTCATTGCTTGAGCCGAGTGGAGCATACAGCATGAAAGGATAGAAAGTATTATCTTTTTCATTCATTTACCTTCTATTTGGTTTATGCAATTGAACACCAGCTACCATCATCTTCATCTCGCATTATAACACTCTCATGCAATCCATGCTGGATTTCGAGTGGCAAGCTCTCGAAGATGGTTTGCAAATGGGGAAATTTATTGAAATCAAATTCTCGCACGAGCTTCGCCTTAAATTCTTCTGACTTGTGCATATGCTTTTTTTGTAAAATTTTGTTGGTCAATAGAGTGTGAGCCAAACAGTTGAGCAGTAATGCTTGTTCAAGGTTAATCGAATGCAGAAATTTTCGTGCGGCAAAATAACGGCCAACGTCCCATAAATGAACATGTTTTTTTCCGGCTCTTATAAGAATCGTATTATCCGATATATCCAGATTTTCACAATAATCGGATTTGATTTGTGTAATACAATTGCCCCTCTCAACATCCCAAAGGCAGGCATACCGGCCATCTTTTTCACTCTCATGTAATCCAATACAATAGGGCTCTTCTGAATCGAATGCTATGTTATGAAAAATGCCATGTCTATTCCAGCAAATAGTATGCAGAGCCCTTCCGGTTTTCAAACTATATACTTTAACAACATTAGAGGCTGTGATTGCTAATGCGGTGCCTGCTTTGAGAAATCGAAGATGCGGATGGCTACCTATGAAAGCTGCTCTGTATGTAGAAATGCATTCGCCTGTATGCGCATCCCACAGTTTGACCGTTTTATCTTCTGATGCGGTTGCGATGAGATTGCCCGCTGGATCGAATTGGGCTCGACTAATCGGTGCGGTGTGCCCTTGCAATGTTTGAACACATTGTTTTGTTTGGGTGTTCCAGACGCTCACCGAATGATCCAGAGATATTGTTACCGCAAGCTTGGTTTTCGGGTGCCTTTCAATCGCGCTCGGGCATTCAGATGGATCATTGCGGTGCATCTCAAAATAGTTCCATGCTTCCCGGGAGTTATAGCTGAGTGGTTCTTGTATAAATGTTTTGGGTATTGTCCGTGTTGCAATCAGAAGACAAATATTTCGCTTAAGCATTGAAACCGCAGGTGCGAGCGCCTCGCGAGCAATTCGCTGAGAAATTTCTTTGGGTAGTTTCAAATAGTTTGTGCCGCTTTTTTCAGGAGTGCCCCAGAGGGCTTTGAAGCGGGTGTGGTTATGAAGAAAGTCGTGCACGATGGAATTAGCGTCGGTGGAATCAGCATAGCCTGGGTCCATGGCATTCATGGTGGAGAGCTGAAGGGCAATGAAAAGGGTGATAGGAAATAGTTTCATGGTGATTTTTTAACTTCGATTATGACTTATTTAATAGGCTTTCTTTCAACATACCCTATTCTGAGCCGAGGGGCAAAGGGTCGATAGTTGGATTGCCTTGAAATCAGCCCAAAAGCCTTTATAATAGGCTTATAACAGTCCAATTCTTAGGGGGCATTTACATGGAACTAAAAGCAAAATACTCAATTTTAGCGATCGCTATTTCAGCTTGTATCTCGCTCAATGCGGCAGGGTTGCGCAATCAAGAACAAATCCCAGAAAACCAGAATCAGCTTTGGTATGCCGTCTTGCAGGGCGATCTGGAAAAGGTGCAATTACTTCTCGAACAAGGTACCACTTTAGATTTTCAAAGGAAAAATGGAACCAATATTTTCCATTACATCGCCTACTGGCCCGATCGTACGATGTCAATAGCGCATTATCTCTGTGAAGATTTCGATGTTGGCCAGCTGTTGAATGCTCGAGATAAAAATGGCCTGACGCCTATCATGTGGGCACGATTATATCGAGCTCATGATATGATGACGCTCTTCAAAAAGCATGGGGCAAAAATCAGCTTCAAAGATAAAATTCGATGTGCATTCCTTGTTCCGTTCAAAAAGGGAATTAATTCAGAACCAATGTTGACGAGTAAATTCGGCTTGATCGGTGGACTGTTTCAATCAATTGGCTCGGGATTGAAGCGATCAATATTTGGCAAATGATTTTATCTGGCCTCTATTCATAATCATGCAAATTTTTCCCCTCATCATTTCTCGCTTCCAGAAATGGCTTGAGCAAAAATTGCTTCAAGTGTTTTACGAGCAACGTATCTTTCTGGCGATAGATCTCGTGTATGGCAGAAGAACTAAAATATTTTAAGCATGCGAGGAAAGTAAGCATACTGTTTTCTTGTTGTGTTTGATACGCAACGAAGAATTGTGCGGTGCTTTTGAGATCATTCATATGATCAATCCAAATGGGATCCGGTGCAATGCACTGAAGGGCTCCAATTTTTTTGGAGTACTTATTCCGATTTTCTCTATACTTTTTTACCACGAGCAAAAGTGCAGTATTATTGTCTTTATCTCGCGCCCAGATATTGGCGCCATTTCGAAGTAGAAATTCACACGTGCGTTCGAGGCCATCAACGGCTGCCTGCATCAAAGGAGTTAATTCATCATCTTCTGAAGGTTCATCGATGGGTGCTCCATGCTTCAAGAGCAATTGGCACATTGGTATACAATCTCCAGCCGATTTGACGGCGCAGATGAGTGGAGTTGCCGGTGAATATAGTTTTTCAGTTTCTTTTCCAATTCGCCCGCCGGCATCAAGTACATATTTTGCTCGCTCAACGTCGCCATAACCGATTGCTTCATAGAGATCGACATCTAGTTCGATTTGGCGAATAGTTGGTGCGAGTTTGCTATCCTGATCAGCTGCTTGAAATACGGCAAGATCGAATCTGTTTTCAAGGATCCTATGGGGTTTCATGGCGATGGAAGGTGACACAAAGATGGTGAGCAGGAGGGCGATTGATTTGTTCATGAGTGTTATTTTAAGAGGTTTGATTGGTGAGCTATGAACAATATAAACCGAAATCTATTTTGATTACAATTATTAATCCACATCTTCCATTCGAACTCCAGCACGCTGCGCTCTCCTCGCAGCTTCAAATGACTGAATGAATGCATTCACCTGCTCTTTCTGTTCTGGTGTTAACTGAGTTGGCGGAGCATCCAAGTTCATAAGTGTTTGTTGTTCAAGAATTTTCGTTTCAAGGTTATCTAGATTTAGGAAATCTTCCAGAAGATTGATGAGTTTCTGATCTTTTTGATCTTTAGCGTTTTGCAATGCCTCCATGCCGCCTGCTTTAATGATGCGGGCTTGTACCTCTTGAGCGAGAGCTCGCATGATCCAGTGTGCGAGAGGTTTTTTTAGATCTTTCGGAAGCCCTCTACCTTCTGCGCGTAATCGCTGATCTACAAGAAGCCAATTTTTGAGTAAGGTTTTTTCATGCGGGGTAAGTTGAATTAAATGACTTAAAATAACCTTGGTAGTATGAAGTTTATCAAGCTCAGTTTGTCCATAACTTTGAACTGCTAGAATCAATGGGGTTTTGGCATTGCTACTTTTTTCGTAAACATCTGCATTTGCTTGCAGAAGTGTTTTCACTACATTAAATTTAGCATTCCATGCTGCCGTTAAAAGGGCCCCTGTTGTATCCGTTGCACCAGCCATCAAAAGAATCTTAACAATATTATTTTGGCCGCGCTGCGCAGCACTGTTTAGGAATGGTTCTCCCAAATTAGTGACTTGATTTACATTTGCTCCAGCTTTTATGGCAGCAATTACTCTTTCTTGATCATTGGCATTTATCGCCCTTATTAATTCCGTATCACTTTCTTTTAATCGTTGTGGTGGTGAGTATGCGATTCGATCGTACATTGCATGTAATTGTACCATGCCTGCTAACATGATTCCCATAAGCATTATTCGTTTTTTCATCTATTTCCCCTCCAGCAGTTGAAGCAACTGATTTTTCAATTCAACTTTGT
This sequence comes from uncultured Pseudomonadota bacterium, assembly GCA_964553945.1. Classification (GTDB taxonomy): domain Bacteria; phylum Babelota; class Babeliae; order Babelales; family Vermiphilaceae; genus CAZKLV01. The sequence continues at coordinate 155,088 of CAZKLV010000002.1, forward strand.
CTATCTTTTCTATTTCAGATCGCAACCATTAAGGGCGCTTTCCAGGCTTCCTCCATTTCACCTATGCGACTCATGGCGAATGCTGAAGAACCGATGAGCATACTAATCACGCTTGCGGTCATAACTATCTTTTTCATAAAACCTCCGTTAATTTTAAGCTTTTTTCCTCACTATCAAATCTAGTCTAGCACAAAATAATTTCAAATAGAAATGATCCATAGGGGAAGCCCTATTGCCCAGGTTCAAATCTAAGAAAACGCATGCATGTTGGGAGCAATTATGCCATAATAAGGCAAAAAAACGTAAGATAAGCAGGAGCTTGATTAATGCAGAACCATCTCATTTTACTCATTATTTTCATATTTACTACTCCTATTGGTGCTATGAAATCGCGAGATCCCTTCAAAGATCCAAAATGGAAGCACGTTCACACCGGAGAAATCCCCTATCGCAACATCATGCCCGAACAGGTGGAAAAATATAAACAATTAAAGGCCGTTGCTGGTTATGAAACATATAACTCGATCAAAAATGGTTTTTGTTGCATCAACTTAGAGCTCGTGGAACATGTAGAACGAGGCAATCTACCGATGGTGAAATTTCTTCTTGAACTTGGTGCCAATTGCGATGGAAATCCAAATGTTCACCGTTGGAGCGCAGATCTGCGGCGCCCAATAACGGCTGCTGCTCGTGCGGGTAACATTGCAATGTGCCAAATGCTTCTTGATGCGGGAGCCGATGTGAATGCCCAAGAATATGATATAAATCAGCTGGTGGTGAAATCAGATGGGCGTGAAAAACGGTTAGTTATCCGGTACGATGCACTTTGGCACGCGGTGCATGGTGGGCATGTAGAAATCGCCAACATGCTCTTTGCTCACGGTATACAAAATCCCCCGAATAACGAAATTAAATTGCCTCGGCGCCAGAGAATATCAGATCACAAAAATTTTGGGCAAATGGAACAATTGCTTGCAGCACGTGGCATTCGGATTTCAATGAGATCTGAATGCCATCAGAGGGAACTGGATACATATCTGATTGATGATGTCGATCAATATCGCTATGATTGGGCGCGTCTTCATATTGAGATGGGCGCAAATCTCAATTTTTATGATAATAAAAACTGTTGGTCAAGTGCGCTTATTCGCGCTGCAAAAAAAGGTTATTTCGCTGAGAGTTTTGTGAAGCTCTTTCTTCAAGAAGGAGCTGATCCAAATTTAAGTGATTCAGATGGGAACACGCCGGTTATGTATGCCGTGAGTTGTTCGAGTAGTGAAGGTGTTTGTAAATTATTACTCAATTTTGGGGCAAACCTACTTCATCAAAACGATGAAGGGAATACGGCTCTCATGATTGCGGCATCGCAAGACCAATTTAATCGGGAAAAAGTATGCCCCATTTTAATTGAGCATCAAAAAGAGCAAGTAAAACGAGCAGTTACGCTGATCTTATGTTTGAAGCATCATGAATCGGCAAGTGGCAAAGAGTTTTATAAATTATCCAAACATGTGTTGCGACCGTATCTGGAACAATATACGCTCAAGGCTCTTTTGAATATCAAAAATAATGAAGGTAAAACAGCATATGATTATTATAACGTTGATTGGTTGAAGCCAATCGAATAATGCTCAAGAATGCTTTTTACTTTACCAATTTCTTAATCTGCTGCGCATATTCCGGATTTTGCAGTGCCATTTCTATGTTTGCCGTCAACCAACCCATTGGGCGTCCAAGATCGTAGCGAGTGCCAACAACTTCACACGCAAGAATGCGATGGCCTTTTTCGATCATGTAATTCATTGCATCGGTGAGTTGAATTTCATCTTTTGCCAGAGGGGTAATCGCGTCAATCGCAGCAAATAAGCTTGGATGCAAAACATAGCGACCAATAATTGCCAAATCCGATGGCGCTTCTTCTGCTTTTGGTTTTTCAACCACACTTTGCATTTGATAAAGCCCAGGTTCGATTTCTGTTGAATATGCAATCGATCCATATTGTGAAATTTCAGACTTTGGTACACGTTGTACGGCAATCACGCTTGCATTGTGTTTTTGCGCATGTGCGATGAGTTGCCCCAGCGCCGATTGTGCACCCATGATTACGTCATCAGGCAGCATAACCCCAATATATTCATCTGGATTGACTACGTGGCGCGCCATTGCAATCGCATGCCCCAATCCCTTGGGCTCACCTTGGCGAATGGCGATAAAGTTTGCTTTGTGCATGATTTGCCGGACATCATCAATCAGATGTAATCGTTTTTTGGGTGCGAGTGCTTGTTCGAGCTCTGGTGCTGCATCAAAATAGTTGATCAAAGCATCTTTGCCCTTGCTTGTGATCATAATAAATTGTGAAATGCCCGCATCTATGCCTTCCTGTACAACATATTGGATAGCAGGGGCATTAATGATGGGCAGAAGTTCTTTGGCAACTGCTTTGGTAAATGGAAGAAAACGAGTGCCAAGACCGGCTGCTGGAATGATGACTTTTGATATGTTCATATGTTGCTCTTGATTAATAATTCGACTCACACCACCGTTCGCCCTGAGGACCCTCCTGAGTTTATCGAAGGATGCCCGAACATTTCTTTAGAAATAGAGGGCGTATCGAAGGGTTGTGTTTATTTTTTTCTTATTTTTAATGTCTTAACGAGAGAAAGAATAATTTATATGATTTTTAACGCAACCCTTCGATACAATTTTCCTCGCTTTGCTCAGAAAATCACTCAGGGCGAACGGTTGGTATTGTATAATTGTTTGTGGCATGGTTCGATACATTTTTTCTCGCAGGCTCGAAAAAACACTCACCTCGAACGGATTAAATAAATTCTTTGTATTTCAAGAGATTATTATTTACAGACAAAAAGGGATTCTACGACCACTGTTGCAGTACCGGCATTTTAATACTCTGGAAGTTGCGAATATCGGTGATGCCATATTTAATCATCGCAATACGCTCGATCCCCATACCAAATGCAAATCCTGAATAAACTTCAGGATCGATGCCCGATGCACGCAAAACATTGGGGTGAATCAATCCAGATCCCAAGATTTCGATCCAGCCTGTTTTTTTGCAGACCGAACAACCTTTGCCTGTACAAAATGGACAGGTCATATCGATTTCAAGTCCAGGTTCAACGAATGGAAAGTATCCAGGGCGCACACGAATTTCCAAATTTTCTGTTTCAAATATTGCTTGTAAAAACGCACGTGCCGTTGCCAATAAATTGGCTACCGAAATATTTTTATCGATCAGCACTCCCTCTGCTTGCATAAACATGAAGTTGTGCGTTGCATCGGTTGCTTCGTTACGAAAGCAGCGGCCGGGTGCAAAGAGGGCGAGTGGCAATTCACGTTTTTCCATTTCACGCGCTTGAATTGAAGATGTATGGGTTCGCAGCAGCATGCCAGGTTGATGAGCGAGCCAGAATGTATCGTGATCGGCGCGAGCTGGGTGATCACCGGGAATATTGAGTGCTTCGAAGTTGTAATATTCGTTGACCACTTCAGGACCATCGACAATCTCATATCCCATGGAAATAAAAATATCGGCAAGTTGGCGAATAAATTTGGTATAAACGTGTAATCCGCCGCGAATAGGTTGGTATTTATAAGCGGTCACATCGAACTGTTTCTCACGATTGAGCTCAGCCTCTTGCGCTGCATTTTCTAAGGTATATTTCTTTTGATTGAATGCTGATTCGGCCCAATTTTTTAATTCATTGAGTTGGGGGCCAAGAACTCGCTTTTCATCGGGCGTTGCTGCTTTGAGGTGCCCCATGAGTTCGGCAACCAAGCCGTTGCGCGAAAGGAATTTAATGCGAACTTGCTCAAGGGCTTCCAGTGTGGAAGCGATTTCCAGTTCGCGGGCGAGATCTTGTTTGATTTGGGCTATTTTAGTACTGATTTCTGCCATGATCTATTCGTTTTCAGGGTTGGTTAAATAACTTGCTGTTAATGTAGCAGAAGGGCGAAAGAAAGAGAATGTTTTTTAAAAGGAATGGCCTTTAAGACTTCAGGATGAATGGACGCATTGATATGGATATTATTGGGTTAAATTAATGTGCCGGGAGGCGGAATTGAACCACCGACGCAGAGCTCTTCAGGCTCTCGCTCTACCACTGAGCTACCCCGGCATTAATTTCATATAAATTTAAAGGATAAGATGCCTATAATTTAAACATTTTGACCGATTAAGTCAATAAGCAGTGGGTAGAATTTTCTTTAAACTCTTGTTTCTGAAGAATACCCTTAAGTACTCTCTTAGCGTTTATGTAATTTTTTTACTCCAAGGAGCTTTCTATGGTTAAAATGAGATTTTTATTCACCCTTATGATTCCAGTCTTTTCTCATGCAATGGAACAAACGCAAGATTCACCGCGCAAAAGTCGCTCATTAACTGGATCTACATCGAGTATTCAATCACCACGCCTTGATCGCTCCGGCAGCATTGCAAAAGTAGCGGTTGCACAGGCAACGCTTCGGCGAGTAGCAACATCTGAAAAGTTACGAAAGAGTGGGAGTAATGGGTTTATAGCCCCTCAAAATTCTACAGAAGCATCTTTAAGGGTCTCAAGCGATACGGGTGATAATACGTCAGTCGATTCGCCATCTCAGAAAAAATTAGTTGATCTTCGTGATAGTTTACGGCGCTCAAAATCGCCACTTGAGGATGGTGAAGCGGACCTGGTAGTGAATCATGGGCGGTTGAAGGTTGTTCCGGTTGCGCGGGATGCTGGCTTCATAAATTCTGATATGAGTGAAAGTGAAGAAGTGATAGCAGATTTTTTTGGCGAATAAAATTAGCGTAAATTTCGTTTGTGAAAAGTGGGTTCTTATGGTACTACTGTTAGCGAGAATTAATGAAAAATTTGCAACTTAAAAAGGTGAGCTGGCTATGAAGCACCTCTCTCAGGATAAATATACTATTGCATGGTTCAAATTGGCCGAATGTGTATCTCGTGGTGAAAAAGAACGCGCATTCGGCGTTTATCGTTTACTTGCTCATTCGATTGATAATGATGCGTTCGCGTGCCAATTACAGGGCGATCTTTATTTTTCTTTTGATGATCTTGATGCAGCAATTACCAAATACTTCGATGCGGCACATCTGTATGAAGCGCAAGAGCGCTATTTGGAAGCAGCGGCAGTTTATGAAAATCTTCTCTCTTTAAAACCACAGACTGAACGTAATCGTGAGCGCGTTATCGCTCTCTATCAACGGTTAAATATTCCTTCAAAAGAGCTTGAGCATCGGATTTCATTAATTGATCAGCGTATGGCCGAACACAAATTCAAAGATGCACAGGCTCAGCTGGTACAACTTGATGATGAAGTTGATGCAGCATTGGTGTGCGCCATATATGAAAAATTTATTTTTGCTTCCATAGAACTTCATGAACTTTCGCCCAATCAAATCGAAACGATGGTGCAGAAGTTGATTTCGCTTTATCTCAAGCATGATTTACACAGAGCAATGCGCCAATTTTTGGCTCGTTTGCAAGCGGTTGATCAGGCGTGGCACGATAAGGCAAGCGGGATGTTGAAGGATTAGGGATTTAAAATTGCGTTGTTCTTGAACTTTTCCCGATGAAGAAATATCCCCTCCGTTCGCCCTGAGTTCCGAGCGCGAAGCGCCCGGAGTATCGAAGGGTTGCGTTAGATTTCTGTTTCTCTTTTTTTTAAGTTTTTAAATAAACATAGATAAAAAATATCTAAAAATAATTTTTAACACAGCCCTTCGATACTCCGGGCTTCACTGCGTTCGCTCGGAACTCAGGGCGAACGGAGAAGAGGTAATACTTCGTTAGCATTTATTATTGATGGCATCACAACATCACTTCCACGTCAACACCCATCGCCTCAATTTCTTGTACTTGAGTAGTATCCATCGCAATTTTATGCTTGGTCACCAAGCATAGTTTTTTGCCGTTTTCATGGAACACAAATTCAAGCGGGGTCTTGCCCGGATTTAACATTTTCTTGAGTGATTCAATTAAGTTCGCATCAAATGTATTGGGCAATTCAAGCGAAAACCCTTGGAGCCATTTCCATTCTTGGAGAACCAATTCGACCGGAACAAATTCATTTGCTTTAATTTTGCATTGAGTTGTGCTGGTTAAATCGATGCTGCCTTTGACCACAAATACATGATGATCCGTGAGCCACTGTTCGCAAGTGGCAAAGGTGCGAGGGAAGAGCACAACTTCGGCCGATGAATTCATATCTTCGAGCTGCACAAATGCCATGCGATCACCTTTTTTGGTGACAATATCTTTGCGTGATTTGATGAGTCCGCAGCCAACGATGGTGAGTTCCTGCTCGCCCGTGTGTGCAAGCGAAAGCTCGAGCGCTTTATCAAATGGGGTAATGTTCAAACGCTTGAGCTGTTTATGATATGTTTGCAGTGGATGAGAGCTCAAATAAAAGCCAATGACCTCTTTTTCTTTTTCTAATTTTTCTCGATCTGGCCATTCGGCGCGTGGCTCGAATGGATAAATTTCATCATCTTTTTCTTCTTGGAACCCGCCACCAAAAAGACCCATCTGTCCTGTTGCGGCATCTTTTTTCCACGCGATCGCTTTTTCCATGATGATCGGAATTTCTTGGAACTGTTGTGCACGATTGCCGGGTAATGTATCGAATGCGCCTGCGCAGATTAGGTTTTCCACAACACGTTTATTGACGGTGCGTAAATCGACTCGCTTGGAAAAATCAAGCAGATCAACAAACGGTTTTTTGTTGCGCTCGGCAATAATATTTTCGAGCGCAGTCAGACCGACGTTCTTTATGCCGTGGAGCCCGAAAAGAATTGCGCCATTTGAGGTGGTAAATTCAATTTCTGAGCGATTGATATCGGGTGGCAGTATTTGAATGCCCATATCTTTTGCTTCTTGCAAATAGAAGGACATTTTTTCGGCGTTCGTTGCTTCAAGTGAAAGCAAGCATGCCAAAAATTCCGCCATGTAATTTGCTTTCAGATAGGCCGTTTGATAGGCAATCAATGCATATGCGGCAGAGTGTGATTTGTTAAAACCATAGCCAGCAAAGTATGCCATGAGATCAAAGAGTTCGGTTGCTTTTTGGCCATCAAAGCCACGTGCAACCGCTTTATCGAAGAATATTTTGCTCTGCTCGGCCATGACTTCCGCTTTTTTCTTACCCATTGCACGGCGCAAAATATCAGCTTCGCCCAAACTGTAGCCGCCGATTGCAGACGCAATTTTCATCACCTGCTCTTGATACACAATAACGCCATACGTCTCTTGGAGTATCGGTTCAAGTTCTGGGAAAATATATTTGATTTGCTGCCTGCCATGACGTCGTTCGATATAATCATCGACCATACCCGAGCCGAGCGGTCCCGGTCGATAGAGTGCGTTGACCGCAATAATATCTTCGAATTTATCCGGTTGCAGTTTGCGCAGAACGTCTTTTAATCCGCCAGATTCCAGCTGGAATACGCCAGAGGTATTTCCGGCACAAATGAGTTCGAATGTTTTTTGATCATCGAGTGGCAATTTAGTGATATCGATATCCACGCCATGTACCGCTTTGATCATTTTGACGGCGCGATCGATAAGCGTTAAGTTTTTGAGTCCGAGAAAGTCGATTTTCAAAAATCCGATACTCTCAAGTTCGGTCATTGCATATTGTGCAACAAGCTCATCAGTTTTGGGCGGTACATAAATAGGCAGTACTTCATCGATCGGTTCGGGAGAAATCACAATACCGGCCGCATGCTTCGATGCATGGCGAGTTAGGCCTTCCAATTTGAATGCAAGATCGAATAATTTTTTTACCTTTGGGTTACTTTCGATCATCTCTTTCAAGCGAGGTTCCTGCTCAATCGCCTCGGTGAGTGTAATTTTCAATTGATCCGGAATCAAATTGGTAATTGCATTTGAATCTTCAAACGGGAAACTGAGCGCGCGAGCAACGTCTTTGATGACCCCTTTTGCAAGCATGGTACCGAACGTGATGATGTGGCACACTTTATCGTGCCCATATTTTTCGCGTACGTAATTAATCACATGCTCGCGCCCCTCGATGCAAAAATCGATATCGATATCGGGCATGGTTACGCGTTCAGGATTCAAGAATCGCTCAAAAAGCAGATTGTATTTGATCGGATCGATGTTGGTGATCTCGAGTGCCCATGCAACCAATGATCCAGCAGCTGAGCCACGTCCTGGTCCGACCGGAATGCCATTACGATGCGCCCATTGAATAAAATCGGAAACAACCAAGAAGTAGCCGACAAATCCCATTTTGATAATCAAATCTGCTTCAAGATCAAGCCGAGCTTGATAATCTGCTCGATTTTCAATGGGGATGTGTCCTCTTTGGATTAACGTATCGAGCCCTCGCTGACATAGCATTTTAAAAAATGTTTCTTGTGTATGCTCTTGTGGAATATCAAATTTAGGGAAAAATAATTTACCTGTCTCAAAAGTGAATTCGCACATATCTGCAATTTTGCCGGTGTTCCAAATCGCTTCTTCGTGGTGTGAAAACAATGAAAGCATCTCATCTTGGGTGCGCATGTAGACGCGGCAATCACCAAATGTGTACCGATTTGGATTGCTGATTTTATCGTGTGTGCCGATTGAGAGCATTACTTCGTGCGCTTCATGATCATCGGCGCATACATAGTGGCAATCACCGGTTGCAACAAGGGGCAAATTACGCTGTGCAGCAAGTTCATATAACTTGTGATTTAAAATTTTTTGTTCGTGTTGATCTTCCGGTTGCACTTCTAGATAAAAACGTTCAGGACCGAAAATATCGAGGAACCAATCGATGCGTTTATTGGCTTCATCGTAATTATCCGCCATGATGAGCTTGGGAATATGGCCGCCCAAGCATGCAGTGGTGATGATGAGGCCTTCAGAATATTGTGCAAGCGTATTGTAATCAATACGTGGTTTAAAATAGAACCCTTGTTGATACGCAATAGAGATCAGTTTGCAGAGATTGCGATAGCCAACTCTATTTTGTACGAGCAATATGATGTGATAGTACTTATTATCGGCAGTTTTAATTGAGATATCTTCGGTTAGATATGCTTCCATGCCCAGCACCGGCTTGATGCCGGCACTTTTACATTGCTGGAAAAATTTTACGGCACCAAAAATATTGCCATGATCGGTAATGGCAAGCGCTTTTAAATTGTTTTTTTTGCCAAAATCAATGAGACGGTCAAGAGAGATGGCGCCATCAAGGAGCGAGTATTCAGTATGCAGGTGCAGGTGTGTAAAATGTTTGGACATTTGATGGTCAATCCGATTGATTTTGATATTTATTTTAGTACATCTTAGTGTACAAATTTTTCACCTTCTTGGCCAGGTGAGAGGCCTTTGTTTTTTGCTATTTTTTTGCTCGCCCAAAATAATAGCGGAAAAAAAGGGCGCATAAGACGCTGGCGCTCTTATGGATCTAGGCTCCAAAAATTTAAACGGCTACCACTCGCCTATCGGCTTCGAGTGCCGGAAATTTTTCCAAATGCTGTTCCTGGTATGTGAGAGTCCATCGATTTAATATTTCAGGGGGGCGAATAGAATAAAAGTACTTGTTGGATCACCTCGAGAAAAACAGATTAAGACAGGAGCAGTCTGGGTTGTTTACAAACTGAAATATTCTGGTATGCTAAAAATAGATTAAAATAATGATATCTGGAGGTTATGTTATGGTTAAACAATTCTTATATTTTCCTATTCTTTTGGCTTCAATAGCCATTCCTGCATTTGCCATGGAGGCACCAAAACAGGAAGAATCTGTTGTGTTGAGTTTGAAAAATTTGGCGCTTGCGCAAGTGGCCCAAGAAGAGACCATCGAGGTATTGAAAAAAAGTTTTTCTTGCTTATCTCATGATCTTGCATTTTTATTACTCTCGGATGTTTTGGCATTTAATTTTAGCCTCACACCATTTCAAAAAAGTGAGCTTGTTGCAGATTTTCGAAATCGGGAAGGGTTGACTGAATCGATTCATACATTGCTTGAAAATGTAGAACGCAATTTATTACGAGGCGGCTCGACTGATATGAATGATGAAACACTTCTTGATCCAGTTGATGAAGAGTCTGCAGATGAGTTATCTTTTGAATTTGAGCAGGAAGAGGTGGCAATTGATTCGGATCACTCGGAGTTATGAGGATCACGAGAGCAAGGCGGGTACCAGTATGAATAAACGAATGAAGTTTATAATGCTTGCGTTTTTGGGATTCTCTTTGCTTTCTTTGAGAGCCATGGAGAATGAAAAGAAGAGCAACCGATTCCAATTGTTCTCCCAAGATCGTTTAAATTCCTTTATGTGCCCAGATGATTACCGTAAACTTGCTCAAGGGCATGCATATAGCACAATAAAAACCTGTCTGACTGATTTAAAAATTGATCGAGCGCAACTATTGCTCTCACTTGTTTTGCAAACAAATACATGGTTCTCATGTAATGAAAAATGTGAGCTTATTCAAGCCGTACGCTTACGCATGGGTAACACAGAAAACGACGCGCGATTCAATGCAATTGAATGTCTTTTGATGAGAGGTTGTGCATCTCATCTTTTGACGAACGATGCGTTTGAAGCGGAAATGGCGAAAAAAAGATACGAAGATTCAGAAGAAGATTCTGATTAAGTTATTCATCGATTTTAATGAGCATCACTGAGATATTATCCGTGCTTTTGCGTGTATAGGCACGATTTGCTAATCCCAAAGCAATCAATTCTAGATTGGCATTATTGCCGCCATGAGTGGTTGCTTCTCGGGCAGGAATCACATCTATTCTGAATTTTTCTCTCAGTTGATCAAAGAGAGCATTGAATTCCGGAGTTACAAAATTTATGGCTCCTTCATTATCAATGACGTCCCATAATCCATCACAGGCTAAAATTATAAAGTCTCCTTTTTTAACCTTTATCATTTGAATATCCGGTTCAGCGATAACTGCACCCGGTTTAATTTGTTGCTTGAAACAGCGATCGCCAATGGATCGAGACATAGCGAGGCCGTTGCTGACGCGAAATATTGGGCCGCACAAAGAATTTTGCATTGTAACTCGTTCCCCGGCTTTTGTTATCCGTGTTTTTTCTTCAAATCGCTGAGGATTATGATCAATGGTAGAGGCTTTGATGCCACCCATTTTGTCTGCAACCACTGCGCGTGAATCACCAACCCATGCTAAATAACATTCATCGCCCAAAATTAATGCGATAATGGCAGTTGTGCCTGATCTTTCATATTTCGATTGAATTTCTTGATCGAGTCGGGTGATTGCTGATTTGAGTGATAGTTGAATGTCATCTTGAATTGTTGAAGTTTTTTCCAGATGAGCTTGATATGCTTCATTAAAATAATTAAATAAATTTGCGGCTGCATATTTTGCTGCTTGGTCACCATCATGGCCGTCAAAAATAGCAAAATATCGTGCGGTTGCCCAAGGTAATAAACCGAGTGTTCCGGCAGCATAGGTGTCCTCAAAATGATCTCGCATTCCCTGACGCTCAAATATGCCCCACGAAATGGGTTCTTTCAAAGGTTCTTGAGAAGGAAAATTAACCCGTTTAGGTGAAATATGTTCGGGTTGCATTGCCAAGGTTCCACATGCAATAAAGAGAGATAAAAAGAGCAATTTCAGATTAGTTTTCATATATTTCCTTTCATTTGTATTGTAACAATCTGAAATTTGAAAAATCAAATAAGTGCTTGGAGAAGATTTTTTGAACACCAATTAAAAGGTGCATAATGATCGGATTCCGTTCTTCCTGAGCCTGCGAAGGATAGGAACGGATTTAATTATTTTTAAAGCCCTTATACGACATTCTGCGATTGCTCTCGTGCCTTTTCAATCTCGACCTTAATATTAATTGCATGACTACCGATAATCGCATCTGAGCATTTTGAGCTGATGGTATTGATTTCTCGAGCAAGTTCTTGGAAGGTGAAATCGAGACGTTTACCTTTTTCTAGATTGGCATCGGTCAAAATTTTCGTAGCATTTTTTAGATGACTTTTAAAACGAACGATCTCTTCGTGGATGTCTATCTTATCGAGCATGACATAGAGCGCATTTTTGCGTGCTTCGGCAATTTTATCTTGTGATTCATCGGTTGCATGATCGCTTGAAATCTCGGCAATCGCTTCTTGTACCTTCTTTTTCTGCGCTTCAATTTGCAGTTTTGATTGTTCTTCAACCGCAACAATTTCCTGAGCCATAAGGGCAATTCGAGCTTCTAAATCGGCGCGTAATGCGGCTCCTTCGACTGATCGAGCGAGATTTACTTGTGCAATGAGGTCATGAAGTGCATCAAAAATTTTTTGGGCGGTTCTCTCATCAATTGGCTGATCTTCTACAACAAACACATTTGGCAGCTCAAGAATATGGTCAAGTTTGATTTCTTGATCGATCTGATATTTTTTCTTGATGGTACTTAATGCATGGACGTAGTTATCTATGACGTTCATGGAAGCGGTAACAGCACCTTTGAAAATATTTGGATTATCCATATGGATAACTAAATTTATGTAGCCACGATGCAGTGCTTTTTGAAGTTCTTTGATGATGCTCGTCTCCAAATGTGAAATCGCATTCGGCAGTTTGCAATTGGTTTCAAAAAAACGAGAATTTAATGTTTTGAGACTCATCGAAACATTTGATTTGTTTTGTGCATCAAGAGCGAGTACAAATGTTTTGGATGCAAAACCGGTCATACTCTGAATCGATGAATTTCCATTGCTCACTGCCATAATGATTGTTCCTATCAACCTAAATTGGTATACACATTTTGTACGTCATCGTGATCTTGCAAAGCGGATAAGAAATCGACCGCTTTTTCTGATGCTGCATCATTTAATTCGACCGTATCTTTTGCAACCCATTCGATGGCAGCACTTTCAACTTTAAAGCCAGCCGATTCGAGCTTTTGTTTGATCGCATCAACCGCTTTTGCATCACAATATACTGCGATTCCTTCATTGATATCTAGATCTTTGATGTCATAATCAAAAAGTAGTTCTAAAAGTTCATCTTCGGTTGCTTTTTTAATTTCGTTGTTCAAGCGAACGACGCCAACCTTTTCAAACATCCAGTTGACCGATCCAGTATCACCGAGAGTTCCGCCTTTTTCATTGAATAAGCGGCGCAATTCTGCAACGGTTCTGTTTTTATTATCAGAAAGAGTTTCGACGATTACTGCGATATGGTTCGGACCGTATCCTTCATACACATATTCTTCGTACGTTGCGCCTGGAAGTTCACCGATACCGCGCTTGATTGCGCGCTGTGAGTTCTCAATAGGCATGTTTATTTCTTTTGCTTTTTCGAGTAATCCACGAAGATGGGCGTTGGTTGCCGGATCGCCGCCACCCCGGCGTGCTGAAACGGTAATTTCTTTGACCAGTTTGGTGAATGCTGCTCCGCGTTTGGAGTCTTCTTTGGCTTTTTTATGTTTAATCTGGGACCATTTATTATGACCTGCCATGGCAGTGTGCCTCCTGAAAGTCTTTTTTTAAAGTCTTTATAAATAACTAATTAAGGGTTGAATGGTTTCATTGTAGCTCTGGAAAGGGGTTTAGGCAATTTTTTCACCGTTGCACTTCTCTCCCGTTCGTCCTGAGTAGCGCGCAGCGCGTATCGAAGGATTTTTTTTACCTTTGCTAGGTAACGGCTATCTTTTGCCATTTTTTTTAACGCCAAAAATAATGGCAGAAAAAAAGGGCGTATAAGGTGGCTCCGCGCCCCTTATATATCCCCCGTTCAAAAATGCAACTTGCGACCACTGGCCTTCGGCTGCGGGATGCAAGGGCATTTTCTCATATGCTGTCCGTGGTATGTGAAAGTGCATCGATTAAGATAATTTTAAAAAATCAAAAATTCTCATCTATTCTTATCTTGCGACATGTTTTTCTTTGTTTAATGATGCGGTCCTCTTCACCGTTCGCCCTGAGTTCCGAGCGCGCATCGCGCCCGGAGTATCGAAGGGTAGCCGTTAAATCTTTTTTTCTGTGCATTAATAACATTTTTTAATGCGAGCAAGAACATACGAGGATCTTCATTTTCAAGAGCTTCGTTCAGATAGGCAGTAGCAAATTCTTCATCTTGAAGTTTGAGTAATAATTGTTCTTGATAATCTTGTAATCTTTTATTTGTCATAGTAAATCATTCTACTGCATTACGCAGCACACAAACTCACTCTCCGGCATATTTTCTTCAACATCGGCTGGTTGAAATTCTGATTGCCTGAGTAACTGATATGCTTTATCTGGATTGAGTATATCAATTTTTAGGTAATCAAATGGCCTCTTGCCGTTACTTGTTATCGAAAGGGCATGTTTGAGCGAGATAAATCTTCCCAAGTAGGGTAAAAGTAATTTTGCAAAATATTTATAGAGCTCATGTACGATGGAACGTGTCTTTGGATCTTGATTTTCATCTCTGTATATACGATTCAAACAGAGCAAGGTTGTCTTGATTTCCAGATTCCTTTTATCTATGAATTTCACTATTTCAGAACAAGCGTGGATGCATCTATCTGTGGTGGGCTGGTCGTCTGCGAAACATCCCATAAAAGCCAGCATTGATAATGGCGTATGAGCAGCTTCATTTTCTTGAAACAAAGGATTATCTCCAGCACGCACAAGAAATTCGCAAACCTCGCCTTGCCCATTCATTGCTGCAAGCATAAGTGGCCTGCAACCGGTAATCGAGTGCTGGATTTCAAAAGAAGCTCCCTGTGCAACTAATTCTTTCACTCTTTCAAGTTTGCCCTCGTTTGCAGCCGTGCAGAATTCGTCTTCAAGCTTTTGCCTCTCTAATATTCCATCTGGCACTATCTGGGTGAAGTCAGGTTCCATTGCAATAGTGAATTGGATACTTGTGAGTAGCATTACGAAGTATATTATTTTTTTTCTCGGAGATTTCTTCATTGCTGAATTATGCATATTCTCCTTTCTGAATTCAAGTGTGGATTCAAGCATTCAATGGGTCTCGCATATTTCATTATGGTCTCATCATCACCAAAATTAAAGGTTCCATATGCTGTTCGTGGTGTGCGAGAGTCCATCGATTAAATTATTTTGGGAAAATGGGGAAAAATAACCGTTCGTGTCCCTCGATCCTTCGAGAGCCTTAGGAAATCTCTTTTCGATTATTGGCGATCGAAGGCTGTTTACTCTTGAGCTTGTCGAAAGGTCGGGATGCTCGGGAAGAGGGATTGTGAGGCTCCCCTGAGTTTATCGAATGGGTAATCGTTTGCGGTAGCAAACAGAATCAACGAGCCATGAATCCTTATTTTATTTTGAATCTTGTTTAGTACTCTTTTGAGCTTGCAAATAGCTTTATATGGGGCCATTTGCGATTATTAAGCCTTGGGTTATACTAGAATTATGTTACAAGTAGGCAATTTATGGTTTCTGGGGGTTATTTATGAAGATTCGTTTCAAGCCAGCCCAAAAGTGCGGCCAGGTGTTTTTTCAAATCAAATCAGAGAAAAAGTCCGATAAGCGAATGAAGATAATGGCTCTTTTGCTTGAGATAGCTGAGTTGATGAGTAAGAAGTAAATATAATCCGTTTATATTAAACTATCCTGCCCTAAAAATTTCTTAATCAAACTTGGTCGACGGGTATGAGGAATTTGGCGCCCCCGCGGAGTCTTTTCCAAATACCCTTTTTGCATTAAAAATGGCTCATACACATTTTCGATTGTTTCCGCATCCTCTCCAATTAATGCTGCAAGGGTATCGAGCCCAACTGGGCCGCCTTGGAAATTAATGATCATTTTTTTGAGTAGCATATTATCAACGGTGGTCAGGCCGTCATGATCGATACCCAGAAACTCGAGGGCTTGATTGACGATTTGTTCATCGACCATATTTCCATGATTTACCTGACTAAAATCTCTTACTCTTCTCAAAATCTTTTTCGCTATTCGTGGCGTACCTCGCGCACAAGCGCCGATTCGTAATGCAGCTACAGGTTCCATGTTCATATTCAAAAATTGCGCACTTTGCAGAACAATTTCGGCTAGTTCTTCATTTGAATAATATTCTAGTCGCTCAATGATGCCAAAACGGGACCGTAATGGTGCAGAAATCATACCGCTTTTCGTCGTTGCACCAATAAGCGTGAAAGGTTGCACCGGCAAACTCACCGATTTTGCTCCGGCACCTTGACCGATGATAACATCAACTCGGAAATGTTCCATTGCGCTATAGAGGACCTCTTCGACGTTTGTGGGCATACGATGAATTTCATCAATGAAAAGAATATCTCGTTCTCCTAAGCTTGATAAAATAGCCACTAAATCACCAGTACGTTCCATCATCGGGCCACTGCAGATTTTGATATTGACGCCCATGACGTTTGCCATAATCTGCGAAAGGGTTGTTTTGCCCAGTCCGGGCGGACCAAAGAGCAGCATATGATCGAGCGCTTCAGCGCGCATTTTGGCTGCTTGAGTATAGACATTTAACTTATTTTTCAGAACCGGCTGCCCAAGATAATCATCAAAAGTTTTTGGATTAAAATCATGCTGACGCTCTTCGGGCGTTTCTTGCAAACTCATTAATTGTATGCTGTGCATTTCTTCCATGATTTATCCTTTAATGTGCCTTAACTGGTACATATTTGCTATATGCGCGCAAGTGCCGCTGTTCCATCAAAATACCCTGTAACCATCCCAAGCTGGCCATGGTTGTCCATAAATTACTGAGTCCATAACTAATGAGTGGGAGCGGAATTCCTACCACCGGCAAAAATCCGATGACCATTAACATGTTCACAAATGAAGAAAAAATGAGATGGATGAGCAATCCAATAGCCAAGATTTGCACCGGTTGCATGGTAATTGTTGCGCAGCCCATGAGTAAACGAATAAAGAGCATGAGATATAAAAACAGAATTAAAAGCGCTCCAAGAAAACCCCATTCTTCGCAGATGACTGCAAAAATAAAATCGGTTCGTGCTTCGGGTAAAAATTGCAAAACATTTTGAGTGCCCTGAAAGAGACCCTTGCCAGTTAATCCGCCCGATCCGATCGCAATGAGCGCTTGTTCAATTTGATAGCGCTCTTTATTGGAATCGCCATAGCCAAGAAATACTTCGATTCGTTTTTTTTGATACGGCTTTAATGCTTTCCAGAGTAGGGGCGCGCCGATCAAGCAAATGATAAATCCAATGATGAAAAACTTTTTGGGTAATCCGGCTAACCAAAATAAACTGAATCCTGAAAATGCAATGATAAGCGCGGTTCCTAGATCAGGTTGCTTAAGAATCAGCAAAAAGCTAATTCCTAAAATGGCAAGCAATGGGATGAAATCTTTAAATTCTCTTTTTTGTTTTTTGTGCGTAAATAAATAGTATGCAGTATAGGGAGGGAAAAATAATTTTGCGAGTTCCGATGGTTGCAGTTTAATGAAGCCAAGATTGATCCAACGCTGCGCTCCCATGCCGATTGAACCTTTGATGAGTGTGAAAATCAGTACCCCGATAAGCACGATAAATGCGATGTGCCCCCAGCGCATTAAACTGCGATAATCAAGAAATGTGCACCCAAGATAGATGCCGATGCCGACCAATAATCCAATGGCCTGTTTTTTAAAGAATAGAGAAAATGTCTGCTCGGGCGATGTGGTTGCGCTCAGTACAAAAAGGAGCCCGATACAACCAATAAGGATGGTAAGCCCAAATGCACCCCAGTCAAAGTGATATAAAAACTTATTGAGAGTCATTATAATTGCTTGCCCTTCGTAGCCTTCGCGAAATAGGGTTAAGTATCATTGAAATTATCTGAAAATAAATGTGTGATCATTCTAATGGGAATCTCAGGGTATCGCAAGGGAATTGAGGGGCAATAATTTTCAAATATAGAATTTAATGGTTAAATTGCATGTTTCTACGCTATTTCCCTTTGACACGGAAAGATACTAATTCTAAGCTTAGTTAAAACTACTAATTCGGCTATTCAAAAGAGATTTAAAATGTTGAGGTTATTCAAAAAGCTACTTTTCTTATTTGTTGCCTCTCTGCAAATAACTGCACTTATGGCGCAACAGGCGCCTGATCCTCAGATTGATCAAGCAGCAATTGATCGTGCTGTTGCTCGAGCAGAAGAGGTTGTTGAGCGTATGCCTCGAATTTTGGGTCGCGTTCCGGAAATTTTAAGACGTGTAGAAGTGGAAGATCGTCGACGTAAAGCCGATGATGCTGCTCGTAAACGCGAGGCTTATCAGAATCAAAATACGATTTTATTTGCGACTCAGCCGCGTGATTATGAATATAGAATTCCAGTAGGGGAATGGGCCATGCGGTATGATAATCAAGCGAATCGATATATACCGGATGATGGAGTTCGGCAGGCGAGAATACCCCGTTTTG
Source organism: uncultured Pseudomonadota bacterium (assembly GCA_964553945.1). Taxonomy (GTDB): domain Bacteria; phylum Babelota; class Babeliae; order Babelales; family Vermiphilaceae; genus CAZKLV01. The sequence goes on from CAZKLV010000002.1 coordinate 173,461, forward strand.
CATTTTTTAAACGAGATATTATTTCCGGAATTACATATCTTGCAAATTTTATTGCAGATATTGGTATGTACAAGTTTATTAATAAATCTCGTGTTCAACGCATTAAAGACTACATGCTCGAGCATCATCAAGAGGTTGAGAATTTATTGCTGCATATCAAAAATGAGTCACTCAAACTTGATTATCAAGTTGAAGATAAAGTAGTAACGCAAGCGCAAGCGGCTGAGGGTAAGAAGAAGCTTCTTGGGTTGCTTAAGAAATTTGTTGAGACTGAGCATGCATTGCATAATGTATTCATGAATACAGAACTTATTGCGATCATAGTTGGGCGATTGGCTCTCGAGCGTGTTTCAAGCGCAGTTGAGCGAGCGTTTATTAGTAATCGCGCTCCGGTTGATATTATGGGTGCACAAATGGAGATGCCATTGCCGCCATCTTGCCAAGGTTCATTTGAATTTGATGAGCATGGTCAACGGGTTCAATGTCAGGATTATCCGATTTCAATGCTCTCAGCATTGCGAACAGTGAATGGGATATTGTTTTGCCCACAAGATTTGAGCCGAATTTTTTGGGCAGATGTTTCGGATATGGCCGAAGATGGTTTGAAATGGGCGAATGCGATTTTACATCTTGGGATTCCCAAATTTGTTTTTCATCCAAAATTTAAGATGGCTGCAAAATTTGGTCTCGATATAACATCGCTAGTTCTTGCAATTAAGATATTTGATACGCAAAGCCATCAAGGATGGATTACATATCTTGAAAAAAATTATGAAGAGCTTTTAACCATAATGCAAGAATACAAAGCGCTTAAAAAGAGTGCTGCTCCCGAAGATTTGAAAAAGCTCAAGAGCGTCGAAAACAAGCTTGAAAAATTTATTGAAGAAGGCCATAAATCTCCTTTTTGGAAACCAGGATCAGAACTTGCTTCATGGTTCAAATCAAAGACTGCCGGAATGAGTACTGTAAATCTTTATCAAAACCTTGCAATATTTGGGCTTGTCGCAGTTAAGGCATTTCAATTGTATCGATATATTACGGCGCCAGCGCCTGCACCAGTACCTGATCCGGCCGCAGCGTAAAAAAATTAGGAATTATCTATGAATTTGAAGGGAACTATTATGAAAAAATGTTTTTTTAAATATGCAAGTGTGATACTTATGCTTGCATTGACGGGTCAGCTTTTGCCTATGGCAGCTCCAGGGCAAGGAATATTTGGTGGCGTAACTATGCAAGAGATTGCACACCTAATGGGTCAGATGATGGATGGTGCAGCAAATGCTGTGCAACAGGTAGTGCGTGAACGCCAAGAGGATCAACGGATCGAGCGTGCACGGCTCGAGCAAGCCTTAAATAATCCCCATGCAACACAAGACGCTCGGGGTAGAGCACGTGCAGCACTTGAGCGCCTTGATCAAGAGCAACAACAATGGAACAATTTTGCATTGCAAGCGAATCAACGCGGTTTTGAAGCGTTACATCAGGTTGTAAATATGGGAATGCAAATGGCTCAAGAAGAGCAACGTGCAGCTGGAAGATTGCGCGAAGCTGCCGTCATTGCTGAAGCAAATAAAGAAGCCGCTATACAAAATTTCCGTGAAACCCGTGAATGGATTAAAGATCCGAAAAACTTAGCTGCTGTTGCTCTGGGTGTTGGACTGACTGTTTTGTCTGGTTATGGTGCGTATCAAGCGACCAAAATTTTGGCTGAGATAGTGCAACATGCATATCGTAATCCAACTCTTGCACAAGAAACATCTCTTCTATCCATGAAAGAAAAAATTGGACAATTCGTGTTTGGTGCAAAGGTACAACCAAACAAAATTTCTGATGTGATTATGACTCCTGAAATTGAGCATCAAATGACCGTTATTGATGGAGCGCTCAAAAAAGCGGTTTCAACTGATGACTTGCTCTTCAATATGTTGATCTGGGGCCCTCCCGGAACTGGTAAAACCATGATGGCGCAGCGCCTTGCTCGTTCATCGGGGCTCGATTTTATCTACTTCTCTGGCTCATCACTTGATCAATTCTCTCTTGAAGAAGCATTGATTAAATTGCACGAACTCTTTGAGTATCCAAAGAAAACCGGTAAAAAAGTAGTCATTATTATCGATGAAGCGGAACGCTTGCTGGGTAAACGATCTCCCGGAATGCCGGAAAAAACCGCAAAAATTTTGACCGACATTTTGACTTACTTGGGTTCTGAAACAAGTGATTATATGGCGATAGCGCTTTCAAATAGACCGGAAGATCTTGATGAAGCATTCTTGAGCCGTTGCGACTATCGTTTATACGTTGGTGCACCGGATCAGAATCAACGCGCGCGTATTATCAAAAAATATGCAACCGATTATCTCTTCAATACGCCACCGGTGACTCGAGTGCCAACACTTGCAGCACGCTTGTGGAACAAGATTTCAAAACCGAAATTGCAACCACGTATCGCGATCGCACCAGACGCTCTGGATGATGCGATGATTGAAGCTATTGCACGTCAAACTGATGGCTTTGTTGGCCGCGATCTCTCAAAAATGGTATTTGAAATGCGTCGTTGCGCACAAGTAAGCGCCGATAAAACATTGACCAAAGAAATGGTGAATACTGTTGTTGCGCGCAAGATAAAAGAACATGCGCAGCAAGACGGTGGATTTAAACGTGAAGAAACTCGCGTGCAAAGTACGCCGGCAGCATCGGTTGCTCCAGTGGTAAATCCGGCGCCAGTAAAAGAGCGGCAACCACGTGCCAAAAGAGCGCGCACAAAGACCGTTCAGAATTCATAACGAAAAATAATTCAGGGTTCTATGAAAATAGAACCCTGATTGGAAAATGTCATGGTGAAAAAAAGTTTTATATTTTTGTTGATGCTTTTCATGCCCATTATCAAGGCCGATCGGCTTGATGATGCTGTTCGTGCAAGCAATTACGATGAGGTAAATTATCTGCTCGTTATGCGCGGCAATACACTTTCACAGCATCGCAAAGATGAACTCGTTTTGCTTGCCAATGAAATGACTCAACGCGCAAAGCGCAAACGGTATCCATTCGGCACGTTGTGGGATTCCTATGTTACGGCAAAGGGGCTTGCTGCTGCAGCTATTGCTGGTTTGTGCGTGCGCAGACTTTATAATGTTGGATTACCTCAGCCTCACTATGGCGAGTTCAAGTTTATTTACAACGGGTTACAATATTATTTTTTTGGCATAGGCGGATTAACTGCCGCAGGCTATGGAATTTATTGGCTCATCGATGGATTGCGATGCGCGCATGGTAGAAGTCTTTATAATCAAGCGGTTGAAATTGAAAAGCGAATTAATGAGTTGAAAGTTACTGAATCTTAAGATCCCTTGATTTAATCAATTTTCCCTTCCGTTCGCCCTGAGGCGCTCGAAGGGCACTTTAATAAATTCAAGATTTTTTAAGGAATTTTCTAACTTGTCCTTCGAGCACCTCAGGACGAACGGGGGATTGATTATCTATCACTCCGCTGAATTCAATGTGCACACCTGTTGTGCCTCACTGATCAAATGCTTAATTTCCTCATCACTAAATCCCATTCGATGCAACAGCGCAACATGCTTCTCCACATCTTTGCACAGCACAAAACCATTTTTCACAAATTCTCGTTTTTGTCGCCTGGTGAGTCCGGTCAGTGTAGTAATCGGGTGCAATCCCGATGAATCGATCATGTGGGCCAAGCTTTGCTCGGGCCCATAATTCCAGCTTAATAATTTAATATTTTCACATGCGGCATATTGTTCTGCTTGCGTGGTGAATTTCGTATTGGTCACGAGCCAAACCTCGTCAAATCTTTGCTGCGTGCGTGTGGTTATATCTAAATATCGCGCAAAGACATAGAGTGTGATTTTGACGTCCGATTTCAGACCCGGCGCATTATGGAACTTGCATTCGACCATACCTCGTTTATTATTTTTTTCGAGTACAATATCCACTTCGTGATCAACGCATTTTCCGCTGATTATCTGATCGACTTCTGTTTTATATCCTTGGAAATGAAATAGTTCCGCGACGTATCGTTCAAACGGATATCCGGCAGGGCCGAGTTCCATGAGCGCACGTTTGAGGTTGTAGCGTCCAGCAATCGGAGGGCGAATGTGAGCGAGTAAATCGGTAGTTAGTTGATGGAGTTGGCGCGTGGACGCCGGTTTTACTCGTCGCACTTCATCCATAATCTGTTTGATCAAATCGTTGGGCGTACCGGCGCGCCGCAATGAACGTTCAAACTTTTCTTCGTTAAATTCCTGTACTTCACCCGATGCTTTTTTGATCAAGTACATTTAGTGCCCTCGTTTTTTGGTGCCAATTTCAAGAGCGCGGTACACCAATGCGGTGAGCAAAACAACAATAAAGACAAAAAGGAACATATAGACGGCGCCTTGAAGCGTGGTTTGAAGATCGATTTTTACATAATTTCTGAGATAGATTAAACCTTGCAGATGAATGAGGTGGCCGGTGGCTTGCAAAGTTTGATAAGGCATTAGTTTTAAAATTATTGTCCAGAGGCTATACATGAACGATATGACGAGGGCAGCAGCGAAAGCGAGCTTGAATGGTTTGGTTGACATGGCAAATTCCTTTTTTTAATGATTTGGTTCATCAAAAATAGTATCAGATGAGACATGTCTTTTTCAAGGGAGATATCATTGTTTTTGAAGAGGGTTGTATTCAAATATGCTCATTCTTCGCAGCTTGGAAAAATTTAATCCGTTCGTGGTGAGTAATCGTTTGCAAAGCAAACAGAATCATCGAACCATGAGTCCGATTAAAAATAAAATTATGATGAGACCCTTCGATACTCCGGGTGTGCTTCGCATACTCGGAACTCAGGGCGAACGGAAATATATATTATTTACTCTCTGCCAAAACACCTTTTCATGAATCTCGATTCTTTAAATTGCTCAAGCCCATCCCTTCTCACCCCCCAATCTCCCCTAATTTCAGCTAGTTTTTGATTTATCTTGGATAAACCTCTATACTATGCTCTATACTTTTCATTGATAGTATGGTGAATGTAGCTCAGTTGGTAGAGCACCAGATTGTGGCTCTGGTGGTCGTGGGTTCGAGCCCCATCATTCACCCCATTTTTTTGCATATTTTTAACACCCCATAACTAAAAAAGGGACGATTCAATGGAAAATATCGCACAAATCATAGGTATCATATTGGTGATTGTTGGTGTAGTCGGAATCGCACGATCGGCGCTCGCAGGCAATCTTTCAATTGAAGGGTTAGTAATCCCACTTATTTTGGTAATAATTGGCGCACTATTAATGCGCACTTTAATTTTGGGATAATAAAAGAATTTGAGGTAAGGAGGTCGTAAAGCGACCTCCTTTTTTAATGCTTATCTACTTTAATATATCGAGAGAAAAACATGTATATGAACATCTGGGGAATTGGCTTTATTATTTTGGGACTTCTTATACTGTTGAATGCGCTTTTTGGATTTAATGTTCCGATCTTTAGGATTCTGTTGGCGCTATTGCTCCTTTATGCGGGGGTTTCGCTTCTCATAAATCCGCCTTCATCACGCGTATACGCTACCTATACCAGTATGCCCTCGCAACAAGTTGTTTTTAGTAAGCGGTATTTTGGCAATCAAAAAATGGCCGATAGTTATCAAATTACCTTTGGCCAAGGGATCATTGATTTGCGTACGCAAGAAATAACGGATCCATCAACCATTGATGTTTCCGTTTCGTTTGGATCGGGTAGATTGAAATTAAATCCATCGGTGCCAACGATGGTTACTGCCCAAGCATCATTTGGTAAGGTTGAATTCCCAGATAAAAGCTCTATTTCATTTGGAAATCACATCTATAAAAATTATAACGGGGATGGTGAGCCAGTGCTCAAGGTTCAAGCACAAGTTAGTTTTGGCAATCTAGAAATTGAAAATGATTAAAAAAGAGTTGCAAGAATCTAAAAATTCTCTACAATTTAAGCATATTTGACTTATCCATTCCACTAACCCAGTGGAAAATATCAAGAAAAATTAATCAATCGGGGCGTAGCGCAATTGGTAGCGCACTCGCTTTGGGAGCGAGGGGTTGCAAGTTCGAGTCTTGCCGCCCCGATTTTTTTGGTCTTCTATCCCCTCCCCCCCCTCCACAACCCCCCCCATTTTTGCTATACTAACCCTATCAAAAGACTTTTTAGGGGAGCATTCTGTGAATAATAATCAATGGATCAAAATTTTCGGTGCCCGTGAACATAACCTCAAAGAGGTTGATGTATCTATTCCTAAGGGCAAATTAACCGTCATTACCGGCCCATCTGGGTCAGGCAAAAGTTCTTTGGCGCTCGATATTCTCTATACCGAGGGTAAGCGCCGGTATATGGAGTCCTTATCTTCATATGCGCGCCAGTTTCTTGGCATAGCCAAGCGCCCGGATTTTGATCGTATTGAGGGTCTTTGCCCATCTATCGCTATTGAGCAAAAGACGGTTAGTAAGAATCCCCGGTCAACGGTTGGGACCATCACCGAAATTTATGATTATCTTCGCGTTCTCTATGCACGTATTGGTGTTGTGCATTGCCCAAATTGCAACGTTCCGGTTAGCGCGCAGTCTGCTGAAAGCATTACCGATATGCTCCTTTCTGCCTATGCAGATGACGTGATTACCATTGCAGCGCCTATAGCAATTGAGAAAAAGGGTGAGTTTGTCAAAGAATTGACCGAGCTCATGCAAGCTGGATTCTATCGGTTCCGTATTGATGGTCAGCAGTATAAATTTAAATCGGAAACCGATATAAAAATTTTAAAACTCAAAAAAACTTTCAAACATTCCATTGATCTGCTTATTGATGCAGTCGAAGTACATCCTGATGAGCGAGGGCGATTGCAAGAGGCGGTCGAAATCGCATTCAAGCATGCACAAGGAACGTGCAAAATAATCGTTGGTGCAAAAGAGTATCTTTATTCATCGCAGAGTATGTGCATACAATGTAATGCATCGGTTCCTGATCTTGAGCCGCGTTTATTTTCTTTTAACTCGCCAATTGGCGCATGCGCCGAATGCCATGGCCTTGGTATTATTCATGAATGGCCATGGGGAAAACATGATCCCGATGCCTGGAAAGCAAAATATCCCGATTTCTTTGGGGATAAATATGCCAAGAAATCAACCTGTTCAAAGTGTCATGGTAAGCGCCTGAATAAAAATGCATTGGCCGTTACATTCGGTGGCGAAAATATTTTTGATTTGTGTGACCGCTCAATTTCACGTCTTGCACTGTTCTTTGATGAACTCAAACTCGATGAACGTTCGCATGCAATCGGCGGTGTTTTAATTGGTGAAATAAAAAACCGTATTAACTTTTTGAATGATGTTGGGCTCGGTTATTTGACGCTCAATCGTCCAGCACAGACTCTTTCGGGTGGAGAAGGGCAACGAATTCGCTTGGCGACGCAAATCGGTTCGGCACTGAGTGGCGTGCTTTATATTCTTGATGAACCGAGTATCGGCTTGCATCAGCGCGATAATGATCGCCTGATTGAAACCCTCAAAAAATTACGAGACCTTGGCAATACAGTGGTTGTTGTTGAGCATGATATCGATACTATGCAGCAATCCGATTATCTGATTGATATGGGGCCGGCAGCAGGTGTGCTTGGAGGAAAAGTAACTGCCGTTGGGACACCTGATCAGTTGGCAAAAAATCCAAATTCACTCACCGGTGCATATTTGTGCGGTAAAAAATCTATTGCGGTTCCAAACAAAGTACGCGCACCACATGGGTTCATGACTTTGACCAATGCCAATAAAAATAATTTACGCGATTTAACCGTTGAATTTCCGCTTGGTGTTATGTGCGGTATTTCAGGCGTTTCTGGTTCGGGCAAAAGTACCTTGATCATGCAAGAGTTGGTCCCGGCAGTAGAACAAGATATGGGTGGATTCTCTCGCAAGGGGTCACGCAGCGAAAATAAATTTTCTGATCTTTCTGGAGCAGAGCGTTTGGAGAATATGGTTGTGATAGATCAATCGCCAATTGGCCGAACTCCGCGCTCGAATCCCGCAACGTATCTTGGTATTTTTGATGATATTCGCAAACTCTTTGCTGGGTTGCCCGAAAGTAATGCACGTGGTTATACCCTTGGTCGTTTTAGTTTTAACGTCGCCGAAGGGCGTTGCTTTGAGTGTAAAGGTGATGGTAAAGTAACGGTCGAAATGCACTTTTTGCCGGAAGTTACTATTCGTTGCAAATCATGTAAGGGCAAGCGCTATAATCGTGAAACGTTACAGGTTCTTTATAAAGGTAAAAATATTGCTGACGTGCTTGAAATGACTGCGTATGAAGCACGCGAATTTTTTGCTGTGCACAAGCACATTGAAAAACGGTTGAGCTTGCTGTGCGAAGTAGGCCTTGATTATCTCAAGCTTGGCCAGGAATCCACAACCCTATCGGGTGGTGAGGCGCAGCGTATCAAGCTGGTCGAAGAGCTTGCAAAGCGCGGGAGCAGCACTCTTTACATTCTTGATGAGCCAACAACCGGATTGCATTCGAGTGATATTGATAAACTTCTTAAAGTCCTGAATCGATTGGTCGATAAAGGTAATTCAATGATCATTATTGAACATAATCTTGATGTGCTCAAGACGGTTGATTATTTGATTGATCTTGGCCCTGAAGGTGGCGATGGTGGTGGCATGATCGTTGCTGCTGGAACACCCGATGATGTGGCGCGAAGTAAGGATAGCCATACAGGGAAGTATCTGAAGAAGATGTTGTGATTTATCTACGCATTATCTGCAAGTGCATTGATTTGCCATATTTACTTTTTATTTGTGTCTCGAAAAGTCGAAATTATTTTATACCGTTCGTGGCGAGTTCCGAGTGCGAAGCACCCGGAGTAACGAGCCATAAAACGTTCCGAATAAATCTTAAACTATGCAACCATTTTTTGTATATATTTTAAAATGTGCTGATGGCTCATATTATACAGGACATACTGATAACATGGAGTCTCGTCTCTCAGCGCATCAGCAAGGATTAGGTGGATTCTATACTGCAAAGCGTTTGCCGGTTGAGCTTATTTATGTTGAAACATGTGGCACTCGATACGAAGCAATTAGTAATGAGCAGCGAATGAAGAAATGGAATAAAAAAAAGAAGGAAGCTTTGGGCAAACAGGACTGGAGTGGATTGCGTGAAGCTGCAAAGAAAAAATTTGATAAAGACAAAAATAGAGAAGAATAATAGGAAGTTCTATGGCTCGTTACTCCGGGTGTGCTGTGCACACTCGGAACTCGCCACGAACGGATTTGGTAATTTTCGCCTAGTGAGCAAATCAGCCTTTTCCAACCACTTTAAATTCCACTAAACTCCCGAAAGTCCCACCATGAATGACAACAATACAAACCTCCAAGCCATCAAACAAATAGTCTCACAATTTGTTACGGAACGAGACTGGAACCAGTTCCATACACCTAAAAATTTGAGTGTCGATATTTCTGTTGAAGCTGCTGAGTTGATGGAGCAATTTTTATGGGCCAAAGATGCGGAACTTATGGAAGTTCTTGAAAAAAATCGCGAAGCGATCGAAGAAGAAGTGAGTGATGTGTTGCTTGCATTGTGTGCATTTGCAAATGCTTGTAATATAGATATCGCCGCTGCATTCGAACGAAAGATGAAAAAGAACAGAGCGAAATATCCGATCGATAAAGCACGCGGAAGAAGTACGAAGTACGATAAACTCTAAAACATTTTGTGAGTAGCATATGAAGAAAATATTTTTAATTGGACTGATTATAACATCTTGCGTATACCCGCAAGATGTTTTTATTAATACCCTCGATCAATCTCGTATCATCACCAAACAAAAACAAATTCAAAAACAACTTGCATCACATGCCAAAATTCGCACCGCTCTCATTGCGGGCGGACTTCTCATGACAAGTCTGAGTGTCTTTAAAATGGTGAGCGAACTATTCAAGGTAACCGAAATTATTCATACAACAGCCGCAGTACAAGAGCAAAAAACATGGGATCAGAAGGTATCGAGCTTTGCTCGCGGATTTGTGATTTTTTGCGCCGAAACGGGTGGCGCGATTGTAGTAAACACTATTTTGAATAAGCTCATCGGCGATGTGATGCATGAAGAATCATTGACCTGGTTCATTACTCAGCAAGAGCCAATTATTCAAACAATTGAATTAATGGAAGAAATCGCAAGGCAAGGAAATCAGCAACGCTTGATCAAAGTCACCAATCAATTGATGCGGCAACTCGAATCGGTTATTGCGTTCATGCAGTATAAAACGCAACAAAATGATCGCGCTTTGCTCAAGGAAGAAATTATTTTGACCATGCAGGATCATATTCATGATTTTGTCCGAGCATTGCACGGTTCGCTTGATGATGCGAGCGCGATTTGCGCTCTTGTTGTGCAATTTAAAACCACGTTAAATCGTGATCTTATTCGTTTTTCTTATGTAGATCAAACCATGCCTTGAGAGTGGCAAGCATATCATCTTGATTTTTAATTGAGACGAGTGTGAGATTAAGGTTCTTGGGCAATTCTGTATTGCAAAAATTTTCGCACAGATGCAGGCGCCGTTTGTGATACGATTGCAACAATTTGTTCCACATTACTTTCGATTCAGTTCGAGTGCGTTGCAATTGGAGTGGAATGCTTGTGTGATTTTGTATATCAAAAAGCGCATAATGATGCTTTCGATCTGAAGCGATTTCAGCTAAAAATTCAATTTTTTCAGCTCCAACTAAGGAATATGAAAGCAACAGGAGATTGTTTGTTTTTGGGCACCAAGCGCAATCGGTAAAGTAGGCGCTTTTGTCTTGTTCATGCATAATTGTTGATGCATTTAATTGTAGAATGAGAGAATCTTTTTTGAAATCGATAATTCGTAATATGTTTCCATGAAATACACTCAGATAATTATGAGTATTGAAATTGAGTTGAGTGCCTGTATGATTTCGTTCTCCATCGCCAGTTGCGTGTGTTTTCAATTTCTTGACTTTGATGAGGCGGTGTTTGAGCCAAGAATAAATTGTTAGATTGCCAGCCAAGTCATATGATGCACATTTCGATTTGCGTGGATGGATGCATTGCACATTTTCTCCCTTTTGAAAATCAAGAAGAAGCGGCACAGGTTCATTTGGGTTTTTAAGATCGACAAATTGATTACGCACTATGGCGTGTAATTGTTGATTGGGTCCAATAACCCTGAATTGTTCGCAGGGTACCTGATGTTCTGAGCAGGGAACGGTCATAATACTTTTAATGGTATGCGTTTCGGGATTGTTAAACAGGAGAGTTAGTTTATTGTTTTTATGTTTCAAGCGCCAAGGATAAGCCCAGCAGACTTGATGTTTGCCCATTATTAGATCCTTTTGAATGTTGTAGCAATTACCATTCGGGAGCGAGATCCAGCCATGTGCTTCATGGAGCATGCGAGCAATAATTTTTTGTACATCGAGTGGTGATTTGAGGAATAACTCTTTGAGTTCTTTTACGTTGTAAAAGGGAAAGTCTTGTGCGAATTCTTCGAAGGGGCGTTCCATGGCGGTGAGATGACTAGCAATAACAAGTGTGCTGAGAAAAATTAATTTTTTCATAAAGTAGTTAAAATATTTTAGTCCGTTCGCCCTGATGCTTGCGAAGGGTTAATATTATGCAAGACACGCTCACTCATTTCCCCTATACTAGTACCATTCAATAAGAAACACAATCGAACAATAACTCTATGAATGAGAATCAATCTACCACACCCTTAATGCAACAGTATTTTGCAATTAAGGCAGAACATCCCGATACCATTTTGCTCTTCCAAGTCGGTGACTTTTATGAACTTTTTTTTGAAGATGCAAAAGCGGTCGCAGCATTTTTGGGGATAGCGTTAACCTCTCGTGGCACCAATAAGGGCGAACCTATACCGCTCTGTGGTGTCCCATTACAATCGCTTGATCATTATTTAGGTAAATTGATCAAAGGTGGGTTCAAGGTTGCTATTTGCGATCAACTCGAACTGCCCGTTCCAGGTAAAGTAGTCAAACGGGGCGTTACCCAAGTGCTTACTCCTGGAACATTGACCGATTCGAAATTATTGGATGCAAAATCCGCTTCATATCTTCTTTCCTTTTTCCCGACCAAAGATTCCTGGGGATTATTGTTTGGCGAACTATTAACTGGACAAATTTTTGCAACAACCGTGCCGGCTGATTCAGAAAAATTACTTGAATCTGAACTCGTGAGATTTTTTCCTGATGAAGTCCTGGTGCCCAATTCAAGTTTGGGTAGATCGATTGCCGGCATGTTCAAGCGACAAGGATATTACACCACTTTCATGCATGATGAAGTGCAATCTGAATCAGCATCGATCGATGCGTGGATGCGCGATCAATTTAAAGATTCGGTTGCGGCTGCGGTGCACAAACAAGAATCTTTACGACTAGCACTCTACTATTTTTACGCATACGTCAAAAAGAACCAAGAAGTTGCGCTGAATCAATTCAAAAATTTGCATCTTTATTCACCCGATGATTTCTTGCTCTTGGATCCCGCAACTCAACGCAATTTAGAATTGGTTAAAAATGCACATTCGGGAACTCATGCCAATACTTTATTTTCCGTGCTTGATCGCGCCGTAACTCCGATGGGTTCACGTATGATCAAAAAATGGTTGTTGCGTCCCCTTGTTAAAAAAGAGGGCATTGTTCAACGTCACGATGCAGTTCAGGCATTCATAAGCGATCACATGGCAGCGCAAGTATGTGAAGATAGATTAGTGGCGGTTGGCGACGTAGAACGGATTATTGGGCGCATTGCTTTGCAGCGAGCCCAAGTGCATGATTATCTTGCACTCAAACGAGCGCTTCATGTTCTGCCGGAAATTAAAAATATAGTCAAACAAAAAAGCACCTTGCCACTTTTTGCAGTGATCGATAAGCACATGGAAAATTTTGATCATCTTCTTGTGCTGCTTGAAAGTGCATTAAATGATGACGCATCAAAAGATTGGATCATTAAAGCAAATTTTGATACTCAGTTAGATGATCTGCGTGATTTAGTGAATAACGGCAACGCACGCATTTTGGCATTAGAAGCTGAGGAAATTGCTAAGACGGGAATTAATTCACTCAAAATTCGGTACAACAATGTGTTTGGTTATTATATCGAAGTAACAAATGCAAATATGCATCTCGTGCCCGATCGCTATATTCGTAAGCAAACATTGGCGGGCCGTGAACGGTTCATGACGCCCGAGTTGCAAGAGTTGCACGCACATATCATGCAGGCAAAATCAGAAATAGATGCAGCTGAAAAGCGTGTCTATGAGCGGGTGAAATTAGAAGTTTTTTCTTATTTGAGCAGTTTGCGCAAACTTGCGCATGCATTATCTCATTTAGATGCGATATTAGGATTATCGATTGTTGCATATCACAATGGGTATAAGCGCCCGCAGTTTCATGATGGCCATGATATTTTAATTAAAGAAGGCAAGCATCCGGTTGTTGAAACTACACTTGCCGGATCTTTCATCGCGAATGATACCCAGTTAACCACTTCACAATCACTCTGGATCATAACGGGGCCCAATATGGGCGGTAAATCAACTTATTTGCGCCAAGTAGCCTTGATATGTATTATGGCGCAATGTGGTTCGTTTGTGCCGGCGCAAGCGGCACAGTTGCCATTGCTTGATCGTGTGTTTACGCGCATAGGTGCTGGGGATAATGTGGCACAAGGCAAAAGTACATTTTTGGTTGAAATGGAAGAGACCGCAACGATTTGCACAAGCGCGACTCAGCGCAGTTTGGTTATTCTTGATGAAGTTGGGCGCGGTACGAGTACTTTCGATGGGTTGGCCATAGCGCAAGCGGTGGTGGAGCACATTCAATCAATCGGGGCGCGATGTTTGTTTGCAACTCATTACCATGAATTGACTCATTTGACTGAGAAATTCCCAAATATCGTCAGCTACTATGCAGCGAATAAAAAAACCAAAAATGGGATCGTTTTTTTATATAAAATGGTCCAAGGTGTGGCCGATGGTAGCTTTGGCATTGAGGTGGCGAAGTTGGCGCAATTACCGCCGAGTGTGATTGAGCGAGCGAGGGAACTTTTATCGGAATTAACAAATCAGCCCTTCGAGCGCCTCAGGGCGAACGGAGAGGGCGATTATAGTTATATCAAAAATTCTTTTGCTCCCGTTCGTCCCGAGGCGCTCGAGGGACAGATAAATATAAAGTCCGATTTTTCTTTCGTTCGTCCTGCCGTGTCCTCCGAAGCCTTGGCGAAGGATGAAGGTATCGAAGGGTCCTCGAATGGGGTTAAAGAACTTATTCATGAAAACACCAACCTCAAATCCCAAATCCAAACCCTCCAAAAATCCCTTGAAATTGCCCAAAATCAGCTTGCGCAGCTTTCCTCAATAGACCCAAATGACCTAACTCCTCGAGCGGCATTTGACCTTATTTGGGCACTCAAATCAAATAACATTTCAAATAGAAATGATATGGTGTAAAAACATGAAAAAATAGCGCATTTTAGCGGGTTGCCATTTGTATCAGCTATTAAATCATGCTAATATAGTGATAACTAAATATGGTATGAGCCTCAGAGAGCTTTCTAAAGGACATGTTCGATGGAACAGATTAACACACATAACGAGTACGTAATTTTTGAATTCGGTGGGCACCAATATCAAGGTGTACCGGGCAAAACAGTAGAAGTAGCAAAAATTGATGCCAAAGATGGCGAAACAATTGAAATCGATAAAGTTCTTATGCGCAAGAATGCAAAAGGTGCGATTGAAATCGGTACCCCATTCTTGACCGGCAAAGTAACTGCAAAAATTGTGAAGCAAACCAAGGGGCCGAAATTAATCGCGTTCCGCTTCAAACGCCGCCAAAAGGTTCGTGTAAAACGTGGTCATCGTCAACAAGCGACGGTAATCCGTATTGAAAAGATCTAAGTAGCATTGAAAATGAGCCCGTCATTTTTAAATGAAAGTGACGGGTTTTGATTTTAAATGGAATAACTTTGGGGGTTATCATGAAAAATGTAGGTGTCTTGAAATATGTCCTTGTGGCATTGCTCGTCTCGCCACAATTAATGTTTGCAATGGCTACTCATTCGCGTAAGGCAGAACATCAGCAGACATATAATTGTCCAATATGCTTTGGTGAAACTAATCATGTATTGCATGCAAATCATATCGAATGTTCTGATTGTTTAGCAGATCGAATCGATCTTGATTATAATCAAAGAGCAGTACTTATAAATCCAATGAGCTGTAGTCATCCAGGTTGCAATTATCAACTCACTCAAGCCGATGTGCAGCGTATTGCGCCTCAATCAGTAGCTCAATTTCAAGCGATTCAACAAGCGCAAGCTCAAAAAGCAAATCTAGCACATCCTAAAATAGATGAAGATAGAGAAAATTTACGCTGGAAATTTGAAAAGACCAAGCCTTGCCCTCATTGCCATCGAGCAATAGAGAAAGATGGTGGTTGCAAATTTGTTGTATGCGCGCAATGTAATACCGATTTTTGTTATGAATGTTTACATATTAGTTTTAACCAGCCGGGCAGAAGAGATCGTGGCCATGAGTGGGATCATCAACTGTGCATTTCTCGTGATGGATGGGAATCGGAGCGGGCTCAATTATTTATGCAAGAAGCGCCACTCTTAATCGTTGGCAGCATTGTGTTCATTGCGGCTGTTTGGGGAATTTCTGAACTCTATGAATATTTTCAGAAAAAGAAGGCTAAACGAGCACAGCAAAAAAATAATCGGCACAAGACATATCATGCGAATGTGCATGGTTAATTGATTTAGAAATTTTGAATAATTTGTAAAAAAGCAGTGTGAATGAATGCAGTTCATGCTGCTTTTTTTGTTGTGAGATTTATATTTGTCATTAATATAATAGGGCAAAAATTTTGGGGTTAGGTGGAAGGGATTTGAATATGAAACGTTTATTTTTATTGATTTGTTTGTTGAGTGGGTTTTCGGTTAGTTCGGTTATGCCAATGAATTATGGGAATAATCGGAACGTTTCACAAAATAGAGAGTGCCCGGTCTGTTTGGCGCAAAAACCAGCGGATGACTTTAGATGGCTTGGGGAATGTGAGCATAGAGTTGATTCATGTCGCGATTGTTTTG
Organism: uncultured Pseudomonadota bacterium; assembly: GCA_964553945.1. GTDB lineage: Bacteria > Babelota > Babeliae > Babelales > Vermiphilaceae > CAZKLV01. The sequence goes on from CAZKLV010000002.1 coordinate 189,617, forward strand.
CAGATTATTTAACCGGAAGTATTGAATCTGGTGCATTTCATGATGTGCGGTGTTCACGATGCCGCTTGCCACTAGGAGATGCAGATCTTCGATGGTATCTTCAAGATCAAGTACTTGATCGATATGCTGAATTAGTTCGAGCAGAACAACAGAGGATTGCAGGTGTACGCGCCCAGGGTGTGACGTGGCAAAAACGCAAAATGATTTGGAATGCACCAAGCACAGATGCGTGTCCCAATTGCCATGAAATAATTCAGAAAAATGGTGGATGTAACCACATGACATGTTACCGTAATGCAGGCGGATGCGGTTATGAATTCTGTTGGATCGATTTACAACCGTGGGGGGGCGCACACTATAATCATCAATTTGGAGAACATCCGAATTTAGAAATTCAAAATAATAATCCAGAGCCAAATGCTGTTGCGGATGATCGAGTGGAATTCGCACTGCCGGTAGCAAATGCAAGAGTGAATCGCAATCATGGAGATTGGCGAGCTCGTTTTCAAGAAGACGCTCTGGATGATCAGCAGATCGAGCAATTGTTGCAAGCAGAGAATAATCCATTTGGTCTGCAACTCGCTGCTCCACAACTTGAACAGCAGCAACAAAATGCAGATGCTTTTGACGCAATGGTGGATTTTGTAAGGCTCGGTAATCTGGCACCTCAACCGGCGCCCCAACAAGCAGCTCAACCACGTCAGGCAAACTGGCAGCAAAACTTCCAAGATGAAATGGCAATTGGCGCAGATGATGCACTATTGCACCAAATGGGAATCCTTAATCAAGCGGCTCCCAATAATCCGCGTCCGGTACCTTATGCGCAAGCGGGTCAGCAAGGACAACTGAATAATAAACCGTCGTATCTTCTTTTTGGAATAATCGGTGCGGCTGCTGTCACGGGTATATCATATGGTGTATATAAGCTTTATCGGCACTTTACTCATCCACAAGAAAAGCCGATCAAAGGTATCAATCAAGCACTCGATGACTTGCTCAAAAAAGCACTTGAATTCAAACGCATGGCGGAAGTGAACCAATACAACAGTGCTACTGAAGCATTTAAGCGCTATTTCATGCAAGAAGTTCAGGCAAAAAGTTATCAGCAATTGAGTGAAGTTCAATTAAAAGCATTGCATAAATTAGTCGATGCTTTTGAAAAAGCATTGAAAAATGGTAAGTGTGATCAGCACTATGCGGCGTTGGTAAAATTCAGATTGGATGTTACTCAGAAAGTAGCTGAGCCACAGCTTGTTCAAGTGCCAGAAGTTGCTGCAAAACAAGCGGTGCAAAAACCCAAAAGAGCTGTTGTGCCAAATCGTGTAAATCGATAAATGCAACACCTATCGAATTGAAATACAAAATACGGAGCAAGAAAACTTGCTCTGTATTTTTTTAAAATTTGTGAACTTAATTATAATTTCGTGAGTTGCTCAAGATCATCATGCTGACCGCTCAAAATGAGCTTATCATTTTCATGTACCACATAATCGGGTCCTATCGAACTGATTTTTTCATCAGTTTTGACACCAATGCAGTTGACGTGGTATTTGGTATAAAGATCAAGTTCGCCGACCGTTTTGCCTTCAAAATCGTGGGGAGCACTGATTTGAGTGATGGCGAACTTTTTGGAAAGCCGGACAATATCGGCAAATGGAGAGCTTAAATTATCCGCTAAACGAATCCCGATTTCCTTTTCGGGCAATACAACGCGATCTGCTCCGACGAGTTTCAAAATATCTTTGTGAATTTCATCGATCGCGCGAGCAATAACGCGTGGAATATTGAGGCGTTTTTTGAGGAGCGCGGTAACTAAAATCGATTGAGCGAAGTTTTCACCCATCGCTACGATTACGGTATCCATTTCTTCGATGCCAACGCTTCTGAGTGATGCTTCATCCATAACGCGCATGCAAATTGCTTGCGTTACCTGATCGCGAATAGAGGCGATAATTGCTTCATTGCTATCGATTGCCAAAACTTCCATGCCGTTTTCGGCAAGTACGGTTGCAACTTGATAGCCAAATCTTCCGAGCCCAATAACACAAAATTTCATATAAATCCTTTTGCTTTTATTAACCTAACATAACCCGTTCTTCAGGATATGCAAATTCAACGGTATCGGATTTTTTGAGTGTTCGAATAGCAAGTACGAGGGTCAATGATCCAATACGCCCCATTAACATGCTGAGCATGATGAATATTTTGCCGATTTGCGAAAGTTCCGGCGATATGCCGGTAGAGAATCCGAGTGTGGTAAATGCGCAGACATTTTCAAACAAAATATCTAAAAATGAAAATCCTTGTTCGGTAATCAAAAGGCAGAAGGTGCTGATTATGATCCATCCGATTGCGAGTCCGATAATGGCAACTGTTTTATAGACTTGCTCAAGAGGAATTTCACGGCCACGAATATGTACATGTGCCTTGCCCAGCAAAGCTGCTTTGATGGTAGATAAGAATATTGCAAAGGTGGTGATTTTAATACCGCTACCCGTTGAGCCTGGAGCGCATCCAATAAATGCCGTTACCATCATAAGAAGGAGCGTTGCCAGCTGAAAATTTTGGATGAGGGTAGTGGCAAATCCGCAGCTTTTGAATGAAACCGCGTGGAACATGCTGATAACAAATTGTTGTAATGGATTCATTGAACTCAATGTTGTATCACGTTCGATCATCCAGAAGAGTAAACCAACGATACCTATCATGGCAAAATAGTAAAAGATGACAATTTTGCTATTTAGTGAAATGCGATAGCGCTTTTTATCAAAGAATGTTCTGAAGCGGCGAATGAGTTCGTGCCAGGTAATAAATCCAAGCCCCCCAAGAATCATCAATGCGGTGGTGGTCAATAGGGTGGTATAATCAAGGGAAATTAAATCGGATTGATCATGAATCAATGATATACCGGCATTACAAAATGATGACACAGCTTGAAATACCGAAAGGAGCCATGCATCAGCAATTGGATGTGATGTGTGCAGAACGCTAAAATAACAAAATGCGCCCAGTAATTCTGCATAAATGGTGAATAAACAAATAAAGAATAGGATTTTTTTGAGATCTTTCCAGGTCTCGATTTCAAGCAATTGGCCTCCCATGAGTTGCGTTGCAAGTCCCATTTCCATGAATAAGGATAAAAAGAAAAGGGTGAGGGTGATCATGCCTAATCCCCCAATTTGAATGAGCCCCAGCAGCACGAGTTTTCCAAATGTGGTAAAGCTGGCCAGCTTGATTGTGAAAAGTCCGGTAACACAAGTGGCAGATGTTGCGGTAAAAAAAAGATCGATAAGCGATATTTCTTCGGTACGCGCCATCGGAAGAGCAAGCAGAAGCGTTCCAATGCTGATCATGATAAAGATTGATGCCAAAATGGTACGAGCGGGTGAAAAATGAGCTAGTTTTGCTGTGGCCATAGAATTATATCCTTCGGATTATTTGAATCAGATTCATATAATCACATCGAGAATATGCTGGTCAATGGATTAATAATTAGGCTTCGTGCGATTGCAGTTAAATGCTTTGTATTCATAAAATAATGTTGTTTTTATCAACGTAGATAAGTTTCTTAGGTAAGTTTTCTTACCGTTCGCCCTGAGTTCCGAGCGAGCAAAGCGAGCCCGGAGTATCGAAGGGTTGTGTTGAAAGATGATATATTTTAACCATTGAATGACTTAATGTATGCTTTTGACTGCACCGTTGCAAAAATGATCGAACAGATCGAGAAATTTATCGCTATCCTTCGATTTTATCAATCAAATATTCTTCCACTCGATCAATACTGATTCGTTCTTGCTGGGTTGTATCTCGATTACGCGCAGTCACGCAGCCATCTACTTCGCTCTCAAAATCATAGGTAAAGCAGAGTGGTGTACCGATCTCATCTTGGCGGCGGTATCGCTTGCCAATTGATCCTGATTCATCAAAGGTAACCGGGATGCCGCGCTGTGCAATCGCTTTAAAGAGCTTTTCGGTCGGTTCCGAAAGCTTTTTAACAAGTGGCATGAATGCAGCTTTGATTGGTGCAATACACGGAGCAAATTTGAGCACTACACGCTCTTCTCCTTCAACGATATCTTCATGATACGCATCGAAAAGAATGGTCAAGAACAAGCGATCCGCGCCAACGGAGCATTCGACTACATGAGGCATATATGATGATTTGGTTTGCTCATCGTGTACCGATAAATCTTTTCCTGAAAACTTGCTGTGTTGATCAAGGTCAAAGCTGCCTCGATTTGCAATTCCTTCGAGCTCTTTCCAGCCAAATGGGAAGTTGTATTCAACGTCACTGGTGCCAGATGAATAGTGCGAAAGTTCATCTTTTTCGTGCATACGCAAGCGAATTTTATCGGAGTTGATTCCGATTTGGGTATAGAAATTTTTACGGATATCGCACCAGTATTCGAAATATTTTGCCGATTCTTCTGGCTTGCAAAAGAATTCCATCTCCATCTGTTCAAATTCGCGCATTCTGAATAAGAACTGTTTTGGGGTAATTTCGTTGCGGAACGCTTTACCAATTTGCGCAATACCGAATGGGATCTTAACGCGATTGGTGGACATCATATTTTTGAAATTAATGAAGATTGATTGTGCAGTTTCCGGTCGCAAGTAGGCAACGGAGCTGTTTTCTGCTGCAGCGCCAAGTTGTGTTTTGAACATCAAATTGAATTGGCGCACATCGGTCCAAGTTGTATTGCCGCAGCTTGGGCAAGGTTTATTGAGATCGATATCATCTGCGCGGAATCTTTTTTTACAGGTAAGGCAATCAACCATTGGATCATGAAAATTAATAACGTGGCCGGATGCTTCCCAAACAGCATGGGGCCCAAGAAGGGAACCTTCAAAAAAGAGAATATCTTGGCCCGTTGAGGTCATGGAACGGATCCATGCATTGCGAATGTTACTTTTGAGCAGGGTGCCCAAGTGCCCAAAATCGTAGACGCCATTGAGTCCACCATAAATTTCAGATGATTGGTAGACAAAACCGCGGCGCTTGCACAATGCAACCAATTTTTCGAGTGTTGCGGGAGAACTCATATTTCCATGCTCCTTGAGAATCATTAATTTCTTTTAAAGATACAGATTAATGTATAGAGATCTCTGTTTTTTGGCAATTGGTTTTTCCTTTCACTTGAGTATACTGTACCCATCTGGACATGATTTTTTGAAAGTAAGGAATTGAGTATGAATTTACGCCTGAATCCCGCCCAAATTACCTCTCTATTTTTGTTTTTTATGTGTCTTATTGGTGGATCGGTTCTTTTTTATCGGCAGATAAAACTGGAATCGATGCTTGCCGATGCGGCATTGAACGTATTGCCAACGGTTGTCGATGCAGAGCCCGCACATCAGACACAGATTATCGAAAAGGTTGTTTCTAATGCGCAGTTATGGCGCCCGGTGCAAGAACGAGTAAAAGATACTGTTGTGCAAATTTTTGCCCAAATGGCAGTAACCGACATGCTGCAGCCCTATAAAACGCCAGCGCAAGGAACCAGTTCTGGTTCAGGTTTTTTTATCAATGATCGAGGTGATTTTATCACCAATGCGCATGTGGTTGGGCAGGCAAAAGGAATTTGGATCCAGATTCCAGCGCTTGGCAAAGAGATTATTGATGCTCATCTGATTGGCATTAGCCCGGAGCGAGATTTGGCTCTTTTGCGTGTCAGTGATGAAGGTCTTGAAATAATTCGCGCGGAACTTGGTTCAGTTCCGTATTTGCCGCTGGGCGATTCCGATACGGTGCATCGATCCGATGAAGTTCTTGCTATTGGGTATCCCTTGGGACAACAATCGCTCAAAAGTACAACTGGTGTGATAAGCGGTCAAGAACACCACATGATTCAGATGAGTGCCGCGATAAATCCCGGAAGTTCAGGCGGCCCACTGTTAAATATTGCCGGTGAAGTGATTGGTATTAACTCGGCGGGGGTCATGGAAGCGCAAAATGTGGGGTATGCAATTCCCATTAATGATTTGAAAATAGTGTTGAATGATCTGTATAAAATGCCGATACTCAGAAAACCGTTCCTTGGTGTGTTATTTAATAATGCAACGGAATCTTTGGTTGAATCTTTGGGCAATCCAATGCCGGGCGGATGTTATGTCGTTGATGTGGTCAAAGAAAGCACCCTTGATAAAGCCGGTGTAAAACGTGGTGACATGATTTATCAAATGAATGGATACACCGTTGATATGTATGGTGAAATGCGGGTGCCATGGTCGGAAGATAAAATTTCGTTGCTTGATTTTGTTTCACGCCTTTCGATTGGACAAGAATTAAATTTTGTTGTCTATCGAAATGGAGATCGTAAAGATTTTTCAGTGAAGTTTGATCATGGAGAAAAGTTATTTGTCGATAAAGTGTATCCTGAACTTGAAGGGGTTGATTACGAAGTGTTTGGTGGTGTTGTGGTAATGCAATTGACCGTGAACCATTTGCATTTGCTTGCAAACCAAGCGCCGGGATTGGCTAAATTTGCTTCGGTGCAGCGTCAACAACATCCTGTTCTGGTCATAACCCATATTTTCCCAAATTCTCAGGCATATCGCTCGCGTGCCCTTGGTATTGGTGCAACGATTAATAAAGTAAATGGCATCGAGGTACATACATTGGCCGAATACCGTGAGGCGCTCAAAAAGCATGATGGTAAATTCTTTACGTTAACCGTATCTGATAATGTATCGAATGTATCGGAAGAAATTCCAATCGTTTTACCATGGAAAAAGATTGTTGCCGAAGAGCCACGCCTTGCAGCAGATTTTAAATATCCGTTGACCGAAACGGGTAAAGAGATTTTGGCTCTCGAGCGGGCCAAGAATGAGCTTGCCAATAAGGAAACTTTGGCGTAAGGATTAATGGTTCGATACAATTTGCTCGAAGACTCGCAAATCACTCACCACGAACGGTAGGATAGAACTACATGATGAAAAATTAGTTCCGTTCGTGGTGAGTGATTTTTGTGCATTTATGCGCAAAAATTGTATCGAACCATAATTATTGGGAGCAAAAAATGAAGCAAGAAATCCTCCTCGTTAAAGAAGGCGCCTACTGGGCGCAGGTCCAAGAATATGCTCAAAATGCAGTTGTTCAAGTATTTGCGCAGGTTGGGCGATTCAACTGGTTGCAACCATATAATATCGAAGAGCAATTTGAAAGCATTGGCAGTGGATTTTTTATCAATGATCAAGGATATTTGATAACCAATGCGCATGTGGTCGAAGAAGCAAAGTATATTTGGATCCACACGCCACAGTTGGGCCGTTATCCGATTCCAGTCGAAATTGTTGGAATATGCCCGGCGCGAGATGTTGCCTTGTTGCGCATCAAACCGGATGTTCTTCATGCAATGAAATCACATTTTCCGACCGTTCCTTTTTTGAACCTTGGTAATTCCGACGAAATGATGCGCACCGAAACGGTGCTTGCGCTTGGCTATCCACTTGCACAGGATCGGCTAAAAAGCGGCACGGGGGTGATTAGTGGGCGCGAAATGGTGGATGGACAAGCGTTGTTCCAAATCACCGCTCCGGTCAATGTTGGTAGTTCCGGCGGGCCATTGCTCAATGCTCGCGGCGAAGTAGTTGGTATTATTGTTGCAATGGTTCCACTTGCACAAAATGTTGGTTATGCGATTCCAGTGAATGATTTGATCATGGTTCTTGATGAAATGTATACAACCCCTCTTGTACATCAGCCGGGATTAGGCGTACGCTTCGCATTTGCAACCAATGAGCAAGCAGAGTTTTTGGGAAATCCATTACCGGCAGGATTGCATGTCAGTGCGGTATTTAAAAACTCACTTTTTGAAAAAGCGGGACTACAGCAGGGTGATATGGTCTACGAGATAAATGGATATCGCATTGATGCCTATGGCGATGCAAAGGTTCCGTGGAGCTTTGATCGGACGGTTATTCATGATCTTGTAGCGCATATCAAAAAAGATTCGCCCGTAGATATAGTTTTTTATCGTAATGGAGAGAAAAAAGAAGTTACTTTTAATTTTTCTTTGACCAAATTAAATCCGATTCGCTTTATCTATCCATTATTTGAAGAGATAGAGTACGAAATGCTTGCCGGTTTGGTTATTATGGAACTTCGGGAAAATCATTTGGAATTAATTGGTCTTATGGGGCCACATTTAGTTCATTATTTTGAACAAGAAAATAAGCATGAATCTGTTTTGGTTATTACCCACATTCTTCCTGGATCATATTCCTACCAAATGCGTATTTTGGGTGTTGGTGATCTTATCACCGAAGTTAATGGTAAACGCGTTAGAAAGCTAGCCGACTACCGCCAAGCACTCAAACAATCAAATGACACGCATTATGTAACCATTCAATCACATAACGGTTCTCTCGCAGTGTTTTTATTAGATCGTATTCTTGATGAAGAGCAGCGATTAAGTGAAGATTTTGGATATCCAATTTCACGTTCGGTGATTGGGTTAGAGCGAGCGCGTGAGCGGAAGAATCACCAAAAAACTAATCATTCCATTGAATAGAGATAACTATCGGCATTCAGATAATCATTTGCGGTAACTCCATAACGATCTTGTTTGTAGCAATCTGCTCCCATAAGGCGAAGTAATAATACATGGAGGATTTTGTGGCGAAAAGCTGCAAGGGTTAGTGCTGTTTTATCTTGAACAATCATGGGCTGTGAGTTATGAATTTGGCAGATCGTTCGAAGATTTGGATTGGCCCCTGCTTGCAAGAGTAATAAGGCTATGTGATATTTTTTTCTTTCTAACTCTTTATCACGTTTAGCTTGTGTTAGATCGGGAATTGATTCATGGAGCGGTGTAATTCGTTCAAAATATGTTTGAGCGTTGATGTTTGCTTCAAAGCCTATAAGCATATGGATAATATCGATATTTCCAATTCTTGCAGCTGCATGAAGCGGGGTGAAGTTATCTGGATTCTGAGGGTTTACATTTGCGCCAACTGATATGAGTTTTTTTGCTACTTCGTAATGACCGTGGCGAGCAGCTTCGGTTAAAGCGGTTGAGTTTTTTGGCCGTTTATTTACATCATAGACTTGAAAATCTGTTCCTGCGCCTGCATCGAGTAATAATTTAACGATTTGCATTTTGCCTGCTACACAGGCAAGGCTTAGGGGGGTAAACTTAATTTCTTCGTTGAAATAGTTTGGGTTTTTATTCAGGAGAGCCCATTTTATCATGGGAATATCTTCGTGAAGAATAGCCTTTATTAATTCGTCTTTACTTTCGATGGGTTCAGTTTTTTTGTTCATGGAATTAAGTTGGAGATTTGTTGCGCTGATTATCAATACTATGCATATTTTTGAATAGGTCATAATTTTCTCCCTTTTTAAATCCTGATACACTTTTGATTGTAGCTAATTAAGGATTTATATGACAATAAAACGTAAAGAACGATTAGATATTTTGGTACACGAAAAGTTTTCGCAGTATAGTCGGCAACAAATTCAAAGTTGGATTATGCAGGGTAAGGTAACGGTAGATGATAAGATTATCACCAAGCCTGGTACCGCGACTTCAAATGATGCGATTATCGATTTGATTGTTCAAGAACCTAAATATGTGGGGCGTGCTGGATACAAACTCGAAAAAGCACTTGAGTATTTTGGGGTTGATGTACATGGTCTTGTTGCGCTCGATGCTGGACTTTCAACCGGAGGATTCACCGATTGCTTGTTGCAACATGGTATCAAGAAGGTGTATGGCGTTGACGTTGGATATGGTCAGGTAGCAGAGAAAATACGGCAAGATGCGCGGGTTATTGTGATGGAGCGGACTAATTTGCGCAATCTGAGTTCTCTAGATGAACCGGTTGATTTGGTTACTCTTGATCTTTCGTTTATTTCCGTACTCAAAGTTATGGATGTTGTAACGCAGGTGCTTAAGCCGAACGGAAAATTGATTGTGCTCATCAAGCCACAATTTGAGGCGGAAAAGCATGAGGTAGGCAAAGGTGGAATCATTAAGGATTCTGTTATTCACCAAAAGGTAATTCAAAAATTAAGAAGTGGTATCGAGGAGCATGGGTTTGAATGCGTTGGGGTCATTGAGTCGCCAATTCTGGGAGGAAGTGGCAATAAGGAGTTTTTGGGGTATTTTAAAAGGAAAAATCAGGTATAAGCTTCTTGAAATTAAAGAGCGATAAATTGTGCGAAATCATTGATTTTGTTGGTAATTCTTCTGTAAAGTTAAATTGAATAGTCAGCTAATTGATTTTTATACTGGAAATTTATGAAAAAAAGATCGTTATTTGCAATTTTTGTATTGGCATCTCTTTTTAGTGGTGTTTTTGCCCAAGAGCAAGAGGATGAAGAATTTAATATTGGTGATCCATCAATGATTCAAAATTATGATGATGTTTTAAGTGATGAACAAAATGAAGATATGGAAGTATCCGATCAACAGGTTCTTGCTATCCCAGGTATACAAGCTGATCAGCAACCAATGTTTGGAGATGAAGAGTTTGCTGCCGATGATGAAGAGTTAAATCATGAGGGAGCGCAGGATGAAATGGCACCAGAATTGATTGAAGATATTCAAGATGCGCAATTTGCGGCGCCGACGCAAGTAATAGGTGAAGAAAAAATGATTGCTCCGGAAGTGCAACAAGGGGTAGAACAAAGAAAGAAGTTTGAAGGAATGGATAAAAAGAAATCAACGATCTCAGATATTGTTGAGATTAAATTAAATATTAGTTTTGATACAAACACTGGTCAAGCAGAGGTTACAGATATAGAAGTAGTTCAATAGAGAGTATTTTTTAAAGGAGGTTGTTATGAAGAAATGTTTATACGGATTATTGCTTTTGGCATCAGGGTGTCAATTTGCGATTGCTCAGGAAGTGTCGAATGACATTCGGTTAACTGAACATGAAAATGTATTGGCGGTTCAGCCTGATAAAGATGAATTGATTATTGAGCCAGGCAATGTGGGAGTTGCTGAGGTGCCGGTGAATCAAACACAGGAACAAATAGTTTTGACAGAAACGGTGCCGGTACATATCGGCCTTGATGAACAGAAAAGAATCAATGTCGTTGAAGCGCTAAATGTTTTACTGGCAAATGAGTATGTTCTTTATACCAAAACATTGAAATATCATTGGAATGTTCAAGGATCGCATTTTGGGCCATTGCATGAGCTATTTGGTAAGCAGTATGCGATGCTTCTTGAATTTGTCGATAGCATTGCCGAACGCATTCGTGCATTTGGATTTATGGCTCCTGGAACTTTTGCGGAGTTTAACCAATCGGCAACTTTACATGAGCAAGTTGGACACAATCCGAATGATCTTGGTATGATTGCAGATCTTCTAGCGGATCATGAAGCTTTGATACAAAGTATTCGTGAATATATCGATCTAACTGCAAAGCTGAATGATATGGGAACTAATAACTTCCTCGCGGATCTCATTACCAAACATGAGAAAATTGCTTGGATGTTACGTGCTCATTTAGTGAAGTAAGAGAATAGAGAATAAGACGAAAGCCCCTCGGTTAAACTCGAGGGGCTTTTTTGATGGGTAAAAATGCTAGTAAAGTAGCCTTTTTTATGCTAAGTTTATGGGGATTTGCGCCTGTAGCTCAATTGGATAGAGTAGCGGACTTCGAATCCGTTGGTTGCAGGTTCGACCCCTGCCAGGCGCAATAGAAATTTCGATTTAGGAATCAAAAATAGAGTGCCTGTAGCTCAGTTGGATAGAGCGACGGATTCCTAATCTGTAGGCCGCAGGTTCAATTCCTGCCAGGCACAAAAATGGAGACTGCATGAATCAAAATATCCCCGATGAGCTTATCGATATCGTCAATGAACATGACCAAGTGGTCAAAACCATGTGGCGCTCTCAAGCAAAAGATGAAAAATATCGCCGTATAGTACTTGCGTTTCTTAAGTACCAAGATGGTAGTATTTGTTTTTTGCGTCGTACTCCTGATAAAGACTCCTATCCTTCATGCTTAGCGGTTGTTGGTGGCTGTGTGCAAGCAGGAGAATCCTATGAAGAGGCTTTCAAGCGGGAGGTTTTTGAAGAGGTAAAGATCGATGTTACGCAGCACCAATATCGCTTGCTGGGTATAATGCATCCGAGCCAAATTACTCCTGGCTCGTTATTTAAGGCGGTCTATGAAATTACCATTTCCGATTTAGCTGTTCCTTATAATCCTGAAGATTTTTCTGAGTATGTATGGTGCAAACCACAATCATTTTTGGATGATGTTGCTCAAAAAGATCTCATTTGTCCCGATTTGCCGATACTCGTCGATCGATTCTACATCAATCAAAAGTAATTATGAAAACACATGTTATTATTGGTACTGCTGCAGCAGGCATTGGATGCTTGAATACCCTCGTTAAGTTTGATCCTCATTCTCGTATTATTTGCATTTCTGATGAAACAGAAAAGCCATACAACAAATGCTTTTTGGCTGATTATGTTCATAAAGTTAAACAAGAAAATGAATTAAATATTTTAAGAAATGAAATAATAAATCACCCGAATTTTCATCTTTTTCTTGGTATGCGAGTGGTTGCGATAGATTCAGCGTTAAAAACCATTACATTGGCTGATGAAACGATTGTTCCCTATGACACGTTGTTTATTGGCACCGGCAGTTCACCAATCATTCCTCCCCTTCCTGGCATCAGTACCGCTCAAGGGGTCTTCACATTTCATACACTTGCCGATGTACATAAAATTTTGGCCTACGTGAACGATCACGCAGTTACCCGCGTTACCATAATCGGCGGAGGGCTATCTGGGCTGGAATGTGCCGATTCGTTGCGCGCACGGGGCCTTGAGGTGATCGTTATCGAACGTGGTGATCGTGTACTTGCGCGTCAGGTTGATCAAGAGGGGGCAGCAGTCATTGCGAAATTGATGGCGAATGCAGGGATCGAGTTGCGGTGTAATGCTTTTGTGAATAAGGAGGAGGTTCAAGATAAAGAAATGTTTATCATTGCCACTGGACTTAAACCAAATGTTGAGCTTGCTCGTTCTGCGAACCTTGAATTGTGCGATGGATATATTGCAGTTGATGATTATATGTGCACTTCAGATCCAAACATATTCGCTGGTGGTGATTGTGTGATGGTGTATGATCAAGTCAGTAAGCGGTATGCGCCAAGCTGTACATGGCCCGATGCGATGCAGCAGGGGAGTGTTGCGGCATTCAATATGATTTCCTCACATTCTAAAAAATATCCCGGATCATGTGTGATAACGAGTTCGGCATTTTTTGGAACTTCATTTGTTACCTGTGGGCCAGTGGTTGATGTTCCGGATAATGCAGAGATTCGCATTTCCCACGGAGATGGTTTTTATCACAAAATTATTTTAGTTGATGGGAAAGTAGCGGGATATTTATTGATTGGAAATACCCAGATAGCAAGTAAATTGAAGAGGATGATGTTGACCGGAGAGCGATTATAATGAATCCGTTCTATGGCTGGTTGATTCTGGCGCTGACGCGCGATTACTTGCCACGACCGTTTTATCTGTTGTTAATCTGAATTCGTAAAAATTTCGTTCGTGGTGAGTTACAAGTGCGAAGCACCCGGAGTATCGAACCATTGAACACCGATCGATTCTTTTCAAAACACGCTCTTCATCTTCAATAACTTAATTTCCTTCACCGTATCTTGTGTTTTCCCAGCTTTATTTAATCGAATAAGTGGCCTTTTTTCGATCCACGCTTTCTTCAAATCTCTAAAGGTCTTGATTCCTTTAAATACTTTACCAATCTCGATTTCATGGACCCGTCCATAATCTCCGTCATATCCGCGAGCTTCAATAATGGTATTATGGCGCACATCTGCGATGACCATAACGTGTCCGCGCATCCAAATGATATCGCCGGATTGCAGCTGTTCATTTGGGTGCAATTCTTTCAAATGTTCGGCGATCGTGATGGTGTTTTTGTAAAAAAATGGAATTCCAGCAATTTGAGCTGCTCGATTGATCAATCCGGCACAATCAAACCCTGATTTTAAATGAGCATTTTGTTCATGAGGATGTTGCCGCTCGTACCATGAATGAATAGTTCCATTGCGTTCTTGTTGATGCTCGTTAATTACATGGTTGAGTTCGGTATGTATAAAACTGCAGCCTCCCCAAACATAAGGGATGTAGCCATCTTGATGAGCCCATATTTTAAGAATATCCACAAACGTTTGAATTTTTTGTTTTGTAGTTGTTTGATGTGTTTGCAATAGTGATGTGCGCGGAATCTTTATTTCGTCAATCGTTTGTGAGCTTGGATTTATTGCAAAGACATGGACGAGCCGCTTATCACTGCTTATTGAATCAGCTATAAATCGTGTTCCGGCCGAATAGGTAATATTGTGTTCTGGATCATAATATGGTTTTAAAAGCGTGACCACATTTTCATGATGATGTATGCTTGCAGGGTTTTCAAAACTGATCGCATGTGGTAACAGGTTGAGATTGAGCCCTCGTTGTTTGAGTTCATGTAATGGTATGATATTTTTTTTACTTGTCCAATATCGAGTCTGTGGTACCTTCGTGTATGTAGTGATATAAAATGTATGTGGTACATCGATAAATACTTCATCGCCTTCATACTTAATAATATTGACTATCTCATGCATCAAAAGTTGGTGTACGCGTGGACATGAGGGATATGGATTTTTAGACCCTCCGCAGACAGGGATATTACGATAAGCAGTTTCGTTCCCGAATGGTTGCCCAACAAGGTGGGCAACAGGAGTCGTAACAATACCGGGATTAGAAAATTGAGCACAGAATACCTGCAAGGTAAAAAATGTATAAAAGAATAATAGTGGCTGATAATATAACAACTGTTTGCTCATAATCGAATCTCCTTTGTTTGAAATATCGCACAAGATCAGTATGCATTATATAAATTAAATTTTGGAAGACATGGCTGGTTAAGCGTGTTTGCTTTAAAAATTCACATAGAATACTTGAAAACAGTCTATTGAAAGAAGTATCATAGAGACAGGGTGGAATAATGAAGATAACAAATCAATTTCTATTAATCTTGAGTTTTACTTTACATTCGTGCGCATTGATTGCTGTGCAGTTGCCCAGTTGGGCTCATTTGCATAAAAAAGTTTTTAATACTGCAGAACAAGAAGCAAATGCAGCTAAAACTGAAATCGTTTACAGTAAATATGATGTTGCGTCATTTTCACAATTAATTTTTGGGTGGAACGCATTTAGGCCAAATCATAAAGGTGGTTATTATTCGTTCCATGCTCGAGTTCGTAATGCGTGCACCAAAAAATGGGGTAAATGGCATCGTATGGTGCATTGGGGCTCAGGTATTGCGCGATCATTCCAGAGTAAATCGGATGGATTTTCACGCTACGAACATGTGCGATTAGAAATCGATCCGCATAAATTGGCAGATGCTTTTTCAATAAAAATAGAAGCGTATAATGGTGCATCACTTGGTGATCTCCATGCATTTACCGTAACGACAGCTGATTTAAGTTCATTTAAATCTGAGCGGGTGGGTCATCATATCAAAAAACTTGAATCGGTTCATATTCGTGAAGTTCCACGTCTTTCGCAATTTAAAATTAATCACGAAGATAATCATAAAATGTGTTCACCGACTTCATCGACAATGCTCATTAACTATTTCAATAGTCAATCAACCAACCCACTTCATTTTGCTAATCAATCATTTGATCACGGTCTTGGTGTATATGGTAGCTGGGCATTTAATACGGCTCATGCCTTTGATATGTGCGATGGATCAATTCTCTTTTATCCAACACGGTTAAATTCATTTGTGGAATTGCATGAACAACTTGAACGAGGTATCCCTGTGGTAGTCAGTGTACGCGGACGATTGCCAGGAGCGCCTAAAGCGTATGAAGGAGGGCATCTTCTGGTGGTTGTTGGATGGGATAAGAATAAACAGGAAGTGATTTGTCATGATCCGGCATTCAAGACGCATAAAAATACGTTAAAACGTTATCCGATTAAGAGGTTCTTACAGGCGTGGGAGCTTTCACGAAGGCTTGTTTACTATGCGGAGCCTCGGCTGATTTAGGGTAATAATAATCTTTAGGGGGGGGAACTATGGAACGTTTAGGGACGCGACCATTAGTCTTAATAGTTGGGTTGATTGGAACGAGCTTATTTGGTGCTTCCAATAAGTTGACAATGGTTGAACAACATTTCAATACCGATCCAAAATCACTTGATTTGGAACTCGGCACTTTGATTTTTTATTTTGATCGAAAGCCGACTATTCAAGAAACTCGAAGTAATAATCAACTGATTTATACATTTTCAAATACACAGATAGGTGGCCCAGAAGTTGAGGTTATGATAGCACGTATTAGTTCTGCGCGACCGCGTAATTACACAGTTCGTATCGAAAAAGCAAAGAATGATACTATCCAAGTTGTTTTCACATTCGATCCGTCCCAAGTGGGCGTTTCATATTCGCATTTTCCATCGATTAAAATGCAAAATGGTGTGATTTTTCATCTTTATAACAAGGAATTACTCTCTAAAATAAATAATGCATCACACAAAGAGGTTTTGACTGTCGTATCTGCTCCGCGCATAGCAATTGATTGTGGGCATGGCGGTATCGATAAGGGTGCGATTGGGTATGCGCAGCGCGCTGAAAAAGATATTACTCTTTCGGTTGGGTTGGAAGTTGCCGACATATTAAAAAAAAACGGCATAGAGGTTCTTTTGACGCGTGATTGTGATTGCACGTTGTCTTTAAGTCAACGAACAACTATTGCAAATAGTGCTCATGTGAATGCTTTTGTTTCAATTCATGCCAATTCAGGTTCTGTAAAGAATGTGCACGGTATTGAAACATTTTGTATCGATCCAACCATTTTCAAAAGCTTAAGTTCAACTTTATCTGCTGCTCAAATGGGGGTGGCAAATGGTTTTTTTTTATCCAAATGTAATGCATCTGAAGTGCTTGCTCAATCACTTCATATGAATTTGATTCATCATCTGAAGGACAATAAATTCTCACCTGTGGATCGCCACGTCAAGCATGCAGCATCCCAGGTGCTTTTAGGAGCGCATATGCCGGCTGTGTTAGTTGAAATCGGATTTGTAACCAATCCAGCGGAATCTCGACTACTTGTGCACCCGAAATATCAGCATCTTGTTGCTCAAGGAATTTCAAATGGAATTCTTCAATATTTTCGTGAACATAAAGTGTAAAAATAACTTTTCATACCTCACATCTCTGTGTTACATTAGATATTCACAAAAACCCTAATATATTGGATTGTATGGACGGAATTTGGCAAGAATTTCTTAAGATTGCACGTGAAGAAGCGGGAAGCCGTGTTGTTGAAACATGGTTCAAAGCGGTCACGCTTAATCAATGGGATGCGCATCAAAAGATTGTGCATCTTGAAGCGCCAAATGAGTTTGTGAAAAATTGGTTACAAAATAATTATCTTCCGCTTTTCCGTACACATTTGGGACGATTACTTCAAGTCAATGACCCTAAAATTATTATGACAACTGCACTTGCTCCACTTGAGCCCGATGTCGTTGATACGCAAAGTCGCAAGAATAATGAACCTTTTGTGCCGCATCATAAATCTCAATCGCACGAACTGCCAATTTCAATTCAACCAGCTAAACAAGCATTTGCCGGCATGGTGCCAAAGCAGACCGATCACATTAATCGTAATTTTATATTTGATACGTTTGTGGTAGGTCCGAGCAATTCGCTTGCCTATGCAGCGGCACATGCGGTAACCGAAAAACCGGGATTACTGTATAACCCATTGTTTGTTTATGGCCAATCGGGCTTGGGCAAAACTCATCTATTGCATGCAATTGGGAATGCTATTCGAACCAAATCAAAGCATGCATCGATTCTATATCAACCGGCGGATCGATTTGTAACCGAATTTATCAATGCCATTCGATTTGATAAAATTCACAAATTTAAAGCAAAATACGCGTCAATCGATGTGCTTTTGATCGATGACATTCAATTCTTTTCTAATAAAGAGCAAACGCAAGAAGCGTTCTTTCATATTTTTAACTCACTCTACGAGGCTGGTAAGCAGATCGTATTTTCATCCGACACCTATCCGACCGATATGGAAGGGATTGCCGAACGATTACGTTCACGCTTGAGTTGTGGTTTGGTGACCGATATTCAGGTGCCCAGCTTGGAGACCAAAATTGCAATTCTCAAAAAGAAAGCGAGTGCTAATGGCGATGAACTTCCTGATGATGTTGCCCATTTTATAGCAAGTTCGGTTATCTCCAATATTCGCGAGCTAGAAGGCGGCTTGATTCGCGTCATGGCATTTGCGACGCTGACAAAGCAACCGGTAAATCTTGAACTTGCTAAACGCGTCTTATTACGTTCCATGCCGGCCCAAAAGCAACGGGTGATCGATTTTGAAAGTATTTTGGGGGCCATTGAAAAATACTATGGCTATGATGGGCGGGAGTTGCGTGCAAAAGGACGTAATAAAGAAGTGGCATTTGTGCGCCAAATTGCGATGTATTTGATGAAAAAGCATACCGATAAATCTTTACGTGATATTGGCGCCTATCTTGGCGGACGAGATCATTCAACCGTTATGCATGCAATTGGCAAAGTGGAAAGTATGATGAGTGAGCGTGCTGAGTTTGCGAGTAAGATTACGGATATTGAGGCGATGCTATTTTCATAAGCTAAAGCTATTACTCAACCTCTTCAAACTCAAATGGTTCTGATTCTGCTTCCAATTGTTCAAATTCTTCAGATGCTTCCTCTTTTTCTTTGGCAGGCTCTTGCTTCGGATTGAATCCTTGTTCAACCAGGAATTGTTTAACATCTTCAGGAGCCAGTTCATAAACTGCGAGCTGAGATTCTCGAGGAAGTTTGTTGAATGTTATCATAGCGCCGAGTCGAAACTCTATATTTGGATATTTTTGCAAATTGTTGAGCGCTACAAGAGCACGGAAACCATTTTGTATTTTTTTTCTAGCATTTCTTGACGCAACTTGAACTAATTCTCTTTGCACTTTTGGCTCAATAGCTGTGAGCATATTAATTGTTTGAACTATGCTTTTATTTTCAAAGCTTTTTGCGAGCTCCGCTATTTCTGGTGACGTTTCAGGAGCATGTGTTTCTTCGGGAATATTTTCGCCAACACCCGCTTGAATAAGAGTATTGCGTAAATATTCTGGAGCTAAAGTTAATATAGTTTGTTGAACATCTTTTGGCTCTTTGCGAATGCGAGGCAATGTCATTTGAATTAATCTATTGAATGCCGATAAGTTGCCAGGTTCGGTTGATTGAATGGCATTGTTCATGAAACTAAGCGGGTATAAGTAATTTTCTACAAGTAGCGCATTTCGTATTTTAAGCGCAACATTCTTAGAGGCAGCTGTCAAGAGTGCATCATGCATATCTGCCGGGGCAGTTCTTAAAGTTTTAATAACCTCAAGCAAATTCATGCGCTCCATATTTTGAGCAACTTTTTTTGCCGCAAGCATCTTTAATTGTGGAATCTCCTGAGGATAGAATTTCACCTTTGCCTTTAGTGGAAATACATATTGCTCTTTATTGCCAAGTTTGTTGTGCCGCAGAATTATTTTTTTGAGTGCAGGAAGATTTTTAAATGTATTTCGTGGCAGTATGGTAAGTTGATTATCGCTTAGTTCTAAATATTGCAATTTGTGCAATGCATTGAATGTTGTTTCAGGTATTTCGTGCAGACGATTATGTGATAAGTAGAGGTTTTTGAGATGGTTTTTTGTACCCTTGAATCCTGCGATCGTTTCAATTTGGTTGTTATGGAGATCAAGTGTATCGAGTACCGATAGATCTTTATCGAGTGTAATGATCGGTAATGCTTGAATTAAATTTCCCGATAAATCAATTTCCCATACGTTGTCAAAGCGAGCCATTGACCCATTATATTCAGGCACGTAGACTCTGAAAAAATCAGTTGGAATTGCGGTGATAAAATTGTTATTTGCTTTGATTGATTGGACGTCTGTAAAAATGATGGGATCATGAAACTCAAGGTCGGTCAACCCTCGATTGCTGATATCAAGAGTGATCAATTCATTCTCATCGACAATAAGTAATTGCTCTCTCCAATCATCACCTAAATCTGCAATTAATTGGCTCAGCGAATAGGGCGGAATATTTTTCATCAAAGCCGGCGAATCGTTACTAATTTTTGCGTTTATAATGAATTTGATTGTCTCCGGAGAAAATTCCTCTATTTCTTTGTTGCCTGCTACATGCAGTTTTTTTAATTGAGCAAGTTGGGTAATATTTGGAATTTGCTGAAGTTGATTATAATCCAACCAGAGCTTTTTTAGTTTTAAATTATTTTGGAATAAATTAGCATCAAGAATAGTCAACTTGTTTTGGCTCACATCAAAAATTTTCAGCTCTGTTACAGGGGTAAGTATACCACTTGGTAATGATTGTAACTGATTGCCAGATAGATCGATTGTTTTGAGCTTTTTCCATTGATTTCTAAAAAGATCATGATTTAAAGTAACCAATTTATTTCTGCTCGCGTCAAATTCTTCAAGTTCGGTGAGTTTATCAAGTATTCCATAAGGTAATGATTCGAGCTTGTTATCAAATAAGTGCAGAACTTCAAGATGAGGATTGTGATCCAAGAAATGCAAGGGAATCTCTATGAGCTTGGTATCTTCAAGATGAAGTTGTTTTAAATTACCCAATCGCGCAAGCAAATCTTGCTGAACCTGAATCAGTGGATTATCAGTAAGATCCAATACTTCTAGATTGATAAATCTATCGAATGCATGATCGGGGATGAGAGTAAAATCATTATCAGATAGATCAAGTTCTCTTACCAGTTCTGGATTGGGTATGTTCTCAAGGCCCTCAAGGCTGGTAAGCCCTAATCCTGCGAGATTAAGTTCACCTTCAAGAACCAATTCTTCAAGTTCTTCCTCGAGGTCTCCTTGATCAAGTAAATCTTGAATGGATAATTGTTCGGGTGCTTCGGGTAAAACTTCTTCCATTGCATAGGAAAGTGGTGATACGGCCGCGGTTAAGATCAATAATAACTTTTTCATATTCGTTTTAATTTAGTGAGTTTAAGAGCTCTTTTCCTATCTTTAGTCTATAAAAAATCATTTCAGATAGTCAATGTTATTTGCGATTTTGTTATTGATTTGAACCTGGAGAGCAAGAAAACTCCTGTCACTTGAATTTGCAGCCAGCGGGAGAATGGTTGTGGAATATTTCAGTTTGTATATAGTGATGCTGGGGGCCATTCAAAAGCGTGTTTTTCTGGTAAAATGAGATATATAAAAGATTTAAATGGAGTCTTAATTATGTTTTCAATCAAAAAATTGCTTATCGCATTGTTATTTATCTCAATCGTTCCTGCGCCCATGATGGCCATGGAAGAGCAACCTATTGCGTTTGTTCGAGAAAAGAAAAGAGTCCCAGCGCTAGCTCGAGAATTGCGAATAGTAGTAATTCAAGCGGTGAGAGTTGCTTTCGAGCAAATGGATTTCGAACCACTCCGAAAACTTTTGGAGAAGGGTGTTCGGGCCAGCCAAATTTATTTGATTTCATTCGAATGCCTCCCTTGGCAACCGATCATCGAACGTGATATTGATATTCCGGATTCCTTTACTTCAAAATTTTTAAGCCTGCTTTGTGAGTATAAATTTGATGTAAATGAAATTACTGCCCAAGAGTTTTCTTTTTTAAACCATGCGATTTTATCACAGCTACCAAAGCTTGCACGTTTTTTGATTGATCAGGGTGCTGATATTCAGGTAATTGAAGGTGAGTTTACCCCTCTGATGCGCGCAATTCGAATGGGTTATTTTGATCTTGCACACTATTTAATTGAAAAAGGCGCGGATATCAATGTATTAGATCCTCTTGGTATGACTGCTTTAGATTGTGTTTTTGAAAAGTTTAAAAAGCCTGCGCTCCCGCTTATTCCTCTGATGATTGAACGTGGAGCAGTTGTTGACGCTCGGCATTTGATTGCTACTATTGCATCTGGAGAAATATCTTTGTTTGAATTATTGCTTAAGAACGGCGCTAATCCAAACTTAATTCCACAACAGGCAGTAATAAATGGAGAAGTTGCAATAAATCCAGGTAAGGTAACATTATTGCATTATGTTTGCATGAAACAGTATCTGGCATCATTTGTTAGCCATTATGCAGAAAGAGAAAGGCGGCCTTTAGGTGAAATGGATCAAGTGTGCAAATATGATTTGCCGTGCATGCAACTTTTGTTTGATTATGGTGCAAATAACCTTAATGAGCGAGATGCTCATGGAGCAACAGCATTAATGATTGCCGCTGGATTCTTCCCACAACTTGAACAAACGATAGAAGCCCAGTTTGGAATAGAAATTCAAATAACTCGCGAAGAAGCTTGTAAAAATCTTAATATGAAGCCATTTGCACAATTACTTCTTGCTCATGGTGCCAATCGTGATTTAAAGAATAACGCTGGGCAAACAGCGCGTGATATTGCGCTCGAATGTGGCAATGAAGAAATGGTCAAATTGCTTGATACCTATCATCCATGGGGAACTGAAAATTCGAATGAATGTCTTAAGCTTCGCGCAGCAAAAGCAGTTCTTGCTGAATGCAAAAAAATGATCGCAAACGAAACGATGAACGCCGATGAATTAAAGCAACTTATTCAAGACATGCCAGATAGTATTCGAGGTGTGATGTGCTTCATTGCGCCAAAGGAAGTTAAGGATATACTTCCGATAGAGTTATTATTGCCTTCGGCTGATTTGGGTGCAGTGCAAAAAATTGAACCAGCCAATACGCAAAATAGTAATAACGAATAAAATATTTTTTTAGTCAACCATTTATTATCGAATGATTGGCTATATTTTCTTTACACCAGCGCCAACTTGTGCTCTCGCTTGAGTTCATCTTGGCGATCTTTTTTTGTTCTCATGTAAATATCGTTGAATCCTTTGTTCATCAAATAGCGATACCATTGGCTATGGGTTTCGAATTCGGTTGGATCTTTTAATCCCACTATGGTTGGGAAATGCTCTGTATCAACGACCACCATAACCGGTTCATCTTTTTCCGGGTGTTTTTGGAAACTATAATTCTTGCGGTGAGGGTCAAGGGCAAGGCCCATATCGTTACAGTAATTCATAACCATTTTTTGCTGTTCTTTTGGCTTCATTTTATAACTATTTTCTGTGTTGATGTAATCAGCAATGATGGCAAATGTTCCTGGAATAGAGTTGGTTAGTGTTTTGCCAGAGGTAATATTTTTTCCTGTGAGCGTGATCCACTTTGCATTGTTTGGTAACCAGAGCCATTTGCGTGGAAAAATAATATGATCGCTCCAATATGAATGTTCATTTGTTAATGCTTGTACATTTTTGAGATTTTTGATGCGAGTGAGCCCTGAAATATGGCGCCCTGCACCGCCTCCCATGTACCAAAAAAATATTGGCTCTGCTCCTTTATTGAAAGGGTTTACGAAGGTTTCGGGTGTTTCGATGAAGAGTTTAACGACAAATGGATATTCCTTAAATTGCAATACGAGGAGCCCACATCGATCACCATAATTAAAGTTTGTGCTTTGGAGTATCTTAAAATGAGTGAAAGACTTTTTGCCAGCATGAACTTCTTTGACAAGATCTTCAATCATGTAACTTAATTCCTTACCACGCACAGCTCCATTACCATCTCGGAATGGAATCTCCCCCTGAGGCAGTAAATCTTCAGTTAAATTTTGGGTTTCATACGTGAATAATGGATATGGTTCTAAATAATCACTTTTTATTTCATACGTTGTTTTTGAATCATGTTCCCATGCGGCAATCAAGGTTCGTGATGTGGGGTTTTGTAGGCGTAGGTAACTGCGAGCCGAAACTGATATTATGCTGAATGCAGCGATAACAAAGAATATTCTGATAAATGGCTTCACGATTTCTCTTTTGTAAATGATGTTGAATTATTTTGGAACAACTTTAATAAAATACCTGGTTGGCTGTCAATTAAAATATGCCCGCTCTGGTTGATTGTCGTTTGGTCTCATGAATGGAATATGAGTTTGGTTTGAAAAACTGAGAAATTATTCTTCCGTTCGTGGTGAGTTTCGAGCGAGCAAAGCGAGCCCGAAGTATCGAACCATGTACCAATTTGGAATTGCGGAATTTCAATTTGTTTTTTCAAATGACTTATGGTTCGATACATTTTTTCTCGCAAGCTCGAAAAAATACTCACCACGAACGGATAGTTTTTTGCAACTTTAAGGAGAAAGGCTCTTTGAACTGCATTCATTCTGAACTAACCAAGATACCACTTGCGGTTCCATTTCTCTTGAGTAAGATGAGTATGATTGATTTCTTTTTAGAGCACCTGGTACCCTGAAATCAAAACTGAGTAAAAAGCATTCGAACTTGTGTTTGAGAGTAATGAAGTGTTTCGCAAAAAAAAGGAAAAGGCCATGGCGATTTCAAATAAAGAGTATGTCATACTCAGTCGGTTGAATGGATTACCCCAAAAAATGTTGCAACATCATCAGCATGATAATATTGCTGAATTGGTGATGCATGAACTGTGTCACAATTGTTTTGACCTCAATAAGGCAGCATATTTTGTGGATAACCCGGATTTTGATTGTTTGCGTGGCGTTGCCGGTTATTGCAAAGATGATATGTGTAAAGTGCCGCAAGATATTTGGCAACATGCGGATGATTACGGGGTCAAAATTCAGGCCTCTCCATTTAATCAACGAGTTCGTGGATTTTCTCGTGCGAGTGTTCGCAAGGAATCGAGGCCTGATCATGAGATTGTTGAAGATATAGCGCGCGAATTGCAAATGGGTGACCATGGTTATTTTTCATGGGATATGAAACATGATAATCATGGCATTTTTGTTTTTGAGAAGAATAATTTAGCATCTATTGACGAAAATCAGATGCGAAATGCGTTGTGCTTGCTCGGATTTTGCCCGATTACCTAATCCTTCGATACATCCAACATTTCGATAGAAATGTTGGACACTCAGGACGAACGGTGATGAGGCATTTCATCTTGAAGAGCTTTCAGGCCCGGCAGATCTTGCCCGCTGATATATGCGAGCGCGGCTCCACCGCCGGTAGAAACATAATCGATTTGATCGATTAATCCAAGCGCTTGTGTTGCGGCAACTGTATCGCCACCGGCTATATAACTTTTTGCTCCTGATTGAGCAATTATTTCAATTAATTTCTTTGCGCCTTCCATTGTGTCTTTGCGTTCTATGAATCCAAAAATTCCGCTGAAAAAAATGGTATGCGCGTTCAGTAGGGCTTGCTCATAAAGTTTTATAGTTTTGGGTCCAATTGAGCTGATAATTGCGGTGCTTGGTACTGTATCAGCTGGTACAATGGAAAGTGCTCCATTTAATGTTTCTTGTGTAATTTGGTAATCAACAGGGAAAATTAATGGAACATTTTGCTGTTCAGCTTCATTAATAATTTCTCTGCAGATCTCAATCGATTTTTCATCAACGAGCGATTTACCCACGCGTTTGCCGCGCGCAAGTTCAAAGGTGGATACCATGGCAGGTGCTAGCAAGAGTGCATCTACTTTCGGTAGTAATTTTTGAATGAATGCAACTTTATCATGTACCTTTGCGCCACCAACGATCGCTACATATGGACGATCCGGATTTTTTTGTAATTGCTCAAGCGCAGTCAGTTCACGTTGCACTAAAAATCCAATTGAACGATGATGTGTATTAAATTGTTTTGCTAGCAGGGTGATTGATGTATCATTGCGATGCATGGCCCCAAATGCATCATTAACGTAGAATTCGCCAAGAGTGGCGAGTTGATGGGCAAATTGCTCTGAAGGTGTCCGCTCTTCAGGCCAAAATCTTAGGTTCTCAAGTAATGTAATGCGAGCGGTGCTCTTATGGGCTTCTTCGAGGGTTGGTGCAAATTGAGCATCGTAATTATTTCCGGTGAACCATGGCAGGAGATGTTTTGTGGATAATTCTTTTTCATGATTCTCCGGTCGACCAATATGTGTAAGCACAATTACTTGTGCTTCACTTTTGATCAGATAGTCAAGAGTTGGTTTGACAGCATCAAGGCGATAATCGCTGAGCACTTTGCCATCAGAAAGGGGAACGTTTAAATCGGCGCGTAAAATAACCCGCTTATTTTTTAAGTTCCATTCATAGAGCGTCATTACGTTATTCATTGCATTATCCTTCAAATCGCAATACGTGCGAAATATTGAGGCGGCGAATACTGCGCGTAGGCAGCCACGTAGCAATGAAACTGAGCACAAGTACCGTCACCAACACCGCAATTATAATAGATAAATCCATGCGAGCCGGTAAATGGCTCACGTAATATGCGTCAGGAAGTTGAATGAATGGGTAATGTTCGAGTATCCAGCTTGCAGCTATGGCCATTATCAAGCCGAAGGTTGAAGCAGTGAGTGCGATGCCCATACCCATGAGTATGAATATACGCGAAATGATACTGATGGGAGTTCCTAGTGACCGTAAGAGAGCAATATCGCGACGCTTTTGAGTGATTTGCATGAATAGCAGTGAGATGATGGACATACTTGCAACAAGGGTGATGAGCGCAAGGATGAAAAACATTGCATATTTTTCCAGTTTGAGCGCAGAAACAAGCGCGGGGTATAAATCTTTCCATGAGAGTGCCGGAATATGCAAGCGATCTTGTAATCGTTTCATCACCGCAGTTTCATTGGCATCGCATGTAAGCTTCAGATTGAGTTGTGTTATGCCGGTATCGGGAAATATTGATTTGAAGAATGGCAGAGTGCAATAAAGTACGCTCGAATCGAATTCCTCGATCCCACTTTCAAAAAAGCCACCAACTTGTGCAACTTCACTTTGCAATGATAATCGCTTGCTTCCAGTTTGGCCAAGATCGGTATAATAGAGCTCAATTGGATCGCCGATATTTACATTTAGATTTTGCGCAAGTGTTTTGCCAATGAGCACATGCTGGCCATAGACAGTATCACCAAGAGATAATTGAATATCTTTATCGGCGCCAAAAACTTTGGAACCAATAGCAGATACTTGTGATTCATAAAGAGGGTCAATTCCTTTAAGTATGATCACGCTTGGCTCTGAATCGGCACTTTTTATGATAGCATATTCCAGTGCCATGGGACTTGAAATTACTATTTCGGGGAATTCTTGTTTGATGACCCAATTGATTTTATCAACATTCAATTCACTGTTGCCTGAACGAATCATGAGTTGTGGATGAATATTTTGCATTTTTTGATAGATGGTATATTCAAATCCGCGCATTATTGCGCTCACAAGTGCGAGCGCAAAGGTTCCCACTGCGATCCCCACAAAACAGATTTTTACCATTGTTGCAATATTTTTTTCTGGATCGCTTGCCCAGAGATAGCGCCATGCAAGTAAAGATGATATATTTCTCATGATCTGAACCTTGGGCCCCTCAATTCTTCGGGGCGAACGGAATGAGTTTGAAATAGTAATTCTTTTTTCTAGGATAGTGGTAACTTAAATTTGAATCAAACGGAGCAGGATATTGTATGAAACTGAATCGATCTTTTTTTGTATTTGTATGCGCACTTGCGGTTCTTCCTGGTTGTGGGCGCTTGATTGATTGGGGGAAGTCGCAGTTTAATCAAGGTGATGAAGTTGATGAAATCGATAAGCGAGTTAAAAACTATGTGCGAAGCATTCGAGTGTATGATCAGATTACAACTCGAGGAATATTTGATGCTATTTGGTTAGGCGATGAGGTGCGAACTGCTTATGCTAATTTGCACACGTTTCGACAAGGTAAAAGCGATGAGCATTCAAAAGCATTCTTGCGCCGGCAGCTTGAAGAAAATAAGCATAGTATTTCGTTTTATGTTTTGAGTTTGTATGAAGTGCCGCTTGGAGAGCCGAGTTCTGAATGGAACTTAGTTTTAAAGGTCGATGACGTGACGTATGCGCCCGTTGAAGTTAAGAAAATTGAGCTGCCGTATGAGTATCGATTATTCTTTGGTACGCGGCATTATACTCGATTTAAAGAGTCCTATGCAGTGAAATTCAATGCGCTCGATATTAATGAAAAGCCGATAATTGATTCTGAGACAACATCTATAGAACTTTGTTTCAGAGCGGCTGATCGAAGAGTGGCATTGTGTTGGGAGTTGGATGAGGCGGGGAAGGTGAAGTAGTTAATATGATGTTCTATGGCTCGTTGATTCTGGCATGTTTCACATGCCGATTACTCGCCACGAACGGTACATAATAATATTTCTTTCTTGTGAATTTTTAAATAATAACCGTTCGTGGCGAGTTCCGAGTGCGAGGCACCCGGAGTAACGAGCCATAGAACACCGATAAATCATGGCGAACGGAATTTTATGAAAATAGCAATCGGAGCAGATCACCGCGGTTATGACATCAAAGAACTCATTAAAGAAATCGTTACCGATATTGATCTGATTACTATCGAATGGATTGATGTTGGCGCGTTTAACAAAGAACGATCTGATTATCCTACGTTTGCGCAACTAGCGGCTCACGAGTTGCTTGAAAAAAAGGCAGATTTGGGAGTTTTAATTTGTGGCAGTGGCCTGGGTATGGCAATCGCTGCAAACCGATTCCGCGGCATTTACGCCGCGGTTGCTTGGAATGAGGAATCGGCGCGAGTTGGTCGCGAAGATGATAATACCAATCTGCTGGTTCTTCCCAGTGATTTTCTTGATGGTGAACAAGTAATCGCAATTTTGCGAGCTTGGTTACGAGCCGAATTCAAGGGGGGAAGGCATCAGGATCGGTTGAGGATGATTGATGGAATTATGAAATAATGTGACCCTTCGATACACCCGCATTTCTAAAGAAATTTCCGGCATTTAGGGCGAACGGTCAGGGCAATCGTACCTAGAACATCGAGTTTAATGGGTTTTGTCTAAATGTTGTGGTGTTATTATCCCCCCGTTCGTCCTGAGCCTGCGAAGGATAGGAACGGGCCAAATCATTTTTTTAACGGAGTTCGCGACCCTTCGCATGCTCAGGGCGAACGGATTAAAAAATTTTTCACAATAGCAGAAAATACGTGCTTTCAGGTGCGATTGCCTCGGCAAGCGGTTTTGGAATATTCATATAAAAAAAGAAAAGAGCCAATATAAAATTAGCTCTTTTCTTTTTTTATAATGTATTGAAGGGTTGAGTTAGACCTTTTCTTCTATTATTCTCTCCACTTCATCACTCGTTAAAGTCTCGTTTTTTTCTAACGCCGTAATAATCATTTCTAACTCATTTCTATGCGCTAGTATCAGTTCCCGAATTTCAGCCTTGCATTGTGCAATAATTGTAAACGCTTCATCAAAGCGTTCCTTCTGAATATGTTTTGGTAACTGTTTTACTTCGAGGCCTTCAAATGCAAGAGACTCGGCGAGCGCGAGTGCATGTTCCATATCTTTTGCATGTACGCTATATCCGCACGATCCGCAGATTATCTCTTCGGCCACCACACCACTCAGATGATATTTAATGAGTGCGAGTTTTTCATCACGGGTATTGACGTTGATGCTATCCCCATGATGATGGGTAAACACGCGTCCATATTCGAACCGTTTCTGGTTTGCGTCTTTATCTTTTGGATAATAGAGATGCATTCCCATTGAAACTTCTTTGATATCGGTCATCACTTGTTTGATGGTTACTTTTGCAAGTTTGGTGTGCATATTAAGTAAGTGTAGGACTAATGCATGACCCGCAAAATGTGTTGCCAAGAGATGCCGTTCGTGTACCGGAATTTCTTTTGATTCGATATTGACGACATGGCGCAACTCTTCATCGAGCGTTTGTTCAATATGCGCCTGGGTTACCACTTGATTGCCAATGCGCGCCTTAAGCACCGCTTTATTGATCAATATGTTCAAAGCTTCGTATGATTTGCCTTCTGTTTGCTCAGCAAGCATTGCAATATTGAATTTATCCAAATTCAATGAAAGTTTATCGAGTTTGCGAGTCAAATAGAGTTGCCGTTCAGCCAAAGATGGGAACTCAAAACGTAATTCTTTGCCAAAGCGGCCTGGTTGACGCAGTGCTTCATCTAGGTTTTCTGGGCGATTGGTTGCTGCAATGATGATGACCTGATTTTTTGGATCCTTAGCATCCATGGTTCCGCTCATATAGGTCAAGAATTCGCTGAGTATTTTATTTTTTCCTTTGCGTTGCAGATCGAGCAAATCGATCTCATCGATAAACACCACGCATGGAGCGGCATTTTTGATCAAGCTCAAAAGATAGCCGATCCCATGTTGATCGATATCGGATGCATCCAAATCGAAAAATGAGAACTCGTTTTTGGTGCCCATGCGTTTATACATACGAGTGATTTCACCCCAAAGCGCCTTCACGCTGAATGTTTTACCGGTGCGTGAATCGCCAATTAATAAAATTCCTTTTGGTGGTGTGAGGCCCAAACGGTCATATGGTTCTGGGTTTTGCAGATAATCGACCAAGATAGAAAATTCATGTTTGACGTGGTCTAAACCAACCAAATCGCCAAATGAGACATCATCAACTTCGCGAGCAGCTTTTTGTGCTTCTTTGAGATAGGCGCCACCCTTGAGTTTATTGGTGATGATTTTCATTTTTTCCGATAACCATGGCTCCAAATGATCTTTCCATTCAAGCGCAACTCCCGCGATACTTGTTGCAATCATATACTGACCAATAGGAGCATAGCCAAGCATCAAACTTGCAATATTATTTTCTAATCTGCCAAATGTATTGAGGCGATCTTGATTGTTAATTGAATAACGCGCACCCTGATCATTTACCCCAACTCGTTCTGCGGGTCGTGGCCCACAAAAACCTTGAATTATGCGGGGGCAATGACGCGTCCAAGAGCTTTCTTCATCTTCATACAATCCAGTGGGCGCACTTAATCGCCACCAGGCCCATAAAGCTCCACCGGTTGCAAGTGCTGCAATACCAGCACGATGCGGAATCGAATATTTTTGACACGGATGAATGATCCAATTATCAAGGCCGCGATAGAAGTGATTGTACCAGCGTAATCCCGCATGATCAGCTTCTTTGGTAAAATCGTCGACCATTTTTTTTGATTTCTCCATCGTTATCATGAGCTCTTCGGGGTCAGGTTCAAAAAGAGGTGTGCGAGTAATGAGATCGGTCGGATCATAGTGAGGTAATGTTTTGAATCCTTTGCGAATAGCGTTGAGCACGTGTTGCATAATGCTATGGTTCAAGCGGAGTAGAAAGTCGACTGTTTGTGTATCGCTATTTACAAATTTTTCCTGCAAAATTGCTTGTATGAGTTCATTGATTTCTTTAATACTACTTAACGTTTCTTTTTTATTACGTACTGCTGGGAGTTGATTATCGCTGACCATGCCTGATAATCCGGTGAGTACTGCATAGGTCTGGTTCAATTGGCGCCGTGCCTCATCGAGCATCGTATCGATGATCGTGACCGGTTGTGTGATAGGAGTTTCATGCGCGCGTGATTTGTTGCAAAACGTGAAACTTAAAAAAGCTGCGATTGTTGCAACTGAAAGAAGATGTTTCTTCATGCTGAGTACCTTTTTTGCGTGTAATTTTGATGATTTACTTGCGCATTATGGTACTAAAAAAGGCTCGCAAAGGCGAGCCTTAAATTGTTAACTTTTCTCGTTCTCTGAAATAATTTCTTTTACTGCATTTCCCGAAAGAATCAATTCTTTTTCCAATTTATCAGCGAGCGCTTTGATTGTGGTTACATGCGGCTTGAGGGTCTTTTTGACCTCTTCTTTGCATTTTTTGAAAATTATCATGGCTTTGTGTTGATAGTGCTTTTTGAGGTCGGGTGATAATTTTTCTGGATCGAGTCCATCAAGTACGTAGCGCTGCGCGCACATAAATGCGCGTTCATGATCAGAATTATCTTGCGCGAGTGATGAGTTATTCAGCAATAGTTCCTGTGCAGCGGTTCCAGCAAGATATGCTTTGCACATATCCAGCAACTCATTTTTGGTGAGCATATTGATGCTGTTGGTTCGCTTTGGCATGGTGAATACGCTCCCATGTTCAATCGTTGCTTGTTCTTTGAGGTCTTTATGGAAGAATTCTTGCCATGCAGTGCGTTCGTTCAATTTGGTCATGACCGGTTTAATCGTTACTTTTGCAAGAACTTCATTGGTATCAAAAATATTGAGTGCAAATGCGCGTCCGGCAAAATAGACTGCCAAAAGTTTTTGTTCATGCACTGGAATGTCACGATCATCTTCGAGCATAATGTGATGTACTTCTTTATTGAGCCCATAATCGAGAATCGCTTGATTAAGCGGCATCTTGAGCATCCAGCTGGTGATAATTCCGCGCCGAATGAGCAATCGGAGATCTTCGATGGTGTGTTGATCGGTTTCTTGTGCAATCGCATCTAGATCGAATTCTTTTAGATTGAGGCCATAGCTACCAAGTTCCTTTTCTAAGAACATTTTACGTGCTTGAAAAGTTGGATGTTCGATGCGAATTTCTTTGAATCGACCGGTGCGCAAGAGTGCCTTGTCGAGCATTTGAGGTTTATTGGTTGCTGCAATTAAGACAACTAATTTCATTGGATCGTTATCAATACTATTTCCCATTGAGGTCAAGAATTCACTGAGCATTTTATTATCGCCGGTGCGTTGGAGGCCTAGCAGGTCGATTTCATCGATGAAAATAACGCATGGGGCATTTCGGCGCGCGAATTCAAGAATGGAAGTGATTCCACCTGGAGCTCCATGAATTAATGGCGCATCTACACGCAAAAAGCGGAACGGATGATTGCTTCCTTGGGTGATTTTTTCAATCTCACCACATAATCCTTCAACAGCATATGTTTTACCTACGCCCGGTGCGCCGGTCAGTAGATATGCTTTTGAAGGAATGAGGCCGCGTCGTACTGCAGCTTCAGGATCTTTGAGAAATTGGAGCAAGACATCAAATTCCGATTTAACGGTTTCAAGGCCAATGACTTTATCAAAGCCATGAGTTGGATAGAAATTGAGAATGCCGGTTTGTTTTGCTTTTAAATACGCGCCACCACGTAATTTGTTCCAAAATGAGGTGAAAAAATTCGAAATCGGAGACTTAATATCGTCCCACGCTTTATAGGCAACTACTCCCAGGGCACTGAACGTCATGGCAAGAAGGGGATCTCGCATGAGGCTTTTTGCTGAATCGGCAACTTTGCTGCGCCAGGTATAATTATTTTGAGGATCATGAAGCATCTCTTCAGTAATCCCTTTCCCTTGAGCATCGACTGGTCTATTTTTGTTATCACGATAAATCGGCCTTCCCCAGGCGGTGTGAATTTTATTAAAAATTGTTCTTGCGGTACTGCCTTCAGGCATAGATTTTTCTAAGCGTTCGCCATATTCCCCGATCAAGAACCATGCACCAAGAACCGAAAGGGTTCCGACTGCCAAAACCGCACCTAAATTATTGCGTTGTATTGGAGTGATAATTGCATCATCGATGCGACGTGCGATTTTGTTATACCAGGTGAGGCCAATAGTATGGGTTTGTTTTTCTAGTTTTAAGATTGCTGTATTGAGATTTTTTATGCGTGCAAGCAGGAGTGTAATGTTTGAATCGTTTACCGGATGGAGGCGCATGAATATGGTGTATTGCTCAATGCCAAATGGTTTTAGTTGGGTCAGATGGGATTTAAATGTTTGCTCAAAATGCTGGCAAACTGCTTCTGCTACTCTGGTAAGCTCGAAAACCAGAGTAATTTTGCGTGCAGATTCAAGCATGTATATCCCTTGTTCTGCAGTTATAAATTCTTTTAAAAATGAGCGAGTTGTTGTGGTAGCAGCAAGAGAAAGTTGCGGGTCCTTGAGCGTTGTTATTTGATGATCACTGATAAGCCGGGCTAAATGTTCAGTAATTTGATCGAGCCGAACAAGCTGGTTGATTGTATATTCAATGAGACCATCAATCATTTCATCTTGTTGATTGAGTTGGATTTGCTGAGCAGTTATACTGGTACACGCAAAAAGAGCAAGCAAAAATTTGGTAATTCCATTTGAAAAGTTCATAAGGTCCCCACCTAAATGAGAGAAAAGTGCGAATTTATTAATATTTTTAGTCTATTGGTTTTGCATTATTAATCAATTCATTTCATGCAAAGGAAAGTAAAAAGTATGAATAAGGACAAGGTTATCGCCATGATCATCAAACACAAAAATATCTTGGGTATTTCGGGATTAGTTGTAGCAATGTGCGTTTTGGGTGCTTGCTTTGGCACCAAAGCTGCGCGTGAATATGATGTTGAGGGTTTGAACAAAATCGAAAACATTCGCCCAATAGTAGTTATTGGATCGGGCCCAGCGGGCCTCAGTGCAGCAATTTATGGGGCTCGTGCCAATCGCTCGACGTTGGTCATCGAGGGTAATGAACCGGGTGGATTATTGACCAAAACAACGACCGTTGAAAATTGGCCGGGAGAGGTTTCTATTCAGGGGCCCGATATTGTCAAAAAAATGAGGGAACATGCAGAGCATTTAGGAGTCGATTTCTTGACCGATACGGTGCAGGATGTTGATTTCACTCAGTGGCCATTTGTTATTACTACTGGTGATGGAGAAACGATTCATGCATTAACAGTGATTATCGCAACTGGCGCCAATCCGCGCAAGCTCAATATTCCAGGAGAAGAATTAAGTGGTGTTAGTGCATGTGCCGTGTGCGATGCGCCGTTCTTTAAAAATGAAGAAGTTGCGGTTATTGGTGGGGGTGACTCGGCGGTTGAAGAGGCGATACAACTCGCTTCGTTCGCAAAATCGGTTACCATTCTGGTTCGTGGTAAAGAGATGCGTGCAGCAGCAAGCATGCAAGATCGATTGAAAGAGTATCCAAAAATCAGTATTCGGTATAACACCAAGCCGTTAGAAGTGGTGGGTGATGGTGATAAAGTAACTGGTCTCTTGGTGCATAATGTTGATAAAAATGCCAATGAGACGTTACCATTCTCGGGAATCTTCTTAGCGATTGGTCATATTCCAAATTCACAACTTTTTGAAGGAAAGATTGATCTTGACGAAGGTGGGTATATTAAGCTTCACGGTCGCTCTCAAGAAACGTCGGTCGAAGGTGTGTTTGCTGCCGGTGATGTTGAAGATCATGTCTATCGCCAAGCACGCGTAGCGGAAGGCAGCGGCGTTAAAGCAGCGCTTGATGCCGAGAATTTCTTGCAAAAAATTGGCTTTTCAACGGCGCGTGGTGCTCAATTGAAATCAAACTTGTTCCGTGTTGATAGAGCGCATAAATCTCCTCATGCGATTCTTCATGTGCTTGAATCGGCCAAAGATTTTGATGAGTTGGTTGCCAAAGCGCAAGGGATCGTAATCCTTGATTTCTATGCCGATTATTGCCCATCATGCTTGCATATGTTGCCAGCTTATGAGGCGGTAGCGGGCGAATATGTGGGGCAAGTGGAATTTGCCAAAGTCAATGCTGAAAAAGCGATTGATTTGGTGGCCAAATTCTACGTGGAACGAGTGCCATGCTTGCTTGTGTTTAGCAATGGCAAATTGATAGGCAGATATAACCAGGCTATGGATAAGAATGAGTTGAGAGAGTTTGTTAATCAGTTTTTAAAATCTTAAAAACTGAAAGTAGTGAATAATTAAAAAAGCTCCGAAATTAATCGGAGCTTTTTTAATTGCTTAATTTCTAAGAAATTATTTCTTCACATTCTTCATTTTGTTGAGCAAGTCATTCATTTGAGGTCGCACTGCCGTTCCTGCCAGTGGCGGATTATCGAGCCTTCCCAAAGATGAAAGAGAACTAGAGTTTGAGCTGGATGAGCCAGAAGACGGTTTGGCCTTTGGCGCATTTGCTTTTGGTGCACTCACTGGTTTTGATGGTTTCTGATGATCGAGTGCATTATAAAGTGGTTTGGCTTGACTTGTCGGATAAGTAGCAGGCGGAGGTGTTTGCATCACAATGGTTGGAGCAGGCGCTGGAACAGAGTGAGATGGTGCATAGACCACCGGTTGAACTGCAGGAGGAGTTTGAATAACTACTGTTGTTTGGCGGCGTTGCAGGCGAAGCATTTCCTCTTGATGTCGGCGCTCTTGATCGCGATGACGTTGATCTTCTTTTTGCCGGCGCTCGCGTTCAAGCTGTGCTTCTTCCTGGGCCACTCGAATCCTGCGGTTTTCAGTCTCAATTCGTTCTCGCTCAAGTCTCGCTGCTGTTTCTGCTGCAACTTGACCATGATATTCTGGTTGTTCCTGGAGCTCGCGGCGATAATCTTGAGCGGCTTGAGTGAGCTGCTCGATTTGCAGAAGAGAATTGTTGCATACTTGAACTATTTCTTCTCGGCCATTTGCCAGCTGGAGAGCGTTATTGCATTGATTTCGAGCATTTTGTAATTTTTCTTCAGCTCGCGTCATGTGTTGAACACCATAAACCAATGGATAGGGAGCAAAAAGTGCTCGTGCGCTTTGTGAAGCAGTTTCTCCATCAAGGCCCCTTGTAATGAATGTTTCAAGGCGATGTTCATTGTTTACTGAATGAATAAGCTCGGTAGCAAGTTCTAGGTTTTGCTGGATGATCCCTTCATTTGCTCTGATTTGAGCCAAGTGGGCTTGTTCAACTTCTATTGCATTTAATCGACGTTTTTCATCTTGACTGCTTTGAGAAAATCCTGCGAGCAATCGATTTAATCCAATTCCGCCTGCGGCGGCACCAATTGCCGTTGCCCAGACCCAGGGCAGAAAATCTTTTACTGCCTGTGCGTAGGATCTCTTTTTGGGTTGGTTTTCATGAGATTGCTCATTTTGGCTCTCTTGTTTTGCAGGGGCTGATTCTTTAGTGCCCCTAAGTTTTTTATAGGTGAGCGTTCCTAGAATTCCGCCTCCGATTGCTCCTAGACCAGTGAAGCTATGCCAGGTTCGATCAGAAATAGTCACAGAATAAGAAGGGAAGGCAAGCCCAAAAATGGTCAGAAGTGTTAAAGTGCGAACTGTTTTTTTCATAGATGATTCCTTTGAAATAAGGATTTTATTGAGTTCGATAAACAAAGATAGACTAAAACTCGCATTTTTTGAAGAAAAGCGCGAAAAATAAGGCATTATTGTTGTTTTTTGCATGCGTTTAAAAGGAGCTCTGGATGCCGCTTTGCGCAAGCCTTGCAAGCAAAATAATAAAAATTATTGCAGATAGAAAATACATGCTGGTAGACTAAAAGTAGAAAAAGGAATGAGATAAAGAACTTTAAAGGGGACGATCATGACCGGCATAAATCATCGCTTAAATCAAAGAACCTTAAAAATAGGTTTTGCTTTTTTTGCGATGATTTTAATCAAACCGGTAATGGCTGCCCATAAACATATCAATACCCATGGCGATGTAGTTCATATGAAACAGGGTCATTCTTCTGATGTGATTGTTGAAAAAGTGAAACTATATCCAAGGCAGTATGCGCAGACTGAAGAGATTATTGAGAGAAATGGTGTCTTGGTTCGTTATAAAAATGCTGAAGCAAATATTGTCATTAGTCATGGATTCATGTGCGATAAATTTGATGTTGCTTTCTTGCGCGAAATGTTTCCTCGTGGAAAGTATAATTTTTTGACCTATGATTTTCGTGCTCATGGTGAAAATCGCGATGGCCAGATGTGCACATTTGGACGCGATGAAGCATTGGATGTTATTGCTGCAGCTAAATTTATTCGAAATCATCCTGGTTTGAAAGGCAAGCCGGTGTATGGATATGGATTTTCAATGGGTGCAGTTTCAACCATTGAAGCGCAAGCAAAGGATCCTTCTTTGTTTGATGGGCTCATTCTTGATTGCCCATTCGATTCCACCCAAAACATACTGGCTCATATTTTGGATAATTTAAAAGTTTCGGTTCTTGGGTATCAATTTGATTTACCAGGCAAATCCATTTTGCAAAAATATGCATTTCATCCTTATGTTCAATCATTTATCAAAGTCCTTTTGAAAGCAGTTTCAAACTTAGATACGCAACGTATTAATACTCAGATTTACCCACTAAAGCCGGTTGAATCGGCCAAAAATATTAAGGTTCCGTGCCTATTCATTCATTGCAAAAATGATGAAAAAGTTTCGGTGGCCGCAGTGAAATCTATTTATGAAAATGTACAGGCGCCAAAAACATTATGGCTTACCAATGGGCGCCGTCATTTCGATTCTTTCTTTTATAATCCTGAACAATATGCAAATAAGGTAAAAACGTTTGTGAATGAGTTAGTTGAGAAAAAAAATAAACCGGAAACAACGGCGCTCATTATTGAAGATGAAGATGAGATGCCTGAGTTGGTAAATGTTCGTATGGCTATTGATGGGGAAAGGGTGGAACGATGAAAAGAATATTGAATATAAGTTGTGTAACAGGAGCGCTTGCGCTTAGTTGCTTAGTCACGGTTAATCCTGCGTATGCGCAACGGATGACCGTTCGATCGGTCAAACAGTTTGACAATTTAATTGCCGATACGCCAATGAGCGTAGTGATTTTCTTTGATAAATCGCAGCGACCACATTTTGTTGAAACAATTGTGGATAAGGCTTCTCGTACTGAACGGTTTAAGTGTGCAGGATTGAGATTCTTTACCGTTGATCGGAATCGCCTAGGATTATGCGAGTTATTCGAACGTTACGGAGTAAATGGCAAGCTGCCTCGAGTTCAAGTGTTTTTGCGCACGCAACCGATGCGTAATGCATTTATGGAAGGCGAATTCACTAAAGAATCTTTGTGCCAATTTGTTGAACGTTTTTTGGGGCGGGCATTAACAACCGAAGTAAATCACAAAAAGGTTCGCAAAGAACTTGCTCGATCAAGTTCTCAACGCGGGTATTATGCAGCAGATTATTACAATCCGTTCTATATGATGCCGTGGTATAACTATACGCCACCATCTGATTGGCCGGATCAAGGGCCGGAATGGATCGGCATTGAAGTTGATTAAATATAAGGAGAGTTGTAATGAAAGCAAAAATTATAAAACGAATGACTATATTCACTGTTCTTGCACTTTTATGTGCAGGGTCAATGCAATTAATCGTTTCAGATATTGAAGCCCGCGGTGGCAGAGGCGGCGGTCGTGGAGGACGCGGTGGACATCGCGGAGGCCATAGAGGTGGTCGAGGTGGACATCGTGGTGGTCATAGAGGCGGTCATAGAGGTGGTTATGGTCATCATGGGCATCATGGTGGACACGGTTGGAATCATGGCGGTTACGGCTATGGTGGCGGATATTACGGTGGCTATGGATACGGTGGGGGAGCTTGGGTTGCTCCGGCAGTTGTCGGTGGTGTAGCACTTGGTGCAGCAGCAGCTTCTCAAGGAGGAACCACAACGGTAATTCAAGAGAGCCCTCAGAATGATTATCAAGCCGAGTCGTATGACAATGTACCACAACGGTATGTGCCACAAGAAGAATATTAATTGAAAGGATAACTATGAATTTTAAGAATGTAATTTCATCTATCACCCTTGTTTTATTCGTTGGATTTATGAGCCAAATAAACATGGTTCAAGCGCGCGGTTTTGGTGGCGGAGGTCATATGGGTGGTGGACACTTTGGTGGCGGCCATATGGGCGGGGGACATGCTTTTCATGGTGGGGGGCATGGTGGACACGGATTTAACGGTCATCATGGTGGGTATCATGGAGGTCATAATCATGGCTATAATCATGGCAATCATAATGGATATTGGAGAAATGGTTATGGATATGGTTATTGGAACGATGCGGGACTTTGGATTCCATTAGCAGTTGGCGCTGGGATAGGTGCAGCAGCAGTTGCATCTGAATCTGGTGAAGATGTATGCGATGAAGGGCAATATTTTGATCCGAATACCGGTGAATGCGTCCCTGCAGATCAAGATTATGATGATTATTACGAGTAATACATTGCAAAAGTAATACATTGCAAAAAAGGAGAGTGTAATGAAAAATACGAGAAAAAGATTAGCATTGTTCGCCGCGGCAGCTGTAATTATTATTGGCGCTGGCGTATCAATGATTAATCTTGAAGCGCGAGGTGGCGGTGGCGGCGGTCATGGTGGAGGTGGCGGAATGGGCCACGGAGGGGGATTTGGAGGTCACGGTGGCGGCTTTGGCGGCGGACATGGTTTCTCAGGTGCTCATGGCTTTAGTGGAGGCCGAGGATTCAGCGGTGCGCGTGCCGGTTATGCTCGTGGTGGGTATTCTCATAGCAGTAGTATCGGCCGTGGTGCAGCAGTGCATCGTGGGGGAGGGGCACGAACTGGTCGAACCACTCGTGCAGGAAGAACTTCGAGAACTGGTCGAACTACACGTGCGGGTCGTACAACTCGTGCAGGTAAAACATCGCGTGCCGGTAAAGCGTCTCGTGGAAGTCGCATGAGCAGATCGCATACACGAGCAGCTGCTCGATCGCACATTGGGCGAAGCCATATTAATCACGGACGTCATTGGAATCATAATCATAATCATGGCGGGTATTGGGGGAATCGTTGGGGCTGGGGATGGTATCCTTGGTATTGGGGACTCTATCCATGGTTTGGCTATGCTGGCTTGGCGTATTGGCCATCATGGTATTCAAGTATTTGCGTAAGCAGTGCATATTATGATCCATATTATGATTCGTGTATTCCAATCAATTATGGTTGGTGGGGATATGGATATTGGGGTTTCCCACGTCCGGCAGTCGGATTTGGTAGCTTGTATGTCGGTATTGGTATATAGGCAGATTGTTTAATACAGAAAATAAAACCCGTCGGCTCACAAAAGTCCGACGGGTTTTGATATTTAAAGATTTCGTAAAAATTAGAACCAGTAATATGCAGCAACCAAGCCACGAATATTACGAACAGGATCTTTTACATTTACTACTTTGCCAGAGCGACCAACTTTGCCAAAATATGCTTGCGTGTATTCAAGCTCGGCTGCAACGGTTAATGAGTCGCTTAAGCGCCAACGGCAGCGAGGTGATAGTCGGAACATGAGGTCAATATTCTGTCCGACTCCAAATACTGGAGTTTTTTTATCAACAATAACTGATTCTAATGATCCGACGCGTTTTATAACACCGGCAAATAATGCAGGTTCAATTGGACATTCAGGGAATGCAATGAGGTCCCACCAGATGGCAGCAGCGTTTAATGTTGTCCATGATCTTTCATCAGTAATTGGATCTTTAATTTCATGGGTTGCAATGCCTCCAAAAAATTTATATTGGGTAAGGTTTTGTCCGTAGGTGAATTTTGAGTGGTATTCAAATTTATGTGGCCAATTGAGTGCAAGCCAACCAAAGAAACTTACCGCATTTACTGGTTCTATAACAGAATAACCCGTGTCGCTTTCAATACGAGGTACCATTCGGTTGTAATCGATACCGGCTCCGCATCCGTGCTCTCCAAAGAATTTTTTGAATGATAGATTCAGGTTAGGCACCATTGAGTAAGCGTTATATTTATAACTAGCAGCACCTTTTTCAAAAACATGAGGCCCTACGTTGGCATAGTCAAGTTGGAATGCTGCTGCGCCAATGATATGAAAATCATCACGATTATAATCAATTAAAACTTCAGGCTGACGGCCATATGGATCAAAGGGAGATCCGTCGTTAAATGAAACGGTATGAGGGTAACATTCACCAATAAATATTGGGTACCAATATTGTCCAAGGGTGAGCGTCAACTCATCGCACCATTTTAAAAATAACGCAGCGTGACGCAATCTGAATAGGTTAAATGGAATTGGATCGAACTCAAGTCTTGGAATGGCCCAGAAATCCGCTTCTAATATGCCTGAAAGATCGGCAGAGGCGACTTTGGTTCCTTCAAAAGTAAATCCGAGTCGACTTTCAATTGCGACCGCATGACCTTCTCCGCGATGGTTGATGTCAATGCCGTTTGGATCAGCTTTCTTTTTCTTTGGATAAACAAGAAGTTGATCAACACTATATGCAGTTACTTGACGTGAGTCATAGTAGTATTCAGCTTTAACATAACCGCCAATTTTTGTCTTTACACCCTTATTGCTAAAGAATGCGTATTCATACATTTCTTTTTTTTCTTGAAATTGGCCAGTTTCTTCTTGAGGGGCTTGATTTAATTGATCTTCAAATGAAACATCGCATTTGCTGGAGTTATTCAGCAACGAGAGAAAAAGCAATAAAGATAGGGAACGTTTTGTGCGGAGTTTGCTTCGCATACCAATCCTTTTTTTGTGGTGGAACTTTTGTTTTTATAAAAAGCAATCCCGAATATAAAACAGGAAAAATCACAAGTCAAATCATTTTTGTTGTGATATGATGAGGCCCGTACTTGTTTGTATTTCAATTCAAATGAAAGAAACAAAATGATTAATATCTCAGTAACTGAAAAAAATGCTGCGCAACAGAGAACGCAGGCATATGCATTTATTGCTTTGCAAAATGATGATAAAAATGTTCATTTATTTGCAAAAGAGGCTTCGCCTGAATCTTTGCCAGCTATTCTTAAACAAAGTGAGTTCAAAGGTAAGAAACTTGAAGCAGCTGTTTTCCCCTTCTTGATGGATAAAAAACTTGCGCATTTGATTTTGGTTGGCCTGGGTAAATCTGATAAAAAGGTGAACGTGGAAACGTATCGCCGTGCAATAGGCACCATTATTAAAAAAGCACAGCATGCAAAATGCAATTCGATTACAATCGAATTACCATCGGCCAAAACTTTTGGTGTTGATGTGGAATTTTTAGCAAAGCAAACTGCGATTATTGCTGAAGTTGCACAGTATCATTTTGATGAATTTATTACTTCCGAATCGCGTAAAGAAACTGAAATCATCGATATCATTTTGGTGGTTGATTCTGCTGCACATAAAAAAGATGCGCAACGCGGAGTTAAAGATGGGCAAGTCATTGCGCATTCGGTTAATAAAACGCGTCATTGGATTGATTTGCCGCCAGTTCATGCAACTCCAGAACATCTTGCACAAGAAGCGCAAACGATTGCCAAAAAACATGATTTGGAAATCACTATATTTTCTGAACGTGAACTGATAAAAATGGGCATGGGTGGATTAACCGGCGTTTCACGAGGATCAGATTTGGATTGCAAGCTCGTGATTCTTGAATACAAAAC
Organism: uncultured Pseudomonadota bacterium; assembly: GCA_964553945.1. Classification (GTDB taxonomy): domain Bacteria; phylum Babelota; class Babeliae; order Babelales; family Vermiphilaceae; genus CAZKLV01. The sequence goes on from CAZKLV010000002.1 coordinate 232,714, forward strand.
AAAAAAGAAAAATGCTCCAACGATTGCATTTGTTGGTAAAGGAATTACTTTCGATTCAGGCGGATTGAGTTTGAAGCCGGCGCAATCGATGGAAGATATGAAGCAAGATATGTCGGGTGCAGCTGCAGTCATTAATACCATGGAAGCTCTTGCACAGTTGAAGCCTGATATTAATGTGATTGGTATTGCGCCAATTTCTGAAAACTTACCAAGTGGCAAGGCGTTGAAGCCGGGTGATATCGTTCGGTTCTATAATGGCAAAACCGCGGAAGTGAAAAATACTGATGCGGAAGGACGATTGATTTTGGCAGATGCTCTTTCTTACGCAGTTAAACAATACAAGCCTGATGCAATTATTGATCTCGCGACTTTGACCGGTGCATGTGAAGTAGCACTGGGCAAATTCTTTGCTGGTCTCATGAGTGAGCATGATGAATTAGTAGAGCGCGTGCAAGATGCATCAGATCTTTCTGGTGATCGCGTCTGGCGTTTGCCATTGAATGATGATTTCAAGCCTGCAGTAGTTTCAACCGTTGCCGATCTTGCCAATATTCAAAATCCTCGTTACAAAGCAGGGACAATTACTGCGGCGCACTTTTTGCAAAACTTTGTTGATGATGTGCCATGGGTTCATTTGGATATTGCGGGTGTTGCATTTGATGTTCCTGATATGCCGTATTATCGTCCTGGAGCGACTGGGTATGGGGTGCGACTATTGGTTGAATTAGCAATGAACTGGAAATAGCGTTTTTAATATATAAAAAATAAAAATAGAAATCTGGAACTAAACTCCAGATTTCTATTTTTATTTTTGAGGCCGATAATTTACTGATTATGTAATGTGTAGTAATCAATTAAAATTTGGTAATCATCTAAAGAAAGGTAATTAAGTTCAGCTTGAGTTAAAATGACTTCTCGTCCGAATCGTAGATCTAAGTGATCATATTCACGCATCATCTCAAGCAATTTTTGAGCCTGTACTTGCAGTTCAGGTTCTTTATCAAGCCCTCGAACATATTGTTCTACTACTTGATACATGTATGAGATACCTCGAGCTTGAGCTTCTCTATATCTTTGCTCATGATCTGCGGGAATTATTAATTCCAACATCAGAACATTATCATTTAATATTTTGAATCTATTCAATATTTCTGTTGGCACTCGTTCTTTGCGGAATTCAGGAGCATCATCACCAGATGGACCACCATTCAAAGAGGCCATTGTTTTAGTTTGAACACTTTCGGCATAGCCTTTTGCATGATGCGCCAGATCGGTTACAGTATTTGTGCCATGATTTTCCGGCTTTATAAAGATAATATTTTTATCTCGATTGACGTGACCAAAAAGAAGGGTCTGTTTTCCGGTTGGTAGATGGCTGATATCAATGCCATAGTGTTGTTCTTTTATACCGGCCCATTTCATGTATTTGTCAAAATGGCTTGAAATGCGTTCGTATGCATTATCAACGCGATAAAGAGCTGGTAATGCCGATTTAATTGTATCTTTGTTTATGAAATTAAGAATGAGCGGCGCTTGAGGATGCGCGATTATGAATGTACCTTCTTCAAAGAATTGTTGTTTGCCACATGCAAGTGCATAGTAGTACCAAATCAACGCACGAACCGCTTTCGGATGCTCTTGCGAAAGAAGGGTTACTGTTTGTTGATCCCCAGCGATGAGCGCGTGATTGAGGGTTGCCCCAAGTAGTATCATATCTTCCGAATCAAAAGGATTACCTTCTAAATGTGGAATGGTGAGCGATGCAAGTCGGTTGAGATTTTGCAAATTAATAGATAGTTGAGGCTTTAATTTGCCGTGTACACTTGAAACTAAGATGAAACTGTTATTTTGCGAGTTTTGCTCGTGCTCAACTAAATCAGAATCATCATCTTCTTCTTTGCCTTTAGAATCAAGATCGGTTGATGGTGGCGTTGGAGTTTGCGTTGGTCCTGGATTTTCTGCTTGTTTGATTTGGATAGTTTCGAATGTATGTTCTTGTGCATGTACATGTTCTTCTTGATACAAAATTGCTTCGATTCTGGGTTTGTGTTGATTTTGAAGTTCTTGTTCAAGGCGTTGGCGCTCTTGTTTTTGACGCAAGAGTTGTTCGTAGGTGAATGAGTGAATTTCACTCATATCATTAGGACCTTGATTATCCTCTGCAGCTGGAGGCGCATCTTCATTATCAGAAACACCTGAAATTTCTTCAGTATCAGAACTTTCTTCTGATTCTTCTTGTGGAATATTTCGATTCGGATTTGGCGCGGGAGATCTCGGCGATTCGGGCGTTGGGTTGACTCCCTCTCCAGGATTATCACTACCGAATGTGAATAATTTATAGATGCCAAATGCGATGCCGATTCCTGCGGTTGCGTAGGCAGCGAATCGTTCCGGATGGCGCCGAATCTGATTTTTCAAGGTTTGATTTTTCTTGTGGTTTGGGCAGTCGCAGTGAAGAAGATAATCAAACGTAATAAAGCTTTTGATCCTATTTAAGGAGTTTCTGAAAGCAAGCTTAACATCTTTTTTGGTAATCCGAGCAGAATGAGGTCGCGCATTGGCGCTATGAACCGGAAGTACTGGAGCTGCCATGCTCAAGCACGTAATAAAGAGAATGAATTTGCGAAAAGTATGACCCACCATTTTCCCCACCTGTGTCTTCAGGGCAAAGCTTTGCAGCTATAGCCTTTTCAAATAGAAATAAACCCTGTATTTAGCGGTTTAAATACAGGATAATTCTTTGTGGGCAATAATGCAAATGCGGGGGGGGTTATAGATTCTTATTTTCATTACTTGGTCGTAGGCCCGCCGCAGCTTCAACTACTAATCCAGGCACATGGAACTCCTTCCATGCTCCTAATGATACCGGAAAGTGAGGGAGTGCAAGTTCCAAGAGGCCTTGAGCAAACATGCGAATTTCCCACTGAGCACCCGGTTCAAGACGAAGTTTTAAAAAGTGAATGAGTGAATGTAGATTGCAGGTGTAGATGAATTCAGTATACGTACACATTGGCAGGAGTCCGCGAGCAAGTTCACGGCAGAGGCCACTGGCCAAAAGTTCTTCATAGGTTGTTTTGGCAGTTTCAAGAGCCGCTAAATATTTTTCTTTCATGGCTGCATCTTCAAATGAACCCACTGATCCTTGGCGATTTTGCGTATCTTGGTAGCGCCACTTTGCTGGAGTATAAAATTCAAGAGCAGATTTGACGTATCGATAACTTATTTCATTATATGAATTCATACGATGACGCATCCATTGACGTGCAACAAAGAGCGGACATTTGACTCGAAATGAGAGTTGGTTGTGTTCGAATGGGCTCGAGTGATTATGCTGAACTAAATAGCGAATGAGTTTGATATCGTTTTCTGAAAGTTCAGTGACAAATTTTCCAAAAGATACCCGCGCTGCATTAGCAACATCAACATCTGAACCGGATACTCGCACGAGAGTAAGAGAACTAATCCCATCGCTGAGTGGATCGATTGCATGCTCTAAATTCAACTTATCAAGAGAGAAAGAGGTGATTTTTTTTGCCGGTGAAACTTGAGATTCCATATGCATCCTTTTTGGTATGAATGTTGGATGCCAGTTTAGCATGAAACCATATTTGCATTCAATCTTGATGAAATACAAAAAGGGGAGCAGTTATGCTCCCCAGTAATTTATGTGTGCAAATGATTTGTTTAGCATTTACCCTTTTTTACAACGGTATTTGTTCCGTGGTTATCAATCTTTACAGCTTGACCAGCGCCGCCTTTGATAGTGCTAATGCGTGGAGAGATAACTATTGTATTTGCAGATGCATCATCGATAGAGATCCCAGCGGCTACTGAGTCTGAGCGAATAGCTCCTGATTCACCCAGCGTTTCAATACCATTAATGCGAGCGCAGGCTATAGTGGTATTACTTGCGTTTTCTAAATCGAATCCGAACGCTTCTTTGTGAACACTTGGAGTGGTTAAGAACGTTGATGAAGTAGTGGCAACATTTTTTGTTTTGCAACGAGTAAATAATACGTTATTTGATTGTTCTGATGCAAATCCGAAAGCAAAGCGAGGAGCGGTTATATTACTGACTGATACATGAGAAAGTTTACATGCTCCGAGGTTATTTTGAATACGTACGCCGTATGCCGTCGAAGCAGCATTTACAACCGAAAATGCATTATCACTTTGACCTATGATATTTTTTTGTGAGCAATAGCTCGCATTCATATTCGCATCTGATCCGGCAAAATCAAGGCCAAAAGAATCTCCGTTTAATGAAAATACATTGTTTGCATTACATTTGGTGATTGTAACATTGTTATTATTAGCAAATTCATATGCCCAGGTATCATTTCCTCCATATGGAGTTTCAATTCCTGTGGGGTAATTTTCTCCATCAGGAATGTCCGCAAGTGTTGCAGCAGGTAATCCAGTATTGCGTATATTGCAGACATTGATGTTTTTCAAGTATGAATCTTGAGCGCAATCAAAACGAATTGCAAATGTTCCTGCAAGACCAAGTCCATCAAGTCCGAATCCTAAAATAGGAAACGTTTCTGCTAAGAATGCAGCTTCATCATCTGTTTCAATCGCTGCAGCAATTGCAGGGTAATTCGGAGCCAATGAACCGGTAAATTCTGGATGTAGTACGATTTGCGAGTTTACTGCGAATATTTGCGCAAGTAAGAATGGATTAGGTGCAAAATTGCCATTCGCATCAAAGGCATCGATCCAGCGACCTGCTCCGAATGCTGGTAGTCCGATGAGTGATAGGTTAAATGCTAATCCATTATCCTCACTACTGCCAATGAGCGTGAATGATTGCGGTGCGTTTGCTAGATTGCTTATTTGTATGTTTTTTAATTTCACATTATTGATAGTGCGTCCGCCAGAGAGTGCAGCTCCAGTAGCACAGCTTTCAGGTGTAACAGGGAACGGCTGAATGAATGGAAATCCGCTTGTCATTTCTATGCCGTAATAACTACTAACAGGTAATACTGCTGGGGTATCAAATATTTCAGGATGCGCGGTGATATAGTTTTGAAGAGACGTGACCTGTGCAGCTGCTCCAGGATAACTTTGTGCGGCTAATGCTTCTAGATAGAAAAGAAGAGTGTATCCTGCCACATGCATAGGCGTATTGTTAATGAGGTGTTCGTTACCGCTAATTTTGATATCATGTATGTAACTATCAATTGCACTATTAATTTCCATTCCCGCAACTTCAAAGTCTTTGATTCGCAAATCGTGAATATCAAGATTATTGTTTACGTTGCCGTGTATTCCCCAATGGCTTGATCTGCCAATTGTACCGTTTTTGATTTCAACATTGTTCGCGCTTACATATGTAGTGTCCCCAACAAATGAGGCTCCAATGAGCCCGAAAAAAGCACCAGGGAATGGGCTGTTATCAAGTTCAATATTTGCAAAGACGGTGAAGAAGTGGGTATTGATATAATCAAGAGACGCTTCAAGTGTTTTGTGATTAAGATCGATGATCACATCATTCGTTTCAACGGTAATTGCTGCGAACCATCCTGCAATAGGCTTATCGGTACGCGTAGCTTCTGCAGCAGGTATTGGGTTGAATTCTACATTTTCTTCAAAGATGAAAACACCAGGTGTTTTGATTCGATAGGTCCCACTATTAAAATCGCTTTGTTTTAAATAGGTGACCGTTTGCGCAGAACATAATGCACTCAGACAAAGCATAGATAGCGATGTTTTGATAGATATGTTCATGAGTTCTCCTTTTTTTATTTATTTTTTGCTCATTCGAATAATTACGCCTACCAGCATTAAATTTGCAATTAACCCGGTATTACCATAGCTAATAAATGGCAGCCCCATTCCTTTTGTGGGTAAAAGGCCACTTGCAACGCCGATATTGATGATGACTTGTAATGTGATTAACGTAATGCTGCCGAAAATTGAAAAGAAACGAAATGGATCAGTTTGTGCAGTTGCTAAGCGAATGCCAAAATAAAGAAGGCCTGCAAAAATAATTAATAGTGCACAACTTCCCAAAAAACCTGTCTCTTCCGCAATGATTGAGAAAATAAAATCGGTATGCTGCATCGGTAAGTAGAAAAATTTTTGTTTGGATTGTCCGATGCCAACCCCCCAAAATCCTCCAGAACCAATCGCAATGAGTGATTGGATAATTTGAAAACCGGCTCCTTTTGGATCTCGCCATGGATTAAGGAACGTTAAAATTCGTTGCAAGCGATATGGTTTTGCAATGACCAGCGCTATTGCAACCGGAATTGCCGATCCGGCAGCGATGAGAATATGTTTGAGCGGAAATGATGCGACGAATAACACAATGAATGTTGTTGCAAACAAGGTAACGGTTGTTCCAAAATCTGGTTGCTGCAAGAGAATGATGCTTGCAAGGCCCAACAATACAAAAAGCGGAATATAATCTCGTAATGAAATTACGCGTCGATGAGCGCGCTTGGCAATAAACATGGCCAGGTAGAGTACAAATGCCACTTTGAGAATTTCACTTGGTTGAAACGAGAATCCGCCTATTTTGAACCATCGGCTCGATCCATGGATAGTTGATGAAAGTGAGGGGAGCAGTGTGAGCCCCGTGATTGTTGTCATCACCAAAAGGAAAAGAGGTGATAATTTTTTGAGTGTTTCAATTGAAACACATTGCAGGGTAAATAACGCAACTATGCCGATAAGCATACCGATTAATTGTTTGTGCACAAAATAAGTCGGACTACCATGTGATTCGAGCGCAAAAACTGAGCTTGATGAATAAATAAATATGGTACCAATGAGAAGTAACGCAGCCACGAGCAATAAAAAGACGTGAAGTGGCTGCGTTTTTTTATACATTTCGGCCTCGTTACAATAGTTTACCTGTAACGCTAGCCTAATTAATTGGTTAGTGCAGAGTCAACACCTTGAAGCTTTGCTTCTGTTATTGACCATGTGATCTTTAACTTTTCAAGCTCTTTTGTTATATCCTCTTTGCATGATTGTGCTATTTGATCGTTTGCATATTTCTCATTGTTGAGTGTTTCTAATAAAGAGATAGAGCACTGAAGTGTTGTGGCGCCTTTTGCTGTGCGAACAGAATCTTTATCAAAAAAGTTTAAAGCGCGAATATGGTAATACGTTGCTTTGGCAAGATCGCAGGGTAATTGTTCTGCGCCCAGTCGGTATGCATTACTTAGTTCAAGATAACCCATAGGAATTTGAAACTTACGGCTTATTTTTTCAAGCAGTTCAATACCTTCCTTTTGTTGATGGTTATGCAGAAGCATAAGCGCATATTCTCGGGCTGCAAACGCATTTTCAACTTTTCCACTGAACTTATTTTGAACGAACTTAAACAAAAATTCTTTCATTGGCAGGGGTGTCTTTTCTGCGATAAAATATTTATGAAGGTTCAAATATGCATCTTCTTCATCTGTATTGATACAGAATTCAAGTTTTTTTTGCGCGTATGACTCATCTGGTTGAATGAGCCATATGATTTTTCCATCCTTTGAGGTTTTTTGCGGTATTCCGCAGCTTTCAATCAGGGCTTGTATAATAATCATATCTTTTGTTTGGAGTTTGGAATTAGCATGATGATGCGCTTCAATTAGATTTTGATCGAACGTGTATCCGCAAGTAAATTTTGATCCAAAAAAATAAGCCCGCGCAAGGATGTCTTGGCATAGAGCAATACCAGCATTGCTGCAGTCTTTTAGATCTTGTATTGATTTTTCTTGGGCATCGCGAGAAGAGCTTGCATCAAGAAGAGTAAATTGAGCAGTGTGAGCTTTTGCCTTAATTGAGCCAAAACTAGATGCCTCATTGTATAATTTTTTGATGAGATTGGAACAAGCTTCATCTTTGTTTTCAGTTGAGTCTTCTAAATGTTTTGCAAGCAAATAGGCGATTTCGCCATGCATTGTTTGTGCTTGTATAAAATGAGGATCTTGAGAGGCAAGGTGAATATACTTGAGGGCACTCTCAAGCTCTGATCGAGCATTCGGTTTCTCTTGGGTAAAAAGACTCGATGGCGTATCGTGTTGTTTGAGGTGAATATACGCTATAATGGCATTTGCATTTGGATATTTATTGAGATCTGCAAGTCTGCGGATAAATTCGATCGTTGAATTGACTTCGTGTAAGTCACTTTGTGCAGATGATGAATTCGCCTGATAAGAAGAAACGAGGCTCTCAAGAGATTTATTAAAATCGTTCAATAGTTTGAAAACTTCATTGCGATCTTTATGTTTAGTGCTGAGTGCGAGGCCCAGAAGTTTTTGCCATGGTTTTTCTGCTTGATGCGCAAGGACTGTAATTTTTTCTCTTGCCTTATTTTCCCATTCATCTCGTAGTGATATTTCTTCTGGAGTATTTTTTTGATAGAAAATTGGTAGTTGGAAAATCAGGCCAATTAGAGATCTGATTGAGGCATGATATTTTTTTAAATGCCCATCAAGTAGTGCATGTAGAAAGAAAGTATGTATGAATATTTCGCGTTCTTTTATACTTTCATGCTCGGATTTTTTTTCTCTGCACAGACGTAGCCCTTCTTTAAGCATGCTTTGAGCGTCTAGATAATTTCCTTGTTTAATATCCATAATTGCCAGTGCATAGCATGTTAATGGATAATCAAGTTTTGTGATGGAGCCACTTTCATTTTCAGCCTCTCTCAAATGTGGCTGAATGAGATATTTCAGCCATTCTCGAGAACCTTTTGGATTGGTATCCATATATTCAATTGCTTCAAGATATGTACGATTTATAATCTCGTAGCAATTTACAAGATGTTCGCTTATCGGAGGTTGAAATGTTTGTGGATCGGGCACAAGATTTTTGAGTTGAGGAAGAAATTCCGGAAGTTGGTTAAATGAATTCTTTTCATTTTGCTTTAGATTGAGAGCTGGCACTAAAGGAATTCGTTGTTGCTTTTTTGGCTTTTTTTTCATGGCCAAGGCTTGATTAGCCGTCAAACTGGTTAGAAGAATAATTAGAATCGTGCGAATTTGCATGTGTGTGAGCCTAGGTAGTAAAAAATAATTGTGATGCCATATTTTAAAGGCTTTTTTGCGTGTTGTCATGCAGAGCAAGGATTATTCTTTTAAATTCTCGCCCTCGATGTTCGAAATTTTCAAACAAATCGTAACTACTGCCGGCAGGTGATAGAAGAATGATTTCATTCGCTTGTGCTTGAGCAAGAGCTGCGCTTGTTGCATCTTCGAGTGTTGCAAATGATTGAGAAGGTATCTCATACTGAAGGCAGAAATCATGCAACGTATCCGCTTCTTTACCAAAGCAGTACATCGTTTTTACTTTGCCAGCGAGTTGTGCAATCATCGGCTTTCGATCAATTCCTTTACTGAGCCCGCCAATGAGCAGGTGAATTGGTTTTATACCCAATCGTTCAACTGCTGCCAGAGTTGCTGTTGGTGCAGTGGATTTGGAATCATTATAGATATGCGCACCACGAATGGTAGTCACATATTCAACGCGATGTTCGGGCATTTTTAGATTCTGGGCATGCGATGGAAGATCTGCAAGAGGAAGCCCGAGAATTTTGAGCGTGCTTATTATTATTTGCCAGTTTTGATCAAAGGTAATAGGGGGCAGTTTTTCTAAGATCTCTTTTTGAGAGGTGTGGGTGACGTGTGAAAAGAATATTGTTTTATTTTGCTCTTGAGGGGATAAAATTTTTTTTAATTCCAAAGGAATGAGCGCTTGTGATGCATTCTTTTGAATATTCAACTTCGCCTTTGTATACTCCTCCATGGTGCCGTGGCGATCAAGGTGATTTTCTATGATATTGGTGATGATCGCTAAAGAGGGCGCAAAGTGATTCGCATGCTCAAGCTGAAAACTAGAAACTTCAAGAACGGCTAGATCAACATCATTTTGATGTGCAAGTAAATCCAGTGATGCGATGCCGATATTGCCGCCGGTCAAAATTTTTTTGCCGTAGCGTTCGAGTAGTTGTGATAGAAGGGTGGTGATGGTTGTTTTGCCTACCGATCCGGTGATCGCAACGTATGGTTTTTTGAACTCTTGCGCAAAGATATCAAGCTCAAAGAGCCATTTATCTTTGTATTTTTCATAGTAAGGGCGCAAATCGATGCCGGCGCTGGGAATTATAAAATCATGCGCTTCAAAAAAATCTTCCAGTTTATCTTGGGTGAAAAAACGAATGGAGTGCTGAGTAAAATAGCCTGCCTCATTTGTTAACTCATTTTTATCCATCACGCCGATCTGTGCGCCATGTTTGAGGGCCCATTGAACGGTTGATCTGCCGGTGATGCCATATCCCCAAATGCCAATTCTCTTATTTGTGAGGTTCATTGTGTTTCCAAGGGTTAAAGTTTGCAAAATTAATATACTGTTCTGTCTGGCCAAAATCTAGCCCTTTGGTATACTAATTGCTATTGAACTGGCTCTATAAGAGCCACACTGAAAGGCATGGCATGGCAGAGCAAAATAAAGAAAATACTCCTTCGTTTAAAGATACATTGAATCTTCCCCGTACCGATTTTCCAATCCGATCTAATGCAAAAGTGGATGATCCGGCGATGATTGATCGCTGGCAAAAAGAAAATCTCTTTGGTAAAAGTTTCTATCAAAACCTCGGTAATGAACGGTTTATTTTGCACGATGGCCCTCCCTATGCGAATGGCCATATTCACATTGGCCATGCTTATAATAAATGTCTCAAAGATTTTGTGACCAAGTCGCAACGTATGGCGGGTAAACAGGTTCCAGTTACTCCAGGTTGGGATTGCCATGGCCTTCCAATTGAATTTAAGGTTTCTCAAGAAAATCCGCATCTCAAAGGTGCAGATCTCAAGAAAGCATGCAGAGAATATGCTCAAAAATGGATCGACATTCAGCGCGAAGAGTTTAAGGCGCTGGGTGTGCTCATGGATTGGGATCGCTACTATAGCACCATGAGTTTTGAATATGAAGCGGCAATTTTGCGTTCATTTGGTGAATTTGTAAACCAAGGATATATCGAACGCAAAAATAAAACGGTTCCTTGGTGCCCGCATTGTCAAACAGTTTTGGCTCAAGCTGAAATTGAATATGCTGAACGCAAAGATCCATCAATTTTCGTTCGATTCCCACTCGATACGAATGTATCCAAAAAACTTTTCCCAAACTTAAAAGGCGAATCTGTAAGCCTTTTAATTTGGACAACCACTCCATGGACCTTGCCTCTTAACCGTGCTGTTTTGGTGCGTCCAGATACTGCATATGTGGTACTCAATGTAAAAGGGCATTACGTTATAGTGGCAGAGGCCCTTGCCGATCAAGTGACTGCAAAACTAGAAGAGCCCAAAGAAATCGTCGCTTCGATAAACTCTAATGCTCTTATTCAAGCACAAGTAAAGGCACACCATCCATTCATAGAAAATCTCGTAGTACCGGTGATTGCAGATCTTTCTGTTGAGTTGGGCGAAGGGACCGCATTTGTGCATTGTGCACCGGGTGCCGGCCCGATCGATTATGAAGTTGGTCTTAAAAATAATTTAGAAGTGTATTCACCAGTGGGCCCTGATGGCAAATATAATCTTACTATTGAGCCAAAAGAGCTGATAGGGATGGCAGTTGCAGATGGTCAGATTTGGGTGATTAAAAAATTAGCCGAGCTTGATAAATTACTCTATAAAACGAGCATTCGACACTCGTATCCACATTGTTGGCGCTGCCACAATGGATTGATTTTCCGCGCGACTAAACAATGGTTCTTGGATTTATCGAAAAATGATTTAAAAGATCGTGCGCTTAGGCAAGCAGATGATATTTTTACTGTTCCGCAAACAGGTATTAATCGTTTAAAAGCAACGCTCGAAGGGCGCTTAGAATGGTGCTTATCGCGCCAACGCGCTTGGGGGGTGCCGATCCCGGCGCTTATTTGCAAGCAGTGTGATTATACTCACACCAGCAAGCAGTTTGTTGATGAAGTTGCCGATGGGGTTCTCAAGGAAGGTATTGAATATTGGGATAACGTTGCAGTCAGTGATTTAGTTACTCCCGCATTCAAGTGCCCAGGTTGTAATGGAACTTCATTCGCTAAAGAATTCAATATTCTTGATGTATGGTTCGATTCGGGCGTGAGCCATCAAGCAGTATTGCGTGCAAACAAAGAGCTTGGCTACCCAGCCGATATGTATTTGGAAGGAAAGGATCAGCATCGTGGATGGTTCCAAAGTTCATTGCTCACCAGTGTTGCCCTTGAAAATCAACCAAGCATGAAATCGATTGTGACTCACGGATATACCGTTGATGCAAATGGGCGCAAAATGTCCAAATCTTTGGGTAACGTGGTCTCTCCGGCTGAGATGCGCGAAGAACTGGGAACTGATGGATTGCGCCTTTGGGCGGCAAGTATTGGACTTACCGATGACGCAGTGATCTCACATCAATTAAAAAGTAACGTTGCCGAAGTATTTCGCAAGGTACGTAACACGAGCCGCTTCTTACTTTCAAATTTGTATGATTTTGATATAGATACTGATGCGATTTCAGTTGTTGATATGCGATTGATTGATCAGCGTGCGATGCATGAACTTTATTTGGTTAATCTTGATATTTTAAAGAGCTATGCAGAATATGATTTCACTGCGGTGTTTCATAAATTGGGAGATTATTGCTCGGGAGATTTAAGTTCCTATTATTTGGATATCATTAAAGATCGCCTCTACGTTGAGAGCGCAGATGGTAAGATGCGCCGCTCTGCTCAAACGGCTTGTTGGTACATCTTGGATACATTAACCAGATTGATGGCGCCGATTCTTTCAATCACGGCTGAACAGCTTTCTGACCTTTATCAAAAAGATAAAAAAGAATCGATTCATTTGCAGCGATTTGCGCAACTCGAAAATGTATGGGAATTGCTTGCACATAAAAATCTGCCGGTTCGCAATGTGGTTGACCGAGTAGAGCGAGGTAGCATCTTTGATACTCTTGAATCGATTGATCGAAATATGCTTATCTCGCTTCATGAAGAGCGATGGCGGTTGCTCAATGAACTGCGCAGTGCAGTACTCAAGGCGCTTGAGCAAATGCGAGAGAAGGGCGAAATCAAACATTCGCTTGAAGCACGCGTCACGCTGTGTTTGAATGACCCATTGGTGAATGTTTTTGAGGAGTTATTTGCCGATCAAACTGTTTTCCAAGATAATATCGGCAGTTTCTTAAAAGAATTTCTTATTGTTTCGCAAGTTGAAATTGTATCGCATAGCACAAATTTGCAATCAACAGCTATGGAAGGGGCCTTTGTTGGCATCGAAAAAGCACGGGGTACAAAATGTCCTCGATGTTGGAACTGGGATGAAACAGAGAACTCGAATGGACTTTGCAGAAGGTGTCAGAGTGTCTTGAATGCTTAAAGGCAGCAAATTTTATATTTTATTGTTAATATAAGCAATGAGGGCCACGGTTAATTTCCAACCGTGGCCCTCATTGCTTATATTAATTTTAATCAATAACTAAATCTTCTAATAACCATAGTGCCAAGTGTTTACCTTTTTCGCATTCATACGGAACATCTTCTTCAATAAGAGTAAGTGGTTGAGGGAAATTAAATGGAGCTTTTTCAAGATTGAGTAGGCGCCATCCCCCAGATTGATCTATATCATAATTTATGCTTGTGCGAATATTAGTTGTGACAAGAAGGTATTTTGCACCACTATTTTTAAAGTTTTTTAAAACTTTGAAAATATCCGTGAACGTTAAATGTGCTAATAGGTCTCTGCATAAAATAAGATTTGCGAAAGGAATTTCATTGTCGATCAAATTTTGATGGATAAATTGGCGATTTGATCCATATTGTTCAATGTTCTTATCTATTATTGCTTTGACAATATCGATCCCGATGTATGAGCATGATCCTAAATTAACATGTTTCATCCAATTTAAATCTCCACATGGTGCATCAAGAAGAGATGTTATTCTATATTCTTCAATGAGTTGAGAAATTTTTTCTCTAATGGGATTCGTAACTTTGAGTTCTGATCCATGACCCGAAGCCGTTTCATTTGAAAACCATCTATTGTGAGTGTAAATTTCTGTGAAGATTTCTTCTGCGCTAGATGTATGGATTGTATTTGAAAAAAGCAATGCTCCATAAAAAAGCATTACATAGTTGATTGAGATAAGACGTACATTATCAGCGATGCTTGATTTAACTTGCATTCCAATTCCCTTTTTTTGATATGAAATTTAGCACGATTATAACTTCATGCATAAAAACGTCAAACGCAAAATAGGCGAATTACGTTGTTACTACAAAATAAATTCCAAGCGCAATAATGAGTGCCCCCAATACAGTTCTCAATCCGAATGCTTCACCCAAGAAGATCGCGCATAATCCGAGTGTGATAATTAGTGTCATCATATCGGTCGTCGCAACCTGACTGGTCGTTCCACGTTTCATGGCGCTCAAATAGAAGAGCCATGAAAATCCGCCGGCGATGCCTGAAAGTACAATCCAAATAACATTTTGATTGCGCACGAAGCCGATTTGTGAAAGATCTCCCTTGGCCATTGCTACGTTAATGACTAGCAAAAAAACTGTTGCAATAAGTGAACGAATTCCTTCGGTTGCATAGATATCAGAATCACGAACTCCTAAACGAATGAATAGGATTCCAAGAGCGGTAAAAAGGGCTGAAAGTACTGCAAAAACAAGCCACGCCATGGGTTAAAATTCTCCTCATATTTATCAATACTATAGTTATACAAGTATTGAGTTTATTCGCAAGTTTTTACTTCTATTTTTTTAGTCAAATTTAGTTAAAACTATTTACCCATCATTATGCAATATACCAGCGAATTTAAGATTTCAATGAATAGCGAACAAATTAAGGCTAATTGAATTAAGCAGTCTGATAACGCCTAAACTATGTTAAACCCTTCGGGTAAACCTGATTTGGCCTTCGGCCAAGAAAAAAGGAATAAAACTATAAAATAAAAACCTCCGATTTTTATGTCGGAGGTTTTTGAGTTTGTAAATCAGATTTAATTATTTTGCCAACCCATCGATTGCAGCTTTCAATGCATTCAGTGCGGCATCGAGAGTTTGCGGTTCACGTTTTTCTTTGCGCTCTGCAACCGGAGCAACTGGCGCAGGTTGCGCTGCAGACATTTGTGGTGCGGCAGGTTGTGCTTTTGATGAAGTCACTGGTGCAGGTGCGCGTACCCCTTCAGCCTGTTCTGCTTCTGGAAGACCAGCTTGCATGCGGCGTGCGGCTTCGAGGATTTCTTCTGGATTTTCTAAACCGGCTTGTGCTTGCGCATGCGCACCAGCAAATACTTCTGGCTCTTGAGCATCCATGCTTGTGGCAAGATTTTGATTAGATTGTGGCTCATCAAAGTTAATGCCATATGCACGAGCGCGATCTTCATTAACGCTGTTTCTGAATCGTTTCCAATTATTTTTAATTATTTTTAGTTGACTCTCAAGTGTGTGCTCGAAGGTTTTGCCGTAAAGTACTTTCACTTTTCCCTTATATTCTTTTTGTATCTTTTCAGAAAGATCGGCAAGTTCTTTGCCAAGATCATTCACTGCCGTTGTTGATGCATTGATCTTCTCGATTGCCTTTTTGACCAATCCAGGTACTTCATCTTGTGCTTGCCCTGGTTTAAAAAGATTAGCGCGAATATCGAGCAACAACGGATCGGAAAGTACCATTGAAGCTTCTTTGAATTTCTTTTCAACTACTTCAAATTTCTTTGATCCTGGGGTTTCTTTTCCTTTGCCTTTTGCTTTATCAGCTTCTTTCTTTTTGCCTTCTTCTTTTTTACCTTTTTGGCTTTCCGTATCTTCACCTTCTTTTTTATCTTCAGGTTTTGCCGGTGCACTAGGCTTTGCTGTACCTTTACCGCCTGGTACCGATGGTGCTGCTGGGTGTCCACCAACTGGAGCTGCCGGTGTTGATACCGGTGCATATGAAGGTGTATAAGATGGTTGATAGCTTGGATAGTATGAAGAACTATAATCAGGATAACGATTTGCGCTACCGCTGGTGCGATGGGTTTCCGGTTTTCCGGCTATGACCATTGGTTTTTCATAACGTGGCACTTTTGATTCTTCAAGGGCCTTTTTAGCAAGTGCATCTTCTTTTTCACGCATTTGCTTTGCAATCGGCTCATGCTTTTCAATGACCGTATTTATTGTCGGAATGAGTTGCAAATCGCTCAAGCCTTCGGCGTATTTATTAAGCACCGATTTCATTGCTGTTTTTGATTCTGGATTCAACTTTTTGAGCCCAAAGATTGCAATTTCAATCTTTGGTACATTCATTTTCAGCACATTTTCCATATGAGCCAAGTTATTATACAGCGATTCGTTTTGAACAAGATCAGGCAAGAATCGATATTCATTTGTTCCCGGTTCTTTGGTCAATAATTTCTTTAGTTTATGGTTGAATAAATCGATTTGTGCTTTGATATCGTGCCATGCGATGTTTGCTCTCCAACCACGTACTTGCTGTTTTTTGATCCAATTGCGCACCAGATCATCTATTTCAGGTACCACATCAAGTTTGGATAAGAAGGTATCGGTAATTTCGGTTAAACTTTGAATCATCTTGGCAGCTTGTTCTACGCGATTAACCGCAACTTTCGGTTTTTCGATAGGTTTTTCGCTTGGTTTAGCTGGTTCATAAGCGGGTTCGGGTGATGATTCAGGTTGTGCCGCTTCTTCTGGATACATCTGTTCCAGTTCTTTGAGGAAGTTTTCATCGGTGAATATTTGTTCAAAGAGTTGTTCGAGCTCTTCATCACTCATCTGATTAATTGCTTGTTCGATTTCAGCAATCTCTTGTTGTTTTTCTGGGGGTAATGTTTTGATGTATGACTGCATCTCTTCATTTATTTTAGCCAGTTCTTGCTCTAATTCAGCCATTTGTTGTGGTGTGAGCTCAGGCATAGCTGGTTGATTCTGAGGCGGAGCAAAAAGTGGAGTAAATGACGCGAATGCTAAGCTTAGACTTAAAAGCAATTTGGGAATTGTAGATGTATTTCTATTTTCCATAGCCTTTTCCTTATTTTTTGTAGGGTAAGTTTGGATTTATTACGTCAGTTTCTTGCGAGACTACCTACCATCTAGGATATAGTGATTTCAGGTTTTGTGTAATGGATACACTACCTTTAATCATTTTATACAATTAGGAAATTAATGTCTAGGGGATGGATCCGAACCTGTTTTGGCAAAGGCGCAAGGGGCTTTTTGCTTATCGAACTCTTGGTTGGATTAAGCATATTCATGATAGTGGTTTTAGGGGCAAGCGGCTATATATATCAGCTTGCTAAAGTGCATGTGGAAGGGAAAAATCGAATGCGAGCCATTACGCTTGCCCGATCTGCAATGGCTCAATTGGTAGCCGGTAAATCGCATTCTATCGTGCAGCAACAAGATCAATTTAGAATTGAATGGCAGCTTGTTCCTGATCCGCAGTCGCAATTTTCTCGTGCCCATGTATGTGTTTCATGGGTTGAAGTGGCAGGTGCTTTGCAATCGGTTTCATTAGATTCAGGAGTTTCATATGCTTATGCTTAATCGCGGAAGTTTGATGATAGAACTTCTTATCTACATTGCACTGGTAGCAATCATTGTTCTGGGTGCCTTTAGCTGGTTTTCACGGTCTGAACGATCATTGCTTAAGCTCGGGGCTGCCAGTAACATGTTGATGGCGCTTTATAGTGCAACCGATTTATTGGTACGCGATGTTCGCTTGAGCCCTAAGAATAGAAATGCTTGGTTTTGTTTGGATTCACAAACCATTATTTGGCATGGCGATGCCAATGATATTGGATGGTACGTAGACAAAAGAACTTTGTATAGAATTGAAGGCACCTATGATCAGATGCAAGGCACATGGCGCAATAAAAAACGGAGTATTGCTCTTCAAAATATCGAAAATGGCCTTTTTCATGTAGTTCAACTCCATGAAACCATTGATCATGTGGATATCACATTGATGGTTCAAACTGGGGGCATGCGGCATACGGTGCATGAGTGCATTTACCTGAGCGAGAATCGTGTATGAAAGTCAAAAATGGTTTTTCGATAGTATTTGCTCTTGGATTGATGAGTGTGTTTGCGGTTATTGTGACGATATTTCTCTCGAGTGCCATCTATTTGCATGAGCTCAGTCTGGCTCGCCAAAAGGCCGAATATCACTATTGGGCCACTGTTGGGCTGATTGAATTCGGCAAAACCTATCTTGGCAAATTAGTTGAACAAACACTCCACATCTCTCATTGGCCTCGCTCGGATTCTTCTTATGCAGGCAAAATTCAGCTTTCCACTCAAAGCGAATCGGTTGTAATAACGGCGCAACTTATAGAAGGTAAACAGATAGTATATACTCTCACGCGTCAATATCCCGTGCAAGCGCAGATCCCCTCAATTGCCCTTTAAATGAAGGATTAATTGAGTTATACTTCTTGCATAATAATTTATGTGGTAAAGGATCATGCAATGAAAGTATTTTTGCGTAAAGATATTAAAGGGGTTGGGTTTGAAGGGGAAATCGTAAAAGTTACTGAAGGATATGCACGCAATTTTATCTTCCCGCGCGAATTGGGCGTCGAATTAACTGCACAAAATGAAGCTTTCTATCTCAATAAAATCAAGCAAGTAGAAAATCGCAAGGAAGCCTTGGCGACCGAAACATCAATGCTTGCTGAAAAAATTAAATCGCTCAAAGTTACCTTGAAACGTAAAATGCATGATGATGGTAAATTATACGGCGCTGTTGCCGCTTCCGATATTGCCGATGCCCTCAAAGAAATGGGTGTCAATATTGCCAAAAACCAGGTAATCATCAATAAATCGATCAAAACAAAAGGTGCGCATAAGGTTGTTATTAAACTAACTTCTCGCTTGCAACCGGAATTGACCGTGTCTGTTCATCCAGAATAGGTTTTTTCAACTAAAAAAGTGAGCTTGCATGCGCGCGAAACGAGCTCCATCGGCTGATGGTAATTATCAGCAATGGAAACCAGCACCTGATACTGAACATATTTTAGGAAGAACGCTTCCGGCTAATATAGATGCAGAACGCTCTGTGCTTGGAGCGTTGCTTTTGAATGATGATTGTATGGGAAGTGTTGCGGAAATCATCGGTCCTGAAGATTTTTATGCTCCTGCGCACAAAATTCTTTTTCAAGTGATGTTGGATTTAGTACAAAATCATAAACGAATTGATTTGGTGACTCTTCAAGATGAATTGAGTAAGCGAAATCAATTGGAAACCATAGGTGGTATTGTTTATCTTATTTCTTTACAGGAAGATATTCCAACCGTTGGGCTTTATGAGCAACATGCTAAATTGGTTAAAGAAAAATCGGTATTGCGTGCCCTTATTGGATCTGCTACTGGTATTATTTCAAACTGTTATAGCCAAGATGAAAAAGAAATAGAGTCGGTCCTTGATAGTGCCGAAAAAACGATTTTTGAGATAGCAAATAAGCGTACTAAGCAAAGTTTTGTACAGCTCGATATTTGGCTTAAAAAAACGTTTCAACATTTATCTGATATTAAAAGTCATGCCAAAGGAATCACCGGGACTCCATCAGGTTTGAAAAGCTTAGATTCAATGACCTCTGGATTTCAGAAGGGCGATTTGATTGTTTTGGCTGCGCGTCCATCAATGGGCAAAACCGCACTCTCATTAAGTATTGCCGAAAATGCAGCTCGCAGTGGTGCAACAATCGGGTATTTTTCCTTAGAAATGTCTGCTGAACAGTTAACGCTTCGTTTGCTCTCAAGTGCATCGGGAATTTCTCATCAAAATATTCGTAATGCGACCATTAGTTCATCAGAATGGATGGAGCTGACTAGTTGTGCGGCGCAATTAGCTCAAATGAAATTGTTTATCGATGATACCGCGATGTTGAATCTTATGGATCTACGAGCAAAAGCGCGCAAGCTTAAAATCGATCATGATGTCCAGTTGCTTGTTATTGACTACTTGCAGCTTTTGCATTCAAGCAGAAAGCATGAAAATCGACATCAAGAAGTTTCGGAAATTTCGCGGTCACTCAAGGCTCTTGCAAAAGAAATTGGAGTTCCAATTATCGCGTTATCACAACTTTCGCGTGCTGTTGATGGTCGCATGGATAAGCGCCCAATGCTTTCGGATCTTCGTGAATCTGGCGCAATTGAACAGGATGCTGATTTAATTATGTTCTTATATCGAGATATTGTGTATAATCCGGAGGCAGAAAATCCTGCACTAGCGGAATTGATTGTTGGAAAACAACGTAATGGGCCAACTGGAACGGTGTTTCTCAACTTTATTCGTGAACTGACTAAGTTTGAAGAATTAGAAGAAGGCTTTTAATTATCATAAAAGGTGTCCTCATGATCAATCTAAGGAATAATGCAGGTCTCTTATTTGCAAAGTTAGCAGTTACAACAATTATTTGCGCGTTGATGTATAAAGGCGCTGCTATTTTAATGTAGTTATTTATTTGGCGCCTTTCGGCTTATGAAGGGCGCCAAATTTGCGGATGAAAGAAGATTCGCAGGAAGTATGTTCAACAAAAAAGAGGAAAAGAGAGTGAAGATCCATCATATAGTTGCATCCGCATTACTATGCGCATGTACCCTCGCATATGCCAAAAAAGCAACCAAATCTTTCTACACGATTCAAGACAATGAAATCAATCGGTTTCAGCCATGGCGGCCGATACAGAATAAAATCAAAGACACTGTTGTTCAGGTGTTTTCTCAGATAGCAGAATATGATTGGATCCAACCATTTCGTACCCCATCTCAATACACTGCGCGTGGCAGTGGCTTTTTTATTACTGATGAAGGCCATTTGGTAACCAATGCTCATGTGGTTGATCAAGCTGTGTCTATTTGGATTCAAATACCATCACTTGGCAAACGATTAATTGATGTTGATATTATTTGTATATATCCCGAGCGAGACCTTGCATTATTGCAGATAGTAGAGCAAGACAGAGAAATAATTCGCAAAGCTCTTGGATCGATCCCATTTTTAGAGCTAGGTGATTCGGATTCTGTTCGGCGCGCTGATGAAGCATTGGCCGTTGGTTATCCCCTTGGACAATCTCTCAAAAGTACAACCGGAATTATTAGTGGCCGTGAGCAAGGTCTTATCCAGACAAGTACTGCAATTAATCCGGGAAGCTCTGGCGGACCGCTTATTAGTATTGAAGGAAAAGTAATTGGCATTAATAGCAGTGGGGTGGTTGCAGCGCAAAATGTTGGTTATGCCATTCCAATTAATGATCTGAAAATTGTTTTACCAAGTATTACAGATCAAAAGGTGTTACGCAAACCATTCTTGGGTATTCTTTCTACTAAGGCGAATGATCATTTGACCCAAATGCTTGGAAATCCTCAGCCTGGAGGATGTTATGTAGTAGAGGTGCTCAAAGGAAGTCCCCTTGATCGAATTGGGGTACAGGCGGATGATATGATTTATGAAATTAATGGAGAGCCGCTTGATATTTATGGTGAAATTTCGGTTCCGTGGTCTGAGGAGCGAGTTTCGGTGACGGATTATTTAAGCAGATTTCCGGCAGGCGAGGAGTTAAATCTGGTTGTCTATCGCCAAGGGGATCGGCTTGAGTTTACTGTTACAATTGATTATCGTGAAGTTGCTTCAATTCGTAAGTTTTTTCCGTGGCACGAGACAGTTGATTACGAAGTTTTTGCTGGAATGGTTATTATGCCGCTTACGGTAAATCACATGCAGTTAATGGGCGAAAGTGTTCCGGGACTCTTAAATTACATGGTGCCAAATTTGCAAACTGACCCGGTTCTTGTTGTTACTCATATATTTCCTAATTCTGAAGTTGCTCGGTTGAGAACTGTTTCTCCTGGGTTTACTATTACTGAGGTTAATGGTTATTCGGTGCAAACAATAGATGATTTTCGCGATGCATTAAGAGCAAGCCTTGATTCTGATAGATTGGTAATGCGTTTTGCTGATCAAATGAGTAGGGCATCTACTAAAATACCGGTGGTACTTCCGTTTGGGGAGGTTGTTGATGAAACGGTTGAGCTCTCAAAAATGTACCATTATCCAGTGTCTGAAGCGATTGCGGAAATCGCAAATGAGTTGAATAAGGATCTCAATGGTAATTCTTGGTATTGATCCCGGCTTTCAATTTGCAGGATTTGGCATTATCAAACGAGATGATGTGACCAATAAAGTTTATTTGCTTGATTATGGATATCTCAAAATGCGCTCTACTCAAACGTTGGTAGAGCGCATTGGTATTTTTCATGAATTCTTTGATGAAAAAATTCGTGTTCATGGCGTGACCGATATTGCCCTTGAAACTTCTTTTTTGGGTAAAAATGCACAAAATTTTCTTAAGCTTGGTTATCTACGAGGTATTCTTTATTTGCTTGCGCATCAGCATAAACTTTCCATTCTTGAATTTGCACCACGGGAGGTCAAGCAGGCAGTTACCGGATGGGGAGGTGCGGATAAGGAGCAGGTGGCTCGTGTGATTTTGCAATTATTTCCTAAAATGGTGGCACCTGATAAGGCAGATGTAACTGATGCGCTGGCAGTAACCTTGTGTGGATTATGGCGCGGCAAAAGTCCATTTGCAGGGCGTTAGTGATTGATTAAGCAGCCAATCGGTTGAAAATAAATTAAATCATTTTAGCCAAATTATTTTCTCTTTTTATAAATTATTGCGTTCCAAGGCTCCTTTACGTTAGGATCAATTTCAGAAGTATCGGGGGATAGGGAAATCTGAGGGAGGAGGTTCTATTATGGAACGCGTGGATCGCTTATCTCATAAGGCGTTCGACACATCATCAGTGCCACTTATACAGTCTCCATTTACTGAAGCTGAAATTCTCGATCTGCAAGATAAATTCCTTTCAGAAGGTATTCATCATGTGAAGGTAAGAGATATTGCCGCAGGGCGAAATATAATTAATACCTTTTTGGATTCATTAGCGGCATATCACGAAATCGCTTGTTTGAGCGTTTCAAATAATGGTCTTGAGAGTTATATAACGAATATTTATCATGAGCTACTGTTGCATGGTTATATTGAACGTTGTCAGGCAAAAAATCTTGAAGAATTCTTTATTGATCAGTTTTACTTTGATTTCCTTTGGATCGAGTGCTCATCAAAACTGATGGAACAACCTTGGTTTGCTGATTTTCAAATGAATATCCATAATTTTCGTCTTGAGCGGCAAATTCCAATATTCATGATCTCATATGACGAAATCGAAGCAATTGTGGAATAAGTAGTGAAATTTGCTCATCTTTCGATAATAATCTGAAAACTGATAATCGTTATTATGTCAAAAATTGGAATGCCTTTGAACCCGGCTGCCCTATGGGCAAGCCGGATCAAAAGGATTTTAATCCAATATTACTCATGCCACTCACAAATTCATAACTCTTATGAGGAAAAAATAAAGTCAAAAATAAATAATGAATTCTTAAGAACTTATTTATAAGGAATCATTTAGAACCAAATAAAAACAAAATTCTAAGACGGAAATTAGGATTTGCTAACGAGGAAGAAATAAATCAAATATGGCAAACAAAATCAAATAAGGAAAACATTTATTATAAAACCCTTCAACGGGAATGCTTTAAATATATATTCTTTTAAGCTTTTTCTATCATTGTTTAAAATCCAATAGATCAACTCTTGCAATATCAATCTCTTGATCATTAGTATGGTTATCAATGGTTTAATCAATATTTTTTATTAAGGAGACCCCCATGGTGGCAAAGAAGAAAAAAGTAGCATCAAAATCTAAAGCTGCAAAGCATGCTAAAGTAAAAAAGGTTACGAAAGAGTTTAAAAAAAGTAACCTTAGTATCAGTAAAAGTAAAAAGAAAGCAAAAAGCAAAGCTCCAGTAGTTGCAATTGCAGCAAAACAAAGTGGCCTATCTTGGCAAGATGAAAAAATTAAGGCTGAAGCTCCAAAAGTTGAAGCACCAAAAAAAGTTACCCTAAAAGCTGCTCCTAAAAAGAAAGTAGCTCCAAAGAAAGTAGCAAAGAAAGCAGTAGTAAAAAAAGCAGCATCAAAGAAAAAAGCCGCTCCTAAAAAAGTTGCCATAAAGAAAGCAGCTCCAAAAAAGAAAGCTGCAAAGCGCAAAACAACAACTAAGAGAAAGTAATAGCTATACAATAAATTAATTGATATATAGGGACCATGCCGGTCCCTATATATCATTAAATGAGGAGAAAGAATAATGAAGCGTATATATCTGTTACTTGTTTTAGTTTTAAATCAATCATGTGTATTCTCAATGAGCCCACAAAGGAATAAAGGGTTTAAAGTTGCTCAACCTTCTGCCGCAGCAAAGAAAGCAAAAACTACAGCCCCTAAAGTGAGTACAGCACAAACAGAAGCAAAAGCAGTAAAGGCTAGTCAACAAGCAGCGGGTAAAACTGCACGCGAAAGAGAAATATTGAGTAAATATGAAAATGTGAAAAATTTATCTACGACTTGGCCACAATTTAGTAAAGAAATGAATGCTGACGTACAGTCTATTGCAAATGGAAATGCATCGATCTTAGCTAGTTTAAATACCCTACAAAAAGAAGGTGATCGCATATATCAAACTATTCAAAACTTGAAAAATAAAAAAGTTACGGTTCGTGATGCCAATACTATATTTCAAGATTCATCAAACAATTTGGTAGTCTTTACGACTGATCCAAATGCGCCCGATATTGCGGAAACATTGATTTCAAATTTACGCTATACTCTTGCAAATTGGGCAAATGCAAATGTAAAAAAACAGACTGAAAGCGCGCAGCCGCAACCTAAACCACAACAAAAACTCCCCTCTTCTTGGGATAGCCGACGAGCGAGCTTACCCAAAACAAAAAAGTAAATAATTAAAAGTATTTATGCGCGAGGAAATTAATTTCCTCGCGCATTTTCAATTAATTACCTTAATAAAATATAGTTCATTTTCATATCCTGATCCGCCACAATATAGTTGAGAATCAACCAATATCGGCGCAAAATAATGTTCTCCTGGTGCATTTGCAAACGTTAGCTGGTTAATAGTATCGGACTCAGGATAATAGACGAATAGGTTCACATTAAAATTTTCAGACGAACTACAATCGGCAAAATATATTGCGTTCCCTAGATGCCGTGGCAGGAGCGGCAAAATAGATTCAAATAACCGATCATCAGAATTTCTAAATAATAATGATGTAGGAATAACAAAATCGAAAAGGCGTACCTCGTGCCAACTATTTTTCCTGGTCAATAAATAATAGCTACACATAATATGCGTTGCATCTTGATCAATTTCAGCCGGATAAGAAAGAAGATACCCCGTATGCGCATCAATCATGCGCAAAAATGCTATGGGCTCATTATGAAAATCAAGAATTTCTTGTGCCGATTGATCATCAAGAATTGATTCAAAAGCAATCATTTCATCATCTTGTCGCATGCAAACAGTGTCGGGATATTTAATATTCATGAGCCGAAATTGATACCCAAGTCCACGCTTAATTCGCTCGATATAAAATAGGGAATCCTCGATTTTGACAGGGTATAAAAAATCTTTTTTCGAATTTAAAAGTAATCCAGCAAGATTGGCATCGGTATCAAATTGGAAAATACCATAATTTTCACGAACCTTAGCAGCAAAGTACCCTGTGTATTGAGTGATCCATGAAGGAACTTGCATATCATAGATCGGAACCAAGAATTCAAGAGATTGTGGAGATCGTTTGATAATGGTTTTAACACGAATAATACCATTGTCAAGAAAACTATATCCCGAGTTATCGGGTAATAATGTAAAACCTGCTGGCATATATCGTGAAAGGAGCCCTGGTATGAGCTCATTGTTTTCTCGATCCCAGACAAGTAACGTAATTATTTCAGGACTTGATTGAAATATACAATAGACTTGCTGATCAATTACTGCAACTGGGTATAGATATTGATTAGAAAAACAGTACATGGGAAATAAGATAATAATCGCCCATAAGGACTTGAAGATTTTCATAATTATACTATTCCTCAATAACTGAAATTTTGATTACTCTCAACTTGATCATCACTAAAGTACTACAAAATTATCAATTAAAGTAAGGAAGAAAAAATGAATCATCAAAATTCTCATTCAAATTCCAATCATCATCTAATTTTAGGCCACGCTGATCCATATCTTTGCTCTGATTCCGATGATCATGATTAGCATTGGAGTTGCAATTGAACTTACAAAAAGTAGTACTATTATGTGCTCCTCTTTGGGAATGGTTCGATAATGAATGTGCCGTTATTAGATGATTTATTAATGGAGGGAGTGATGGCGGTGATGTTGGTTTTGTGAAGAGCTTGGGTCGAATAGGCTAAAAAAAACCATCGCACTGACCAGAGATCAATGCGATGGAAAAAAGGAGAGTAGTAATGAAGCCTATATTAAGGAACTTAGTATCAAAAGAAGCTGATTCGTGATGTTTATTTCAACTAAGTTCAACATCTAAGTTAGCCTATTTTTGCATGCCTGTCAACATTGGCTAATTAAAAAAATGCGTAATTTAGCGCTATTTCTAAGGGTTACTTTCTATGTGTCAATGGAATAGCTTGCGCTCCCATAGAGAGCAAACGTTCAAAGAAGGCTCCAGATCGTATCGGAGAGGTAAAAATTAACTGAATTTGGAGCCCTAAAAGAATTTCAAGTAGAATAAAAGCTCGGTCGTGATCAAAATCAGTCATAAAGTCATCCAAGAAGAAGACTACTGGACCCCGTAGTTGGGTTATGCGCCTGGTTAGCGCTATTTTCATTAATAAAACGATTAATTTCTGCTGCCCCCGCGAGGCATAGGCTCGAGAATTGGAATCGGCAAATGTAATGGTAAAGTCATCCAAATGAGCCCCAAAGAGTGAGCGTCCAAAGCGGCGTTCGGTTTCATAAAGATCAGGGTTAGCAGTCATGAATGATTCAAAAGTATCGTGGAGCTCTTTTTTGGGAGCATAGGTAAACGTTAGAGATAATGAACCACCTAAATAATTGGTGATTAAATCCTGTACCTCAGTAGCAAGCGTGTGCAATGCGCTCTCTCGCGCTTGTTGGATTTCGCGAGATTTTTCCCATAGTTGTTCAGTGAATATGGCAATGGTATCGGGAGAATATTTGTGTGAATAGTATAATGCGTTGCGATGATCAACTACTGCACGGAACGCGCGAAATTTTGCTCCGTATTCTGGATTTTCTAAAAGTACTGCTTGATCGATAAATGAACGGCGCTCTTGTGGTGCGCCCTTCACCAGTTGCATATCATCTTCGGTCAAACTAATGATGCGATAATGATCCATGAGTTCTTTGTAAGATTCGATTGGTTTTTGATCAACCTTAACGACTCGTTTGCCGCGAGAGAAACCAACCTGAATGTCGTGAGCAAAGGTCCGCTCAGATACCTGATTGCGAACGGTCATTTTGATAAAGAAATTATTCGATCCAAAGCGAATTAATTCTTTGGGGCTGCTCGTACGAAAGGATCGTAAATAACATCCGTAATAAAGGGCCTCAAGTAAAGATGTTTTGCCAGAGCCATTATCCCCTTCGATGATGATAAGAGGACCCTCGAGTTCGAGAGTTAAATTCTCAAAACATCGAAAGTCCTTAATTTGAATCTGAGTTACTTGGAGTGAATTTTGATCACGATGCATTGGTTGGCGCTACAGGCATCACAAGATAGGACATGCGAAACTCTGTACCTTCTGTTTCAAAAATAATCGGTTTGGATGAATTTTTGAGGTAAAATTTCAATTGATTATCCTCAAATACTTGCAACCCGCTCAGCAAATATGGCGCAAAGAAGCGAACATCAAGCTCGGTGCCATCAAATCCTTCGAGCGGGATTTGCTCGTCCAATTTCCCCACTTCCTTATTTTGCATAGAAACTTTCAGACCTCGCGATGAGAATCCGAATTGTGTAGCAATGAACTGTCCGGAAAGTAAGCATGATGAGCGGCGTAATGTTTTAATAAATTCAGAGCGATCCACTTTTGCAGGTTGGAATTCACTCTTTTGCAAAATTGGCTCATACTGCGGAAATTGATCAGCCAGCAATTTGGTAAAGAAATTAAATGATTCGCCTGAAAATACTAGTTGGTTACCGCAAACCCCCAAGAATATTGCTGCATCATTAGCGCCTTCGAGCAACTTTTTGACTTCAAATACGGCGCGGCGCGGCAGCAACCATTTTTTCGGTTCTTCTAAATGATATTTTTCTGATCGCACTTGCGCCAAACAATGGCCATCGGTGGTTGTCAGTACAATTTGATCCTTGAGAATTTCCAAGAATAATCCGTTTAGCGCTGGATTAGCATTATTTTGCGGCACCAAGAATGCAACTCTGTTGAGCATTTCAAGTAAGAATGAAGAATCCAATTGCATGAGGTTTTCAATGCGTTCTGGGAACGGTGGAAACTCTTGTGGATCCTTAATATTCAAGGCAAGATTAACACGGTTTGATTTGATCAAAAGCTGTGTATCGGTCAAAACAAATGTGATATCCCCTTCCATCTCTTTGACCAAATCAAAGATACGGCGACCAGAAACTAAAAACAGCTGTGGCGATTCAATATCACACTCTTTGAGCGTGTAACTTGCTTGCAGGCTAATTTCTAAATCGGTACTTTTGATAACTAGTTCTTTGTGCCCTACTTGAAAGAGGATTGCGCTTGTTGCATCCAACGTGGTTCGTTTGGTGCAAATGGGCTGCATAGAAGAAAGTATTGCAAGGAACGGTTTCTGTTCGACAACAAATGTACTTTGCATATTCTAGACCTTTTAAATTTTTTATATCAAAAAAACAGATGCAAATTGATATATTTAGTATAGCTGAAAAACAGAAAGAACCAATTGAAAAAGGAGCCCAATTAGTTATGGAGCTCCTTCTATTCTTATCAAAATGTATAAAATTTCATTCGTAATATGATCGAATATCTTTTCTTTATTCTTCTGGAGTAAAATCCAAGTCATATCGAGCAAATTTATCATTTTCATGGCTATATAAAAGTATGGTATATATCCGCTCATTTACCTTGTGAACCGATATCTCAAGTGTACCCGGCAAATGATTTCTTAACGCATTGAATGTATTTTCATCGGGAAACGTGAACGAAACAGCATTACACGCCCCTGCTTGAAATACTTCCTCATCAAACTGACCACATATTACTTTGCCACCAACGTGAATTTTCACTTCAGCACTATTACTAGAAATAATATATTCACTTTGTTCCAATCCCATAGCATAACTAGTTGTAATGTGCATTACCCCTAAAAAAAGTATTCCTAATACTTTTTTCATGAGATGTCCTTTCAATTAGTAATCAAAATGATGCTCAACTTGTTCGTTTGTTTCGATACTTTTTAGGATAACAGTATAACTATTTGGTGCAACTGTAAGCACGCGAATAGAAAGATCCCCTGGTAATTCAGTTCGATCAATACTCTGAAAATGATTCCCAGGAAAAACAAAACGTATTGTTTCGACATACTGCTCGTGAAGTGTAAGGCGTTTGAGCTTACCTGAAATTATTTGATCTCCAACACAAATCCAGACGTTTGCATTGTTACTCGAAACAGTATATTCGTGCTGTTCCAAACTCATAGCTTGAGATTGATTTGTATTTATTGCAAATCCCATAAGTAATAATGAAATCAATAGTTTTTGAATATTCATAAGACCTCCATTTAATAAATTCTTTTTATTTCTTTGGGAACAAAACCTGTGTGCGGATGAGTCCCCCTAAGAATTGAACATTAAGACAGTTTTGCACGAGTTTATTTATCTCATTATTAAAACTCGCGACTCTATGTATGCCCGCGCGAACAAGTTTTTTTTGAATCTCCGGAACAAATAAAAACACAATATGATCAGCAATATATTTTCTCAATTCAATAGGAATTGATATGCCATGTTCCGTTTTAAGTTTTTTACTCAAAAGAAGCCAGTTTTTTACTACACCTTTATCTTGATTTCTTAATTGAACAAGTGAGGAAATAATAATCGAAACAGTTTTAAAGTTTCCACGATTTCCCACATGCGCTGCGCTCAACAACGGGGTTGCATTATGATTGCGAGCGTCTTTATAAAATAAATTTGCTCCGGCATCAATGAGCAGTTCAGCTAAATCTGGATCATAAACACATAGCATGAGAATACTCGCTTCACCTTGATTCCCATATACTTGTGTTGTTGCATTATTTTGGCCGCCAGCTACTATTGCGTTTGGATTTGCGCCTTGATCAAGGAGTTTTTTTATCTTTATTTTGACTAATCGGGGCAGAGATCTTTTTAGCTCATCTATCGTTTCAATGAGTTGTGTATCAAGCGCAATTTGTTCTGCTTGAGATTTCGCTTTCTGTATGGGCTCCATGGCAAGCATTGATTGTGCAAAGAAGGCTATAAAAATAGAGAATAAGATTTTTTTCATAAGAAACCCCCTTTAGAAGCGATATATCCTGATAGTCAATTTAATTATAGCGAATTCACATAAAATCACAACCGACACACAACTGAACCTGTTTTACAGGTTCAACTTCGTGGATGCTTTTTATCATAAATCACTCTTAAATGGCTCGTTTCCAAATGAGTATAAATTTGAACCGTTGCAACGTTTTCGTGCCCTAAAAGCATCTGCAGCGACCTCAAATCTGCCCCATATTTAAGCATGTGGGTCGCAAGAGAATGGCGTAACTTGTGTGGAGAGATCGTTTGGGAGAGGCCACTTTTGGTGCATAATTCATTCAAAATGATCCAGAATGCTTGGCGCGAGATGGGCTTGAGTGCGCCACCATAACGAATAGGAAAAAGATAATCGGTTTTGGCTTGTTCACCTTTTTGATAAATAAGTTCAGGATGAGTTACGTTAATATATTCTTTGAGTATGCTCATTATCGCATGGGGCAAGGGAACAATGCGCTGTTTTCCTCCTTTGCCTTGGACATGCACCATACCGGTATCAAAATGTAAATCACTTGTTTTGAGATTAACCAACTCGCTCACACGCATGCCCGAAACGTAAAGGAGATAGAGCATTACTTTATTACGAATATCAAGTGCACTCTGGCCCTCTTGTGCAGCGGTAAATAGTTTTTGAATTTCATCTTCTTGCAGATATTGGGGTAATTTTTTTTCGATTTTAGGAATATGAAGTTCAGCAGCTAAATTGGCAATCTCAAACCGTTCGTTGAGATAGAGAAAAAACGCCTTGAGGGCAGAGATTTTACGCGCAAGGCTGCGAGCGCCAACGCCGTGCTCATTGAGGTAGGAGAGAAACGATTTAAGATGAGTAAGTGTTATAGTGGGTAACTTCTCAATTTCCTGTTTTTGCAGGAATAAAACAAACTGATTAATATCTCGCTTATATGCACCAAAAGTATTATCAGACACCCTTTTTTGAGTTAATAAATATGCTTCGAATTTTGTTTGTGCTTCGGTAATACTTGTCATTCTTTTCCTTTTGTTTCAATGAGTTAATGACTCGCGCGGTAGATTGTTTGCTAGCAATAGAATAATTTCTTCATGATTACCTACCTGAGCAGATCGAATACAACCATAGGTCACTAATGCACCCTGTTGTATTAATTGCTTGCACAATCGGAACAAGCATATCTTTTGGTGATCTTGTGCGCGATTATATTTTCGGATAACTCTATTTAGAAATGTGAGTGAGGGAATATGGGGATTGGGAGCATTCACTCGAACATTATGTGCAAAGAGCAGCTCACACGCATCAACATTACCCATTTCAATAGCAGTAACCAATACATCAAAGCTTGCTTCATCGCCCAAATGTGAATTCTCAAAATCAATATCCTTTGATTCAAGAAGATACTTAACTCGCAATAAATTACCAGCCTCAATCATGCGAACTGCATGAGCAATAATATCTGGTTCATTGCATCGCAGGGTACGATCGAATAAAGCAGATCTATTTTTAAGATCGGAATGATTCCCAACTTTTTTGAGACGGCGAACTTGCTCAGGTGTAAGAATATGACGATGCTTTGGTTCATCGACCTGCATGGTATAGATCGTTCCACCGATTGCAATAAGCAATACAGTGGAGCGTATCATTATTTAATCTCCTCAATGATGCTTTGCACGAAAGCGATACGTTGTTCTTCATAGTCTTGTCGACTTTTTTGGGTAAACCAAATATTAGGAAAAGAACGACAAAATTGCGGTTGCTCATCATGAAAATGTACTAATTTTGCTATAGCCTCGCGCATTTCCAAGGAATCTTTAAATAAAGTACCTTTTAAACCACGATAGTGCTGATTCAATGCTTTACTAAATTCTTGAAAGCTTTGATTTGTTGTTATATGAGTGCATTCAGGAAGCAAGTTTCGCAAGAGATCAATATTTCTCTGATAAATTTCTTCGCCACTCTTTAAACGGAACAGAGGATTTTCTTGATGAGATCCAGAAGATGTAAAATCATGCACGAGAACCTGGAGAGCCAGAAGGCGTGCGATTTTCCAAGAACCACATTGATTTGCGCTTGCGAAATATTGTTTAGTAAAAAGATTAATCCCGTTGGTTGTGATTAAGGACCATAATCCAGACAAGTCTTTGTTTTCAATGATTTTAATAACATCTTGTTCTTGTAAGGTGAGCTTCGACTCGTTTATGTAATCGTCTTGTTCCATGCCCAACAAAGAAACGCTCACCAAAAGACTAATAACGAATATCTTTTTCTTCATAAAGTAATTTCTCCCGGTTGTTTAAGATACACATACCGGGAGAAATAATATCATAAATTAATAGGATTTTGCCACCAAAACATCCGACTTACTTGGATTTGTGCAGTAAAAACAGTGCTCGAATGTTTTTTTATCAAGCACACACCGAGTTGTTGCTTTATACTGTTTGAGCTGAGTCTCACACTCTGCGTTACCACACCAACCGGTTTGGTAAAAACCAGGTTTTTCATCAAGCTGTGGCCCAAATTCAGAAATCTTTTCAGCTTCGTACCACATCTCATCACGGCGCTTGGTTGCCAAAGCAAGCATTTCTGCATGCATAAGATCAAGAAGTTGTGGAACTTCATGAATTAACGCATCGATCGCTACGGTTCGTTTTGTTGAAGTTAGACGATCAGCCATAACTACGACATTTTGTTCGAGATCCCTTGGGCCAACTTCCATGCGAACCGGGACCCCTTTCAGTTCCCAATGATAAAACTTTGCACCCGGCGTTTTTGAATCATCCGCATCAACGAAAACACGAACGCCTTTTGATTGTAGGTCTTGCTGTATTTGAGTAACCTTGGCAAGCACAGCTGAGTTATCCTGTCCTTTGCGTAAAATCGGGACAATAACAACTTGAATCGGAGCAATACGAGGTGGAAGTACCAATCCTTTTTGATCACCATGAACCATAATAACTGCACCAATCAAACGAGTTGTCGCACCCCAGCTGGTCAAATAGGGATATGCCAAGTTTCCATTTTGATCTTGGAACTTCATTTCAAATGAATGCGCAAAACTTTGCGAAAGGAAATGAGAGGTGCCCATTTGCAATGCTTTTCCATCTTGCATAAGCCCTTCGAAAGTCAACGTGAATACGGCGCCAGGGAACTTTTCACTTTCCGATTTGCGTCCGGTTACTACCGGAATTGCCAAGAAATTATAGGCTAAATTTTTATATTCTTCTAACATCATAAGCGCTTCTTCTTGCGCTTCTTTTTCGGTTGCATGAGCGGTGTGCCCTTCTTGCCAAAAGAATTCGGTGGTGCGTAAAAATGGACGTGGGCGCATTTCCCAACGAACCACATTCGCCCATTGATTTATTTTGAGTGGCAAATCGCGCCATGATTTTATCCATTTGGCAAACATGAAATGGATAATTGTTTCAGAAGTTGGGCGAACTACAAGTGGCTCTTCGAGCTCTTTGCCACCCGCGTGGGTAACGACAGCAAGTTCAGGAGCGAATCCGGCAACGTGCTCAGCTTCTCGCTTAAGAAATGATTCAGGTATAAAGAGTGGGAATGCTGCATTTTGATGTCCGGTTTCCTTAATGCGTTTATCAAGCTGATCTTTGATATTTTCCCAAATAGCATATCCATAAGGGCGAACTACCATGGCGCCACGTACCGGGGCCTGATCTGCTAATTCAGCTTGGGAAACAATTTCTTGATACCAACCGGCAAAATCTTTCTTAATATCAGGCAATGTACTCATATATGGATCTTTCGTATAATTAGCAGATTCTTCTTGCAAATTTTTGACTTATTTAAGTATATAAAAATTAGTGTGATTGACAATGCAGCTAACAATGCTGACTAGGAGGAGCAATGGATATAGGAGCTCTATTTAAAAAGTCATATATACTCTGTTTGTTTCATTTTCTAGTGAGTTATTCCGAGCCGGTTCAACCGGTTTATTTATTTTCCCATGGATTAGCTGGTAGTAAAAATCAGGCCTATAAATACACCCGCACCTATCCAAAAAATGGCAAAATTCTGATCAGCGATCGCTATATCCTTGATGAACCACTTGTTACTTTTGATTACCCAGATTATAGTGATCGATTTTGGAAAGTGAAGCGGAGTGTAACAACATTAGGTCAAGAAAGTGAAATTGCTGAACTTGAAAAGTACTACCAAGAAATTATTGAAACATCTAAAGTTGAAGAACCACACATAGTTATATTTGGCATCTCTCGAGGAGCATCTGCAGTTGTTAATTTTTTGGGAACTGATGCGCGACCAGCAATAAAAGCAGCTATAGTAGAATCGCCTTTCGATTCATTTTTAACTGTGCAAAGACATTTAGCCAAACGAATCGGATTACGTTGGATTCCTGGTATTCAAACAATCTGCCGAGGGATTACCAAAATGGTATTTCCTAAATATTCTCCAACCGGGTTACATCCTATAGATGCAGTAAAAAACATTCGTAAGGATTTGCCAATATTGTTTATATGCTCCAAGCAAGACGAACTTGTGCATTTTTTACAGACCGTTAACTTGTATCATACTTTGCGTCAAACCGGTCATGAACATGCTTATGTGCTTATTTTAAATCAGGGAGCGCACGGTCAGCTGCTTCACAATTCTATTGGCTCTACATATCAAAGCGTGGTTCACGCATTCTATAAAAAATATGGATTGCCCCATGATGAAAAATTGGCTCGATATGGAAAAGATCGGCTTGCAAAATGCCAACCTAAATTTGATAAAATTCGGTTCCCATACTGAAGAAAAAATGAAATTTTTTTCAAAAAATTGATGATAGAATTTTTTAGGCGAAATATGCGACTTTCTCAGTTTTCATAACACAAAAATAATGCACATTTTGAAATCAAAGAAAAAAAATCAAAACCAAAACTTGATTTTTATACTATAAGTTTTGTATGTTGAATGTAGGAAAGATATTGGAGTGCCAATATTGATCAAATAAGAAAACAGGTAAAGCCAAACCTAAAAAAGGAGAAAAACATGGCTAAAAGAAAAAAAGTAGCTAAAAAAGCTGCTCCAAAGCGTAAAGTAGTAAAAAAAGCTGCTAAACGCAAAGTAGCGAAGCGTAAAGTTGCAAAACGCGCAGTAGCTAAAAAAGCTGCTCCAAAACGTAAAGTAGCTAAAAGAAAAGCTACTAAACGTAAAGTAGCTAAAAAAGCAGTTGCAGTTGGTGGCAAACGCCCTATGGCGCGCCGCCGCGTTCGCAAAGTTGCTAAAAAGAAGTAAGCGAACAGCTTAAATGCGAATCTCCCGGGTAAAACCGGGAGATTTCTTTTATCGACTAAATATTTTAATTTTAGATTCTAGTATAACTATTCCATTAAGAAGTAATTTTTAACTCATCTTTATAGAACAAATATAGCCCAATCGTAATAACTATAACCGAAACCACAAAGTGCCAGGTTATTCCTTCTGATAGTAACGCCCACCCAAAGAATGAAGCGAATAGTGGTTGGGTAAATCCGGTAAATGAGATAAATGTAGCCGAATAGCGGCGCAAAAGAACCCCATAGAGATTGAAGCAAATCAAATTCGCAATCACAATCAGTAACCCTGCAAAAAGCAAAAACATGCCAACCGCACTCCAATATGGATTCGCCCAGGCATATGCATGTTCCGGAACAATAATCTTTGGAGCTCCTTCAGTGACAAGTGAAATAACAGAGGTAATAACTCCGCCCACTAGCATTGCAATCCCATTAACCATAACAGTCGAATAAGAATGATCGGTTACAAGTCGTTGCATCACAATCCAACCATATGATGCTGCTGCGACCGCGATCAAAAGAACGATTTCAGGTAGCGATAAAAATCCAATTGAGCCAGCTGTTGCTTCGGCTGCATCGCTGGTCATGATCATTGGCAATATACCTAAAAATCCAACGACGAGCCCGAAGAATTGTAGTCGAGTAATTCTCTCGGATAATAAGAAGTACGCAATCAATGCAGTAATAAATGGGGTAAGACCAAAAATCATGCAGGCTTTAGCAGAAGTAATATATTGCAATGACCAGAACTCACAAATATAAGAAATAACAATAGCAAAAAACGTATATTGTGCGAAAAGCCAAAGATGAGAACGATTGAAGAACCAATATTCACGGTTAAAGAGATACTGATATGCCAACATAGCCGCTCCGGCCACAATCATACGAAATGAAATTAAAAAAATTGGAGCAGCATATTCAAGGGCCAATTTACCCAAAGTAAATGTACTGCCAAATAACATATTTAATATAAGCAAAAGCCACATAATTCTTAATCCTCATCATCCTCGGCAACTACTAATTCATCATCAATTACCCGAACGCGTTCAATTTTGATCGCGCGACCAGTTTCTGGATTGATTTCGATCCATGCGCCCGACATAACAATTGGACGCTCAGTCGCTACTTTGAACTTTACGGGCATTTGAGTAATAAAGTTTTGCATAATTGCTTCTTTTTGCATACCAAGCATCCCGTTTAATGAACCGGTCATTCCCAAATCGGTCATGAAAGCAGTCCCTCCGGGCAAAATGCGCTCATCGGCTGTTTGTACATGAGTATGGGTACCAACCACCGCACTAACT
Organism: uncultured Pseudomonadota bacterium; assembly: GCA_964553945.1. Lineage (GTDB taxonomy): Bacteria > Babelota > Babeliae > Babelales > Vermiphilaceae > CAZKLV01. Next base: position 269,751 of record CAZKLV010000002.1, read on the forward strand.
TTACCATCCAGAAAATGGCCCATTGCCATTTTTTCAGATGTTACTTCACCATGAAAATCAACCAAAATAATTGGAGTTTTGCTCCGCAAAAATATAAGCGCAGATTCTGCTGTTCTGAATGGGCAATCAATATGATCCTTCATAAATACTCGTCCCTGCACATTCAGAACACCAATAACATATGAACCGCATGTAAAAGTGGTTACCCCTTTACCAGGGCAACCACTTGGATAATTTGCAGGCCGTAAAACATCAGAATTATCATTAAGATAGTTATAAATTTCTCTTTTAGCCCAAATATGATTGCCGGTGGTAATCACATCGGCACCATTATGACGAAAGAACTTTGCTACTCGAGACGTTATTCCGCGCCCACCAGCTGCATTTTCTCCATTCACAATAATGGCATCAATAGCATGAGCCTTGCGAATGCGATCGATATGCTTTTGAAACATCATACGCCCAGTTGAGCCAACGACATCCCCAATCATGAGTACTCGAATGGTTTTCATTGGTTACCTTGCGTATTCTATTGCGCGCTTTTCGCGAATAACGTTAACTTTGATTTGGCCTGGAAAGTTCATATCTTCTTCAATTTTACGAGCAATTTCACGAGCAAGCATCATTGCTTTTTCATCATCCAAGAGATCCTCTTCGACAATGATACGAATCTCACGACCCGCTTGCAATGCATATGCTTTTTTAACACCCTCAAAATTGTTTGCTATCTCTTCGAGTTTTTCAAGCCGTTTGATATACGCAGTCAAGGTTTCTCGACGCGCCCCTGGGCGTGATGCTGAAATAGTATCTGCAATCACCACGATTGGTGCGTAGATTGAAGTGTAAGGAACTTCTTCGTGATGTGCTGCAATAGCGTTAACGATAATTGGATCTTCACCACATCGCTTTGCTATTTCACCGCCAATCATTGCGTGAGGGCCCTCGACTTCAGCGGTTACAGCCTTACCGATGTCATGAAAGAGACCTGCGCGAAGAGCCATCTGACCATCAAGACCAAGCTCCTCCGCAATCATACGTGCAAAAATACCAACTTCTTTACTATGAACAAGTACATTCTGAGAAAAGCTTGTACGGAAATGAAGTTTTCCAAGTAAAGTGACAATTTCAGGATTAACGCCCTGCAGATTAAATTCAAGAATCGCATCTTTACCGTATTCTTGAATTGTTTCTTCGATCTCTTTTTCGCATTGAGCAACAGTTTCTTCGATTCGGCTCGGATTAATACGTCCATCAACAACTAATCGTTCAAGTGCTCGACGCGCAACTTCACGTCGAACTGGATTGAATCCAGAAATAGTAATATCAGGTGAATCACCAATGATAAATTCCATACCAGTTGCCATTTCGAGCGACTTAATATTTCGACCTTCTTTGCCGATTATACGTCCCTTCATTTCTTCATTGGGCAGATGAACAATGTTTGATGAATGAGATGTAACCTGATCAGCAACATACCGCTGCATTGCGCCAACTAAAATCGCAGAAGAACGCTCTTTTGCAAGCTGTCGAGATTCTTCTTCAACCTTTTGAATCCATTTTTGATTTGTGAGATTAACTTCAGCTTCAAGCGTATTTAAAAGCGCTTGCTTTGCATCGTCACGAGTCATACTAGAAATGGATTCTAGTTTAGAAATCAATTCTGTATAGATAGTTTTAAGCTTTGTTTCATTTGCTCGTAAAATATCTTCATCGCGAGAAAGATTCCGCTCTTTTTGCTGCAATTCTCGACGGATTTCATCAAGCTTTTCTTCTCGCTTTTCAATCGCATCGTATTTATCATTTAATTTATTTTGAAGACGATCAAGTTCGAGACGTTCACGCTTGAGTTCTATTTCAAACTCCTTACGTTTGCGATACATTTCATCTTTCAGTTTCACCGTTGCTTCACGGCGCTCTGTTTCAATGTTTTGTTTCGTAGTTCGCCAACGCTCTTCCGCTTTGTGATTAAGACTATCAGCTGCAGCGACTTTTTTGCGCGCCAGCAAAGATAGAAATATGCCGACGGCCAATACCGCAGCACCAAGTAAGATGAGTAATATGCCTAATTCAACCATAAAATTTCCCAGTTAAGGTTACAGCTGAACAAAGCATCAAATGTGTACAAGCGTACACGAGAGAGGAGTATTACAAAAAGAACAGTTCCGCGATTCGATTATTCATTCTACTTTCAAATCAATGGCCAGATGGTTGCAATTGCTTTTCAATTTTCTCAATTAAGCTCTGGCAATGATCCATATCGCGCTCACGTTCCCCTTGTATATGAAGCAACTCGCTGGCAATCTGCAAAGCGGCTAATATAGCCGCTTTGGTTTGATCTGCCAAGCGAGATTTTTCGAGAACTTCTTTCATGAGCAAATCAACCTTTTGCACAGTTTTTTGAATATGTGCTTCCGGTTCATCACTCACGAGAGAATATTCATGGTCTAGAATCGTGATCTTATACTGCTTAGTTTGTTTCATCATTGTTGACTTTCGCCTTCTACCAAGGCATCAATGCCTTGAATAAGGTTCAACAGATCTTCAACGGCAGTTTTGGTTGCTTCTCTTTCTTTGCTTAATTTTTGCAATTCTTTGCTTTCTTGTGATACAAGACCATTCGCATCGGCAAGTTGCGCTACTAATTGATCTATATCCTCGATAAGCCTTGCATTCTCTTTCTTAAGCTCCTGGTTCTCTAATTTCAATGCTTCGTTGCTTGCGTGCAACCCAGAGTTCAATTCCTTCAACCCTTTAACGAGTGCGACTAGAGACTGTATTTTTTCCTCTAATACACCTAATGTCTTCATAGCCCTATCCCCTTTTTTTATATGGCTTAGTTTTTCAGCATCATCAGTCTAGTAAGACCAATTTTGCAAAGTCAACAGTTCTTATTGACCCTGCACCATGCTGACCAACTTGCCAAATGCTTCTGGTTCATAAATAGCAATTTGGCTCAACATTTTTCTATTGAGTTGAACGTTTGCTTTATTCAAACCATGGATGAAGGCATTGTATGAAATATTTCGTTCATTGCACGCCGCTTTGATACGGGTGATGAAAAGAGAGCGCATATCGCGTTTTTTAAGCTTACGGCCCTTGAAAGCAAATGCCATTGCACGCATTAAGGTTTCTTTAGCACGGCGGAAAACGTTTTTACGTTGGCCCCAAAAACCTTTTGTGCGTTTAAATAGACGTTTATGTCTTTTTTTAACAACTATACCGCGTTTGACTCGTGTCATTATTTATCCTAGATCAAATAATCGAATGTTTAATTAAATATAACCAACCATTAATATGGCAATAATTTTAAAATACGTTTGTAATCAGATTCACTTACATACGCACCTTCACGCAAGCTACGCTTGGTGTTACGAGATTTTTTTGTAAGCAAATGACGGCGGAATGCTTTTGCGCGTTTAATTTTTACTTTTGCTCCGCCAACTTTTTTGAAGCGTTTTTTTGCTGCTGATTTAGATTTTACTTTAGGCATAATAAGTCCTTACTTTGCATAATATATACGCGACCAAGTTGATCCCATGGTACTTTCACCTTCTTTAACTAAGTTAGAAGCAAATCCACTATCATGGAAACTTTGCTCAACTCGCGCAAAAAGCTCTGGACCACGCTCATGCTTGGTTGCATTTTCACGCCCACGGAAGAACAGAGTGATTTTCACTCGTTTTCCAGCTTTTAAAAAATCGACTGCTTGTTTTATCTTGGTTTGATAATCATGTTCGCCGATTTTTGGGCTCAATTTAACTTCTTTAACTTGAATAACCTTCTGATGCTTTTTCGCCTCAGCTTGCTTCTTCTTCTTTTCATAGAGAGATTTCCCAAAATCCATGATCTTGGTTACTGGCACGCCCTCTTTTCCACGCTCTGCAATCATAACAAGATCAAGACTTGCATCCATTGCTCGTTGTAATGCTTCAGCTTTAGAAACGACACCAATATTTTCTCCACGCTCATCGATTAACTGAACTTTTGGCGCACGAATGCGTTCATTAATCAGTGTCGTTGCCTCGCGGCGCGGGTTCGGATTGTTATTGTTTGTATTATTCACTTGGTTTTTAGTTTGGTTAAAAATAAATACTATTCTTCACTCAACTGCTCTTCATCTTCATCTTGAGCCTCTTGCCCCGATTCCATCGGAACGAGCATGGCTTCTTTTACTTTTGCGTAAATTTCATTTGCAAGCGCTTTATCTTTTTTGAGCGCAATCAGTGCCTGATCTCGGCCCTGAGCTACTTTATTGCCTGCATATGAAATCCATGCACCAGATTTTTGCATTACTTCATAATGTAATGCTGCATCGAGCAAATCAAGCTCACGGCTAATTCCCTCAGTAAATAGAAGGTCAACTTCTACTCGTCTGAATGGAGGGGCAACCTTATTTTTCGCGACCTTCACGGCAATACGATTGCCAAAATGAATATCATTCTTTTTGAGGCTCGCTACACGGCGCACATCCAAGCGCAATGATGCATAGAATTTCAATGCTTTACCACCTGTCGTGGTTTCTTTATCCGCAAACGGAAGCGCATTAATCGTTTGGCGAATCTGGTTAATAAAAACCAAGACCGTTTTTGATTTATGCACAACCGGCGTTAACTTTCGCAATGCTTGAGACATCAAACGTGCTTGAAGACCCATATGAACATCGCCCATATCTCCTTCAAGCTCTGCTTTTGGCACCAAAGCTGCTACAGAGTCAACAACAATAATATCAACTGCGCCGGAACGGACTAACATTTCTGCAATATCAAGTGCTTGTTCGCCATAATCTGGCTGAGAAATGATCAATTCATCAATGTTAATGCCAAGATTCTTCGCATGATTTGCATCTAGCGCATGTTCGGCATCAATAAATGCACAAATGCCACCATTTTTTTGCGCCTGAGCAATAGTATGTAAAGCGAGAGTTGTTTTACCAGATGCTTCAGGTCCGTAGATTTCAACTATACGCCCACGCGGCAAGCCGCCAACGCCCAACGCGTGATCAATAAGAATTGAACCGGTTGAAATAGCCTCCACTTTATTGCCGCCAGTTTGACCCAAAAGCATAACAGCTCCGTTGCCATACTGTTTATCAATCTGAGAAAAGGTTACTTCAAGCGCCTTCTTTTTAAACTCACGTTCTTTTTCAAGTGATGCATCAAACGCAGGAATCATCGAGTCGTTCGCCGTACCTCTTGCTGTTTTACTTTTCATATTGTAATTTTCTTTACTGTAGATGCTGCATTAACGATTCATTAATTTCTATTCTAGCATTTCTCGCCAAAGAAGCAACAAATCCGAGGATTAGGTCCCCTCTGCGCTCTTGTTCAAGAGACCGAGTAATGCCTACTTCTTTTTGTTTGAAATCCGCTTGATTAATTGGCTCAATTTCCTCTAATCTGACGATAAATCCAGCTGTTTGGCCATCATGGATAATGGTACTGCCGGCCTTTTCCATTTGTAACATTGCAGTCACAGGCACACCACGCTTAGAAAGCGCTTCAAAGCCTTCTCGTTTTTTGCTCGTTAACCAATCAGTTTTTTCAAGGGTTCCATGGGTAATCGAAGCTAATTCCTGAGTCGAAACTGTTGACGCTTTGTGTTTCATATCTTCAAGTAAGGTGGCAAGCTTTTTGCGAGCCTTATACTCGTAATAGTCGCTAAGCACCTGAGCACGAACTGCTCCAAAGTTTGGCGCGTATGATTGTTCAATATTATTTAATTGAATGACATACCCAACCCCTTTATCAACATAGAATGCAACGCCATTTTCTTTAAGGCCAAAAAGCTTCTGTGCTTGTGCTGATGCATCTTTGGTTACATGCTCAAGCTTTTGAGATGTTGCCCCTTTTTTATGTGCAAGATCTGCAAGGGAAGCTGATTTTGATTCAGCAGTTCTGGTAATGCGTTTGAGATCATCTGTAAATGAATCTTGGAACTTACGTTGAGCCATCATCTCTTTGATTTCTTGTTTGACCGCACTCAATGGTTTGAATGTACGATTTTTACGGTCAACGCGTTGCAATAATTCATACCCATTATCAGTCGCAACAACTGGAGAAATATCTCCATTTTTAACGAGTGAAAATGAAGCTTGCTCAAATGTTGAACCATAATCACTCTCATCGCGAGCAAAGAATGAAGTTAATTGACTCTTTTTAGCAAACTGTTCAGGATTTTTAATAAACTCCTGGCGAGCAGCTTCTGCTTGATTTTGATCAGGATAGATAATGCGACGAACCTGCACCTTAACTGGCTCATCCACATAAAGTTTCATTTTATTTTTTTCATAGTACGAACTAATCACCTCATCAGAAGGCTGTACTCCATACGCATCCGCCTTGAAGGTCCATACGGTACCAGATCGCTTTTCGGGAACCCAATAACGTTTGCTTTTAGTGTTTTCAAGATTAAAGAACTGCTCTAAATCAGCATCCTTCACTTCATTCTTCTTTTCCTGATTGATAAGGGTTTCAAGAGAAATGGTGACAATCGAATATTTTTTACCCACATATTCGGCAATATATCGCTGTAACACATCAAACCTTGGCACGTAGACAGCTGAGCTTAATATCTCGAGCATAGTACGACGAACCAATGCGCGAGCAACTGCTTCTTCAAACTCAGCAATATTCATGCCACGTCGACGCAAATGCGCCTGAAGAGCTTCTCGATTAATACCACCGGCTTGATCAAAGACTTGCGGAGGAACAAGTCCCATCAACGATTGTTCTCGCATGATAAACATACGATCTGCAAGTTTTTGAGTTATAAAATCTGACCCAATTTGAACCCCAAGCTCTTTACCCATTTGATCAAGAAGCTCCTGATCAACGAGTCCCTGATATGCAAGCGAATAGGGATCCATTGATATTCCTTGGGATTCAAAGAGCATTTGCGCATATGGACCATACTGCTCTTTTATATATGCGATCCGTTCTTGTTCTTGCGCTACCTGTTGAGCAAATATACGATCGGAAATTTCTGAACCATTAACCATTATTGCCCAATTACCTTTGCCATCTTTTAATAGCATTGGCAGAATATAGCCAACTGCAAGTGCAAATAAAATTACCCACATTGCGTATCGAAGTGACTCACCTTTAAACTGTCTTCGTATCGTTGTAATCATGACAATGTATCCTTTTCGCTTCTAACTATTCGTACACCACGTAACTTTTCTTCTTTGGTTATGCGAGCAACTACCGATTCAAGCTCCGCTTTATCGGTATAATCTTGAGTAATCACTTGATACCAAGATCGAGTTTTCCCCTTTGATGACTTACTCGTCTTGGTTTCGACTTTTGCAGGAATCCCTTTTTTACACAACTTTTGTGCAAACTTTTGAGCTTGCGCCATCGTTCCATATCCAGCAAGTTGCCCATGATGCACGGGCTCCGCATTTATTTGAACATCGTGCTTAACGATCTGAGGCTCTGCATTTGGATCAATAGATTCAACCTGATCAATTATTTCTGGCTCAAGTTCCGATTCTGCATCAACCGCTGTCGCTATATCTGCTGGCGATTCGGAATTTTGAGTAACCGTATCTTGAGTTGTCGGGGCTTCTGATTCGGAAAGCTCACACATAGAAGTATAAATACGATCGGCGAATGTCGATTGCTCAACACTCATACAAAACTGAGAGATAGCATTACTTTTGCCCCAGAAATATCCGGAAATGAATGTAATGAAAACAATGAAAAAACCAGCTGCCACAAGCAAACTCGCTTGGCGTTTGGTCATTGAAAAAATAACCGATTGATCTTGAGTTGGTTCATTTTCGAATAACATATTACACTCCGCCTGGCCACACTTTTTTAAATGATGTTTCAATTTTAGTCACACAATCGCCATGTACAACATCAATCTCATTGATAATCGATTGTGAAAGATTGCTATCAGTGTACTCAGATAGGGCATCTTGTAAATCTTTTTGCAACGAACGCCAAAAAGTGAACTGTCGTTTTGCATAATTGCGAGTTTTAGTTTGGATTTTTTCAACCAATATTTTTTTATCGGTAATTGTTTTTTTTGTGCCAAGGTAATAAAGAATATCATCATATCCAATAATCTTTTTCTCAAGGATAAATTGCTCCCACGGTGAACCTTGCAATTGACTCACTTCGGCCTTCCAACCTGCGTCTAACATATCCTTTACTCGTTGATCTATGCGAGCATATAATTTTTCACGTTCACGAGTTAAAAAATAGAGCGCAAAAGGAGCAATTGGCTCGAATTTTGGTTGATATTCCGAGGGCTTTATACCAGTTGAATACCATATATCAAGCGCCCGACGGATACGATATAAGTCATTGCGATTAATTGAGTAAGCGCGAACCGGATCAATGTGCTTCAAATGATCCCAAAGCTCTTTTTCTTGTATGTGCGCATAGCCATCACTTTCATGAACACTTGCACCAGACGGTGGAAAGAATAATGATTTGAGATAGAATCCAGATCCGCCTACTAAAATAGGAGTTTTTTTACGCGCCCATATATTTTCAAGTAAGGGCATTAAAAGAGCTCGATACTCAACAACAGTTAAGTTGCGTGGCGTATCAATTACATCAAAAAGATGGTGTGGAATGGTACATTTTTTCCAGTCTGGTTTTGCGGTACCAATAGTTAATGGGGTATAAAGCGCACCCATATCCATATTGATAATTTCACCGTTTACACGATTGGACAATTCAAGAGCGCAATCAGTTTTGCCTACCCCAGTGGGGCCATATAAAATAATGAATGGTTTTATTTTTTTCTTCATAGAGGTACTTATAATTCAACACTGCTTAAAAGGTGAAAAATAGGGCTTGAATACTCAAACCCTATTCTTTTGATTACACGAATTCTATAATTATGCGTTTTTATCTTTTATAAAAGAATCTTTGGATCCAATCTTACTTACATATGTCCTGAGTTCCTGAGCCGCATGCTCCTCAGCAACATTTTTAACGAGTGCAATTTCCTGCGCAAGTAGCATTTCCGTTTGATTCAATAGACTTTTTTCACCAAACGTTAGTTCCTTTGATTCTTCTGTTCGCTTTAAATCTCGGTAAATTTCGCAAATATCACGCAAATCTCCAGATCGAATTTTGCTTTGATATTCTTTATTTCGCTTGTTCCAATTGGTGGCCAAGGTTTCGGGATGGGCCGGTTGTCGCTGCATAGGTTCGGTTAAAATTTTAAACACATTATTAATGCGCTCTTGCGAGCTTATTTTACGGATCCCTACGGCTTCAACATTGGTGACCGGAACAAGAATTGTCATATCTTTATTGAGAAACTTCAATTCATAAAAGGTGAACTTTTCAGTGCCGATCTTTTTTTCAATGATGCGATTTATGAATGCGACTCCGTGGCCTGGGTAAACAACTCGTTCATTTTGCTCAAACATGCGCACCCCTTTGAATAAGGCATAGCAGACGTTTATAGAAAAACTTCTTTTACCCAGCTCCAATAGTATATCACAATTTTTACTTTCTGATGATGCTAAAAATAGTCCAACGTATAAAATAATGATTTTGGCTATAAATAAAGGCTTTTTGGGGTATACTAAGAATATAAATTAGTTAGGGAGCGGTATTAAATGATACCTTTTTATACAAACTTTCGCCATACATTTACGTGGGTAACCCTCGAATCATTGACCTATTACGGGTTACTTTCATTGCATCAAATAGTCCTTTTTCAATATACCTCGCCTGAGGTTTATGGGGTCATCGGTACCACCTATGCATTAAGTTACCTCTGTGTTTATTTTTTGATTGCTGCTTTTGATAAAGCGCTAGCTCCTTTTTTTGCACGATTCACCACAGGTCAGGATTCGGTATGGTCACTCGTGCGATATCAAGCGATCCCAACCTATGCAGTCGCCTCCATTATCCTTTCGCTTCTTTATCTTGCCAAACCATACTTGGCAACCAAGTTCAACTATTTTGATTATATTTCCGACTCACTTTTCCTATTGCTTGCGGCCAAAATACAGATTGAAATGACTCGCAAGGGTTTCAAAACATTCTTAAACCTGACCCATCAATCCCATGTAGCGGCCGTAGCCGAGATCATTGCTATGCTCATTTACATAGTGGTAGTCTGGTCGCTTTTCATACTCACTGGCACTATAACTTTAATGACCGTCTTTGTTCCGCTGGTAGTTGCTATTTTAATTTCGACTCTCATTATGATATGGCGGGTTGCTGGCTGGTACCACACATTACCTCTCTGTGGCGAACCGATTACTCGCGCTACTCATCTGCAATTTGCCAAAAATCGAATCGCAACCATGGGCTTTCATATGAACCGTCTCTTCTTCACAGCAGACTTTTTGGTTCCTTTCTTTGCCTACAAGTTCGGGCTCGCTGCTGCCGGTATCCTCAAATTAGCAAGCAAGATAGTTTCAACTTTCACGATTATTATCAGACGAATTTTTGAAACTTCATCAAACGTCATGATGGCCAATGTTCGTGAATGCACTTTAGAAGATCGCATCTCTATGTTTTCATTCATCACCAATTGGATCAATCAGGTGATCTATGCACTCATCATCTTTTTTGCGATCAATCATCGCTGGTTATTCATGACCCCGCAAATAGCTTCGGACCAATTGGGTATTGCCGAGATTGCATATGCCTATCTTTTTTTAAGTTTGACCGACAACCTCTTTATTGCATATGAACAATTTTATATTGCACAAGAAAAAGCATACTATCTTCTTGCGCTCAACATCATGAGCTTGCTCACTTTTATCGGTGCGACTTTGATGCTTCACACTCTTTCACCGATTACCACCATTACCTTGCTTGCATCTATTCGATTAATCGCCTGTATTTTACTGGGTTTTTACTCATACGCACAATGGCGCATCAAACCATCCTTACAGATCAAAATGACTCCAATACTAGGAGCAACTGCCATATCGATTCTCGCATTTTTGATTTTTGGATAAAATTTTAAGTCAAAAAATTTGAAAAACGAAAATGAGGATCAACGCTATCAAAACTTTTCACATTGATCCACGCCATAAATCGATATGGTTAATTTAAAAAAAGTAGGACAAATTTCGACGTGTGACTTTTCTAAATTTTTGACATACAAAAAACCCCATTGATATCCAATATGAAATATACCGCCAGCAATTTCATATTGAAATCAAGGTCATTGTTTCGGTAAGTTTTATTTCGATGTGAAACTCGTAGCCGAATTTCACAAAAAGAAACATTAATTGTTTTTTGAGTTTTTTTGTTGTGTATTTGCATGGAAGGAACCAAAAACATCGAATTTAAAAGGGTTTTAAAAACCGATGCAAAATTTAAGCAATAGCGCACGATTTAAAATCATATAGACCCATAAGATGCATTCGACAAATGGGAGAATCTGGTTGAGATGCGAGCTGAAATTTTTGATTTCTTTTTTTGATCTCAAAATGAAATATTTGCTTCTCTAAAATCTAGATTTATTGCGCACAATTGGGCATATGAATGAGTGCTTGAATGTAGTATCATGAAAACAATCAAATCAATTAGTTGTGGTGAGAATTCCGAATGACCCTTCAAGAATTATTGAGTAAATTCAGCTGGTCCCATGGATGGAACGCATTTTCATATGTCGTCTATAAAATACTTTCGACCAGCCTAACCTTCATACTCTATTACCGACTTTCGAGCCAAGATTTTTCTACATGGGCAAACATTCATTGCACCGCATTTTTAATGATTTTATGGGTCGATTGCGGATTTCGAAAATCGATTCCGCGCTATGCGCCCGAATATGCGCACAATAAAATTGCACTTCACCGCTTCATCAATAACATAGTACTTTTCCAAATGGTAGTACTACTTGCAAGCGTACCACTCTTTCTTTTGGTTACTCGAAATCTACTTAACGCCGATTCATCATTCATCTATTTGGGATGCGCGCTCTATATTGCCGAAGGAATATTAGCCATATTACAACTTATTTTTCATGCTTATTTCTGGAACAAGCAGTACAACCTTTGGGCTACATCAGTACTCGTTTTTCAGATGATTATCAATCTGATTTTGCTTATGAAAATCGAGGAGAGCCGTTTTCTAGCGATGAGTATTTTGGCAACACGCATCATTGCAGCCGGTGTTATTATGTGCGCAAGTTTTATCTTGATCAAACGCTTAAAAAAAGATGAATTTGATCCGATTGTGCAGCATTATGATTCATCTTTCATAAATCGCAAATTCATCAAACATTCAGCCCTGATGTGGGCAAGCAATGTTATCAAAAGCTTATCCGAGCGTAATTTTTTGGTACCCTTTTTTACCTATACCTTGGGGCCAATTCCCGCCAATCTTTTTAAAATTGCCAATGATGGCGCACTATTTTTTTATCGCATTGTGATCAAAACAATTGGCACGACCGATACTGCATTATTGGCTCATGTAGAAGCCTCACCGGAGAAGCGACCCCATATGGATGTTGCATTCAAAAAGTTGATTTTCAAAATGGCCGCACTTAGTATCCCGATGGTTGTGGTGGTTGCTACCCTCTATGCCTCAAAAGCAATCAGCTTGACCAACCAATTCATGTCCACTGCATTAACACTCATGGCAATTGCCTATCTGATCGAATCATTATTCTTACCCTACGAACGAATACTCGAAGTCAAGCAGGAATACTGGTATATCTTTTATTCATATATTCCCTATGTGGCCATTGTGGCACTTTTCATTTCGAGCTCGATCATTCAGCGCCTTGGACTCTTCGAGAGCATTCTGGTTATTCATGCCATTCGCTTGATGAGCCTTTTTGCGATGGTAGCATTCGCAAGTAAATTATACGCCACATATTTTCCATTCAGATTTATTTTATTAGTCTTAATTTATTCAAGTGTAGCTGGGTTGCTCCTTGTTCCTGTTGTTGCATATCTTGTTAACGGGTATGGAGCTAGCTTCCTGAATCTATTTTGTTAGCACTTATAGATACACACAAAATAAAACAGCTATCAACAACTTCGAAAACTACATGAAACACCCATTCCTCATCATTATTTTATTCAGCATCAGTTCATGCCTTCCTGGCATCTTGAAAGCCATGAATACCCAGGATCGGGAATTGTTTGAGAAATTCTTGGAAAATTATACATATAAGGATAGGATTCTGAGCAACCTCCAAACCGAAATCAACATTATTCAGGAGGATAAACTCACTCTTTTACAGAAAGCTGCGCTTGAGAAAAACGAAATAATCTGCTGCAAACTACTTGAAATGGGCGCTAACCCAAATGTTCGCTACCTTGATGATAAACCAGCGCTGCTGATTGCGATTGGGAAACATCTATCGAAAGCAAGTTGCCTTATGATCCAAAAAGGAGCTTACATCTATATAAGCGATAACAAATCAACAACTTTACAACTCGCCTGCAAAGAAAATCTAACCGATGTTTGCTTGATGCTCATAGCTAAAGGAGCAAGTGTCGAGTCAAAAGAATTTACTTATACACATCCATTGCAGACAGCAATCGATAAAGATAATTATAGGGTATGCCGAGCATTGTTAAGACGAAACGCACCGATGGGTAGCAAATTGGATAAACGCTTAGGAGCAACACCTTCAGCGTTGCGATATGCTGCACGGGACAAAAGGGGAAATGCATGCCGCGCAATTCTTGCTCATACATTGTTTCAATCAAAAGAACCGATTTTTAAATTACTGCTTATCCTGCGCAGGATGCGCCAATCTCAATTAGATTGTCCATCATTACTGTATTCAAAGTTCAAAGAACTCATGGCTCGCCCCATGCTCTATATATTAGCAATTGAGAATAGAAATGATCTTATTCAAAAACTTGAGCATAACAAGCACTTCAAAGATTTTCCCATCGATCTACTTGATATCATGCATATAGATCAAACTATTCAGGTATTAGTGAAAGAAGAGCTCGATAACATTCAAAACTCTGAATTAAAGAATGTATAGAAAAATAAAATCAGAGAGAAGCATGGTATTAAAATTGGTAGATCGAGAAGTGCGCGCGCCCTGTTTCCCTTTTGAGGGTTCTTTTTTTATCTGTTCTTGAGTAGTAATGATGTTATATTCTTTTGACCATAATGGTTTTTAAACAATAATCAAAATAATGAGTAGATAGAGGTTCAAGAGAAGAATAAGAATATACGTGTATTGGTACGTATACGCGTGTATGTGTTTAAGTTACGTTCGATTGGTTCGTGTACTTATCATATGTACGCGTTATGAGCATTGACTACTTATACTAACAACTCCTATATGATCACCCTTCTTTATACTCTGCATACACATGAGTACTATTGGACCTCATTACTCCCTACTGTGCATACTACAACAATAATTACGGTGACATAGTCTTGAGAAATGATAAATAATTAAAAAAACGCCTTTAAAGCCGGCGTTTCGCAAGAAACGCCGGGGTGTTTAAGGGGTAGTTTTGTAATTCCTTTTCTCTTATTTTTTTTCTTGTCTTGTAATATGGCATGAGAGTGAGCAGCATCAAGGATTACTATCTCTAGTATTCGTATTATATTGTTAGAATGAGTAATTCAGAAAATTGATAATAATAGACTCAATGGGGGATCGAAATGGGCTTTAGAATAAATGGTTTACTCGATTGCGATTTTAATATTTTTAAATTGATTATTTCTTCAATCAATTCCGATTGTTTTCTTCTTAAAAACACGAAGCCGCAGGCTTCACCCCCCATCTCGTGCCCCCATGCTCGAGTGGGGTGAGAGCCGGAGGCGGAGTGGTCTGCGCGCCCGCGCGGCAACGGGCAACCGGACGCAAGGATATAAAAATAATGACGGCTTCAATATTCAAAAAAAATAGTTCAGAAAAAAATTCCTATGAACACAATGCTCACACGGGGAATTTGTAAATTATCGGACTTGAATATTCTATTTGTGTTATCTTAAGAGGGAAACCAATTCATCGATATATTCAATCACTTGAGCTGCAGGACTTCCTTGAAATAATCGCTCATTGGTGGAATTTAGATAATAAAGAGCATAATCATCATCCGATTTTACAACAGAGGCGAGCACCCAATGCCCGCCAGCATTGATCACAAAATGCACAACATGATTTTGCAAAATAAGCTCAATGAGCGGTTGTTTTGACGTAACATCCTGAAATGAAACAAGCTCCGGCTCGCTCAAATAAATCACATGAAAAGGCATATTATATTTAGCGCGAACATCTTTCTCAGCAATTTCCAATTCATGTGGTTCAGCAGGTAAAATACCTTCTCCATTGAGCAATAATTTGAATGAGGCAGATTGCGTCATGATAATTGCAAAACAACATTCGGCATAATAGCGAGTCGCCTCAGTAGTAATTGGTAATCCTTCAATGCATTGCCGTTCTAGAGCATAGGCATTTGCAAGAGAATTGAATCCACAAGAACTATATATTTGTTGATGAGAAATAAGATGATGAAGAGGTGTCTTCGTTTTAACAGAGTGTGCAATACTCAATCCATGAGATGCCTCAAAAGCATCGAGCGATTTAACGCGTGCCAAAATCATCGCAGTATTGCCAAACCACTTATTTCGCAAACCATTACCTGAGTTTTCCATCGCACAAGCATACGGCGCAATCAGAATAAGATATGAAAAAATAATGCGAAATAGACAGTTCATAGATAGGACCCCCATTTATGATTATTACATATAGTATCAGCATAGATCAATAAGCCCTACCTGTAAAAAGCCCTTTTTCACCTTGAATACTATCAACCCTGGGCCGAACCTGGCACCTCAGATATAATTGACAAATATAAAATATAGTATAAATTTATAATATCTGCCTCTTGAATGATTTTAAGGGGAGAATAGTATTAATAATGGAGCCTAAAACAGATTCAAATGGAGGTCCAATGAAAAAAGTCTCAATTAAATTACTTTTGACCACCCTTCTATTTACAGCCTCTCTGGGCGCAATGCAGCATCCAGAAGGCAAAACATCATTACATTTGCATGCCATAGCAAAACGACCAGACTACATTCTGAATATATTAGAAAATTATAAAACACCACATATTGATGCACGTGACATCTACGGCAATACCCCTCTGCATGAAGCATGTTATTTTGGTTGTTTTGAATCTGTTTGCATCTTGCTCGATTTTGGCGCTAATATCAATGCAGTCAACAAAAATGGCCTCACGCCGGTTGATAAAGCATTCAACGGCAAACAAGAGGCAATTTTAGAATTATTACTCGAATATGGTGGTGTATCCGGGCAACAGATTGCTCCAGGGCGCGTAAAAAATCCGGTGCAACCAAATCCGGTTCAAAAACCAAAGCATCCATTAAACCCGATTCAACCGGCTCAAAAAAAACAACCGGTGCCTCAACCAGCTAAAAAAATACAACCAAATCAAAAGCCTGCATACCAACCAATGCCGGCTGCTCCGAAACATGCTCAACCAACTGCGCCCAAACATCAACCATACGCTCCGTCAAAAGCTGCAATCGCTCCATGTATATATGACCAGCGCGACTTACTGCACCTTCCAGGACTAACAGGCGGCGCATTAAAGCTTCCAGGGGTATACCACGTCTATAGCGAAGCGCCAGTAGCAACCGACAAAGGATGGGCATGCGCATTCCACTCGCTTGATAATATGCGCCAGCTTGAATATGAAATTTGCGGACGTCAAATTTCAGATCAAACATTCATCAATGCTTGTACAAAGAATTGCACTACTATCAAAAGCGGCTCAAACTGCATACAACAATACAAAATTGCTCAACAAATGGGCTTGCCTTACATGATAAATTTAGAAATCAATGATCAAGGGCGAGGCACCGAAATCGTATTTAAAAGCGATACGTATTATGAATGGCGCGATGGCGAAAGCGAAGAATACGCCTATCAGCGCGCTGAACGAAATCGCCAAGACCAAGAATGGAACCGACTAGTTCAATTGTTCAAAACCTCTCGCGAACCAATTTGCATTCACTTCTGCGCAGGAATCATGTCATACCTCATTGATAATCCTGGCAGAGGCGAAGGTCACGGGATCGATATCTCCGTAATCAAAGATAAAAATGGCGCCGTAGCACTCTACATATTTGATAACATCAATGACGCTGAAGCACGAACATCTCAAGATGCTATTCGTCGGCACGTTGAGTTTATATATCGTAAATTCATAGCGTAATTTTAATATAGGGAAAATATATGGACCCTCTGCAGAAATTAAAACATATTGCATCACCATCACTTGCTCAATGTTATCAAGAGTATAAAAACAATCCTCCTTGCATGAAAGTTGATCGCCAAAATCATGCTGAGTGTTGTGGATGCAAAGAGCCATGCTGCACCATACAAATACCAGCCATACCAAAAGACCAAAAGGAGCGAGAATGAAGAGAATCATATTGCTTGCTGGATTGCTATTAAATCTTCAGGCGCTCATCGCCATGGAGAGACCACCCAAGAGAATGTCAATAGAACAGATCAACACCATAAAACATACGTTTTTAAACGATCATGAAACCTTTAAAAACCTCTATCAAACTCGCGCGAGGCTACCCCTAGATTTAAGCAAATTACTTGCACAGATGATTATTACTCCCGCAATAAAACTCGCGTGCCAAAACGTAGCTGTTCCGTATAAAGTACTTAAGCATAAAGACCGACATGTTGATTGCGCAAAGTTTAACCCGGCAGGAACGGCCATTGTTTCTGGTACACCAGACGGACTTGTACATATATGGGATGTTGCAAGCGGTAAAGAAATTCAGACCATCAAAGCTCATGAACACGGCGCTTATGAACATGGTCAAGTCTTGGTAGCAAATTTCAGCCCAAACGGCCAGCTTATTATTACAGGATCATCACAAGGAACTGCTAAAGTATGGAATTTGCAAGACGGATCCTGCTTATTTACAGCAAATCATCCAAGCGATAAACTGGGAAGCAGCTTAGTTACAACAGCAGCTTTCAATTCGAGCGATACTGAATTGGTAACGGCATCAAGGAGTGGCTTCGCTTATATATTCACTAACTGGGCAAAACCAGGAACACCTGCTCTTCATATTAAAGCTGAAAAAGGAATCGCAAAAGCCATGATCCAGCCACACGGAAAGATCATCGCACTTGGTTTAATGAATGGCAATATTGTGCTCTGGGATTTTAATAAAGGCGAGTGCCTCAAACAACTCGAGGGGCACACCGGATGCATTGACTATGTTCACTTCAATCCAGATGGAACCCTTCTTGCCTCAGCAGCAGAAGATAAAACGGTAAAAATATGGGATATCAATACCGGAAAATGTATTCATAACCTCACTCAACACCAAGCAAGAGTATTGTGCGCTGAGTTCGATTCAACGGGCGCCTTCTTAAGCTCCACAGATACCTGTGGAAACACTAAAATATGGGATGTTTCTACCGGAACATGCTTGCGCACACTTGATCTCCATACATGCTTGATTCATATGACTGAACATAGAGATGACCAATGGTTTGCCCGCACAACCTCTAAGCAAGTCCCAGCCCGGGTTCGCTCAGCATCATTTAGTCCAGACGGAAAACGCCTTGCAACCGCCTCACATGACTATACAGTGCGAATCTGGGATTTAAAAGACTTCATGGAATCGATCGAATTTCTAAAAAAGAGCCTTACTCTTGAACAAGCACTCCTTATTAATTTGATCTTTGAAACTGCACAATTAAACAAGCTATGTGAAAAACGCACCAAGAATCCAATCACGCACCAACTGGATTTTTCAAAATTTGAACACCTTAAAACCTATTTCCAAGAACTACCCGAGCCAATTCAAAACGCGCTCAAACCATATATAAAACAAAAAGAAGAGGGCTGTGTAATTTTTTAAAAAATGCACATAGCCAATAGATAAAAAAATCAAAATCCACAAAACAATTAAATTCCCCAGCAAATCTAACTGCTGGGGAATTTAGTTTCATATAAAAATGAAGATCTCTAACTATTAATATACCCATCAAGCATCTGCGCCCATACGCTATCTTGGCCCCATTGAGTTGATGCATAATCTGAATCAAGATACGCATTGCGCTCAAAATAAAAACTAATTCCAGAAGCACGTGGAAAATCTGATCCTTTTACTTGCGCAAGAACCGTTGATTTGAGTGCTTTGACAGCTGCCGCAATCGCATTATTGAGTTGCTTCAGTAATGCTTTGTCACTCACTTTTGCTTTACCAAGATTTGCTTTGAGATTATTCAAAAAATCACCAATATCGATAAAACTATTCTCTGTGAAGAAGGTACAACGATTTGGATCGGCGCTTGCTTGAATTGCGAGTTTAATAACATCCGCATCTTTTGAGCTCAAAAATGATAGAATAACAGTTGCAACATGATCAAGCGCTGCTTTAAAGCCGGCAATTTGAGATAAATCGATTGCAGAAAGCGTGTAATCGGTTGTAATGCTGTTATATAATGCGCCGTAATCTTTCACCATATCTTGCGCCATCTTGACAGCTTTAAGATTCGGCTTTGATGCCAAATTCAATGCAGTATCATACGGATACCCTTGGCCTGGAATTGTTTCTTCAGATGCAACCAAGTATTTTGCATAAGAGCTGGCCGCATAAGCAACTTCAACATTTGCCATTAAACATGCATCGAATGCGACAATATCAACTTTTTTACCGCCGCGTAATTGCACCGCTTGCTCAAGAACCGCGATCAAATCTTGATCGGTAAAATACGATCCGGTTGTATCATCATAGCAAAATGCGCGATCCGCCGGAGTGCCCCACGGCTTGCCAAAGAATGTACTCACGAGCCCATTACGATTTAATGGTCCAGAGCCATGGTTCCAGAAAACTATCACAAAATTATCTGACGGAAACTTTGACGTTGCCCATGTAACCGCATCGATTGCTGTTTGCGCAGCACCGCTATCCTTATCCATATCAGGGCCATCTTGTAGAGCCTGGCCCTTTTGAACAACCAATGCACGAGTCCACTTAGAAGAATTATCTTTTGAGCTGACGTAGGCAAGAATATTCACATTTTGATTCGATCCAATCTTTTGCATCTCTTCTAAATCCAAATGAATGAAATCGGCCAAACTATTATCGCCCGCAATATAGACAAGCACCGTTGCTTGTTTTTTGGCAAGCGGCGATGCTACATCTTTGCGTTGCCATGATAACGCAAATGCGTTCATTGAAATGAGCAAACCAATGCTCAATGATATTTGTTTTTTGTACATATGTGGCTCCCAGAAAAGAAATGAAACATTTTGTACAGATAATGTGATAAATTTCATAAAGTGACCGCAATAGTTTTGATAGGATCAACAAAAAATATCTCGAAATACAAAAGTTAGCCCAGTTGCTTTTGAAAGTTGCGCCCCAATTGCATATTGAACAATGCATGCATTCAATGCTCTCTTTGCAGAAGCTATATTTTTTCTCAATTGCCCGTATATCGATTTACCTGCGATTTCTGCTCGTGCAATCTGCGATTGCAGATTGGCTAAAAAATGTCCAAGGTCCAACCGACTTTGTTCCCCGAAGAAAGTACAATTGCTACAGCAAGAACTTTCGATTAACATTTGTTGCAACATACTCTTGGCACCCTTTAATATTTCATGAACCGAAAGAACAGTCTTATCCATTAGCTCTGATAATCTTTGTACCTTGGAAAGATCTATTGCGCAGAGCGAATAGTCACTTCGGATTTGTTCATATCTCTCTTCATATGCATTGCACATATCAAATGCCATTCTGCCAGCACAGAAGAAAACATCTTTTACCGCATATTTTAATGCCGCAAGATAAGGAAACCAATCGCTCGATTTATACCCCTCAGATGCAACCATGAACTTTGCGCAAGGAGCCAACATACGCGCTATCTCCAGACTTGCCATCATATCTGCATCAAATGCAACTAGATCTATCATCGTGCCTCGCACAGCAAAAAGATACGAGACGATTTGCTGGATTTGCTCGGCGGCAAGGGGCGATCCTCGTGATGATGCACAAAAAACCAAAACAAACTTCTCCGAAGGAAACTTTTCATGCGCCCAGCGGCAAGCATTGATTCCATTGTTCACCCAAGACTCTTCAACATCAATATTTTCTCGATCCTCAAAGAGGGAAGCCTTATCGCCAATTGGAGCCTGAATCACTTTTCCCGCACCATTCATTAATGCAGAATAAACTAAGACGTTAACACTTTCAGTTGCAGCAACTTTTTGCAATTCTTTACAAATCATTTGGACATAATCAAGCGGAGTGTCTTGCGAAATATAAATCAAAATGGTGACTTGTTTTATCGGACAAGCAGTATTGGTATCTACACACCCAGAAGCGGCAAAGAAAACAATTTGAAAAAGACCAAAAACAACCACCTTAATATTCATTAATATCTCCTAAGATCTATATAACCCTTAAACCCTATCCCCCTTCTCCCTCTAACCATGGAAGAAAACGGACCTCATGGTCAATTTTTCTCTAATTTCTTCATTTGAAGGTAGAGTGAGAGGGCTCGATTTTAATACAAAACAAAATCTACAAATCTTCATCATTAATGAAGATTATCATTAATCCCAGTTGATATCTCACCTGAAAAACCCTATAATTATAAGCAACAAACAAGTGCATTCAATTTTAGGGGGATGCATAAAAAAAATAAATCCGAAACTCAGATCATCATATAAAAAGAGGTACATATCTATGGCAAAAATTATCGGTATTGATTTGGGAACAACCAACTCTTGCGTATCCTTCATGGAAGGTGGAGTCGCAAAGGTTATTCCAAACAAAGAAGGTGATAACACCACCCCTTCGGTCGTGGCGTTCACCAAAGACGGCAAACGGTTGGTCGGTGTTTTGGCAAAGCGCCAAGCGATTACCAACCCTGAAAATACCATATTTTCAGCAAAACGCCTGATCGGACATAAATTTGAAGAGGTCCAAGCCGAAACGAAGCGCCTTCCTTATAAAGTTGTCCGTCGCGAGAATGGAGATTGTGCAATCGAAGCACAAGGAAAATTGTATAGTCCACAAGAAATTTCAGCAGCCGTTTTGAGCTACCTCAAACAAGCAGCGGAAGATTACCTTGGCGAACCGGTAACCCAAGCGGTTATTACCGTTCCAGCCTACTTCAATGACCAACAACGCCAAGCAACCAAAGATGCAGGTAGAATTGCCGGCCTAGACGTCAAACGTATCATCAACGAACCAACCGCTGCGGCACTTGCCTACGGCTTTGATAAAAAGAAAAGCGGTAAAGTTGCGGTCTTTGACTTTGGTGGTGGAACATTTGATATTTCAATTCTTGAAATATCAGCTGACGGTGTAATTGAAGTCAAATCAACCAATGGCGATACTCACCTTGGTGGCGATGATATCGATTCACTCATCATCGATTTCTTGGTTAGCGAATTCAAACGCGAACAAGGCATTGATCTACACTCTGATAAAATGGCACTCCAACGCCTCAAAGAAGCTGCCGAAAAAGCAAAAAAAGAACTTTCAAGCATGCCTGAAGTTGAAATTAACTTGCCATACATCACAGCGGATGCAACTGGCCCGAAGCATTTAATCGTAAAACTATCGCGCGCAAAACTCGAATCATTGTGTTCAGATATTTTCCGCCGCTTACTCGAACCATGCAAAAAAGCACTTGCCGATGCGAAGATGAATGCAAGTGAAGTCGATCAAGTAATTTTAGTTGGCGGTTCAACTCGTATGCCAAAAGTACAACAATTGGTTAAAGACTTCTTTGGTAAAGAACCAAACAAATCGGTTAATCCTGATGAAGTAGTTGCCGATGGTGCAGCAATTCAAGGTGGCGTACTCACTGGCGAAGTAACTGACGTGCTTTTACTTGATGTTACTCCACTTTCTCTTGGCATCGAAACTATGGGCGGCATTGCAACAAAATTAATTGAACGCAATACCACGATTCCAACTCGCAAATCACAAATATTTTCAACTGCTGAACCAAATCAAACGGCAGTTGATATTCGCGTGGTTCAAGGTGAACGAGAGTTTGCAAAAGACAATAAACTCTTGGGCCAATTCCGCCTCGAAGGTATTCCTGCAGCTCCACGTGGCGTGCCACAAATCGAAGTAACTTTTGATATTGATGCGAATGGCATTGTACACGTATCAGCTAAAGATAAAGCAACCAATAAAGAACAAAAAATTGCTATCACTTCAGGTAGCGGCCTTTCAAAAGAAGAAATCGAAAAAATGGTACAAGATGCGAAAATTCACGAAGCTGAAGATAAAGCAGCTCGTGAAGCGGTCGAAAAACGCAATCGGCTCGATAGTACTATTTTGGAAGTTGAAAAAACTCTCACCGAGCACAAAGAAAAATTGAGCGCGGATGAGGTAAGCAAAACAGAAGCAGCTCTTGAAAAAGCAAAACAAGCTCTTAAGGACCATGCAAATAATCCAGAAGAGCTCGAGAAGGCTACGCAAGAATTGATTCAAGCTTCGCATAAAGTTGCTGAGATTCTGTATAGCCAAGCGCAAGCTTCACAAACTCAAAGCCAAGGCCAATCAGAAGAAAGCAAGCCCGAAGCTGATCCGATTGATGCTGAAATCAATAATTAAAAACTAAGAAATCAGAGCAATTTGAAAGCCCGCCACCAAAAATGGCGGGCTTTTCTGTACCGCGCAAACCTGAAAACCCCTTAAACAAAGCACTTTTATTGATTTTCATACTCCTATTTTGTTAAATTAAAAGTGTAAAAAGGTTTAAAGTATTTTATCGCCCCAAAAAGGAGAGGTTATGAATACCTATGAAAAAAATGAAAAAACATGCGAAATCTGCGGATGCGAATGCGAATGCAAAGGCTGCGACTGCGAATGCGGATGCAATTGCGGATGTGAGTAAGAAAAAAAAGAAAAGTAGCTCTTCATTACTCGAATTTATGAAAAAACCCGTCAAATCCTAAAGGAAATGACGGGTTAATCTTTTCTAAAGATATTACTTACCAGAACAACTTGGGCAAGAATCACTACCGCAATGGCAATGTCCGGTCAATGTTTTAATAAACATAACCAAGCAAATCAAACCAGCTACACCAATAACATAATGAAGCGGCGCATTCAAAGCAGGATATTTAACCATTAAAAAATCACTTGCAAAAACATCATAACCGAATGGCGCAAGACCAACGTTGATTGATGCAAGCGCAGTTATTACCCATGCCAAAAAACCAACAAAACGATGTAGAGTAGACTTCATTCGCCTTCTCCCTTCTTAAAAAAGTTAAACGATACTTCCTTCTAGACTCTCTCTTCATAACATAAAAAATTTTGAGGTGCAATCCTTCGATACATTTTTTCATTAATGTTCAAAAACATCCTTTGATAAACTCAGAACAGTTCTCAGGACAAGCGGCTTAATTATTAAAAAATTTATTCCATTTTTTATGTTGGCACACAACTAAAACTTGCATCTTGTTTGCGATAAAAAACAGAAACTGAATAAAGACCCACAGTATCATTATATTCAGCTCCTGTAGAAGCAGCGCGATAAAATGAGATCAATGCGGCATCTCCGGCAGCGATCTGAGTATTGTTAAAACATATCGACACTCGATACATATTCAAATCAAACCCTATCGGTTCCGCAATTGTTACATCTCCACTAGTAACTATCTGCTGAAATCCGGATGCATCAATAAATGCATTTGCCACAAATGAAGCATCTGCTGCAATATTAATGGTAGTACCGGAAGCACTGCGGCTCGAAACTAAAATATAGGCATCAACTTGAAATGGTCCGGTTGGATCATAATCGAGCGGCACCTCAAATTGTAGATTCACACTCGCTTGTTGCATGGTGGTTGGAAAGAGTGGAAAATAAAAAACACCGGAGAAAATTCCCGATGTGGTGTATATCGGACTAAACGAGGTCCCCGACTCCGCTTGAAACATATTGCCCCAATTAAAGGTAAGAACCCCCATCCCAGCAGCTCCAGTTGCGCCTGTCGCTCCAGTGGCGCCCGTACTACCTGTAGCCCCTGTTGCGCCTGTCGATCCAGTTGCGCCCATTGCACCCGTACTACCAGCAACTCCAGTTGCGCCTGTCGCTCCAGTGGCGCCCGTACTACCTGTAGCCCCTGTTGCGCCTGTCGATCCAGTTGCGCCCATTGCACCCGTACTACCAGCAACTCCAGTTGCGCCTGTCAATCCAGTGGCACCCGTGCTACCAGTTGCCCCTGTTGCGCCAACTGCTCCAGTTGCCCCTGTTGCACCGGTCAGACCACGTTTTTTGGGATCAACAACAATCCCATTCACAACCAATTTATCACACACATCAACCACACTGGCCGATAACATATTTTTGACGCATACGTTTCCATCAAAAGTTTGCATTCTGCACCCTTTTATCGCAGCATTATCATCCTCAAAAGCAGATGCAACCGATACTACTACAAACATTTGAGCCATAAATAATGACTTAGTCATACTCGTCCTTTGAAAAGATATAGTATTTTTTCTCTGCGAGTATCGCATAAGATTTACTCGAATCTCAATTGATCGAAAATAATTGAATTATTTAACAATCAATAACTCTCGCCAATCGGTGGTGAATCGTGCCGATCGATTTGTCCGATCGGTTTGCGTCATTTTGATATTGGAAATACCAACCGCTCCGCTAATAATCGTATGCCGGCCCCACTTTGCATTGATTCGATCCATCGTTTTCATAAGCGTATGATGAGCCGAAATGTTTGGCACATGTTCAAATGCATGAATTTGAACATGATCTCGCGGCACAAAATCAAAGAGCAAAACTCCTGCTTGCTTGTAATCGTACCCATCGCGATAAATCGCTTCAAGCGCTCGGCGCGCGGCCGTAATTAATATTGGGGTGTAGTCGGTCGGCTCTGGAAGTTCAACGGTATAGGCATTACTGTAATAGACATCATGATTAAATCTACTTGTCGTGATAAATACTTGCAATGCCCCCGCTTTGCAATCTTGATCGCGCAATTTGGCAGCTGCACGTGAAATATAGGCCGCGATCGCTTCCATCAGGTGGGTGAATGTTCGTTTTGGTGTACTAAATGAACGCGTACATGCAATGGTCTGTTTATCTTCAACTTGTTCATCGATAGTAATGCACGAAATGCCACGTAATTCATGTGCAGTGCGCAGTCCAACAATGGTGAAATTTTTACGGATCCATTCATCCTTTTGCTGTGCAAAATCATACGCCGTATAGAGTCGATACCACTGTAATTTTTTGGTATATTGGCGCCCAATGCCCCATACATCTTCAACGGGAACAGCCTTCAGGATTTCATCCCACGGCCGTTCGTTGCCAAGAATTGAGGAATCTTGCGACCGTATTAAAAACACGCCCCCATACTGCGAATTCTTTTTTGCAATTTTAGTCGCAATTTTTGCAAGCGTTTTGGTTGGCGCGATTCCAATCGAGATGGGAATGCCGGTCCACTGTTTGACCATTTTACAAAGCATGCGCCCATGCTCTTCCAATTGCTCAAGCGGGACATGCTTCATGCACAAAAACGCTTCATCGATCGAATAGACTTCCACATGCGGCACAAACTGCTCAAGCGTTTGCATTACGCGTGCGGACATATCGCCATAGAGTGCAAAATTAGAAGAATAGACATGCACCTTATTGCGAGCAACTACACCGGCACATTCAAATAATGGTTGTGCCATTTTAATGCCAAGCGCTTTGGCTTCATTAGAGCGCGCAATAATACATCCATCATTATTAGAGAGCACCACGACCGGCTTTCCATTTAATTTAGGATTGAATACCCGTTCACACGAGACATAGAAATTATTGCAGTCGACTAAAGCAATCATAAAAATTTCATGATCCATTCGTATATAATACTCACCGGCTCGATCATTCGAGAACCTTAGAATCTGAAAAAATATTTGGATTAATATTTATTTATGAAGATCTAAATTAACAAACTCAATTCGGCCTGCGCATGCAAGTTAAGAGCAAAAAATATAATTATTCTTTCTCAATACTTTCGCGCAAACCACTATATAGATATTCCACAAGTAATCGCTTTGCCACTACTTTTAAAAAACCGTCTAAAACCGCATCTATATCATTCAACATACGTTGAACTTCAGAGCATAAATCAGTATCATTCAAAGCGCGTAATTTTTTTACTTCAGTAAGATTATAAATTATCGGCACATTCTTAACTATTGGCAAATATGCCATCGGCATTAACGCTCTTATTAACTGCTCATCAAATTCATATTTATTAAATAATAAAACAACATCTTCAGGTATACGATAATGATCAGGCAGATAACGTCGAAAGATGTTTAAAAGTCGAGTATGACATTCTAGTGGTCCTTTTAAAGACGCATAGACTTTCATCGTTCGTTTCGGCCTCTTTTCCATCAATAAACCAAGTAATTTCTTATGACAATTTTCAAATGAATTGAAATATATGGAATCATCCTCAATTTCCTCAAGAAAAAAATCCATGCATCCTCGATCCGCTTTAACTTTATCAACCAAATAATCAACAACTTTTCCCGATTGTTCAAATTTTAAAGACGATGCATAAAATAATCCAAATACGATACGTCGTTGTAGATCTTCAGCCGGTATAAAAATTTTGCGCAACCAAGATCCTTCACATTTTTGCTTTATCGTTGCAACATCATTGTTTTGAATCAATTGGCCAAGATTTGAACCAGGAATCTCCATTAAAGCGAGCTTTTTATTTCTCCCAACCACGCACATAGCATCATTCAAACTATTGGAAGCACTCTCACTCAATATTTTATTTTCTTGAACTGAATTATTATACGGAGTTTGCAGCTGCATATCTCTCATCTGCGGCACAACCATCGCTTGTGACCAGCAAATAAAACTGATGCTTAAAATCAACCCAATATACTGCATACTTACTCCTCATATCATTAAATAAAATTTGTATTTTTAAACACTATGTATCACAAAAGTCACCACACCCCAGACATCAAATGACATTTCATCTGTAATGCGTTGCGGTTTATAATTTTTATTTTCCGGCACCAAATAGGTGTGCCGTGCGCGATGCTCAATTCTTTTGACCGTAAATTCACCATTAATCTGAGCCACCACGATGCGCCCATGCCGCACTTCAAGTGCACGATCAACAATTAAAAGATCACCCGAGTAAATTCCGGCATTGATCATGGAATCGCCTTCAACGCGAATAAAAAATGTAGCAGCAGGATGTTGTATGAGAAATTTATTCAGATCAAGTTGATTCTCAACGTAATCATCAGCAGCAGATGGAAATCCGGCGGAAATATAATCAAGAACAAACGGGATTTCGCAATCCGAGGGCGCTACTTTGGGAATACCAAAAGCGGTAATAATAAGATCTTTTTTTGATAACATTATGGGCCCTCGCGCAGATATATTCAGATCAATTGAAATAGAGTTTTTTCACTTCTTTTCTTAAAAAAGAAGCTTGCGCAAAGGCAAACACCCTTCCTTCTGATTTGATGTAACATTGTACCAACAGGCTTCTTCCTTTGCCATGCCAAACTTCTCGCGCAATTTATTTGCGATCTCAAGCCCTTCGATTGAGGTATCTGGCCCACACACAGCTCCGCGAGCAAGCAACTCCCGCACCTCATCTACAAGAATCCTTTTATCATACAATAGAGCATCCAATGGTGTACGCTTTTTTGTTATGATATTACCCTTTTCGTCTATTTTTAGAGTTCCATTCGCATCCACATCCTGAAAGAGCGTAAGACAATTAATAACGCGATCAGGGACCTTCTTAATTAACTCACGAAGCAATGAAAACTGCTTAACAATTGCCATGTGGAGCACAGAACCATCGTTTAAATTACAATAAGCAAGGCTTACATTAAATTTCGCTAATATAATTGCAGCATTCGTTTTATCATTGTAAAGCGCCTCAATAAGCAAGCGGTTATTAAACTTTGATGCAGCCTTTGCGCATCTCATAAGCAACGATGTATGATTCATTTGAAGAGCATGGTGAGCAACACTGGTTATCGCATAATGCATAATTGGGTGCTCTAGTAGCTCAACCAATATCTGTTCATGCTCATTTTCAAAAGCATTCAAAAGTATACAATTTCCATCATACGCAAGGATAGCTGGCAACCCGTTTTCGCATTCAGAATTATGCACGCACCCCCTCTTTATTTTACCCCAAAGATACATAGCTACTTGGCCCGTTGTTTCAGAGGGATATTGCATGGCATAGATAAAACTCTGTATAAGGGAAATCCTAAGCCGATCTTCATCCATTAAAAACCAATGCACTATCTTGCGCCATCCAGCTGGACCATCAAAATAATTACGTACCGCTTGCACATCATCAGTTACAATGGCACACCCCAAAGGTGAATCCTCTATTTCTCGGATTGAAGGATCATGGTAACGAATACCATTACACGCATAAGGAGATTCGTGACTCATTATTTTCGGAAAAGAAAATGACGGTGAGCAAACCACCTTTTGAACCATGCCGGATACGGGCGCCGCGATAAAACTTAAAAAAAGAAGAAAATAAACCATGCTATTTGAAACCTTTAACTAAAAAAAGAATGAAATTCATGATAACTGAGATGCATTATTTTGAAAAGTAAAAACCATAAAAATATGCTATACTAAAGGCATAAATTAGAAATTCATACGGAGTAAAAATCAAATGGCAATTCAAGCAGGCCTGGTTGGCCTTCCAAACGTTGGGAAATCAACCCTTTTTAATGCCCTCACCAAATCAAGTGTTCCAGCAGAAAACTACCCTTTTTGTACCATAGACCCTCACTTGGCAATTACCGAAGTACCGGACCCGAATCTCGATAAACTCCTGGAAAGCTATGGCTCGCAAAAGAAAATTCCAGCAACGGTCACGTTCGTCGATATCGCAGGGCTCGTTAAGGGTGCCGCTGCCGGCGAAGGCTTGGGCAACCAGTTTTTAAATCACATTCGGGAAGTCGATTTGATTTTGCATGTACTGCGCTGCTTTGAAAACCAAGATATCATTCATTCTCATGGAGTCATCGATCCAATTGCCGATTATGAAACTATTGTGGCCGAACTCATGCTCAAAGATTTAGAATCGGTCGATAAACGCCTCGAACGCTTGCCAAAATATATCAAAACGGCAAAAAATCCGGCAGAAAAGAAAGAACTGGAGGATGAGCTTGCTCTGACCGAAAAAATTAAAGCGGCACTTAATGAAGGAAATCCTGAATTGGTGCGCTCCTATGCGATTCAAGCAACTCAAAGCAAAGTTATTCTCGTCCCGTTGCTCAGCGCAAAAAAATCAATCGTCATTGCCAATATTTCCGAAGACGAAATCGAATCATACCAAAACAACAAACATTACCAGGCGCTAGTAAATCGATTTGGTGCAAGTAATGTGATTCCTGTCTGCGTTCGCACTGCGTATGAACTTTCACAGCTCGATGAAGCTGATGCTCTAGAAATGATGGCAATGCTTGGCCTCAAAGAAAAAAGCTTGGATACCATTATTCGCCGTACCTATGAAAACCTTGGCCTCATTACCTTCTTCACCTGCGGGCCAAAAGAAGCACACGCCTGGCCAATTCGTAAAGGGATCACCGTTCGCCAAGCAGCCGGCGAGATTCACTCTGATTTAGAACGTGGATTCATTTGTGCCGAAATCTTCAATTGCAAAGATCTCTTTGAGCTGGGCTCTGTAGCAAAGGTCAAAGAAGTAGGTAAAATGCGAACCGAAGGCCAAGATTACATCATGAAGGATGGAGATATTATTAACGTGAAATTTAACGTGTAATCTACTACAATTTTTTAAGATCAAAGAATGCCACGGCAAAAACCGTGGCATTTTATTTCTAATTGCCATCATCCACCTGCATCCAATTGCATTCCTTTCCCCAAATGCCCATACTAAATGCATAAGCATGTTTTACCGTGGAGTTTTGATGAATTCAATCAGATTACGATTAACAATTATCGCCCTTTTTGCCCTTCCCACCTCGACCCTGGGAATGAAATATTTTGCCTCTCATCTCTGGAAATCACTGACCAACGATTCGAAGGCTGCTCAGGAGGAGCCCTTTGAGTGGCCGGCCGATATCGGTGATGGTACAGCAATTGGTACAAAAATCGCCAAAGCCCTTGCGAACAAAAGTTATTCGGACCAATTTCTTTTTGGAGCATCAACCTCCGAGCATCAATGCAGCAAACAATGCACCCCTGATATTTGCTCGTGGGAACGGTTTGCAGAACAAAATAATCTCAAGCATCCATCAGATATACACTATCCCATTGATCTCTGGAACAATTATCGTTCCTATATAACAACCGCCAAAGAAGTACTTGGGCTCAACTCACTCCGATTCTCAATCGAATGGGCACTCGTGCAACCCAATGGACCCGATTCATTTGATCAGCGGACCCTTGAACATTATGCCGATATATTTTGCTACTGCATTCAAAAAGGCATAACACCCATCATTTGTTTTCATCATTACACCGATCCATGCTGGTTCATAGACATGGGCGGATTTGAACGCGAAGAAAACATCGCATACTTTGTGCGCTACTGCGCAACCATCTACCAAACCCTGATGAATCAATTGCGAAGAAATACACGCGCTCGAATCCAATATACATCTGTGCACCACCCTCTTTTTGCCACCTTCAATTCACCAGAAGGGTATGCATTTAAAGCCTATTTGCAGATGAAAGCACCACCAGCTGATCCAACAAAAAAAGGGTTGCGACATGTTGCAAATGTACTCAAAAATATGATGGAGGCTCATGTAGCGGTCTATTATGAACTCAAAGAAGTATATGCTACATTCGATCCAATTCTTAAACAATCGGTGAATGCGCCACAAATTGGATTTTTAAAAAATATCATTCAGCTCGATCCATCGCGCACAACATTTGGCGAGCGCATCATGGCAGGGTTTACTCGCATGGCATGCGCGATTGGTAACATGCTCCAAAACGAATGTATTTATCGATTTTTTACACGCGGTGAATTTCGCGTCTATGTACCGGCAAAAGTTGCGCTTAAACATGTGAATAAATCGGCAATCGGCGCACTCGATTTTATCGGTATCAATTATTACTCCAATCGCTACATGTATTTTGGCACATCTTTAACCGAATCAGATGAAACTTATCGTACCGATAACAGCAATTATCGAGTTCATCCACAAGGATTGTATCGTGCCATTGTGGAAGTAAATGATAAGCTCGCCGCTCCGCTGGGTATACCGATGTATGTGACAGAAAACGGTATTGCAACACATAATGATCAAAAACGAAGCGACTTTTATCGGCATTATCTTTACGCCCTTTCTCGCGCACTAGAAGATGGTTATGATGTGCGCGGCTATTTAACCTGGACCTTGGCGGATAATTATGAATGGCCAAATTTAGAAGATAATACTCCTCGAGTATATGGCTTGTGTTCAGTCAGTGCAACGCGACCATCAGAGTTGGTGCTGAAGGATGGAGGCAAGGCGTATGTGGAGATTGTCAGACAAGTGTTGGGATAAGGAATGCCCTTCGAGCACCTCAGGGCGAACGGATTTAATAAAAATTTTTCTGATAAGCCATTCCCTTACCGTTCGTCCCGAGGCGCTCGAGGGACATTTTGTAAAATTCCTAATCCAAAAAAAAGGCCCGGAATTTTCCGAGCCTTTTATCTTTATTATATATTTATTAATTCTATTACTGTACAGGCGGATTTTGTACCACTTCACCCTGCACCGCAGCAATTAAATCTCTCAATACGCCGTATTCTACAATACTTCTATTGGATGAATCCGCAACGTACCATCGTATTTGCCCTTGAGCGTCACGATGCACCACTGCCGCCAACCAATGACCGTCACGACGAGGAATACGACCATTAATCGTGCGGGCTGTATTAAAAATAAATCCATGACGATATTCAATATTATCTTGAATTGCTTGCATTAAACTTCGATGTGCAACTGCAGTTGCGTTCAAAATTTCATTCGGATGATTAATTCTATTGGCATCCTCAATGATAGTAATTGGAGAGCGATCTTCTTCGCGATTAATCATACGAAACGCACCGTTTTCATCAAAAAGCTGCGCTCCCTGTGGATCTAGTTCAGGTACTGGATACTGAACTATGTTCTGATTATATATTGGATTCAGCAATTCATGGTTCGCATATTCATGATCAACAAGATTTCGGACCGCTTGCCCATCCAACCAATCACCACCATCTTCACATTCTTCACCAGTGCGCATTAGATGATTTTGCATAATACGTTGCCGCCAGATGCCACGTTGACTCCATAAACCATTTTGCCCAAAGAAACGCTGGCATAGATCACGCTCATCTAACCGCACTTGCAAGTCTCCTTGCGGATGTGCAAGTTCATTGAGAATAAGCATGCAATTTTTAGTTGCATGATACCCACACGAACCATCGAGCCCTTGGCGCGCAACGCGCAACTGCATAATTTGAACCATATCGTTCAAACGTACCTGCGCTCTATTTATTCTTTCAATGCCTTCACCAATCTCCCAACGCCCTTCCCATTGGCCACTCTCAGGATTTTGGATAGATTGAGGATTCCAGACCCGTTCTTGAACTAGTTCTTGATGCAAAAAATTTCTTTCAAAACCCGGTTGGATGCGACCCTCAATAATTTGGCACGCCGAATTACCAACCACATTTTCTCGACGTTCCCATGGAACAAAATCTCTGTTCCAAAGAATCCAAGTCAATAATGCTCCGCCAAGCACAGTAGCAAGAGTAGCAGCCGGATTTTCGGTCACAAACTCTTTAACCTCGCTCGCGAATGCCTTTAAATTTTTACGTAGTTTTTGCTTCCAAGTCAGCTTTCTTTTTTTAGCGTAAGCAGACTCATCTTTGATAGGCGCATTTAGATCAACATCTTTTTTGGCCTGCGGCTTTAAAATAGGTCGAGCCGGACGATTTTGAGCGCTCTTTGCGCTATTACTTCTCGTATTTGTAGCAGGATTCATTGCAATTGCTGGCACTACTGATGCAAAAAGTACTATGCTGCACAACGCAAGATAGAGACTTGAATTTTTAAACATAACCATTTGAGACGACCTCCAGATATTTCCATTTGTCAATTTTATATTGACGATCTCGGATTTCATTAATAAGTATATCTCAAATGATAATTTCAGCAATTAGGGTACCTTTATGAAAAAACACCTATTTTTACTGCTTTTAGGAACCACTCTCGGATTAAAGACGATGGCACCTCAAGAAAAGTCACTCTTTTGGGTATTAGCCAATATGCCTCTTGAACATAAAATTGCACAGCTTTTAATGGTGCCAATTGTACCCGATGAGAGCATGAATCAGGACTTTATGGCACAATCACCCTATCGAATGGATCATGCGTATGTACTGGATATAATTAAAAAATATAACGTAGGCAATATAATATTTCTGGGCAAAGGAACCAAGCAATCGATTTTATCTACAAAACGCCTTCTCGAAGAGAAATCTCGATACCCCATCCTTTTTGCCATTGATGCCGAATGGGGGCTCAATATGCGCCTCGAAGATACACCAAGATTGCCACGCGCATTGACCCTAGGAGCTCTCCCTGCAAAAAACAATAATCTAATCTCTCAACTTGGATACGAAATTGGCAAGTCATGCAAAGAACTTGGTATCAGCATGAACTTTGCGCCGGTTCTCGATGTAAACACCAACCCCCTCAATCCAATCATAGGCACCCGCTCATTTGGACAGAAACCTTCTAAAGTCGCAGTCAAAGCATTTCTATATGCTCATGGTCTCGCAAGGGCGAACGTAATTGCATGCGCCAAACATTTTCCAGGCCATGGAGATACTAGTGATGATTCCCATAAGACACTTCCTATCATACAGCATGATCGTACCCGTCTCGATAAAGTCGAACTCCATCCATTTAAATATCTCATCAAGCAAGGCATCTGCGCTATCATGATTGGTCATTTGCATGTGCCAGCCCTCGATACGCAATCACCCTCTTCACTTTCATCACCAATCATTCAGGATTTGCTGCAACAACAAATGGGCTTTGAGGGTTTGATCATCACCGATGGACTGGGCATGAGAGCGCTTGAAAACAAAAAACCAGGAGAAATCGAACTGGAAGCATTCCTGGCAGGCAATGATATTTTACTGGGTGTTCTTCATGTGCCCGAAACCGTAGAACTCATCAAAAAAGCTGTTCTTGAAGGTAAGATCAGCGAAATGGAAATCAATCGGCGCCTTGTCAAAGTCTTACATACGAAAGAATGGGCCGCTCAACCATTAGCATCAACCAAAAACAATGACATAACTGAAACACTTAAGAAAGATATTTTTGTACGCAGCCTCACCTTAGTAAAAAATGATAATAAAATATTACCATTTAAAGAAAATCAAAAAATACAACTTTATTCTGATGCGCGATCCAAACAAAAATCAGAATTAGCCCATACATTCGAAAAATTTATCAAACTAGATCAGAATGCAGATACGATAATTGTTCCAGTATACCCGCACAATAAGCTAACCATGATCGAACAAAGTAATCAAAATACTCATTCAATATCACCCGAAGCAGAACTCATTTCTCAACTGCAGAAACAAAATAAAAAAGTCGTAGCGGTGCTTTTCGATACACCGTATAAGATTGATTCTATTGCGCACGCTGATGCAATCATATGCACATACGAAGATGATCCATGGGCAGAAAAATGCGCGGCTTGGGCGCTTGCAGGCTGTTTAAATCCAAGCGGCATCCTTCCAGTTAGCGTTGGTAGATTTAACGTTGGAACAAGTTTAAATTATTCCTCAGAATAGGCTCATCTCTGGCCATAGAGATTTGCAAGCAAATGAATCAATCCTGCACGATTAAATGCTGCCATATTATTTGAATCTGCAATCAACCATTCAATATTGCCACGCACTTTACGCATAACTGCCGTGAGCCAATGATCACGATCTTGAATTAAAAAACCATGCACAATATTTTCATGATCTTGCTCATTAATGACTCGTGGCAAAACAAGCGGATTTTGTGCCAATCTCTCTTGAAATCGTCCTGAGCTCACCAGCGAAACGTGCTGCTCATCATGTTCAAAATTTATCAATTGTTGGAGCCCCTCGCAATGAAGCCAATCACCCGCTCGCTGCCCATCGCGAATCGCACACAGGTTAGGATGGTTTTGTAGAATATGCGTTGGCCAACGCCCCAAATAGTTCCCCCGATCTCCAATGAATTCATTCACAATTTCATTGCTTTGCAATTGCTGCTGCAAATTACCCTGCGGCTGCAAAAGCTCAAACAAAATGAGACGACAATTCTTAAATGCATGATATGCGCAGGTATCTCCCTGCTGGCGAAACACTTCAAGTTGCCTGATGGGTAAAATTCGGTTCAATCGAAACTGCACATTAATAACATTAAACAAACGTTGCATATGAACAACTTCGCCTGCTACGAAACGCTGCTCGCCATCCTCATTCTCAAATCGCACGATGGTTCGGCCTTTTACATCATACGGATCATTCAGCACAGCAAAGACTCGCTCACCGGTTTGATTATGGCGCCATGCATAGCGCCCACCATTACCATCAACCAATCGATGGTTCCACGTTTCCTGATATTGATCAGGCACAAGGACTATTTCGCGCACATTGCAGAGGGAATTACCAATCAGATGCTCTCGATTACCGATCTGAATATTTGCAATTCGATTTGCAGTCGGCAAGAAATAGATAAGCAGTACGAACCCACCGATCAAAGCACATGCAGAAAGAGTTTTCTTATTTTTGCAAATTATATGCTTGATTTTATTCTTAAGCGAAGGAGCCTTTTCGTTAGTAGAAGGAACATGCTGATTTTGCTCAGCAACGATTTGGACCGACTGAAATCCAACGCCCATGAGAGCAAGTATCAAAATAAATGTCAAACGTAATGATTTAAACATGTTTCCCCCTAAACCTATATCTTCGATCTTAGTCTAGGAGGAAACAAATTTATGTAAAATGCTCTATTTTATTAATACGCTATACCAGTCTTCATCCAGATCTGCCATTGCGAGAATGCACTGTTCTTATCCGGATCGGGATGTGCCCATTCAACCGCGAAACCGCCTCCAAAATATGGATCGATTCCATTCGGATTATCCCACCAATAACCAGCGTATCCAAAGATTTTATTGGAAATTGCGCGTGGCATGATTGCCGATTCTTCGCAAATATCACAATCACTCAACAAAAGAGATGGGTTTGAGGTGTTCACATCAAGCAAATTAAGGTTAAGGGCCAATGCATCGCGCGGCTGCAAGTTGGTCAACACACCATTGGCATCCAAAGCAACGACCGGAAAATCAGCATTAATATTTTGATATTCATGATCAGGTGTAAAATTGCCAACTCCTTGTCCGCCATGAATGGTTGCGCCATTTTGCGTTACGCCCAACGGAACTGGGTCTTCGTTTACAAAATCAAATCCATAAACTTGCGCATCACCCTTGAGCGCCAAGCACCCAGAAAGCCGCTGACATCGATTTAATTTTTCGCGACTGCGCCCATAAAAGTTGTATCCTAAATCAACCTCAAGTCCATTGTGCTGATAAGAAAGTTTTGCAACAATATCTGCTTGTATCGCTATTTTGACATCCACATTGAATGTCGTTTCATTGATTGCCGGAATCAATTGTCGCTGATACTGAGAGTCGGCCAGTTTGCCCGGAGCAACAAATAAATTTTCAGCCGGTGCACCAAACGCTTCCAGCAACATATAACGACTTCCACTACATCTGCGCAAATCAAAAGAGCGCTTTTGACGATTGGTAAATAGATGGGTAATATTTGCATCCAGATAAAACCCAAGCGCATGGCAATCGCCGGTACTGCGCCAAAATATATAATGAGTAGTGAGCCCACCGCCCAGTTCACCATGGCGCATGTTGCCAGCAATCGGCTCAAAGAGATATTCAGCGCTTGGCGCATTTCCAGTCGGAATCGTACCACGAATATTGAACCCGAAGTGATAATCGCGGCCACGCAAAAAGTTCCAACCAACTGCCATTTGAAGATCGGCAATACGAGTCATCAGCTGGCGGCCCCAAATTTTGCCATACTGCATTGGCACCGCAAGATCGCCATACGACTTCGTTGCCGTAAACGCTTGCTTAACACTATTATAAAGCTGGTTTTTGCTTTCTGGCTTAACAATCACGCGCTCAGGACCCCAATACCCCGCTGGCTCAAAGTTAACGTTTGTATTACTCGAAACAAGCTCCGCGCCACATTCCTGGAGATCAAGATCCCATTTGGTATGGCAAATCGGCATATTAATGCGAACATATCCACCTGGCCACCACGCATCGAGACCTTGATAAAAATCAACATCAAAAACAAAGTTCGTAATCTGGGGCTCAAAGCGCACGGTGCTCACAAAATCGGATGGTAATCCAAAATAATCCGCCATTATATCACTCGGATCTCGATCAGGAACACGGCTGCCAGTAAATCTAAGCTCGGAACAAGATCCCAATAAAAATTTTTCTATGGCACATGAATCAAAAGAACGGCTATATGTTGGTATAATGGCTAAAGTACCATAATTACATTCTTTATCCGATAGATTAATCAATTGCTGCCAACCAGCAAGTTCTATCGCAGCGTTCACACCTTGAGAACGGGTGGTAAAAAATGTTTTTGGACCAAATGCATTGAGAGCAGCGCTTGATACCAGTATGAACAAGATCAAACGAGAGACATTCTTCATTGTGCTTCCCTTTTTTATGAGGCTTCAAATTGTGCAATTAAACTGGCACTAGTGTAAAACAAAGGGTAGTTCTGCGCAATAGCTCTATTTGTACGTTTTGCCCCTCCCTGTTATACTGAATGGGCGTAAAAATTGTTGAAATAAAGCCATTTATCACCAGTTTAAACTCGAGTGATGGATAGAAATGAAAAGAAAAAAAGGTTTTTTCTCCATATCAGCCGTAGCTAATATGCTCTCGGTGCATCAGCAAACGATCCGTTTATATGAAAAAGAAGGGTTAATTACCCCAAAGCGGACTCCTGGTGGCACGCGAATGTTTTCCGATGAAGATCTCGATAAACTAGAAGAGATCATTCATTTGACCCATAAACTGGGTATCAACATTGCGGGCGTGGAAATGATTCTGAAGCTCAAAAAGCAGATGAAAAAAATGCAAGATGATATGAACAAGATGTTTAACATAACTCAACAAGAGCTTGATCAAGAGATCAAAGCTTCAAAAGAAGAGGTCCGCGCGAGCGCTCAACAACTTCTTTCTATGAAGCATGAGCAACTCTCAATCACTTCCTTACCCCCATCCGAACCAGTAAATACGGATGAAGATCAAGTAATGGAGGATGTTTGGGAGGTCGAGTATGATGAATGACCAGCATTTTCGGCATTTGTATGAAAAAATATTTTAATGCGTTCATGAAACATGGCAGCATAAATTTAGAAGAAAAAATTACACCACCTCCAGCCGTAAAGGATAGCCATGATCAATAATGACGGATTCTCTCACGAATCAAACGGTCAATTTGTGCTTTCTTACGAACTCCTCGTCTTGTTCCGTTGGCTTGTAGAAAATCATGCTGAGGAATTGAGGCCAATAATTGCAAAGGCCCTAGCCTCTGGATTGCAAGACGAAATTGGTCTTATGGACCGAAACAATCAGTTGCCACCACTTGAAGAGGTACAGTGTAGCATTGTCGATTTCTTTGCCATGATGGAAGATCTCCTAATTGATGAACTTGAAGGAGCAATTGAACAGCAAGCTCAGGAACAAGATCTTATGCCAGCAGTGGATAAAATCGATACAACGGTATGCGATAATGAAACGGTACGCTTCAGCTTGGAAAAAGCAACTTCAATGATGAAAGATAATCCTTCGATTAATGCAAAGAAAGCGTTATTTGAAGAGATATTAAAACGTTGGAAGCCAAACAATACAACAATTGTAAATTGATTTAAATTAAAAACGGGGACCTTATTGGTCCCCGTTTTACTCTTCTAAATCTTTTAACCGCTCGTGGTAAGCTTCAAGAGCGAAGCGCCCGAAGTATCAAACCACAAGCCCCTATCTAAAATCAAATTTAATGTATTTAGGCGCCGTGATACGTGCCTTATATGCATCTCGAGATTGAGCAAATTCAGGATCTAACTCCGAAAGGCGCACCAGCCCAACAGAAAGTTTGATATAAGGATCCACAACTCGAGCCTTGGAGCTGAACTCCACATCAAAACAACTTCTATCAGATACATGATACAAGTCATGATTATAGACCCGCTTCACCGCCTCTTGAATTTCAGGGTCAACAGAATGCTCAAGCTGGTACCAAACCAGTTCATCGGTTGAAAACAAAATGTCATCCAGATTAATAATATTTTTAACCTGCGCCCGTTTGAGTAAATCAACGATCAAATATGAAATTACATTTGATTGAATTGAAGTATAACTATGTTCTGAAAGATCCATCGATACTTGAGCCAACTTTTTGGCTGCCGTAATACTGGTTAAATACCATCGAGCTCCATCAAAAAATAAATTCTCCAAAATAAATTCAACATCTGCTTTAGAAAGATAATTTTCAATGTATCCGCCATATATATTGTATTCAATGCGATCCATACAAAGATCTGGCAGTGATTGTTCAAACATCAAAAAATCACCATTTTTATGCATGATCTTTTCAAGTGGAATCTCATAAGAATTGAGAATCGGTTTTATACTTGAATTGCTCAAATACCAAAAATGCATATCATCTTGAAAACTATCACTGTTTCCTGGATTAAATTCGGTATTATCTTTCGTTGCTTGGAATAACCAGTCCCCCGTATGAGAAAAAATAGTATGAGAAACATCATGAAGTAATCCAGCTATTTGCTCATATATTGAAGCCTGATAGCGTCTCAAGAGCATGAATACCCCAATCGAATGATCATACCGAGTATAATGAACCGATGAAAGAAACTCGCTTGCCCCATATTGATTAATCTTTTTGAGCCGTTGTACTTCTTTTGATTGAATGAGATCTATAAGCACGGGTTCTGTAATCGTATCAATACCGTAAAGCGGATGTACCAATGCAAGTGCGCCATCGGGAGTAGTAAATTCGTACGTACGATTTGCAAATATATTCGTGATAATGAATAGGAAACAAAGAGAAAGGCGAATCAGTTGCATACAGGGCTCCTTCTGTTTAAGATGGGATGAATGCACTTAATACTAACATCAAAAGAAAGAAAAAAATATAGTTTTTAATTTCTCAAAGGATAACACATCATTTTCCGTTCGTGGTGAGTGCCTGTCATTTCTCTAGAAATGACAGGTGTATCGAACCATATTCCGATTATTATTCTTGAAAGAATCCAACCTGCTGTAATGCCTCGCGCACTTCAAACATCGGCAATCCAACAATGGTGCTATATGATCCCCTCACCCATCGCAAAAATTGATCTCCATATCCCTCAATCGCTATCGCATTAGAGGCTTGCATCCCGATTGAACTATCTAAATAAATATCAATCCATTCATCTGAAACATAAAATAAGTATTCTGCAATCACCTGCTGAGCGATTCGCTCTTGGACTTCCCAAGCGCCATTACGCCATATTCGCCGATCCACAACAAAAGCCGTGCACAAACGCGAACCATTGCGAGCAGATTTTATTTTGGCAATCGCATCGGATCGATCGATCGGTTTGCCATGTACAGTACCATCTTTATCTTGCGATAAAGTATCGGCTGTCAATACAAAACAAATGGCCCCTTCTGCCTCGCCATCTGGCAAGATAAGGTGATTCATTTTATGCAACGCGATCGATGCTACTAATTGTTCAAGAGGCAAAGCATAATCGCATTGCGTTTCATCGGCATCTTGATGAACAGTCATAAATGGAATCTTGCTTTCGCGCAAAAGCATGTGCCGTGATGGTGATTTTGATCCGAGTAGAAGAATGTTTTTCATGTATGCCTTTACTGCTTGAAACGCTCAGTTTTTTAACGCTGAATAGTATCGGTTTTATTGTTTTGGGTGTCAAATACGATATGGAGCATGCCATAACACCGATTACTCTTTACTACTCGACAACTCAATGAAGTCCGATATTCTATTTAAAAACCCCCTAATAAGGAACCCATCTTGAACTCCGTCGATCAAATTTCAGCACTTCTTGAATCTCACGCTCAGGGTTCCCAAAAAACAGCTATTTATTTTAAAACCGGCGCTGGTGATTATGCCCAGCACGACACCTTTATCGGAGTGAAAGTACCTATTCTTCGTACAATCGCAAAACAATATGCAACCTTATCCTTGCAGGAAATAGAAACTCTCCTATCTTCCGCAATCAATGAAGAACGATTACTCGCTTTAATTATCCTCAATAATCGCTATCTGAAAGCAGATACTCATCTGAAAGAAGACATATATCAGTTTTATT
The DNA here is from genome assembly GCA_964553945.1 of uncultured Pseudomonadota bacterium. Classification (GTDB taxonomy): domain Bacteria; phylum Babelota; class Babeliae; order Babelales; family Vermiphilaceae; genus CAZKLV01. Next base: position 312,203 of record CAZKLV010000002.1, read on the forward strand.
TGAAAAATATTAAATATGTGAATAATTGGAATCTCGTTGATAGTTCGGCCTACCAAATCATGGGAGCTCACCTGATCGATAAAGATAAAAAAAAGCTTCTTGAACTTGCTCATTCAAACAATTTATGGGAACGCAGAGTAGCAATCGTTGCCACTTATTATTTTATTAAAAAAAATGATCTTGATTGGACCTTTAAAATAGCAAATGTCCTACTCAATGATTCTCATGATCTGATACACAAATCAGTTGGTTGGATGCTCAGAGAAGCAGGGAAACGCAATAAAGAACAACTCATGAAGTTTCTCGATATGCATGCACGATCGATGCCTCGCACCATGCTTCGCTACTCGCTTGAGAAATTTTCACAAGATGAGAAAAACCGTTATGTTTAGGCTCTCTACTCAAAAAAGGAACTATTATGACCATACTACGCTACATATTAATCGGCTTCATCCTGACCACTCATAGCCATTCTATGTGTACTCTTGAAAAACTCAGCACCCAGCATTCGACCGTCATTTTTGATCTGGATGGAACAATTATAAACACAGAGTCACTCTGGCATAATGCTGTAAAATTAATGCTAACGAAGCGAAACGTTATCATCACACCAGAAGAACAAGATCAAATAGACCAAAAAGTGCGTGGCCTCTCACCGATAGGCTGGTGCAAAATTTTTAAGCAAATGTATTCATTGGATGATCCGATTGAATCTCTGGTGGAAGATATGGTTTATTTTGCGGGTGAACTATTTGAAACTCAACTCAGCTTTGTTCCCGGATTTCAAAAATGCCATGCCAAAATTAACAATCTTGGGATGAAATCTGCCATCGCTTCCAACAGCCCCGATTCAATTATTTTGAAAGCTGCACGAGTCCTCAACTTAGACCAATTTTTTGGCACGCATATTTATGGCATATCATGCGTGAATAACGTTGCAAAACCAAATCCACACATCTTTTTATACGCTGCTGCTCAGCTTGGAAGCTCTCCTCAAGAATGTGTCGTCATTGAAGATTCTCCCACCGGTATCCGAGCAGCCAAAGCTGCCGGCATGAAATGCATAGCAATCAACACATCCGGATTACCACATCTTCTGATTGAAGCTGATTTGATTATTGATTCATATGATGAATTGGCTATGTTGTTTTGAAGAAGTTGGTTGAGTTATAAAATTCACCCTCGAATCAAGTCATTCTATTTGAAAATATACACCCAAGCCCATTTAACCAATCAAACACTATACGGCAATATTTAAATCATATAACTATTCCTTTTATATTCAAAAGTCCAATAAATATGAATTGATTCTATCAATTACCCTTGTATCCTGTATGCCATTTTTGAGCGCTATGGAGGTAAAGAATGAAGAAACCTCAGAAACAAATATTTCTGTCCTGCAAGATAAATTTTTTGAGCAAGTAGGGGTTGAATTTTCGATACATGCAGTTGAGCGTATGCTTGAACGAAAAGTATCACCGCACGATATATACAATGCTCTTGTTGAAGGAACAAGTAAGCCACAAAAAAATGGTAATTTAGCAATTGTTTTTAGAGCAATAAAAGTGATTACTAATGAGCAAAAAAACAAAATAATTACTGTCTACTTTAAAGATGAAATCCACAATATAGCATTAGAAAAGATTTCAAAAAAAGGTATGTCTGGGCGTTTACTTGAAGTCGCACGAGACAAAGAGGTTGCTAAACAACGAGAGCAAAAAATACGAAATTCTCGTGATAAAAAAACTTTCGTATTCCTCGAAGCCTAATAACTAAGAAATAAAATTATTAACCTTCAAGCTTTTAAAGGACTATCTAAGCCAATCAAGGTCTGTAATATAAAATTAATTAGATAATTTATTAAAGATGCTCACTTTTCAACCTTTATCATTTATTAATCAATACTGCGTTACAATGCTTTGATTAATTCTGCCTGTCATGTACCATATACTAGGTTGAATTCGAGAAAAATAGCATAAACCTGGTAGATTCTTCCATCTTTATACTCTATTCTTGAAATTATTTAAACCTGGAACAGCCAGAGATAAAACAATATTATATATTTTCTAATAGAGATTATACTAATCTGGTAATAAGAAATAATGTCTAGGTATGATGGAGATCAATATGAAAAAGCTACTTCTATTTTCACTCGCATTACTAAATACTATGCACCTCATCGCCATGGAAGAACCAGGCCCACAACCTGCTGCCATCTGCCAAGAAAAACTTCAGATGATAGATAATGTAATACTCGATGGCGAAATCGAGAAGCTGGTTGATGAAGGGAATCTGCAAAAAATAGCATTATTTTTAAACAATCTCCCAACCGAAAAAAGATATCCGGAGTATGATTATGTGGAAACAAATTATGACAAACATGCTCTCATTCATACGCTCGCAATAGCGGCAATGAAGGGCAAAGAGGATATCGTTCTTTTGGTAATCAACAATTACCCTTTTGCAAAATGCCCGATTCCTTTGGATCAACTTCTGCGAGTTGGTGCATACAACAATAATTTCGACTTTGTAAAAATAGCTATCGGAAGCGGCGCCAACCCAAGTGGTATTCCTGAATATATTCATTCTCTTGCACTCCCACCGGTCATTAATGCCGCCAAAAGAGGTCATACAGCTATCCTAAAATATCTCATTGAGCATGGCGCAGATATGAATTGGCTAGAAATCCCCTATCGGCATAAACCCTTTGAATATACCACCAACGCATTGCTTTATGCCCTTCAAGATAACCAGATGGAAAGCGTTCAAGCAATTTTAGAAACGATTCCTCTGCAAGAACAGATTAGATTCAAAAATGAATGCAAAAATCTCTGCACGCTACAAAGAGCTCGCCCACTATTGGTAAAATATGTCAGAAGAATCGTTACCCAAGATTTTATTGCATTGCTTGCACAAGATCATGTGAATTATGCCCAAACTTTATTGAATGAATCGCTTCATCATCTTGCTCATGAAAACTTTAGAATTGTGAACAAGGCAGAACTTATTGCCCAGATAAAAAATCTTCAAAAAAGAGTAAACGAGCCAGCATTTAAGCAAAAAATGGAAAATGAAATCAGGCGCTTGTTATTTGCGCCCAAACCGGCTCAAAATGCTGAACCGGAACAAATGGATACGAGTGAATAAACGGAAGTAAAACAATAGCCATATAACATGGCAAAAAAATGGAGAAGACCTTGAAGAAACAAATGATCAATATAATCGCGGTTATTTTAATAGCGGCAAGTTCATCGAATGCCTTGCTTGCAATGCGCCACGAGGTTCGGCCGGCAACGGTGCAAATCTCAAATCAAACCAACACACCTCTTTATATCTTCATTCATGAACGGGAAAGAGAAAGTACCATCGGCGAATTACTTTATCCAGGAAAATACATTCAGGAAACAGTAGGTAAAGAAAAAGATTCTCAACCTATCGTCATCGATAAAAATCATGATTCATTCTTTATTACCGGCGCAAAGGGTGTTTTCTGGATAACTCATTTGCGCGGGGAATTCCATCTTTATGATTACAACAAACCAAAAAATAGACTTGCATTATTGGGAATTGATATGCCGGCACAAAGTTTGCCGGCGCAAGCAACCAACGTATTAATTGTGGTGAGCCCCGAAGGCGAAGTGCAAATGATCGATCGTACGAAGCAATAAGCAAAAATTCAATTGAGTTTTAATAAAGTGCCTGGTTACATAATGGCATTTTTTAATCTTCAATAAAGATATCGAGCGGCTTGATCAATCCAATGCACTCTGGAAATGAAAACCGCGCCTTTGCAATCTTATTTTCACAGGGATGAATCCGATAATTAATCGCATCAACAAAATCTGCTTCGCGCAGATCGCAATTGGTAAAAATCGACCCAGCCAAATCGGTTCCATGAAAAGCCGCTTTTTTAAGATGCGTATCCACAAATTTAGATTCAAGAATTTTATTCTCGCTCAATTGAGCGCCTTCCATCTGAAGCCCAGAAAAGTTGCAATACTGCAGCATTGAATTGATAATAAAAATCGAGAAAAAGAGCTGTGCATTGCATTGTGCGAAATTAATGCCGATCAATTTTGACTCTACAAAGGATACATTCAAAAGCTTGCTGCCCTTCAAAGAGGTCGAGCTCAAATTACATTCGATAAACTTGCAATCGATCAGACTTACATTTTCAAAAGAGGAATCAGTGAAATTGCACTTCTCAAAGGTACATTTGGTAAATTCGTGATTTGCAAATGATTGATTCGAGAAGTCTTGGGAATGAATGATGAGGTCATTGGCGTTAACCGGTATTTTGATTTTCATATAAGCGCATTAATCTTTCTTGAAAAATGATCCGTAACAATGTAGTTCTGCTCTGGCATAAACTCCTTAGCATTCAAACTATTCAGAAACAACTTCATATCCGTTATGATAATTGCAACTTCAGATTATTACCAGGATTGCACATGAAAAAGCTCATTATATTTTTGATTATCTGCCCTCAATTAATTCTATCAATGGAAAAAGATTCTTCCGCTGACCGCCTCTGGCAAGGGCTGCAAACAAATGACCCCCTCATGATCCTCCATGCTCTTCAAGCAGGTGCCAATCCGAACAAAAAAAGTCCTATCGAACATGAAACACCGTTTGAATTTGCAGCATCACGATTAAGCGAAGAATGTTGCCGCACATTAATTGAACATGGTGCAAATCCCAATCCCTATAATTCGGTTGGAGATCCTTTTTTCTTCTCTGAGCTATTCACCGCCGAGCGCCTAGAATTTCTGATCAAACTCGGCGTTGATCTGAACCTTAGAGATCAAGATGGCGATACGATTTTGCATTACAACACCGATTTTTGCTTTGACCAAGCTGATTATGTGAGCATATTGATTTCTTTGGGCGCTCCACTCAATAGCCAAAACAAGAAAGGTAATACACCATTAATCAAAGCCGTGAAATCATTCAATACTGAAATCTGTAAAAAATTACTCGCTGCCGGTGCCAATATGTATATCAGAAATCAATATGGCGAACATGCATGGTTACTGGCACAGAAAAACAATCAAAAAATATATTATGGTGGCGAAGTAGAAAAACAGTTGGAGATTCGAAAACTATTAAAGAGTCATGATAAACACTCAGGCAAATTACTCTCCGAGCTTCAAACAGTCGATACTCTCAACAAAAAATTGACCGATGTCGCCGCACGAGGGCACTTGCATCTGGTGAAACTGCTTCTCAAATTAGGCGCTCTGATCGATGCACGCGATCGAGAATTCAAACGAGAACTAATGGAGGTTACCTACAATACGCCGTTGATGCTTGCAGCAAAGAACGGCCACTTCAAAGTGTGTGAATATTTAGTGCGCAAAGGAGCACAGATTCATGCACAGAACGAACTGCTCATAACCCCGCTCCATTTTGCAGCAGACAATGGCACTATTGATATTATTGCATTGCTCTTAGCAGCTGGCGCCCAATGCAATACCATTGCTCAACATCGACAAGCTACCCCTCTTATGGCTGCCGTTATGAACCAGCATTATGAGGCTATTCGCCTTTTGCTTCAAGCAGGCGCAGATATACATATAACTCGTCACGGCTCACCACAATATGATAATAGTGCGCTCACCTTTGCATCCTGGTTCCAAGATGAAAAGATGTGCCGATTGCTGATTGATCGTCAGATGCAGAATGATCAGGGCCTTATCGCCGGATTGTTATGCATAAAAAGATTGGGAGAACGTATTCCCTATTTGCGAGAGTTATATTCTCAGCGAGAGAAGTTCCTAATGCCTTATCTGAAAGAATATTATCAAACACATTCGCTCAAACGATTGCTTGCTCAAACCGATCATGATGGGCGAACTGCTTATGATTCATTTCCGGTTGAGTGGTTGAAACCGTGGCCCGAGCATGACAATATAAATAAAGCCAAATGTAATTGAGAAAATCAAACCAAAGGAGCCCTCGTGAACTATAAATCTTTTTTTTTAATTTGCCTTATGTACACCGTACCTGCACATTGCATGCGGCATACGCCACGATTACTCGCTCGCATGAGTAATGAGCAATTCCATAGTTTGGTTCGTACTGCTCGCACTGCTGAAAACCCCGCCTACTTTGCAGAACAGCTCAAACAAACGCCGAAAGATATTTCTGATTTGGAAAAACTTGAGGCCCATTTAGCTCAACCCAAAATAACAAGTGGCATCGGATCACGATTCTTTGGAAAGTTGGAAAGACTGAGCCAAAAGCTAGCAATCAACACGTGTCAATATGGATTAAGTACAGGAGTTGGTTGCGGATCAGTTGGCGTCTTTCTCTTCATACTCGAAATGCGAGGGATCATCTTACCTTTTACAAGCATGGATGCACTGCAATTAGGCGGCACCATTTCAGGTGCCGCAGTATTAGGCCCTCTTACTGCCACCATGCTAGTCACCGCACCGGCAGCCTTGCTGCGAGAGCATTGTGAGCTCAATGACTCCTTTAATCAATCATATACCAAGAGCAAAGAGAGTTTAGCCTTTCTACGATATATGATTAAAAGCGCAAAAACCTCTCCGAAGTTTGCCCACGAATTTTATGGAATAGAAGAAGAGATCAAGAAAGATTAAATTGTTTTCACTCTGAGAGGATATCATGATCAACCATATCATTTTCGAGCTAATTTTTTGTATCACACCATATGCAAATCAAAGGACCAAAATAAATACATCAAAAATATTTTTAGTTCTATTACTGGGATTACCAACAGCATTGTTCAGCATGAGAACCTTATCCCGAAACTATGCATGCATGAATACCCGAGATTTTAATCATCTGAGCTCACTAGCAAGCTCACCGAACTTTAAAACAGAATTGGGAAATATCCAGAAAGATTCTTCCGATCTCAAGAGAATGCTTGTGACGCTTAAGCATAAAAATAAGGAGCTAGAAAATGAAGCCACCCTAGAAGATCGATATCTTTTAAAGGGTGGGATTGCTTATTTGAGCATGTCTATCGCTGGAGGAGCTGGCGGATTGGGAATGAGCAAGATAGCAGAACAAATCGTAGAGCATTATCCAAATGACATAAGTAACTTTGTTGGCCTCATGGGTGTATTCACCGGTGGCGCATGCTTTATTGCAGGTACATTCGGAACATGGATTTGCTCTGCAGTAAACTTATATTTGGGCGGAAGCTATCTGGTTTCTAAGATGCAGGCTCGGCGTTCGATCCCCTATAAAATTACCAAAGAAAATATTCGATATGTGCAAGCGCTTATTGCGCATCAACAACGCGTAATTTCGGAAAAGAATTGAAGCCGAATTTCACAGGCCGACTATTCTTCTTTTTCACTTCTTTTTGGCGATCTGCATTTTTAGATTTTTCATGCTTTTTATCGTGCCATTTTGCAAATGCAATTGCTGCAGCAACCACACATCCACCGATGATCCATGGAAGATATGATTTGCTCCAAGAGGTACGATTCAATGGCCCCTGCAAATAAGGTTCATCGTACGGAGTGCCAGTTGCTGGTTCTGCTTCCCCTTCATGAGCCACCAGAGCAATAGGCCCAACTGGAAGAACCGGTGCATAATGATGAACGGGGGCCGGCGCTGGATGCTGGTGAATAGCTGGGATAATAGGATCTACCACCTGCGCTTCCATAGCATTTTGCTGCAATTCTCGTTCATATCTTTCGCGTTCTTCTCGTTCAATTCGCCTTCTCTCTCGCGCTCGCTCTTCATGCCGAGCCGGCGTATCATCTAGAATTGCTTCAAAAGAAAGATATTCAATCAATGGTTTGAGGAGATCATTTCGTTCACGATAAAGAGTTTGAGCGCCCAATGATCCTTCCTGCGCTTGCCGGCGAATGCATCCCAAAAACGTGACCACATTTTTCTTGAGTAAGAGTTTGCACGTAGATCGATGGCCATTTTCTGCTGCCAAATGCAAAGGAGTATAATTGGCACCATTCTGGTAAAAAATATCTGCACCATATCGCAGAAGCACACTGCATGCAGCATTATTTCCTGCGCGCGCTGCTACATGAAGCGGGATTTCATTCAAATCAAAAAATCTTTGTGGTTGAATTCCATTAATATGCGCTCCATAGCGCAATAAGAGCTCACATAAAACTGCGTTATTTTTTACTGCTGCACTTTGCAACAATGAAATTTTACCTACATCATCCTCATTAGCATTTGCTCCATTTTGCAGTAAAAGCTCACAAACTTTATAACTCTGACTTTCACACGCTAAACGGAGTGCGCTTGAACCATAAGTAACAACTTCTTGTAATTGATTAGAGGGTGCGGGGGCTAGCATTGCAGGCAATTTATCAAATCTGAAACCGCCTGATGGAAAATCACGGCGAGGAGATTGATCAAGATCAAAATTAAAAGGCCGAAAAGGCTTCAGTTCTGTATAACCCCGATAACGTTGCCGCGCCTGATATCGCGCTTGCTCAGGGGTTTCAGCCAAGAGACTTCTTGAAGAAATGCTACTGAGGATATCTCGCTTAGCTCGTTCACTGTCATTAAAAAAACTATGTGGCAAAACCCTTTGCACCAAACACTCTCTTGCATTTACATTCGCCCCAAGCTGCAATAGTGATCGGACATCCTCAAGATTGTTATTTTTTACAGCCTGTACGAGTCCTTGATTCAGGGTTTCTTGATTGAGGGGTAAAGCTCGTTGCGGTTGATGATCTTGCACATCAAATAAATCAACCGGCTCCATAGCATGGAGGAAAACAGAAGCAAAAGAAAAAATCGAGAACCAGATAAATTTGAACATAAACAAGACCCCTAACCCATGCAGCGAATTAAGCAAAAACGTTTTAAAATACGCACTTTTTGATGATACAGCCTCGCCAGAAAAACGCAATAAAACCGCGGTATTCATTGCGTTTTCATGCAGCAAGATTTCCTACTTGTATAAAATCCCTTCAAATCTCCCGCTCCTCTATTGAAATATCCCTCCCAAAAGCTATCCTAAGAACTGAAAAAGGTTATTCCATTCAGGTCTTTTAGGGCGGGATTCATGAAAAAACAGCTTCTTATTTTTTTAACATGCACCCTTTTGGCGCAACCAATTTTGGGACTCGCTACCCCAAGAGCAACCACTTCCTCTCAAGAAAAATCTGAAAAAAACAGCGTTCCATCAAAAACAAAAAAACAATTCATTAAAACAAAGATCCTTGAGAAAATTAAGCAACATATTGATGCTTACTGGCTCTATTATTCACCTCTTATTCTGGCCATAGCATTCTTCCCTGCTGTTTATTTTGGAGCACAAGCAGCTGAACGAGAACATCTAAATAATCTCGCTCGAAATCGCCCCCCTGCCCCTCCAGCTCCACCACATATTCCGCAACGACGCCCGCTCTTTCAACGCCATCATCCGCATGCATTGATTCATTTGATCAACACCGGTAATGATGAAGCTGTTCGCGAGTATTTGCGATTTGGCAGAAATGCCAACGTGCACGATGCAACCGGCCGCTCTGCCGTGATGTGCGCATTTGAGCGGCATCATTGGCACATTGGATGGCGCTTGATTCATGATCATCGCATTCGATTAACTCAACCGGAGGCTACTCAATTACTCGGCCTTTTAGCTGGACGAGAGTATAATTTCAGGCAGCTCGCTGATGGCCCCATGGAAGAATTGCTCTATGATACTTTATGCGATACGGCGATTGCCCAAGGAGCAGATGTCAATGCACAATTAGAAGATGGTAGACCAATTATTACGCAGGCATTTGAAAAATATCAAACATCACTGGTCACTAAACTTTTAAATGCAAGAGCTCAGGTTCCTGCCAATATTTTCCAAAATCGGCCTCGTATTTTTACCGATCCATCTGCAATAGCAGAACTGTTTAGAAATTACGGCGCCGATATGAACAGCCAAGATGAGAATGGCGATACGCCACTTATTAAAATTGCTCGTGAAAATATATTGATGGACTGCAGGACATGGCTTGCGCTTGGCGCCGATATTCGCCCTCACAATAATAACAATGAATCTGCACTCAGTTTAACATTTGCTAATCCTCAGCCACTGTGCACAAACGCTTTAATCCGCCGCTCTTTTTTCTTACCAATTGCCAGCAATCAGGAGTTCATAGAATCTGAGGATCGAGTTATTGCAGCACTATGTACCCTCAGACAGGTATGTCCAGCCGCACCAAGAGATCTGATTTATTATCTTTTGGCATCTGAGCCTACATTACAAACTGATCTTGTGCGCTGCCCATTCAGATTTCACAGAGGGCAATACGCACGAATTCCTTTCATGCCCATTGAAAATATACGAACCTTAATTGGCAATGGCATGCTAAATCGCGAGTGCGTAGTCCAAACATTAATTGATCACAAATATCAAATCCTGACCCCTTTAGTTTTAGCAGCACGTCGGCACATTAATCCTGCTCATCTAGCAAATATCGCAAATGAACAAGCACTTGAAATAACGCAAGCCGATCTTTACAATCAACATGGATTACACATTGAACAAAACATGCAAAAAATGGTTGATGGAGTCGATTTGAAAAATGATGGAAGTGATCTTTTGTAGTAACTGCATGAAAAAACTTATTCTCCTCATTACCCTCACCCTTCATCCACTCTTTGCAATGGAAGCGCCCAAACTAGATATTTTCCAAGCCGCACAACATGGCGATCTTACTCGTGTACAAGAACTATTAACAACAGGCATTCCCGTGAATAGCATTGACTCAAGAGGCAAGACTGCATTACAATTTGCCGCCGCCTATAATAATGCAAAAATTGTACATGAACTGCTTGCAGTCGGAGCTGACCCTAACATACAAGATCATCAAGGCACTACCGCATTAATATGCGCTGCATGCTGGGGGCATCATGAAGTCTGCCGAGAACTGCTTAAGTATAATGCCAAAGTGAATCTATCTGATAATGATGACAATACTGCATTTATCTACGCATCTGCGTTTCGAAATCGGCAGGTAATGATTGAACTTATCAAAGCTGGTTCTCAAATAGATGCCCACGCTTCGCATAATCGAGCCACCGCACTTACACACGCTGCTAGCAATGGACACTTCGAAATTGCCTATACACTCCTTGAAAATGGTGCCGACCCAAATGAAGCAGTCATGGGTAATGTAACTCCATTGATGTGTGCAGCGAAAAAAAATTCATCGCTCATGTGCAAAATATTAATAAATTATGGTGCAGATATTTTCGCCCTTGATAACCATGGAGATTCGGCACTCAGTTGGGCCAGCATAACGGGCAGTCTTGAAGCTATGCAAAATATTATTCAAAACGCTTTTTTTACTCATGAAAATGAAGATGTACCTGCACCTAGAACGTATTCCCAACAATTAAAAGCGATCGCACAAAGTGCATTTTCATGGATACCTGGCCTGGGCACACCTCTACCAACTAAACCTGCTGATCGAATTAAAACAATACTTCTATCTCTCAAGCGTATGGGTATATCTCGAGATATTAAAAATTTAATTCTCTGCCAACTTCAAGAAGATATAACCGCGCTATTGCTACCACGCATTGAATCTAGCCAAAAGATACCTGTTTTTGCACTGGAATTAATAGTTGATACAATATATAACATTACACGAAAGCGATTAGCACCTCTGCTGGAGTTGGCCCAAAAGAGAATAAAGCATCTCAAACAACTCAAAAAAGAAGGCGCGCCAGATTTGCAAGCATTGACCTTTTGTCCCGAGCATCTGCTCGATATGGATGAATTTGACTCGAATTATAGCGAACAATTACGAAACTCCATCAAAGCCCGCATATGCCATAATTATCTACACGCAAAGACGCACCTGCCCCTGGAGCATATACGGAACACAAATTACAAAGGCCCCCTCTCCTTGGCAACTATAAATTAGGATTAACCATGCCAATTCATTTAAAAAAAATGTCTACCAAAAAAATATTCCTTGCTCTAATTGGCGTTATGATGGCGCAGCCCATTAATGCCATGAAAACCACTTCCACGCTCGGCTACACAGAAAAAATAGATCTTGGCGAGCAACTCGTGCTAGCAGCAGAAGAAGGAAACGATAACCGAATACAAGAACTGCTCGCTAGAGGAATAGATATAAACTACTCCTCAAATACCAAAGGATGGCCTGCATTAAAAGCCGCCGTTAACCGAGGGAACCTAGCAACGGTACAAATGCTCATTCAAGCAGGAGCTGATCTTGAGGCCACGTCATGCTGCTTTAATGAAACCGCCCTTATGCAATGCGCAAAATTTGGAAACTATCCAGAAATATTAAAATTCCTTCTACAATTTGGTGCAAACACCGAAACAAACAAATTCGGCTGCAGCGCATTAACGGAAGCTATAGAAAGTGGCTCATCAAGTAGTTTTGCCAAGAAATTGGCAACTTCTAAAATTCTTCTGCATCACATTACACAGCTAACGCAACCGGAAAAAGAGTCGGTTAAAAATTGGCTGTTACTTACCAAAAAATTGAAACCAGAATTGGGAATTAGGATTCCAAAAGCCATACAAAAACTAGTAGCACAATTTCTATACCAGTCATTAGCGCAAGACATCCTCAAAAAAGTTATCGCCGCAGGTGCGCCCAGGGCATTGAGACATGCAAAACACTATGATCAAACTCACTGGGCACCTTTTGTTCAATTACTCGAGAATCATATGAATCTGGAGTTCTTGGAAGAGTTGGTGCGAAAGCAAATGGAGCTGCCAAAAAGACACGCATGAAATTTAATAAACCATTATTCACTACATTTATCTTCACAACAGGATGCATTGGCACCGATATAAAATGCATGGACATCCGCGACCGTTTTAAAGGCAAATCTCCATTAAGCAGAGTTCAGGCATTATTCGATGACGGCCAGGATTCCAATGAAGATGTATTGGGCAGAAAGCTCTGCAACGCAATTAGAATTCAAAATGCCGAAGATGTTCGTCTACTTATTTGCGCAGGAGCACCCGTCAATTATGTAGATACTTCTTTTGATCCGGGTGATCAAACCCCCTTATCTTTAGCAGCAACTTACGACAATCTCCCCATTGTGAAAATGCTTGTTCAAGCAGGAGCTCGATATAATAATGCAGTTGATGGCAGCTTGCTCCAGCGAGTGGTAAATAATATCGAAGGCAATCAGGATGAAATTGCAGAAATACTCATCCGGGCTGGTGCCGACATCGAAAAATTATACCACGGAGAAACTGCATTAACAGATGCCACGAAGCTTGGACATAGCACCATTGTTGAAGCTTTAGTGCGTGCCGGCGCAAATATATATCACAGATCCACCTCTGGCTTCACCCCACTGATGGAATGCAATGGTCTTACTATTTGCGCTTGTTTACTAACCGCCTGCACAACTCTCACACCAATCCAAAAAGATGCAGTAAAAAACTGGCTTCTTGTTGATCATCGATTGCGCTCAGAACGCCGAGGGCTTCATAAAGATCTCAAACGAATGATTGCCAATGCCATATGCCGTTCACTGGCAAATGATCTGCTTGCAAAAGTAATGGAAACTGGTGGCCAAGAGGCATTGGACTGCCTGCAGCCTGATAACACCATCCCCCACCTTAAGCAATATCTTGATCTGGATTTCTTAACGGAACGAGCACGAGAGCAAACCCTATTACCCAAGCACAAGAAGACCCAAGATGAATTAAATAAAGAACTTCGAGAAGCAATAGAATCTGGAACCGATGAAAAAGTTTTAGAACAAATTAGAAGGGGTGCCGACATAAATTATCAACCAGAATTTCATGCAATCTGGGGTCCACCGGGCTGGGGTGCATTGGAAATTGCAATCATGCGAGGAAGGCATGATATCATTAATATCCTCTTGCATGCCGGCATACAAATTAATACCGGAAGGCAAAATCCACTCGAATTTGCTGCCTACAAAGGTGATGTTGAGATCTTTAAAACGCTCATTAATGCAGGAATTAATATCTATCGCCAGCGCAAGAATGGTAGAAGCTCTACCGCGCTCGTCAAAACGGTAGAATTCAACAAGATTGAACTGACCAAAATACTTCTTGATGAAATTACTCGATTAACGTCGACAGAAAAAAAAGAAATCAGTTCTTCCCACTTTCAATATATAGATCAAAGTGTCAGTATCGACCTTCGAGAGCGAATGTTTCGCGCAGGCGCACTCGAGGCTTTAAAATGGGCGAAAGAAAAAAATAATGCTCCAATGGTAGAACTATTGGAAAAATATCTTGACCTTACATTTTTAAAACAACTCGTACGAACACAAACTTGCCACAGTAAGGATAATGCATGATTAAGATGAATCGGACAAGCGCTTTCATTATTGTTTTTATGGCGCAGCCATCTCAGGCAATGGAGCTCCACAGGCAAGAAGAACTCAATGCTCAACTTTTTAGAATAATACCCACAGGAGATCTGGAACAAGTAAAACAATTGCTTCATGATGGAGCTAACATGAATGCGCGGGATGAATATGATTATACTCCCCTCATTCAAGCAACCAGGTTTAATAACGCAGAAACGATAGGTGAATTTCTTATTGCCTGTGGTGCAGACGTAGATGCTCAAAACAAGAGTGGAGTGACGGCATTAATGATAGCAGCTGAAATGGGGCGAGAAAAAATATGTGACCTCCTATTGGCACGCGGGGTAAAAACTGAAATCCAAACTACAAGAGCCCGAACGGCATTAATGTTTGCTGCTCAATTCGGAACACAATCAATATGCCAAAAGCTTCTGCTTGCTGGAGCTTCTTTGTTTGCACGCGCAGAACATTATAGCGGAACCGCTCTTATTGATGCATCAAAAAAACAACGATCTGAAATATGCCGCTTCCTTGTAGATTATCAAACTCAATGCAATCGAGGAATTATTACGGCACTCCTCTTTTTCAAAACACACGAGAATCCATTTTTGAGAGTTATCTATAAAAAGAAACTCCTTCAGCCTCACCTTGAGAATCATACCCTCAAAGCACTACTCAATATCAGTGAATACCCCAACGTGGCAAAGGCATATAACTATTTACCAGCGCAATGGTTAAAACCAATAGGAACAACACCATGATAAAAAAATTATTACTTCCGCTCATTATCGTTATGATCGCATTGCCAATCGCAGCCATGAATCCCGATCAACAAGCCATGAATCTTGATAGATTGCCGCGCGAGTTAGTCGGCAAGATACTTTGCCATATGGCTCAAGATGTGGGTACGCCTGAAATGGTTAATGAAGCTGATCTACCGGTCATTGTTCATTATGCAAAAGCCTTGTCTCTCGTTAATAAAAATCTCTATGAAAGAGTAAACAACACTATCACCTCTCAGATGCTCATCAATGCTCTTTCCCATCGATTTGGCATGGAACCAGTCGACGTTGTTGGCAAACTCAACACACCCGGAGCACGTGAATGGTTGAAAGAATATCTGGGCCAAACCGGCGAGTATGAATTATTCAAGCAAATGCACCGTGTTTTTGACATTATGCAAGAAGTAAGTGAAGAATTTAAAGCGCTTGGTGTTTATATTGAATTTGCACCAGAAGAGCCCGAATCAAATTCACATTTTTACCAAACGAAACAAGGAATGTTCCTTGGCATTGATAGAACACCTCAATTTCTGAGCACTCCCTGGGGAGAAGTTGAATTGCCGCGAATAAAAACACGCACACACTTAGCGCAAGCAGCATTCACACAAAACTTCTTGAAACGAGTAAAAGTACTATTTTATTCAGCACCTACATCCACATTTGACCAAGATCGCGTGGAATATTATGAATTCATTTTGCCGACTCGCCAACCCGAAAGCTATAGTGCACTTGAATCAGCAACGAAGAAGATTAAACACTGGATGGGGTGGCAATCAGAATCACCCGATGCAGATTTACAGGAAGCTCTCTTAGCTGGACTAGATTATGAACATAGAGAACTCTATCACCCAATCAGCCAAGAAGAAATTGCAACACGAGTAGGGACTCCCACATTAATTTCAAATTGCTTTGGCATCCCAGCAAACTATAAAATTCTTGAAGTGGATGGAAGCGCACTCACAACTCCGGAAGTGCTTAATGAACTCAGCTATAGAAGTTCTGAAAGCAGTGATTTAATTTGGGAGATTTTACAAGATCAATACGATCAAGAAAATCTATCGCATGATTTAGCGCAGCTATCGCTCAAAAAAACAAAAAAGACAATATCTCAGGAAGCGTCTGTTACAGAAATTACTCCTCAAGATAACCCTTTGCAGGTAATTACTTCACCGCAAACAGCTGTGGAGAAATGTATCCCATTTCTTGCACTTTTGGACGCTCAGCCATTATTTACCGGCAAGGGGTTATTTGTAAATAAATGCAAAGTATTGCCGTTAAATTCAAATAATGACGCACGTCTCATTAACTATCTTTGCCATGGAGTGCAAGAAAAAATGGGCAGAGATACCGCATGGGATATTCATTCTTGTGGTGATGGAAACCAAATGCTTGAAGATGAGCATGGTAGACATATCAAAAATGGAATCAGTGAATGGATTTATGATGGACACGCAGCAACTCGCTGTTCATTAGATCAAATGAAAGAGGCATGCCATGCAGTCATTGCCGATTTGCAAAGCGGTTGGCAACAAGCAAAACTCATCAATTATCAAGATATTCTGCAGACAGAATCAGAAGAAGAATGGCTCCTCTTGATCAAATCTAAAAATTTTCCATTCGAAGACAACCTCATGGGAATGTTCATCAATGCGTTACATCTCCAGCATGAATCCACGTGTTTTGATGATTGGGTTAAAGCACCAGATGGCACAAAGCGAGATGGCATGATGTATATGTGGATCAAAAAGAAAGCACTCCAGAAAGTAGTTCTGGCGTTTGGATTGAAAATTGACAATTCCACCCCATGAGAAAAATAATGATTCATTTAAAAAAGTGCTTGCCCATTTTATCCCTATGCCTCGCAATTCCACATGAATCAAATACCTGCAGGCAATTCAATGGCTCCCCGAGCATAGGGTAGGGAACCATACCTGAAAACCGGCATAAAAACGGCCATTAAACCCCCATACCAACCTGTAAAATAGCTTTTTTGAGATGGTTTCGACCTGATTATTTTATTTTCTATTAGTAAATTTGATAGGGTTGGGATAGAAAAGAAGATTTGACTAAACAAAGGAAAAAACATGAAAAAATTGGCATTAATCATGTTAATTGCAGGAGCAAGCACCCATCTTCTGGCAATGAAAGAGAATGCACCCAGAGACGTACTTAGCCAACAGTTAGTAATTGCCGCGCGAGATGGCAATAGTGAAAAAATTAAAGAACTTATACAAAATGGTGCCGATCCTGATTATGAATCGTCATTGAACTGCTGGACCCCTTTAATTGCTGCAGCAAATTATAACCATGATGAAGCAATAAAAATACTTCTAAAAGCAGGCGCTAACCCAGATTATATCCCTTCAAATGGAAACGATAGCGCCCTGCAAACTGCTAGCGAGTCCACCAATAAAGGAACAAAAAACTTAAAGGATCTCATTGAATTTGGCGCAAATATCTATTTAGAAACAGGGTTCGGTACCGCTCTCTATGGTGCAATTAAGAATGATAACATGCAAGCCGCCCAGATCCTTCTGAATGCCGCGACAACATTAACTCTCCATGAAAAAGATTCAATAAAGAATTGGTTGCTTTTGAACCAAAAAATGCGCACCGAGAATGAAAAAGAGAGAAAAGATTAATCAGAATTCTTAGAGTCTCTTCTGGCTTGTCTGGCGGCAATAAGAATTGCTAAATCTTTGTTATAGGTGTCAGCGCATGCCTTTTTGCAGAGGCCTTCCTTTGGTGTACCTTTTTTAAGCATACATTTGTGCATGCACATATTATATTCGTCTTCGACCTTTTTAGTTATTCTTTGCATTCCATACATAGAAGTACAAGATGCGATACCGAGAACTAAAGTAAGTGTTAATTTTTTCATGAAGTATTTTATCCTTTGAAAGCAGTAAAAATCACTGTTTTTAGGATACGAGTGCCCATGGAAAAAAGCAAATGAAACACAGGGATTTCTCAAGTATTGAAATATCCTCCCTAAAAAGCTACTCTAAAGAGGTGAAAACCATCATTTTAGGGGCCCTCGATGAAAAAACTTTTCCTGCTTTTTATTATGCTTTTGAACCTCAGTACCCAAGAATGCAATGCAATGTTCAAGAACGTATACCAACGAACCCGTTTTGATGGCAATAAATCGCTCGAGGATCTTCTCCACGCAGCAGTCCATTATGATGATTCCAGCAAAGTAGAAGCACTCCTCAATGCCGGAGCGCGCCCAAGTGGCGAACATATGCGCCTCGCTGCGTCATTTGGGTATGAAGCTCCAGCTCTTCTTTTGATCCAACATGGGGCGGATATCCATTCGCAAGATCATGGTGGTAAAACGGCACTCCACTCTGCCGCTGGGCAATGCCTGACTAAGCTGTCCTGGGAATTGCTTGAGCGCGGTGCCGATCCGAATGCATCAGATAATGGAACGACTCCCTTGCATCAGCTCGCATCGATTGGGCATCTCAATAAATCAATTTTCTTTGCATCCGCAAATCAAGATTATTGTGCGCGGTTATTGTTGAAGGCCGGGGCACATCCCAATACACGAGGCAAGCGCGGCGCAACGGCTCTTTATATTGCAAGTGAAGTGGGTAATGCGCAGCTATGCCGCACGCTGCAAGAATTTGGCGCCGATCTGCGAATCATCGATGTACAAGGGCATTGCCCATTACAGGTGGTCGGAAGACGGTATGAAGGACAACCTGATGTTTCGATCGATAAACAGGCAATCATCAAGGCGCTCATCTGTTCAGCAAACTTTTCACCTTATTGTTCGATTGAGGAATTGCGAACAGCACAGCGCAGAACTCGGCTCGCGCTTTTTAATCTGAATCATATATGTCCGCGATTGCCGATTGATGTTAAACACAGAATATTCATGCTGGATCCCGAACTCAGGGCAGATGCACTCAAAACATTGTTGAAGTGGCACAATCGGTCCTATGCATTGAGTGCTCATATGCCATTACCGATTCTGAAAGGCTTGATCAAATATGGGAGCATGAATCTGGAATCATGTGTTGCAATCTTGAAAAAACATACTCTCGAAAAGCTTGACAAATTTATTGATGATGCGCAACTGGAAGAGAATTATGGTGCAGAAATCGAATCGAATATTCACAATCGACTAAGTCCAGGCATTGTCGCTCGGGTGGCAGAGAATTGTTCGGTGCAATAGCTCGAATTGCTTGATCAATAAAGGTTTTTATAGACTTGACTCCGGATTTTCTTTAGATTGATTTTGAATGTAAATTCTGAACGGTGCATCATGATGGTAATATATTTTCTTTACATCACGTTTGCCTTATGCATCTTTAGCAATACAGATGCTATGAATATGCGAGAAATTGATCATGCATTTCTATCCGCTGCTTATGAAGGCACATTGCAACAGATGCAAGAACTATTGGACCAAGGAGCAGATATAAATGCCCGTGAAATTGATGATGAATGCGAACATGCTCATGATGAATGTGAATGTGGCCAGACTCCACTCATGCAGGCTGCCTATGCAAAACGGCTCGATGCAATACAATTTCTGCTTGCGCATAAAGCCAATGCTCATGCCATTTCTTATAATCAAACAACACCGCTCTTTGCTTTATTTGAATATCATGATGAAGAAGATGATGATACCAATCAATTTTTTGAAGCAATTAAAGCATTAGTACATGCAGGTGCCAATCTAAATGCAATTAATAAGCATGGAGAATCTGTTTTATCACAAGCGATCAATCATTTTGAAAATAGTCCAGAAATAATAGAATATTTGCTCCGAAAAGGTGCTAAGCCAAATATCGGAAGAAGGGGATACGGTTCATTTCACGATGTTATGAATTTGAGTCGAATAAGTTATATTCCACTTCTACTACGTTATGAAGCTGATTATGCCCAGCTTTCTCAGGAGGATAGCATAATGAAAAGAAAGACCCCGCTCACGATAGCGGTGGATCATCATCTTCATGATAAAGCACTTCAAACAGTTGAAACTTTTTTTAAATATTTTGTTCAGCGGCTAACGTCTGATCACTATAAACCCGCTAGGAAGTGGTTGCTTGTCCACAATCGATTGAAGCTGAGGTTTCCAAGCGATCTTCGCATTCTCATTTCTGAATATATTTTAGCATCAGAACTCTATAATCGAATACTCATGGCAGGTGCTTTGAGTGCTTTAGAATCAGCGCGTTACTATGGCGAAGGAAGGCTGAAACTTATAGAACAAGCGCAAAAACAACCTGAAAAAGAAGTAACTGAGAATACAGTTATCCAATGGCAAAAAGATGCTGCAGCATATGGGGAGATAGCAGCGGTGATTGAGGCGCATCTCGATCATAATTACCTTCGGAGAATTATCCACAGCCAATTAATATCCTCAAAGAAAAATGATTGAAAACTTCAACCTATCCAAACCTGGAGATTGACAAGTTCCGAGCTTTGATTATATTAATATTACAGGCTGAAATTATGCATCAAGGCCAAAATGAGCCTATTTCAACCTTAAATGGAGACGCCATGAAAAAAACAATCTTTTTCAAAGCTTTAGTGACAGGCCTTGTTCTGAGTATTACCTCTCGTTCATTCACCATGGAAGAGGAGCCCGTTGACCCGCAACTTAAGATTGTCCGGGCTGATTACCAGCAAAAATGGAAAGCTATGCAGCCTCAAGAAGCAACACCCGCAACTGAATCGAGTGTCCCGCATACATCGGTGCAGCTTCAAGTTCAACAACCAGCTCAAAATCAATCAGAAAATATCGTCCACATGTTCTTGCATGATCCAGAGCAGTATGAAGCGACCTATGGTGCACTTCCTCATGAATTACAACTTGCGCTTGGTGAAAAAGTTCTTCAAGCAGTTCCCGAAATCGAGCAATGTGTTACTCGATTTTTAACCGTAAATAACAATGTCACGCAACGTACATGGAAATATCGAACTCCACTCTCGCCAGTATATCCGCAGGATCCTCGCGTTGACCAAAGGTCACAATATATCGGCAAGACTATTTCACTCGCTACATTTGATGCATCAGGCAAACGAATCGCATATGCAACAGCTTCTTGTGAGCCTGGAGATTACGCCAACATCAGTGTTTATTCAACCGAAAACATGGAACTAATCTGGAATTCGGGTTACCCAATGAAAAATATTATCAATATTGCATTTGATGAAAATACCACCTCACTTTTGGTAACGAATGCATCCGAAAACGAATACCGTATAGACCTATCCAAGCCTATGAAGCTCAATTCAAGATATCCAGATCGGAAGTTAAGCCGAGCAGCTTTTGCTGCAATTATATCTCAAAAAGAAGAAAAGAGAGCATTGCTCGCATGTGTGAACGCCGATGGTGAGCAACCAGATAATCCACTCTATGGATTTAAACGCCATGTGGATGGGCGTGAAATTCGTGATGCTCACTTTGATCCTTCTGGGCAACTTCTTTATATTCTTGCTATGGCGCCATTAGATCATCGACCCTGGGTTTCAAAAAATTTGCCACATAAAGAGCGCGAAGTAATAATCTATGATCTGCGAAACAATAAATTGATATATCATTACCGTACTATCGGTTACTCAGGAATTGCGGATTGTTTGTGCGTGCATCCTTTTACCGGGCAATTATTTTTCCACGAACAAGATAATTACGGATATGTGAAATATTTAGTAAATGTGCCATTTACTGGTGATCTGCAACAATTAGTTCGAAACATCACACTCGATCAAGCCATTACCTTGTGCGTATTGTTCCAAATGAAACGCCAAAATAAACTGGGCAACATTGATCAAGTTCCCCACTTGAGGTCGTATTGCGAAAATTTGCCGACAGGGCTTTTGAAGTACTTCTTTACGCCAAAGCAAAATGGCTTTAAAGTGGTAGATGTGCCCGATTATACTCAAGTGAAATCTGAATGTGTAATATTGTAAATGTATCTCTTAATTTTTAACTAAATGAGTATCATATGATCTCAAATGTAAAACGACTAAAAAAAATTTCTTTCGGATTCCTATCTTTAACTTTATGGCTTTCAAGTTTTGCTATGCAAGAAGAACCTGGAGCACACAATCCGCAACATTTCAAACAAACCGAGTTGGATAGATTACTGGGAACAACATGCCAAAAGCTCGTTGATGATGAGCTGCCAAGCTCAGAATGCTATTCAAAAGTCAAAGAGTTATTTCAGGCAGGTGCTAGCCCTTATGCAAGAAACATACGAGGGTTGCCAGTTATTCTAGCTTTGGTTGCAACAAAAGACGAACCTGAAATTTTAAAACTATTTTTGGATGCCGGTGCTGATCCGAATACAACGACTTATTATGGCAAAACATTATATGCACTTGCCGCTGCGGATAATTTTGAAAACTCCTGTCGCCTGTTATTGGCAAGGGGAGCAGATCCGAAATTATGATCCTAAATCAATACAAAGCTTTATTAACCGATACATTATTCTACTTTTTGTCGCAGGCGCATTCATTTGAGCTGGATTCTGATCCGCATGAGCAACTTTTCGAACATACCCAACATGGCAACCTCGCTGGTTTAACCCAATTACTTGATTCTGGTCAAGTTACCAATACCAATTATTGTGAGGCTACTGGATACACTTCGAACTTTTAATTGGAAAAGTGTGCAGTTGAATCTGAAGGTGCTTAATGTTTAGGCTTAGTTTTTTATCCCTCCACCATAGGAAGAAATAACTAACCCTGAAATTTGATATTGCTATATTATAATTTCAGGCTGAAACGATGCGAGCGGTTGCTATTGATGCATTGAACAAATCGTATCAACCTATACAATGTAGTTATGTTAAATTAATAAAAGATACTAAATAGGCCAAGCGCGCCAGGCACTCAAGGCATTCCAGTACAAAGATGAATGGAAATGGTACAGCCTCACTGATTGCTGGATTCCGTTTTTGGAACAATATTTGGATATAGATTTTTTAACGTTTCTTGTGCAAAAACAAACGATATTACATAAGAATTGAATTAGGCGAATGTTCATGTTTAAACTACATTTCAAAATGATAATCATCACATTGATCTCCATCCCATCAAGGACCCAATCCATGAATAAAGACGCCCTCGAAGCAAAAGAACTATACAACAAGCAGGCAAAAACTTTCGCCACCAACCAATCACACTATGCACCGGTGCAAGATTTGAAGAAAAACATTTTCACCTACCTTGGCAATCTCCAAGGGCAGAAAGTGCTTTTTATCGGATGCGCCGATGGGTATGAATGTGCGCCGGCAATTGAGCAAGGCGCTCACGTAACCGGCATTGATATCAGCGAAAATCTTATTGCTCAAGCGAAAGGGAAATATCCCCAAGCGCAGTTTCATGTTATGGATCAACAACAACTTTCTTTTGAGAATGAATCGTTCGATCTGATTATCGCATTCTTCTCGGTCATGTACACGCAAAACCTCGAAGCACTTTATCAAGAATTCCACCGCGTACTCAAAAAAGAGGGCAAAATAGCCGTTGCCGTACCACATCCTATTCGCAAAATGATGAAATATAACGGTGCGAATTATTTTGTTAAAGGTAAGCAATATGAAACGTGGAAAGGTGTTGCTCGCTTTAATTACTACCGTTTGTTTGAAGATTACGTGGATGCATGCACCGCAGCCGAGCTCTTGCTCATCAAAGCCATGGAACCAAAACCAATCGCAGAGTCTGAATCTGCTTCAAAAGATGATCTTTCTTATCCTCATTTCTTGGTTATGGTTATGAAAAGGACTTAATCCAAAAATAAGCTCATTTCCCCTTGACCCTCCCGCAACGGCATGCTTTATAGTTACTTTGAATACGTTAACTAAAGGAGGAAATAGCATGACCCCAAGAGTAAAACTGATGACAATAGCTGGAATTTTATGTGGAGGAATAGTGATGATACACCTATTGAACACCAATCAAGCAAACGATTCTTTCAATTTTCAACATGAGGACTATATGATTCGCCATATTATTTTCGCATTAATTTTGTGCATCCTTCCCACTTTTGGCATGAGAGTCACTCACAGAGCTTTGCCACATAAGATTGATGGCATTGCTCAACGGAGCTATGCAATGGAAGAACGTGATTTTGATCGATTGTATTCACTTGCGCATTCGAAAAATTTTATTAGCGAATTGTCCAAAAGCCGAAATGGTCTCTCTGACCTTCAATTATTGCTCAGGATTATGAAAGATAAAAATGATAAATATATGAGCTAAAAAACCGAAAAGATCAGTGATATGATGAAATGGAGTTTAAGAGGGTTTGGGGTATATCACAACGCAATCAAATTTTTCTCACCTACCAGGATCAACAATGAAAGCAATCATCCTCGCACGCGTATCCACCAAAGACCAAGAAGAAGGCCAATCTATTCCCGCTCAAGTGCGGCGCTTAACTGAATACGCTCTCAAGAAGAATCTTCGCGTTGAACATACGTTCCAAGTTGCCGAATCATCGACCAAAGATACACGCAAGCAATTTGAGCAAATCATTGCGCTCATCAAAAAATCTAAAGAACCGGTCGCACTTGTTACCGATACGGTTGACCGGTTGCAGCGCAGCTTTCGCGAAACTCCGATCCTTGATGAATTGCGCAAAGAGGGCCAAGTGGAATTGCATTTCCTGCGCGAAGCGCTCATTGTGAACAAAAATTCTAACAGCTCGCAACTTATGCAGTGGGATATGGGCGTTCTATTCGCCTCAAGTTATGTGCGCCAATTGAGCGATAACGTGCGCCGCAGTAAAGATCAGCTTCATCGCAACGGCGAATGGAGTGCAAAAGCACCAACCGGATACAAAAATGTGACCTTGCCTTCGGGCAAGAAATCGCTGGAAGTTGATCCGGCAACCTCGTGGTACGTGATCAAGATGTTCGATATGTATGCTGCTGGCAACCATTCATTCAAAACAATTGCCGATGCAATGAATCGCCTGGGCATGCGAAATGCTGCAGGTAACCCAATTTATCCAAGCCGCGTGGAAGTGACGCTCAAAAATCCATTCTACTATGGCATCATGTTCATCAAGGAGGAATATTTCAAGCATAACTATCCACCGCTCATTAGCGAATGGCTGTTCAGGAAAGTTCAAGCGAATATGGCTGGTCATAGCAAATCGCCCATTCAATATGCCGGTAAGCCGATCTTATTACGCGGATTGATCACCTGCCAAAATTGCGGATGCAGCGTAAGTGGTGACATCAAGAAGCAAAAATACGTTTACTATAGCTGCAGCAATTCAAAGGGAGTATGCAAAAAGATATGGGTCAAAGAAGAGACAATCTTGGGCGGGGTGCTGGGCTATTTTGATCGGATCAAGCTGACCGATGCCCAAATCGATGAAATAACTGCCGCATTGAAACAAACCTATGGCCGGGAGCAAGAGATTTTCACCCAAACTCAGCAAATCCTGCGCAAGGAATTGGACCAAATCCAAGGAAGACTTTCAAAGTTGGTCGATATGCACTTGGATGGAGCAATCGATACCGATACCTACCAAGCGAAATTACGCGAATATAAAGACCGGCAACGTGAAATTACCGCTGAGATGCAAGAACGTGTAGATTTTGATGAATCGTGCTTGATAACGGTCAAATCGGTGCTCGATTTAGCTAAAAAAGCCCGGAATTACTTTGAAAGTTCGAATTTGGACGAAAAACAACAACTTTTGAGATTTATGTTTTCGAACTTTTCGTTGGATGGTAAAAACCTGCATCTAGAGCTGCGTGAGCCCTTCTTGAGTATGATGAAAATCGAAGATCAACCAGTCTGGCTGGGGCGGAAGGATTCGAACCTCCGAATGGCAGGACCAAAACCTGCTGCCTTACCACTTGGCCACGCCCCAACAAATTTAGATATGTCTAATTAAGATGTGAAATTTTGTATTACTTACTCTTCATCTTCGGCAAAATATTCAGATGTGCCGTTTTTCATTACTTTATTATACTCTTGAATTACGCGATCTTCAATTGTTCTGCGCATTTCAGAGTTTAATGGATGCACAATGTCCCGAAATGTACCATCTTTTCTGCGTCGAGATGGCATGGATACAAAGAGCCCTTTAGCACCCTCGATGACCTTAAGGTCTCGAATAATGAATGAATTTTCAAAGACTATTGTTGCATAAGCTTTAAGCCGACCATCGTCTTTGGCTGGAAAAACTTTTACTTCAGTTATTGTCATTGCTGCTTTCCTTCATAATACTCCCTTTTTTAAGGGCTTTTTTAAACACGTACCTATTGTATAGCCATCATTTTTATATGTCAAATGAAAATATTCAAATTCTTTGAACCGCTCGCAACTTGGAGCTTCGGCTCGCCGAATTGACCTTAATTTCTTCCTCAGTCGGCACCACCACTTTCTTAGTCAAAATCTTCACCTTGCCTTCATCAGCTATGTCTTGGAAGAATCGCTTCACTTCGCGATCCTCAAGGGAATGGAAACTGATGCAAACTAATCTGCCATCAATATTGAGCGCTTGGATCGCTGCCGGCAAAAATGAATGAATATTTTCAAGCTCTTTATTGACGTACATGCGCAATGCCTGGAAAACTCGCGTTGCCGGATGAATTTTTCCCGTCTTGGGGATAATTTTTTCAATGAGCACAGCTAAATCGCGCGTCATTTCAAATGGCTGTTTTTTGCGTTCCTCCACAATTGCATGGGCAATCTTCCGCGCTTCTTTTTCTTCTCCCAATTGCCAGAAAAGTTCTCGCAATTCCATCTCATCAAATTCATTAAGTACCTGTGCGGCCGTCACCCGTTGATGCGATGGGGCCATGCGCATATCGAGTGGTGTATCTCGGAAAAATGAGAACCCTGCTCGCTCGAAAAGATGCATTTGAGAAGTACCAAAATCTGCCAAGATCCCATCCACTTTCGAGATCTTTATTTTTTTAAGAAGTTTATAAAGAAGGGAAAAGTTTCCCCAAAGCGGAATAATGCGATCGCCAAATTCTCGCTGCAACAAAGGAACATAGGTATCAAGGGAAACTCGATCCCAATCGAGTGCGATTACTTTACAATTGGGCTCTTTTTGCAAAATGGCACGAGTGTGCCCCCCGCTGCCAAAAGTGACATCCAAATAGATCTTACCCGGTTGAGGGTCAAGATAGTGAAGCACTTCGTTAACGAGCACCGGTTTGTGCAAAAATACTTCGGGCAAAGAAGAGTCGTTTTTATGTGTCATAATAAAGTATGATACTTATTTTTGAGTATTGGTAAAGCTATTCACGAGATTTTGTAATCCCATCCCTAAA
This sequence comes from uncultured Pseudomonadota bacterium, assembly GCA_964553945.1. Classification (GTDB taxonomy): domain Bacteria; phylum Babelota; class Babeliae; order Babelales; family Vermiphilaceae; genus CAZKLV01. Next base: position 339,552 of record CAZKLV010000002.1, read on the forward strand.
GAACCCTTTACCAAAACGCAGGTTTCATCCTGCAAATAGCTTTGCAGCAACTTCGCAGCCTCTTGCCAATTTGGCGCCTGCTCTACTACCACACTTGGTGGACATGCCTTGCGGGTCCATTCGACATGAGAACCAACCAAGATCAATCGTTTAATAGTTGGCAATTTACGCAAGTATCTACCCAATTGGCGATGCCAGAATGGTGAATTTGCGCCCAATTCCAACATATCCCCTAATACAGCAATTTTCTCGCCACGGGTTTCATAATGATTAAATGCGGTCAGCGCAGCCTTCATACTTTCTGGACTTGCATTATAACAATCGTTGATCATCTTGCCTTTTGATTGAGAAAGATCGAGAACCTGGAAGCGCCCAGTAATCGATTGCTCTTTTTGCAAGGCCTCTAAGATCACCGGAACTGGCACATGTAAAAGATATGCAACTGCTGTTGCCGCTAATGCATGCGAAACTGCGCCCATATGCGTATGAGGTAACGTAATTGGATATTTTTCACGATAAATACTCAACAAGAAGTTGATACTTGATCCATTTACTTTAATTTTGCGAGATTGAATTTGATTGGTGAGCTTCGATCCAAATTTCATGACCGGATGATGATAAGAAACACCGGTTAAAATTGCTTGATCACCGTTGATGATGCCAATACTTTGATCGGTAAAATTTTTAAAGAGAGCGCGCTTTTCGTTCGCAATATCATCAACCGATCCAAGCCCCTCCATATGGCTATGCCCAATATAGGTAATCACACCGGTCGTTGGTTGCAATAGATCGGCAAGCTTTGCCATTTCACCACGCTTATTGATACCAACTTCAAAAATTGCCACTTGATGCTGCGGACGCATCTTTAAAATATTTAATGAAATACCAATTTTTGTATTTTGATTTCCTTGAGTTGCAAGAAAATTCATGCCAGCGGTTCGCAAGATTTTAGCAATTGTTTCTTTCGTTGATGTTTTACCAACCGAGCCAGTAATACCCACCACCGGATAATCGAACTGTTTGCGCCATTTTGCTGCCAATGTAATAAGTGCCTGCTCAGGATCTGGAACGATAATGATTAATTTATCCTTGAGCAAAGAGGCTTCGATTTTATCAAGAAGAGATTTTTTGCTTGATGCGATCACAAGACCAGATGCTCCATTTTTGAGCACTTGTTCAATAAAATCGTGCCCATCAACGCGCGCGCCCTGCAATGCAACGAAAATTTCCCCACTTTTTACAGTTCGAGAATCGATCGAAAATTGTGGATCTTGTGGAAAGTTTGCATTCAAAATCGTTACATCAGAAAGCGAATCGCGAATAAATTTTTCACCAAATAACATCGAAGCCCTCATCCTTTAAGCGTAGAATTACTCGTAATTGTTTTGAGTAATCATCTAAAATTATTTTGTAAGAATATTGAAATATTTTTTATTTCCTTGTTTTTGCCAAGCAAGTATAACAAAGAACCATTTTGAAAAGAATATTTTTTTCAGCGAATTATTTTTCGAGTTTTGCTACCATCTGCTGGCATTATGCGCCCCTGTGCTTCCAACATTTCAATAATTCGTGCCGAGCGATTATAACCAATGCGGAACCGACGCTGTAAAAGTGAGATAGAAATATCCTCAACTTCGTCTAAAAATGAAAGCACTTCTTGATAAAGTTGATCGTCTGCATCATTAAGATCTTGAGCAGAAGTTGTTTCAAGTGGAATTTCTTGATACACCACCGTTTGTTCTTTGCGAATATGGCTCACCACCGCAGAAATTTCTTCATCAGAAACATAGGCACCATGCACTCGACTCATATGCGATGCACTTGAATCCATAAAGAGCATGTCACCACGACCCAAGAGTTTTTCAGCGCCACCACAATCTAATATAGTGCGCGAATCGATCTTTGATGTTACTCGAAACGAAATTCGGCTTGGGAAGTTCACTTTAATCAGACCAGTAATTACATCAACCGATGGGCGTTGCGTTGCCACAATCATATGTATTCCAGCTGCACGCGCCATTTGCGCAAGACGCGTAATTAAATCTTCGATTTCGCGTCCAGCGGTCAACATCAAATCAGAAAGTTCATCGATCACAACCACGATATAGGGGAATTCCTGCCCACCATTCTTTTTTTGATGATCATTATAATCAATAATATTACGCGCCCCGATTAATGCCATCGTTTCATATCGATGCTCCATTTCATGAACCACATAGCGCAAAATCGGTGCTGCTTTGCGTGGATCGGTAATGATAGGAAAAAGCAGATGTGCAATATCAGCATACGGAGCAAATTCAAGGCGTTTTGGATCGATCAAAATCAATCGCAATTCTTGCGGAGATCGCTTACAGAGCAAACTGATAAGCATACCATTTAATGCAACCGACTTACCCGAGCCGGTCGATCCGGCAATCAGCAGATGCGGCATGCGAGCAAGATCAACAATTACTTCATTACCGATCGTATCCTCACCAAGCACGAGCGGCAGCGATCCTTTAAATTGAGTAAACGTTTTTGAATTAATACTTGAAGAAAACAGAACGTTTCTTCGTTTTTTATTGGCAACTTCAAAGCCAACCACCGATTTCCCTGGAATAGGTGCAAGGATTCGAATGCTGAGCGCTTGCAACGCCATTGCCAAATCATCTTCAAGTGCCAATATTTTACTTAATTTCGTATCGATTTCCGGTTGATACTCAAATAAGGTAACTACCGGACCACGCTTAATCGCAACAACTTTGCCGCTAATGCCAAAGCGCTCTAATTTTTCTTCAAGAATATGCGCCCGCTGTTCTAGTTCATGCTGCAACGCAGAATCATTTTTCTCATCAGGGACGCCCATAAATATATCAAGCTGTGGTAACATGTATTTTTTTGGGGCTTGAGAAGGAGCAATACGCATTTTAGATTCTTGAAATTCTATTTGCTCAGACCCAGCAGACTCGGAAACTTTTTGAATATCTTGATTAAAAGATTCATTTAATTGATCGGCTTCTGGCATCACCATCGCTGATAACTGTAAGCACTCATCAGCACATTCAGGCGCCTCGAGCCCAGTCTGAATAAATGCGGAACCATCGAGCAGCGATCGCCCAAATCGATGCGCCGCTTTGATCGGATATAGAGCAGAGGCACAAGCGCGTGCACCAGCAAAAAGAATTCGTTGCGCAACCTTATGTTTTTGAGCCAAGCGTCCTAATTTCACCGTTCCACGCACACCAAATTTCATCACCTGGAATATGCTCAATCGTGTTCCAACAACTGCTGTTGCACAGAGCATTGTATACAATGCAAGGCCGGATCCAACTCCATCAAAAAAACGATGCAAAAGATGATAGGCACTTGCACCAATTAATCCCCCATGAACATGGTGAGAAATAAAATCAAATCCGTGCAAACTGCACAGAGCCGATCCGCATGCAATTAAAAGAACAAAGGCAACATTCCTATCCCATTCGGTTGCCCAAGAACGTTTATATGCAATCTGATACGTAGTGAAAAAACCAAGTGGAATAAATGCATACGCCATCACACCAAATAAATAAATGAGCAATGCCGAAATATGGGCCCCTATGGGACCGCACCAATTGGAAATAGGAGCATGCGCGTTGGTAAAAAAGCGCCAACAAATATCTTGGCTCGAATGAGTGATGAGAGAAAAAGTTATAAATGTACTTATAAAAAAAAGAAAAAGAGCTTGAATTTCGTTCCGATGTATCAAAAACATTAACCGCCGCTTGAGAAAATTCCATATCATACCGATCTCTCCTTATTGCAATAAGCATTATGCTCTTTCAGGATAGGAATTTTTAGACACTCAAAGCAATAATTACAACAATTGGCATATAAAACGCAAACCACCAGAATCGATCACTGATTGCCAATCGATGTGCAATCACAAACCACCCATAACTTATAAGTGCGGCACAAACATACACCATAAGCATCAACATTGAATACAACTCTGAAATTAGATGGGCTTGCCCCAACTCATAGAACCCAAGAAGAGATGCTGCTGCAATTAATGGCCATTGAATCATCCAAGTAAGTGTAAATGCGCGTTCGCCCGAATAACCGAGCCAACGAGCCGCAACAAACGTTGCTGCAAAGCGAGATATGCCCGGTAATAAGGTAATTCCTTGAACTATGCCAAGCAAGAGCGCATCACGAGCATTGAATGAACGATTCTTTTTATGCGACGGAAGAAAATAGAGAGATACAAGCAAGAGCGTAGTCACACCAAATCCAAGTACTAGTGGCAACTCAATCGGACACAGTTTAAATACAAAGTACCATCCATACGTGATGATATCAGCAAGCAAAGCAAGCATCATTAATTTCAGAATAATGCGCCAAGTGCGTGCAATGTTAGTCAACAAGAAGTACCAGCTGTGAAAAAAGAAAGCTGCCACAATGATCGCCGTAAAGATATGAATCGAATGAAACCAGGATTCATAATCACCAGTTGCAAAAATGTGCTCGAGATTTTGGATCGGAAAATACTTTTCATATGCGTCCAACACCAATTGCACATGGCCCGAACTGCTCACCGGAAGACTTTCCAGAACTATTTGTACGAAAGATATAATCATAAGAATTAGCATTAAATATACTCCCGGCATGAGCACAGTCTACTTCTTTACAACATCCACAACAGAAGTATATTATAACTGTTTTAAAAAATTGCACTCGCACATCAGGTACGAATGCACGAAAGGAGAGCTCTCATATAAAACACTTCTTGTTCAATGCCTCAATGAGCATTCTCATTTATTAGTTGCTAATTTTCATGTATTAAGGAGTTTATTTATGAATCAAAAATTGAATCGTGCATTATCAGTTGTTGCACTGATGAGCGCGATCACCTTACAAGCAGGTGATACCATTCGCTATCGATCTCAAAGCTTTAATAACGCGCGCAAAAATGCTGGTCTTGTTGGCCATACTCACCTGTATGATAAAGAATCATTTTATGGCACGTTTGATGTGACCCTTGCTGGTGGCCGCTCATTTAGAGCAAGCCATTTATCAGAATGTTTATTCGATTGCTTCATCTCCGATTGCGATCAAATTTTGATACAAGGGAAAGATGTTGTTGATCGCTCTCCGCGCGCCCTGCTTGCTGATTATTTCTATCTTCCAAGCGACTTTAACAGTGTGGTAACAGTTAATCCGCACATTACCAATGTTCTAGCAAACTTTGATCTCTATTTTGGATTCAATGCCTGCTGCCAAGACTTCTATTTCCGTATTTATGCACCAGTCGTTTGGACAAAATGGGATCTCGATTTTTGCGAACGCGTTTGCGATGAAGGCGTTCAAGATCATCCATGCGGATACTTCACCCCGGGTGTAATGCCACGAGAGTCATTATTGAACAATTTTGGCGAATATGCACGCGGCCTGAGCCCCGCAACAATCAATACCTCTATAATGTCGGGTGATGCAACACAAGATGTTGCAATTGGATTTCAAGGCCTTTGCGCATCGCGTTTGATCAATTGTAACAATCATAAAGTTGCTCTTGCTGATTTACGCATGGAACTTGGTTGGAACTTTATCAATGCTGATGATTACCTTTTCGGGCTTTATATCGCTGCAGCAGCACCTACAGGTAACAGAATCGAATCAAGATATGCATTTGAGCCGGTTGTTGGAAACGGCCATCACTGGGAACTTGGTGGCGGTGTAAATGCAAAATGGATCTTCTGGCGCTGCGAAGAAGAAGATCGCCACTTTGGTCTTTACTTGGATGCAACATTAACCCATTTATTTAAATCACGCGAAAGCCATACTTTAGATGTTGCCGGCAAACCATTGAGCCGCTATATGCTTATTGAGCGCATGGGAACACCAATTATCGGCGCTCTCGCAAATGCAGATAACGAAAATCCAAGCGCTCAATTCAAATACGAGTACGCTCCGCTTGCCAATCTCTCAACAGTTGACGTAAAAGTAAGCATTGGCGTTCAAGCCGATGTTGCACTCTGGCTTAACTATACTGGCCGCCATTTCAGCTGGGATATTGGGTATGAATTCTTTGGCCAAAGCTGCGCAAAACGATCAAATGATCGATCATGCTCAAGCAGCTGCTCGTCAACATGCTCAAGCTCATCTTCATCATGCCCAAGCCTCTGCTTTAGCAGCACATCGGTCAAATGCGGACCAAGCCTGTGCGATCCACATCAAGAAAACACATGGGCATTCAAAGGTGATGCGCAAGTATTCGGATTCGATACACTCGATCAGGAAGATGTAACATGCAATAATGCAGCAATTCCTCTTTCTGTAACACAAAACGAAGCAAATATTCATGCGGGAACAAATGGCACCGATGTAACAAACGCTGGTGTTGATAATGCATCACTGGCATTTGGCGATCGTCTAGCAAGTGGCCCAGATTCTGCAAATCGCCGCCCACTCTTTAACTCTATCAATATAGCGACCCAAGAACAGATCAATTCTTCGTTCGATCCAGTATTTGTTGGATGTTGCGATCTAGATTACTGTACAACTGGCCGCCCATTATCCAATAAAGTATGGACCCATTTAAATTATACCTGGGATAAATGCGATTGGCGCCCATACGTTGGCATCGGTGGTGAAGTTGAATTTGGAACCACCGAAGATGATGATTGCAGTTCATGCAACATGTGTAATGGAAGCACAAGTGACTTCTGTAATGTATCTTGCTCAGATTGCTTTGATTGCGGTGTTTCACAATGGGAACTGTGGATCAAAGGTGGAGTTTCTTTCTACTAAGATCTAATCTGCCATAATAATTATGAGGCTCAAGCTCTCTACTTGAGCCTCATTTGTTTACATCGATAAAAATCTTTTTTTAAATCCTTGCAATTTCAAATTTGCTGTTATATGACTAAGATGTGGATTCAGACAAAAAGAAAATCTGTTGACATTTAGTCTGATTATACTATAGATATGTGATGTAGCATTAAAAAAAGGATGATAGTATGAATCACAAAAAACGTATATACAGTTTTTTGATGGGGGTTTTATCGGTCAATTCATCATTCGCACGTCTCACTTCCGTCATAGAACACCGTTCACAAAGCAGCAATAATGCTCGTAAAGTTGCTGGCGAATTCGGATACGTTCATCTACACGATCAAGATTCATGGTACGCGCGCTATGCATCCACACTCGAATATCAGCGCTCATTTAAATCGCACAAAATCACTCGCGCCCTTTTTGGTTGTTATGCAAGTAAATGCGGCGCAATAAAAATTCAAGGAAGTGCCGTTCAAAATCGAGCAGACACAGCTCTTCTTGCTGATTATTTCTATCTTCCAGCCGACTATGATTCAGTTGTCTGCTTTGATCCATTCATCAGTGATTTAATTTTTGATAATAACTTTTACATCGGATTTAACAATCGTTGTTTAACTGATTGCTACTTGCGTGTTTATGCACCGCTCGTACGTTCAAAATGGGGTCTGAATGCAAAAGAACACATTCGCAACAACGGAACAGATCTCAAAGCTGGATATTTTACACCTTGCCCACTGCAACGAAATGTTCTCCTAAATAATTTTTGCGATTACCTATCCGGTGCACATCCAGCTATCCAATGCGCAACTATAACTGATAATGCAAATATTGATGGCATGCCAAATCCATTAGCTGTTGGTGATGAACTCGCAAGCACCATATTCCACGGCCTTGAATTTTATCGTGGCAATTGCTGCGAACCTCGCACGGCAACTACCCTCGCTGATCTGCGGACAGAACTTGGATGGGACTTCCTTAACAAACCAAATGGACACCTCGGCATTAATTTACAGGCAGCATTCCCGACCGGAACTCGTCCAAATGCTCAATACATGTTCAATCCGGTTGTTGGTAACGGAAAACACTATGAATTTGGTGGCGGTGTAACGGCACACGTTATCATGTGGCAATGCGGCGACTACGAAAAAAGTTTAAGCCTCAATCTTGATGCAAACATCACGTACATGTTCGCTAATCGTGAACAACGCACTTATGATCTCGTTGGCAAAGAACTCAGCAGATTCATGCTCGCAGCTCGAGAAGGCGCAGCAACTGCAGTTGTTGGTGCGCTTGCAGGAAGTACAAATGACGGGCAAACGTTTACGACTCCATGTGGCCAATTCAAATACGAATATAGTCCAGTCGCAAATTTAACCACATTCAATATCAGCGTCAAAAATCCGATACAGCTCGATATGGCACTATGGCTCAATTACACCAATCGAAACTTGAGTGTTGATCTTGGATACGATTTATGGCTCCGTGCATGCGATAAAGTGAGTGTTCTTGAAGAATGTAAACAATGCAATACGTTATGCAATGATTGCAACCAAGATGTATGGGTCCTCAAAGGAGATGCTCAAGCGTATGGATTTGTTCAAGGTGGTAGAGTGGTAGCAAATGGTTGCGATCCTGAATTGGCAATCGCTCTTTCATTCTCTCAAACCGGAACAAGCTGCGGTGTAGGCGCTACCATCACCAGCGGATCTACCCTCGATAATGCAGAACCAGCATTTGGTAATCTTGAAGACGACGAATTAAATCGCGAACAACTCTTTACTCAACCAATTGGCGGAACTCAAGTAGAAACATCCGTTTCACCAATCTATATCAATTGCAAAGACATCGATTTCTGCCCACGTAACAAAGGTATATCCAACAAAATATGGACCAATATTCAATGGACCTGGGATATGGATCGAAATTGCAATCCTCTCCGCTGCGAACCATTCTTGGGCATTGGTGCCGAAGTTGAATTTGGCAAAATTGATGCAGAATGTGGCGATTGTTCAAAATCATGCTCCTCTTCATCAAGCTGCCCTGATATCTGCCAAAAAATTAAATCTAAATCATCATGTTCAACGGTTCACAAATGTTGCGAAAAATGTATCAGTGTTACACCGTCACAATGGGGCATTTGGTTTAAAGGAGGGGTGAATTTCGAATAACTAACTCGCGGTGGATCAGATGAATTCGAAATTTTACAGATAAAATAATCATAAATTCTGTGTCGATTTCGAATTTGATCAAAATGTTGATATTGATAAACAAAGTTGAGTATAACGATTAGTAAGAAACATAATATTGGGGAGATGTTTCTGAAAGTTACAAGAAAATGAGATCCCCAAAAAAAGGAAGACGCGATGGAAAGAAAACGTTTACTGTGTAGCGCGATGCTATTGCTCTCAATAGGTAACGCATACGCAGGCCTTTCGACAGTTGTCGAACACCGCTCCCAAAGCAGCAATAATGCGCGCAAGGTAGCTGGTGAATTCGGGTATACACACCTTCATGATTTTGATGAATGGTATGCACGTCATGCAACAACACTTGAATACCAACGCCAATTCAGATCTAAAAAGTTTGCACGCGCACTCTTTGGCTGCTTTGCAGATGATTGCGGACTCGTTCGCATTCAAGGTAGTGCGGTTGAAAACAGAGAAGCAAATGCATTGCTTGCAGATTACTTCTATCTTCCAACCGACTTCGATTCAACCATTCGCGTAAGACCGGTTATCAGTGACATCATTTTTGATTACGATTTCTATGTTGGTTTCAACTGGAAATGCGTAAAAAATGCATACTTCCGCGCATATGCTCCGTTAGTTCGTTCTAAATGGATGCTCAACATGGAAGAATGTGTTGCAAATGCAGGTACCAATGATTACCCAGCGGGATATTTCACACCATGCCCTACACCAAATGCAAATCTTCTTCACAGCTTCTGCGAATACATGTCAGGTGCTCATCCAGCGGTACAATGCGCAACAATTATGAATGACGCAAATATCGATGGCGTACCAAATCCATTAGCAGTTGGCGATGAACTTGCAAGCACAACCTTCAATGGTTTGAAATACCTCAAAGCAGGATGTGGATGTTCTCGCGAAGCAACAACAATTGCTGACTTGCGCATGGAACTTGGTTGGGATTTCTGGGCATATGATTGCTACCATTTGGGTATGAACGTCCAAGCAGCGTTCCCAACAGGTACCCGTCCAAATGCACAGTACCTCTTCAATCCAGTTGTTGGTAACGGCAAACATTGGGAATTTGGTGGCGGCGTAACAGGTCACTATATTTTCTGGGAATGTGGCGACTTTGAAAAGAGCTTCGGCATTAACCTTGATGCAAACATTACCTATATGTTCCAAAACCATGAACAACGTACGTTCGACTTGGCCGGTAAATGCTTGAGCAGATACATGCTCGCAGCTCGTGAAGGTCGTGCAGTAGCAGTTGTTGGCGCACTTGCAGGATTTGATGCGCAAGCAGATGAATTCATCACACCATGTGGTCAATTCAAATACGAATATACTCCAGTTGCAAACTTGACAACTCTTGATATTAAAGTGAAAAATGCACTTCAAGCAGATGTTGCACTTTGGTTGAACTATACCAATCGCAACTTGAGCGTTGACCTTGGTTATAACCTCTGGGCACGTTCTCATGATGAAATCGAAGTTCGTGGTAGCTGCAAAGGTTGCCCAAGCCTCTGCGATGATTGCAACCAAGATGTATGGGTACTCAAAGGTACAGCTCAAGAATTCGGATTCGTATCTCGCCCTCGTGTAACAGAATGTAATCCAAACTTGGCGGTTCCTCTTTCTCAATCACAAAGCGGCGCAACCATTACCGGTGGAGCAGCTCTTGATAACGCATTGCCTGCTTTCGGTAACCTAGAAGGTGACGAATTGAACCGTGAACAATTGTTCGCAGCACCAACCGCAACAGTTGCAGTTGAAACATCAGTTAACCCAGTTTACATCAACTGTGAAAACATCGATCTTTGTGCGCGTCCAATCGGTATTTCTAACAAAGTATGGACAAACATTCAATGGACCTGGGATCTAGATCGCGATTGCAATCCAATGCGTTGCAAACCGTTCCTTGGCCTTGGTGCTGAAGTTGAATTCGGCGTAGTTCGTTCACCAGATGATTGCGCATGCTCATCATCATCATCTTGTGGATGCTCAAGCTCATCTTCAAGCTGCCCAACCATCTGCGCAGATTCAAGCAGCTGCGTCAGCTGTGATAGCGACAACTTCCCGAAAGTTGCAGCATCTCAATGGGGTATCTGGCTCAAAGGTGGTATGAACTTCGAATAATCGAAGATTATTTCGATCACTTGAATGCGAGGCTCGGTTTTAACCGGGCCTCGTTTCTATTTAACCCTCTCGTCATTTTGTTGCATTTTTTTCGCACTTGGCTTATAAAAGATGTGAAGCAACATTAAAATCATCTTACGTTTAAAAAAGGACGAGTATGGTAATCAAAAAAGGAGCCCTTTACATCTCGGTCATCACATCATTACTTCCTCATGCAGTCTCTGCATCAGTGACTCCGTATTTCAGTATTCGTTCGCAAAGCGCAAATGCAGCACGCCGCATCGCAGGCGTAACAAATCAACTATATCATTACAACACTGATGATGTGGTTTATGGCACATTTTCAATAACTCCAGAATATTCTCGTTCCTTCAAATCGCAAGATATTACCGATTGCTTGTTTGGTGAATATTTACAATGCGAACCCTGCGACTCGGTCATTCGAATTTCGGGGAGTCGATCACCGGAACGCGGATCGAACGACCTGCTCGCTGATTATTTTTATTTGCCCACCAACTTTGTTTCCCTTGTTCACTTTGAACCCATCATCGATAACTTCATCATCGATTTTGAATATTATGCGCAACTTGATGCATGGATTGAAGGCCTCTATTTCCAACTATCGGCCCCACTCGCGCATACCCGCTGGAGCTTGCGCATGCATGAAAAAATAATCGATTGTGGAACTGATATGGATGACTACGGTTATTTTACACCGCGCCCATTGACCAAATTCCTAAATGATTTTACTGAATATGCAAATGGAGTTTCTATCGATCCAATCATCCAAAATTTAAGCAATGATCCAGGTGTTGATGATAATATCACCATTATGGCGCAACCATTATTGCGTGCCAAGATGAGCAGCGATCGCCTTATTCGTACGCGCCTTGCCGATTTACGATTATTCTTGGGATGGAACTATTATTTTTGTAATAATCGCGGTCATTTTGGCCTTGATATCCAGCTTGCGGCGCCAACAGGCAACAGTCCCGAAGCACACTACTTATTTGAACCAATTGCAGGGAATGGGCACCACTGGGAACTTGGCGGTGGATTTCATGGCCTTGTTCGATTTGCACGCAACGAAGAAAAAAATCAATTCTGCGCTCTTTACGTTGAAGCAGATGTAACGCATCTCTTCAAAACAAAACAACATAGAACATTCGATCTCTGCGGCAAACCTCTTTCACGCTACATGCTTGCTGAACGCATGAGTTCAACAATCGAAGATCATTTAGTTGGTATCGAAAATGGTAATGAGATACAAGCAAAGGCACAATTTGCACATGAGTATGCTCCTGTCGCAAATATCACTACGGTACGCGTGCCGGTCAGTGCTTCAATACAAGCAGATATCGTTGCACTCTTTAATGTAACACGTGGTGGATTTACCTGGGATATTGGATACAACTTCTGGGCAATCAGCTGTGAAAAAATTGGATGTCCAGAATTCTTTAATTTATGTGATAAATGGGCGCTCAAAGGAGATGCCGCGGTCTATGGTTTTGAAAGCATCGATCTAGGAAGCGATGATTTACTTATTAATCACCCCGTTGCTTTATCTGCAACGCAAAGCGGTGCAACAATAAATAGCGGTTTGAACTTTCCTGCTACCGGTGCAGTAACGCCGCTTGAAATTCAAGAAGGAAGAAGAAATCCACGTATCGATAATCCACTACCGGCAAATGGGAATGGTGTTGAACTGACCGCTCAACCGGGAACCGATCCAGTAATCGATCGTATTAACACCTCTATTCAGCCGGAGTTTATTAGCGTAGACCAATTTGCGACGCAATCAGGAAGAACTCGCGGCATTTCAAATAAATTATTTACTCATCTTTCCTATGCATGGTGCGCAGGCAATGGATGGGCACCATATGTTGGAGCCGGTGCCGAAGCAGAATGGGGTCGGCAAAGCAAACCTTTCTTCCCAAAAAAGAATGATTGCTTAGGGTGTGCAATTTCTCAGTGGGGAGTTTGGATCAAAGGCGGCGTAACATTTAATTAATGAACATGAATAAACGAACCATAGTTTTAACCATAATCATTCTTCTGCATATAGAAAGCGCATTTGCTGGCAGCCAAATAACAACATACTTAACACCTCATACCCCAAGTATGAATTTAGCTCGTCAGCGCATGGGCCTCGAGATGCTTACCAATTACATTGACGAAGATGATCATCGTCCAATTTTCCAATTGACCGGTTGGGCAACCGAATCATTTCGCGAGAAACAGATTGCTCGATGCTATTTTGGATGTGATTACAACGACTGCAAACAGCAACTCATTATTGCAGGAAGCCAAACAGATGGCCGCAAGCGTACCAATTGGCTTGCCGATTATTTTGGACTTCCCACCGATTATCGGAGCGCCGTTAATTTCGAACCGGTCATGATTAATGCAATTATTGAACCCTATGTTTTCTGGCAATTTGCGCCTCATTTTTATCTCACCGCATTTTTACCGTTCGGTTACACACGCTGGGATATGCATGCACATGAATGTATTTTCAAAAAAGGTGAAAATTCATATTCCCCTGGATATTTTAGCGATCATGAAGTGCCGCGCGAAAACTTATTGCAGTATTTTTTACAATTCATGAAAGGCGAAACTCCTCTCATCGAAAATATCGAATTCCAACCACTCAAAAATGCACGCATCAGCCCCTGCTCACTCTCAAAAAGTGGGATGACCGAATGTGTGTTTACTCTTGCATGGCGCGCAGTTGAACGAGAATCATTAATTTTTGATCTTTATATACGCGGAGCCATCCCAGGTGGCAACAAACCGGAAGGATATTTCCTCTTTGAGCCCGTTCTAGGAAATGGGCATCATTTTGAGCTTGGTGCCGGCTTTGCATTTTCTTGCATGATGTGGGAGCGCCCGGAATGCGAAGAGCGAGTGTTTTTTTCATTTGAATTTGCCGCAACTCATTTATTCTCAACAAAGCAACGCCGTTCATTCGATTTATGCAACAAACCGAATAGCCGGTATATGCTCGCATCGAAATTGGGCACGCCAATCGAGCAAAATTTGGTCGGGCTCGTCCATGAACAAGAGGTCACACCGGAAGCACAATTCAAACGAGAGTTCGCTCCTATTGCAAATTTGACCACCGGCAATGTAGATGTTTCTATTCCAGCTCAAACCGATCTTTGCTTTCTTGTTACCTATGAAAAACAACAAATGTATTTTACCTTCGGCTATGGATTCTGGCGACGCAGCCAAGAACACATAGAACTCTGTGATCGATTTGATGACACTTTCTGTTTGGAATCAAAAACCTGGGCAATCAAAGGTGATGCACATGTATTCGGATTTGAAACTGAAACAATCAATAATGAGCCGGTTGCATTATCCGCAACGCAATCGCGTGCAACGATTCATGCAGGCCGCAATACTCCTACAATTGGCGAAACTGATCCGGTCGAAATTGCACATGCTGCCCAAAATCCATTCATCGATAATCCTGCAGCTGCATTAGCCGATAGCACGAATTCCGGCATTCATCACCCACTCGTTACAGTCCCAGCTGGCATTGATCAGATTAATACATCAGTTGAACCGATATTTATTCGCAGGCGCGATATTGACGTCTTGAGTGCAGCATCGCATGGAAGCGCACATCAACTCGTTGGCCAATTTGGCTACACATGGTACGAACGATGCCATACACCATTTATTGGCTTTGGTGCGGAAGTCGAATTGGGCCATGGGGGCCAATCGACCGCTGCGCGAGAAAATGAATGTATCAATGCTTCACTTTCATTTTGGAGCATATGGCTCAAAGGTGGCTTTGCAATTGGATAATATAAAACATTGCGACTCTCCTAAACCCTTTTGTATGCTCATGTTAATATAAACATTTTTTCAAAGGAGCGTTGTATGAAAACCAAAAAAATTCTGATTCTTGCGTTTGCAAGTCTTTTACTTGCAAGCTCTGCACTATTTTCAAAAAACACAAAAGTTACTTCGCAAAACAAAGAAGTAAATCGAGGCCATTGTTGCCATAAGAAATGCTCAATTGTCGGCACATGGACTTTAAACATCGAAGGATTTGGCGGCACTCCTATCTGGGGGCTTGCTCAATTTCAAGAAGATGGCAGCTGTATCGTTATGGATTCTGGTGATATAGGCCAACCAGTCCCATCTGCATTCCCAAATGGTTTTGCCGCAACGGTTCAAATGGGAAGCTGGAAACGCATTTCAAAAAAAACTTTCCAGATATTTTTTACGGCAGTTTTTGCACCAAAAGATCCGGAAAACTGTTGCCTTTCAATTCCGTTTGCCAGATCTAAGCTTGTCGGAACAGTTACTCTCAATGAAGATTGCCAAGATATGAATATTACATTTGACGTAAGCTTCTGGGCATTGGATGATCTCACGCTAAACACCACGCCAGTAGCCCCTGCAACAACCCTTCACGCAGTTGGCCATAAAGTAGGTAATCTTTAATTCCTTAAAAGCCACACGAAGAATTCAAAAGCCCCTCATTTCTGAGGGGCTTCTTTTATGTAAGAGTTTTTTTATCTTTAAAAATATTATTGGGAAACGAATAAAAAATCATACGAGATTCAACTCCATAATCAAAAGGCTATCTAATTTTTCAGCAATATTTAAGATACATACTATAAATCCCAACCGGATCGCAATTGCCTTTTGCCCGCGCCAAGACTTGAGAAATTCATCAGGTATCCATGCGCATTGATCCCTGAATGAACCCAATCAGATTACTACCAAAATTGATACCACAAATACCTTTATTCTGATTAAGCATAAATTTACATAAAAAAATTGCACCGGAACAAATGATTCGCTCACTCATTCCAGTGCAATACCTCATTTCTGTGCTAATTCAGTTAATTATCCCTGGCTGCCAAATTCCGCTCTCATCCACGCCGTTTCCCAATAATGGGCACCAATTGCTTCTGCGGGAATAGGGTCGCCTGGCTTTACCACCTGTTTTCGTGGATATTCATTAACCGGAGTTGGATAGATTAACATCGGCGGTAATGCAATATCGGTATATCCGATTTTGCCAGCGGCTAATGCGAAAGCTACGCTGATCATTGCCGGGCCAGTTTCAATAATGGTTCTCCAACCTTTATCTGGATTGTTTTTGATATAATCAGGAGCCGTATCTTGATTCATATTGCGCATGATCAATTCAAGCCCTTTATCGACAACCGGATGATCCGGGCAAGCGCCAATGAAGGCATTACACAATAATGCTGACATCGGCTCGACCGACATGACCATATCATAAACTTTGCAGTATGGTTTCAATGATTGGAACAGTTCATAATCAGTATCCAAATAGAATCCACCAAACTTCTTCAATATTTCAAGACGAAGAATATCGGTTGCTTTACCAAATTGTTTGTTGATTATCGCTTGTTTATAAAGATCGCCAGTTACTAAATCCCCAAGATGTTTGAGTTCCATAATCTTGATATTTGGATGATGTTCCAGTTTTCGTGCAAGTTCAGGTAACTTCTCTTTACTTTCAATCCAAAGAATGTGGGTCCAGCCAGCTGCAACCGGATTATGTTCTATACTATTTTCATACCACTTGAGGTAATAATTTGGTATTGAGACTGGCTTATCATCTGCAGTTACCCAAATTTTATGAGTAATCATAGGAATCTTATTTTCATAACGATCTATTGCATCAACATCGCGTTCCAAAATTTTGGCTATGTTATTGCGCTCAAAAAGTCTTTGGCGATGTTCATCGATTTTCGCTAATGTTAATCCTTCAGCTGGCGCAAGAACATTTGCAACATAACCAATGTGATCATTAAATTGGTGTTTGAATGCTCGCTCCTCATCTGTTTGATAAATATCATTAAGCTGTTCGCTCGTAAAAGGATGCGATTCAAATTTAAATCCATGGAATTGATGCAAAAAATTTCGATCTTGTCTTGATTCAATAGCAATTTGAACTAAGTTTGTACTTATCCATTTCGGATTCAAGAAAGAATCAGAATCAATAAGTTTAAGACCAACCAACCGATGAATTTCCTTTTGAAACAATACCTTCACTTCACCAGATTCAATAATTGTCTCTACCGGAATGATTTCATTATTATTTTTATCAAGAGAACCTAATTCAAGTGCTAAAGTTACCGGTTGATCTGTTTCATTTTTGAAAACAATATCATTACTCAAACGCATTTTTTTTATAAATGATTGCATATCAAGTGTTGCATCATAAAAATCTCGACGGGATGCCAAGCTTTTTGCAAAAGCATTTTGTGTTTCAAGCGATACTGGTTTCAATCTGCGTTGCGCTAATTTCAAACTATTAAGGAATTGATTTTGTGAAACAGGCTTAACTGATTGGTTAAACATCGTAAGTACCGAATTCATGGAATTCTTTGTTGCAAGAGCACGTTTGGTTGGAATTTGTTGATGTAATGGATAACTGCCCTTTTTAGGCAAATTCTCTTTCTTTGACATATTTTGCAGATACTTTCTGCACGCGCGCCTATTTGGACCAGCTGCCTGAGCAGTAAAAGTTATTGAACCTGTAATAGTTAAAGTAGCTAGTACTGAATTGAAAAGATTTCTTACCTTCATTATAACCTCCAGATTTAAATGAAAACACATCGAATATATTACAGTTTGAATATACCACACTGGGGAAATTGGTCAAGAGGGCATCAATTACAGGTTAAAACAGGTTTAGAATGGCACGCGATTTTTACCAGATAGAATTCTTTATTTGCTTTTCTGCTTTGATTAAATGAAAAATCTATTCACATCACCAGTTCATCGCGCTAATCCCGTTCTATAAATTGAATAAGCAAAACAAAAGCTATCTTTCCATTCGGTTCCTTGATTCTTTATTTCCTCTTCTGCTACTCTCCAAATGAATATAAAACGATTAACTAGAAATATGATCTTATGAAAACCAAAGTAACTATCATTATTTATTTCATAAACTCAAGATCCCTTTTTGACATGAATACCGTTGAAAAAAATCAACGAAGAGAACTTTCTGATCCTACTACAAGAAGCAACATATTCGATCGTGCGCAAACACAAGGAAAAGTAATTAAAACGCGCCTACAAGTAGGCGAACAGGAACTGGCAAATAATCTTGTTCCTCAATCGACTCGGAACAAACGATTATGAATATGAATAAAATTTAGGAGTGAATATGAAAAAAAATTCAATTCTTCTACTTTCGCTCTTAACATGTTTCCAAATGTTTGCAAATTCATCCAGCTGCTCCGAATCATTTGAATTCACTTCAACCAGCTGCCCATGGTTGCATGGCATCTCTTTTTTTAGCCCCCGCTCGCAAAGCGTGAATGCTGCACGCGAACTTGTTGGCTGGTGGCGTTACTTACATCAATATGGCAGATGCGAAAATTATTATGTATTTGCTCTTGCGCCTGAGTTTACTCAATCATTTCGCAATACTCGTATGGCACAAGCTCTCTTTGGCACCGAAACGATTTCCATTACCGGCAGTCTGGTTGCCAATCGAGCTGAAAATGACATCTTAGCTGACTATTTTGGACTATCACCTGCCTATGAAAGCGAAGTAAAATTCGATCCAGAAATTCGCAACTTTATTTTACCTCTCTATGGATATATCGGCTTCGATCGATGGGTCCGCGGACTCTACCTACAATTCCAAGTTCCATTTGTGCATACACGATGGAATTTGCGTCCATGCGAACGAATTTTTGAGTCGGGAGCTAACATTCCTTATCCAGCCGGGTATATGGATGCTGATGAGATTTTTGCGCCCAACTGCTCATTTGTACAAGCGATGAGCAATGGTAATCCATTTGGCCAAGTTGTTGAACCAATTAGAAAGGGTAAATTCGGATGCCTTCAGACTAAAAATGGAGTGTCCGATATTCAAATCGCTCTTGGTTATGATTTTGTGCTGCGCGAACATGGTCACTTTGGCTTGAATTTACGTACCTCAATTCCGACTGGTACGCGTCCACACGGAAAATATTTATTTGAACCAATCGTGGGAAATGGAAAACACTGGGAGCTCGGCCTCGGTTTTACCGGCCAATTACTCCTCTGGGAAAAAGACGGGTGCCAAAATCTTTGGTTCTTTGCCAACGGTAACTTTACTTACATGTTCAACACACACCAATGCCGTTCATTTGACTTCTGGTGCAACGGATTTGGCAGCAGATTCCTGCTTCTCAAAGAATTCGATAGCGCACAAAATTATATTGGAGAAACTATCCCAGCGATCAATCGCACCACATTCTCAGTGGATGTCAGTATGAATATTCAGATGGATCTGGTACTCATGTTTGGTTACACTTATCGAAACTTTGAGTTTGATATTGGTTATAATGCCTATATTCGCAGCGCTGAAAAGATCAAAATGAGATGCGAGCCAGAAATCTGCAACTTTGGCATCAAAGGCATACAAGATGTTACATTCGCCGATGGAGAGCTCAGCAATACCACGCAAAGCATGGCAACAATTTATGGGAACAATTTTGAATGCCAAGATTTGGTTGCAGATCCAAATTCACCAGTGTTTCTTAATTGCTGTGATATTTATTTATCATCTGCCGCAAGCCCTCGTATTATCACACAAAAACTATTTTTTAATATTGGTGGCCAGTTTGCTGATGAAACCTGCTGGTTAGTACCATTTATCGGATTTGGCGGTGAAATCGAGTTTGAAGGTATTAATGAAAACAATACTGTTCAGGCAAATGAGAATACACTCTCACAATGGGGTGTCTGGTGCAAAGGCGGCCTAGCATTTAATTAGATTAACCGTTAATCCCTTCTCTCAATTGAATCCAGACAAGCAATCGAAGGAATGCTCTACCGCGCTTTATCGAGGTATTGGTGACGAACGGTTAAAAATTATGGATTATTCATTTAATAAAAAATAATTTGAATAATTATTTTTTCCTAAGCATATGCACATAATCAACAACACTGAGCACATTATGCAACTTCGCAGCATCTTCATCATTGATCTCAATGCCAAATTGCTCTTCAAGCTTCATAATAATCTCAACAATATCAAGCGAATCGGCACCCAAATCAACCATGGTTGATTCTTCATTGATCGATTTTTTATCAATTTTCAATTTATCGGCAATAATAGCCACTACTTTTTCAAATGTGTCTACTTTATTAAATTCAGCCATTGGATTCCTTTATTTCTTCTGCCAGCTCAGGCTTTGGCATCAAACTTTTAATTTTTTCAATATCGGCTTTATTATTCACGGAGATTATATTCGCATCTGGATATGTTTGCTTAATTAATTCACTCATCTGCGTACCAGGCCCCACTTCAATGATCAGATCATGCGCAGCGAGGACATCGGCAACTCGTTGCCAAAAAATTGGCGAACTGATTTGCGCAGCTATACGATCCTTAATTTCGGCACCAGTTGATACCAAACGACCATCAATTCCACTAATCAACGGAACCTGAGGGTCTTTAAAATCTACCTTTTCCAGGTAGATTTTGAAATTATGAGCTACCGATTCGATAAATGGTGTATGTAATCCCATCTCTTTTTGCAACCCACTTATTTTGGCTTCAGGGAACTTTTTACTGATCAATTCTCGTACAAATCCAATAGCGGTTTGGGTCCCTGCAACTGCAAAATTGGTGTCTGAATAATAAATTGCTATTGCTGCATGATGCGTTTTTTTTGATGCTTTAGCGCAAAACTCTTCGAGAGCTTCTTTTGAAACGCCGTTAACACGAAACATATCAACCGATGTATCATTTAAAAAATCTTGGTAAAAAGTGCTGTATTTATTAAGAAGATAAAGTCCATCGGGAAAGGTAATACTTCCAACTGCAAAAAGCGCAGCATATTCACCTTGATTAAAACCGGTCACAAGATTTGGTTGAATACCTTCTTGTTTCAATAAGGCATAAAGTGAACAGCTCACCAAGAAAAGTGCTGGATAGGCATGATTCATTTGCGCCATTTCTGCATCAGATGAAGCAAAACAGAGTTTAACAAAATTAATCGGCAAACAGTTGGACGCTTCTTCAAAATACTCTTGCACTATCCGATGCTCATCGTAGAGCTCTTTTGCCATACCAACGTATTGGCTGCCATAACCAGGAAAAATCATCGCTATTTTCATGCCAAGCCCTCTCAATCATTATATTCAACCATGTGATGCACCACATGATCGATTTGTTACTGTCTTGGGAGTGGTCTATCTGCAAATGCTTTCAAGCGATGAATACTTTCTGCCTTCCCAAGAACACCAAGAAGATCAAATACGCCAGGTCCTGAATCTGATCCAATAAGGGCAATGCGGAGTGGTTGCAATACATTGACCAATTTAAGCCCTGTCCCTTGTGCAAACAATTTGATTTCTTGCGTAATCAGTTCTTTTGACCAATCCTTATTCGCTTCCAAGAGTACAATAATTTGCCTCACGGATGTAATCGTTTTATCATCAACCCATTTTTGTAGCGAATCAGCGTCATATTTTTCAGGTGCTCGTTTGAGAGCAAGTATTTGAATTGCGAGCTCGCGCAGCGTCTGAACACGCTCAAGATACAGAGAAATTGCATCGTGAATTGTTTTTGTGTTCCAACCTTCGAGCCGCTCAATTGTACCCGGCATCACATCACGATCAATATGCGCAAGTAGCTGTTCTGGCGATTGTTCACGCATATACACGCTATTCATCCACTTTAATTTTTCGGGATCGAATATCGCACCCTTCTTGCCAACATGCTCAAGAGTAAAATAATCAATAAGCTCTGTTCGCGTGAATATCTCTTGATCACCATGCGCCCATCCCAAACGGACCAAATAGTTCACCAATGCATCAGGCAGATAGCCTTCTACTTTATATTCAAGTACCGAAGTCGCACCGTCACGCTTACTTAATTTTTCACCAGTTGGACCAAGAATCAATGGAACGTGTCCAAAAAGTGGCGGAGTAAATCCGCACGCTTCATAAAGTAAGAGTTGTTTTGGCGTATTTGCCAAATGCTCTTCACCACGAAGCACGTGAGTAATGCGCATAAATGCGTCATCCGCAACAACCACAAAATTATACATTGGCGTACCATCGGAACGCGCAAGAATAAAATCATCGAGCTGCTTCATAGGGTAGCTAACGATCCCACGAATTAAATCATGAAATGTTACCTCTTCGCGATCAGGTAACTTAAAACGATACACAAAAGATTTATTGAGATCTTTACCAATAAATTGTCGGCAATACCCATCGTAATGGACATAAAATTCTTGCCCATCATCAACTTTTACATCGCCTTTCAGGCGCGCAATAACCTCTTGCTGGCTGCAGTAACACTTATATGCTTTGCCGGTCGCAAGGAGTTTGTGTAATAATTCTTGATGCTCTTTAATTCTCGATGACTGAATCACAATCGGCTCATCCGGTTGGATATTTGTCCACGCAAGCGAACCAAGAATAGAATCGGTGTACTCTGGTTTTGAACGCTCAAGATCTGTGTCTTCTATGCGCAGCAAAAACACGCCATTATTGTGACGCGCAAAGAGGTAATTAAATAATGCTGCACGCAATCCGCCAATGTGCAAATGCCCAGTTGGCGAAGGCGCAAAACGAACACGAACAGACTTATCTTGAGTAATATCGAAGGAAGAATTTTCTTTCATGCAGGTGCCTTATGCAAGTGATTCGAGACGCATTTTTGCTTGCTCGCTCCAAGAAGATGGATATTTGCTTTCTACCGATTGCTCAGCGAGCTCTTGCCATACTTTTTTTGCCAATTCCATATTATCTGCTACGTAATAATAAAGGCCAAGATAGAATTGTGCTTCATCTCGATTTTTATTCTTTTTATCTTGTGCAAGATTCTCAAGTTCCGCGAGCCCTGCATCTTTTATTTGTGCGTCATCACTATCAATTTTAATGAGCGCTCGTTTTGTTTTATAAAGATTGATCAATGGATTTGAAGAAGAAAGAGAGGAAATCAATGAATCTAGCCTTTGAATTGCTTCATCTTTTTTGCCCAATTTGATAAGCGCATCAACTTCGTAGGCCATTAAATAAGGAGCCATATCATTGGAAGATTGATCATGAGCAGATTTAAGATCAATAACAACCGCTTCTAATTGCTCTGGATTTGTAGCGCGAGTATACCCAGCCACCTGCTCTTCAAACAATGCATGCGATGCTTGCGCTCGATGAGATGAATACCATCGATATACCAAATATGCAGCACAAAGCGCGCCGATAACACCCAATGCTATCGCAAAATTACGAATTCGAACTTGAGCGCCTTTACCATCAAAATCAAATAATCGGGCAAATGCTTTCAATGCTTGACCAAATGCGGCTGAAACTTGAGTAAATGTCATAATACAACTCCGTAGTTTTTTATTATTTTTTTAGTCGATGCTCAATACGCACAGTAGCATACGTAAAAAACATAAAAATTTGAATCTCAAAGATTGAAATAATGAAATAAAAATATTCCCCATTCTCCCTCAAGACTTCGGGACGAACGGGGAATATTTTTTAATTTTCACTCAACGAGCTTACTCTGTTGGCTCTTGTGAAGCTTGTTGCGCTGGCTGTTTAGCTGCAAGCGTTTCTTTGCGCTTCAATGTTCGATCACTTTTAGTTGATAGAACCTTTACGCCTTTATAGTATCCGCATTCTTTGCATGCAACATGAGTTGCAATTGGGGCAGTGCATTGTGCGCATTTTGAAATTGCTTTAACCTTCATGCCCTTATTGGCAAAGCGTTGATCACGGCGCCGTTTACTGCGCTTCCGTTTAGGTACTGGCATAGTCATCCTTTAGAACAAATTATTTCCATCTGAAACTCAAAGACCGGATTTTAACTTTTATTAGGCAGAAACACCCTAAAACTCGGCTCAATTTACCCCTAGAGAATAGCAAAAAGTCATCGAAAACGCAAAATATTAGGCACCATAAAAAAGAATCCGCTCATAGCCGCAATCGATCCAGCAATTGAAACATCAAAAGTATGCGCAATCAGGTATCCTCCTATCGCCGCACCCCCACCATACAGGCAACTCAAGACGAGCATCTGTGGCAACCTATGCACAGTTAAATAGGCCGTTGCTGGAGGCGTGATCATCAAAGCAACAACCACTATCGCTCCGACCACATCAAATGCACCCACCGCCGTTATACACGTCAAAATCATAAGCACATAATAAAGGCGCTGAGATTTCATGCCAATCGAAGTAGTAAACGTAGGATCAAAAGTGCTACATTGCAACTCTTTATACAATAAAAAAATAACCACCAGATTCAGCAGTAAAATCGATCCCATGAGCCACAATGCAGAGGACCCGACATCAACACCACCAATAGTTACTCGATTGAGAACCGCAAAAGCCAGCTCACCCAACAGCACCATATCGGTATCCAAATGCACATTGCGCGCAAACTGAGAAATTAAAATGACCCCAATAGAAAAGAATAGCGGAAACACCAACCCAATCGCCGCATCTTTTTTTATTTTTTGCGAATTGATCAGCGCTTGGGTGCACACAACCGTTATCAACCCTGAAACAGCTGCACCACAAATCAGAAGCGGCGATTCAAGTGAGCGAACGAGCAAAAACATGATCACGATACCAGGCAAAATTGCATGGCTAATCGCATCACTCATAAGCGATATACCACGCAGTACTAAAAATACGCCGGGTAATGCGCAGGCAAGTGCGGTGATGCAGGCGATAGCTATGATTTCGATTTGGAGTAAGTTCATGCTTGAGCCTATAAAAAATTTAGTCCGTTCACCCTAATTTTGCGAAGAGTCCCTGACTCATTTGAAAAAAGAACTCTCCCTATCCTTCGCCCTTCGACTAACTCAGGATAGGCTGCCTCGATAACTAATCGAGGGTGCGTTCACTGCTGAGCCTATCGAAGCATCAGAGCGACCGGAGGGAAATAACCATTCAACTTTTTAAGTATTTTCCAAACAAAAGCGAAATCAAAACCAATATACTCAAAACCACGACCACTACCGGCCCGGTTGGCATATGGGAAAAATAACTTGCAATCAAAGCACCGAGCACTCCCGCACATGCACCAAAAATTCCGGCCATTATTACCATGATGTGCAATCGATTTGACCATTGGCGCGCGGCCGCAGCAGGCGCAATAAGCAAAGAGCTCATGAGCACCACCCCAACCGATTGCAAGCCTATGATGATGGCAAGCACCATCAACAGCATAAGCAATGCATCTAGCACTAAAATTGGATACCCAAGGGAGCGCGCAAAGAGATGATCAAACGTAATAAGCACACATTCTTTCCAAAACATGGCTAATAATAAAAATGTGAGTATGGCAACAAATACCATCAGATAAAGATCTTGTACCAATATAGTCGAAGCATTACCAAACAAATACTTATTTAAAATCGATTGATTACTTGAGCCATATTTTTGAATATAGGTCATGAGCATGAGCCCAGTTCCAAAAAAAACAGAAAGAACGATCCCAAGCGCAGCGTCTTTTTTAATTTTGGTTAGCCGAGTAATGGCCAAGATGCACATCGATCCAAAACCGCCAGCAAAGGCCCCTCCGCCCAAGAGAATCGCAGGATTCCTACTTGAAGTAAGTAAGAAAGCAATTGCTATTCCTGGCAATGATGCATGTGAGATTGCATCACCCAGCAAACTCTGACCCCGTAACAATGCAAATGCGCCCAAGGCTCCGGCAGTTGCGCCAATAATGATCATGCCCCAGAGAACATTGAGTAAGGTATAATTATTTAAATGTTTGATAAATAGTGCGATTTCCATAGGCTTGACACACATACTCCGGTTTTAATACTTCTTCAATTGGTCCACTTGCAATTGAATGAACATTCATGAGAATCACCCAATCGAAATACTCAGCAAGTGTTTGCAAATCATGATGCACAATCAATACCGTTTTACCCTGATCACGCAACCCTTTAAGAAAATCAATGACAACCCGCTCAGTCACCGCATCCACACCCGCAAATGGTTCATCCATTAAATAAAATTCAGCTTGCTGCATTAATGCACGCGCCAAAAAAACACGCTGCTGCTGCCCACCCGACAATTGGCCAATATGCCTATGAGCAAAATTGACTATCTGCAGCTGCTGCAATGCTTCATACGCTTGAACAATCTCTGCATTGCCGGGGCGCGAAAACCAACCGAGGCGCCCATACGAGCCCATGAGAACTACATCGAGCACGGTCGCTGGAAAATCCCAGTCAACGCTCAATCGCTGAGGAACATATGCAATACGACTACGTACCGCATCAATCGATTGCCCCAAAATTGAAATACTTCCTGATTGTATTTGGGTGAGCCCTACAATTGCCGAAAGCAATGTCGATTTTCCGGCGCCATTGGGGCCCACAAGCGCAATCAATTTTTGCGTCGGCACAGTAACTGAAAAATTTGAAATAACTGGCCCATTGTTCAAACATACATTCAGATCACGGATCTGCAAGGCATGCGAAAATTGATTCATCGGGAAAGCCCTTTCACAATTGATCTAATATTATGCTCCATCATCTGAACATAAGTTGCAGCTGGCCCTTGCGCATCGCTCAAAGCATCAGAGAATAATTCATCACCAATCTTAATTGACCACCCTCGATAGGCACAGGCTGCCTCTACCGCTTGAATTGACCGAGGCGCAATTGAAGATTCTACAAATATAACTGGGACCTTATAATCTACCAAATATGAAACTAAACTTTGGATATCACTCGTGCCAATTTCAGCATCGGTGCTCATCCCCTGCAATCCAATAACCTTGAAATTATATGCTCTGCCAAAATAACTGAATGCATCATGCGCCGTTGCCAATATGCGCCGATCATTCGAAAGAGGCGCGAGTTGTTCGTGTATCCATTGATCAAGGATATTGAGCCTTGCTTCATACTGAGCGGCTTGCCCCTCAAAATATCTATGATGCTGTGGATACTGAGCACTCAGCTCAGTTGCAATGCACCGCACCACAACAAGCCACAGTGAAACATCCTGCCAAATATGAGGGTCATAGAGATCATCGAATTCTGCAATAAGAAGCTCGCTCTTGGCAATCGAATCCCCAACAGCCACAACCGGCTTCCATGATCTCATTTTCTCAAGGAGCTCCCCCATTTTACCTTCTAAATGCAATCCATTATAAAAAATAATATCGGCACCAATAAGCGCCTGAATGTCACTTTCACGGGCACGATATAAGTGAGGGTCCACCCCCGGTCCCATAAGGGCCCGAACCTCTACCATATCCCCCCCCACCTGCTTGATAGCGTCTGCAAGAAGACTCGTAGTGCACAAAACCACTATCTTAGACTTTTTTTGAGATTTTTTTTGATCAAAACCGCCGGCTACCCCACCCCACCTAAAAAGCACGACCGCAAAAAGGGTAAAAGTAATGGATAGTACGACCAGATGCAGCTTTTGCATATTATCTTTCTCCCAAATAACCGGAAAGTACATCAAGTGTATACTGGCAAGCGGCAGATCACAAGGCTAAATTATGCCCATAAAAGAGAAGGTATGGTTTACTATTCGCCCATATTTGGTATTATTATCTGTAGAATTTGATTGTTGATGCTCTACTAGAAAGGCCGTACTAGAAAGAAAGTTACCGCGACTGAGTCGTTTTTTAAGTTGAAATTGTATAAGACTATTTTTTGAGAGATCTATTTTTATGAACTTATTTATTGGAAATCTAGCGTTTAAAGTTACTGATGAAGAATTGAAATCATTGTTTGCTCAATTTGGCGAAGTAAAATCTGCCAAAGTCATCAAAGACAAATTCACCGGCGAATCTCGCGGTTTTGGTTTTGTTGAAATGGCAAATGCAAGTGAAGGTGAAGCTGCAATCAGCAACTTGAACGGCATGGATCTTGAAGGACGTAAAATTCGTGTAAACGAAGCAAACCCACGCGAAGAACGTCCACGTTCATCTCATTCGCGCCAAGGTCGTCCTGAAGGCCGCAGCAATCGTTACTAATTCTTAGTAATTATTATTGAAATTGAACCGGGTCGGTATAAAAACCGACCCGGTTTTGTTTTGTATACAGATTTTAACGAGAAAGAAACTTCCCCTTCTCCGTTCGCCCTGAGTTCCGAGCGAGTGGTAACGAGCCCGGAGTATCGAAGGGTTGTGTTAAATTTCTTTTTTTTCTTAATTCTTTGAATTGTTATGGATAATGAGGCGCTAATTAATTATTTTTATTCAACCCTTCGATACTCCGGGTATGCTTCGCACACTCGCCCTTCGATAAACTCAGGATTTCAGTACTTCGACAGCTTGATATTCGAAGGGCCTTTAGTACTGAGCCTGTCGAAGTATCAGGGCAAACGGTGGATCCCAATTACCCTTTCTCCACATAATTATTCTTTACTTAACATTATCTCACGATACCCCATAAACTGTTCCACAATATCTCGCGGCCATGTTGCCACCACATCCACAATTTCACCCAATTGATCATACACCGGTTCAAAATCAGGATAGAGTGACCCTGATACCTTCACATCGCCCACACATGCACGCATATTTTGCTTCATAATGCGCAAGTGGTCAGGATGAAGAATCGGTTTGCCATACGTATCGATTAATACTCGTACATCTTGAGTATCACCCGTTGAATGGATGCGTTGCACTCGAATAGCTAGCTCTTTCACTGATTCGATTGCCTTATTAAGGTTAACTACTTGAGTCCCCACGACATTATAAGTTTTACCATGATATTTGATTTGCACTTCCTTAAACTTTACCCCTCCTTGCTCAACTAAAAAATTCATGATGGTCGTATTTGCGCGCGCATGATCGCCTGCTATCTCGGTTGCATTATCTTGTTGCAAAATCAAGCGCCCAAGCCCGCGCTGCGCCATCGCATTAATCATGAGCTCGATCATTTGTGGCTTAAGAACTTTTTTGGGCCAATCACCCATAATACCCGATGTGGCAAGTACATCATAATTCGTAATAGCGGCCAAGAGTGCAATAATTTCGGCACGTAGCTCTTCAAGTGTCGCTGCATATCCCGCCAAAAACTGTTCAATATTGCCACTCGTAACCGGAATTTTATCTCCAACAGAAAATGCCTTGCCATCGATTTTCATCAGATCGCCATCTTTGAATACATGTGTTGCAAACTTCCCGCTGCCATGACCCAATGTTTCGTGTAATATACACTCGATATTGAAAATATCGCGATCCAATGCAAATTCAGGATCGTTCACCCTCAACCATTCATATTCATCTGGCAAATGGAACAATCGATGATAGAGATCAGCATTCAACAGCTCACCAATACCCTTTTCTTGATGATAAATAATTTGTTTTGAACCGTGTGCTGAACGGATTTCTTGATAATTGGGCAAGCAATAGGCTGCCGTTATATTCAAAGGCCCTAAATTGCCAACGGCAAAAATTTTGGTATTAATCGATGCGTTTGGCAAGGTTGCTGTTCCACTAAGCAAATTATCTCGCTTAAATTCAGGAGGGAACGGCAAACTTGCCTCAATACTCGGTAAAATTTTATTGAGCGAATTAATATCCAAGCTTTTAACGGTAACTTCTGCTTGAAATGATCCACGGTATCCCTTTGGATCCTCATATGTTTCGATAAAACCCCAGCAATAATCAAGACGACTGTTGCTTTGCAACCATTCAATAGAATGCTTTTTGAATAGTTCTTCGTCACCAGTTTTAATAAATTGGCATAGATAATCTAAACTTTTTACCAAATGCTTATCAAATTGATTCGGATATTTGCGAGCATGATGCAATGCTTTTTGCAACCAATAGAAACTCACGGTTAGCTCTTTATCATATTTGCCATTAATCTTATAGGCCAAGATTTTTGGAGTTCGGACTCCATTGTGATAATCAATAAAACAATAACTATTGAGCTGATGCTGCTCTCCAGGTGATAACTGCGCAAAATCACCATCGCGAAAATCAACCGAATACATATTAACAGCGCTCTTTTCAATGCTATCTGGTGCCGTTAGCGTCGGCTCATATGATGTATCAAACATCGATTCTGCAATTTCATCAACTGCATTTTGAGCATTCGGGTAATTCAATCGTTTAAGAACCTTACACAGAGCTTCTTGATTTAAATGAGTAAGCCCAAGCCGTTCAGGCGTACGTTTTTGATTTGCATGTTCACGCATAAAATATTGACCATGATTTGTCCATAAATAGATCAAATAGGTTTTAACATCTGCAAAAAATGCAGAATCCGATTTCAAATGAAGCTGATCATGGTGAACCACAATAAATTCAAGCATTTTTTCTATTTGTACCGCATACCGGTGATTTTGATCCGCGGCCACGCGATATCCCGGCAATGAAGCACGATAAAGATAGTAACAAAAAATTCGCTCCTGTGGCGTCAACTTTTGATACAACGAAGCCAATCGCTGCGGATAGACGAGAGCAATTTCATGTGTAGTACTAACGCTTGCTGGCGGCGTATCGATGATGTGACATGGGGCAATCGGAGCTTGTATTTTTTGTGACGTGAACAGCATTATCGATCCTAAAAAAATAAAAATAATTCGGCACTTCATTCTCACTCTCCTCATTATAAATCCTTTGAATCAAAATCAAAGTAACAAAAAACATTAAATAGAATGGAGAGATACATAAAAAGCCCCGTCAAAATAAAGAATTTTGACGGGGCAATATTCTGGAAACTCAAAAGGAGCTCAAGCGAGCTCCTTTTGGTAATCAATAATGATTATGGAATCATAAATAAGTTCGCAAATCGCGCACCTAATGCATCAGAACCATTAACATTAGTTCTAACACCTGTGCTCCAGCTTAATGATTGAAGTGGAATTAGATTCGCACCAAGATCATAGTTAGCTGCTTGAGAGTTATTACCATTGCATTGCGCTTCGTTGCCAATAAATGTAGTCGTAAATGGAAGCGGTACTGCAGCATATCTGAATCCAGATGCCGCATTGCTCAATGCGCGACAATCTTGTACTAATGCACATGCGATTGTTGATGTAATTGAGAATTCAAACCCAACATCATTTCTCATTGCAATTGATTCAATAATCGCAATGCATGAGTTTGTATTAACAAGCTCCACACCAGCATTTGTATTATCATGTACTTGTGAGCGAATAATTTTAGAATCTGATAATGTATCAAACAAGATTCCATATCCTGGAGTAGCTGTTGTTGTAAGTACGTTTGTATCTTCAATAACCACGTTACGTGCATTGGTAACAGTGATACCCGCTCCATTAACTGAGCTTAATGTATTATCAATTTCACAACCTTTAATTACTACATTTGTTACAGGAGTATCAAGCGCAGCAATAAAGATCCCAGCTGTATCACTTAATTGATCAAGTGAACCTGTTTGAGAAACGAAGCAGTTCACAAATTCCAAGTTATTTCCAGATCCAATTGTGCTATCTGGTTGACCAACTGCAATACCATAACGGCCATTATTCATTGCCGTACAATTAATCAATCGTGCATTTGACACATCGGTTGGCAATTCTGGAGATGCTTCTGTTGGCAATTGAATACCAACTGCAAGTTCGCCACCAATATTGTTGTTTGCGACACAATTAATCACAACGAGGTTAGCACTTGGGCAACCAAAACCAGTTACCACAGCGCGTGAGCCTTCACCAATAGTATTTCCATTCGCTTCACAAGAATCAAGAAGTGTAGCGCCACCAAATCCAATCCCTCTTACCACAGCCAATTGATCACCAGGGATTCGAGATCCTGGGTTAACTGCGCTGTTACGGTTTCCTTGGCAACGATAAAGAACTGCTGAAGAATCTACAGCTCCAAAACCAATTACTGCAGAACCCAAGCTTGGCTCAACGGTTAATTCTTGTGCAACAAGATCATTTGCTTGGCAACGATCAAAATGTAAATCTTGTGATCCAAATGACGCAAAACCAAATAATGCTGTTACCGGTGTATCACCTGTTACGTTATTATTTGCTTGAACATCGGCAAAAACACCATTGTCGCTACCGTTGTTCATCATAACCATAGCATAAATTGATTCAGATCCACCATCAGTAATGGTATTGTTGTTTACTTCTGATTGGGTCAATGAACAATTTGTAGAAGCATTAAATCCAATCCCTACCAATCCATTGGTATCTTGATCGCTTGCACTTGTATTTTGGTTAACTTTAACTTGATTCAAGTCAACATTTGAACAAGTATCAACGCTTACCAAGCGAACCGCTTCATTTGCAAGAACGTCAGGGAATCCGCCAGCTGCTGCTGCAAGTACTTTGGTATTTCTTGTTACGTTAACATTTTGTACTAATCCATTTGCGCTACCATCAAGCTGAACTACTGCACCCACTGTGCTTAAAAATCCACTTGCATTGCAACGCTGTACTACAAAGTTATCTACAGCATCAAAAAGCAAAGCTCGTTCAGCGGCACCAGCGCCTACAAAATTAACATCATGAACATATACATCGTGTGATGGATCTACTCGAACACCATCTCCGGTATAATCATGAATATTAAGATCAAAAAGCTCTACTGAAGTATAATCTGTAACCAAGATTGCTGCATCAGTAGAACCTGTAATGCAACCATTGAAAATCTTCAAGCCTTCATTTCCATTAGCAGAAAATGCTATTCCTGCCGCTCCCGCAGTAACCGTATGGCTTTCCAAGTTAATAGATACGCAATCTACACCTGGAGCAACTTGAATAAGACCAGTTACGTTCTCGTTAACACAATACAATCCAGAGCGCAAAACGGTATACACTCCGCTCCCTAAATTGATTTCTTCTTGTGTAATAGGTGTACAGGTACCTGTATTTCCTTCGATAATCACCTCAACATCTCTGAGAATTCGATTGACTTTGTATTCAATACGATTCTCAATATTCTTATCGCACGCACCTTGTACGATTTGCGCACTCAACAAGAGCGCAAGAGAAAGACAACTGCGTACTGCAGTTTTCAAGGTTGTAGTCATTGTGTGACTCTCCTCTAGAAAGGGTTGTTATTATGCTTCCACAACTAAAAATCACCACTCGGTGATTTTAAATACCCAATTATTAGAATGAGCAATGATGCAACACTTTAAGATTTTAAACAAAGTTGAAGATTTTATTGAAATGATAACAGCGTGGCTCACTACTCATACCTTTTTATATAGATACCAAATAAGAAAACTAATTTTCAATATCTGCTTTTATTCATATCACAGCATGATTACCTTGGTCAAGAAAAAAGATAAGGGTGTTATGATTTTTCCCAAAGCCCGGCAAAATTTTGTTTAATCAAACCATCTAGTTGCATATTGAAAAGAATAGTTTGAAGTTCGCCATAGGAAAGATTTGTCTCCCTCATAAGATCATCAAGAGAGATTGGAGCTCGACACAATGAAACAATGGGGTTTGCTTCATCTTTCTTTTTTTTACTTGCCGTAATTGACACTTCTATTTGAACAGCTTGGTTGATTGTTTTTCTTCCAACAGGCTCAGTTGTTTTAAATAAATCCTGTTGCAACTCCTTATGCTCAATTCCTGCGGCATCCGATGCAGTAGAAATTAATACGTCATATTCTTCCAACACATCCTCAACCCGTGAAATCAGCTTCGCCCCCTCCTGAATTAAGGCGTGGCATCCTTCGCTCAAGGGATGATCAATCAATCCCGGCACCGCAAAGACATCGCGTCCCTGCTCAAGGGCATATTGTGCCGTAATACGCGTCCCGCTTTTGCGTGCTGCTTGCGCAACGATCACTCCACGCGAAAGACCAGCAATCACACGATTCCGCACTGGGAAATTTTCAGGGCGACTTTGCATGGAAAGTGGAAAGATACTCAACAGCGCTCCATCAGATGCCAACATTTGATCAAATAAATCAAGATTTCGAGTTGGGCTCGGATGCAGCAATCCCGAACCAAGCACCGCAATTGTTTTTCCACCTGCCTTGAGCGTTGCCGCATGCGCCATTGCATCAGCACCTAGTGCCCCGCCACTCACAATGCTCCATCCATATTCAATGAGCGGTGGCACCAATGACTCGATAACTTGCTTACCGTAACGATCCGCTTCGCGCGATCCAATAACTGCTAAACATTTATTGAAGGTCGAAAGTGATGCACCCTGCACATAAAGAATTGGTGGTGGCATATGAATGTGAGAAAGTTGTTGCGGATATTCTGGATCGATGATCGTGGTAAGGTTAAAGCCATGCTTTTCGATAAGTACAAGTTCATGCAAAAGAAGTTTTTCATCTGAAAGACCTAAGGCAAGGTTTTGTGCACCAACAGGCCCTAGGTGGAATAATTCCCGTAATTCGCGTGACGATAAACGATATAATTCGTGCCAGCGCATATCGGCCGGCTTGAGTTCGCGTATAAGTTGTATTGTTCCAGGGCCAATACCATTGATTAATGAAAGATGGAGAATGACTTGAGATTCTTGCATGTTACCTGGGTGTAAAAAACATGAGGTGCACTCGTTTGAGCGCACCTCATTAACTATTCTATTATTCTCTTATTTAAAATTGAGCAAAGGTGTCTTCATCAGTTTCATCTGTTTCTGATTCAGGATCTTCGATCATTTCATTTGATTGCGCGTCAAAATCCATCGCGTCGAATTCAGCCGCATCAAATTCCATTGCACCAGAATCACCCAACTCTCCAGCCTCTAATTTCGCTTTTTTAGGTTCAGGGATTCCACTGATTGAACAAGCTTCACCCTCTTCACCCTCTTGGAACGCGACCAAGGTTGAAAGTGCTTGCCCTTCATCGAGACGAATCAAGCGAACACCTTTTGCCTGGCGCCCCATAGCGCGAATTTCACTTGCCGGAAGACGAATAATTTTACCCGCTTCATCTATGAGCAATATATTTGAATCAGGATATACAATTGCAAGACCAATCACTTTACCATTTCGTTTGGTTGTTGGAATAGTACGAACACCAACACCACCACGATGAGCTATACGGAAATCATTCACTTCCACCTTTTTGCCATACCCAAATTCAGTTGCAAAAAGAATATCTCCACCGTCGCAATTGGTCTCCATACCAACCACATAATCGCCCTCTTTCAAACGAATACCAATTACACCGCTTGCTTGGCGTCCCATTGCACGAACTTCATCTTCTTTGAATCGGATGCCCTGGCCATTTGCAGTCGCAATTAAGATGGTGCAGCTTCCATTAGAAAGCGAACAGAACACAAGTTCATCATCTTCACGTAAAGTAATTGCACGAATACCGGTTGAACGAATATTATCAAAATCGGTCGCATCGGTTCGTTTGATAATACCATTTTTACTCACCATCACGAGGAATTTGCCTTCAAGATCCCGTGCAGGAAGTAGTTTTACAACTTTTTCACCTTCCTGGAGCGGCAATAAATTAATGACCGCGCGCCCGCGAGCAGTACGTGATGCTTCCGGAATTTCAAAAACGCTCACGCTATAAACTCGGCCCAAGTTAGTAAATATGAGGAGCATATCATGATTCTTAGCAACAAAGAGATCTTGAACAACATCCTCTGCACCATCAAGCTGCGCCATTCCCATTTTGCCCTTACCGCCGCGATGCTGAACGCCATAGACTTCCAACGGAACACGTTTGACGTATCCTTTGAGGGTTAAAGTAATAACAACCTCTTCATCCGGAATTAAATCTGCTTCGGTAAGAATGTCAATCGCGCCTTCAATTTTTGTTTTGCGCTTATCGCCATAGACTTCTTTTACTTCATTCAATTCTTTAATGACTTCTTGTTTGAGAATTCTTGCATCTTGAATGATCGAAGTAAGATATGCGATTGTCTTTTTGAGCTCTTCCATTTCAGTATAAATCTTTTCTTGTTCCATACCGGTGAGGCGCTGCAAGCGCATTTCAAGAATTGCTTTACCTTGAATTTCGCTGAT
This sequence comes from uncultured Pseudomonadota bacterium, assembly GCA_964553945.1. GTDB lineage: Bacteria > Babelota > Babeliae > Babelales > Vermiphilaceae > CAZKLV01. The sequence goes on from CAZKLV010000002.1 coordinate 375,567, forward strand.
CGCAAAACGTTTATGCAATTTCTCAATTGCTTCTTCAGCCGTTTTTGATTGCTTAACGGTTGCAACTACTTCATCGATATTTTTCAATGCAATAATGAAGCCTTGCAAAATGTGTTCGCGTTCTTGAGCCTTGCGCAAATCATAGACACTGCGTTTATAGACAATTTGCTGGCGGAAACGAATAAATTCTTGAAGCATTTGGCGCAAGGTAAATACCATTGGCCGATTATCGAGCAATGCAAGCATCAAAATAGAAACTGATGTTTGCAAGTTAGTGAATTTATAAAGTTGGTTTAAAACAACCTGAGGGATTTCACCACGTTTGACTTCGATGACCAAACGCATACCACGTTTATCAGATTCATCTTTGATATTAGTGATGCCTTCAATCATTTTATTTTTGACAAGCTCGGCAATTTTCATCGCAAGCTGTGCTTTATTAACCTGATATGGAAGCTCGGTGATGATAATTGAACTACCTTTTTTGGTCTCTTCAATTTCAACAACGCCACGCAATATAGCGCGTCCGCGCCCCGTTTTATATGCTTGGATAATGCCACCGCGTCCGCAGATAACACCACCAGTTGGAAAATCAGGAGCAGGAATTAAATTGAATAGTTCCTCATCGGAAATCATTTCATTATTCAGAAGTGCCAGGCAGGCATCGATAACTTCACCCAAGTTATGTGGCGGAATCGATGTCGCCATACCAACAGCAATACCGGTTGTACCATTGACAAGCAAGTTTGGCAAACGGCTTGGGAGCAAAATCGGCTCTTCGGTTGTTTCATCGAAGTTGGGAACAAAAGTAACGGTTTCTTTTTCAATATCAGCAAGAATTTCTTGTGTAATTTTTGCCATGCGGACCTCGGTATAACGCATCGCTGCCGCATTATCACCGTCGACCGATCCCCAGTTACCCTGGCCATCAAGAAGTGGATATCTTTTCGCAAAATCTTGTACCATACCCACCATAGTTTGATAAACCGCTTGATCACCATGCGGGTGGAACTTACCAAGCACATCACCCACTACGCGCACAGACTTGCGCGGGGGCTTATTATAATGAAAACCAAGCGTATGCATGGTATAAAGAACCCGACGATGCACCGGTTTTAAACCGTCACGCACATCAGGAATTGCACGGCTCACGACGACCGACATCGCATAATCAAGGAACGAACCCTTGAGCTCGGTCTCAATTAACACGGGAGTAATTTTTTTATTCGTATTCTTTAACGGGGATTCCATATCGATTAGTCCTTAGGATCAACAAGGCCAAGGCTCAATTTCTATTATTTATTATCTGCGTACAGTTTATCTTATATTGCCAGCTCTGGCAAATAAGCCGAACCTGAAAATTAGCTTATTTTTGGCCCTTTTTCGTTATTTTAAGTAACACCATATAAATGACCCTCTTACCATATAAAACCACTCATTCAAAATTCAAGAATTTTGCACACGCCCAAAAACCCAGTTTCTATTTGAATTAAACCTGGTTGTTTTAGGCCTGAGGCGGTTTTTCAGCTGACTCGTTTCTGCTATATTTATACTACTTACGTACGATTTTACCCTGTATTCTACTGTGGAGGTATTCATGAATACAAAATTAATTTTGGCCCTTTCCCTTGGCTTAGGCTCTCTGACCCCTGAAGCACACGCAATGAACCCGGCCAAAAAACCTGAAACTCGTCGAGACCGAGAACAGCGCGAAGCTCATGAAGCTGTTCGACGTCGCCTAGAAGAAAATCGCAGAGAACAATCAGAAAAAGATGCCCAAAAGAAAACGCAAGCTCAAGCGGCCAATCCAGTCATTGGCAAAGGTAAAGAAGAAGCTGATGGCGAATCTGATTTCAAAGAAGTGATGCGCAAACGCTTGCAAGAGCAGCGCGAACAAGAAAAGCAGATTCAAGCTCCTGCTGCACCTGAACTTCCACGAGTGGAGCCTGATCAAATGGAACCAGTTCCAGTCAAAGAAATAATTCCAGTAGAAGCACCCCTCTCAATTGCATCACCTCGCGTTGAAGTTCTTGATGAAGAAGAAACCGCACCTCAACCAGAACCAGAACTTTCAGCTGAAGAAATAGCAGCTGAACAGCGCGCCCAAGCAAGTATGAGAGCGCGGGATTTAAATGACTTACAAAGAAATATAGAAAGAATAGTAACAGCGAATGAAGCCGATCGCCTTGCGCTATTCATGCAGCTTATTTTGGGTGGAGATGCCAGCAGAAATGCAATTAACACCTCTTTGAATTATGCAAACTATATTATTGAAAAATATGCGAATGACCCTGAATTCGCTCCTTTCATCGCGTATCTTAATGGAATGATGCTCATTGATGAAACAATTATGCATCTTATTGACGCTCCTCATGATATCGATCAATGGAATCAATTATTAGAATTATATACAACCTTGAGACAATCAACACATGTTGACTCTATTGGCAACTGCTTAGATGCTCAACAAGCGTCATATGCAGCATGCCGCGATAGAATTTTTAATGAATTGCAAACAAAAGAACATTTTGATCCCCTCGCACTCATTGATAATGTTATGGCGGAAGCTGAGGCCGCTCAACGCCGAGCACAAGAAGAACAGCTCGAACAAGAGAACGCAACAAATGAAGCAATTGCTCGCCTGCTCGCCGAACAAGACTTGCAAGAAGCAACTGCGAACGATGCAAACTTGGCTGCAGAGTTAGCAAATCAAGTAAATCAGGGACACCGTCACGCGCAAGAACAAGCGGGTCTTGAAGAAGCTCGCCGCTTGCAGCAGGAAGAAAATGCTCGCAACAGAAATCAACCAATGCCGCCATTTGTGGCTCCTGCACCAAATGATCCGGAACCCAATATTCCTGCGAACCAAACATCACGATTTGATTTAAACTCACTCTTCAAAAATTTTTATTTCCTTCATGGATTGGTCGCGGCAACAGGCGCTTCAATCGTTGGATATATTGCATACAAAGCCTATGGTTGGTTCACCACAAAACTTGAAAAGGCGAAGGCTAAAAGAAAAGTGCCCACCAAAAATGGCACCAAGGCCCAAGCACGTTCACACTATCCTGCATATCGTAGATAATTTGAAACACTCAAAATATAAGGACCCGGTTTTTATCGGGTCCTTTTTTATGGTTCAAACCGACCATCATTTGCCAAACCTCAACCATTCTCATACACTGGAATGACACATGAAATTAAGGTACAAAACAGTTATGGATATTAAAAAAATTAATTTAGCAGATTTCACTCCCGATAGAATCAGAAATTTTTCTATTATTGCCCACATCGATCATGGCAAATCAACACTTTCTGATCGGCTCTTGGAGTTGACCGGTACCGTATCCGAACGGGAAAAAACAGCACAATTTTTAGACAAACTTCAGGTCGAGAAGGAACGGGGTATTACCGTCAAAGCACAAACGGCCTCAATGTTCTTTGAGCATGAAGGCAAAATGCATCTGCTCAACTTAATTGATACTCCCGGCCACGTCGATTTTAGTTACGAAGTTTCTCGCTCTCTCTATGCATGCCAAGGGGCATTATTACTCGTCGATGCGGGTCAAGGCGTGCAAGCGCAAACTATGGCAAACTTCTTTTTAGCATTTGATCAAGATTTAACCATTATTCCGGTTCTCAATAAAATCGATCTTCCCGCCGCTGATCCTGAACGCGTAACCAAACAAATTACGAGCCTCTTTGATTTCAAACCGGAAGAAGTTATTCCTGCTTCGGCGAAAGCAAATATTGGTACGACTGCAATTTTAGAAGCAGTCATCGATCGTATTCCTGCACCCAAGGTCGATCCAGAAAAACCGCTCAAAGCTCTTCTATTTGATTCATGGTTCGACGATTATCGCGGCGTTGTTTGCTTAATTGCAGTACACGATGGCATGATCAAAAAAGGTGATCAAATATCTTTGGCACAGGCAGATGCAAGTTATGAAGTGCTCGAGCTCGGGCTCATGTACCCTGAACTGACACCAATGCCAGCACTTTATGCAGGGCAAGTTGGCTATGTAATCACCGGGATGAAAACCATTAAAGAAGCGCGTGTCGGCGATACCATGTATTTGACCAAAAAACCTGTCGCTCCATTTCCAGGATTCAAGCCCGCAAAGCCAATGGTATTTGCTGGAATTTACCCAATCGATACCGAAGATTTCCAAGCAGTTTCTGATGCAATTGAAAAATTAACATTAAACGATGCAAGCGTTCGCGTAGAAAAGAAAACCTCTGTAGCGCTCGGCCTTGGCTTCCGCTGCGGGTTCCTCGGTTTGCTGCATATGGATGTCTTCAAGCAACGCTTAGAACAAGAATATGATGTTGAAGTTATCGCAACAGCTCCGAGCGTGCTTTACAAACTCAAACTTGCTGGACAATCTGAATTGGTTGACATTGAAAGCCCATCCGATTTTCCTGAACCAAATCGAATCGAAACGGTCTACGAACCTATCATCAGCGCAACGATCATTACTCCAAATGAATATGTCGGTAATCTCATTAAATTATGCGAAGAAAAACGAGGCGCTCAAACAGATTTAAGCTACATTGATGAACATCGCGTTATTTTAAAATACAAATTACCTCTCACCGAAGTTGCTACCGATTTTTATGACCAACTCAAATCATTGAGTTCCGGATATGCAAGCTTTGATTATGAAGAATCAGGCTACGAACCATCGGAAATGGTCAAAATGGATATCCTGTTAAACGGAAAAGCGGTTGATGCTCTTTCAACCATTGTGCATAAAGACAAAGCGTACTATATTGGCCGAGAGCTCGCTGAAAAATTGAAAAATGTAATTCCGCGCCAACTCTATGAAGTAATCATTCAGGCAGCATTAAGCGCTAAAATCATCGCACGCGAGCGAATTGCGCCCTTACGCAAAGACGTAACAGCAAAATGTTATGGTGGTGATATTTCACGTAAGCGTAAGTTGCTTGAAAAGCAAAAAGAAGGTAAAAAGAAGATGAAGCGTGTGGGATCAGTGGATGTGCCACAAGAAGCATTCATGACCATACTCAAAAAATAACAAGCATCTATTCTTCGCAGGCTCAAGACGAACGGAAAAATCCGCTCTCGAGTAGATACTAAAAAAGAAGATATCCAAATAAAATTCCCTCCGTTCGCCCTGGGCTTGCGAAGGGAATAAGAACGGGGTTTTATGATTGAATCAAACATAATATTTTCAGGAAACATTTATATTTTCCATGCATTTGATATCGGAGATGATATTAATCTCGAAAAACTCGAGAGATCTCGAGCGGTAACTACCGTTCCTCATCAAATGCCCAAATATTTCAAAAATTATCATGCGCCCCTTGCAATCCAACTCCCAGATCATCCAAAAAAATCTGCTCATTGCGTGAGTACTAAGGTACATAACTTTGGGGTTATTTCATTTATCTATAAAGTTCCCTTTACCGATACTCTCGCAAATGTACGCAAAATGTTTGGAGAAATTCACAATCAGTACCAAGAACAAAGCATTCTTGACGTCAAAGCGGTTTTCAAACGAATCGAATCGTATATCGTCAAGCCACGATTTTACCAAACCCGCTCTTCATATATGGTCCTGGAGGTTGATCCGATTCCTGAGCAAATGACCGTTGATCAATTAAAAGAACAGTATGGTAGTATTATTTGCTCAACCCTACGTTTTGAAACTGATATCCTATCGGAATATCTACGCAAAGAAATGATCAGTGATGCGATCGGTTATTTCCGCGGCGATCTTATTATCGTCGATACCGATGCCGCATTTGTTTATGATGAAGAGTATCCCGAATTATTGGATTTCTTTGAATTTGCAAATATTCAGCAGCTCGAACTGCGTTATTTTGATCGTGTTCTTGATGAAAAACTAAATAGACTCTATGAAACTGAAGCAGTCAAAGTTCCATTGCGTGCTTATCTTCCATTTATTGGAAGCACTGCAAGTGATCCCATTGCTGGTTTAAGCAAACTCCGAGTTGATATTTCAGTTATTACCGAGCGTCTAGAAAGCAGTATCAAATTGGCAGGCGAGCCTTACTTTTCTGAACTTTACGAACTCTTAGTTGAAAAACTTGATCTCGCAAGCTGGCGCAGTGGTATCGAACGCAAATTATCCATCATAAATAATGTTCAATCCGTTTATCGGCACAATATTGATGTCAATCGCGAGGATATGCTCACGGTCTTGATTATCATTTTGATTTTCATTGAACTTGTGATTGGATTGCTGAACTATATCAAGGGGTATTAAGCAGCTTATGATAACATCAAAATCGAAGTGCAAAAAAAAATAGCGCTCATGAATTTTATTGACAAAGTTTATTATTAATTATTAATATTCGCTCTAATAAAACATTTTGCCAATTCTAAAAAAAGGAGAAAAACCACCAGAAACAACAATTGTCCACATCACAACGTCGTCTGGAGCTTTTTCATCCTTGCTAATCCATTCTAAACCTAAGCTCTGCTTTAAAGTTCATGTCCATTGAATCTTGTTTTCTTCGAAAAAGGAAATGTATGAATAAATTTCAAAAAATAAGCATTTTTATGCTGCTTGCAACTCTCATTAGCCAAGCAGCTTTGGCCAAATCGTGCAACAGTTCATGCAAGCCATTCATCAAAATTTCAGCATATGATATCAACAAGGCATCTCGCAAAAGCGCTGCTGGATTAATCCTCGATAAATCTGGCAACTATAAGTTATGCGACAATGTAAATTGGGATCCCAAAAGAAGCAATGCTACTGCGATTACCATAGCTGCAAATGATGTAACTCTTGATCTTGATGGACATTTTATTAATCAAGTTGACACATCACGTCCAAATAATACAGCTGTGACGGTTAGCCCAAACACATATGGAATTACAATTAAAAATGGCTCTTTAAGTCAATTATCTGCAACTGGCGTTACCGCTCTTGCAGGTGTATCAAACATCAATATTTCTAATATTAATGTTGAACGTTGCGGATATAATGGTAGCATTACATTGACAGTCCCACCAGTCGGAGATGTATCTGCCTCAGGCGGAATTTATTTTGTAGGTACTTCTACAAACTTTGCTCGAGACCTATCGGTCAATAACTGCAACTTCCATAATTTAGGGTTACTCGATGAACAGTTCGTACCATTCAATGCAGTAGCTGGCATTGGGGCGGTAAATGCAAGCGATCTTAAAATTACAAATATCACCGCAGATTCCATCTTTGGTGATTTTTTCTCAACTCCCTTTATCATCTTTGGAGGATCTGATCTCTATTTATCAAACCTCGTTTCTTCCAACATTACTGGTAACCGTGAAGCCGTTGGTGGAGCTAGTATAAACGTTTGCACCAATTCTGTTCTTGAGGATATAGCAGTAACAGGAGTAACTTTAACGCTTTCCTCGAATTCAATAGTTGCTACAAGTGGTGCTGAGGGCGTCAAATTTGAAACAGCAACAAATTTTGTTTTAAGACGGGCGTCTTTTTCAGGAATCAAAGTACAAAGTACTGAACCAGTCATTCGCGCTGGAGCAAATAGCTTAGTATGCAATGGAATAAGTATCGCTAACTTTGTCGATTCAGATATTCCAAATGAAAACGGACTTATTGAAGACGTTGTAATAGTTGGACTAGAAAGTGATGGGGGAATTACTCCAACAAACAATGCTCGTGCAGCAGCTGTAACGATGGATGGTACACATAATACAACTATACGTAATTGCTATGTATCTGGCGTTAGAACCTCAGTTGGCCATGCCTTTGCATATGGCTCCAAAATCGTATCTGCAAATCCTCGAAGAAATCCATATAATACCTTCGATAATTGCGTAGCAGAAAACGTAGAAATTACCGGCGATGGGGAATATGCAGCCGGTTTCTTACTTTCTGCTGATCAAGAACACGTAATCAACTGTACGGCGAATCGAATCCTAGATTTGCGTGAAGATCCTGCAGCATATGGAATTATTCTAGACACATTTGCAACCGGTGAAGCTACAGAGTGCTTCATTTCAAACAACACTCTCACAGAATGCTCCACAGCTGGCATCTTCGATAATACCGCTGCTCAAAATAGCGTTATTACCGGAAACTACGCTGCATTGAACGGTCCAGGCGGAACGCAAAACTATCTCAATCTTAATGCATTTGTTCCTGTTGTAACATGGTCACCATATTTAACATCTGCTCCACCAGCAACAACAACCGCATTTGATAATCTTGATATCAGCAATTAATTGACATCCTTTTGCAGTTATCGTTGATAAGGGGGCTCTAAAGGCCCCCCCTTGTTTTAATAACTGAAAATTCACACCAAACGCTATGAAACTCCACTCAAAAAAAATAATTATTCTTGCCAGCGCATTCATCACCCTAAGCACAACCACTTATTTATTCAAAAATGAATTCATAAAAAAATATGATGCGAATCAAATAATTCCGATAACGGCATCTACATTCAGCAATATATTATGCAACACAAATGGCTACATCATCAAAAATCCCGGCATATATCGTATTGAAGAAAATATCGAGCTGAACTCTGCTGAATCGAATAGTTTTGCAATCACGATCGCCTGCGATGATGTCTCATTAATGGGAAATGGAAAATATCTCAAGCAGATAAATTTATCGCTCAAACACAATATAGGAATTCAAATTCAAGAAAATCTCAAAAATATATCGATTGAAAATCTTGCATTGAAAGATTTTTCTGGCGGTGGAATTTGGGTTCATGGTAATGCACAAAACATTCATTTAGCACAACTAAAGTTTTCAAATTGCGGATTCAACAAAACAACCACACTCGATAGAAAAACATTACCATTCGATATCCCTTCTGAACTTTCATTTGAGATATTAATTGATGGGGGCTATGCCAAACAATTTCGAGGTGTTGAAATTGTTGATTGCACATTCTCTGAATGCGGCATTTTAAGATCATCAAAAAACTCTCTGTGTGCGCCCATTCATAGCGCTATTTGCGCATATCAAGGATCTGATTTAAAAATTATTGGATGTACCATCGATGGTATCGTAGGCAGATCTCAAGCATATGGAATCACCCTCGCTTCGCTTTCTAATTGCTTAATTCAAGACGCATTTATAACCGATATTTTTGCAAAAGACAAAGCTGAAGGGATTTTAGCATCTGATGTGGATGCGCAAGTACAAGATCTCTTGCAAACATCAATTCTCGCTGGGGTCTCCCACGCCAGATTTGAATATTTCCTTGATACTCATGAAAGTTATAAAGAACTTGTTCAAGAAGACCCTACCTATCATATTGAAGCCAATCATTTGAAAGGCGTGATCCCCGATCATGAAAAAAATCTGGAGCTCCTATGCGATGAACACAAATGGCGAGAATTCAGAACTTTGGGCCGACTTGTCTGCCACAATTCTGATAAAAAATCACAAACTGCCGCTATTTATGGAAAATGGGTAGAGCTATTCTGCGATCGCATTCTTGGTGTTGAGATTCAGGTAGTTGGAAGCTTTGCAAATTTATATCCCTCAGGAGAAACACCACTTCCTTCACACCGAGATCAATACAAAAAATGGATCATTGGATTAAGCTTTGGCCAAACACGAACGCTCGAATTTGTTCCCGATGCTCAGGGTGCAGGCATTGTTTCTTTTGCTATGGAATCAGGAGATATATTTATATTTTCACCTGATGTCAATAATCGATACGAACACAGAATGCTGCCAGAACCCGAAAAACAAGGAAAGCGTGTAAACCTTACCTATTTTCTGGAGATATTACCGGGTCAAGATTGCAACAAATTAGTTAAAGCTCCAAAATTTGATCCCAAAAATATTCCAACATTTCAAGAGGCTGTTGAAGCATACAGGAACGCAAATGCCCAATAAGTTTTATTTGGCCACACTAACCTTGGCCGGTCGCAAGACTTTACCCTTATACGTGTATCCCTTTTGCAGGATTTCCACAATATCACCAGACTGTTTACCTGAATTTTCTACAGATAGAATTGCTTCATGCAATTCTGGATCAAAAGGAAGATCACCAGAAATCTCTTTAACCTCGAAAGATTCAAGTAATTTTTGCAATGATTTATAGATGAGTATCACGCCTTCATCTTTCTGACCACTTGCAAGTGCGCGATCAAAATCATCTACCACATTTACAAGAGATGATAAAACCTTCGTTTGGCCCAAATCAAACCATTGCGCCTGTTCTTTTTGCATGCGACGCTTATAATTCTCAAAATCGGCCGTTACACGAATGAATTTATCTTTTATATCTGCATGTTGTGAATCTTGGCTTTTCAAGATTTCGGGACGAACAGGGGAAAAAATTATATATCTATTTTTCTCAAACATAGTGCCATTTCCTTGGGAATCTTTAAATATTGCACAATTGAGTATATCATCCCTTCTTTTTTTCTGGTATTTTTTTAGTAATTTGATTTTACCCCTTCCTTCGATAAACTCAGGACAGACAAAGGAGGGATGAACGGCTTAAAAAGGAATTAAATGAAATCTTATTTCTCACGACTTCTAGCTCTGCTTACGATTACCGCGGTGAGTTCAAATATCGCCATTGATAATCCACACTTCTATCGCGCCACCAACATATTCCCCGAGCCACGCTTTGAGCGATCCGGATTGACCACATTAGATATGACATTTGCAGGTGGTCATACCCATACCGGATTTAACTACGAAAGCCAAAAAGTACCCATTTTTGATATCTGGGGCACTCAGAATATGCGCATGCTGGGGGTTGGCGTTCCTTGCAAAGATCCCAACAACTGCTTGGATCTAATATTAATTGAACTTTCAAAACAAGATCCGAACTGTGGATTTGGGAATTTCAGCATCTGTTCAAAATTCAAAATTTTCGAAGCAAACTTTTGGTTCAGCCAAAATTTTGCTTGCGGTTTCTTTTTTCAAGCACATATGCCTGTGCGCCGCATGCAATTTAAAGATATCTGTTTTCAAGATCTCTCTCCTGTCGATGAAGAATGCTTTGGATGCCCAAACATCGATACCCAAATCTGGCAAACATTTTTAGAGCAATTCGATCAAATTCTTGATCGCTGGGGAATATGCTGTAACCCACTCGATGCTTGGGGAATCGGTGATACCTCGCTCCTATTGGGATGGACCCATAATTACCAAGAAACCGATGTTCTTGATTTTATCGATATGACTATGAAACTTGGCGTTTTGGCTCCGACGGGCAAACGTAAACATGAAAACGAAATTTTCTCGCTGCCATTTGGCTACAATGGTCATTGGGCAATTCAGGGAATCGGTGAGATTGCCTTTGGCCTCTATGATTGGCTGACCTTTGGTGGACATATCGAAGCAATGTACTTTTTAAAACGTGACCGCAACATTCGTATGGCAACTGCACCATGCCAAAGCCCTCTCATCAAACTTGCCCGTGGTGATGCGGATATTAAGCCAGGTGTTATTTGGGATGCCGGTGTATATGCAAAAGCAGATCATTTTGTTGGCGGGCTATCATTCTTGGCCGGCTACTCTTTTGCAAGTAAAAATGAAGACTCAGTAAAGCCATGCCAAACAGAGATATTCTATCCCAATATTGTGAGCAGCGACCCACAATTTCAAAGCTGGAAAATGCATACGCTACATCTTTTAGGAGAATATGATTTTTATAAACCAGACAGATTTTTTGGACCTCGAATCGGAATCTTCTGGAATTATATTTTGAGTGGAAAACGAGTATTTAGAACAAATATGCTCGGTGGTAGTTTTGGGATTGATTTCACACATGACTTCTAAAATTTCCATGCACCCCCAAGAACTCAAAGGGTAAAATCTGATCAAAGTAATGAAATTAAAAAAAGGAATTTTCATGATCTTAAATTTAAAATTATTTCATCAAACCCTTTCCAGGTTCTCGAGACAAACGGGATGGATTAAATTTATTTGCACTGGAATCGCGCTACTGCAACATGTATTCGCCTTTGCATCCATAATCGTTGCCGGTAATAGCACTACTACACCCTTTGGTTTTACTTCTCCTATTGTTGTCAAAGCATATGATCGCCATACCGGCACCATGTATGTCGGTATTGAAAATCAAACAAATGAACCATCTAATAGCTTTTCTCTTGCAAAGGCGACTCGCCCAAATCCAAGCGCTATCGCCCAATTTGTCGGTATTGGATTCAATTCAATCTTGCAAAATCAAACACTTGAAGAATTAGTTATAATGCCACCGCAGGATGATGCATCAATTGGTTCGTTTAATCCCCCATTACTTGCCATGCTCATTTTAAATGGCGAACGTTTTTTACAAACACAAATAACGGTTAGCACCAATGATGGCAATTCAGTTTTAAATAGTGGCACCTTAAATGATGCAAATGGAGCAGCAACAAGCGGAATTGTCGAAATCTCTGCTAATTCATGTTTTGTAGCAACAGCAGTCCGCTCAGATGATGGCAGCCAATTTGGTATTAATAATAGCGGGATCAATGTTGTCAGCGTTACCGAAACACCACTTACTCTGCGCACCATTGATGCAAATACCGGCCTACCTGGCAACAAGGCTGTCCTTTTCAATGACACTATCACCCAACTCAAAGGTGATAGCGGTGGCAGCGACGTTACTATTTCAACCGATGCCGACGATATTAATCAAGTATCAATGTATTACGATCAGATATTTGATCGTTTTTATATTGGAGTTCGTATCTCCACAGGAGCGAACGCAAATGATATTGGCAAAGCAGTTGTCGTTTCACAAATACTTCCCTGCGAAGGAAATGAACTTGAACTCTTCCCTATCGTTGCCGATGACGCACTTGATCCCTTAGCTGATCAAATAATTGTCGCTCAAGGAGCGAATATAAATATTCGCGCACTTGAATTGCGTGTTATGCACTGCTCGACCGGTCCTGATTATTTGATTGTAAATGGTGGTATTGGAACCACCGCACAAGTCGGTGATTTTATTTTTGCAATGCCATTAGTTAATCTTCCAGATAACGAAACTTTACATGGAACCCTTGCCAATGCAAATTCAGAATTATCACCAGACTGCAATCATGTATTCATAGTTCCTGCAACTGGCACAGATCAATTACTTACCCAAAATGATGTTCGCGCACTGGTAGGCGCAGGGCCCGTTCCGATTCTACCTAATCAAGCAATTTCCGATATGGTCGTAACCGGTGATGCCGTATATATATCGATCGATATCGCACCGGATTGTGCTGAGCAGGCAGAAGAATCGAATGACACTGGTGTATTTTATTCTCAAGCATTATTTGATGAAACTGGTAAGATTGCGCGATGGTCACCATGGAAGCGCGCAACGCCATTTAATGCTTTCCCTGGAGTAAAACTTGCCGGATGCATGTCACATGATGGACAAGTAAAATTTTTTGATGTAGACGCGAAAACAGGAAGCATGTGGATCGTAGAAGGAACAACCGACCTCTTTGTTGGCTATTTAAATTGGGGCAAAGGAGCGTGTGAGATCGGATTAATTCAAGAGGTCAGTGAATTATTATGCAATGGAGTTTACTCGGTATTGGACCTCAATCAACAAACTCCCGGTTTTACCAGCACACCAAATCGATACGCTCTTTTTGGCGGTGTTGATAAAGTCGTTTTTACACGCGTCAGTATCGCATGTAATCCACAAAATCCACTCAGCCCCGAAACGCCTATCTTCAGTTTTGAATGCGATAAGAATATTTTCATTGATGAATTACCCGATTTCAAAAAAGGCGAATGCTCTATAGGTGCCGGATGCGTCACTTCACTTGCCTATAGCAAACGAACGGCGCAAGAAGGAAATCAAAACTATTTCTTTGCCGGAACAGAAACTGGACTTTATGCCTTCAGCGTAACAAACACAACAATACATCAAGGTGGATTTAACGTTGATCAACTAAACGAACTTGATCAACCACCATTCATCCAAGGTTCATGGAGCAGAATAACAGAAATTGATGGTGCAGTGCTTGATATCAAAACAAGCGGTTCGCGGCTCTATGTGCTCACCATGAATCATTCATGCGAACAGCCATTCATCAATACCCTCTATAGCATCGGATATGCTGATACACTCGAAGAAATGTTTGGAATACCGGCAAATATTGAGATCATTGCGCAAAATCGAGTTGGCGCTTTTGAAAATACGTGCGCATTCTTTGATATGGCAATTATTTCAACCGGTGCTGTTAATGATGATGTAGCTGCGCCACTCAAAGAACAACTGATTTTGGCAACAAGCAATGGACTTTTTAAATCAAATGCAAATCAAAATCCTGGTAATGGCATCATTGATGCAACCAATCAAACGGAAGCTCTATGGGAATTAATCGATGGTACAGCGGGCATCGCATTTGATGGTATTGGTACCATCGATGTACCAATTGAACATACCGTATGGCCATTCAGCATAGCCGATGCACGCAACTTCAAAACATTTGACCGCAGCAAGATTCATCAAGAAAGTGGTACCGGGAACATCGATGGCACACAAGCGGAAATTGGCACCTATGAACCACTCGATTTTAATGCATGCTCTTGCTTTAAGAAATTCAAAACGCTCTCACCGATTACCTATTTTTGGACAGATGGTGAACGTAGATTCTTTATAATCAATCGAACAATGAATGGGTCTTTAGGCACGCAAATAGCCGTGAGCCCGTTTGATGTAACCAATTGGAACGTACAACAATTTGAACCGCTCTATAACCCATTCTTGCAACAATTCAAACAGATTAATTTTGTGCGAAATATTGGAGCAACTGGTTTAGTTGTGGCTGGAACCAATAGAGGATTAATTGGATTAGAATAAATTATTTTTCGATCAACTTAATTTGCATACTTTTAACCAACGTCTTAAAGTAACGAACTTTTTCATTTGAATCCAAGGCGATCAACTGATCACAACAGGCATCAAGCCGCACAAGAAGCTGAGCAAGATATGCGACATCAGAACCTTGTGGCTTGGCAACCGCTTCATGTGCAAGCATTTGGCTTATGGAAGCATCAAGAAACGTCATGCGCCCGAGTACCGCATCAATAAGCAAAGCTCGATCAGCATTGATTTCTTGATTATCTCGGAGAACGCATACATCACCCCAGACCTGCATGCAGCAATCCAGCGCCTTTTTATATTCGGTCGCAAAAAAAGGTGATTCTAGATCAATTGATCCCTGTGCACATGAAAATATGCCCCAAGCCAGGGCAACCAAACCTATTTTAAGATTATTTGATATCTTCATGTGCAATCCTTTAGCCGAGAAACCCTTAAATAAACTCTCCACTTCCCTACTTCCAGCCTGACATCTTTATATTCTATTTGTCAATAAACAAATAATTTTCAATAAAAAACCCCTGCCGCTTTATCCTCGAGATTAAGAGGATATACGTTGCAGGGATTAATTTTTCTATTGGATGCTGTTTTTAGAACGGTAAATCGTCTTCAAATGGTGGCTGATCCTTGAAGGCTATATCACCAGTACCATCAGATTCATCATCTGCTTGATTTAGGAGAGAGGTTTCAGGGCGTACCGCCTTTTTAGCTGGCTGAACCGCTTTTTTACTCTTTTGTTTGATCTGATCTATTTGACCCAAAAGATTTTGTTCAAGTTGCTCAGATTCACCGCGTGAAACACCCGCTGCTTCAGAAAACGATTGGCCGCGAGATGATGGTGCAAAATTGGTCATAGGAGTAGAATCTTCTTCTGTAGCTTGAACATTGGAACCCAAGAAGACAATGCGATCAGCTACGATTGAATGTTTGCTACGCGCATTACCGTTTTGATCTTCCCAAGAATCAAGTTTCAACCGACCTTCAACAAGTACCGGGCGCCCTTTGCTCAAGTATTGGCGGCAGCTTTCTGCTTGTGGTCCCCAGACATCGATATCGATATAGCACACTTCTTGTACCATGCTTCCTGTTTGCTTATTTTTGAACTGACGATTTGATGCGAGTCCCAAGCGGCACACAGCTTGCCCTGATGCCAATTGTTTATATTCCGGATCGCGAGTTAAATTGCCGGCCATAATAATTCGATTGTAACTAGCCACGGTGTTTTTCCTTTCACGCCCTCAACCGTTCATCCCAAAATATTGAGGGACAAAAAGCAAATGGGGTTTGATAAATCTTAGTTTTATAATGTTTACTAGCTTAACAACTTTAATACGTTTGTCATAAACAAAATGAGCTTCGCATAAAAGCAAAGCTCATTTTAATATACAAGATTATTTTGCGAAATCTACTGCGCAACATATGCCGGATTCAAAAAGTCATATGTACGATACATCAGATCGATAATACGTAATTTTTTCTCTGCCGTCCAGATACGTTTACCATGATCTAAATCACTGCGGCCAAGGCGCGTTACATCGGCCAAAAACTGATCTCGTTGTACTAACGGAACATTTTCAGCTTCACGCTTTAATTTCCATACCAAATAAAGAATCTTACCTTGATCCAATTGCTCTTCATCAGCATTTTTAATCATGCCTTCTTCGTTGAGCAAATGACCAATATCAATCAATGCTTCACGCATTGGTTTGAAATCTGGTTTGTATTTGAAAGCTTTGTAAAGCTTGCTTAGTCCAAATGCAGAGCCACCTAACACAACAGCGGCAGGAGCCAACGATGTTAGAATAATAGTTGCCTGATTACGAGCCACTTCTGTTCTAATAGGCTCAATTGTATTTGCAACAGTATCAATTAAATCAGCGCCTACAACAACTAAATTATTACCATAAATTTCTAAAAGTGTAATATACGCATTGAGCAATGCAATAACGTCACCCGCAAGCCTTCCTACCGCAGGAATACTTTTTTGATAAGCTAAAACATCATTATTAAGTAGATTTCTGATCTGAGGCAAATGATGCTGCACAAAATGATGCGCTTGCCGTATATAATTATTGATTTCATCATTC
The DNA here is from genome assembly GCA_964553945.1 of uncultured Pseudomonadota bacterium. GTDB lineage: Bacteria > Babelota > Babeliae > Babelales > Vermiphilaceae > CAZKLV01. The sequence goes on from CAZKLV010000002.1 coordinate 392,474, forward strand.
ACTGGTTGCCCCAGATTTACACCAAGCCCAAATCCAAACCGCAAATCGGCTGGCATCTCCGGAGCATCACCGACTGGCACTGCGGGAGCTGCAAGTCCGGGCGCGGCCTCTTGTGGTACATTAAGCTGAGCAGTAATACGATTACAATCAGCCAATGCATTACCCAAAACTTGTCGAATGATCGACCTCAAATCTTCAAATCGAACGTCTTCAAGATTAGGCAACGGCTCTTGCGCCATCAATAACCGCTCTTGGATCAATTGATTACGCGTTTCTTGATATGCATTTACTACACCTTGGCATTGCCGACGAGCATTCTCTTGCAGAGCTCGTGCTCTCTCAGCTCGTGCTCCCTCTCTCAATTGTTGATTATTTTCATACGGCTGGTTATCTCCCAAGAGATTATCCCGAAGCCCCCTAAGGCGATTCTGAAACTGCACTAATTGCTCATCAATTGTTTGGTGCACTTCCATGCCATTATTCCCAGGTCGCACTGCGCTTTTACCAATAAGTGCAAAAACGAAATCTCGACCACTACTAAATGCACTGGTACCAAAATTCATTACACCTTCTTTAACGCCTGTATTGAACCAGTTATAAAATCTTTCCTGGTTACGGCGCGCATACCACGTCAACGCACTCGCACCAATTGCCAAAGCAGAATATGCAATCCAATTGCGTGTTATATGGCCTGGTTTTTTTGCCCCTCCAAGCACACGGCTCACGTTATCCTCATGGAACGAAACTCGACCAAGCATATCGTTCACCAATGTCAGCAACTTATCAAACCGGGTTGCCTCATCTTGCGGTATGCCTTCCAGTTTTGCTTGCGTGTTATAACAGATTGTTGAAATCATACTCAAATAACGAGCGAGCCATTCATATTGCTCATTCACACTTGCCGACTGCTCAAAATAGCTTTCATGTTCCGCTAGCTTTGAGAGTAATCGTAAATGGTCATCGCGAACAGCAACTAACTCTTTAATGTTCTTTTCAATTTCTACTTTTTGTTTTGGTCCAACAACCCATTTTTTAGGATTCTTATGAAAGAAGTAGCTGATTGGGTGATGTTTTTGTTCGCGCCAGTATGCAATATAAGTATCAAGCTTATGAAGCATTTCGCAGATTATGGAACGAGCTTGCTCACCGAGTGGCAATGATGCTTTCAAAAGCAGAGAAAGACCTATTTGATCTTGCACCTGCATCTTTTGGCCATTCTGCTCAGATTGATCAACTAACCGTTTAATCGGTGCAATTACCGTTTTGACGTCTTTGAGTTGATCGGTTTCTTTGATTGCATACAATGCATCTGCTAACAATTTAGCATTCGCATCCTTGTGCCCATGCTCCGCTTTCATTTTGGCAGCATATGCATCAATCTTTTTGGCAAAGGAACTTTTTTCTTCTTTGCGCCCACCAATGGCGCGCGCCATACGAACGTCATTTTCTTTTGAGGTTACTGTTGATGCATCAATCAAAGGAGCAACTTTATCAACAGTTTTTGCAGGAACCACTGGAATAGGCGCTACTGGTGTAGCAGGCACAACCAGCGCAGGTTTTGTTCTGCGATGAGATAATTTTGCTTCCGTGCGATGCTTTTTTTGCATAGCAAAAAGTGATGATTGCGCACCAAGTACTACAACTAAAAATAAACTAATTTTCTTCATCATTCTGCATTTCATACGTATTCCTTCACGCCGCAAGGCGACGTATTCTTAGGTACATGAAAATTTTAAGAAGGAGCAAAAGTGAGTCGTTAGAAAAGCTCCATTTCAGATATGATAATAGCAAAAATGATAGATTTTTCTATTGGGTAAAGGGTTTTTGTGATTTTATTGCCAATTAGAAATTCAAGGCTTCTGCTTAACCTGAGCGTACCCTGATTCAAGAAAAGACCGAGCAGTCTTCATTTGCTGAGTCAAAGCTTCTAAATCAGCTCGTAACCTGATCAATCTCTCATGGCTCGCAACTAGCTGCTCTTTTGATTTTGTAGCAATAAAACCATCCTTACCGTCATCAATATAGGTACGCAAATTATTGAGGGTTGTTTGATGAAGATCTGCAATTGCACGTAAAAGATCAGGCGTTAATTCTAAAATAGCGGCGCATTCCTCGCAGCACTGCTCCTTGAGCTTGCTCACCGAAGGAGTTTTTTTCTTGGAAGTGACAAACGATTCACTAAATAAATAGAGGGTTGGAATAATCAATAGAGCTAGAGCAATTTTTAAAAAAAATTTGTTAATCATAAATTTCTCAAAGCTCGTAATCCAATTCGCACATACTGCATGAATGCCGCGAAAACCATAACCAACATCAATCCAAGCATGGTATCATACGTAGTGACCGGCATCCAATTAAAGAAGTAACATGCGAATAACCAAACAATAAATGCCGTTTGCACAAACATAGTCGCTTTTCCAAGCACTGTTGGGCGAACTTCCAAATGCCCCTTACGATAATAAAGCACTGCTGCGCCGGTAATTTGCAATAATTCTTTGAGTAGCACAAGGCCCACGAACCAAAATGGAATACTAAATAATGGTGTTTCAATAAAAGCGAGAGTAGAAAAAATAGAAAGAAGCAAAACTTTGTCTGCAATGGGATCAAGGCACGCGCCCAAAAAAGTTTTTTGGTTAAAATAACGAGCGATGGAACCATCAATCGAATCAGTCACCGCTGCTGCAACGAAAAATCCAAATGCCGCGCCCCATTGACCAAATACCATAGCAAGAACAACAACCGGAACCATAAGCATGCGTCCGATGGTAAACATGGTTGCAACGGTAATACGTTTTTCATGAGCAGGAAGACGTGCAAATAAATGAAGATTTATCTTTGCAACCTTTTCTTTAACCCGATCTTTTACTTTCTGTTCGTTCCGAAGAATTGAGGAACGCTTTCCTGTAACTATCTCTTCCACGCTAAATTCCAAGTTTACTTGCCCTTCATCCTTCGACTTGCTCAGGATCACCGGAGAGCGAAGTAGGGCCGATTACGGATTTGAAATACCTGTATACCATACCATGAGCATGCAACTTTACAAAATAATCTGCATTTAATCAGCAAATCACCCCCGAAGCTACACATCTACTTCCGACATAAAACACAGCATATTGCCCTGCGGCAATACCTTGATCACTACAATTCAAAATCACTTGAAAGTGATTTTGAGCAATCGGAACAACTTTACAATCTTTAAGATCTGGGCCGTGGCGAAGTTTGACACATAGATTCGCACTCTCTTCCCGTTCGCCCTGAGTGGCTCGCGAAGCGAGTTGTATCGAAGGGTCGCCGATCCAATTCAAATTATCCACTTCGAAAGTATCGCGTACTTTCTCATTTGAATAATATTCACGCGAAATATAAATAATATTTTTTTCACAATCTTTTGATACCACGTACCAAGGACCACCCGAAAGCCCAATACCTTGACGCTGGCCAACGGTATAAAACCAAAATCCTTCGTGCTTTCCAAGTTTTTTGCCAGTTTCAAATTCAATCAGATCGCCCGGTTTTTCTCCAAGATAATGTTTAATGAAATCACGATATTTAAACTTACCCAAGAAACAAATTCCCTGGCTATCCTTGCGATCTTTGTTTGGCAAATTAAACTGTTGTGCCAATTTGCGCACTTCTTCTTTTTTTAAGTGTCCAATCGGGAACATGGCACGAGCAAGTTGCTCTTGGCTCAAATGAGAAAGGAAATAGGTTTGATCCTTGATAGGATCAGGAGTCATGTGCAACTCATAATTTCCTAAATTTTCAACAACCTGTGCATAGTGACCCGTTGCCACTTTTTCATATTTCGAATCAATCTTATCCAAGAAAAGGCCGAATTTGATGCGCTTATTACACAAGATATCAGGGTTTGGAGTCCGGCCCGCCCTAACTTCTCGAATTGTGTAGCCAACTACCTCATCACGGTATTCTTGTTGCAGGGAAACAACCTCTAAGGGAACATCAAGCTGAGCGCACACCTGGCGCACATACCTAAGATCTTCTTCCCATGGGCAATCAGTCAGATAGGAAAGCTCATCTTCGAGCCAAATTTTAAGGTAAAAGGCGGTAACATCATACCCCTGCTGCTTGAGCAAAGCCAATGCAACTGAGCTATCCACGCCACCAGAAACTAATACTGCTACTTTCATTGATTTTTAACCTGATAAAAAATGCAAAACTCCATTTACAACAGTAGTATAACATAAGCAAATAAATTTAATGAGCCGAAATCTCAATTTTTTATATAAATTCCTAGCCTTTTTCTTTAGGTTTGTTTACCTTAATTTCCAGATGGGGTTAATAATAAAAAATCATTATTATTAAAGGCTTTTGCAATGCTTGCTGCACCCCTCTACCTATTAATTTTACTCACTGGCCTCAACCCATCAAATCTTCGGGCCGGAATTAAACAGTTATCTGTTTTGGTATCACCGAAAGGCATGCATCAGGTAGTTCTGGCTGGAGATGTCCATGATCGCAATCCTAAATCCCAAACTGAACGTTTGGCTCGAGAAATAGCTCTACGGCACAAAACTAACCCTATCCCACTCGAGGTTTATGTAGAAAAGCCGGCCATACCATTTCAACGCCCTGAATCTAAACATATTCTTACGACTCTCGATCAAAAACTTTCCAAATTCAATCTCAAAGAGCTAAAAACAATAAACTGTGAAATTCGCAATGTGAGTCTTCTAGCCTATTGGCTTTTTTGGGATGAAAACCCAGAAGAGAAAATTTTATTCGATGACTTTATTTCTGCAGGCAAAAAATGCTCTGTGCATCATGCTTCTTTTGCTGATTTAGATGCAGAATTTATTGATCTGCACACTTCCCTATTAAAATTTTCAGATACTCTAGAAACAGAATTTCAAGAATGCTTCAAACAAGAACTTAGTTCTGCTGAAATTGAAATGAAAGATTTCACTGATCAAATTAAAGAATTTATCACAAAATCGAAGACCATCCTGGATGCAGCTATTCAATTATATCGATTCGATCGAGCTCATGGATCTCAAAACAAAAAAGAGCGCATGAAAAATGCTATTCTTCAGCCTTTTTCAAGGCTATTTGATTTAAACATGATGCGCCTTATTTTCTGCGCTCAACACAAATGCACTCAATTATTTCTCTGTGGCGCAGCGCATACTCGTCATGTACAGCAACTATTAATGGAAATGAACTGGAAAATCGACTCTCATCCAAAAGCGGTTCAAGATTCAGATAATGTAAAAGATATCAATTTTGAAATTTTAAATGAACTGAGAGTCTTCCCAGAAGAATAGCCGGGATGACTCTCAGTTAAAGCTCTACTCGTAAACTATCTATGAAGCAGGGCAAGAGCATGATCACGAGCATATTTGATCTGCCGTTCTATGGCACTCACTATTGCTCTCTCTTCGCGAGTATTAAATAATCGATCTTCCATTTGATCATATGCACGCTCAACATCCTGAGCCGTATAACCATCAGGAAGATTTAGAAAATCACGTACCGTAATACTGCCGGCTCTCTGAGCTTGATCAAGAAGATGTTCCATTTTTCTAATATCTGCAGAGGTTAATTCACCCTCACGTCCATGATAAACAGCAAATAACTTTGCTTTTACCGCAGGAAACCAATCCAACAAAGGCATTCCCGTACCGATTATTTTTGCCTTTTCGGCCGTGGTCGATTCAGGGTGAGCTCCATGTTTTAATGATCGTGCTTTATACATACCATTTTGATCAACATAAATCTCAAGAGTTACCTTATTGCCAGATTCAGCTCTAAATAAAGCCAGTTGGCGATCATCTAATGAGAGAACACCTCTCGGCCCATCAATTACAACCGATTCAACCTGGCTAATAGGCGCTAATTTATGATGAGCACCAGAAAATATCGCTGCCGGCTTAACCCATTCACCTTGCTCGCGAACAATCCATTTAATCCGTATCGGATCATTGGTCATATTCAAAATCTGTAATGGTGCACCAAATACCTCTAATGATTCCTCACTAGAATACACCATCCCCTTGCTAGCAAATGCTGCAATAAGAGCCACCGTTACAATTAACTTAGAAATCTTATTCATAAATCCTCCAAAAACAGTTAAAAATTACTCGATTCCTAGTTTTATTATACCAATAAATAGTTTCTATTTGCAAATAAACACCGCTTTTCCATACAACATCCTGATTATACCCTGGAAAAATAAACCCTCAAATGGGGCCTTGAACCTGGTAGAATCTCAATTTCAGCTTTTTTCAATCCTGTTCTATACTAAACTCTAAACAAAGTTACCCTTAAGAACCTCACCCCAATGAGACCCAGTACAGGCAGGACAGGCATTATGAATTTAATTGAAGAAATTTCGCAATCGTTTACAAGCTATTTAACTACTACTTTTGGTATTGATCCAAAAGCAGCATTTCAATGCAAACCAATTCTCAACGTCGATGAACAAAAACAGGACTTTGGCGATTTCAACTCAAATGCAGCATTAATTCTAAATAAATCATTGAAGATGCCACCACGCGCTGTCGCGGAGCAAATCGCAAAAGAATTTTCTCATCCTATGGTAGATCGAATCGAAATCGCGGGCCCTGGTTTTTTAAATTTTTATCTCAAAAAAGAAGGTTTTGTTGCCCTTGCGCAACAGCTTTTTGAGCAGGAAGAAAACTTCTTCAAACCACAAGCGATCCCAGATCTTAAAGTTTCAGTTGAATTTGTCAGCGCAAATCCAACTGGCCCATTGCATTTTGGCCACGGACGAGGCGGAATTATCGGTGACGTCCTTGGCAGCGTAATGCGGTTTCTTGGCAACGATGTAACCAAGGAATTTTACGTCAATGATGCGGGACGCCAAATGCAAAAACTGGGCGAGTCACTCAAAGCACGCTGCCATGAAATTCTGGGTATTGATATAACATTCCCCGAAGATGGGTACCATGGAGAATACTTGATCGATCTAGCAAAAGAGATTGTTTCCGATCACGGCGAAGGAGTCATCAATAAAGATATTGAATTCTTTGCAAATTACGCCAAAGAAAGATTAATGGCGCAACAAAAAGAAACCCTCGATAAGTATGGTATTCATTTTGATGTCTGGTTTTCAGAAAAGACTTTACACGAAAATGGCTCAATTCAAGAGGCGCTTGATTATTTACAACAAGCTGGCTACCTCTATACTCATGAAGATGCACTCTGGTTCAGATCAACTCAATTTGGTGATGATAAAGATCGCGTAGTTAAAAAATCATCTGGCGAGCTCACCTATGTGGCTGCTGACATTGCTTATATGCGCAACAAAGTTGCCCGTGGCGCCAAAGAGATCATTATGGTCTTGGGTCATGATCACCATAGCTATGTCGTTCGCCTGAAGGGTATTTTGCAAGCGCTCGGGTTAGGACACCTTCCATTTGATGTAATCCTTTATCAACTCGTTAAAATTAAAGAAGATGGCGAACTTGTTCGTATGTCCAAAAGAGCAGGCAGAATCGTTGATCTTCGCGATGTAATTGAAACAGTTGGCGCAGACGTTGCACGCTTTTTTTATCTTCATCGCAAAGCAGATGCTCAACTCGAATTTGATCTTGATTTAGCACTTAAACACACCGATGAAAACCCAGTATACTACGTACAGTATGCATATGTCCGAACCAAGAGCATATTGGATAAAGCGATTGAACACAGCGAGTTTCATGATATCGAGCTTAACGACGCAATTCACTTGGGGCCAGAAGATCAATTCTTGCTCAAAAAAATCGCAAACCTCAAAGAAGTTTTGGCCGATATCAGCACTCAGCACCAAACCCATATTTTAACCTACTATGTACACGAGCTTGCCCAAGCATTCAGCAAATATTACAGCAAGCATCGCGTGGTCGATATCAATAATATCGAAACAAGCAGAGGCAGATTGTTCATGGTTCAATTGGTGCGCAGTACATTGAATACATCGTTTAGGCTACTTGGAATCAGCAGACCGGAGAAGATGTAAGGTTTGCTTGCCTCAGCCATTTCTGGCAAACTAGAGCTATATTTAAGTATTTTTATGTTTTTTTACATGGAGTCCCATGGCGAATATTACTCGTGAACTAATTCAAGAAGTGAGAGAACGTACTGGTCTTGGTTTAATGGATTGCCGCAAGGCACTTGAAGAAACTGGCGGCGACGTTGAAAAAGCGGTCGAATTGTTACGCAAAAAAGGCGCAGCTGTTGCAGTCAAACGTGCGGGCAAAGAAACAACCGAAGGTATCGTGCAAGCATATATCCACCCAGGAAGCAAGCTTGGCGTACTCGTTGAAATCAACTGCGAAACAGACTTCGTTGCAAATACCGCTGAAGTTCGTCAATTTGCAAACGATCTTTGCATGCATATCGCAGCTGTAAAACCGCTTTATCTTTCTCCTGAAGATGTCGATCCAAAATTCTTAGAGCACGAAAAAGATATTTTGAGAGCGCAACTTGCTGATTCAGGTAAACCGGCTCAAGTGGTCGATAAAATTCTCGAAGGCAAAATCTTCAAACTTTATGGTGATATTTGCTTACTCAAACAGCCATTCGTCAAAAATGATCAACTAACCGTTGAACAAAAAGTTGAAGAATTGATTGGCAAAACCGGCGAAAAAATCCAAATCAAACGTTTTGCACGCTTCGAAATCGGTGCGTAATTAAAAATTGAGGATAGTTGCATGAATTCTAAAAAGAAAATATTGCTTAAATTAACTGGCGAAATTTTCCTTGACCCAAAAACACGCGAACTGAGTCCAATAATGCTCACCAATGTGATCGGTCAAATCAAAAAACTTCATGCAACTCATCAATTTGGCATTGTAGTGGGAGGGGGAAACTTTTTCCGCGGCAATCAGCATGGCAAACGATTAGGGCTCACCGCATCGGTTGGCCACCAAATTGGCATGCTCGCAACGCTCATGAATGGCTTAATCTTAAAGGATCTTCTTGATGCGCAGGAAATGTCCGCAGCTCTTCTTTGCGCGATGCCAAGTCCAGAAGTTGGCGAAGCCATCTCTCAGCAGAATATTAATCATGCTCTCGAGCATGGATTTACCATAATTTTTGCAGGAGGAACAGGAAATCCGTTCTTTACGACCGATACAACTGCAATTTTACGATCATTGCAAATTTCAGCTGCTGAAGTCTGGAAAGGTACCAATATCGATGGTGTGTATGATTCAGATCCACGCACCAACCCTCAGGCAAAGCGCCTCAAATCGATACAATTTACCCAAGCATTCGATCAAAAACTAGGAATCATGGATTTAACTGCATATGCTATGGCCGAGCAATACAACAAACCAATACGCGTATTTGATATTTTTGATCAAGACGCCCTCATCAAAGCTGCTCAAGATAAAGAATTTGGAAGTATTATTACACGATAGGATTTCATCATGTCACTCGAAATCAAGCTAATTGAAAATGATGTAAAAAGTTTTCAAACTCCCATGGAACAACACATGGATAAGCCGATTAAACATTTTGAGACAGAATTGCTCAAAATTCGCACCGGTCGCGCTCACACGTCACTCGTTGAAGATTTGCCAGTTGTTGCTTATTTACAACCAGCTGCACCACTTAAAAATTATGCCGCTCTTGCAGCTCCCGAAGCTCGCTTGATCACAATTCAACCTTGGGATAAAGGAATTATTCCTGATATCGAAAAGGCTATCTTGGCTTCTGAACTTGGTCTGACGCCACGCAATGATGGCAGCATCATTCGTCTTCAATTGCCAGAAGTCAGTGGGGAACGCAGAGAACAGCTCGTTAAAACCTTACACAAAAAGGCAGAAGAAGCACGCGTAACCGTTCGTAACATTCGTAAAGATTTTAATAATCTCATCAGAGATTCAAAAAAAGACAAAGTCATCTCTGAGAATTTCTTTAATCGCTTGGAAGACGTACTGCAACAGGTTACTGATAAATTCATCGCAAAAATCGATGATATGGCGAAAAAGAAAGAAAAAGATATTACTACGATTTAGGCTTGTCATAAAGCCTAAATCGTGCTATATTTTTAGCACTTTGAAATAAAGTAGGGCTGCTAGCTCAATTGGCAGAGCAACAGACTCTTAATCTGTGGGTTCTTGGTTCGATTCCAAGGCAGCCCATACTACGCTAAAGCTTCGTATGGCAGGCCAACCTATTTAAATAAATTATAATTTAGCAATTTTAGGAATGGTTGAACCGAGCGAAGTATGGCAGTTTAATTTATTGAAATTTATCGAGGTTATCCGAAGAACCTCACCAAACAAATCTTTGATCTTATTCAAATAAGATCGAGCCCCCGAACCGACGGCGCAAAGCGAAGTTGTGTGAGATGGGCAGGCATCCGACACAAAATGTTGGATATAATGCAAGAGTGGCGGAATTGGTAGACGCGCTGGACTTAGGATCCAGTTCCTTAATCGGAGTGGAGGTTCAAGTCCTCTCTCTTGCACCAAAATTAAATCAATAGACATCAAATTATTTCGTTCTAATTCATAGCTAAAACCATCTGAATTTCATCTGATTGTTTTACTTTCTTCTCTTGATCAAAAAAAAATAGTAGACTCGGTTTGTCTCTCATTCAATAAAAATTCTTGAATTATATAAAAAAATAATTCAAGGCCCTTGGTTTCAAAAAGCTTTATAGGACACATAATGTTCATGCATAAGTGTCATGCAAGCACATAACCTTGAGGGTGATATTAAAGGAGAATTGTAATGGCAATCCAAAAAAGTCTTGAAATAGAGCGTCCTTCTGAAGCAACCCTTGATGCATTATTCAACGATCTTGAATCAACATTCGAAATTGGATTTGAAGTTGACCATATTGACCATGGTTTAGCTCATGCAACGGTTATTATTCCTGCTGCAATGATCGAAATCTTGTATCACGAAACAGCGTTATCTCAAATCGATAAATCAACAACATTTGGTTTTACGAAGGGGCAAATCCCACTTGATTACATCAAAATAAATTATCGTGAAAAGTTAATAGACCATCTCAAAGAGCTTTTGTTTAAATATGTGGTGATCAACGCAGTTTATCATCACATTCGAGACCAAAAGTTGATGGTTGCAGGATATCCACGCTTAATTGACATCAATCTCGCGCCAGAAATGGATGCGAGATTTTGCTTTGAATTAACTATTTTCAATGATCTTCCGCTACTAGACTGGAAATTCCTCCCCTTCAAAGCACCAAAACGAAAAAATTATAAAGACCTTGATCGCCAAGTCGAAACATTCATCAAAGAAGAAAAAAATAATCTAGACGCCTATACATTGGATACATTAGTTGTGGGCGATTGGGTTAATTTTGATCTTACGTTTGTCGATCAAAATCATCAACCTATTCTTGGGAAATTTACTCAAAATTTTTGGTTTCATTTGGGGCTCGATGAAACAGAAGGCACCCTCAGAGAAATTTTTTTCGGAAAACGAATCAATGACGAAATATTTACCTCGAGCCAGGGCCTGCAAGAATTTCTCAGCGATCAAATCGATACCCAATATCTTTTTCACATCAAAATTACTGATGTCCTCCCTCATGCCTATGTGGACATGGAGCAATTCAAGCGTCATTTCAGAATTAAAACAAACAAAGAACTGCACAAAAAATTAATCGAAATTTTCTCCTATCGTAATGATGTTTCTCAGCGCAGGGCAACTGTTGAAGCAGCACTTCAACTTCTTATTTCAAAACATAGATTTGACGTGCCAAATCATCTAGTGCTCCGTCAAAAACAAATGCTTCTTGATACACTCAAAGACAATCCTGATTATAATGTCTATCGCGTCCAAAAGGATTTCCGACATCGAATCAATCAGCTCGCTGAAAAACAAACAAAGGAATCTATTTTAATCGATAAATTGGCATATCAAGATGGTGTTACGGTCAATCATTTAGATGTCAAAAATTATCTCAATCTTACCCTCAGACCTCGCACCAAAGAGTTTATTTATTTTAGCTTACCTATATTCAAAATTCAGGGCCAAGAAGTACCGATTCCAACCGAAGAAATTAAGCGGACCGTATTACGTGAAAAATCGATCAATCATCTGATTCACCACTTAACACGTTCATAGGATATCAACATGAAGCACTCTCTTATCATCATCGGATCGGGTCCAGCAGGATTAACGGCAGCTATTTATGCCGCGCGTGGCAATCTCAAGCCAATCGTTATTGAAGGCAACGTTCCAGGTGGCCAATTAATGGGAACCAGTTACGTGGAAAATTGGCCTGGTGAAGAAAAAATTCTTGGTCATGAACTAATGGCAAATATGAAACAACATGCCCAGAAATTCGGCACCCAATTTATTTCAGAAACCATCACCCGCGTGGATTTTAGCAAAAAACCATTCACATTATGGACAGATCGCAATAATGAATTACACGCCGATGCAGTTATCATCGCGACTGGCGCCATTCACAATAAACTCAAGGTACCCGGCGAATCAGAATATTGGGGAAAAGGAGTTACAACCTGCGCAGTGTGCGATGCTGCATTTTACCCCAATAAGAAGGTTCTCATAGTCGGTGGTGGTGATACTGCCATGGAAGAGGCTTCCTTCTTGAAGAAATTCACCAATGATATAACGATAGTCCAGATAGGACCGAAATTTACCGCATCTCATGCTATGCAAGAACGAGTGCTTCATGATTCGAATATCAAAAAGATTTTTAATTCATCGGTCTGTGAAATTAAGGGAGATGGTCAAAAAGTTACTCATGCTGTTTTGAAGAATCAAAAAACCGGCCATACAGAAGAGATCGCAGTTGATGGTATCTTTATTGCAATCGGATTGAAACCTTGCACCGAAGTGTTTAAAGGCCAAGTAGAAATGGATGAATGGGGCTATATCAAACTTAAAAATGGAACCAGCACCTCTATTCCTGGGGTTTTTGCTGCCGGAGATGTTTATGATTTCAAGTATAAACAGGCTATTACGGCAGCTGGAAGCGGATGCAAATCAGCTTTGGACGTAGAACAGTACCTGAAAGAACAAAACTCCTAAAGCTTATTAATATTGAAATATCCCCATTTTTGCCCTATACTAGGCACTAAATAAGATATTTTAAGGTGATTTAAGGGATATCCCATGTCAATAACTCTTCGCAAAAAAAGCTTAAAAAAACGCCTTCGCAAACACGGTTTCCGTGCTCGTATGGCAACTAAAGATGGCCGCAAAGTATTGAGCCGCCGCCGCGCACGCGGTAGAAAGCGTATCGCAGTTAGTTCATACTAATTTGTTCTGAGCTTTTCAAAGGGATTACGTTATGTCAGCCCCACGCGAGCTCACACGATTTACGCAACAAGAAATTGATTATGCATTTAAGAATGCCCGAAGCGCACTCGCGCAATCGGGCATTCAAATTTTATTAGCGCCAAAGCAAAAAGAGTTGGGGCGTATTTTAGTCATTGCCTCGCGCAAAACCGGCACCGCGGTTGAGCGCAATAAATTCAAGCGTCAAATCCGATCACTCTTTCGTGAAGAAAAACTATTTGAATTTCCCTATGATTGCATCATTATTTGCAAAGGCAAAGTCGCTTCATTTTCTTTTGCCGATCTTAAACCAATTCTTCGCAAAGCTTATAAGCTTAATCAGTAAAGTTTTAATTTTTATGATTCAAGGGCTGCGCCCTCTTTTGGGTCCGGCAACATGCAAATATGAATTGACCTGCGGTAAGTTTGCAGTGTATCAATTGCAAAACTTTCCACTGCATGTGGCACTTTGGGAAATTATAAAGCGGATTTTGTCTTGTGGACCATTCTTTAATTGATAAATCAATCAAACCCAGAGGCGCTTGTCCTTCATTTGCGTAAAAAAAATCAATTTCTCAAGCCCCTTTTCATTGCCACTCTCCTTCTGATAGAGTGATAATTGATATTCATAGTTGAATCAACCCATGAGGGAGCGATGTTTAAGAAATATCTGATTCTCTTATTCTGTGCCGTGTGCACCATCCAAGCATGGGATGATCGCGATGAAGTGATTGAAATTTCGCCTTTAACCAATCAAGTACACCAGCGATTTTATTTTATCGCGCGACTCGAAAAAACTATCCAAGAACTTTTTCACTTACACACTGACCATCATCTCCATTTACCACATGCCACCATCTCTTTTTTCAAAACCGTACCCGGATTTGAAAATATGCACATTCTCGAATGCGTCAAAGGCATTATAAAAGAAAAAAATCTTTCACCTCTTTTTGCATGCTGGCAAACAATTGTAACCTATAAATATATCGATGATGATGAGCTCACAAATGAATTTTCTCAACTTATCTACCTAATTTTGCAACAACTTATTATTGCAAAAAAAATTAACACACAGACGCTTGAGAGCCTTTCAAATCGAGAAATTATTAACCCTGAATCGATAACTCATCAAGTAAGTTTTCGTTTTTATTTGCTCAAACGCCTTACTAAAACACGCGAAAATCGCTCTCTGATCGAGCAACCAATTGTTTTACCTGAATATCTGCATTTTGCTCATGAAAAAACCTTCAACTGTTATCAGAAAATTCTGGAAACCCAAAGCATAAAACCACTACTCGACCTCTTTGAAATTATCGAACAATATAGATATATCAACAATTCCTCATTCATACAGGAATTCTTACAACTAATCTTTGTTACTGAAGTATGCATTCGAGAACAAAATTCAGATCTCCCAATAGATCCACATTCATTTGAACATATTGCCTCATTAACAGCAACCGAACTACTTGAAGCAATTGATATTGAACTAAGTAAACAAGATCAAAACAAACGAGAGGCCTATATTCTTCTTGAGGAGAACTTCGATTTCTCTCCTAATCATTTTGCTCATTATGTATATCGACGATTTTATTTTATACAGCGTCTCGAACGCATCATTAGCCTATTTAAAGAAGTCGAACGCAATCTCAAATCTGACCTTTTTGATTTTGATGAAAGTTTTGCATTTAAACATACACGCATTCAAGAATCGATTCGCACCATGCAGAGAGAGCACTCCCTCAAACCTTTATTTGCTGTTTGGGATGATTTTGTCACATATAAATCGATCGAAGATCAACTTTTTGTTGAAGAATTTACCAAAGAAATATTTGTACTCTCTCGCAACATGCTTTTGTGTACCGGTGTTTGCGCCCGTCATTTACCCCAATTGCGTACTACAATTGGGCTTCCAGCACAAAAACTGCTCGACATCATCGATCTTTATCTCGAACAGTTCATGGAACACACTGCAACCGAAACCCCTTATCACTTGCAAACTACAATCACTCCGCTTCGAGTTCCCGATTTGCAAACCAATGTCCATATTAATGACGTAATCCTCCGCTTTTACCATATTCAACGCTTAGGAATCATATTCTGGCTCTTAAATGAAATTCAAGAAAAATCAATTCCGGTCAAGCTTACTTATAGCAAGACTCTGCATGGGGTTCTCATTGATTCAAAATATGAATTTACCCATGAACACATTGTTTCTATGATCAAAATTATTGAACAAACCGATAGTATCGAACCACTTATGGGATTATTGCAAGGGATACAACACTATAAATACATCGATGATCAAATATTCACCCGTGAATATCTTTTGCTCACACTCATTACTTTACAGCATTTAAAAATCAATTATCGAAACATACATTTGCCCATCCTATCCAATTCAGATAATAGAACCAGTAACGACGACTCTATACCCCTCGATCGAATTCTTGATGCACTCGATCTTTTGGCAAAAGAATTACCCGAACTCCTTGAAAAATATGAACTACAGGGCACATTACCTTGGACCGATTGGTTCAAAAAATATTGGTGGATGCCAGCCATCATCGGAGGAGGTCTCGCATTAAAAATTTACCTAACCTTACACCATCCCCAACTTCTTACTAATAATCCGAAATCAAGCGATACAAAACCCATGCATCATACCACACCCGTCCCTCGCATATCGAGTAGACCCAAACCGAAATTAACCAAACCACCGGCAAACAATTCCGACTCTGAATGAATAGTCAGTTCTGATCAGGACGACCACATTTAAAAATACTTTTCCGATATTATAAAAAAAATTAAAACCATTCACACTGAACTTGCAAAGAGTTGAAACGGGAAGAGCACTACGCCCTCACACAAGTCCTATTAAATTCGATAGTTTAAATATAATCGCCCTTGATCTTGGTTAAATCATTGCAACTACAACAATTCTATTTGTATTATAATGATAGATATAGAAAAGATAATCCTTTATTTATTTTTGGAGAGATAATGAAAAAAAGTATCGTAGTAATTACCCTCACTCTTGCCGGAAGTTTATTTGCCGCAAGTTCAAACCGCTGGAGCCAACCAGATGAAGAAAAACCAAAACAGAGTTTTGATTATTTCATTGCAGGTGATGATGAAACTACGTATGTAAAGTTGAATGATAATGCAAAAAGCACGTTAAAAAAGATGCTTGATAATTCAGCTGATAACAATACGCTCAGCGATGTAATCCGTCGCGTGAGAAACAATGTCCGTACCCAAGCTGGTCGCGAGGCACTTGATGCCCTCAAAGAGATGGCAGATAACGATCCTGATATGACCGCTGGCGTTGTAAAAGATGGAATATTTGGCAATGGTAAGATGTTCAGAAAAGCATCAGTCGCAAGCAAGCAACAATCTGAACAATCAGTTAATCGTTATTAATTTTGAAAACCTTTAAATCGCGTTGGGGGTTCATGTTTTTGACATGAACCCCCTTTTATATTTTATTAAACTTAAAAAAGATTTCAGAAATCTCTAGAGCAACTCCTGAGCAAGTTGGCTGAGCTCGCTTCGCTCACTCGTTTCCAAATACACCGATCCAAAGACCTTCTCACCTTTGAATCGTTCACTTGCCACCACCAGCCCATTGCTACTGAAATCAAGATATGGAGAATCGATCTGATAAGGATCTCCCGCTAAGATGATCTTACTACCTTCACCCACGCGAGTAATTAACGTCTTCACTTCATGAGGGGTCAAATTTTGAGCCTCATCAATCAAAATATATTGATAAGGTATTGACCTGCCCCGCATATAGGTAATCGCTTCAAGGCTAATTTTACCCCTATGAACGAGTTCATCGAGTGGCATCAAGCCAGTGCGCTCTTTTTTGATGTGACGCTTTTTCTTATCTTTGCCAAACCATTCACCATCTTCCATCTCTGAAACATGCTGTGCCATAGCAGTCGAATGAACAATAAACTCCATATTGTCGTAAATCGGCAACATCCAACTGTGAAGTTTTTCTTGAATATCACCCGGCAGATATCCGATGTCTTTGCCAAGGGGCACAACCGGACGCGAAATGAGCATTTTTTCATATACATCATCCACAACCGTTTGATGCAACCCAGCCAAGAGCGCCATGAATGTTTTACCAGTTCCGGCCGGCCCAAAGAGAGTAACAAATTGAACAGTATCATCGAGTAATAAATCAAGAGCCATCAATTGCTGAGCGTTACGCGGATGTAGCGGCCATTTGAAATGAGGATCATGAACAGGCTTGAACGTATCATTACCCAAGTAGCGAAAAACCTTGTAGTTAAATGGATTATGCTTACTTTCGGCTAATATGAATTGATTTACTGTAAGTACATCAGACTGAACAAGCGTTTCCAGGTCAGCAGGAAATTCATCTTTGAGCTGTACCGCTGGCACCTGAATGCGAATCCACCCTTGATAGAACTCCTCTTCGGTCACATGCTCTTTGAGATAATCTTCCGCTTCAATGCCGAGCGCATCCGCTTTGACTCGCACATTGAGGTCCTTTGAAACGAGTTTTACCTCATATCCCTTTTGCTTCATCTCAAGCGCAACCAGAAGAATTTCATTATCCACTTCGCTCAAACGGAACGGAAATTGCTGATGATCGCGGGTTCCAAAAAGCACCCGCAAGGTACCTCCGTTATCGAGTTTGACTCCCTCTTTTAACGATCCCCGGGTTCTGAGCGTATCAAGCGAGCGAATCGCCTCTCGCGAATTTCGCCCCCGATCAGTTCCTTCCCTCTTGAATGAATCAAGTTCTTCAAGCACTATCGAAGGAATTCCAACCATTGTTCCCTCAAATTGAAGGTAAGAATGAGGGTCATGGAGAATCACATTGGTATCGAGAATATATATTTTTTGTTTTTGTACAGTTGGGGTAGGAGACGTTTCGATTTGAATGTTCATTACGTATCTCTCTTTTGATACAGACGATGCCTACTTTTTTCATGTGCATCGTATCATAGCTATTTCAGGCATGCAAACGATGGAACCAAATTGATACTTTTTTGCTGTTTTGAAGTAATTATTTATACTAAATGGGTCACGTAATGCCCTAGTTGAGGAACTTGCTATGAAATATTCGGCTCAAGATTTAGAAAAATTACGCCACTCTACGGCACACTTACTTGCTCACGCAGTTATCGAACTGTTTCCCCAAACAAAACTTACCATTGGACCCCCAACAGCCGAAGGCTTCTTTTATGACTTTCTCCCGGTACAAAACTTCAAAGAAGAAGATTTGCCCGTTATTGAAGCCCGCATGCATGAAATCGCTCAACGCGCACTACCGTTGACTCATACCCAAATTGCCAAGGCACAAGCGTGCCAAATGTTTGCAAATAATCCATTCAAGCTAGAACTCATTGATCAAATTCCAGGCGATACGGTCGGCATCGCTCAACAAGGAGATTTTATCGATCTGTGCAAAGGTGGACACGTTGAAAACACCAATCAAATTAAATATTTCAAACTTTTGAATATTTCAGGATCTTATTGGCGCGCAAATCGCGAGGGCCAGCAGCTACAACGCATCACCGGTACTGCATTTTTCTCGCAAGAAGATTTTGATGACTATGAAAAACGACGTGAAGACGCGCTCCGCTATGATCATCGGCGCTTGGGTAAAGAACTTGATCTATTTTCGTTCCATGAAGAAGGTCCGGGATTTCCTTTCTTTCATCCCAAAGGCAAAAAGATTATTAACACGCTGACCGAATTTATTCGTACCAAATTAAAGCGCGACGGATATCAAGAAATTAGCACGCCTATCATGCTCAGCGAAGAACTCTGGAAGCAATCTGGCCACTATGCGCATTATAAAGACAACATGTACTTCTGCCATAAAGACGAACAAACATTCGCAATCAAACCGATGAACTGCCCAGGGTCTGCTCTCATTTTTAATGAACGCCCACGCTCATACCGCGAATTGCCGCTGCGTTTGGCAGAATTTGGCCTTGTGCATCGATTTGAACTTTCTGGTGTATTACATGGCCTCTTTCGCGTACGCGCATTTACTCAAGATGATGGGCACATCTATTGCACAACCGATCAAATCGAGCAGGAAGTATTAAGCGCCGTTCGCATGATTTATGAAGTATTATCAAAGTTCGATTTTACGCGTATTGTCGTCGGCGTTTCGACTAAGCCGGAAAATGCTTTGGGAAGTGAAGAATACTGGCAACAAGCTACCGATGCCCTCAAAAATGCATTAACGCGCGCAAATATTCCATTCGAAATCTACGAAGGAGAAGGCGCGTTCTATGGGCCGAAAATCGAATTTCGCATCGAAGATACGATGGGTCGCATGTGGCAATGCAGTACGGTTCAAGTTGATTTCTTCATGCCACAAAATTTTGATTTGAATTACGTAACCAGCGAAGGAACTAAAGCACGCCCTGTCATGGTTCATCGCGCAATTTACGGTTCATTCGAAAGATTCTTGGGAATTTTGCTCGAGCATTATAAAGGAAACCTGCCATTCTGGCTCGCGCCGGTTCAGGTGAAAGTACTCACCATTACCGATGAACAAAAAGAGTATGCACGCAATTTGGCAAGTGAACTTGAAAAGCACAACATTCGCGTGGAAGTTGATGAATCGTCAGATCCGATTTCCGGGCAAATCAAATCGGCACAGTTACAGCGAATCCCTTGGATGCTCGTTCTGGGCAAAAAAGAGGTTGCGAATAACACGGTGACATTGCGCTATGTGGATGGCAAGCAGGAGTTCGGGTTAACGCTTGAAGACGTACTCAATAAGGCAAAAGAAGCCGCTTAGTCTTCACCATTTAAAATAGCAACATTAACTTTGAGCGTTTTATTTTTTACGCATCGTAATTATTGCATAGGATTACTTACGCCTCTTTTATCAGGGACATATGTATTAAGTAAATCATTCTTAATAACATCATTCTTCATATGCTCAATCTGATCGTAAAGCGGCGAAAGTAATGTTTGATAAAGAATTTTGACATGGTGTTTAAAAATATGAGCAGTATTAGTTCGTTCAAAATGTTCTATACGTTTGGGAATGAGTAAAATTGTAAACAATCGATTTTTAATTTGTTCATGTATGGCGTTTGCAATCAAATGAGTACAATTCATTCCTTGATCCTCATTTCCAGCGATCATCAAGGCGGTCTGTTCCTCTTTCGATCGTACATGCAAATCTGCATTTGCCTCAATCAACATTTTGGCAATCTCTTTATTCCCGGCAATTACAGCATGCATTAACGCAGTCTTACCATCATTCGATTGTATATTCAAATCTGCCTTTGCCTCAATCAATATTTTGGCAATCTTTTTATTCCCGGAGAATGCAGCATACATTAATGCAGTCTTGCCCTCTTGATCACGAATATTCACCAAACTTCGGCCCGCCCGTGCAATAAGCGTACTCGTTATTGTACCTTTGTCCTCACGCCCAGCCGCACTATACATCAAAGCCGTCTTACCTTTTTTATCTTGAATAAATATATCAGCTCCGCGAATAATCAACTCACAAACAACCAGATGCGTTTGATTATCCACAGCGTATATCAATGCAGTCTTACCATTGCTATCTTGCATATTCCGGCGAGCCCCCGCATCAAGCAGCATACAAACAAGTACATTATTTGCACAAGCAGCTGCATACATCAATGCAGTCAATCCATCAGAATCCTGAGCATCAACTTTTGCATTTCTTGCAATCAAAGCTTGAGTAGCTATAACATTTTCTGTTCTTGCAACAAGAATTAATGGAGTAGTACCAAAACCACCAGCAACATGAATATCAACTCCAGCATCAAGCAACCGATTAAGAAATGATTTTCTTTTGCCAGTTAAAACATACGGCTGATCTAAAAGAAATAATAATGCCGTCTGACCATCGTTATTTTGCTTGTTCAAATCAGCTCCTGCTTCAATTAACTTTTCAAAATATGTAAAACATTCGTGGTCTATTGTCCACATCAAAGGAGTTCTGCCTCTTTTGCATACTCGATTAAGGTCCGCGCCTCTACGAATCATTCTATCGACATCATCCCAGTCACAATTTTTAGCAGCCAAAACAAGCTCCTGACCATCTTGAAAGTTTCGAAGCCACTCATGATCAAATCCTCGAGCAGCATTAACAATCTTCAGCAATTCTACTTTGATTAGATCATTTTGCAGGTCCTGTATCTGAGCATACAGCTTATAGAGTGGACGCTCGAGGGATCTCACAGAGCAATTCTTATAGCAAGATCCCTTGTTTAACATCATCTCTGTTTGATCGCACATCGCCAGGGTAATCATACGCGCACATTCTAATACATAATAATTTGGAGAAGAATAATCAGGATATTCAACTCCGCCAGCAATCATTAATGCCGTCTGCCCTCTATTCGATTGCAGCTCTAGATTTGCTCCTGCATGAATAAGCATACGCACGATCTCTATTCTACCCATTTTTGCAGCATGCATTAATGCGGTCATACCGGTTTTATCACGAAGATCTTTTTTAGCTCGATGCTCAAGCAACAAAGACACGGTATGGTTATGCCAATGTAACGCAGCATGCATCAATGCAGTTTTTCCCTCATTATCATGCAGATTTATATCAGCGCCAACTATAGCCAAGAGACGAGCCTTCTCCACACACCCCTGGATTGCAGCATACATCAAAGCGGTCTTACCCTCTGTGCATTTTTGATTCACATCTGCACCTCGAGCAATCAACCCTCTAAGTTGATCCCATTCCTGCTGAGCAGCAGCATCAACAAGCTGCTTACCGAGTTGAATCTTAGGATCTTTGACTGGGTTGGCAATACCCATCACCATCGCATGAATCGCGCTCGGCACAAACAATAATAAAAAACTGATTTGCAGGTTAAATTTTATAATATTCATCTTATATTTATCTTGTTTTTGTTACACTAACCTGGGCGCACAGAGAAGAAATTGGGCATCGAGAACAAAATGGACTTATGGGAACACAAATATTTTGACCCCACATAACCATGAGCTGAGCGTATTGCACCCATAATTCCCGAGGAAGCACTCGCATAAGCTCCCGCTCAGTTTCTTCAACCGTTTTAGTATTGACCAGGCCCAATCGATTCGATATGCGATGGACATGGGTATCAACACAAATAGCGGGAATATCAAATCCTATGGCAAGCACCAAATTGGCCGTTTTTATCCCCACACCTGCAATAGAAATGAGCTCTTCCCGCGTTTGAGGGACCTTGCCGCCAAAGCGATCAATCAATTCTCTGCTCACAGAATGCATCAAATGTGCTTTACGGCGATAGAATCCGACTGGATAGATAGCATTTTCAATCACAGGCATGCTCAAATCAAGCATGCTTTGAGGTGTTTTAGCGAGGGAAAAGAGCCGGCGCGACGCCGGCCAGGAAACTGTATCTTTGGTTCTTAAGCTCAACAAGCACCCAATCAGAACCAAGTAAGGATCTTTCCCATATTCGTTTACAATTAAATCTGAAGCCGGAGGCACCATGTTTTTTGTTGCTGATTGTAATATAGAAACAATCTTACAGGTTCGATTGGTAAAATCAGAGGGGTGAGGCAAGAAGAAACCTTTTCAAATGAGGCATTGGTTTGTCCTCATGGGCTAATTATGCTACATTGAATAACCTAGACCGCCTTAACTACAAGGAGGCTGATCACACAAAAGAGCGAGCACCAACGGCACTACTATATAAAACATATCGCGAAGATCAGACCACATAATAAACTCCTTGGAAATGAGGGAAACTCCAATGCAAAACGGAACAAAGTCGGTCATTATTATAATAAGTACAAACTTTAAGATCAATATATGTTTATTTTTGATTCATTATTCAATACTATTCAATATTTGCTCAACAGCTATGAGTTTTTATTATTAATTCTCATTGTCGCATTTGGATTAAAGTCTCTCAATTTATTCTTGCTTTCTCGCCAAGAGAATATCGCAACTGCACAACAGCCTTGGCTCTTTCTTTTTGGATTACTTGGCAGCAATATGCTGATTGATTTTGTATGGATAGCAAAATTAATTCAAATTATATATGCCCCAACTATAAACACAGCTCCACTTTTATTTATTCGTTTTGCTTGGGCAATGTGGGCCGTTCAATATCTATTTCTTGGTCTTTTCTTGGAAAGTTTAGTAAAGAAAAAATTAGTATTTAAAATCAGACACAAAATAACAATTTCTATCAGCGCTTTCTTTGTGCTCTTTTTTGTTGGTTTATCAATATTCTCCTTCAACGAACGCCCTCAAATCGAATTTAATATGTTCAGCTTTGTGAGCATTTTTAATTTATTCATCCTCTTGCCAGTGAGCTTTTTTGTCGCAATCAGAAGGATCAAAAATAATTTAGTCCCTCGTATTTTGGTCAAACAACTAAAGTTATTGTTACTCGTTTGCATTGTCCCCATTTGGCTCACCGATGTTATTCAAACTCTCCCCTTTAATTATTCACCAACCCTTATCACCAATAGTTATACTGCTGTTGGATTCGCAGCACTCCTAATTGCCTGCCTTACATTCTACTGCACACGCAGAATTATCGGACTCAGATTTTTAAATATGCAAACACACGTTGCTGCACAAGCTCGCCTCAACTTTACCAATAATTTTAAAGCGCTCCTTGAACGATTTGCGAGCGTGACCAACATACAAGAACTAAGTCATATCAGCCAGAGCTTTTTCAAAGAATCATTTAATGTCCCTCTTAATAAAACGAAGCTCTATATTCGCTCATCTGATGCTCCCGAGCCTACACACGATCAACTACGCTCGCTTACTGAAACATTTTTAGAAACACATGAAAAAGCAATCTGTGACGTCATGCATAAAGCGAAGATCCTCATTCATGATGAGATAGCGTTTGATAATTTTTATGAAGAAACTAAAGCAACATCCACTTTGCTCCATTTCCTTGAGACCATCAACGCTGATCTTTTCTTACCGGTATACCAAAAAGATAAATTGATCGGGTATATCATTATCGACCGCTTTGCTCGCAATAATGATTTTTATAGCGATGCCGAACGCGATGAAATGCTCATATTTGCTAATTATTTGGCCAATATTATCAATCTTATTCAAAATAAAAACTTGAATGAGTTGATTCACCAAGAGAAAGTATTGCGCGAAGAACTCTATCGCAAGCATCAAGAATCAAATCAATACCGCGAAAGTATTCGCTCTTTTTTGCACAATAGCAAACAGCAATCAATCGGGATTGTGTTTTATAAAAATAGAAAGTTCTCATTTGCCAATCGAGAAGCAAAAGAGATGATCAAAATCGATCCAGCGATTCAAGAAGGGCATCCCCTTACCAAAAGTTTGAAAGCAATTGCAACGCAAGTTGAGCAATATAAGGCCCCGCAAACTGTTTTTGCAAAAGATATCAATAACAATACCCTTATTTTATCTGCTGTCCCTAATTTAGAGCATAATAATATTATTATTACCATATCGTATCCTGAAATTTCAGATATTCTCAAAAAACAAATCGGCAACCTCCATGATCCATCTGAATTTGATTATTTACTCTATTTAGAAACAACCAAAACCGGCCAACTCATTAATCAATTGGTACCTGGATCTGGTCAAACATTACTCAAATTCAAAATCGATCTGCTCAAAACTGCATTATCAAAAAAGGCTCTCTTGCTCGATATGCCCGAAGAAGATTTACAACCGACAGTTGAGCTCCTACATCATATTAGCTTACGCAGCTCATTGCATATCTTAACTTTAACGCGCCCCTCGGCTAATTTTGAGACCGCTATCAAATTATTCGGCATTAATCCGATTTTTGGATACGAAAGCACACAAACTCCGTGTCTGCTTGAAAAACTCAACGATGTTGGCACCTTGTGCATTCAAAACGTTCATTTCCTGGATCTTGAATCACAGGAATATTTAGCAGAATATCTACACTATGGACACTTTAGGAAATTCAAAAGTGAGCAAAAAATCCCATCGAATGTCCGTATCATCTGCGCCACCAACGAGAACCTTTCGTTGCTCACCCAAGAAGGTAAATTCAGCAAAGCACTATTTGAAGAACTCAATCCAACCACTCTTTCGTTCCCGTCATTACTCAGTTTAAACGAAGAGGAAGTCTGCTCCTTAGCACAAGGATATAGCGATCAAGCGATTACAACCGATGCTCTTAAAAACCTGCTTGAACTGACCGATAAAGATAAAGCGCGCATTATCAATAAAAGACCAACCAGCCTACAAGAACTCAAAGAAAAAGTTCAACAGCTACTGGTCATGAAATCAAAAAAGAATGACATTTCTCACGAAACACAATTTGATCCTGCGTACCAAGTTTCCGACCCTGAATTGTTGCAGGCGGCTCGACTTGGGAAACATGCGCTCAAAGATCGCAAAATGATGATTAATTTGTGGAACAAGTTCAAAAGCCAAAACAAAATTGCTACGTTCTTGGGGGTAAATCGCTCATCGGTCAACCGCCGATGCAAGGAGTATAACCTCCAATCATAAAGGATCAGTATGAAGCTTACAGATTTCAAAGAAAAAAAAGATGACTTTCTCACATTCTTAGAAGTTGAACGCAATCTTTCAGCTCATACGTTGCGCGCTTATGAAAGCGATCTCAAACAGTTCATCGAATTCTGGCAATCGCTTCCGGATCAAGATCAAAAGCATCTCTCTTTACGCCAAACAATAGAACGCTATCTAGTAAGCTTGCATTATAAAAAGATCGATAAATCAAGCATTGCACGCAAATTCTCCTGCTTTAAATCATTCAGCACATTCTTAAAAACTTGCGGCATTGATCTGCAACTCAATCTCAAGCGCCCGCGCCTTGATAAAAAATTACCTGTGTATTTAAGCGTAGATGAAATGTTTCATCTATTGGATAATGTCACACCCGAAGATTTACCAACGCGTCATCCTATTCGCGATAAGGCTATTCTTGAACTTTTGTATGCAACCGGAATTAGATGCTCAGAGCTGGTTAACATCAAATTGCAAGATCTGGATATGGCAAACAAACAGATTCGGATTAAAGGCAAGGGCCGCAAGGAACGCATCGCCCTCTTTGGACACAAAGCAAAAGATCGTATTGACGAATATATGGCAAAAGAACGTTCATTACCTCAATCGCCTGATGAGCCACTTTTTTTAAATTATCGCTATGAAGGCATTACACCACGATCAGTACAACGCGTTATCGAAATGTTCCGACAATTTTTAAAGATCGATCGTCCGATTTCACCACACAAAATTCGTCATTCATTTGCAACTCATCTCTTAAATCAAGGAACCGATTTACGTGTGGTTCAAGAACTTCTTGGACACGCAACGCTGGCCAGTACCGAAAAATATACACATGTTTCTCTCGAGAAATTAACGGAACTTTGTGATACTATTCATCCAATAAATCAAATGATGAAAGATAAAGAATAGTATGCAAATGCCGGCGCTCACGCATTCACCGAAAATTAATTCAATCATTACAACTATTTTGATTGTTGCGTGTATTATTGTATTGCGCCTAGCCTATCTGCAAATTAATTTAGCAACATATTTTCATCGGCGAAGTCAAAACAATTTTACCCGAATCAATACGGTCGAATCACCGCGAGGCAACATTCTCGATCGTTTTGGCAAACCCCTTGCCACGAATCGCCCCATTGCGAATCTCTATTGGCATGGTAGTGGTAATAAAAAATTAAGCGAAGAACAGCTTGCAGCGATTGCCAAATTAGAAACAATTTTAGATACCTCAATTACCCAAAATGAAACAATTTTTCTCTCACTGCGCCAAGCGGAAAGCCGTCGCAAAGAGCTCTGCCTTGCTTCAGATATTAGCTTTGAAGAACTAAGCCAGATCGAAGAGCTGTTCCCGAATGACCAAAACATCACCATTATCACTCACTTCAAACGCCATTATCCACAAGGGCCACAAGCATGCCATATTGTCGGGTATTTGGGTCAACATATGGATCTAGAAAACGCCGGCAAAATGGGCCTCGAAAAGCTGTTCCAAGATACGCTCAAAGGGCAACATGGCTCGATCATGACCACCATCAATTCGGTGGGACGTAGTTTGGGCAGTATTGAACTCCAAAAAGCTCTGGTTGGCGATACAATTCAAACAACGATCGATAGCAGTATCCAAAAGATCTGCGAAGAAGTGTTTCCGGATCACTATAGTGGCGCATTCATCATCATGGAGCCCACACAAGGAGATATTCTCGGCCTACTCTCTCGGCCCAATTTTGATCCTGCCATGTTTTTAAACCCAATTTCACCCAAAGAATGGCAACGGTTCCAGGAAAAACAGCCTTTTTTAAACCGCGCATTCAATGCAAATTATCCACCAGGTTCTATTTTTAAATTGGTCACCGCATGCGCCGCTCTTGAAAATAATTTGGCTCATGAAGATTCGGTATGGAACTGCTGCGGATACACCGAATTTCGTGGACGAAAATACCATTGCAACAATCGTTATGGGCACGGTAAGCTCTCAACGGTCCAAGCAATTGGAAAATCGTGTAACCCCTTCTTCTTTGAAATCGGCAAACGAATCGATATTAATGTACTTACTCATTACGCCCACAAATTTGGCTTAGGGCAAAAAACAAATATTTTGTTCCCCGAAAAAACCGGCCTTGTCCCATCGCGCGAATGGAAGCGTCAGGTCAAAGGTGAACCTTGGTGGCCCGGAGAAACTCTTTCGGCAGCCATAGGACAAAGTTATCTCTTGGCTACGCCGATTCAAATCGTTCGTATGATGGGAAGTATTTTCACCGGATATTTGGCAAAACCGCGAATCTTACTTAATGAGCCAATAATTACTGAACCACTCAACATGCGCCACGATACGCTTGATTTAATACAACGTTCGATGAAAAAAGTTGTTACTATGGGAACGGGTGTGAGTGTTAGTCGAGTAAAAGATATCACTATTTACGCAAAAACAAGTACGGCACAAAACAGTTCGCTCGAACTACTTGAACGAGGAAAGGAATTCTTCCCTCACGGCTGGTTCGTGGGATATTTCCAATATAAAGATCATCCAGCATTGGCGTTTGCCGTGCTCGTTGAAAATGCCGGAAGCTCTTCGGTTGCAACTGCCATAGCCAAAGATTTCTTAGTGCAATATAAAAAGTATGTTGATTCGGTGAATATACCTGGAAATGAAGTTACAGCCACCTCTAGCTCATCATAAATTTTTATTTTATTCGATCGTATCCTAATAATTACTGAAGATAGCTACGTTTCGATGTTTGCATTCAGAATAAAGCCTAGAATTTTGCACATGAACGCTATAACATAGCATCAAGAATTATTAATCTTAATGAGATACCTCTCAAGGAGCATAAAAATGAAGAAAGCCTTAGTAATCGGTTTAATAATGAGTTACCCAGCGTTTGGAATGGAAGATGCAAATCAGATCACTATTGGTCAAAAAAACCCTGGCGATTCGCTGGAGGATTGCAAAAAACTCACCGTAGAATTTCTCGAAAAAATGTACAAAGGAACAGATCGCAATGTACCCGAACTGGTTGATAAACAATATAAATGGCTACAGGAGCAATTTAATCAAAAAAATCCAGAATTCTATATCATTTTTGCCAAAGATGAAAAAGCTCAAAAGCTCCTCGCGTGCCTCGCATGCATGATCAAAACTAAACGGACCCTGTGCGTGCTGCGCATGATGGCTTCTGCCCCTGATTCATCAGGATCCAGCGCATTTATAAAGCTCATTGAATACATTCCCTCTCTCAGGGAAAAGCCTGCTGTACAAGAAGCTCTCACTTGCATTCCAAAAATTGCGGCGGTGGAAGAATTCATGAAACAATCAGGCTTCCAAACGACAGATTTTAACCCAGAAGCTTGCCCCAAAGAGTCATGGCAAGGGTATAAAAAAATACTGAAGGCGCAGTAGCGACCATTTCTACCCCATAATAATTCTTACCAGTGTTTTATTATCGCTCTGCGCGAGGGCATAAAAAAAAGAGCCCATGGACCTTTAGATCCACAGACTCTTTGATGTTTTATTAAGTAAATATTTTATTAATACTATTTACTTAGCAGCTTTTTCTGCACCGGAAACTTGCTTAGATAATCTGCTCATTTTACGAGCAACGGTATTTGCATGCAAAAGACCTTTACCTTTTGCACGAGCAAGCTGTGCATTCACTTCACGCAACAATTCTTTTGCTTGTGCGATATCACCAGCTTCAACTGCTGCAAGCATTTTCTTGGTTACAGTTTTCAATGCTGATTTACGAGCAGTATTAACTGCTTCGCGTTTGATTGTTTGTTTCGCACGTTTTTGAGCTGACTTAATATTTGCCATTTCTCACCATTTAGATAACTTTTTGAACTTTACCGGCTTTTACACACTTGGTACATACTTTATCGCGGTATACGCGGTCTTTTTTACCTGCAAGGGTAAAACGCATAGTATGAACGTTTGGATAGACCCAACGCTTCACGCGGTTGTTTGCGTTACTTACCAAGTTAGCAACGGTTGGTCCTTTATCGCATACTGCACAAATTCTTGCCATGATTGATCGGTCCTTGTCTCTTTAAAACCTAAATAACAAAGGCCTTTTTGGCCTTGTTTATAGGGTATCAAATCTCTATTATTTTTCAATCTCTATTTAAGGATACCAAGTAAAGAATCCCCATTTGCAGGGATATATCTCAGATTTGGCTTTAAAGTAAACCTATTTTATAAGGCTTACCAGATTAGTATATACTATTTTTCCGCCAGCGAAAGCTGTTTTATACCCCGGAACTAGCAATTTTCCTTCAAAATCAGTAATTCTTCCTCCCGCCTCGGTCAAAATCACCATTCCTGCCGCCACATCCCACCAGGCAAGCCCAGTTAAAACAACCCCATCTAAGCGCCCTGCGGCCATATTGGCCAGATCCAGAGCTATGGCTCCCAAATGGCGAATGCCAAAAGCATGGTTCGCAACCCTCTCCGCTAAATGAATAACCGGAACCCCGTGAGTATATGGAATACCCACTGCAATAAGGGCATCGCCAAACTTTTGAGGTTCGCTTACATGAATCAGTGCCCCATTACACCATGCCCCTTTGCCCTGCTCACCATAAAAAAACTCATTTAATATCGGATTATAAATAGCACCCACAATCGGCACATTTTTATGGGTCAGTGCCACCGAAATGCACCAATACGGAATTTGATGAGCAAAATTGGTGGTACCATCAAGCGGATCAATAACCCAGCAATAATCGCTTGGATTACCCGATTTACCCGATTCTTCTGCATATAATGATGCTTGGGGGAATAATTTTTTTAATGCGGCAATCAGATATTCTTCGCTTGCTCGATCGGCTTGGGTCACAAAACCATTCTGTGCTTTTTGGGTAATCTCCAATTTTTTACCATAAAACGAAAGAAGTATTTGCCCGGCTTTATTTAAAATTGATTCAAGCTCTTTTTGGAAATTAATGTGAGAAATCATTCCTATCTCATAATTAGAATTTATTATGTTTGGCAGTATAGCAATAGATACTGGCGAATCAAAATAAATATGGAGTTAACTCAATAGATACCACTACAAAATAGGCTTCCTTTTTCTTAGGAAGCCTATTTTGTATTTTAAATCATTCCGGGGATAAATTAGCTAAATCTATGTTCCACCCTTGGTTCAATACCAAGCAGTTCATAAACTTCACTTGCAAGCAATGTCTCTTTTTCAACCAATGCATGCGCAAGCTTATCAAGTTTATCACGATTTTCTCTGAGCAATGTAATGGTATCTTGATAGCATTGATCCACGATTTCACGAACCGTTTCATCTACTTTCTGAGCAGTTGCTGGAGAAATATCAACAAGATCTCGATCGCACACAACCGGACCCATTTTGGACATGCCATAATTGCACACCATAGCATAGGCATAACGCGTAGCTTTTTCAAAATCGTTTGATGCACCGGTCGTTACTGTACCATAAACAAGCTCTTCTGCAGCTCTGCCACCAGCACAAATCATAATATCAGCGATCATTTCTTCTTTAACCGATGAATATTTATCTCGCTCCGGAAGAGAGTGTGTTACACCTAACGCTCTTCCGCGAGGCAGTATTGTTATCTTGTGCAACGGATCTGTATGCTCTGGATTGAGCAATGTTACGAGCGCATGGCCAGCTTCATGATACGCAGTCATTTCCAAATCTTTTTTAGTTTGCTGCATCGTTGGGCGATGTTTACCTAAAATAATTTTATCGCGAGCTTCTTCAACGTCATGAATCGTAACTGCTTCATGATTTTGCTTGGTTGCAATAATTGCCGCTTCGTTGACCAAATTTTCAAGCGATGCTCCTGAGAAACCTGGCGTTCCTCGTGCAATTTTATTGAGATCGACTTCAGGATCCAATTTCATTTTCTTGGTGTGAACTTTCAGGATCTCTTCACGATCCTTGAGCGTTGGATACGGAACATGAACCTTACGATCAAATCGCCCCGGACGCGTTAACGCACTATCCAAACGATCAGCACGGTTAGTCGAACCAAGGATAATAATCGGCGCCTTTGTTTTTTGGAATCCATCCATCTCAGTAAGCAACTGATTGAGAGCATGTGCAAATTCTTGTGCACCGCCATCTGAATTGGAACGTTTCATGCCGATACTATCGATTTCATCAATAAACACAATGGATGGAGTTCTGCGTCGAGCAGCTTGGAACAGTTCACGAACACGAGCCGCGCCTTCACCAACATATTTTTGTACAAAATCAGAACCATTGGCACTGATAAATGGAACACCAGCTTCGCCCGCAATAGCACGCGCAAGTAATGTTTTACCATTACCCGGATCACCTTCAAGAAGTACGCCACGTGGAATACGAGCGCCAATTTTTTCGTATTTTTCTGGATTTTTAAGAAAATCAATTACATCAAGAACTTCTTCTTTTACTTCAGGCATACCGGCAACTGAATCGAATTTTTCTT
Source organism: uncultured Pseudomonadota bacterium (assembly GCA_964553945.1). Lineage (GTDB taxonomy): Bacteria > Babelota > Babeliae > Babelales > Vermiphilaceae > CAZKLV01. The sequence continues at coordinate 424,710 of CAZKLV010000002.1, forward strand.
TCACCATTTGCGGCATAAACATATTTGCCGACATGTTTTCATTAATAGATCCACCTGCTCCACCTTCCATGCCAGATGCTTTTGATTTGATCACACGCTCATGCGCTTCTTGCACATCATCCGATTGAACCATATCATGACCCTTTTTAGAAGCAATGATAGCAGCTTTATTAATCAAGTCAGCAAGATCTGCTCCCGAAAAACCGGCAGTGTTTTGTGCAACTTGTGCAAAATCGATAGTAGGATCGAATTTCTTATTTTTTGCATGAACAAGTAATATTTGTTCACGCGCTTGATCATCAGGATAAGGAACTAGAATTTGTGTATCAAATCTACCCGGACGCAATAATGCTTTATCAAGAACATCAGGGCGATTCGTTGCAGCCATCACCACGATTGGTGCATTGGCTTGTGCAAAACCATCCATTTTGATCAGCAGCTGGTTAAGGGTTTGTTCTCGTTCATCATGACCACCACCCATGCCAATACCACGAGCACGACCAATCGCATCAAGTTCATCAATAAAAATAATGCACGGCGCTTGGCGTTCAGCTTGTTCAAATAAATCACGAACACGCGCCGCGCCAACCCCCACAAATACTTCAATGAAATCTGAACCTGAAATACTAAAGAATGGAACGTTCGCTTCACCGGCAACAGCACGAGCAAGCAATGTTTTCCCGTTCCCCGGTTCACCGATAAGCAAGATACCTTTGGGAACTTTTGCGCCGAACCGCTTATATTTTTCTGGATTGCGCAAGAAATCGACCACTTCTTTCAGCTCAGATTTTGCATCATCTGCTCCAGCAACTGAATCAAAATTCTCTTTCACTTGATGCGGAAGCACCATTTGTGCACGACTTTTGCCAAATGAAAAGATATTTCCCGCTCCACCGCCGCTACCGCCGCTACCACCACCGCGCATTTGGCGGAAGATGAACCATGCAATAGCAAGCCCAGATAAAAGAAAAATTATGACCATAATCAAGTAGCTATAATTTGCATAGCTCACCGGATTGGAAACAGAGAATTCAACATTGTGTTCTTTGAGCAAATCCCAATTTTTGGGGTTGTTTCCAACAACCGTTTCAAAATGGGAGCCGTCTTTCAAGGAACCTTGTACATCTGCACCGGATACCTCAACTTTTTTAACCTTATCCTGTTCAACCAAAGTCAAAAACTGAGAATAAGTAATTGCAGATACGGTTCTACTTTCTTCAACTTTATAATAAAGATAGGTAAGCCCGCCCAAAAGAATAACGCCTAGAAGAAGGTTTTTCACCATATTGGAGTTAAAAGGAGGCTGATTGTTCATTTTTCTTTTTTTCATACATCCACCCACAAAGAATAGTTTAAAATCAGATTAGATTGTTAATTCATATTACAAATAGGAACATTATAGGCTCAGAATATTGCACCCCTGAGATACCCTTATTATAGGGAAAAAATCTCAAATTGTCCAAAGCACGGCCACCCTCAGATCACTAGATACTGCCCATACACCGGCGACCAAGCTGGATAAGATGCAACCACATCAGGGCTCGTCAGATATCTCTTAGTATCGGTCACTAAATTGTGCATCATGATTCGGCTCGAATTGCCCTTTTCTATGCTATACAGCAAATAATTACCACACGGGGACCAACAACACTCCTGCTTACTACCCGCATCGAAGGTAACTTGGCGATGGGCCTGTGTTTTGAGATCCATTACAAATACTTGCATCGCTCCGCCAACTTTTTTTGTGTATGCTAAGCAATTTTTCTTTTCATTGAGCGCAGGAGTTGCGCAATACCCATCACGTGTTAATCGTACCGTCTTTTTAGTATCTACTGCTAATTTATAGATCTGAGGATGACCAGTTTCAAAATCAGAACAAAAATAAATTTCGTTTCCATCTACAGACATCGCCGGCGAAACATTTTCACCATTATTATTGGTCACCTTTTTGAATACACCTTTAGCAAAGTAATACAATTGACACGACCCATCACCACGCGATGCGCAATAGACTCCTTTTGTACCATCACCAGAAAATGAAGGAACCATATTAATACCTTCAAAGTTTGATGCAATACGCCGCGTTTTGTGCATATCAACGGTCATCAATCGGACATTTGCATTGGTAAATTCTGAATAAAATAAAAGTGGATTATTCAGGTCATGATTCCAACGAGGTGCCACGGTTACCGTTGGCACATTCACCAGTAGCTGTTCTTGCGATCCGTCATAATCAGCAATACAAATATGCTTTACTTTGCGCCCATTTTTCGATTTCACATCTTTGCAATAGGCAATTTTGGATGAAAAGAAACCATCTTGCGAGGTAAGTTGTGGCCAAACAGCATCGGCGATGTTATGTGCCCATCCACGCAGATTATTGCCACGCACCGTGTACGTTTTTCCTGCAACCATAGTGCCCTGCATGGTATCATACAAGCGCCATTCGAGTTGATTGCTACTTTTGGCATTCAAAAACAATGCAAGCAGATAGCCATCGGCATGAAGCTTATCCATATCTTTCTTGCCGGGAGCTTTATCAAAGGTTCCAAGCCCCACATCAAACTGTTCGCTAAACATTAAATCGTTTTGCAAAATTGCCGCAAGTTCCACGCCATGCCATTTATGGGGATTGATAAACCCGAGGTAAAGTTTTACTTTGGCATGATCTTGTGGAGTAATGTTGAGTGAAAGTGGTTCGGCACTTTCAGTTTGTTCTATTGAATTTTTATTCACCTGTCTTTCAAGCGCCTCAGTACGAATGGAAAAAAATTGAACTCCGAAAATAAAAAAACAGAAAAATAAAGAAAAGATCTTTTGTTGTATATTGCGCATCATAGTCGTGTTCTCAATTTATGGTTTGAATGTAATCGTAAAAGTCTTGCCGCGAACAAATTTGGGCGCTTCCATCGCTGTCACTGCATTGCGAGATGAAACATCGAACATCAAGATGCCCGAAGGTTTGATCATTACCATGTTGGTTAATTTGCCATCCCAATCATAAGTCACCGCAATCTGGCAATATATTTCAGGCGATATGCCTACCGGTGGTCGCCAGCAACGAGAAATTTCCTGTTGCAGCTCTTGGAACTGCTGCATTGCTTCGAGTTCTCGGTAAGAGCCGTAGACTTGGAAGTTTGTGTTTTCATCAAATTCGGGAACTGAATTCCCGCTTTGTCCCTCAATCAACTCGGGACAAACGGGGGCAGGAATTTCATTTAAATTATTTTGATTCGATTCTTCTTTTACCGCTTTTTTAGCTTCGTTTTTTCGCTCTTCTTCATGTTTCTTCTCTTCAATATTTTTTTTGTCTTCCAACTGTTCGTCCCGCGTCGATTGAGGGACGGATTTGTTTTCCTTTTTCTCTTCTTTTTTCTTCTGCTCTTCTTTCTTCTTTTGCTTCTTTTTCTCTTCTAATTTTTTCTTTCTTTCCATCTCTCTCTTTTTTCTCAGTTCAGCTCGAGACAATTTTGAGTTCTTTTTCTTTTCCTCTTTTTCTTCTTTTATTTCGGTTTTCGGGCTAGAAGATTTTTTACCGTTCGATTTCTTCGGATGCTCTCTTCGAGCAACCTCAGGACTGGCAGGGCGAACGTTATTAGATTGCTTTCCAGATTTAGCTCCATTTATTGCTTTTCCCCGATAACTTGTGGGTAATTCTTTCACAAACACTACATCAACCAAATTATTCAGCTGATTTGCACTCAATATAAATGCCAAATCGCCGTTCAACCCGCGATAAACAAATAAAAGCGCGAAAAGTGCCAAACCGTGAGCCACGGCTGAAAGAAGCGCAAGTTTCACCCATAAATTAAGCCGATTGCGTGCGCTTTTGTGTTGCCAATGCAACATATTTTACCCCACCTATTGTTTTGATCTCATCAACAAGTTCAATGACGGTGCCATAATTTACGCCGCGATCTGCTTTGACAAACACGGTTTTCTCGTTTTTGGATCCGACCTGCTTTTTGATTGCTGCAATCAAGTTCCCTTTTTGAATTTTATCTTTATTGAGATAGAGCTGATTGTTTCTATCTAAAAAAACAATCAATTCTTGTTGTGCACCGCCATCCTCTTTTGCATCACCATTCGGTAACGTAATGCGAACAGCATTTTGAATAACCGGTGTTGCCATCATAAAAATAACAAGCAAGGTCAACGCCGTATCGATAAGCGGCGTCATCGAAATATCATTGAGCGAAGCCACTTGTCTGCGTTTGCGTCTTGAACGAATCATGAGGAATCTCCTTATTTGTCATCAATTCTTGCACACGAGTTAAAGTTGCATCTGCAAGATCAACCAATTGATATTCAACTTTTTTTACTTGGTTAACCACGATGTTATACATAACCATCGCTGGAATAGCAACCATTAAACCTGCAAGTGTCGTGATCAGTGCTTCGGATAATCCTGGAGCCACTGTTGCAATATCGGCAGATTGCTTTTCACTAATACGAATGAATGAATGCACAAGACCCCACACTGTTCCAAAAAGTCCAAGAAGCGGAGAAACTCCAGCGCTGGTTGAGAGCAATGAAACATACGATTCTTCTTGCACAACCAATACATCGATCGTTTGATCCAAATGAACTTGAAACTTTTCCCAAACAGGCGAATCAGGTTGCAATGCAAGCGTTCCAGATTTTGAAAGTAACGATTTAAGATAGGTTAAATTTTTGGATAAAAAGTAACCAGCGATGTTACCTTTGTTTGCCTGCGCAAGACCAACAAGCTGATCAACCGATTGCACATGATGCAACTCTTTCAAAACCGCAGCGAGCTGACGCTTTTTTGCCGAGATTAAGAAAAATTTGCACAAAAAAACCGCCCAACATGCTATGGATAAGCCGAGCAAAATAAGCAAAACTGCTTTACTCATCGCATCAGATTGGGCTATTAAATACCACAGTGAATTACCGGAAAATAACGTCATTGAATTACTCCTTATTAAAAATTTTGTATAAGCGTATCAGATGGCCGATTGTTGTCTATTGATCGCCCAAAACACGTCGCTTTAATTCTTCCTTGTCCTTTATACCTTCATCAATCTGAATCTCATATGCACGCTCAAGAAGCTCCCCCATTTGAGGACCGGGTTTGATTATGGTAAGCAAATCGCGCCCCATAAGCACTGGTGGTTCCATTTCAAATTCAACATGCGCTTCATGTGCACGCGCACGAAATTCAACAATATTTTCTAGATAGATAGTAAGTGGCTCATGCCCCTCAGAATTGCGCCCGCGTATATCGGCAACAGCCAAATCGGCGAGCAAGGCCAGATTCAAACGCGGTGCCAGTTTTCGGGCTAATCGTTTATACGCCGAAAGTTTTGCACCATCTTTAACAAATAGTCCCGGCGCCATATGATGCCGCACAAGCACCCCAACTTGTTTGATTAAATCTTTTTTACAAGTAATGCGCTCCATTAAAGAATGAGAAAGCGGAACTCCATCAATCTCATGACCATATGAAGTAATTGTATATCCTTCACCACGCGTCGCGCTTACCTTCCCTACATCATGACACAATGCTGCGTTCATAATAATTAATTTGTCATCATTATTTTTGTATTCAAGCACCGCTGCCGCATCGATTGTTTGCATGGTATGCTCAAACACGTTCCCTTCCGGATGCCATTCCGGGTGCTGTTGAACAGCAATAAGTGCATGAATTTCTGGCAATATTTCTTGTAACCGACCAATTTTTGCAAGCCATCTGATACCAAGTGATGGGCGCTTAGATTTCATAAATAATTTTTCAAATTCCGCTTCGATGCGTTCAATTGAAATTTGTGAAATATCCATCGTTTTGCATACTTCATTAAGTTCTTGATCTGGCTCCATCTCAAATCGTCCAATAAATTGCATCACACGATAAAAACGTAATGGATCTTCAGTAAAGAAACGAACATCGGGAGCACGTAGCACGTGTGCGGCCATATCGGTTTGACCATGAAATGGATCAATCAATTCAAACGATACCAAATCGATTCCCATTGCATTCATTGTTAAATCCCGCCGAGCAAATGCTTCACGCAGTTCCATGTGAGGATCGATTTTTACTTCTGGTTTTCTCCCCGAGGTATCTTTACGAGGTAGTGAAAAATCTGCCTCTATACCATGAACCCGATAAACACCAAACGATTTGCCCACTAAATCAACATATCCAAATTTGCGTAAAATCGTTTCTACTTGTTGCGGCTCCAATCCATGTACTTCGATATCGACGTCTTTAATCGATCGCCCTAGGAGCAAATCACGCACCGCTCCGCCAACCAATAGCGCCTTTCCACCTGCTGCAGCAATTGCCTCTACAATGGCCATTATCGGGCCAAAGGGCTCTATTTGAACAAGTAATCTTTTTTGTATAGCAACGCTAATTGGAGTAAACTTCATGGCACACATAGTTTAACATTCGATTTTTAGGATATTATTTATGAATACATTGTACCTATTTTCATTACTCTTTTACACCATTTTATCTTCATCTTGCATCAATGCATCTCCACTGCAAAAAGTATACGCATTCTTTGGTGCAAATGTATATCAGCAGGCAAGCAATACTGAATATGAACTTGCAAACCCAGGGATTTTGAATATTGAAAATCTCAATGGCTCAATCACTATCAGCACTGAAACTAATCAAAAAAAAGTATTTGTGAGCGCAATAAAGAAAACTCAAGATGAAAAAAACTTATCAAAGATCCATATCAAAGGATCAATCAAAAAAGAAAATAACCTTGATCATTTGACCCTCAAAACTCAGTGTGAAGATGATATTCGAGGTGAAGTCGATTATACCTTGGTCGTTCCACAAGGAATGACATTGCAGCTGGCCACTCAACACGGAAATGTAACGGTTGGCTCTGCACGAGGACCGGTCAGTATATGCACCCAATCGGGCGATATAACTATATGCAAAGCTGCCATGACTATCAAAGCAGAAAACGAAAACGGATCGATCACCATCACTGATGCAAATGGCAATATCACCGCTATTACACAAACCGGTGATATATCTATCGAAGGCTCCAAAAAAAGTGTTATTGCCCAAACACAAAAAGGAGAAATTGCCGTGCGATGTGCAGCGGTACCCGAGACTGCGCGGGTTCAATTGAAAACAGGATCAGGCAACGTGAAGCTGATATTGCCCAAAACGGTCAATGCTGCAATATTTGGGCAAGCAGAAAAAGGTACATTGATTTCCGATGCGTTCATCGATATCAAACCGCGTACTACCAAGCTTGATAAAAAAGCGTGGAAACAGTTCAAGCAAGAGGTGGAAGGCACGATCGGATCGGGCGAAGCAGAAATAAAAGTATTGACCGCAAAAGGTAATATTAAAATTTCACAAACACAAACATCATAATCTTCTGTATACTGACAAAAAATGTTTATCAAAACTGGAACCAATATGATGAAAATTATTTTAAGTCTTTTTTTACTAATTTCTGCATATCCTACCTTTTGCACCGTAACCTGGTCACAAAAAGAAATCGACGAACATACAACTGAACTCTCCGCATCATTCGATCTTGCACCAGATGATTTTGTATACCAAGAATATTTGCATCTGACCTGTGATAACCCAGAGCTCTCTCTATCTCCAATTTCGATTTCTCACAAAGCAACCGATCAATATGACACGCGATTCAAAGAAAATAAAAAACATATCAATCAATCATTTCAGATTACCTGTATCGCTCACCATGAAGCACCTCTCTCACAACCGGCTCATCTCAATTTGAGCTATTTCAAACACAGCAATAAGCAAATTACCAACGAAGTTTATACCGTCAATCAGGCGCCCACAGTTGCAACCGCTGCTGCAGCTGATGACCTAGCACCGGAACAAACACATCCGGTCTGCGCACCCTGTCAAAAAGAAAAAAAGAGTTGGAGTGAAACTATTTCAGATCTCATTACTGATACCGATTCTTTGCTATTGCGACTTATTTTGGTGATTTTGCTAGGCATCTTGATGAGCCTAACGCCATGTATTTATCCAATGATTCCGATCACAGTGGGTATTTTACAATCGCAAGCAAGTGGATCATGGATTCGCAATTTCAGCCGCGCCCTTGCCTATACCATGGGTATTGCAACCACATTTGCGATCCTTGGATTACTTGCTGCATTTACCGGACAAATTTTTGGTAGCATTATGGCGAACCCGATTTTCATTATCATTATCGTCCTCTTGCTTGCATATTTGGCAGGGTCGATGCTTGGTCTTTATGAAATGTATATTCCACGCTTTATGCAGCCAAAACAAAATGGAATACAGGGAAGCTCACTCATTGCAGCATTTATTTTTGGTGCAGTAAGTGGTACCGTTGCATCTCCCTGCTTATCACCGGGATTAGTGCTTTTACTAACCCTAGTCACAACGCTCGGAAGCAAATTTATGGGTTTTTTACTTTTGTTTTCATTTGGTATCGGATTGAGCATCCCCTTATTGCTGATTGGTACATTCTCTAGCTCAATTAATGTGCTACCGCGTTCAGGAATGTGGATGATTGAAATCAAGCGAGCGTTTGGACTCATTATGCTTCTAATGTGCTTTTATTTTCTAAATAATATCATGCCATGGCACATGCTACTCTGGGGAATAAGTATTTTTTCATTAAGTGCTGGAATCTTGTATTTAGGAACTTTACGCGAAACCCATTCATCATCTGGTCGCTACATGAAAAATATTCTAAGTGTCGGATTGATAGCAGCATCAGTATTTATTGCCGCGCAAGCTTTTAAAGCAACAATCGTTGCTCGGCTCGCGCAAGCTTCATGGTGGTGTGAAGATTACAACAAAACGCTCATCTCAGCTAAGCATAATAAAAAACTCGTTTTCCTTGATATAACAGCGCCATACTGTTCAATTTGCAAAGCAATCGAATCGAAACTATTTAGCACTGATATTGTTCGTGATGCAATCTGTACAATGGCCATGCCAGTCAAAATTGATATCTCACGAGAGACTGAAGAAAATAAACATTTAAAAAATACATTTGGGATCATGGGAGCACCTGTGTTTTTTCTAATAAATCCAGAAAATGAATCAGTTGTTGCGCATTGGGCCGGAGAAATTTACGATTTTACACCTGAAGAATTTGCTCGCGTACTTCAGCATACGCAGCAGAAGGCAGAGTAAAAAATATGAATCTTGATCCCTCAATTCTTCGGGACGAACGGATTTCATCCATTCACAAGTAAAGATTCTTATGTGAAATTCGAGTTAAAATTTGAAAAGGATAATTCGTTCGTCCTAAACTTACGAGATACAAGAACGATTGCTTAAGTTTTTAATGAACTAAAATACCCCGTTCGTCTCAAAAAATTGAGAGAAACGGGGTATTTATTTCATAATTATTGCCCCTCAAGACTTCAGGGCGAACGGATAAGAATTATCTCTGTTTTTTGAACTCTTCATGCCGACCAACCATCTTCAAATTATCATGAAGCCTTTTTTTATCTTCAAGTAATTTCTTATACATGGTATCAATAACACGATCAAGAACATCGTAGAGCTCCATTCCTTCGTGTTCATATTTAACAACACGATCATAGTTTGCGGTCTTGACCATAAGTTCAACGGTCGGATGTTCATTGACATGGGATGCAGTCAACGTCAAATTAATTAAAATCGGCGAACGTTCTTCTTGTAAAAATTTCTCAATTTTATCAAGTTGCTGATTAGCATATTGTTCCATAACATCGGAATGATCCATATTGCGAAAAGCGATTCTTTTATTCATAGTTTGCTTCCTTTTTAAGATAAGTTCTTAAATTAAGGTAGCATACCAATCACCAAATACGCAATATCACACAGATGGAGTCTAATCAGCATGTGCTTTTCGGGTCACAAACTTAACTGGAACGCCTTGCAAGTCATAGTTCTCCCGCATCATGCGTTCAAAGTAGCCAAGTTGGCTTGTCTCGAAGAATTGTGGATATTCAACCGTCAATGCTATGGTGATTGGCGCAGTTTTGATTTGTTCGGCGCGATAGAATCGAAGCATCTCACCACCTTTATAAAGTGGCTTGCGATGCAATCCATCAAAAAACAATTGAGTCAATTCTGCTTTGCTAAATTGCTGGGTATGACGCTGCCATACTTTTTCAATCAAGGTCAAAATTCTGCCAACGTTCTTTTCCGTTTTGCATGAAATATCAAGACGTTCGATTTTTTTGAAGAAATAATTGTATTCCGAAAGCATAAATTCAAGATCTGCTTTCTTTTGCTCATCCATTAAATCAAATTTATTAAACAGCACAATAAGTGCCTCATATTTTTCTTGAAACGCATAGAATGCTAATTTGAGTTCCTGATCACTCATTACCCCTTCTGAGGCATCAACTACCAAAAGCACAATATCGGCATCTTCGAGTGCACGGAATGAACTCTTAACCATCATGCCTTCAAGTTCTTCGGTTACTTTTCTCTTGCGGCGCAATCCTGGAGTATCGGTCATCAAAATATCTTCATGATGGAACCGAATACGCTCACTAATTGCTTCGCGCGTGGTGCCCGGAATATTAGCAACAATTGCCCGCTCTTCTTTAAGCAATAAGTTTAGAAGAGAAGATTTGCCAACATTCGGTTTTCCTAAAATTACAACTTTTGCCTTTGGTTCTTCGACCATTTCACCGGTTGTTGCAGGCAATGCTTTCACAATTTCTTCAAGCAAATCAGCAATCCCGGTACCATGCTGAGCTGAAACCGGAATAACTTCATGAAAACCCAATTGATTGAATTCATAGAGTTGTTCACGAGCGACTGCAGTATCAATTTTATTTACAACCAATAATGTCGGCCGACCAGTTTTACGCAAAATTTTTGCAATTTCTCGATCTTCGGGCAACAGCCCAGCTTTACCATCGCAAACCATCATGAGTACGGCAGCATTTTCAATTGCCTGCATTGCTTTTTTACGCGTTTCTTCAAGTAATAAATCTTGGGTCCTGCGCAAACTAATTCCGCCTGTATCAATCAGATCAAAACATTTGCCTTGCCAGCAGACGGTATCTTTAATAAAGTCACGCGTTACACCTGCGACATCCATAATAATTGTTTTAACTTCGGTCGAAAGGCGATTAAATAAGGTAGATTTGCCGACGTTCGTTCGACCGACAATAACGACCGATGGTAATTTTTGTTTACTCATTGCATGTTCTCCAATTGAACATTTTCGTGTTTTATTATCTGAGGTAATTCGTAGACTGTGCCTGGAAAATGAGAAAGTAAAAGATTTGCTTTGGCCCATGCTTGCTTATCAGAAACATTTACCACTGCACCTCGGGGTTTAATAACTTCTTTTTGGAAATTTGATTTGAAATTCCCATTCGCCTGATATGGCTTGCGAGCAAACTGATTTTGCTTAGCATCTTCTTGCGGCTTTGCAGTCTGTTTTTGTGATGTTTGAGAAATCACTGCGTTTGTAACCGCAGGTTTGATTGTTCTTGTTTGAACGGTTTTTGATGCTTCAACTATTTTTTTTTCACCATCAAAAACCGGTACAAATTTGATATCATTTTTAAATAATTCATTAAGCAATGGCTGCCAAGATGCTTGACCTCCCATAAGAGTGTCATAGAAAAAGCTTAGATCTTTTGCAAAAGAAATAGTTAAAATTTTGGTTGCTGAATCATATGAGCTAAAGGCTCCTTGCTGCAAAAGAGAGCCGACAATCGGATCATCGAGTTTTGCAAGATCATGAATAAAGTTTTTCCATGCAAGCACATAACCATCATCTTGCATAACTTCATCATCAAGCTCTTCATCATCATCTTGCTCATCATCGACTTCATCATCAAGTTCTTCATCATCTATAAATTCATCTGATTCAAGAGCAGTCGAAGGTGCAGCATGTTGCTGCGCAAGAGGAGAAGATCCCCCTTCATTATTTGATTTTGCAGGATCATAGCATAGTTGTAGCAAAATCATCTCAAGAAACGAATGTTGAGCTGTCGTACGAGAAAAAAGCTGTTCATTGGCTGCAAATACAGAAAGTATAGTGTGCAAACGAGCAATGGTTGTCACACGGGCAAGTTGCTGCAGCTCACCAAAGTAAGGTTTATATTCATCGGGCTCAACTCCATATTTGGTCCACAGCAAAGCATGAATCAATGCCATAAAGCGCTGCCAAATATATTCGGCACGATAATCGGTAATGCGATTTTGTTGCAAGAAGAGCAACAATTGTTTTGGTTTGCAGGTAATAACAAGTTGTGCAAGTTCAATGATCAGCTCATCATTTAAGTGCCCAAGAACGGTCAAAACACTTTCACGCGTGACCGTACTGCTTGCAAAGCGAACCTGCTCAATCATGTTCAGCGCATCGCGAACCGATCCTTCTGTTTGCTTGATAATGAGTTCCAATCCTGCTTTATCAAAACGAATATTTTCTTTTTGGCACACGTTCATCAAATGATTCAGCAAATAATCGGATTGAACTGGATCAAAAAAAAGTTGGAAACAACGAGATTTAACCGTTTCAATAATTTTTTGAGCATCGGTTGTCGCCAAAATAAAGAGAACAGATGCTGGCGGCTCTTCCATAATTTTTAGTAACGCATTAAATGCAGCTTTACTGAGCATATGCGCTTCATCAATGAGATAAATTTTCTTGGCACCCATAAGCGGAAGCAGTGAAGATGATTCGATAATTGCACGAACATTATCAACACCGGTATGAGATGCAGCATCAATTTCGATAAAATCAGGATGTTTTCCTGTAGACATGGCAACGCATGACTTGCATAGCAAGCACGGTAAGATATGTGCGCGTGGATTTTTTTGGAAATCTGAAAGTTGCTCACAGTTTACAGCGGCCGCAAAAACGCGCGCGGTTGTAGTTTTACCACATCCACGCTGACCAGAAAACAAATAGACAGGAAAATAGTGATCCCGATACAAGCTGTTTTTCAACATGCGGACCGGCAATTCCTGCCCAATTATTTCGCTAAACTGTTTTGACCTCCACTTCCTTGCTAGGTTAAGCTTCACGTCATTCATGTGGAAGCAACTTTCTAATGCTGTACTTTTGAGGAAGTATTACTTAAAAAAAATAGGGAAGTAGTTACAAGAATTTGAGTACCCTTGCTGCTTCCTTTCGGACCTGACAAATTTGGCATCTATTCTTTAGCTACTTCCCAAATATAAATATCCGCCTTTGCTAATTCGGGTCTTCTGACTCGGCTAGCTACGCCGGACATATCAATTATCAAGATTTTTACAAACGAGCGTTATTTCTGTAACGACCAAACAACTTGATAATTGAACATAATGCAGCGAACAATAATTCGCTACATTAATTAATTTCACTTGATTTCAAACTTTAGAGAGGAAGGGATTCGAACCCTCGATGCCCCTTTCGGAACATACATGATTTCCAATCATGCTCCTTCAACCGCTCAGACACCTCTCTCCACTATCAATGTTAAGAGAAGTCTTTATTTTTTCTCAGGTCGACGGCCAACAGAAGGCTTAGCTTTTTTTGCCGAGGTCTTTGATGCTTTTTCAACATCATCAACATCTTCTTCAACTGCAAGCGCAGATGGACCATCTTGACCAGGAAGCTCAACCACTTCAGCAGCTTCGGTTTTTTTAGCGACAAGCGCCTTAGACGCCTTCTTTTGCTCTTCTTGTTCTTTTTTGAACTTTGCACCAGCTTCTTTACCTTGAGCTACTGCTGCAGCAAGATTTTCAAGAATGAAACGGATTGAGCGTTCGGAATCATCATTTGCCGGGATAACAAAATCGACCATTGATGGATCACAGTTGGTATCCACAATCGCTACAACCGGAATCCCAGTTGCCACAGCTTCTTTGAGAGCTGAAGATTCTTTTTCAACGTCAACCATTACAATCGCACCAAGCGGCCAAGTCAATTTACGAATACCGCCAACACTCTTATCCAAACGATTAACGTTCTTTTGAATAACGTTCAATTCTTTTTTGGTATAGTTCGGGTACTTTTCAGAACGAGCAAGAATATCTTCGAAATGAAGCATCTTGGTTACGGACTTCTTCACCTGGCTGGCATTACTCAATGTGCCACCAACCCAACGATGGTTTACATATGGTGATTCTAATTTTGTTGCAATATCCTGAACAACTAGTTGTGCCGGTTTTTTTGTACCAATCCACATAATTGTTTGATTCTTTGCCGCAACATCCTTGAGAAAGTCTGCAGCTTTTTGAAGGTGTTTTGCTGTTTGAGCTACATTAATAATGCTTACGCGATTCTTCTCACCCCAAATATACGGAGCCATTTTCGGGAATCTACGTGACTTTTGATGCCCAAAATGCACACCAGCTTTGACTAATTCTCTAAAATCGATCATTCAATACCTTTCTTAAATCCATATATAAAACTATTTAAATTTTAACAAAAATCTCGAGTAAATCAATCTTTAAGCCTCGAGATCTTCTGAATCTTGACCTATAACCTCATTATTGATCACCGCATATTCATATCGACGGCCAAGCAGGTTCGCCGATACAAACCAAAGTCCAACTAACCCTGCAAAAAACATCGAATGAACCGGCATATACATAGCGACACTCAACTTGCTTGCAAACACATTAAACGTCGACCCTGAAGATTTGGCAAACTTGCTCCCAAACGCATCGATCCAGGATTTTGATTTGAACTTAATCTCTTTAACCGTTGGAATGTAAAGGCTCTCTCGTACCGGCCAGCTGAAAGCATAATTAAGCGCTTTCAACGAAATCCAGGCGAAACCAAACACCATTGGAGTCGGGAAGAATATATAAATGGTCAGCAGGATCCCGCTCAATAACGGAATCAAGAGCAAGCAAAAACGCTCACCAAGTAAGCGAAGAAGTGTGCTGGTACCGACCAAAGAAATAACAAAGCCCATCAATTGCATCAAAAATGCAGTTGCAAAAAGATAGCTCGACATCTCCGATAACCCGTCAGAACTTGAATGGGCAAGGCTCACCCGAATGTATCCAAGTACTGTTGCTACGACCTCATAGAAATAAACCATGCTAAAAATGCCAAGGACATAGGGGTAGCGGAAAAACATTGAAAGTCCCGCAAACATACCCGTTTTGCCCTTACCTTCTTTCTGCTTCTTCTTTTCTGCCTGATATACCGCTTCATATCCGTGCAAATATTTTCCCGGCACCTGTTTGATCATAAAGAAAATGACGACTGGCACCATAAATAAAAAGAGAGAAGAAAGTATAAGCGCGAGCTGATGGTTCAAGATATCTGAGGCTCCACTATAACTAAACCAGAGCCATGCGGCACCCGCACTCAACAACCCACCAACCTTGGATCCGGCCGTCATATAGCCATAACTATTTTTTGCCGATTCAGGACTATTCACCGAGTTTGCAAATGCCCAAAAGACACTCACAATAAACGGAGAATAACTTTCCACAAAGAGATAAAAGAGCCAACCGAGCCATCGATAGCCATGAGTGTCGGTGTTGCCAATACCATGACTTGGATGCCCAATATAATAAGCGAAGACTAAATTAAGAACCGCAAAAACAAGTGTATAAAGACACAATAATTGATAACGGCGCAGATTATCGACAAGTTTTGAATAAATCAGAATCGCTGGCGCCAAGGCGAGCATAACTGCCCACTTTACCCACGGAATGTATGAAGGATCCCCTAAAGTTGCCGTGAGAATCGAATCTTTAAGTTCTTTGGTAACCGTGTATGCACCAATAATGCAGAAAAATGAAAGCGTTAAATATATCAACTTTAAGCGTTCATATTTTTGCTGATCAGCCGAGGAAAAATCCCATGCCCCCATGAAAAACCCTTCTTATAAATAAACATACGATTTTGACCGCTCAGTCTTTTTTGTTGTTGTTTTTATTTTGTTCAATCATACACAACTGGTAGATACTGAGTTAAAAAACCAATTGTCTTTTTAAACAGAGAGAGTCTCCTAAACGAAGCTCAGAAGACTCTCTTGTGTTATTTCAAATCAATTCATGCACAATGAATTAGCAAACGACTTTCTTTTCTGCAATTGCTTGGCGATGTTTTTTGCCCAAGAAGATTGCGATAAAGAACCATGCGATAATCAATGCAAATGAAAGGTAACTTGCATAAACTGCGTGACGCGCGGTACCCGCTACTGCACCAAGTTGTTTGCGCAGTGGCCCGAGAAGCATGTTGAAAATAGAACCTGCTTCTTTTGAACCACGAGAACCGAATGTTTCGATCCACGCTTGAGACTTGAAGCGAACGTCATGAGTTGTCGGAATGTAAAGCTGTTTAATTGCCGGACCGTTCAATGCATAGTTCACCGCTTTAGAGCATGCCATGAGCACGAACAAGAAGTTCAAACTATTAAGAGAAATGAATCCAAGCATTGCAAGGCCATAAAGGAATGGCATTAACAAGAGCGACATGCCAAGCCCGAAGATGTTGGTAATTTTACCTGCACCCAAGAGCAAGAAGAGCAACGCAAAGAAGTTCACTGAAGAACCGTAATAGCCAAGGTAACGAGTAAGTTCGGTACCAGTATAATGTTGAGATGCAAGTGTGTTAAAGTGCATATCAACAATGGTCATAATAATTTCTGGGAACGCAATAACCGCGAAAATACCAAGAAGATATTTATGGCTGATCAACAACCAGAAGCCTTCTAGGAATCCAGGTTCTTGCTCTTTTTCTTCTGCTGCTTCGTTTGCACCATGATATGAAGTCAAAAGATGCGTAGGCGTTTTCTTGAAGAAATCTTTCAAAAGAAGCATAGAAATGAAAATTGTTACCGCAACGATCAAGATTGAAAGTGCGTTTGTTTCATAACCAAGCATGTTTGGCAAACCAGCGATCAAGACAGGTCCAACAATACCACCGAACTGACCAAGCGCAACAACGAAAGAGAAACCTTTCTTTGCTGAATCTGGGCTGGTGATATCGGTTGAAATTGCCCAGAAAAGTGCAATCAACAATGAACCATAGCTTTCTACCCAAATATAGAATGCATAGTTAATAATTAAAGTAATCCAGTAAGACATCGCGCTCACTGAAGCGGCATCTGCTGTCGCAGCTTTGCCAGTCGCAAAGAAAAGATAGATTGCGAAAAGAATTGCTAAGCCACCATAAATATAGGAAAGCAAATAGAACACTTTTTCACGTTTGAACATATCCAGCAATTTGGTATATAACATGATCAACGGGAAGAAAATCAGAAGAGATGCTGTTTTTGCCCAAGGGAGCTGTTCAGGCCCGACAAACGTACAAAAAATACCATTTTTAAGTGGACGAAGCGCCCAATAAGACGCGATCATGAATGCAAAGATTACACCCATGCGCAGGAACTTTTTAAACTCTTCTTTTTCAAACTCACCAAATATTGGTTTCATGAGTCTCTGAAAAACTGAAATCATATAGGTCTCCAAAAAGGGTTAACATTATTTGCGATATAAAAATTGATTGAAAAACTAGCTAGATAAAGGCTTTTCACCCCTATACTAGCAAATGCTAATAGATTTGTAAAAAAACTAAATTCTCCTTACTCAAAAGAACTCTTTCTCAATTTCAAGAGCACATATTCTAGCATTAAAGCCTTAAGATTGCTATAATTCCTTACCTCGGGCGATTTTAGGGGAAAAATTGAGCAAAATTCCAACCCAACGCTCGCCTGGTATTTGCAAATAGAATACTTAATTAATTGACAAAAGGATCAATTGCATTACCCTGAAAGTAAGTAAATTAGGGATTCTCAACGATTAGGAAGCTACCATGATACAAAAAGAAGACGTATTGAACGAGCAATCACTCGTCTCAATCAGAGAAAGTGATGATTTTTTGCCTCTATTACCCCTGAAAAACGTGGTGGTCCTTCCAAAAAGCATTCAACCCATTATGGTTGGGCGCCCTCTTTCAATTAAAGCGGTCGACTACGCCCTGAAGCACAATCGCCCTCTTTTTATTACTGCTCAAAAAGATTCCAAAACAGAAAGCCCTGGCCTTGAGGATCTCTATACCGTTGGTACCCGTGCCAATATTTTACAAGTAATGCGCATGCCCAATGGATCATATAAAATTTTAGCTGAAGGTATCGCGCGCGCACGCATCAGCCAATATGATGATTCGTCCGATTTCATCGGTGTTGTAGCAGCCGAGATCCCAACTACTCATTTAGATAGATCAATCGAACTTGAGGCGTCATGGCGCCAACTCCAATCGCTTTATTTTGAATACGTAAAATTTAATGAAAAAGCTCCAAGCGATATCATTGCTATGGCTAAAACTATCGAAGATATAGATGCAACAGCAGATACCATAGGTGTCCATATCAGCAACCTCACTTTTGAGGACCGACAAGATTTGCTCGAAACACCCGACTTGCTTGATCGTATGAATAAACTTCATCGCATGTTGCGCAAAGAAATTGAAATTCTTCAAACAGAACAGCGCATACAAACGCAGGTTGAAACTCAAGTTGAAAAAAATCAAAAAGAATACTACTTATCTGAACGCTTAAAAGCTATTCAAAAAGAACTAGGTCGTGATGATCAATCAGAAGAGATTGAATTATTACGTGCCAAAGTTGGCACGCTCCACTTACCCAAAGAAGCAGCAGAAAAAGTTGAAAAAGAGTTACGACGTTTAGAACAAATGCCTCCGTTATCATCCGAAGCGGTCGTGAGTCGTCATTATGTAGATTGGATAACTTCGCTGCCATGGCACACTACAACAAAAGATACAATTAGTTTGAGCCAAGCTGAAAAAATCCTCAATTCGAGTCATGCCGGTTTGAAAAAACCTAAAGATCGCATTATGGAATTCTTGGCGGCAAAAAAATTCTCAAAAACACTCGAACGTTCACCAATAATCTGCTTGGTCGGACCTCCAGGCGTAGGTAAAACCTCACTTGGCAAATCGATTGCAGAAAGTTTAGGGCGTGAATTCGTGCGCATTTCACTAGGCGGTTTGCGCGATGAAGCAGAAATTCGTGGCCATCGCCGCACCTATATCGGTGCACTACCGGGCAAGATTATTCAAGCGATGAAAAAAGCATCTACCATGAACCCGGTCATCTTACTCGATGAAATCGATAAGATGTCTCGCGATATGCATGGTGATCCTGCGGCAGCATTGCTTGAAGTATTGGACCCAGAGCAAAACAAAACGTTCCATGATCACTATTTGGATATCGAATACGATCTTTCAAAAGTTATGTTCATTGCTACAGCAAACGTACTTGAGCATATTCCATACCCACTGTATGATCGCTTGGAAATCATCCATCTTTCTGGATACACGGATGAAGAAAAGTTTGCAATTACTCGCGAATTCTTAATTCCAAAGAACTTGGCCGAGTATGAATTGAACTCAAAACAGTTCCAGCTTCCCGATGACGTATTGCATCATATTATTAATGAATACACAAAAGAAGCTGGCGTACGCCAACTTGAACGTATTATCGCCAAATTGATGCGTAAAACAATTCAAGTACTTCTCAAAAGTAAAAAAACTGCGACCGTTATCGTCACTCGAGAACTGGTCAAGGAATGGCTTGGCAATGCTATGTTTAAAAAGACGAGCCTCAATAAACGCATTGATCGCGTTGGTTTAGCAACTGGGCTTGCATGGACCGAAGTTGGTGGCGATGTAATGGAAATCGAAACAACAGCACTTGCTGGTAAAGGTGGTATGACCTTAACTGGACAACTTGGTGAAGTGATGCAAGAATCGGCACAAGCCGCACTCAGCTACATTCGTTCTCGCACCAAAGAACTGGGCATAAAAGGCGCATTCTATAGCAGCAAAGATATTCACTTGCATATTCCCGAAGGCGCAACACCTAAAGATGGACCATCGGCCGGTATCACTATTTGTACTGCACTTGTTTCAGTATTAACCGGAAACCCAACCAAGCCAGAACTAGCTATGACTGGTGAAATTACGCTTCAAGGCCGCGTACTCTCGATTGGTGGTCTCAAGGAAAAATTATTGGCGGCCAAACAACACGGCATCAAAACGGTAATCGTTCCTCAAGAAAACTATGATGATGTTCAAGAGATCTTGAAAGAAGTTAATTTAGGCGACTTGCAAATTGTGTTTGTCAGCACCATGGATGAAGTGCTCAAGACTGCGTTGAGCAAAAACCCATTTGGTAAAGGAAGCCTTCAATCAACTCGAGCCGAACGAATAAAAAAAGAATCTAATCAACCGAAAAATGAAATTGTTAAGAAAAAGAAAAATTCAACGAAGAAATAATTGTGGTCCGTTCGTCCCGAATTAATTGAAGGACTGGACCGATCTTAAGAAATAACATAAACCATTATCCGTTCATCTCGAAAAATTGAGAAATGGATAAATTAACGGAGTCACACCTATGACAAAACAACTCGCATTATCATTCGCTCTTGGATTGCTCGTTTGCCTTCCTGCATGTTGCGATAAATGCTGTTCATCTAAAAAAGAACAAACAGAAGCAATCGCTGAAGTTGCATGCAATAACGATAATTGCAACTGCGAAGCTCCTGCAGTTGAAGTTGCACAAGCAGAAACACCTGCAACCGAAACTCAAGCAGCAAAATTTTAATTTTTGTTGCCCAATAAATTCAAACCCGTCACCTCAAATTGAAGTGACGGGTTTTTTATATTTTTTAACAAACTATTGCGCTCCAAATTCGCTCCAATTTAGGATGGTAACGACTTGAAATTAACCACTCTTTTAGGAGCCACTATGAAAAAAATTATATCATTGCTTTCACTCGCACTCATTGCCACACTTCCTGGATGCTGCTGCAAAGATAAGTGCAAAACAAGCAAAACCGAAGATTCAGAAACCATGATTGATGAAGTAAGAGGCACAAAAGGAAAACGTCATGCGCGAGGCAAGCATGATAAAAAAGGTCGCCAGAGCAATAAAGGCAAGCATGAAGGCAAAGATCGCAAACATCATGGCGCTGACAAACACGAAGGCGCTCACCACAATGACCATCGCCGTACGATGATTGATGCAGAATAATATTAATTCTTTCAAATGAGAAAGGCAGCGTTATGCTGCCTTTCTGTTTTTCAGAAAAACCTTATCACCAAGCTTACTTTTTAAAAGCATCAATATATATGAAAGCGTTTGTGCACGCGTCATTTGAGAATTATCGACTATAATCGCATCCTCAGGAATGATCAATGGAGCTACTTTTCGCTCTCGATCCCGCTTATCACGTTCAAGAATCATTTCCATCGCTTGGCCAGACGTGTAATGATTTCCAATTGCAGCTTGCGCCTTAAGCCATCGCTTCATGCGCATCGCCAAGGTTGCGGTCAAAAAAAATTTCATATCGGCACCAGGGAACACTACCGTTCCAGCATCACGTCCATCGACAACCAAATTACATGATCTACTTAATGCACGCATATAATTATTAATTTCTTCACGTACTGCCAAATTGGTACTCAATATTGATGCACCATTGCCAATTTCACTTGTACCTAAATATGCAGTGATATCCACACCATCAAAGGTAATACTTTCTTTATAAATCGGATCGTAATGATACTTAAATCGATCAGGATCCACACATTCTTGGATATCAATGATATCGGGAGATTCCAATTTTTCGATGGAATAGTTCTTTTTAGAGATCAAAAGATAGGCAAGCGCACGGTACAAAGCACCGGAATTGACGTAATAATAACCAAGCACTTTTGCAAGCGCACGACCGATTGTTGATTTGCCACTTGCGACTGGTCCATCAATGGTGATAATCATAAAAAATTTCCCAAACTCATCCATTCGGAATGTCCCTCAAGACTTCGGGACGAACGGAAAATAATATTCAACTACTTTTTTTAAAAAATCCCGTTCGCCCCGAAGTCTTGAGGGGAGGGATTTCCCTTATTTTTTAAAGCTAATATCAGTTCCCATCAGCTCAATATTCGTTCTACCATTCCAATGATTCTCTTTCACTTGCGCTGCCAGACTGAATGAGTTTTCTCCAACGGCCATCAGTTTTTCAAACAAATCGGGACGATTAAAAAACATAAGTTGCTTGATCACGCCATCTGCAAACACACTACATTTTACATGCGCATCCTTGAGCAGCTGCGGCTTTTGCACGCATACCACATCAGGTAAATAAAAGACCGGAACCGAGTTTGAATTGCCAAATGGCTCCAAATGATTAAGATCTGCCATAAATTTTTGATTGAAATCGGAAAGACGCGCAGATGCATCCAAAACCAATTTTTGTTTGAGATCAAATTCGGTTAATTGCTCGCGCACCATAGACTCAAGACGTGCCTTGAGAAGCGGTACATTCTCAATTTTGAGTCCCAAGCCAGCAGCCATTGAGTGACCACCAAAGTTCAACAATAAATCTTTATTCGCCTGGAGAGCATTGAACATATTAAATTCAGGAATCGAACGGCACGAACCTTTGGCAATGCCATTTTTCGATAGATGCAAAAGAATTGTTGGCTTGCCATATGCATTCATTAAGCGTCCGGCAACCAGACCTATTACTCCCGGCGGCCATGAATCGCTTGCAGCCACAATTACATTTTCGATACTCAAATCAATGTTACCTGATTGAATTTCATGCACCACATGATTATAAATTGATCGCTCAATCTCTTTACGCGCTTCATTGAGTTCAAGCAGTATTTTACCAGTATGTTCTACATCTTTTTCATTGGAACCAATTAAAAACCCAACTCCTTGGCGAGGATCTTCCAAGCGTCCCAAGGCATTAATTTGCGGAGCCAATGAAAAACCGACATCGGTCGATGAAATGCGCTCATGTACCACCTTGCCATTTTGCTTGAGCACGCGAAGCGCCAAACTTTCATATTGATTCACGTAGTTGAGGCCATGGCGCACCCAATACCGATTTTCACCCAGCAGAGGCACCACATCCGCAACGGTTCCCAACAACAAAAGCTCATATGCTTTGGCAGGAAGCTGCATTTTTTTCATTTCATAGAGCAATGAGAGCAACTTAAAGGAGACTCCCACTCCAGCGAGCACCTTAAATGGATACGGGCAATCGGATTGATTCGGATTCACGATTGCATATGCTTCTGGCACATGATCATGCGGACGATGATGATCAGTAATAATAAGATCGATACCGAGTTCTTTTGCGCGCAATGCCGGTTCGAATGCAGATATACCATTATCTACCGTGATAATCACTTTATAACCATTGCTTGCCGCGCGCTCAACCACTTTAGTGGAAAGCCCGTAGCCATCTTTCACGCGATGCGGCAAATAAAAATTCACCTGCGCGCCCAGAGGCAATAATGAAATCATCATGAGAGATGAAGAGGTGATTCCATCAACGTCATAATCACCAAATACTAAAATTTTTTCTTGATTATTAATTGCATGAAGAATTCGATCGACCGCTTTTTGCGCATCTTTCATGCGCGATGGATGAGCAACATCACGTTCATAAGTGGTAAATAAAAAAGAATCGATTGCATCTTTCTCTTTAAAACCACGCGAAAAAAGTGTTTGAACAATCGGAAATGAGAGATTGTATGAAGCTGCAATATCTGCAACCAATCTGTTATCGACATCGGGCAAACGCCACAGGTACTTCTCTCCTTGGAGTATCTGATTGTTCATGCAAAACATCCTGAAGTTGTAATGATACAAGGAAATCAAAGTAGCGCATTTTGATATAAAATGAAAGGAGAATTACTCAGCTCAAATTAATTAAAATGAGAGATCCGGCATTCAAGAATGTCGGATCTCTCAAATCATATAATATTTTTACTATCTCCTATCAACCACCCAATTGATTGCATCTTTAATCGCCTGAGTGTTCGCAAGTATATTGAATTCGGTCAATGCAGTTAATTGACTCGATTCATGCGGCTCATATTCAAAATTCAATGTTGCACAGAATTCTTTACTCACACATTTCTCCACATCAAATGGATCGAGTAACTGTGCAAATTGCGGCATTTGAGTTCTAAATTGATTAAGTAAATTTTGATCTTTTATGCGTGGCATATACACAACAACCGGCACCGATGGATCGGTTTCATGTTTAAATACAGTAATAGCTCGCTTATCAATACCATCATAGTTAATTGGTGGGAACTTTAGCCCCTTGCTACGCGCATAGTTTTCCACTTGGCGTAATTCACCAGCCAAATTACCAGCCGATGCATCGAGTAAGATAATCACATCCGCTTGCCTTTCAGGGCGTTCACCACTAATTGGTGGATATGGCAAATTAAATCCAGGCGTAGCACCACCATCAACGAGTTTCAAAAATGAACGCTCGCGAACAGAGCTATTAGCGAGCCCAAAACTCCAATTGAATACTTCTGCCCATGCTTTTTCTATACGCTTTTTACTGAGATCGGTAAAGAGATTGGACATCAAGAAATTCGCGCCCATTTTGACAATGTCATTTTGTATACCTTGCTCCGCTTGCATATACATTTGGGCAATTTCCGCCGCGAATGCTGATCCCCAGGTTCCCATCAAAAAACCCAAACTTTGTTCAGGAGCATAATCAACCGATCTTCCATCTGCAAATTTGCGTCCATATGCCCACGCGGGTACATACATACCGGATCCCATCCATGCAGCACCAATTTCATAAGGAGAAAATTCGTACCAATCAGATTTTGCGCCACCTTCTCCTGCTACGGCAGTATATAAAGGAAACGGAAAGTCCCCATTGGCAATTCGAGCGGCTTGATCCGATAAATGAACCATTTGACGACGCGTATCAAAATCAGAGAGTAATGAAGTGGCAAGCAATCCTCCATAAATATCAACCAACGTAATTGGTTGTGAGAATGCCATTTTGGCTAATAATGCTTCAGCAATTAATTGCGTTTCTCGCGAATCGAGACCCTTCATGATACCAGGCAACGGAGATTTGCCTCCTCGCGAGGTTAATTTTGGAATCAATGAAAACTTAAATTGCTCAATCGTTTCATTATGTGAAAGCCAACCGGCAAGCGCCCAGGTTGATCCGGATAATGCACTGATATAGGTCGTTGCATCAAGAAGTCCTATTTTCTGTGCGCCAACTAATGAACCGGTGGTGCAAAGCATCGCACGATAACCACCTCCACTACCAACTATGGCAACTTTTGGTACATATTTACCATCTAACGAGCGCCCCAAGAATCTCTCCAATGCTGATCTTACTTTCGGCATTCGTACCGCTAGATATCTTTTTTCATCATCACACAATCCGTTCCCTTGGCGTACCGCAGCTATATGATTTTTATACGGATTATTTTGAATTGCAGGTAATGTACTTTGCAACACGCTCGCAACCGATTGTGGAAGCTCATAACTGCCTAATATTTCTCTCACTGGTTTGACCGCTTTATACATGAAAGCGCCATATCCCTTAAGAACTCCATTCTCTTTTGCAATATAAAAATTCGGTTTTACGTTCCATGCGCCATGAGTGTATCCGATATTAGTATGGCGAATTTGATTAAATGCAGATCCAGAAATTTTAGGCTGTAATGTATCTTGCGTATAATCAAATGCAAGCTCTCGATCAACACCCAAACTCATGCTTGGACGCATTATTTCGATTTTTGAATTACCCGGAATCATCTGTGGCCCGGCCGTTCGCGTTGCATCGCCCTTCAATTTATATACTGCTACCCAAATTGATTCAGGTAGCGTGTTATTCACAATGATAATGTCATCGGCATGTGCCGAGCACATCAATAATGAAATAAGTAATAGCTTCTTCACTGCTTTCTCCTTTTTTAAGGAATTCCGTCAACTCTTCTTATCAATCACCCACCGAATTGCATTCGCAATTGCTTCCTTACTCATAACCATATTAAATTCAGTTAATTTCGTGAGCCGCATCGCTTGTTCGTAGTCATATTCAAAATTCATAGTCCCACAGCAATCATGATTCACGCAGTACTCAATATCAAAATCTTTCACGTATGGAGCATAAAGTGCGAATTCTGTCTTTTGTAAAGCCGTCCAATACAACGGATCATTTATTCGAGGCATATAAATAACGACAGGAGCTTCTGGGTCATATTCATTTTTAAAGACACTAATTGCTCGCGAGTCAATTCCTTTATAATTGATGTAAGGGAAGTCAAGATTATGCAACCGAGCATACCGCTCAACCTCTTTAAGAACCTCGCCATCTTTAACACTTGCAGATGAATCTAAAAAAATAATAATATCTGCCTTACGCTCCGGACGCTCTCCACTAATTGGCGGATACGGTAAATTAAATCCAGGAGCAGCTCCAGCATCAACCATTTCTAAAATTTCATGTTGGGTTATCGGTTTTCTCATACCAACAACAAAATTATTTATCTCTGCGCAAGTGATACGTTCATCACCAATATCATTTAATAAAATATGCTCCATAATTTCATGGGTAAATGAAAAATGACTCTGTGATGCAATTGATTCATAGATTTGTTGTATATTTGCGCCAAAAGCCGATCCCCAAATGCCCATTAAAAACCCTAAATTCTGCTCAGAGGCATAGTCAACCGAATATCCTTCTATAAATTTTCTTCCGAATGCCCATGTTGGGACATAACGCCCTAACCAACTACCACCAATTTCATGTGGTGTAAATTCATACCACTCTGATGCAGCACCTTCTTCAGCTCGCACTGCTGTATAAATCGGATACGGCCAAGATCCATCCACAATGCGCTCCGTTTGATGCGATAAATAAACACGATGCCGCGCATCTCCAAAATCATCAAGAAGCACTGTACCCAACATTAAGCCATAGAGATCTATCCAACTGAGTGGTTGATCAAAAGCAATTTTGACTTGTAAAGCTTCACCAATTAATTCCATTTCATTAATACTAATCTCATATAAATGGCGGCTCGCTTTTTCAATAATTAACCGCCTCAAATGCTTAATTGGTAACCCAGTTGCAAACCAAGTTCCAACTGCCCAAGTTGATCCTGATAATGCCGTAATATAAGTAGTTGCATCAAGAAGCCCTATCTGATCTGCTCCTACCAATGAGCCAGTCGTACAAAACATTGCACGATAACCGCCCCCGCTGCCAACAATTGCAATTTTTGGAATATATTTATCATTCAACGATTGCCCAAGCATCTTTTCAAGAGCTGATTTAACTACTAATTCACGCTTGCGCAAATAGGCATGCTCCTCCTGATGCAATTCATTTCCCACACGAACAACTGCTTGGGTTGCAGAATATGGATTCTCTTGAATTGCCGGATGATTGACTTGCATCAATGAATAAAATGGATTACTTAGTATGCATCCAAGGTCATTCAGGCATTCCCAAAATGGTTTTGCAAGAGCAAGCTGCAATTCATTATAAACATGAAAAATTCCTTTTTCTTTGAGTATGGTAAATTCTGATCCATGGATCCCCGCAATATTTTGAGTCATGGAATTTTGCCATGCATATTCATCAAGCACCTTCTTTAATTCACCTGCTTGATATGCAAAGACAAGCTCTCGCGATTTCCACAGGGTCCATTTCGGGCGCGTAATCACAATCGAATTTTGTGCAAAAAGACGAGCAATATCACCAGATCGTTGTGCCGTTCGGCCATCAGAATAATAAGTCGCGATCCACAAATCATCATTGGTGAAATTGTGAACGGTAATTGAATCGGCAAAAATGGATGTAGAAATAATGAATAAACAAATGCTTAATCTAAATGGAACGTTAACCATGAAACCCTCCCCCCGATATCCCTAGTTCGTGAGGAGTCTAGCACAAGCAGGATAAGCAAAGTCAATAAAACTAATGAGGGGCTCTTTGGAGCCCCTCAAGTTTATTCCTCTTTCATTCTCATTGTTGGGAACAAGATCACATCGCGAATTGAAGTTGTTCCAGTAATAAGCATGACCAATCGATCAATACCGATGCCGGCGCCAACTGTTGGCGGTAATCCATATTCAATCGCAGTAACAAAATCGGCATCATAATAATGCGCCTCTTCATCACCACCCGCGCGTGCGCGCGCCTGTTCATGAAAACGTTCTGCTTGATCAAATGGATCATTTAATTCATTGAATGCGTTGCAAATCTCCATACCTGCAATAAACATCTCAAAGCGATCACAGAATGCAGGATTTTCAGGGTTTCGTTTTGCAAGCGGAGAAACTTCAACCGGGAATTCGGTGATAAATGTCGGCTGAATAAGTTTTGATTCTACCAATTCTTCAAAAAGCGCATAAAGTTTTTGGCCCCATGATGCATTTTTATCAGCCGGCTTTACTTTATATTTTTTGAGAAGCGCATCGATATTCCCACCCTCAAGCTCTTCGTTCGTGCAACCAACATACTTTATGACCGCTTCTTTCATAGGTAATCGCTCGAACGATTTACTAAAATCAATGGTCATATCACCATATTGAACCACCATTGAATCATTTGTATTTTCCACAATATATTTAAGAAGTTCTTCTACAAAATCCATCATCCAATGATAATCTTGATATGCGATGTACCATTCAACGCTGGTAAATTCTGGATTATGCCGTGTTGAAATACCTTCATTTCTGAAGTTGCGATTAATTTCATACACACGTTCAAGCCCACCAACCGTTAACCGCTTTAAAAAAAGTTCGGGCGCAATGCGCAAATAAAGATCCATATCAAGGGTATTATGATGAGTCACAAACGGCTTTGCTGCCGCGCCACCAGGAATCGGATGAAGCATCGGTGTTTCAACTTCAAGGAAATCATGCTGTGCAAAGAACGCCCTCATCAGTTGAATAATTTTAGATCGTTTGATAAAGCGTTCACGACTTTCAGAAGAACTGATCAAATCAAGATAACGTTGGCGATGTTTGATCTCAACATCATGGATACCATGAAACTTTTCAGGCAATGGATGCAAGCATTTGCTGAGCAATTCACAGCCATCCACTTTGAGCGTAATTTCACCCATTTTGGTACGAAACGAAGTTCCTTCGCACCAAATAATATCGCCCAGATCCACATATTTTTTAAAAAAATCAAATTGCTCTTGGCCGAGCTCATCAGAGCGAAGATAAATCTGTAATTTTCCAGAACGATCTTGAATGGTTGCAAAGATAGTCTTGCCATGTTCGCGAAGAGCAATGACGCGACCAGCTACCTGATATTCATTGGTACCCGTTGTTTCATCGGCAAATTGATCAATTACATCTTTGCAGGTGGAGTTGACCGGCTCATTAGCGGGCCAAGGATTTATTCCTGATTTCTCTAATTCTTTTACTTTTTGGACACGAATTTCATGTTCATTAGACACATGCAATTCTTGAGTATTTTGATCTTTTTTCGTCATAGCATCTCAATAATGGGGAAATTAGCTCTCTTATAAACCTTTAAACCTTAAAAACAGTATAATGCAAAGGGGCTTTTTGAACAAGAAAGCCCCTCTTTGGCAACTATTCTACTGAGCACCTAAGTAATTTTCTTCCACCTGATCCCAGTTGACCACGTTCCACCAGGCATTAATATAATCAACACGTTTATTGGTATATTTCAGATAATAGGCATGCTCCCATACATCAAGCCCCAGAACCGGAATATCTCCATCATAAAGGACCACATCCTGATTTGAAGTAGTGCTAATTACAGGTGCACCATCCGGATCAAGCACGAGCCAGGCCCAGCCACTTCCAAACACAGATTTAGCAGCGCCATTGAACTCTTCTTGAAACTTTTCGAATGATCCAAAAGCTTTTTGGATCTCGTCTGCTATTTTCCCTTTAGGTTTGCCACCACCATTTTTTTTCATAATCGGCCAAAAAAATGAATGATTATAATGTCCCCCTCCATTATTGCGCACTGCTGTTTGAATTTCTTCTGGCAATGATTCAAGGTTCCATAAGAGTTCCATAATGGAAATCTCTTGAAGTTCAGGATGCCCAACAAGAGCCTTATTTAAATTATCCACGTATGCTTTATGATGCCCATTATGGTGTAATTCCATAGTGCGAGCATCAATATAAGGCTCAAGTGCATCAAATGCATAGGGAAGAGGTGGTAATTTATGTTCCATTAAAAAAGTCTCCTTAAACGGTTAATGTAATTCATCTATTGTATCAAGATATCATTTTTTAATTCTCTAACAGATAAATTTCTTCATCCACTCTCGCCATATGCAAATGCTCACGAGCAAGCTTTTCTTTATAAAATGGTTCCGTTTTCCATGCAACTACTTGATCCGCTAAATCTTTGAGTTCCTCTCGTGACGCAAAAATATCTTTCTCAAGCGCTGCATTTTCTTTCTTGAGCTTGTGCAAATTATAAAATCCTTGCGAACTAAAAAGATATGCGAGTGAAAAAACTACAACTTCACTGACAAAAAAAATCCGAAGGATTTTTCGCTTTAATATTTTCATAGTGTCTGCTCCCTAACTATTTCATCCTTAGCCCAATAATAGCAGTTATATTGACACCAGATTCAAGAAAAGCTTTGAATAGAAGAAGAAAATAAAATTTAAAGGGGAAAATTATGAAGAAATATTTTTTATTAATTTTTGCAACCTCGGTCATCGCAATTCCTGCACCTGAACCAGTAGAGCAAAAAAAATTAGACTCGAGACCCTATGACGACATTATTTTTGATATGTCTCGTGTATTTGCGCACGTCACTCAATTAGTTGGCGATAAACATTATCATGTTGATAATGCCCAAGAAAGTATGCTCCAAGCTATGGATACGTTTGTAAGTAATTTGGATAAACATTCATCATTTTTAGATGCCGAGACCTATAAATCTATGATGGAAGTCACAAGCGGCGAGATTGTCGGCATTGGTGTTAAAATAGATAACACTCGCAAAACAAAAGATAAATTCTTAACTATAGTCGAAACGATTCCTGATGGCCCCGCTGATAAAGCTGGTATCGAAGCTATGGATAAAATCATGGAAATCGAAGGAAAACCACTCGAAGATATGAGCACCGAAATGGCAATATCCAAGCTCAAAGGTGAACGCAACTCTCAAGTGACAATCAAAGTTCTTCGCGACAAAGAAAAAGACCTGCTCTCATTTACCATCACTCGAGACGTAGTAGAAAGTGAAAGCTCACTCAGCTTCCATATCAAAGAGCATGATATTTATTATATTTCTCTTTCGAGCTTCAGCTCGAATACTCTTGCTCAAGTAGAAAAGCTCCTCAAAGAATCAAAAAAGAAAAATTATAAAGGTATCATTCTGGATCTGCGCAACAATTCGGGCGGCCTTTTAACATCAGTAATTGATATCGCAGGGTTATTCCTTGATAAAGGAAGTTTGGTAGTAACCACCAAGGGGAAAAATGGTAAAGAAAAAGAGCGCTACCTAACTACACGAGAACCAATCGCAAATGGAACCATTCCTATATTTATTCTCATTAATAACTTCACCGCTTCGGCAGCTGAAATTTTAGCTGGAACGTTGAAGATTCATTCATCGGTACTAGGAGCCAAAGAAAAGAATCAGAGTAGATCATTAATTTTTGTCGTTGGGACACCATCGTATGGTAAAGGATCGGTTCAAGAGGTAATACCACTCGATAACTACGCAATAAAATTAACCACTTCTCTCTATTTTTTGCCAAACGATACAACGGTACAAGGTGTTGGGATTCACCCTGACTTTGTAATTGAGCGCACCTTCCCTCCAACAGAACAAATGCAATGGTTTACCAAATATTATGGGCGAGAAGATGGTGTAGGAAACTTTATTAAACCACATGACTACAGAAAAAATGAACCACAAAACATTAATAAAAAAGATGAAAAAATTGACCCTAAAAAGGGTTGGCTCAAACGTGCGCAAACCATGATCAACAGTGATAACCAACTTCGCGAAACAATTTCATTAATCAACTTATTCGATACGTTCAAAAAAACATGCCCAAACAACGTTTGTAACCGAAATAAAGCAGTTGAGTTCTTGAAAAAGCATCATATAACCAATGATGAAATCGAAATTGAGGCAATCTCGTAGGGTACCCTAAATAATCACATTTAAACTATTTGTGTAAAAGTTAAAATATTATTTCCCGTAAGCCCTGAACTTGATCAGGGCTTACCCCCCCCTCCAAATTTAACCCACTTATGATAAGCTAATATAAGCATAGTATTATTTTAAAAGGCTTTTTTGATTAATTATATGTGTAAAAAATATAAGTATAGACTTTCAATTACCCTTGTAACGTGCCTTACTTTTGCATTCTTTTATGGGCTCACAACAACTAAAAACATGCGTATGCAGGCAAATAGAAAAACATGATCATTTTACAAGACATCGTACTTCAATTTGGTGAACGCACACTCTTCGATCATATCAATGCCCATATTACTTTTGACCAAAAAATCGGTATCGTTGGCCGCAACGGTGCCGGCAAATCAACTCTTCTTGATGCCATAGCTGGCAATATACAAATCGATAGTGGCCAGATAGTCACTGATAAAAAGAAAAAAATAGCTTACCTCCCACAACATTTGGTACTTCAATCAACTAAATCGGTTTTCGATGAAACATTTTATGTTTTCGAAGAGTTTATCAAGAGCAAAAAAAGATGTGATCTCATTGAAGCCGAACTGGAATCTGAACCAGTTCACGCACAACAGTTACTTGAAGAATATACTTCGTTACTGGAAAAATTATCACATTTTGATGAAGCAAAGGCTCTATCGCGCACACACGATATTCTAAATGGACTCGGATTTACCCAACAACAAAAAAATGTATTGGTGAGCACATTAAGCGTCGGATGGAAAATGCGTGTTGTTCTTGCCAAACTCTTGCTTGCCGATGCCGATTTTTATCTCTTTGATGAACCGACTAATCACTTAGATTTATCAACCAAAGAATGGTTCTGCGAATTTTTGCAAAAATCATCTGCCGGTTTTTTGCTTATCACTCATGATCGCTATTTTCTTGAGAAAGCTGTTTCAAAAATTTTTGAACTCGAAAATGGACACGGCACATTCTATGATGGCAATTTTAGTACATACGTAAATCAAAAAGAAAAACAACGAGCCATCCTTGAAGCAGCCTATAAAACACAACAAAAAGAAATCGAACGCAAAGAAAAAACCATCGATCGGTTTCGAGCCAAAGCAACAAAAGCTACGCTCGTCAAAAGCATGATTAAGCAACTGGATCGCATAGAGCGCATCGAAATAGAACCGCCTCTACCAAAAATTCGAATTACTTTCCCTCAAGCAATCGCTCCAGGCAAGACGGTCCTAACACTCAAAAATCTCTCATATTCATTTGGAAATCATTCAATTTTCAAAAATGTTTCCGCCACAATCTCTCGTGGTCAAAAAGTTGCTCTCATAGCACCGAATGGAACTGGTAAAACAACCCTTTTTAATGTCATCACTGGCAAATATCCATTACAATCAGGTGAAATCATCTTTGGGCATAATGTTAAAGCTGCATTTTTTGAACAAGAACAAAGCGCAGTCATGAAATCAGGTAATACAATTTTACAAGAAGTGAGCGATGCGTGCCCTGATATACGCGAAGAAACCATTCGTGCGTTTTTAGGTTCATTTTTATTTTCCGGTAATGATGTAAATAAAAAAATCTCGGTCCTGAGTGGAGGTGAGAAAAATCGTGTTGCGATGGTCAAGGTACTCTTGCAAAAAGCAAATCTGCTTTTCCTTGATGAGCCCACCAACCACCTTGACTTAGTCACGAAAGAAATTTTATTGCAAGCTTTGCAGCAGTATGAAGGAACGATGCTTATTGTCTCACATGATCACACATTCATTCAAAATTTGGCAACCGATATTTTAGAACTCACTCCTCAGGGGTTACACCATTTTCCAGGAAATTATGAGTTATTCTTGGAATATAAAAAACAAAGCAACGCAGCACAAGTTACACCTGTTCTGAGCACACCACAGCAACACAAAAATGTGATAAGCTCACCAGTGCCCACCGCACAAGTAAATCGAAAAGATATCTCCGAGCTACGCAAAAAAATCGCGCGCCTTGAAAAGGCCATAGAAAAACTTGAACAAGATCAAAAAAAATTAAGCGACTCGTTTACTGATTTTACCTATGGAACGGATGCTTATGCTCAACATCTTAAAAAACTAGAAGAAATAACCACTGAACTAACACAAAAAATAAATGATTGGGAAAACTTGCAAACACAATTAGATCTCGGCTAACATCACAACGTAATCAATCTGAAAGGAACGTTCATGAAGCTTCATATAATTTTACTCTTTTCTCTTGGCACCCCATATATCATTCACGCAATGGGCTCCGATTATGCCGAAATCCTCGCTATTGCTGCAGTCGAACGCGATCACCGACAAAGCCTTCTTCAGAATGGCAATCCATCATTACAAAAACTACCAAAGCAAGAAGCAACCGATCATGATGATATTTGTGAAGCATTTAGAAGAAAAGACATCTCGACCATAGAAGAATTTATTTCAACATGCCCCGACCCAAATCAA
The DNA here is from genome assembly GCA_964553945.1 of uncultured Pseudomonadota bacterium. Lineage (GTDB taxonomy): Bacteria > Babelota > Babeliae > Babelales > Vermiphilaceae > CAZKLV01. The sequence continues at coordinate 459,109 of CAZKLV010000002.1, forward strand.
GAAATTGTAGATAGTTATGATGATCCCGAAAATGGCTATACATTGAAAATGACAACCTTGCTCGAACTTGCCTATGAACATAATTTACCAACTATTATTTCACTATTGCGCGAAAAAGAAGTCAGAGTCGATCAACAGGACAATATGGGAAGCATGCCTCTCTTTCAAGCATTAACTTGCCATGCATCAAGTGCTGACGCTCTACCCACTCTTTATCTTTTAATCACCGAACAATCAATCTCCCATAAAGATATGAATGGAAGAGGCATTTTACATCAACTCTTAAAACAGAAAAAAATTCATCCTGAGGTAATTAAGCTTCTAGTTAAACAAGGTGCCGATGTAAAAGTTCCCGATCAAGCAGGAGAAACCCCTGTTCATTTCGCAGCACGGCGAGATAGTTCTGGAAAAGTAATGGAATACATGTTTGATAGATTAACCGACGATGAAAAAATAGAAATTATTGATTTAAAGGATAAAGAAGGCAATACTCCGCTACATCTTGCAATACAACGATTTATTGATGTACCTGCCACTTTGGAAGGCGGTTGCATTAAATATCTTCTTGATATCGGAGCAAGTATCCTAGAACCAAATAATGATGGAATCACGCCCAAGGATGTGATCATCAACTTGGCAGCATTCACAGGAGATAAATCAGCATCAGAACGAGCACAAAAACTCAAAAATTATCTAGATATTTACTTTGGAATAGTCCCTGCTGCCGTACAATCAGAAAAATCTCCATCGATATTAAAAAAAATCATAAATTTTCTATCCGATTAGCGGTTTAATATTTTAACAAAGGAGCGTTCTCATGGAACATGGTCATAACTTACAAACAACCGACCATCATGGTCAAACACATCTTGCATATGCACTACTCAAATATACATATGGCATATTATTCATCGTTGCCGGACTTGATAAGTTCTTCAACAAAGTAACGATGTGGGAACAATATATTGGCCCATATGCAATTAACATAGTACCAGTCGAATTGAATAAACTCATGATGGGAATTGGTGCATTTGAAGTGGTGCTTGGCGCACTCATTCTTGCAAAACCTCGCTTGGGTGGTTTTTTAGCCGCGGCTTGGCTCATTGTTTTTGCAGTAAATCTAATAAGTATGGGCGCCTTCTATGATATCGCAGTTCGCGATGCAGTGATAGCTGTTGGCGCGTTGGCACTTTCATTGCTCACATGTAGTAAAGAATAATACTTTCCCTTTTTTATAAATAGTTCGGGCCGCAGGTAATATCACCTGCGGCCCATAATTTTTATGACTTTGAAATCTCAGCATTATCCAGGCAAGATCACAAATGGAGTACTCCAGGAATTGCTTCCCATTGCAAGAAGTGCGCCATAAACGTTATTTTGATTTTGATTGTAATCAAATGCGGTCCATGTAACAAGCACGTTTCCTTTTGAATCCATCGCTATTGTTTGATCGCCTTGGCTATACGAACCAACCGATCCACTCAAAATCGTTACGCTCCAAGTTGAAGTCCCTTGCGGCAAAATAGCAGCCGCTATTTGCGGAACAAAGTTAGTATCCAAATATGTCCATGAAACAATGATATCTCCAGATAAATTCGCAAGCGCAATAGGATTTGGATTGTTAAAGTTACTTATACCCGCAGAAAGCGTTGTCACTACCCATAAATTCACAGGATCAACAACTCCCGCTATTACATTACCAACCGATGCTTGAATAATTGTATAACCATATTGATCATATACTTGACTAATCGTTACAACTCTATCTGATGTAAAAATAGAATCAATAATACTCAAACTTGTTTGAGAAATAGTTGCCACTACCGCAAATATACATGCTTTTACAATCGATTTAATGTTTTTCATCTGAAAAATCCTTTTTTAAAAAAATATTTTTTAATCGTTACTCATATCGGCACGCTCTATTTTTTCATATCATACTTCTCCTTATGCTGTCAGTTTAGTGAAGGTAATAAATGCACTCAGACTGAGGCCAGTCGGCGCAGCATTTGTAATTGGCCCACTTGCAACCACTTTGAGCACGTCATTTTTACTAAACGTATGATTAAATGATGTATTCAATAAACATAAGGTTGTTTGCGCCGAAAGAGTTGAATTAGTCAGCTGTGTACCATTCAATGTTATATAATACGTAACCGCCGCCGAACTTGAATTCCAAATGCCATAATGAAGATGATACGTTCCGGCTGTATTAATTGTAAACGTTGTATTTGATGCGCCACTTCGAGTTACATCACTTGTATTTGATGCATCCGTATTAATAAATCCGACACCAGTCGTGAGCCCAATTATCCCCACAGCACCTGTTGTATAAAAATTTAAATATGCAGGAGAATATGCACCGGTTGGTCCGGTCGCACCAGTAATACCGGTTGCTCCAGTTGACCCAATATCACCAGTTGCTCCAGTTGACCCGGTTGCTCCAGTTGGACCAATATCACCAGTCGCTCCGGTTGCACCGGTGGCTCCAGTTGAACCAGTATTGCCATCTGCGCCTGTCATCCCCGTGGCACCAGTATTACCAGTACCTCCAGTAACGCCTGTGTTACCTGTAGCGCCAGTATCGCCTGTTGGGCCAGTCAAGCCAGTAGAACCAGTGTTACCAGTAGCACCAGTTGCGCCAGTAGCTCCAGTATTACCTTTATGGAAAATACTATATCCACTTGTAATCAAAGGCTGCCGATCCACCTCGCTTACAAGATATGCAATTTTAATTGCTAGCTCATTTAATTCGCGAGGAATTTTCTGATCAAATTCTCGAGAGTTTAGATGTGTAAATGCACAACAAAGTATCACACCAATAAAATAGTGTTTAATATTCATGCATACCTTCAATCGTATTTTTAACAACTCAATTAAATTTATTTCAATTGAAAAACGCAAATGGGGCACTCCAAACGGTGCTCGTACTCAATAATGAAGTAACTCCCAAAACTTGTGCTGTTTGTAGTGCATCGTCTATTGATGTCCAAGACACAAGTGCCGAGCCATTTTCATTTATATAGCAGATCTGATCTCTGGCGCGAGCATCGCCAACACCCTGAGAAATATTTGATGTATACCATGTCATAGTTCCGTGTAACAAAATAGATGCTGCAAGTTGGCAAACTCCAGCCTCATCAATATACGTCCAAAGCACAACCACATCGCCTATAGTATTTGAGTAAACTTCAGGCGTAAAATTATACGAAAAAGTAAACGCATCAGAAAGCATTGTCGAAACCCATGAGCTTGGATTAGAACCAATATCACCAACTGTTGCCTTTATTTTTACTTGATCTCCTACTCTAAATTCAGTAGCAGTAATAACTTGGAACGGCGTAATTACACATCCCCCCGAACATAATAAATCAATAGGAATCAGCAAAAAAAACATTCCATAGAATAACACGCTCCGTAAAGTCATGCCTTTGACCTTTCACAAAAATACTCTAAATAATTTTCAATACATTCGTAATTCACCTTTATAACTTTTATGCATCAAGCTTCATAAAAGTTATAAATGCACTCACCGCTTTCGAAGTAACTGGAGCTGAATTTAATAGAGCCGAACTTGCAATTACTTTAATCGTATCATTTTTATTAAATGAATGTATAAATCCCAATTCTCTCATTGAATTGTTTGTACCTGAACTCATATTTTGGGAAGAAAGAATAGAATTCGGTATAACTGTTCCATTTTGAGTTACTTCATACACAGGGGATGATCCGCTACCTTGGGTATTGAATATTCCATAAAAAATATAATACATACCGGTGGTATTAATAGTAAACGTAGTATTCGTAGTTCCACTGCTCGTTATATCACCCGTATTTGAAGCATCTGCATTAGTAAATCCAATTCCAGTCGTAAGACCGATGGTCCCTCTCGCCCCTGTTGAAAAGAAATTTGCATAACCCACTAGGCCATTAGTGCCATCGGCTCCTGTAGCACCTGTCGCGCCCGTGGCGCCGGTTGATCCAGTGTTACCGGTGTTTCCCGTAGCACCCGTGGCACCGGTTGCTCCTGTTGGGCCAGTCGATCCAGTAGAACCTGTGTTACCTGTAGCTCCAGTTGCGCCTGTCGCGCCCGTGGCACCGGTTGCCCCGGTGTTGCCGGTATTTCCTGTGGCACCTGTAGCACCAGTAGCCCCTGTTGGGCCAGTCGATCCGGTTGAGCCTGTATTGCCTGTATTACCAGTAGCACCTGTCGCACCAGTACGACCAGTCGCGCCCGTAGCACCGGTTGATCCAGTGTTACCGGTATTTCCTGTGGCACCGGTTGCACCAGTCGCCCCTGTTGGGCCGGTCGATCCGGTAGAACCTGTGTTACCTGTAGCTCCAGTTGCGCCAGTCGCGCCTGTAGCGCCGGTTGACCCAGTGTTACCGGTGTTTCCTGTGGCACCCGTAGCACCAGTCGCCCCTGTTGGGCCGGTCGATCCAGTAGACCCTGTATTACCTGTAGCTCCAGTTGCGCCAGTCGCGCCTGTGGCACCTGTTGACCCGGTATTGCCGGTATTTCCTGTGGCACCCGTAGCACCAGTTGCGCCTGTTGGGCCAGTCGATCCAGTAGAACCTGTATTACCTGTAGCTCCAGTTGCGCCTGTCGCGCCCGTGGCACCTGTTGACCCGGTATTGCCGGTATTTCCTGTGGCACCCGTAGCACCAGTTGCGCCTGTTGGGCCAGTCGATCCAGTAGAACCTGTATTACCTGTAGCTCCAGTTGCGCCAGTCGCGCCTGTAGCGCCGGTTGACCCAGTGTTACCGGTATTTCCTGTTGCACCCGTAGCACCAGTCGCCCCTGTTGGGCCAGTCGATCCGGTAGAACCTGTATTACCTGTAGCTCCAGTTGCGCCTGTCGCGCCCGTGGCACCTGTTGACCCGGTATTGCCGGTATTTCCTGTGGCACCCGTAGCACCAGTCGCCCCTGTTGGGCCGGTCGATCCAGTAGACCCTGTATTACCTGTAGCTCCAGTTGCGCCTGTCGCGCCCGTGGCACCGGTTGATCCAGTGTTACCAGTATTTCCTGTGGCACCCGTAGCACCAGTCGCCCCTGTTGGGCCAGTCGATCCGGTAGAACCTGTATCGCCTGTAGCTCCAGTTGCGCCTGTCGCGCCCGTGGCACCAGTTGAACCAGTGTTACCGGTATTTCCTATAGCGCCAGTTGCACCAGTAGCGCCTGTTGGGCCAGTCGATCCGGTAGAACCTGTGTTTCCTGTAGCTCCAGTTGCGCCTGTCGCGCCCGTGGCACCAGTTGAACCAGTGTTAC
>CAZKLV010000003.1:0-41871 GCA_964553945.1 uncultured Pseudomonadota bacterium
CTCAAGATCGTGAACCTTTCCAACAATGTCAGCGTCCATTTTGTAATGGGGATTTAGTGTTTTGTCCAGAATTTGAATTGTCCACGACCAACTATATTTTTCATGTTCGACGCCTTTTCCTGCTCCTCGCTTCGAGTGTCCACTTTTTTCGCCTGGCGTGACGCGGACTTTTTCGTTTGGCAATGGATGATCCCAGCGCAACGTTTTCTTCTTTGGATTGAAAGTCAGTGCAGATGACACATTACAAGATTGAAGCTGACATTTTTTTGGATGATGTCCAGCTCTACTTGAAGTTTGAGTGCCCTACCACTTTCCTGATTCCTGAAATCGTCCGCAGCTTCAAGGAGGAGTTGAAACGGAAGATAGACGACGCGGACGTCCATCTCTATGTCGTCCTCCCCGACGAAGGGAAAGAGAAGGAAAACCACAAGCCTGACGGCAGTGTTTGTTTTTCGGAACTTGCAGAAAAGTCTTGTGAAGATCACGTGTGACAACTCTGCTTTTTTGGAGTCGCTACAGGAGCTCTCAATCTACAATATTCCCGCGCAAATGACCGGGGATGTCGAGGATTACATGTTTACGCGGCAGTTCTACATGGACGAGAACAGAAAGTTGATTCTGGAGAATGTGCGCCTGAAAGAGTTGCTTGTGGACACCATTTCCGAAAACCAGTTGCTGAAAGAAAACACCCGATTGCGCGAAGCTGAAATGGCCGCGCAAAAATGGATGTTTGAGTCGCTGAACGATTTTTGTGGCAGATGTCAGGTGTCGGAGATCCCAACCCTGCCGGAGTTAGGCGACCTCGAGAGCCTGTGATCGGAGAAAGACCGTTTGTGCAACCACCTCTTGGTCGTGCTGTTCTCAGGGACAATGATTTGGAAGAGCTTCGTCGACGAGCAGGAGCAAATGAGAGAGCCGAGCGATTTGTCAGAGGTCTCCAGGGTCCTGTAGGCGACATGTTTCGCCCTAACGTCAGAGCCGTGAGCGTCGGAGACGTGAAACAAGAGCTCGAGGAAGCAAAAGCTTTGATTGCGTCGCAGAGTGACGTCATTCTGAAGCTCGTCGCAAGAATGGAAGCCATGGACGACAAGGTAAACCGAATGTGGGACGCTCCCGGCATGCCTGGCTCTATTCAACTCTGCGACGAGTGGAACGCGCCTGATATGCCGGGCGGAATGAACAAAAACTTGTGATGGAGGGGTCTATGTGGTTTCCGAGTGCAGGAGCGCACAACACAACAACTGGTGGACCTGTCCCAATTGAGCAACGTAATGTGTCGCGCCTTGCTTACGATGGGCAGCAAATTCCAGAAGGAAGGCGTGGCGTTCCTGATGTTCTCTCTGCCTTGGCGGAGCGCATTCGAAGCCTGGAGTATACTACCAGAAACACACAACTTGATGTGAGTAAGCTGCGACAACACAGCTTGAATGAGTTGCAAAAGCGGGAGTGCGATTGCAAGGTTTTGATGGACAAAAACGCAATGCTTGTCTACGAGCTCGAGAAGACAAATGCTCGGCACGAGGAACTGCGAGCGCGTTTTAATGAGTTGGTTGAGATGGTCACGGACATTTGGAACCATCCGTTGATGCCGGGTGGACAGGAGAGAATTGAGGCAGCAAAATCTCACGTTGAAATTAAGGGCCAAGATGTCGACGTCTACTTTGCGTATTTTTGGGCGGATTTTTGTCCTGGGTGGAATTGCCTTGATCGGGTTGAGCCACTTTCTGGACAGCCAGCCGCGGGAGCACAATCCGCTGCTCACCAAGGAGGAGGAAAAGCTGGTCGACGTGCGCTACCCCATTCAGCCTGACGAGGAAGTCGACATCCACTAAAAGGCAAAGGCATTCAGCAGGAGGCCCGCACCAAGGACCTTTCCTCCCGTGCTTGACGCAGTGTTCACCAGATTGGTCCCGATGCTGACTTCCTTGCGCCACATGTAGAACGCAAGCACACCCCCGCCCACAAAGAGCAGAATCATCCATGTCGGAATCCCGTTGTCATTGTTGTCACCCATCTTCGAAAGTCTGCTTTATCGCAAAGATTTTGAATTTCAAAGATGTTCAGGGGGGAAAGACGCCGGGTGAGGCTCTTGGCGGTGGACAGGGTTGTTGTAGACAAGCTGTTGTGTGGGATCCGGCGAAATCGGCTTGTATGGACTCGAAAATTGCGCGTACGCCACCACGCGCTGAATTTGAACCTGGATGTTGTGTAGCTGCGTCTTCAAGGACTGCATGTCGGCTTCCGTTGTTCCAATGTCCTCGTGAAAACGCACAAGATCGCCAACAACGCTTTCTCGGTGTCTTAGAGCTTTTAGCTCTATTTCGACCTGGCTGTTCACGTCAATGTGAGGCGGGTTTCGGGCTTTAGCGGCCGCTTTAGTCGTCATTGTCAGAGCCACTCTCCGCCCTAGATTTCTTTGGCGGCCGGTCGAAGGACGACCCGTCCTGGCGAATGATCTCAATGTCAGCGTCCTCCACGTACTCCTTGGCAATCGCGATTGCGTCTCGCGTCACGCCCACGACGTCCGTCGAGCTCGACTCGAATTTGAACTCGATGTCATCAGCCGATTCCAGCGTGAAAATTGCTGTGTAGACGTGGGTCACGTTTGCCATCGCCCCTCTATGTCTGCAAGGGAATTTGATGAGCTTATTTGGTACCCCTTTCAGAGAGCTTGGCACGGGCCGATACAAGAATCTGTGCAGCGACATTTGTTGGAGCTTGGCAGCTGGAGAAGCAGACTTATGGCTGAGTGGGCACATATGTCTTTTAGGAGGCTTGACACGGATCAACAGACACAGGCGGCGCATGTTACTCATCACTAAGGCTGATGGGCGTTTCCTCGGTCAAGACTGAATGAACACTGCAGCTCCCGCTGCAACAAGCGCAAGTTTCGCAACGGGGCCACGTGGCCCCAAGAAGCTTTGCCTTGGCTCTTCCGCCCAAGCAACACGCCGGGATGAGCTGCCGCTTCTTCACGGGACGCAACTTGCCCGTCATCTTGAAGTAGGCCGCCTCCAACTTGGCTTCTTCATTGCGCAGGTCCTCCTCCTCTGCTTCCCGCAGCTTGCGCGTGTCCCGCAGGACCTTCCGCACAGCCTTCTGCCTGTCCGTCTCTCGCTTCAAGTCAGCCTTGAGCCTCTTGATCGCCTTTGACATGCCCCTTTTACTTTTTGTCGCTTTTTGAGGCACAAAAATCCAGGTGATGCTCGGGCCCGTCAAAATGGGCGTGACTGCATGTGCAGTTGTTGATTGGCTGTTCCGTAAAGCGGTTTGCTGAGCACCAGTCCATGTGGCAGTCCGCGGGCAGGCCCCAGCAGTTGCACTTCTTCCGCTCCTTCGGGGCAAGATGCCGCTCAATGGCCGCGATTCGCGACTCGAGCTCTTTCGACTTGTTGGACACGCAGAAGATGCAGTCGCAATGTAGGGTTGTTTTTTGACCCTCCATATGGTAATTGATCCTCAAGTATGTACTAAAAATAAAATACGTTAATTACCTTGTCCACTAACCCACAAACGAGTCGAAAGGCGACTCAACAAAAGTGGGTCACCTTTATATAAGACGGCCGACCCCCGGGACCTATCTGATATAAAGGTCAGTATGAAGAACGTGACCTGAAACTCTGTATGTACCACTAAATTATGAAAAGTCAAGAGTGGTGGTTGATGGTACTTGTACTTGTCATCGTCTTGCGAAAGCGCGAATGAGCGTTGACTGGGACCTTGTTTATTGGACCGCATGTATGACCATTGTTTACTTAGCCAATCGACTTCGATGAGCTGGTCAATATACCATTTCTGCCGCGAATTCCATTACTTGCTTCTGACCCCAGGCACTCGTCCAGCCCATCACATTGCTCTGCTTGATACTCTCCAGGCAACCACACCCACAGTCGCGATCATGAAATGAAGCCGTCCAAATATGATTTGCGGTCCCCCTCCGAATGTGGACCATGTACTTGTAATTCGAAGGGGCGTCAAGATCAAATTGAATGTGGATGCTGTTCTTCCGCACCAGCTCCGCCAAGACACTCAACCACATATGAAAAGTGTTCCAATGATTGAGACGAGCCTCCTTCATCGTAACCTCCCAGTATCTTGTGACCTCATTGAAGCGCCACAGCCCGACAACGCGTTCGACAAACCACTTCAAGAACTGCCCGCTTCCCAAGTAAGGCCGCAAACAAAGAGCCACTACCGACTTCTTCATTTTTGTCTAAAAATACCTGCAACCATAGGTGCCCACTGCTCTCACGTGTACCTGTACCTGGTCAACTGCGTACGGCCATGGACGCGGATCCTGATCCTTTGTGGACCGACACGCACATTACCGTGGGAGGACGACTATCTCCTCAACGTTCTTATGCCCGGTGCCCGTTCTGCCGTTGCTGGAGAGAGAAGGACAAGGCCTGTAACTTCGTCACATGCAACAACAACGAGCTTGGAGTGAACGTGGGCTGCACCAAGCCGTGGTGCTGGCAATGCGCCCGACCGAAGGGGGCCGAGGAAGGGGAGTGCGACGACAAAAGCCATAACTCGCACTAAAGAACCTCCCCATGATACCTATCAAGCTCCCGAAACCTCCTCTTGTGCTGCCAGTCAAGTTGAACAAAGTACTCTTTGGCAGAAACAAACTCCACGTCTTCCATGGAAAAATCCCTAGCCACCCCCTTAGCTATGCCAAGACTGTCGTACGGACCATAAGTGGCCGAAAGAAACCAGCCGTTTTCTTCCTTGCGAAAGACAAAAATGAAGTAAGAGCCCTCCATGCTCAAAAATCCCCAAAAATGGAAGGGCCGGAAGAAGTTGAGATTCTGCCCGACGCCCTTCCGCGCATTCTCCCGGCCGGTCTCAAAAAGTACCTCGCAAGCGTGGAGCAACAGATGAACGAAGCAGATCTTGAAGGAAACACAGCGATCGACATCTGGGCGAGTGCGCGGCAAAGGGAGGCTATCAGAGGAGCGGGGTACAGAGTCAAGGACCTCGGAAGAAATCCTCCTTCCGGCCCGCAAGATATTTACGGACCAAAACTCGTGGAAGTCTCGCGCAAAAAGTAAATCATGGAGGGGTCGGACGAAATGGTCGACTTCAAAGTACCTCCAAAACCAGGTCCTGAAGCTCTTCGCCACGAGGAGCTGTGTCCAATGTGCATCCTTCACAGGAAGAAGTACGGCAACCTGAAGGGAACCATCTGCATGAGAGATGACGGAGAGTACGCCTACATGTCACCCCATATGTTGTTTGTCAGTGGAATCGACGTTGTCGGTTTGTTGCGAAGCCTGCAGCAAAGAGTCTTGGAACTCGAGGCAAAATCTCCGACAAAGTGAGGGGCAATGAACGCCGCGGCCAAAGCCGAGATTGAAAAGCGGATCAAAGAAACAACGGATGACATTGTGCGACGTGTCACGGCCACCTCCATTGAGTTCGTGAAGCAAGAGATCAAGGCTACGGACCAACTGCAGGCCAGCCAAGCTCGGCTCATTGGGATCTTGAACGAGAAAGTCGAGAACCTGGAGCAGGACGTGGAGCACCTTGAAACACTCGTTGTGGAGCTCCGTGACAAGCTTGCTCAGGCCAGAAAGAGCGGTTTTAATTAATTTTGTTTTTCTTCTCCAACAATTAATCAGGCCAGAATGAGCTGGCAAACGGGCTACCCCCGCAATGTGGTGCAGCAGCGCATTCGCAACGAAGACTCTTCCGCCACCACCAACATGGTGGTGAACAAGTACGTGCGGAGCTCCATTGATGTTCCGGGCCTGCGAGTCAATGTGACCCCATTTGGAGCGCCGCAAGTGTCTCCAGGTCTGTACGACTGCGGATTCATCCAGAGTTCCGTGATCGGCGCACCTGTGTATTACGGGCAGAGCAAGCCGTACATCCGGATCATCCCTACGGCTCCCAACGTGCTCACTCAGGCGTCATTTCTGCCCAACGGAGTGCATCCATTCACCAACTCCCTTGACGACGGACTCGCGCCCCCGCAGCCTCTGACTCTTTTTGTGCTGGGAAAAATGCCAACTGGGGCGGCTACATTTCAAACGGTTGTTGGGATTGTTGTGATCCAGCTTGACGGAAGTGGCAGCATCTCTTTCACGTCCCCAGCTGCGTCCAATGGTGTAAACGAGCTTCGGTTTGATTTCACCAACGTGTTCATTTCGGCCACGGCAACTTGAGTCCTGGATCATTTTCTCCAGTAAAGTTGGAATTCGACGCCATGTCAAACTGGCAAACTGGCTTCCCGCGTGCTGTTGCAAGGCAGGCACGCAGGGGATTTTTGGCGCCCAAAATGTCGCCTGGTTCAGACGTAACCCTACATTGACACTCGACTTCAGCGGTTCAATCTACGGAAACGCGAACGGCGAGTTTACAGGAACTGGCCTATCAATCATCGCCTCTGCCACAAACGACAGGATTCGTTTTGGAATTGGAAGTAATGGCGGCGTTTTGAATCGGTTCTTGCGTTGGAACATCCGCATCATTATTTCAGACACAAATTAATTTGTGAATTTTCTGTCAGTCAAAAAGGTACAAATGAGCGATTGGACATCAGGATTTCCTCGCAACCAGGGCGCCAACCGGCTGAACAATTACCTTGGAGGGGGGTCGGGTTCCGCGAGCCTCACAATTCAAGATGAAGGGGTGCCCGTTGGAACTGTTGGAGGCATAACCTCCATCAATTTCGTGGGCGCCGGAGTGACGGCAACAGGCGTGGGACCCGCAGCAACGGTCAACGTTTCCGCGGGAGGGGGTTCTGTCACAAATGTGACCGCTGGAACAGGTTTGAACGTGGGCGCGGGACCTGGAGGCAGCATCACGACGACGGGGACTTTGAATCTTTCAAACGTCGGCACGCCCGGGACGTACGGCAGTGCGACGCAGGTTCCCGTCACGACAACGGATGCCCAGGGCCGTGTGACCGCAGTTGTTAACACTCCCATCACTTTTCCCGCCGCGACCATCACCACCCAGGATGAAGGCGTTCCCCTGAGCGCGACTGTCAACACCATCAACTTTGTCGGTGCCGGCGTTACTGCCAGTGGAGGAGGAGCGACAACGACCGTCACAATTCCCGGTGGTGGAGGCGGAACTGTGACCAGCGTGACTGCAAGCACGGGGATTACGTGCACGCCCAATCCGATTGTTGGGGCGGGAACAGTCGGCATCTCCAATACCACGGTGACAGCAGGCACCTACGGCGCGCAGACTCAGGCCAACCAGTACACAGTGAACGCCCAAGGACAAATGACAGCCGCATCAGACTTTCCGCGATTCGCGAGCATCACAACCGCGGCTGGCACCTCAACCCTGACATCAGCAAGCGCGCTGAACCAGTTCCTTGTGGGGGCAACGACACAGACTGTTGTCCTCCCGGTTGTCGCCACTCTCTTCAATGGGTTTGAGTTCAGGATTGTGAACGACAGCACGGGTGCAGTGACTGTTCAGAGCAGCGGAGGAAACGTCATTACCACGCTTGCGGCAGCCGTTGGAGGTGTCAATCGGGGCGGATGGGGTTACTTCACCTGCAAGGACACAGCCGGAGGCACGGGAACAGCTCCTTGGAGTTATCAGGCGGGATCAACTGCACTCTGATTTTCTTACAAAAAAATTAATGGCGCAAAAGTCAGTGACTTACACGACTCCCATTACAGCGGGAACCTATGGGAGTACCACCCAGAGTGCCGTCGTGACCCTCAGCGCACAAGGCGCAGTCACAGCAGCCGTGAGTTCCACAATTGTCGGCACGGACATTTCCCTCGACAATTCCGCCGCCGTGAGGTATCCTACCAACACAGCTGTTGGAGGGATCTTTTACGGTACCGGCACGAAGGCGCAAGCTGCAAACAGCAGCACCAACATTTTCATTGGCAACGGCAGTGGCACAAATGTCGGGACTGGAAATGCCACTGTGGTCGGTAACGCCGCCTTAGCGCAGAACAGCGGGTCAACTGCTATCGGTGCCAGCGCAAACGCGGGGAGCAGTGGTGTCGCTGTGGGACTGACTGCAAATGCTGCTTCCGGTGGCATTGCAATTGGGAGTGGGGCCGTCTGCAACGCCGGATTGGTTGTGGGCAACAGTTCGAGCGGGTCAGACGGGAGTAGTCTTGTTTTTGGAGCCCAAAGCGGCGCAGGTTCCGGTGAAAGCATTGTCGTCGGCAGGCTCGCCAATAACTTTGGCCAGGGTATCACCATCGGAAACAACGCCGGTACTTCCGGAGCGCGCGTAAGAACCGTGACCATCGGACATTCGACGGGAACAAGTGGGGATGACACTACCATTGTCGGACACGGATCAGTCGCGTCTGCCGTTGGAGCGACTGGAATTGGTCGCAACGTTTCAGTTTCAGCGTCAAGCGGCACCGCGTTGGGATTTGCCGCAGGTTGCAACGTCGCTAGCGGTGTGTCGCTCGGCGTGAGCGCAAGCGTGACGGACACCGCGCACGCCATTGGATTTGGCACAAACTCGGCGAGCATTGCCCCGGGCTACTTGGGCATCACCACAAATGGGGTGAGCAAGGCATTGGATTGCTATTCATCACTTTACGCCAGTACCGCGACAGCCGCTGGAACAACCGCTTTGACAGTGTTGAGCGCCAAGCGTCAGTACTTCACCGGCACCACAACACAGACTGTCACACTTCCTGCCGTCGCGACACTGGCAAACGGGTTTGAGTTCAAAATTGTCAACAACAGCACGGGAGCCGTTGCTGTGCAGACGAGCACGGCGGTTGCAGTAACTTCGCTTGCCGGAGCAGTTGCTGCCGTCAACCGTGGCGGGTGGGGTCTTTTCACGTGCATCAACAGCGGAGGAACAAACGTTGCCGCCGATTGGAGCTACGAGCCAGGGGCAACGACACTGTGATTTTCTTTCCAAAATATATGAACCCCAAAATGGCGGATTCAGTTGTTGTTGATCCCGACGATTCGTCCAAGGAGATTGTCACACTCGTGCTTCCGGTCGGTTCGATTGCAGGCGTGTTTGGCGACGTCTCGCAGCTGAAGAACCAGGTGCTGCAGCAAGTCACCGCGCAGTTTCGCAACAAGATGCTCGACTTCTACATTCCATTGAGCTTGGACCAACTGCACATTGCAGACGCAGCGGCACGAGCCGCGCTGGCCAGCGAGGAGTAAAAAGCACTTTTCTGAGCCCAAAAATACAGTCGAGATGTCCATTCTTCATTCTGGTTGTCCAAACAATTGCGAAGCTTGCAATACTGCAAGGGCAGTTTGTGCCGCGAATGCTGCAGACAGATTTGTGGCCGAAACTGACGGACTTTTAGTCGTCAGTGTCGCGGACAAGAAGGCTTTGATCGACGAGGCATTTGCGAGAGCCCATCCGTGAATAAATCTACAAAAAATCTTGATGGCGCAAAAGACCGTTTCCTACGTCAATGCAATCGCGGGCGGTACGTTCGGGAGTGCGACGCAGGTCCCCGTGGTTACCGTGAGTACCCAGGGCGCTGTCACAGCGGTCTCCAACACGGCCATTACGTACCCAACCGTGCCAGGAGCAACGTCAGTTGTGCTGACACGCACAGCAGCGACTGTATTTGCTGTTGGTGACACCGTTGCGTGGACAGTCGTGTCGGATCCGGGCACCATGTACAACGGGGGGACCGGAGGAGCAGGTGGCACGGCTGCAATCACGATTCCGACAACTGGAAATTACATTGTCGCGTACACGCTGGTCACTGCCGGTGGAAGCAGTGGTTTGAAGATTCAAAAAAATGGTGCCACGGACTACATTCGCATGGTGTGCACGACAAACAACCCAAACGGAGCGTCTTCCATGGTGCAGCCGTTCACGGCTGGAGATACCCTCAAAGTCATTTGTACTGTCACTTTTACAGCCGGTACAACCGCGGGCGATTGGAGTTGGAGCGTCACAAAAGTGTCGTAAATGAATTCTGACAAAAAAAAACCAATGGCGCAGAAGACCGTCAGTTACGTGACCCCGATTACAGCGGGGACTTATGGGAGCGGATCACAGGTCCCGGTCGTCACCTTGAGTGCACAAGGCGCAGTGACAGCCATCACTACAGCCACGACCACAGCTGCGGCAGTAGGCAACAATTTGCAGACTGTTTTGCAAAACAACGGAATCGCGCTTACAAGCGGCGACGTTGTAAACGGATTTGCCGTGGTTTCCGATCCAAATGGCAACTACGTTAACGGAACGGGGGGCCCGACCGGAACTGACGGTATCAACGTCCCTCAGACGGGAGTCTACTTGATTACGTTCAGCTGTTTCGCGTCCGTCGGTATACCCTCCTTGTTGCTGTCAATTGACGGAGGAGGGAATTTGTGTGTTGCTACAAGCGCTACTGCTGCAACAAGCGT
Source organism: uncultured Pseudomonadota bacterium (assembly GCA_964553945.1). Classification (GTDB taxonomy): domain Bacteria; phylum Babelota; class Babeliae; order Babelales; family Vermiphilaceae; genus CAZKLV01. The sequence goes on from CAZKLV010000003.1 coordinate 10,336, forward strand.
CAACGGCAGTGTCATTTTTGTCTTGACGGCAGGTCAGAAGGTGCGCTTGAGCGCTCTTTCAAACTTCACCATGAGTGCGGTGAGCGGGTTCAACACGTTCACCATGCAAAGGCTCAGTTGATTTACTAAGCCGTCTTGAAGACGCGCGGCCCGAGAAAAGTGAAAATCCGAGCCCCGTTTGCGCCCGCCGTGGCCGTGCCGGAGAAAGATGCGCTCCCGTTGTCGGCGATGGACAAGCTGCCAAGAAAACCCTGGCTCACCGAGTCGTTCCAACAAAGCCCGTAAATCAGCTGACTGTTCCCAACACTGGCGACCTGCGGCTGAAACGTCCCGGCCGGGAAAATGGCTGTCACAAGACCCGCGGCCGACGGCTGCACGGAAATGAGAGCCGTCGAGACTCCAATCTTGCTGTCCTGCGGCACAAATCCGAGCTCCTGAACAGTGACACTGGCGGCGTTCACAAGAGATCCGCCCGCGGTCAGCTTCTGAATGACGACCGAATCCACCGAGGGCACGGAGGACTGTGCGAGGGCGTCATTCAGACGATTCGGGCCCTGGTTTCGAGGGTAGGACGAAAACCACGGCTGGCTGGACATCTTAAGCAAATTTTGCTATTCTTTTCCTAGAGAATTTATCAGACGCCATGTCGAGAGCCTGGTTTCAAAGCCTCAATGAATGGGACGCGGCCCTTGTCCTGACCGGCATCGAGATAGCCGGTGACCTGGCTGCCAAATTTGAGAGCCCGGCAATCGCGGTTTTGGTTTACTTGAAACTTGGCTATGTGCTGAGCGAAGTTCTCCCGGGAAACCGCCTATCAGTCACAAATGCCTACTGGAACGCGTTGACAAACGTGACGCACGTTATCCTGGGAACCGTGCTCTTCAAGGAAAAGGTCTCGCCCAAGGAATTGGGAGGCATCGGGTTGATCACGGCCGGAATCTTGCTGATGAAATGAACTCAGTAAGAACCGCCCGTTGGCATGTTCTTGACAATGCTGGCAGCGACGAGCTGGGCGCCCGCGTACGAAGCAACTCCGCCGACAAGGTAGGCACGTCCGTAACCCATCAAACCCCCGCCGTCCACGCCCATCCAATACGCCGCCCCGATCCCGGCGGCCAAAGGTACGTAGGCCTGCAAGTTCTTGCTCTCAAATCGCGCGAGCTGAAAGCTCTCGACTGGCCACATCAAAATGCTCTGCAAAATGTCCGAAATCATGTTGGAAGTTTGAATTTCTTAACTCCTAAGAAAAGATACGATCAAGAATGTCGTGCCTTAAGAACACGCGAAAGCGGATCGACAAGGATTTTCCGATGCTGGACAAGGCACTGGACGGCTTGCGCAAGAAGGGGCTGGTTCTTGCATTTCATGCGGCCTTTCAGCTGATCCAGGCGCAAGCTGACATCCTCGAGATCGAGCTGGTTCCGGACTTTGAGAAGGAGTTCTTTGCGCTTGGGGACAAGTTTCATCTTTTTGTTCCCCCCCCGGTCGTCGAACTACCAGTTGTCGCGCCGCCCGCTCCGTTGAGCGACGCAAAGAACTCGGCATGAGCTGCGTCACGCGCACGCGCAAATTCAGTTCGAATGCGAAGAAAGTAGGCGTTCCACTTATCCTCGAACTCCATGATTTGACAGTGTCTGCAAGGGCAATTTGACGTGTACCCGCCCGTCCCTGAGGCCGGACACGGGGGCCCAGTGGGAACAACACGATCTCTTTGCGGAAGATATCGCAAAACTGGACCCTGCGTCGCCTCTCTTGTCACGCCCAACTGCTCCATTACGACCTGGATTGAGGAGTATGTTTTTTTTGTGGCCAGGTCACTAAAGTCCACGCGAGACCCCTCTTCCATGTTATTTTAGACCAATACTATCCGAAAAAGACTTGACATGGAACTCCACTTGAACCGGAACTCTGGACGGGCCTTCTTTTTTGAAGGCGGGCGCTTGCGCGCCAAAATTTTCCTCCAAAGAAGAACTCGCGGACGATTCAGTATCTTCCCAGGCCCGCAAAAAATTGTCCCGGGGAGGAAGGTAGAGGTGCGGGTTCATTTTTGCGCCAAGAAAGGCGACGCCCACCCAGCGTAGGAGATCGGCTGTCGATTGTTGTAGTCGAGAATCGCTTGGTGGTGGTGGCTCGAGTAGACGTGACCGAACCTCCCAACCGTGAAAGTCTCGGGCAGTGGCTGACCAACCGCCCCGCCGGGTGCCACCTCCCCGTTGTGCCATTGAGCAGCCACCGTTGTTCTGAGCGAACCGTCCCCCAGGGTGACCCGGTGCTGGCCTTGCTGCCGTTGCCAAAAGGCAGCAGGAGCAGAGTCGTTGTAGAGGAGCTTTTCCATGTCCTGTGAGGACATCGAGCTAGCGTTACTTGAGCTCAATCCAAAGGAGGGTCTAGTTTTTGCCTCAGAAAAGGACGAGTGCCCGGAGTTACCAACACTATTTTCCCATGGCAGTTGTGAAGTCTGTGGGAGGGACGATTGGATTCCAGACGTTCAACGCGGCGATCTTATTTGTCGCGGCTGCGGGTTGTGTCAGGATCGTATTCGACTTGGTGGCGATTCTTTCCGGCAAAATCAAGCTCGAAACGATGGCGGTGATCATCGCAATTTGGTGGAGACAGCTATGGATTTTGCTTACCCAAATCCCAATCTTCGTCCAGACCGCATGCCTACGTTGTCGACGAAGAAGCGCTCTCTCGGTAGCTCGCGTAGTGCTCCATACAAACGCATCACCTACTTCAGAGAGCGACTCTCTCAGTGGCAACAGACAGAGCCAGGAATCCCCGAATCAGACTGGAGCCGAATCGTCGACTCCTATCTCTTCTGGGCAAAGAGTCAGCGCCTTGAACCTTATGTCCCAACGGTCGAGCAACTTAAGTCCGCTTCCGGGCGAATCCCAGGAACAATTTTGCTCGAGAAAGAGGAAATACGAGCTATCCTTGTTGATGCTGACACTCGACCAAGACCCTTCTACACCTACACCGCTCTGAATCACGCGACAGGAGAAGTTGTGACTTGCAGTAAGGAAGAAAACCATGACGACCCCGAGGCCGCAAACTACGTCAAGGTCGGGCACTACGTCAAAAAGTATTTTGAGAAGTGGCTAACCATTCGGTATCGTTTGAGCGGAGTCAAATCGATGGCGTCCACAGTGCCAAGCTGGATCGGGGAAGAAATGTGCATCACATTTCAGTCGCTACAAAAGGCCTTTTGGCATACGATCTACGACAAGAGCGACAGGACGTCGATGCCTTCCTACAACTACATTATTTGCAGACTTCTTGATTTACTGGGATTGTCCAGAGCGTGTGTCGATTTTCCGGAACTGAAAACGGAAACCAAAAAGCGGAAATTGAGGGAGTATTGGCGACGGATTTGCCTTTACATGAGATGGCCTTACATCAACTCGGATGAAATGGCTAAAAAATCTACAAAAAAAGTAAAACTGATGTGATGGCAGCCGATATTCATTTGCCTCCGAGCCCCAACCGCCAGCCGGGGAAAACTCCAAGTGGACACACGATTGCAATTGACAATTTTGATGGCGGGCCCCCGACTGTCATTGAAGCCGATGAATTTCGGGCTTGCGTCCCCACGAGAGACTGCATTCAGTTCTGGATCACTCTTGGCGCGTGTCTTTTCTGCATGATCTTTTCCGTCATCATGATGGCAATTCAAGGTCAGGGACCCCTCTTCTACCTTTGGGAGGCGCTCCTTTGCACGGCCCTCGGCGTGTTGATTCCCAGTCCAAACTACAAAACCGCTTTCAAGGCTCCGGCGGCTTCTTAGGGCTGTTTCTGTCCCACTTTCCGCGATGAACACACCAGACGACACTGAATGTCTTGCCGGGCTTGTGATGAAACATGTGGCAATCCAAAGAGGTCCGCCGGGCCTTTTTTTCGCGGCGCATCGGACTCAATGAAATCCTGAGGCCACGCGTCTCAAAACGTAAGCAGCTCATCGTACAGTCATGAATTTCTTTCCATTCTCGTTTGTAGAGAGTGGAAATAAGGTCGCGTTCGTTCACAAGATGTCTGGTCTCCGCGTAAAAGCAGGCGTCCCAAAGGTAGGAACAAATTTTTCGGCACAGATCTTTCGGCAAGCGTTTGTCGTAATGTAACCAATACATACACCAAAATCGAAAAGGAAAGCGCGAAGCGGGTGCGCGTCCTCTGCGAATTTGTCCCGAGTAAGTGTCTATCCGAAGCATTGGAAGAGACACACAAAAAACGACGGGCGGAAATTCAAAAAATTCCAGATGTTTCTGTAACGTCAGGGGGCCGACAAGTTCTTGAAGGACAGCCCGGAAAATTGATTTCTGACGAGGAAGCGGAAGTTTTGATTCGGATCATCAAGCGCCTCAACAACACAGAATGGAGTACGACGATCTCGAGCTCGACCTCGAAGACGCCATAGAGCGAGGCGAGACGATGCGGTGGTCAAATTTTTTGATCACCATCTCGACAAACGTGAAGCCGCACACTTACATGCAGCGCGTGAACCTTACAAATTGGCTTCGCGGCGCGTGCGGCGAGCTTCTTTCTGACTTTGATTCCATGGATGGAGTTTTGATCAAACCCGCGGGCGCGCCCAACGACCAAGAGATCAGATTTGGCCCCAACAACCGCATTGCAGGCGTGAGATCGAAGGTTACAATTGAGCAGGGACCCGTCAAAAAGCAGATGCATGCTCACATTCTGGTTGAAATTTGCCATCACTACGCTGAACGAAATCGGTACGGCTACTGTGGCATCCACATTAATCGGCGGACGCTGAATGAGTTTTTTGATGCGCGGATTCCTCAAATGGACATTCCGGCCAACATGCGTCCCGGGCGCATTTATGTCAACAGCCGTCTGCTGACAAAGGGGACGGACAATTCGTCAAAGTGGCTGACACTTGCGTATCTGGATAAGGACAGAGACGCCAGAGGAAGGAATCTTGCTGCCGATCGAGCAGCTGCTCCTGATCCGGACAGGGCTATTCGGCAAAACTTCATGCAAAACGGCGTCGATTACGAAGTTTGAATTTTCTCTCCTATTTTGAGCAGAGACTTTACAAATGGCGTCTTCTTCGGGAAAGACTTCCCTCACCATTGCTGAAGGCGTCGGGGCTGTGGCCGCCGCTTCCGGTGTTGCCGCCTTCTACGCGAACGCCCCCTTTTTGGACGCCGCGACGGCCATCAATGGTGGTCTTGGCGCGGGTCTTGGCTACCTCGCTGGCCGTGCTGCCGCAACTCAAGTCGACGATTCGTACGGCAAGTACCTGCCGTTTGTGGGGGCCATTGTCGTTCCTGGCGTTGCCGGGGGACAGTGGGACCTCACCGTGCTACTCATGGGAGGAGCAGCCTACGCCGGGGGGATGGTCCTGGACAAGATTGCCGGAAACCGGGCTTAGTTTCTAAGCCAAAATAAAACGGCCAAAGATGCAACTTGGGACATTTCGAGCCGGGAACACCTTGGCCGACTATCAGTTGCCTCGGGGAACACAACATTTGCCGTCAGTGCCGCAAGGTTACACAAAGCAGCAACCGGGATGGTGGACGGCAAACCCAACCCCGCCTGGAGAAGCCCCGATCAACCCATCCCATTGGATGGACTCCATCTGGTTTCCGACAAAGACTGAGTGGAGCCAAGGACGGCCCCCGGGTGGCATGGGAGGAGGAGGCGTCTCCAACGAGTTGTTTGGAAGGTCAAATGGAGATGTCGCCCCACATCCCGGATTCCAGGCAGACGGCTGGAATCCCCTTTACAACGAAAAGTGGGTTCAGCAGCGCGAAGAGGTGCACAAGCTCAACTGGAGCACATTGAACACGGTCGGGGCGTGGGATCTCGTTGTCAACACCAACATTGGAACCTACTACCACGCCCCGGCGCAGCCGTACGTGTTGAATTGGCAGCGACCACAAGCATGTCACCCGCTTCTGACAGGAAGAAACCTCAAGGTCGCCTAATTCATTTCGCGGGAAGTAAATTCGGCCAGCCCGTCTTTCCTTTTCATCAAGCCACTCACCAAAATGAATCGCGGGACTCGGGCAAATGGTCCAACTGAGCGTCACAAGCAACACAGTTGACCTAAATGTTCGACACACCCCTCTAAAAGCTGTAGCTTGTCGACCGCGCAACGTGAACCAAAAATTTCCTCCGCACGCCAAACATTTTGGGACATTGACAATAAGGTGAACAAATATCCGTCTTAAAATATGCCACGGCAAGGCGGCCCAGTCACAATTTTCTTCCGTTCTTTTCACGAAATCCAAAGATGAGCCTCCTTCTGGCGTCAACAGCAGCGATGGGAGCGATCTACATCGCCGCATCGAAGGCAGACGAAAACGCGAGGCAGCTCGCGAAGACGAAGGCCCGAACTCCCACCGTGCGCTCCACTATTGTCGAGCGGGAGCTGTCCACTGGTCGCTACGGAGACGTGTCAGAGATCTTTGAGTTGCTGAACACCTATCCAGAGAGCGTCGTCGCGATCAAAAACGACGTCGACCTGACGGGCGTTCCTTGCCGGTGGATCGTCCTCCGAAACGGGGGCGTCTACAAGACGTACAACATGCAATTTCCGCCCGCGCCAGTTTCTATGTAAGAAAGAAATAAGACGCGCGTCCATGGCACACCAATACGTGTACGGACTTGGAACTTCTTCCAGCATCGTCAGATTTGGTTCTGACCGATCGTTTGCTGCCGGGCACAACACCCTCCCCAGCACCGCGCACCCAGCGATTGTCGACTTCAGGGAGAAGACGGGTTCTTGCAAAAATTGCGAATCCGCAGCAATGATTGGCGTCGCAGTCATTGTGTTGTGGCTCGCGACGAGATGATTTCTACAAAAAAATGAAAGCTCGAGTCACAAAATGTTTGGTCGACCGATCCTGGGCGGATCAAATCCGCTTCGCGCTGTTGCTGCGTCTACCGGCGAGCCCATGTACGACACGAACCCCGACAGGCACAGCACCGCGAGGCCTTCGAATGTCGTGGCAGCAGGGGGGAACGACTCGGACAACGGTGTCGGGCTCGTCAGGAACGTCGAAAGCGACGCTGCCGCTTTTTTTCGGGTTCACAGCATCGGGGTCGCGCTCGTTGGAGGCATTTTGGATGTCTTCATCAACGGGGGAGGTCTTCAGGGCGCCCTGCAGTTCGGGTCTTTGGCGGCATTGGCGTCAAGTGCTGGGGGCGCCATCATGAAGGATTGGAAAGAACCTGCTTGGGAGAGGAAGTTTGACGCGAAGTACTTCAACGCGCCGGCCTTCATCGGGGGAGGAGGAGCGATGCTTGTCTTTGCCTACGTGCTTGGACAGCGTGGGAACGCACTCTACACATCCGCGGCCATCGCGGGTGTCGCGTCTGCGTCGGGAGCCCCTGTGACGAAGGGCATCATCAACGCAATTTCCCGCTGAAAATAAAAGCGGCCAGAAAATGGAGAGGGCTCCCGCTGCCAAGCCTGACGAGGAAGACACCAGCGTCTTGCACTTCGTTCTCGTTCTTGAAGATGAGTTCATTGAACTCCTCACCACCAAAGCTCTCTACGAGAAGAGGAACAAGCGGAACAAGCAACTGACTCCGGCCGAGCGCACCAAAATCAGGAACGTTGCGAGGTTCTACCGGTTCTCGACGGCCTCCATGCTGCGACCACAAGGGCAAGAGACGCCAAAGTCCCAACTACAAGGGATACTGCAAGCACTCCAACCTCCGGAACCGTCGGCGCCTCGTCCCGTACCTCGCCCAGGATCCCCAAACACGAACACGCCACCAGGAGAAGAAGAACAGGAATGAGGAGGTCGCGCGCCATAACGCCCGCCCAAAAAACTCGAACCCCAAAAAAAATAGAGGATGAGCAACGCCGACCAGTCCACCAACTTCAGCAAGCTGAGCATCGCGCCGGAGTTCACCGCCGACGACCTTCTCAAGCACCTGGAGGTCCTGGACCCCGAGTTTTTCCAGCGGCTCCTGATGGACGGCTTCGACACGGACGAGGCTCGCTCCGACAAGGTCTCCCTGGTCCACTACATCTACAAGGAGAACCCGCCGGCCTTCCTGGCCCTGCAGGACATCGAGCGGGCCTGGCTTTCGGCCTGGGACGTAGCCTTCGAACAACGGGAGGCCATCTTCCGCCTCTACCACCAGCAGAAGCTCATCCACTCCGAGCTTCACAACCTTCGCGCTACCGTCTACGGCCCTGGATGGGAGAAGGACCACATCGACGACTTGTTCGCCACGGAAAAAATCGACCAGTGGTTCGACACCTGCGAGGCCTGGACGGGCGCGTTCAACCCCCTTGACTTCACGTTCCACCGGAGCAGGGAGCGCTGCGCGGCGCTTGCCGACTACAGGACATGGCAGACCGTCTACCACTGCAGCGGCCAGTGGGCGATGGAGCAGTTGGCAACCATCAAAGAAAAAGCGGGGGTTTTGACAGCCAAGATCAAGGCAACAAAAGTCCCCGCAGACCTTGACATGCTTCGTTGGAAGGTCGTGACCAACGAACCGTTTCTCCGCCCTCAAGGGGACACCAAGCGGCGGCGGGTTGACTGACCCTCCTCCCGCCAGGAAAAAAATGTTTTCAAGTGAAATGGAAACTTAGTGGTCAATTAATAGGGGTTGTCATGGACGCCTCAGAGTTTGCGAAAAAAATGGAAGAGCTTGGCGAGCTCTACAAGATGCCCAAAGGACACGTTCTTCAGCAGATCCAGCACATGGGCATGACGGGCATGCAAATTGCGCACAATCAGGGTGATGTGCAAGCAAGACTTTACTTCCAGCTGCAGTACAGCTGCGCGGCTAAGCACTTACGAGAGACCCGATCTGCTCGGCCAGAGGCGGCGCGTGCTGACCCGCAAGAGACGCCTGCTCAGGGACTTGCGAAATCGTCTTCTGCTGGCGCTTCAGAATGAAGAGATCAACCGGCGACCCTAGCTCCTTTTGCTTTTCCCTCAGGTCGGTCGCGTAGAAGGTCAGTCCGCCCGCCGTGTATCCAGCGAGCAAATACGCTCCCACGCGTTCCCCCGGCATGAACCACGGCGCCGCAATCGCTGCCGTGAGAGCTGCCGCAAGCCAAGGCCAAGGATCATCTGAAGCGTAACCCGGCCAAAAGACAGAATCGCGCAAAGGGCTGCTGTGAACGCGGTCAGCCTCCCTGGACTGTGACATTGGCACAGAACTTTGGCGTGCCGCGACAATGCGGATGTCAGCCGGGTGAGGAGACGTCCCGTTGTTGGCGAAGTTATGGACTTGAGCATGGAGGTCGTCACTGATGAAAGTGCCCCTCCGGGAAAGAATCCACTTGTCGCTTTTGGCCGCGTTAACAAAATCGACCATTCTCCCTCAAAAAATGTCTTCAGTTTTCGAAGAGGATTTCTTCCGCGTTCTCGACCTGAGGAACTGCTTCAGGCGGCGGCACTGAAATCTCTGGCGCCTCGACCTCCATGGCCTCGGGCACCTCCTCCTCGTCCTGCTTTGCCGCGGCCGGAATCTCGGTCTGTTTTGTCGCAATGATGATGGCGTCATTCATCGCCGTGCCGTGCGCAGGCCAATTGCGGACATAAGGGTTAGGAACTCCCTCCTTTCCGACGCCGCAGATGACAATGGCGCCTTCCGCGCTGAAAATCGCGGGCTTGTTTGGGGACTGGAAAATGGCGGAGAGAACGCGGACAATGCGGAGAGGATCGACGACAGGTAGGATGGAAGGCTTCTTGTTGGCGGATGCCACGTACGCACCTTGAACCAGTCGATAGACCTTACGCTGCGCATTCTTTTTCCCGATGGTCACGGGCTTCAATGCAACCGGGGCCTTGGGTTTCTTCTGTTGAACCACCTTGCGCTCGGGCTTGTAGTCTTCAATAGCCTGCCCACCCTCGACCAAGAGCCAGCCTTGTCCCTGAGGCACAGTAGACAAATACGAGACAAGGTCACTCTGCGAGGTAATCGGAAAAGAGTCGAGGCGCGGTTGGATGGGAATGACCTCTTGGTCGTAGAACTTGAGCAAGTCAGCAGTGAGGTCGGCAAGCTCCGCCTGATCGATACCAGAGTCTGCGTAGTGACGAAGCAGCACGGGCAATGTAGCAAAACAGCCAACCCTTCCAGAGTTGTCCTTTCCATCGGGCACGAAAAAACGCTTCTTGATGAGAGCCCCTGTGTAGTCACAAACAAACCAGTGTGACCCCTGGTAAAAAACAGTTTGGGGGAGCCCCTCCATCCCGCGCGCGTTTTTATTTGCATGACGCACATCCTCTGGCCGGAGATGCCGTAGCGGCCGCAGCCGACGCGGCAGCCTTTGGCGGCTGAGCGGGACCCATGACCGGAATCATCGACGGCGGCGTCAACAGTGCGCTCAAAAGGTTCTTTGCGCTCCGCGCGGAACCCGTGAAAAGTGACGAGCCGTTCAGGGCGGACCAGTAGTAGATGGTCCGGTAGAGCGGGTCCTCCAGCCCGGGATTCATCATGTTCATGAGCTTCTCCCCGGCAAGAACACCAGCACCCGAAATCAGAGCGCCGGCCACAATCGACGCCAGACTCCGGCCAATGTTCCCGCCAAGCGTGGGCGACACATTTCGCAAGTTGATAGCCTGGAGAGCTTGCAGGCCAATGAAGTCCGTCGCGGTTGCCGCAATCGCGCCCACCGCAATCCCAGACACAGCAAAACGCGCGGCCACAAGGAATTCGCTGCTCATTTCCGCCACCTATTTTTTCCGGTAGAAATCAATAGAAGCGAACGTCTTGCAGGGCCTGCACGGCATCAAGCTCGTCAACGGGATCGTGGGTTGATTTCTCGCCTCCCCCGCCCCCACCAAAACTGTTGTCGTCCTCCTTCCAATATTCCGGGTGAAGCATGCGAAACGGTCCGGGATCTTCTGCTTCCCACCACTTGAACTTCATCGATGGATCAATGGTGTTTTCGTAATCATTCACCACCATTGTCCTAACCCGCTTGTCAGGTTCTTGGGGCGTGCTGCCAGGCAGGTTTTCGTCCATGACGATTTCATCCATCAAACCGCAGAAGTCTTTGAAGTCCATGTTTCCCGCGTAGAGGTTGTGGAGTTCTTTCCGCGCGTCAAGATTGTAAATTGGCTGCAAAATCACCAGGTCCATATTTCCGCGAATCATCGGCCCAAGACCCTTGATGTGCTGGGATGTAATGAACACACACACGTTGAGGTGACGGCCTTCGACAAAAAATGAGTTGAGCTGCACGTTCCACAACATTGCAGCCTTGTCTGCAATCACATCATCTGCAAAAAATTTGCGTTAGAGGGTCACAATGCTTCCAGCCGACAACAAAGAGATCGAAAAGGACGGAAAGAGGGACGTCGCCGTGGGCAAGTTGGTTGGGATCCTCCATTCCCTGCGCCAGTCCATCGACACGCTCCAAGCGTGCGAGAGTGTCGCAAGCAACCTCTGCTCGAAGGCGTGTGTTGTTGACACGCCCCTTGAGGACATTGTTCACAAGTTTGACAAGCTCAAGTTCTCCGTCGAGGCAGAGGAGCGCGTCATCAAGTTTTTCACCATCAACGGCTTCTCCGTGAAGGCAGCCGGCGAGGAAATTGAGATTAAATTCCTTACCGAGTAAAACGATCATACTGGTCCGAGGGTCCTTTTTGCCGTACTTGGCAATCAGCTTCTTCTGCCTCGTCATGACGGACGCAAGTATGTCCTCCCTTAGTCCTGAGGAAGAAAGCGTTAAGTTGACAGAGGAACGTTACAACGACCTGTTGGACAAGGAGTTTCGTCTTCGTCTCCTCACAGGCTACAGTCCCAACCTTGGAAGACCAGTTTGGGAGGAAAGTACTCCTGCCAGAACCCGTTGTGAGCCGTGCGGCTCATCACAATTCCTGATTGAGATCGGTGAGAGGGGAGAGGTCAAGGTTGTTTCAAGGAAGCGTACCGAACGGGATGTGACGGAAGCATTTGTGCATGAGGTCCCTGAAGGAAAAGCTTTTGCCCGTGCGACGCTTTCCAAAAGCCGCGCTGGAAGATGGGTCGTGACAGACGAAAAGGACGAATAAAACGCGTTCTCACACAGATGGGTGCATCGGAAGACTTTCGATGTCCGGCATAAAGCGGCCAATGGGCCCGACAATAGTCTCGATCGGATCAACGACCAAAAAAGCGCTGTGAGTTGCCTGATTTGTCTTTTCAGGTTTTCCACTTTTGTCCTCTTTCTCTTCCTTCTTTTCCGGCTTGTCATTTTTTTGTTCCTTCACATTCTTACCGGGTCCCTGCAAAAACTTTTTCCGGTCCGCGGCAGGCGCCGCGTGCATTTTCGCAAAATCTTTTTTCCAAGCTCCACTTTGATTTTGGCCAAGTAATTATGGACTTGGAAAATGATTACGACTTGGAGGAGGAGGAGGATATCATGCCTCCTCCTCCCCCGCAGCCAGACAGAAAGCGCCCCCATTCTTTGACCAACGGTGGCGGGGATCACGTCGTCACGCCCCAGTGGCTGAAGGATTTCATCTATGAGGAGTTTCCATGCGACTACGATCCTTGTCCGGTGGATCCCAAGGAGAACGGGCTGCTCGTGGACTGGCACGGGTTTGCCTTCTGCAATCCCCCGTACTCGGAGACGCAAGCCTGGGTGGAAAAGGCCGCCCACGAGGCCACAAAGGGCAACTTTAGCGTCCTTTTGGTTCCTGCTGTTTTCAATTCCGTGTATTGGAGGGAAACAGTCTACCAGAGCGCTACGGAGATCAGGGTCTTCAAATGTCCCATCAAGTTCGAAGGGTTCAAGAAGCAGATCGTGACGCAGATGTGTCTTCTGGTCTTTGCTGCCGAACACGGCCCGGAAAACGGCGACCCGCCCGTGTCGCTCGTCGAGCCGCCAAACTGGGCCGACCACTACTACAAAAGAAGGCGAAACCAGGTGCGGTTCCAGACCGCCGCAAAGGCAGCAAGGCCGTGATTGCCCGCGCCGATTCGTCCGACGACGGAATCCCGGGCTGTCGTTGAGGGGCTCATGGAAGTCGGCGATTCTTCCGTTTTGTGCAAGTGCGGAACCATCGCCACCTACACCCAGTGCAAGAAGCAAGGGCAGAAGTATGGGAAGTGGTTCTACGGGTGTGCCAACTTCCGGGAGCCCAACTTTTGTGGCTTTTTCCAGTGGGCGCCCGAGCCGATCCAACCAGTCGCGGAAGTCACCCAAGCAGTCGCAAGGACTGTTGGTGCCACGGCCCACGCCCGGGTGGCCAAGAGGTCCGCCGAGCCATCACAGTCTTTGCGCGATGATCCGCCCGAGCCAGAGAAACTGGAGGGCAACGCAGAGGTCTTGAAAAAGATTCGGTCAATGACATGGGCCGCGTCGCACATCAAAACCGTTGGAGAGGAGCTCCTTGCCCTTTTTTCTAAGGAAAAGTAAAAGTCTTGAACAGAATGCCGGACATTGGAGAGGATGACTGGCAATTGTACGCCTTGTGGCCGTACTTTTTTGGCAAGGAAGCTTGGGCAATTCTGACCGGCGGCGGCGGATGGTCAGGCTCAACCGGCGAATTGAAAGCTCTCATGCTCATGCCCGGCGTGGCGGCACTTGGAGCTTTCTGGTGGTTTGACGCCAATGGCCTCATGTTTTGGCGTGACAAGAGCACGTCAAACCTTTTGTTTGCCTACGGCGCGGGAGCAGTGACTGCTTTTGGGGCGACTCGATTAAGGCCAGAACTCGTGAAGCGCGCTCTCACGGGAAAATGGTGAATTTATTCAGCAAATACACTTTGAGGCCTTTTTCCCGCAATCATCACAATATTGAGTGTAAGGAATGCTTGCCCGACGCTTCAACGGGGGACTTTCAGGCGTAGGAATTGCCGCGGGAACCGCGGCAATTTGAAGCATATGAATTTGGCTCCTCAATGAATCATTTACAGACTCCAAAGAATGATTTCGCGTCACAAGATTTTCAAGCTTCTTTGTCTCGCCGGTCATTCTCAAAGTAAGTTCACAATGTTTGTCAGCCAAAGAAGTATATTCACCTCTCCAAAAATCACGGTCACGGGAAAGATCCTTGAATTCGTTTTTCAAAAGCCTAATATGTTTTTCCAAATTTTGCTCGCGATCACTCCTATTTGCCGGGTAAAAATCCATTGCCTCGAAAACATCAAGCATTTCTTTTGAAAACCCGTAAAAAAATTCAGCGGTCGCCTCTGTCCCGAAGCTTTCCATAGTCTCCATTCCCATCTTCATCTGATCCTTAAAATACTGCAGCTTCTTTGCGTTCATCTAAAAAATCACAGTGAGTGCAGTCCAAAAAATCCCACTAAGTGGCAATTAAAAATCCCACTGAGTGTCATCCCCAGAGCCACGGGAAAAAAAGTCGGAGCGAACGTCACTCGACGTGCACACAACGCGTCCCCCCCGCCCCCCGCGCACCGCCGCCGCGCGTGCGGGCACCTTGCCCGCACACCCTCTCGGGTGCGTGCTGGGGCGGGGGGGACGCGTTGGCTTGCCAGGAGGGAAGCTCACGTGGACGCCCAAAAAGACAAGCGCGCGGCCCGCACACACCGGCACCCTTTCCCCCCTACCGTCGTAACCACTTCCTGAGACGCGCGACGTCGGGGGCTCACCTTGACCTCTAGCCTCACCCTCAGGGAAAAAAATATTTTTTATTTTTTTTGGCCGGCGTGGAGGGGCTAGTCGAGGTGAGTCATCCGGAGGCGCGCGTCTCAGGAAGTGGTTACAAGGGTTGGGGGGTTCGAGCGCGGCCGCGTGCGGCTCTTGTGCTTGGTTTTTTTCCCTCGAACGCGTCTGCCTGTCCTGGCGAGCCACCCCTTCAAGGTGGCTCAACGCACACCACCGCCGCATGTGCGGGCAAGGTGCCCGCACGCGCGGCGGCGGTGCGCGGGGGGCGGGGGGGCTGCGTTGTGTGCACCTCGAGTGACGTTCGTTCCGACTTTTTTTCCCTTGCATCCATTTTTGGCACGAGGCAGCACTGCCTGATCTTGATCTTGATCTTGATCTTGATCTTGATCTTGATCTTGATCTCGATCACTATTGGGGTCCTTATCTTCCTATATGTACAATATATACAATAAATAAATATTTATTATTTTATTATTGTAGTATTTGTATATATGGGAACCTGAGGACCCCAAATAGGAGTGTTCCAAAAATGGATCGAGTATCGAGTGTCCGAACACGCTTTCCCTTGAAAACTAATATTTTTGCCAGAAATGAGGCCAGCTGTGAAGCCTTACCACACTTCGAATCCGAAATACTCAAAAGCCGAGTATTATGCCCTAGTGAAGGCCAATCGTCTCGGGATTCTTGAGGGCGCCTTTTTGGTTGATCTTAATGAGGCAGGCGCCAAGAAGTACATGACGATCTCCTTGATGGACAGTTTTGAGAGATACAAAACTGGACGCGGAGAACATTTACATGAGGCTCTTCTTCCCCGGGATGTTAATCCGCGAGGACTGAAGATGGTTTTTGATATTGATATTGACACGCCTTCAATTGCTTCAGATCAGCGGGATTTTTTAGAGCGGTTCAGTATTTATTTGGAGCGGCTTGGGATTAATGGCAGGGAGCATCCTTTTACGGTTTTGACTTATCCTTCTGATGAAAAGACGTCTTTTCATATTATTTTGAATAATGGTACGCATTTTGCGGACGGCCCGGCCATGCTGGCTTTTTTGGAATCACGAGGATTCGATTTTGAGGAGAATGATTGTATCGACAGAAAGATTTATGGTTCTGGAGGTCGATCTTTGCGATCAATTGGAGGAATGCACTGGTATAAGCCTGCGACTATGTTTCATATTCAAGGAATTGCAGACTTGGAAACAACTACATTTTCCCAGTATACAGCAGCTCTGGCTCAGTTTGTGCCTCATGATTCACAACTTGTTGAAGTCGGTGTTGTTAATCCCTCTGTTAGACCGAATTTGGAGAGCGGACCTTATCCGGAAATTATTCAAAGATGCGTTGAATTGGCTCGTGAAAATGGAAACGAGGACGCCGAGTTTTATGCGCGAAAAATGGAGCGCGGAAAACTTGTTTTTCGCATTCAGAACGCGTCTTGCTGTTTTTTAGGAGTCGACCACGCGGATGAACAACACGACAAAACATCGGTTCGTGTGAATGTGGAAAGCGGAGTTGCTATTTTTCATTGTGAAATTTGTGATGCTGAAGTCGTTCGTGGCGTCAGTGATAAGATCTCGAAATTTTTAGCGATGAGCGAGTTTTTGAAATATCTTGTTTTGCACAAATTAGACCGGCCGGATTTTCCGATTTACGGGTTTGGGATTTATGATTTGCGCGCGGACGAATGGTTTCAGGAAAATCGTACTTTGCATCCTTGTCCTTGTAGGGATTGTTTGAAGCCCGACCCCATTCCCGAGTGTTATTGTGAATTTACGAACAAGAATGGGAACGGGCCTTTGATTGATTTGGAGTTTTTTAATTGGTTGCGGGATCGCTCTCCTTCCGGCACGGAACCTATGATGGTTGCTTATTTGAATTTGTTTCTTTGTTTTTCTGAAGAAGAAAGTGTTTTTCGTTACCGTAGCCGCAATGGTCTTTCGTGTGAAAGTGTCACGACAATTACTGGAGCGAATAGCCCTCTTTTTGGACAGTTTATTCACATTTCCTGGAAACCCGGAAAGAAGGATCAGCCAGATGTAAAGGTGGAAAAGCCATTTTTGCCTATGTATTTGAAGCATGCGAATCGTCTGAATATTAGTGTCCTGAACACCGGAAAATTCCGTCTTGGTCCTGGTGCTCCTCTAAATGTTTCGCCGCCGAAGGATATTGACACGAATGAGGCCGTTGCCGCTTGGGAGGCTACTTCTCCCGCTGACCAGGCTTGTATTGAGTGGTGTTGGGACACTTTTATTCACATGCTTTGTTTTAATGAGCCGATTGCCAATGGCCATCAAGTTCGCTGCCGTCAGTTTTTGCAGAGATATGCTTTGGAGCTTATGTTTGAAATGCACTGTTTGACGAAGATTTGTGTTGTCCTTGCTGGCGAACAAGGTGGTCTTGGAAAATCCATGTTCGCGCGGACAATTTGTTGTGTTGTAGGGAAAAGTAATTTTTATCGTCCGCCTGATCTTGGTCTTTTTTTGAAGAAGGAGTTTTCCGGTGACACGAATCGGCATTTTATCGACGGGGACGAGCAGAAGCCTCTGGCTGGATTTATTGATCACTTGAAGGCCCGAGTGACAGGGGAAGATCATTTTCATGATGTGAAACAGGGAAAGAATGGTGTTCGTAAGGAAAATCGCGCAAATATTTTTATTTCCACAAATGCCAAGTTTTTGAACATGGTTATTCGGAGTGGCCGTGAGAGGAGGTTTTGGATTTTGAGAGTGCCTACTGTGGAACAGTGCGAATCCGCGTCCCTTTTTAATTTCACCGAATGTGGCTGTTCTCCCGTTTTTGATGAGGACGGCGTTCAGATGTATTGTGATCATCAGAGTTTTACGCATCCCGATTTTATTCAGATTTACCAACAAATTATTTTGGACGGTCGCTGGTTTATGCCTTTTGTTGGATTTTTGCGCAAGCGCTACCTAAACTTGCGGCCTCATTGGAAGTCTTCAATTCAGAATTCCCTTTTTAGCACGACCGCGACTTTGAAGATGCAGGAAAATGTCGCAGGTCCTGTAGCCAAGGTGATGAAAATGGCCGTGGACCGCGGATACCATTGGACGCCTCATTTGAACCCAGATAAGGCAAATGATAAGCCTTGGATAATTCCTTGTGATGATTTGGTGCGTTTAGGCACTACCGCCGCCTTGAAATGGGAACAATTTGTTCCCATTCCTACTTTGTTTCGGTGGTTTAAAATTGAGGCTGAAAATTTGTCCCTTGGCGCCACGGCCAAAAATATGTCGCAGTCTGATTTCGAGTCTGACCTTGAAATGTTTCACATGCTTTGCTGCAATACTGTCTTGACGGGGTTACCGAAATTTTGCGAGACGGTAGCTTTTAAGCAGCTTAATTTACAGACTGCTCCGACTTGGGAAGTTATTACGCAAGCCACTCTTACTGTCAGATGTTTTGATATGGGGACGAATGTTTGGCGAGCCGCCGAAGTTGCGGCCGCTCCCGAGGCTCGAACTATTTTGCGAGCTTCGTCTTCTGTTGCCGCTCTTAATTCGTCGGCTTCACTTCCAGGCGACGAGGAATATGTTCCTCCAGCAGATTTAGGATCGAGAAGTAATTTTGCAGAGGAAGACCGCCCTCGTCCCGTTCGTAAGCGTCAGAGAGATTTACAGACTCTGATTCGCGCCGTTGACGCCGAAGATCCCGTCGATCCTTACATGGCTCGGATTGCCATGGATTTGGAGGAAAACGGAGATCCTCTTGAGGAAGATGACATTGACGATGATAGTGGAAATGATTTGGACACCCGCCCGAAACTCGCAAACAAATATTTGCGCGCGGTCGAGGAAGGTTCCGCTTCCGCTGATCCTTCGGACGAACTTATTTTGTTGTCGGACGAATAAATTCACTTTAGTCCGTGTCTGTAGGGCAGGACTTGGCTGCTGAAGTTGGCGACAGGAGTAAAAACTGCTCCATTTTTGCAAAGAGGGGGACAATTATCCGGGGCCCATGTTGGAAGATCTGTTGGATACACGTTAGGGTTGGGGACGGGCCCTGTCCATCTTCTGTCTGGTGAAGATGTCGTGTTTGCAAGCCATGTTGAACAATGTTTTCCGGACCAGCTCTGAGCACCGTCGTACAAAAGAACCCTTGAAGGAATTCCTGTCTGCTGAAAATTTTGTGTGCCCCACATCTCTAGTTTTCCGGCAGTTGTTCCAGGCTCAAATTTTTCCGTGGCCATTGTCGCCCAGGTTCCGTCCATTTGAATCTGTTGCGCAATCTGAACTGTCAAACAATCGTTTGTGTGGACCGGAGGAGGGGGAGGCGGCGGCGGAGGTGGCGGAGGTGGCTTTCGTGGGTCATTCGGCGGATCCTTTTTGGGAGGTTTGTTTTTTGACGACTGCTTGAAGTACAAAAATGCAACCGCGGCAGCAGCGCCAACCCAAATAAGAGTATCTTTTTCAGACGACATCCACAAATTTATTTTTTTGGAAGAATTTTTGCTGGGCTCTTTTCTACCCTAAAATACGGGTTGTAATCATGGGGGCCAACATTGCAAAAATTGGTAGCATATACAATTTGAGGGATCAGCCAACTGCCACGTATCCTCAATATCATATGATATGCGAGTACGGAACTTCTCACTGGGTTCCCACCGCCCCTCGATTGGATCCGCCGGATTTTGTGTTTTACAATGGAAACGCGTCCGGAAAGTTCCAAGGGCAGTGTGCAAATCTCGATTTTCGCATTGGAGAGGTTTTTGCGACGTGTGAGTTGACGCAGCAATTCAATGGACTTCCATATGAAACGCAGCAGCATGCGGCAAATGTGAGTGATGTCATGCTCTATACCGCTGATCTGGTTCGAAGAAACGTGGAAAACGCTTGCGGATCAAACACCTTTTGGTACACGTGGCCACTTTTTTACCAGGATTATGGAACGTCGGACGGGAAAAAGACAATTGACACTTTTTTGGCAAATCATCCTGAGGTGAGATGCGGGGAAATTTTGAAAAGAGCCTCTGTCGACGTGGATGTGCAACGAAATTACCAGTTCATGAATCAAAGTGCGCAGTGCTTTAGAGATGGCTACTACTTTCCCGGAACAGTCGGCGACCCCAATCCCAACAACCTTTGTTACCCACCAAAACTTGGTATCGAAGACTGTCCTTACCCAAAGGAAAGTTTTGATGTGACTATCCAACACTTTGGTTGGCAACCTCAACCCGATGGCGGCTGGCATTTGGCGTCGGACCCAACAAAACCGGGATGGTTTGTCGATCCCGGTGGTGTCGGAAATCCGTACTGGCTGATGCCGGAGAGACAGGCTGCTCAGACTCTTGCTTTTGGCGGGGTTTTGCACGCAAAAAAAGATCCCATCACTCAGACGGAATGTGATGCTCCCGGGTACAAGGGAAAGCTGCCGTTTCTTTCAGTCGCGGCCAATCAGTACAATCCAATCAAAAACAGTCCATTCAAACCCGGCGGCGCCGGGAAAGATTACCGTGATCCTTGCCTACAAGAGACTCTTTTGGAAAAGGTTGTTCCTGGCATTTGCGGATTTTTTGGATTTTACACGGTCCACACATTACTCGCGAATCCGGGTTTTGGGGCTTTATTTGTTTCAGGTTTAAGCGGTGCGTCATTATTTTACTTGGGGCGACAACTACTCAACATGGCTCCTCCGCCCAATCCCCTTGATCCAGACCCAATTATTGACAAGACTTACTACGGCCGCCTCTTTGCTTATTTTGGCGGAGCAGCATTACTTTCAGCGGGCGCTGTGTCTGCTTTTACTGTTGGTTGGAACGAAAAATTTGGACTCGACAGCGAAGTTGAAGTCCCAATTGTCGCTCTTTCAGCCGCTGCCGGAGCCGTTTTGCTTTTCCCTGTTTTTAACGACGCAATCGAATCTGGGCCCTCCCTTTTGTTCGAGTTTCTTTTCGGAATTGTGGACACGGTTACAAAATTCACAAAATATCTCTTTAACGGCTGCTATTCATCTCATTGGTGGCGAACCGACGCCGATTGTTTGTGTAGCGATGCCTACAAAGCAAACGCGGGCAAGGCAGGTCTGATTGACGACTGGTTGGACATCTATTACGGGGTGACGGGTGAACAAAGGATGCTGCGAAAGCAGTGTCTTCAGTCTGAGATGACTCGCGGAGCTTGGGCCTCAACAGGTGATGATCAAAATGTTATAAGTCAGTGCGGCGGTGTGAGGACAAATTTTATGGACAACCCCATGGCATGCTTTTCATCTGGTGCGTGGACTTTTGGAGAGCCAGACATGCCTTCGGTTCAGCGCTTTCCTGCGTTGAATGGAATCATGTGGGACCAAATTTACCACTGTCTTGACCCAAAAAATCCGTCGATGCTCCCGCCCGCGACAGACAAGGATCGGGAGTGCCAAAAGTACGGTCCTCATTGGCGCTGGGACGAGACTTCAAAGTCTTGCCGTAACTGGATTCTCCCAGGCGACAGCAGGGATTCAAACGGCAACATTGTGGAAAGCACACTCCAATTTCCCGGGTCGGGGGTGACAGACCCAACTGAAGGCGGAGGTAGCGGATGTGTTATTTCTTAGATTGAACCGCCCACTTTTGCGCGAATTGCCGCATTGATGCGTTTTGTCACGTTGTCAACTGTAAGTTCCTGCTTGTCCATCACAATTGTCGCCGCTCGTTGCCCAAGTTGTACGGTGTCTGCCTTCATGACGTGGCTCTCCTCGTCGCTGATTGCAACGTGCACGCCAAGAGCCATTGCTTGGTTGTACAAAGCCGTGACGGCGTAAATCTTGTCCGACAATCGATTGTAAAATGAACGGGTCCTCTCGTCCCAGTCATGTTTTGGTTCCACGGGTTCCTCCGCACGGGCCGCGGGCACTTCAGCACTGGGTTCTGGGGTGTCGATTTCCATGGGCTCCGTTGTGGACACTTCCTCCTCCTCTTTGCCCTTTCCTTCTGCGACATGAGTTGACAATTCCTGGCCTGGTCTTTGGCGCACTGCACCTTCGAGCTGCAGCAATTGTTGTCGGCTTTGGGACAGAAGCTGGGCCAAATGAAAGCGCTCCTTGCTGGCTCGTTCAGCTTCTTTTTTCAGCTCTGTTGCGAGCGACACTGACTTTTGCGCCTCGGAATCTGCAAGTTGCAGGGCTTGTGACGCCCTTTCCGAAATCTTCGCGTTTTCAAGCCGAAGCATCTCGGTCTGTCCTCGAAGTTGCGCAAAAGCACGTTCAGCCGCCTCCAACATACTCTTCTGGTAAGCAAGTTGTTGTGCCTGCTGCTGTAATGTGCTCGCCTGTTGACTGCTCAAATTTGTCAACTCCAGAAGCTTTTGCTGCAAGGGCTCCGCTTCAGCACCGCGACTTCTCTCCATGGCCGCAATTGTCTTCACAATTGTCTGAGTCTGTGCCGCGGAGTAGCGCTCCAAAGCTGCAACATTGGCCGCGGGCAAAAGTCTCAAAAGCTCTGCGTTTTGCTGCGCCTGCATTTCGAGCGCCTTGCGCGGATCGTGCATTCGCGCAAGATCGGCCATGTCGGCTTGGTGGCGCTGAAACCACATCGCAAACTCCCGGCGAGTTGCCGCGTCCGCCTCAGCTGAATGATTCCGCAGCTCGTTGAGCGCGGCAACTTGATCTGTGTGCCTTTGCGCAAGACTTGCGGCCAGCGCGTCATTTTGGGCCTGTTGTGCTCTCTGAACTGAAATGAGGTCAGCGGTACTTCTCACGTTTTCGCGAAGGACTACAGCAAGTTGTCCCATCTCAGCGGCCATCGAATTCAACTCATCAGCTCGTTCGCTGGCCGGCAACGCGTTGGGATTCACGCTTTGACGGTTCAGCTCCGCAATGCGAGACTCAAGACGGTCAGTTGCACGGTCCAAAAGCGCAACGGCACCAGACTGTTGCGCAACATCTTTGGAACGTAGCGCTTCAAGTAGTTCTGTGTGCTGTTTTGCACTTTGTTCCCTCGCCGCTGCATTTTCCGCTCGAATTGTGTCCTGAATTGCCTTGATTTCCGCAATTCGCCTTTCCTCGGCTGCGGCCTCCGCGTCCTTGGCTTCTTGCGTCTTTTCCGCTGAAAGCGGGTTTTTGGACGCCTCGGCCTCAAATTCGCGAAATTCGCGGTCCTGTTTCTCCTTTTCGGCGTTCAGCCGCTTTTGCTCGAACTCGACCGCCTCGGTAATTCGTTCGTCTTCTTCTTCTTCCATGGCGCTGGCCACTTCATAATCGTGACCACGCTGTTCCATTTCGGACCTCGGGGTGCCCGGCGCCAAAATGTCCTCAGGATCAACATCTGGGGGAGGAGGGCGTCCGGGTCCGGGGCCTCTTCCCCTTGGAGCACCTCCTACACCGCGCGGGCCGCCTCCGCCAGCTGGTCCAAAACCTCCGCGATAAGGCCAGTTGGCCGATGCACCCGCGTCCTCCGGATTTTCCCGAGCAAGTCTCTTCCTTGCATCTCCGTAGGGCGCCATCTCGTGTACGTTCCAGGCACCGACAGATCCGTCTTGTCGCTTGTCGCGCTCGTCCTGAGCGGGCTCGAGACCAAGAGCTCCCGACGGACGCACGTACGGCGTCCTGTTCGGGTTTTCGTAGCGCCGGTTGCGTTCTTCATCCTGTGGCTGACCGCGCGCCAGGT
Source organism: uncultured Pseudomonadota bacterium (assembly GCA_964553945.1). Lineage (GTDB taxonomy): Bacteria > Babelota > Babeliae > Babelales > Vermiphilaceae > CAZKLV01. The sequence continues at coordinate 33,497 of CAZKLV010000003.1, forward strand.
CAAAATCCTGGTTGAAAAGCTCCCAATCCGCAAGAAAGTTGGCCCTTGACCCCTGCTGCTTATTTGCGACGTACTTGTAAAAGAGCCACGCCTGCTTGATTCCAATCGGCCGCCGCATTTTCAGGAGCGTGAGTTTCATCTTGAACTCGTCCATCTTCACGACAAACATGTCGATGTAGGCGGCAACTTCGGGGTCGTCTGCAAGACTGGCGCGCCCCCATGGCGTCCGATCGGGCTCGTGAAGAGCGGCGGGCCCGCGACCCAAAAGCCATGCCCAAAAGTTGCGCAGAAACTCGGTCTTCACAAGACCCGGAATCCTTTCAGTCATGAGCTGCGTCTTGTAGATCTCCACGGCGTTGCGCTCACTTGCCGTAAGACCTGGATTCCCGACGAGATGGTCGCAAATCTGCATCATCCTCTTGTACTCCTCATCGCTGTCGGGAACGAGTTCGCTGGCCGCCTGCTCGAGTTCAAAAGGATCCTTGGGTACCCCAAACTTTCCCCCGCTGGGCGCGGAGGCTGACGATAAATCCCTCCGTGCGACCCTTCGACTCATTTTGGTCGCCAAAAAAAGGGACAGAATTTCTCGACTCAAAATCACTAGTACAGGACAAAATGGCCGAAATGCTGCCTATCGCCCTTTTGGGTGGAGCGGCAATCTTTCTTGTCCCCCGTGTGAACGCTGCCTACGCACAGGATGTCGAGGATGTCAAGGGCTCGAATTCCATGCGAGATGCGAACATTGCCACGATGGCGGAGCATGGCGCAAACGCGTCTGTGTGGAAGCAGCAGCTCCAAAAGCAGTTTCTCATGGGAACTTCTTTCCACAACGCGGACGGAATTCACACGGCTATGAATTCCCGTGGCTACCACCCGTCAACGTCCGACAAGAGCGTTGACCCCATCAAGCTGGTCTTCCAGGCGCACGCGGACATGAACGATTTTGACCGGCAGGACACGATGCTGGCTCTTGCAACTGGCCGCGGAGAAGTGCGACCGAAGCGCAGCCACGCGATTTCAACGACCTTGACGCCGGAGCTTTACCGCCCCAACCACCCGGAGCAGCGGTCGGCTTTGCTCGCAACGACGTATGTCCCTCAGCGCGCCCATCACGCGCAGGTCGCCGCCGCTCTCCGGGTCGTTGCTGTTGATGATCCTGAGCGCTCGTTGCGTCGTCCGACGGGAACGGAGTTCTTTGCTCGTGCTCCTTTCCAGTCTTTCCGGTACTCGCAATGAAAGTCTGTCCTTTTCTACCGAACAAAAAATGAAATTGTCTTTCCCAGGCAACATTCAAGATGGCGGACATCACCATGCTGCTGAACACCCAGTTTGGGAACCTGAGTGCACTCTTCGCGAGTGACCAGACCCTGTGGTCGAACCGAGGCTACGATGTCACCAACATTTTTGCTGTTGACAACACTTTTTTTTCGACTCCTGTCGGCAACGAGGCCACGTTTGGCGGCCAAGTCCGATTTCGGATTCGCAAGGCGGGAGGGAAGGTGCACAAGACGTGGCTCAAGCTGACGATCGATGCGGGCGTGCTCGCGGGCGATCGCGCGGCGGCCTACGTGGATGATCTGGCGGCTGCCATTGTGCAGTCAGCCGTGGTCAGCTACGCAAGCAAGACGCTGCACGCGTACGACGGCCAGGCCGTCAAGCCGTACCGGCGGCTCATGGAGAACGACATTTTTCGGGAGGCCTACAACGCGATGGCCTTTGCTGGCCTGCCGCCGGGCAGCGCCGGTGAGTCTGTGCGGATTGCGCAGGTCACGGCCCAGACGCTCCTGTACGTGCCCCTGGATTGGCTCTGGTTCACGCGCTTTGAGGATTACTCGCTGGTCCCGGAAGCGCTGTCCAGTGAGCTGGACCTCTTCATCAACTACCAGAGTCTGGGGTTGTGCACGTACGCGCGCATTGTCTCGACGGGCGCGGGCGTGGCCGGTGTCAGCCCGTTCACGACGGCTCCGAACATTAGTTCGAGCCGCCTGTTCACGCAGCTGATCTACGTGCCGACGCCGGAGAAGAACCTGAACCTGATGAGCTACGAGAACGATCAGGGGAACCTCTTCAAGATTCTCGACTTTGAGCCGCAGCTGCTCAACAGCTTCTCGGGCGCGGCCCAGCTGGTCACGATCACGCTGAACAACTTCCGGCTGGACTGCCAGTTCTTGTTCTTCTTCATGCGTGACTCCAAGTGTCAGACGGCCTTCGCGGCCGACCCGATGCAGAGCGACACGACGCCGACTCTGCTGTCGGGCGCTGGCTCCGTCAACTGCTTGCAGCCCATCACGGACTTCCAGATGACGGCCAACGGAAAGCTCCTGATCAACACGGTCACGGAGCTGGAGAACCGCATGCTGTGGCGCGAGTGGTACTTCAAGGGGATCAACATTTCGGAGCCGATCTACGTCGTGCCTTTCAGCTGGCTGCTGCGCGACGCCAAGAACATCACGTCGTTCCAGAACATGGTGAGTTGTCATTGGAACGGCGTAAAAATGGTAGACAGGAGGAGCTAACCCTCACTAAGGCGAACCTGGGCAACGTGCAGCTCCTGGTCAACGTGCCCGTGAACCCGAACGGCGCCGGCCAGGCCCGTCAGATTGACGTGTACTCCGTGTCCCACAACATCATCCAGATGAAGCGTGGAGACGTCATCAAGGCGCTGCGTTGATCAATTTCTCCGGAAATCAGTAAAACGCTTTCAAGACAAATGTGTGGGGAGTTGAAGGACACCCAATTTGCGGAGACTCTCACTGTGAGGGCGACTGGCTCGTTCAACAATCTGGTGGTGAATCTGCCCAAGCAGTTTCAGAATGTTGAGGAGATTTGGCTGGACGAGTACTTTTTTGTTGGAGTTGGCGCCAGCGGTGTGACCTACCTTGATTTGAAGCATCAGGATCTGACTCGCCTGGCTATCAACAACGACAACGCGGTTGGAACGGCCCTGGGGTTGGATTCCGTCAACATTCATGTCATCCACACACGCCCGCGGGTTCTTGTGAAGGCTCATGGAGCCACGCTGAATCGGTTTGTCGTCAGCATGGGCTCGGCGGCGGGAGTGCCCACGACTTTCACGGAAGGCCTTCTTGTTTTGACTGTTGTCATGCATCGGCCCGCATTTGACAACTCTGAGCTTCGTCTTGCGGCTGCCAGGGTTGAATGGCCGCAGCAGGCGGGCCCCGATCCCCGCACAACGTACCAAGGTTCAAAGCAATTCTAAGGAAACAATTAATTCCTTGTTTCATTTCATGGCGACTCAGGAGGCCAAAGCGGTGGATAGCCGCCTCCGCGATGAGCAGGGGCGGTACGCGCCCAATGCCGTCAATCCCGGTCTGAGCGACACGAACGTCGGCCGCAATGGCGCTGCCGTTGCCGATGTTCCTCTGCGGCAGCAGGGCGCAGTGGACGAGCAATTTGCGACTGAAGAGCTCGAGACGCAGTCGGACCGTGATGTGGCGATGAACGACAAGCTGAAGGCTCAGACTGCGCCGGGGGTCACGCCATTCGGCCAGCTGATCGCCTCGGACGAGGACTTTGCCTGGCTGAGGGGAAAGCGCGAGGCCGAGGCCTACGCGAACTTTCAGGCTTGGTTTGCGCAGAACTTTGACCACATGTCTCCCACGGAGAAGGCGATTGCACGCAAGCTTTTCCCGTCGTTCTACGAGGAGCGGGTTCGGCACGCGAACAAGCTGATTGATCTTCAGCGGAAGCAGGTGGAGCTGAAGATCAAGGGCATTGAGACCAAGGAGGATCTTCTGTTTCAGTACGCGCTGGAGTCGGGCATGCTTCCTACAGATGCTGTGGAGAACATTCTGCACCCCGAGAAGGTGCGCGCGGCCCGCACGCAGGCCATGCGTCAAGCGCAGTACGGACGTGGACTCCTGAATCCAAAGCGGCTCATTCGCGGCGATTTTGGAGACGCGACGCGCGATGTGAACGCGCAGCAAGCTCTTGGACGAAATGCGGGAGCTTTTGGCGCCGAGCCGGCTTACACGCTCGGAACCAGAACGGGGGCGCCGGCACAGGATCACGGATTTTCGTCTGCCGGGTTTACTACGGCTTTGGGCGGACCTTTGGATGGCGTCGCAGAGCGTGTGTCGGGTTACTCGGATCAGAGTGCCTACCTGCAGTCCCTCTTGGCGTAGAGTTTTCTACGAAAATGAAAAACCTCCAATTTCCCGTGAGCCATGGCGGCAAAGGGAAAGAAGTTGGTGTCTTTCACCAAGGATCAGACTCAGCTTGCTGAGTCTGGCATCTACACTCATGCTCAGGCAGCCGAACCTGGTGCCCAGGGCATGACTGCTGGAGCATTTCCCCGAGGAGGGCTCAGCGCTCGTGATCCCCGCGATGAGCTCATGGCGGAGAAGGCCCAAATGGTGGCCGCAAGCGGAGGAACGGGACAGACTCCTCTTGGACTTGTCACGGCAACCACTGCCGATTTTGAGTACCTTCGAAAGAAGCGCGAGACCGAAGCGCTGGCCAATCTGGACGCCTGGATTGGCAAGAACTTCCACAAGGCAGACCCGGCGACAAGGAAGTGGCTGCAGGAGACCTTTCCCGAGTATTACGAATCTCGGGAGCGCATCATGACGGAGCGGGCCAAGTTTGCGCTGCGCGTCAAGCTCATCAAGTTGCGCGGAGCCAAGAACGAGAAGGACCTCATGCTCATGTGGGGACTGCAGACAGGCAGGATCAAGCTTGATCGTGATTGGGACGTCATCGGACCCTACCGCGAGGCCGGCGAGAGCATCGACATGGCGCAGGAGCGGAATCGCTTCAAGAACGGTCTCTTTTCGTTCAGGAGGTTTTTGTCGGAAGACGAGCGACTCAACAACGCGGGCGGGGTGGATCCGGCTCTCGGTGTCAACGTCATCAACCCGTTTGCTCCTGTTACAACAGGTCAGGAAGGGTTCCAGCGCGGAGCGGGCGCGTTCCCGGGAAATGTTGTCCCCGATCAGGGCCGGTTCCCCGCGTTCTTGAGGGATGTTGTGCAGCCGTACCTCGCCTAAGATTTCTCTGCCCAAAATTAAAGTCGGCAGAATGGCTTCCGGGGTCGAGACTCACATCATTGAGCCAATTGAGAATGTTCTTGATTCCGTCGGTTTGATGCACGGTCCTTCGGCTCCTCTGAAGCGCACGGCAGTCGGTGTCGGAATCGGAGCGGCTGTGGTGTTTGGGTTGCGGCCGGCCATGTTTTGGACCGAACCTGTCAGCACAAACGCGGCGCAGAAGCTCCGGCCTTGGAAGCTCACGTCCAAGGACAGCGATGCTACGTGGATTCCGTGGTACCTGTTCATGGGAGCCACGGGATTTGTCATGGGCGTCCTCATTTGAGTGCAAAAAGTGAAGTTTTTTTCGGATGAAGGGGGCTTCGAAGGAGGCTAAGGCCAAGAAGGCCCCGAAGAAGCCCGTTCCCGTCCAGGAGGAACAGCCCGTGGCGACGGCGTCCTACCCTGTCATCATCCAGCAACTCTCGGTTGAAGAGATTGAGCAGATACGCCAGGAGCAGGAGAAGCGTGAGTACCTTGAGCGGGTGGAGCGTGCCAAGGCAGAGATTGCTGAGCAGCACCGCCTGGCGGAGGAGCAGACAAAGCAGTCCATTGCTGCGGCTGGCGAGGACCTCATGAAGACCTTTGACAAGGCCTGGTCAAAGTTCAAGGACTTTGTCTCGATGAACGCGGTCCACCTCAACAATCCCGAGCAGGCAGAGATGCTTTGTCGCGCAGTGAACAAGCCCTCGGAGCTTGCTCTCATCACGCTCGCGATGAAGCTTCCGGAACACGCTCACATGATTGTGCAGCGCGACGGTGTTGCGGCCCGTCGCTTTGCCATGTCCCTTGTGGACGTGTCCAGAATGGTTCTCCCTGAACCCGTCGAGCAAAAGGCGTTCGACTTTTTTACCGCCTTCCTCGCGATTTTGGAGACGATCCAGCAAAAGTAAATTCTGGTCAACAGAGGGGTGCTTTTCACAATGAGTCTCCCGGCCATGCCCGACATGCCCGCGGGTCTGGCGTCCGAAGATCTTGGCCTGTTTCGCCAAGAGACTGCAGGCCAGCAATCGGCTGCGCAAAAGATCCTCGAGCAGCAGAAGAAGATGGAGGAAAGGGACAAGAAGGTGTTGGGGCCGAAGCAGATGGAAGGCGCGGAGAAGTTCGCGGAGCAGATTCGTGGCGAGGACGAGCGGGCCAAGCGCCAGGAATTGGTGCGACACATCAAGGCCTACAAGACGACATTTCCCAGTCGTCTTGAGTCGATTGTGCTCCCGAAGGATTTTGACACAAAATTGTCGCTTGACAAGCTTCAGCAGCTGCACGATGACATTGTCAAGCAGCTCGGGCGAGGAGGAGGCGTCAACTGGCTCGTTTTTGGATGGAACCAGCTCGTCCAGAACGTCGAGACGTACCATCATGTCGTCAATCCCTTTGGATGGAATCTGAACGGGCTTGGCATGATGGCCAACACGGTCATGCAGAAGGAGACGATGCCTTTGCTTGAGGAGGTCGCGATCAAGTACGACGCGTGGTTCAGTCATTCTGTCGAGGCTCGTCTGGTCCAGCATTTTGCTGGCCTCATCATGACGACGCATCGTCTCAACAGCGAAGGCGTCAAGCAGTTCATGAACAAGGCCGTGAACACAAAGACGCCCGACGGGGTCCAAAAAATGGTCGACAGCCTCTAAATCGTTTTTTGGAAGAGGGGCTGCAAATGGCGACAATCCAGACACCCGGAACTACGCCTGGAAAGCTTGGAGTGTACCTGTCACCTGTTCATGCAGCAGAACGTGTCGAGACGGCCGCTGTCGTTGATGGTCAGCCCGTCCCGCGGGGTCAGGTTTTGGCCGCAGCTCAACCGAGCAACCAAGCGTCAGTGGACATGACGGGCATGCTTCTTGGAGGAGCTGCTCTTGTCGCAATTTACTTTATTTTGCGGCAAAAGTAAAAACGCAAAGATGCAAGGGCCGGCATTTGTTCATGTGACCTCCCGAAAGCGGTTAGCTGAAGACGTGTCGCAGGTCTTGTCAATAGACAACCCGCACTGGGGTGTTTCGGCTTATGGCTTGCGGATCGTGTTTCGGCTTGTGTTTCCTTATGTCTGGGGTTGGAAAGCAATTTTTGACTCAAGGGATCAGGCGCTTTGTACGTACAAAGCGCTTTCAGCGACTTGTCGGCAGTTGTGGGTTTACCAATGGCTTCGAAGGCGAATTGCAATGAGCAGATCGCTCAATATGTCATATCTTGAGTGGGTGGGCAAATTTGGGGCTTACAATGGTCTCATTGAGAAGAGGCGTCTGCGCAAGACGTCCACTATCACGTGGCAAAATTCGCCAACAATCCTCCAAAACAACAGGCCGGTTTTGCAAGGACCGGGCTTGACTTGCGCTTTTGCGCAGGTTGTTTTTCCTCATGTGGCGCGTGGTTGTGGGGCCCGCTTAGATGGGACAAAGTACTTCATCACGGCTTTCATCGCACGTGACTTTGCCGAGCTAGTGTTGTTTTGCAATCAAGTTTATGAGGCTGAAATGAGCATGAAAAAAGGAGGCGAATATTCGCCGTATGTGGACCTGACAGACACTTACATTTGCTTGCCAGCCTGGCGCGTGCCCGAAGAAGGAAGCATATTTGGGGGAATTTGGTTCACAAGAGGAAACATGACGAAATATTTTGCCTCTGACATTCTTGGGCGGATGAGACGAATTGGCTCGACGGCGCCTATTGACTTTGCTTTTACTTCAGGCGCAATTCAGAATACTGCCTACTCCTGGTTCTTGGATGTGTGTGGAACATCTGGGACAAGAAAACCCGGAACTCCGCAAGACAAGCTCAAAGCTTTTGTGGCAGGTTGGTTTCCAAATGATCCGTGGACATCCGGAGGCCCAGCTTTGTTGCCCAGAGCGTTCAAAACTGAAATGCAGTTTGAGCTGTGATCACTCTGTCTGAGGCGTCTGGGAGTACGACTCTGACAGGGACTCGGTCGCCGGCGTGCCGGGCGACACCACAGGCGCGGCCGACGCGAAATGATCGCAAATGGCCTCGGCCAGAGCCGCCACTCTCTCCTTCTTGCTCGCGCGCACGAACATGCCGCGGCTGACAAGAAACTCGCACACGTCCTGCGCAGCCTTGACACACTCCTTGTGATGCGCACACGCGTCCTCCACGTCGTCACAGACAATGGAATCGTCCTCGTCGTCGTCCTCCTCCTCGTCGCCGTCCTCAAGCTTCGCGTTCTCAGTCTTCAAATCATCCGGCTTCTCGGGGTCAAAAGCCTCCTCGTCCGAGGTGTGCTCGTCGTTCCACAGAGCCTCGTCCTTGTCGGCCCGGGCCTCAAGATCGTGAACCTTTCCAACAATGTCAGCGTCCATTTTGTAATGGGGATTT
>CAZKLV010000004.1:0-10514 GCA_964553945.1 uncultured Pseudomonadota bacterium
CTCGGCTTCGGTACCGCCCGGCAGCTTCAAGCCGTGGTTATTGGTAAACCGCGCATTACCTGTGACGGTCAAGTTCACGATGGTGGTATCGTCGGCCAACTTGAACAGCGGCCCCCAAGCACCATTCTCATACTTCTCGAAAGCATTGAGCGTGGTGTTGTAGCGGACCATGCCATTGGCAGGGGGAGAAGGCCGCTGTGCCGTGGTTCCGCTCGGAACCGTAATAGCCCCCGTACCCGGCACCGTGGGGGAGGAAGAAAGCTCCAGAACACCGCCGACCAGCGAAAAATTGTTGCTGATCGAAATCTCAGTAGCGGCACCATCCGGCCCGAAGGCGCGACCGATCAACCGATTACCCGCCAGAGTAATCGTATGCGAAGCGTTCCAATTGGAAGGGCGGACCATGGTGCTGTCCGGCCCGTCCGACTTGGCGGAAATGAAGTCGTGGCGAATTACAAGGGCCATGGCATCCTCAGCTGATCTGGAACACGCCGTTGTTCGGGTCCGGCGAAACCGTTACCGTTTCGGTGTTGTTGAGCGTCACTGACGATCCGTAATCGAACCAAGCGATCAGCGGTCCGCCGACAGCTGTCGAGTTGTAGAACACAGCGTAACGGAATGGCCCGATGCTACCACCGGTAGCGGTGAACACAACATTGTTACCGGACACCTTCGCGATGCCGCCCGACAGACTGTCGGTGACGGGCATAGCGGTGCCGCCAGCCACATATCCGTTGCCGGCTGCAATCTGCGTAATGTCCGCAAGATCCGTGTTGGTCGCGCTCGGGGGCGTGTTGGTGAGCGCGATCTTGAACGTGTCCGAGGCGAAATTATGCTTCTTCTCGATGAGGTCTTTGACGAAGCAATTGAACTTGTTGTACGCGGCCATGTCAGTACCTCCTGCGGTTCACAGTTTGCGGGAACATCCAGCGCTGACCGCCGTAGACGTAGCCGGTGTTGATGGAATTGCGAGCCTCATTGCGAAGCTTGCGATAGTTCACCCCATGGTACTGGGCACCCTGGAGGCTGGTGTAGGGCTTCGAAGCCTGGAACATCATCCGGCTCAACGTGCCCTCTTTCAACGCCTCGTCATGCTGTTCAAGCAGCCAATCAGGGAACACTGGCATACCCGTGCGCAGGATCGGATCTGTCACGTTGAGGGACACCGATGCGAAATAGGTCTGCGGCTCGTTTGGCTCATACTGGAGCACGATCTTGCCGGGCTCGGGCATAATGGCATTCACGCGGCCCGGTGCACCGGGAGAGATCTGTGACGGCGGGTCCGTACCGTCCACAGACATATCTTTCTGTGGGGATACCCCAAGAAGGTACTCAGGCTTTCCAGCTGGAACCGCAAACAGATACACACGGCACCCTGGCTGCACCTCGATTTCCACTGTGCACTGCCACACCTTGGTCCATTTGCACCAGTCTTTGAGCGTGTTGAAAAGCTCCAGAAGGATGGTGTTGTCAATCGCACCCGGCAGGTTGATGCGCAGGTTGTCGAGGAGCCTATCGACTGCGGGTGAGTTCGCCATTACGCCACCGCCGTTGTGAGCTTGGTGAGGAACATTTGCTTGAACGCCATGGACCGGGCGTCCTGATTATTCTCGTCGTCTCGCAACTGCAACATACTCAGCACGTAATCCCGAACCGCCGTATAGAACATGGGATCAATCGGGATAACGGTTGCCTTGCCAGCTGTCGTCGCGTCGAATGTCGGGTAGTCAGAACGGAAAAAGGCCCGCACTAGGTCGGGCCGAACTCGCCGGATCTCAAGGAAGGCATCCCCCAGATAGATGGCGATATCGGCCTCGCTATACCGATAGTCAGGGATCAAGTCCTGTAGCAGCACGTGAACCTCTGACATGAGGTCCCCAACGGTCTTAGCCATAGCATCACCCTTGATACAGTTAAGGGGCGCACCGCCGCCAAGAGCGCGCCCCTTACTCTCCTACGATGTCACCCGTGATTAGTGGGTAACAACCGCTTCCGCAAGAGCGATGTTGTCCACGATCTGGTAGCCGTAGACCTGAAGGCCGCGAAGCAGGGTGCCGAAGGTGCGCTCCGAACGCAGGGTCTCGACCTTGCTGACCTGGGAAGCAAAGGTGAGGCCATGGGCGTGGCCGGCATAGATGACGTTCTCACCCGCCGCGAGACCACCTGCCACGCCCTGCGGAAGCAGGTTGGAGGTGTAGAGGGTGAACCGGTCGATCATGCCGATACGGCCATTGCGCAGCGGGGAAATGCTGTCGCCGGTCAGGTAGGCCTGCCGGAGATCGGACATCTTGAGCATGGTCGCGGCCCAGACGGGCATGACCACCCACCGCCCGGTCTCGGGCACGTTCTGCTCGTCGAGCGCCTGACCGAGGCGCAGGATGGCGTCGAGGATCTCCACCTGCCCAGCAGTCGGATCACGGGAGACCACATCCAGCGGGGTCCCGGTCACGCCGAGGTTGATGGAAGCCGAGATCTTGCCGGCCGCCGCACCGCGATTTGCGGCATTGGCGCCATGCAGGATGCCCTTGAGAACATCGGTGTCGATGGTGATCTTCAGCTGCTCGGAAGCATCGTCGGCCCACATGGACATCGCATTCAGGTCGGACTGGACCTGCATAACATCGTCTTCGATGGTGTTGAAGTACTTGCCCTTGTCGATGTAAAGCTCGACGAAGCCGCCCTCGGGGCGCTGCAAGGCAAGATCACCATCCGCCAGATAGTCGGAGATCGTGATGGTGGGCTTCGTGCGGATCTTCACACGGTCGCCGTGGTTCTTGATCTCGCCTTCATAGTCCGTGTTGCTGATCGCAGCCAGCACGGTGGAAGCATAGAACTTCTCCACCAGCTTGCCGGACCAGATTTCCGGAATGAAACCGTTCGCAAGGAACTGGTTGCCAGTCGAACCGGCAGGATAGATCGGAGGGGTGGTGCCTGCACCTGCAACGCCAAAGCCGGGCATCTTACTTTTCCATATTCAAGGGGTTTTTGGGGAGGGTTATCTCTCCAAAATCCTTCCGGCTGCCATCGCCTTGTAGATAAGCTTTTCCAGCCTATCCTTTTCCTTGGGGTTATCGTTGTAATGACCCCGGTTCACAAGTTGATAGAACCGATTGATTTCGGATTTGGAGATAAACTGATCGTCAGCGCCGCTCGGTGCGGGGGCGGACGTTGCTCTCCCCGGCGCGGCTAAGGTCTCCAAGGGCACCTTGCCAGGGGCTGGCGTGGTGGGCGTCGGGACCTGTGCGGGGCTCGGTGGAGCCGTCTCGGCTGTGAAGCCTTTGAAGAACCACGCCACCCGGTTGAAATCACCATTCTGGTGGGCATGGCCAAGCAATTGTCTCCGTATAACACCACTTGCCGGGTCTGGCAAGTCCAACCATGCAGAAAAATTGGGGTCAACGTTCTGGGCCTGCCAGTTGGGAACCGACTTGTCCATAAACGCTTCGAACCGATCCTGCTGCAATTGGGCCTGTGTCGATCCGACTTGAACCATACTTCCGCGCAGATTTTGAACCTCGGCAGCGAGCTTGCTGAGTTGGTTGCCGGCCACCTCCTGCACTTTTTTGCCGACCACGTTGAGGAAATCCTCGCCGTAGGTATTGCGCTCGTCTTCGGTGATGAGGCTCTCAGCCCGCATTTCCGGCGCGGTTACTGGCTGAGTAAGCTGGATGACCATTGCCTCCAGATTGGCAATGCGCCTATTCTGGTCCTCGATATGCTTGTTCGCGGCGCGCAGCCGGCCCTGGGCAGCGCCAAGCTCCCGGTCCACATCTCGGGCGGGGGTCACCTCGGGAGCCGGCGTAGGAGCCGGTGCAGGGGCTGGCGCAGGGGCTGGAGCCGGTTGAGGTACCAATTCCGGGGTGGGGTCGCCCGGAAGTGAGAACCGGTTCTCGTTGCTCGGCTGCGGAGACGCCTCGGGTGCAGCCGGGGCCGGCGTGGTAGCCGGCGCGGTAATATCCACCGGTTTGAAATCTTCGATTGTGATTTTGTCGGACGGCTTGGGAGCCGGGGGTTCCGTAATCTTCACCGTCTCATTGGACGGCGGGGCGATCTCGTATGCCTCCTTGTGGATCTGGGAGGCGCGCTCGGATGCCTTTCTTACGGCACTCGGCAGCACAAGATTTTCGTCCAGAGGTTCAAACTTCTTTCCAGAACGTGCCATTTCTATTTCCTCTTAGCCGGGGACGTGGCCAATTTCTCAGCGAGGTCGCGGGCATTTGATAAGTCTGCAACGAGCACAGACAGTGACCTAACCTGCCCTTGGTGCACCAGAACTGTTTCCGGTGGAGCGTTGACAAGTTGGGTGGCGACTTTATCAAGCTGTTCGTTCAACCCCCTCATGAAATGATCCCATGCGGTTGGGTTCGTTCTCATGAGGAGGTTTGCAGCTTGAACGAGGGTGGCGTTAGTATTCACCCTCAATCCATGTCGTCGGGGGGCAGAAGTTCGGACTTCTTGTAGTTGCCCCTCATGCGCTGCACGGTATCACCGCCTGTAATCGTGCAACGCTGGCCACGGTAAAGCAAATCCTCAGATGCGATCTGCTTCCCATGGCTATCGACCCCCTCGACACCGGGAAACGGACTACTCTTGGAGTAATCCGTCCGCTGGGGGTCATCGCTCCCGGTGCCATCCTTGTAGATGTTACTCACAGAGTAACCCTCCATTACGCCGGCTTGGCGGGCTCCGCCTTGCCGGGACCAAACATTTTGGTGGTGCCACCCTTCACGCCACCGCCGCCGAAGCCTCCACCACCCTTCGAAGCGCCACCGGGGCCGGTCTGGCCGGAGGTCTGGGGGCCGGCGTGCATCTTGGGCAGCATATGCCCAGCGCCAGTCTGCGGGCCGCCCTTGCCGAAGCCACCGCCGCTGTCCTTCAACCCACCGGGGGCACCGCCCACCGTGGTATCCAGCGACTTCTGCTTTCCGGCGTGGTTCGGGCCGGACATGTGGTTGCTCTTGCCGGTATTGAGAACCGGCTTGGTGCTGTCAGTGAGTTCCTTTCCCATCGGGGGAGTGGTCTTAGCCATGCCGGCTCTCCTCTACTTGGTCGAAATGACCTTGGACTTCATCACAGGGGGCAGATTACCCGAACCACCGGGTTTTACCAAGCCCCCATTTTCGAACTTCTGTGCCTTGGCAGGCTTGCCCACAGGGGCGGGCTGCATGGCACGAGACACAAAGCTCGGAACCGGAATGTCCCCCTGGGCACCGCCCGGCTTCGACGTAGCCGAGACATTCCCCGGAATGGGAGACATCGGGTTCTGATAAATGCGAACCGGGCGCGTACGCCCGTTCACTTGCGGTGTCGATACCTTGGGGATGGACACCTTGCCGGTGGGGAGCTTTCCGCCCCCGACGCTAATCTTTCCTTTCGCCATAAACCTGCTCCTCGACCTGTTTGCGGATCTGCGCCATCTTCTCATCGACTTTGCCCGTACGATGATCGATGAACGTCTGCAACCCGAGCGCCGAACTCTCCATCGGCGGCGCGAGCAAATCACCCTCATTTATCAGAAGCGTGCTCCACAGGTCGCCATGATTGGCGAACAGAGCCAGTTGCCCACTTTCCGTCTTGCCGATGTAGAACGAGAAAGCAGACAAATCCTGCTTACCCGGATAAGTAACCGGCTTGAGATCATGCTTCTGGAAGAACGTCTTGAGGTAATACGCTTCGTCGGGGTGCTGCGGTGGATTGGGGTTCTTCCCCGACCCGTGATCCATAAATTTCTCTGCCATAGGTCCCTCCCTATTGTGGGCCGCCAGCTATTGACGTTCGCGGCCCCTGCTGACCATTGACCGCCCCACCCGGTGAAGGTTGGTTACCTTGGGTAGCGGCTGCTTGCGGTCCCATACCACCGTGGCCTGGAACCCCTTGCCCTTGAGCCGCCGCTTGAGCGGCTTTCTGTTGAGCAGCAAGCTGCTCGGATGATGGAACGATGTCTTCTCCGGGTAGACCAAGCCCATCCGCCACAGAGCGAAGAACACTGGCTCGACCTTGCGGACCAATGATTTGAACGTCGAGCGGGTTCGCAGTAGCTTGTAGAAACTCCATCTGGCGCGCACGTTGTGTCTCCCTCTGAACTGCCACCTGCACGCCCATAACCTGCACCTGCTCCTCCCCGGTAAGGAGGCCTGACGTATCCGTCAGCATCAGCATGTCGAACAGTTGGGTAAGCAATGGCTCGAATACGTCTCGGTCGATATTGCCTGCTACAGTCTGCAAGATCTTGCTCGCATTGCCCATAAGCATTGCAAGGCCAGAGGCAGTGCGCCCGGCACCGCCGCCTGCGCCGGACCCCTGGAGATACTTCGGGATCGCTGAGAGATCGTCAGCCATGTTCGAAAGCGCCTGGAACACCCCAAGGAGTTCCTGTGCATTCATGTTCGGCTGGAAGAAATCCACCGGCTTCTGATTGCTCTGCACCAGCGGGTCCGAAGTGACGTGCCAGCGCTTCCACGGGAACATGTTCTCCCCGTCCGCGTCCGGCGCGATCCGGTCATCGTTGACGACAACCTGCGGCCCCGAGCCCATCGCCATGTTGTTGCACAGAGCACGCAGCGCGGCATTGGCGGCCTCTTGGATGTCGGCCAGGATGTCCGGCAGTCCGTTGCCCACTGGGGTACCGGGGACCTTCTCGAATGACGTGATGAAGTAGGGATGCCGCTTGCGCGGACTCGGGGCCATCTGGACTTTGACGATGTAGCGCCCGATAAGCCAGCACTGCACGAAGTAATCGCGCATGGGGTCCTGTATCTGCGCCGGGTCCATCCCATAGTCCAGCAGCATACGCCCCTGGATGTTCCCATGCCATTCAAGGCAGGTGATCATGCCGGACTGGTTCAAGCGCGGGTTCTCGCGGCTCTCCATGATCGCCCGCTCGGCGTCGGTGTTATCCCAGTCATCGTCAATGCCGCCCCGTCCGTAGTCATCCAGAACGCCACGAATGGCATCCCGGTTCCAGCCGGGCAGGTCGAGAAGGTCATTGAGATCGGCCCTGGTGACCCGCGTGCGCTCGATAATGGCGGCATCCTCGATACGGTTGACGCCGGGCGTCCACCAGATATCGAACGGGCTTATTCTGTTCCAGAACAGCTGAGGCTTGTTCTCGGTGACGGCAACTCCGTTGTTCCACACGACTTGCGGCACGATCCGAACCACAGGCCCCTTGATGCAAGCAAAGGGGAACAGTGGCAAGTCCGTGAGGAATTCCGATAGGCTCGAATAAAATCCTCCACGCTTGAGAATTTCGTCAACTTTGTCTTCCGCGATCTGGGCTTGCGTTTCGGCATTTTTCTTGGCCGCGTTGCGTGCAGAAATCAGCAGCCCTTGAATGCGGTCGCGGATCTGCGATACATCCATTTGCTGGCCGGCAGCCTGATTGGTGGCGACTTCCGACATGACAAGCTGCCGAATGCTGTCTTGGATCTGCGGCGGCACGTCAGGATCGTCGGGAGGGTTGAGGCCCCAGGGGCGCTCGGGGGACATGTACACGTCCCGTAGCAGGGCGGATGCGCCCCGGCATTTCATGGCGATGATGCGAGCATAAATCTGCGACCCGCCGAACGCCTGGATCTCGCGCAGCTTGGTACTGTCGTACTCGCCCTTAAAGGCACGCTGAGCGGCGAGCAGCCGTTCGTTCCAACCGGACTGCGAATTTGTCCGGTGTCGCTTCATGATATCGAACTGCGTTCGAACGAATGAGGCCAATCCGGTGAGGTCCTGGGATACTGAGGCAGCGCGAGCTTCCTCGATTGCATCCTGTTCCTGTTGCTCCGCCAAGGCCAACTGGTTGGCATTCACGGCTCGGATTAGGCCAAGAGCGGGCATGAGAGCTTCCAATGGTGGGGGTGTAGACTACTGCCAAGGTTTTACCGTACAATAGCCCTTGGTGCAACCCATAAATATAGGGCCGTCATGACCGCCTCATTACTAAAGCTCGATAGTAATGTGATGCCGAACGAAGAAAAACTTCGTAGGCTCGCAAGATTTATCGCTATGGACGTCTACGATTTGCCGGACATTCTTAAAAATGAGGGCATCGATCCAGCCCTAATGTCCGATATTGTAGACCTTCCGATGTTCCAAGGCCTCTTGAAACAGGCGCAGGAAGACTGGAGTTCTACTGAGAACACCGCCGACCGCATTGGGCTCAAGTCGAAAGTATTGGTCGAGGAGTTCCTAGAAGAGGCCCACGCCCGGCTCCATGACCCCAAGGAAAGCCTACTCCATAAGGTGGCCTTACTCAAGGAAGTAGCCAAAATGGGCGGTATCGGCATGTCGGAGGCACCCCAAACCGCCGACAAGGTGCAGGTCATCATCAATCTGCCCAGCCAGTCCACCCCCGTTATTGTGGATATCCCCAACCCGGCCCCCGCCATTGAAGCGGAATATGAGGAAGTGGACGAATGAGCCGCATTGTTTACACGCCGCCGCCAACCTGCGGCAACTTCATGAACTCGGCATCGTTCGGCAGGCTCATCGCCGGCCCTGTCGGCTCGGGCAAGACGACTTCCTGCCTCTTCGAGCTATTCCGTCGCGCTGCCGAGCAAGAGCCGGCCCAAGATGGGTACCGATACACCCGCATGGCCATCGTCCGCCAGACCTTGAAACAGCTGGAGGATACCGTTCTTAAGGACATCATGACGTGGCTCAAGGGGATTGTTACCTACAAAGTAAGTAACCGCACCGTCTATATCGAGGTGGGGAGCATCAGGAGCGAATGGCTGCTCCTTCCCATGGATGACCCCGAAGACCAGCGACGGCTGCTCTCCATGCAGCTTACAGGCTGCTGGATGTCCGAGTGCATCGAAATGTCCGTCAACCTTGTGGGCGCGATCTCGGGCCGCGTCGGGCGTTATCCATCCGGTCCTACCGGCTCCTGCACGTGGCACGGCATCATCGCGGACACCAACATGCCCTCCGAGGGGTCCGAGTGGCATGACTTCATGGACAACGCCCTGCCCAACTGGCAGATATTCATCCAGCCGGGCGGTCTCGATCCAGCAGCCGAGAACCTGCAATGGTTGCTACAGACCAAGGAAACCCTGGCGCTGGCCGAGGATGACCCTGTACGCCTCGCGCAGGGCCGCAAATACTACGAGAACCTTGCCACCAACAAAAACCCGGACTGGATCAAGCGCTACGTTCACGCCCAATATGGCAACGATCCGTCCGGCAGCGCTGTGTTCCGCGATACGTTCCTGCCCAACTGGCATGTGTTCCGCAAGACGCCGGTCAGCAACGGTTTCGGCGCGCTCCCCGATCAGTTCACCCCCGGCCTCTCCCCGGTCGGCCATGCACCCCTCATTGTCGGCATGGACTTCGGGCGGGACCCCTGCGCCGTCATCACACAGGTGGACGGGTTCGGCAGGCTGGTGGTGCTTGGGGAGTGCGTTGTCGAGGACATGAGCCTTGAGAACGCCCTCATCCGCAACCTCAAGCCCATGCTCATGCACCCCCGCTACCTCGGCAAGCCCATCGTGGTCTTCGGGGACCCGGCTGGCGTGGCCAAAGACAGCCTGTATGACATCACCTCCTACGACATGCTCAAGGCTCATGGCTTCATGGCGATGCCGGCTCCCACCAACGATATCGACGCCCGCATTCAAGCGGTGGATGCTTTTCTGCTCCAGCAGCGCCAGGGCGGGCCGGCGTTTATGATTGATGGGGATCACTGCCCCGTACTCACCCGAGCGCTTCAAGGAGGATACCGGTACGGTAAGACCAAGGCGGGTCAGCGCAAACCGACGCCTGACAAGAACGAGTTCTCGCACGTTATGGACGCTCTGCAATACGCTGCATTGGCTGCACATGGCGGTATGTCCGGTGTTATAGCGCGTAAGCTCCTTACGCCCAAGAGGAAGAAAACCCCCAATTTCACCTCGGCAGCGTGGACCTGAGACACGCGAAAAAACCCCCGGTGGGTTTAATCACCGGGGGTAGGTCATCCATCCAGAGGGGAACGCTTGGGAGGGTTCCGAGGATTACTTTATCAGTAACCTCATGGATGTCAAGGGCTGTCTTGGTGGATCAGCCATGCCTTGGCCTTCTCCATGGCGAACACCACCCTGTCAGGGTCCGACTGCGACCCGAGCCCGAAGAGGTGGACTTCCTTGGACAGCCCTTCGTCAAGGATCACCAGCGCGCACCGCATGTCGCCATAGACGCCCTTCTCCACGTCATCCGCGATCTTGCGCAGGGACATGGCAACGCTGGCATGGCGGTTGCCTGGAAACGATACAAGCTCAACCATCGACAGGCTCCACCGCCACCGAGTTTTTGGATGCCATGATACGATCCTGCAAAATGGCACCCGCCGCGATCAGCATTATGTGGTTGTCACTGCCGGACACCTCGGTATCCACGGTGTTGTTTTTACACACGGCAGCGATGGCCACCGTGCTCAACTCCCCGCGCTCCGCCTTCTTGACCCAGTACATGAACATGGCGGCGAGCGCCCGGTCTTGAGCCCGCGCTTCCTCCGAAAATTTATTGGTGATATCGACTAGCTT
>CAZKLV010000004.1:10614-21840 GCA_964553945.1 uncultured Pseudomonadota bacterium
ACCACCGTGGTCTGGACACCCGTATAAACATGGATGTTGGTTTCACCGTCATCCCGGCGCCCGAATACCATCGTTTTCCAGTGCCCAACCTGATCGGAGCAGTATGCCTGCACGAAGTTCACTGTACCATCCTGATTTCGTACGATGTTCAAATTGGCCACTCCGCCGTAGAACATGTCGCTCGATTTCGTAACAACCCTGATGTCCATTCCATCCTCCAAATGAAGACGTGGGCCTAAACCCCCGTTGTACGCATCCTCTGCCTCCAAACCCTACAGCTTGGACAGCCGCATGGTATGGTACCCGATCTCGATCATCTGCGCCCGCAAATCATACATGCGGTTATTGATGAAGCCGAGCGAACCATCGGCCACCCGGATCGGCGGAAAGCTGCTGTCCACCGGATTACCCTCACGCGGCGGCTCGGGGCCAAACAGACGGTTCGCCGTCTCCCCCAGCGTCATTTCAATGGACTTCAATAGGCCCATCAACTCCGCCTGCATGTTGACGACATCCTCCATGAACGGAGAGATCGCCTGCTGCCCGGCGCTTGCTGCCCTGGTTGCCCCACCGCCCGCCTTGAGACCGGCCCTTACGAATGCGGCATCGGACGGATGGGGCAGGCCTTTGCCGGGCTGCGCGATGCCAGTAAGTTCGGCAGCTGCGCCTGCCATGGCGCTCGGTCCGGTCTTCACATATTCTTCAACACTCATCATTCACTCCTGTGGCTGGCTATTGATGAAATCATTAAGCGTCTGCTCCAGCCGGTCCATTCGACGCTTGAGTTCGTCTAGATCATTCAGGATCTGCCCGACATACTCGCGCCGGGTCTCATGCTCCCGCGTCATCACGACACCAATCAACTTGGTTAGTTCGAGTGTGACGTGGGCAAGGCTCGGGTCCGGTGGTGGCATCGGTTGCAAATCGCCCGGCCCGAGCGGTGGCACCCCTGCAATCTGGGCAAGTTCTTCTGCTGTGGTCATGGTGGCGTCTCCTATTTGTAGTATGGCATGCGCCGGGGTAGGGGTCAACCCTACTCTGGTACCACAGGTAGCAGGTAGGCCCGAGGTACGAGGGCGTATCTGGGATACCGTTTTGGGGTGCGGTCTCGACAGTTACTCTGTGCGTAAATCGTGTCTACTATTAGTGGTTTTGCATTTTTGGGTTCGGTATTTTCCGGGTGGGGTGTTTTTGCTGGCCGGTGTTTTTAGGTGCAATGGTTTCGTGGTGTGGGCGGCTGGTCTACTAATGGTAGTTACTATTAGTGGGTTTTACTATATGTGGATTTTATGATTTTGTGGTGATATGTTTGCGACATACCCAACAACACCCCTGCACCACCCCACCCCGCCAGTCCAATATACCCCCGGCCCACCCCCACGGTATGATTTTACCTTTTTAAGACTTTTACTCGCCGAGCAACTAGGTTTGTAGGGAATGCACCGCCTCTCACCCGGCGAGACGAAGTAGGGTAGCGCTGTTTATCAACGGAATATCGCGGGACCCTGTGTGAAGGGCTGGCCGGCTTAAGCGGTCAATACACAAACTTAAGGGGTGAAACTCTTAAAATCGACATCGAACGCGGTGACAAGTCGATTTCAGGTCGCGAGACCGGCAAAGAGTGTTCATTTTAAGAGTTTATCTCTTAAAATGGTAAGTGATGACGCGATTTCACCCTCCTGAATTGCGAAGCGAGCGGCATGAGCCGTGTTCAATAGCAATTTTAAGGGCAAATCTCATCAAAAAGTGGTGAGGTAGGAATGCGTCTAGATGTCGTGGTGACGATTTTAAGGGTCCAAACCTTGTAAACGCCTAAGCGACAGTGCAGGACGCGAGGAAATTTTACGATTTTAAGCGTGCCGTGGGGAAATCTTACGGCACGCTTCGTCGTTTTTTAAGAGAATTTTTGGCGGTTTAAGATGTTGCTATGTCTTACAAACGCCCTATTTGCTGGTTTAAGGCTTAAAGAGTTTTGTTTTTTGGCGTGTTTTGGGTACGGCAGAACTCCAGAGAATATGGGTGTTTATAATATATTAAGAATTATTCAATATCATTATAACTAATAAAGCAGCCCAAAAAACATGGATACCGGCATTTTTGCTAAACTAACGTCTTACAATGAAATTCGGTTAAACCCTTACACCACGCCAACATTGCAACACAAAATTTTAAGACGTTAGTTTAGCAAATATGGGGGTCCTCCCTTTTTCCCGTGCTTAAATACTAAAATAATTTTACCTGTCTTACAAACCCCCACGGCACCGCGACTTTCGCTCGCCCCCAAATGATCACTCTTAAAATGCTTTAATAGAATTCTTAATTCTTTTCCGGCTTGACGAAGCGCTTCCAAATAGAATAAGAGTTTTTCTAGCGCTCGAATAAGCGAGCGTGCCGTATGGAAAGGCGCACACTAATGGTAATGTACAACAAAATCAAACTGGACCCTGACTATGCAATGCTTGTGTCGCGGTATCGTGCGGCCAAGCGTGAAGTGGAACTCTATGAAAAAACACGCGGTTGGCACAAGTCAAAGGCGTGGTCTACCGAACGGCGTATCGAGCTTAAGAAAGGCTATCTGCAAAAAATTTACACAGAGGCCTATGAGTTCATGACGCAAGCCGAACTCTTGAAAGCGAACGGCGGCGCATCGGCCCAGATCGAAAGCCTGATTGCCAAGGCGCAGACGCGGGTCTACACCGCCAATCACCATAAGAAAGTGCTGGCCAAGCTGGAGGAAAAGCTTGCTGCCGAGCAACAGACGGAATGGAAGCCGAACTCTTTCGGAGCATATTACCCAGAGGGTAGCAATGATCGCACTGATTGAAGCTCTTAAGGGCCGCAAGGTCGGCGGCATGCGGGTGTGGCGCTTCGGGCGCCTCACTTTCATGGCATGCATCCGCACGAAGACGGATGGCCAGCGCGATAACGAGCGCCTCCGCAAGCGTGCCAAACTCATGCGGCGCAAGCATCTGGAGAGTATCGGCCGGCGCTATATGCGCTGGGGTTACCCCGCCGTAGCTTCGCAATCGGCGTATGAACCGGACGGCGTGCCGTATAGCTATGGCGTGACGGAAGAGGAGCACCGCGCTTACTCTTAAGGCATGTGGTGCGCACAACGGGGGTTTGTGCCCTTGTTGCGTGTACTAATGGTAACAACCCCTGATGGGAGAGACGACAATGCGCAAGCGGTATGCATTTCAGGTTGTGTTCTATGACCGGGTGTCGCTCGATAAAGCCAAGTCACATTGGCAGCCCTCCATGCTCAAGGCGTGGGAGGATATGAAGCTGGTAGCGCGGGCCAAGAATATCGAGGTGCCGCCTAGCGCCGCTGCCGAGTTCGATCAGTTGCGTGCCGACATGCGGGGCAAGGCGGCATGGAACCGGGCCGACATCACGCCGTCAAGCGCGGCGTATTGTATCGAGCTTGTGCGCGGCATCGCGTGAGCCATACGGCCTCATGCTTCGCCCGAGCCCTAGCAGGCTCGCTATCATCGCACCACCAAACCCCAACAATGGGAGAGCCTAAAATGTCTGTTGACTGGACCAATTCGGACGTGGAGCGCGTTGCGCGCATCATCGCCGTGCTTAACCCTTGTGGCTATACGCCCGAGGCACTGGTGCGCGTCATGCAAACTCATGGCACGCGGCTCGCTGCCGAGCTTGAGAGCGAGGGCGGCACAGGCGGCTACGTCTCCACTCTTGGCTTTTGCATCACGATCTACACGAAGATGGAAGGCGGGTTCGGTGCCAAGTGCACTATCGAGCCCTTCACAATCGAGAGCGCTCGCAAGGATGACTTGGCGGTGTTCGGCACGCCGTAGATCGATCAACCCTAACCCCAACAACGGGAGAGCCTGCCATGAAAATCAATCGCGGCACCATCGTGTATGAAACGGAGATCGCCGGGTTCAAGATCCGGCTAAAGCAGTGTGCCGACAAGCGCTTTATCGTGGAGTATGGCGACATGCCGCTTCGCGCGCCGATGGATTATCAGACGGCAGCGCTGGAACTTGGCAGTTGCATCATGCATGCGCTCGCCTGCGATAGCAAACTCGACAACGAGGGCGATTGACATGTTCATCGTCTATGAAACCCCGCAACCATTGCAGCGCAGGCAGATCGAGCGCCGGCCATCGCTGATCGAGGCCAAGCACTTCGTTACGTGCTTCGCCATGGCTCGCGGTGCGACCGTGATCATGATGGAAGATGACGCGGACAACCCCGGTTGCGCCGACGCGTATCTGTCAGACGGCACGCTCATGATGATTGAGCCGGAGGGGTTCAAGCTATGCGCGCCCTCTTCTCAATAGCCTTCGTCCTGTCGTGCCTGTATGGTGCGGCATGGCTGGACTTCCACCCGCCAACAATCAAGCTCACTGCCATCGCGAGGAACCAATAGTCTACTAGATTAGTAGATTAAACACCTTACCCTAGGTAATAAGGAGAGCCTGCCATGACTGATATCGCCACGCGTCCGACTGCCGACATGACGGCAGAGGAGATTTGGGATGCGCTGTATGGGGATCTTTCGCATAGCGAAGTCACCCGCATGTCACGCGAGAGCGATGCGTGCATGTTCACTGCCGACCGCTGGGATTGGGGCAGGATAATCTACCAAGACCCCAACTATGCATCCCTCGTTTGGTGCTGAGTTACTCCAAGAGTAAAACCGCTATCATAATCGCGCCACCCGTGCGCACAAACGGAGAGCCTGCCATGACCGAATTCACCCGCGAAACATACCTCACTGCCTATCTGTACAGGCGACAGGTTCACAGCGGCATCAAGCGCAAGAATATGGGTAATCTTACCAAACACCTCTTGCATCGCATCCATAAGTGCAGCCCGTATGCGTTCGGCAAGCCTGATCCTCTGGCGCAAAAAGAAGCGTCCAAGCGCTATATGGACGGGTGCGTCCAGTTCGGTATGGTGGGTATCTACACGAACCAGCGCGATTGCGACCACTACTGGTTTGAGACATTCGAGCTTGCCAAACCTGTGTTCACGGCAGTGATGCGCCGCATAGAGCAGTACCACAATGACGCGGAGGGGCCGTGTCACTCCTATTGCGTGTCACCGCGACAGCTGGTGCTCTACCGGCAGCAAGCAAGGGAAACGAGGTACTAGCATGTCACGCGACACCATCAAACAAACCACCATCGAAGCAGTCAAGCGTGCCGGGTTTGACGTGTATCTCCACTCACCCGAGGCAAGTTGGCTCATCTATACCGATGGCACGCGCCTTGCCTACCTCCAGAATGAACGGTTCGGGGGTATGTCGATAACAACCAAGCATAAGCCCAGTTCCTACCACGGGACCGGGTTTGTCATGCTGGAGAGCTTGGACGATAACGACTTGACGCGGGAGATATTGGAGCAGGGCTTTGCTATTGCTCCACATTGGGCAACACACAAGAGCGAGGTTCGCAAGTATCGAGACTTTGCGGAGTTCCTCAACGAAGGGCCGTTCAACCGGCGCTATACTAAGGTCTAACCATTTCACACCCGTAACGGACGGAGAGACTACCATGGGCAAGCAAGCTGTAATGGACTATATCGAGAGCACCGCCTCACACTGCCGCGATGAGTTGGTGGCGCGCCTCAAGGAGGTGGAGGATATCCACCACCAATATGCCGCCTGCCATACCGGGGCATCGAACCGCGTCGGTCGTAACCTCGCTGCCGTGGCACGGTCTGCCTATGAATGGCTGGGCGACAAGCGTCAGCATCCCAAGAGCTTTGCGGTCTGGGCCGCAGAGAACCCGAACCGCGAAACCGTTGTGCTGGTGGCATGCGCCCACGTCAACGGGTCCACCTCCGGCAATGTGCAGTCGCTCTATGACTGACGAGGACACCATCTTGTGTGCAGCGCTGGGCTTCCTGGCGCTGCTATTCATCGTGATCATTGTGATTGATCACTTCCAGACAAGGCGGTGAAGGCGGTAAGTACGGGCTCACGCCCGCACTTCGAAGATCGAAATCCGCTATCATAATCGCGCACGTCGCGCATAACGCTGGACATTCATGCAATGCGCGCCTATCTTAACTCCGCACTCGCTTACGTTAGCAGTAACGCAATCCAACTCATACGAGGTACTACCATGGCTAAAGCAGCCGCCAAGCGCAAGACTGTCGCTGAACGTATCGCCGCCGCGTCGGCAACTGTCACCACCCCGGCTCCCGCCGCTACCGCTCCCGATCCGGCCAATATGACCGCTGAGGAGGTCATGGCGGAAATCGAGCGCCTCAAGGCGCAGGGCGTGCAGGCACCCGCCGAGACCCCGGCTCCCGCGCCGGCTCCTGTCGAGACGCCGAAGCTCACCAATGGCATGCCCGACTTCTCGGCCATCACCGAGGAAGCGCCCGCTGCGACGGCTCAGCCTGTGCCCGACGCCACCACTACGGAACCGCCCGTGGACTGGACCGCCGTCGCCAAGGCTGCCGAGACGCCGTTCTACGACAGCGCCACGGGTGAAGGTCCGGCGACCGCCGATGGTCCGGCCACGCAACGCACCGACGATCCCAAGCCCGAGACGCCAGCCCCGGCAGCGTCGAACACCACCATCGATATCAAGGGCTTCATGAAGGAAGTCGCGGTGCTCGGCGGCGACTACGGCAAGGGCGTGAACTCCATCCCGGCGCTTGTCATGCGTACGTTGCAGGCTTACCCCCAGGTGCCCGAGCTTGCCAAGACGAAGGCGGCCACCATCCTCGGCGCGTTCAACGTGGCGTCCGGCAAGAAGGCTGGTATCGAGCACAAGTCGGCGGGCGTGCAGGCTTCCAAGTTCAACCAGTTCTTGGAGCTGGCCAAGCGCACCGACATCGACGGTTACGACTTCATGGGCAAGGCCATCAGCGTGATTGCCGAAGTGGCCAAGCGCGAGAAGACGCCGCTTCGTGGCAGCACTTACGAAAACATGGTGTCGGTCGCCCGTGCCCAGAAGGGTGTGCAGGGCCGCGAGCTTACGGCGGCGGAGATCGAGGCGGTGATCGTGCCCGACAAGAAGGAGCGTGATCCGCTGGAGAAGATGGGCGACCTCTTCAAGTCGCTGCGCAAGGCGCATGACTGGGCGCCGGCTGCCTCCAAGCCGGGCATCGAAGATGCCTACCATGCGCTGGAGGATGCCATCAAGGCGGCGGGCGGCACGGTGCCCGAGGTCAAGAGTGATGACGCCGCTTGAGCTTTACGCTACGTTGTTGGGGGCGGCCACTATGTGGCTTGCCCTTGACTACGCCTTTTATAGGCGGTAAGGTTGCGACATTCTCCCCAATGGGGAGGAGTGGAGCGCCGGGGGGCGGCTTAGGACATGGGCCGCCCCTTGCTATCCAGTCTACACAACCCTGACACCGCTCCACCCTGCAAGGTGTTGAGGTGGGCTCCTTCCTCTAGAGTGGTGTCAGGGTTGTGTAGATCGGGATGAATGCTGGTAGGTCTACAGCCCTGTAAGCCGGAGGTTGTGGGTTCGAGCCCCACCGTCATCGCAAGGTGACGTAGCTCAATCGGTAGAGCGACGAAACGACTTACCTATTTTGTCATCCCATCTATGCAGCCAAGCCCCGGTCAGGTTACTCGCAAGGTAACTTGGCTGGGGCTTTTTCATTCGGAGGGGTAATGGACAACGCTAAATGGGAATTGTATCAGGCCATGTTCTGGTGCGGCTTCTGTGCTCTCGGCGTGATTGTGTTGCGCCATACAGGGCGGCACGGCGTTGCCGTGTTCGAGGCGGCCTTGTGTCTCTATTTCGCGGCTAGAGCCCTGTACTGGGCTCGCCGCATCTGAGGTCCCCAGCACCCTCACCCCCGAGGCGTGCCAATAGAGGAGGTTGCCATGGTCTAGTCCATCCAGTCATCAGCAAAAGAGATCGATAAAGGAAGGCCGTCCCGCGTGGGGTAAAGCAGTGCGCCCGAGGCCAGCGCTCAACCAAAGAAACGAAAGGCAGGACACAATGAGCTAGCGTAAGTGGGAGCGCCCGGTACCTTGCCGCCTTCACCATCGGAGGTACCGGGCTACCTCGCTTGACAGCCGGACAGAATGCCCCTATATACAGGACATGCCCCGAGGGGCGCGGGTGCTACCAACACCCTAGGAGACACACTGATGCCAATTCACTATGGCAGCCCGAAGCTGCCCATATACAGCGCTGCCTTTCCGCCCCAGGACTATGGGGTGATGTGGCATCACCGCGTTCTCGGACCGTTGCAGCTGCCGGTCGCATCCAAACATGAAGCCATCGCACTTGCCAAGCGTATCGCCCTGGCCGGTGCTCCAGACGTGAGCAAAGTACGCGCCGTTCATTCGGTGGGCGATATCGCTATCATAATCAGTGAGGACCAATGAACACCATCGGAGATTTGGAAGTCGGCACCGCCAAGCTCAACAAGGGTATCGGCGTGGTCGAGGCGCTTGAGCATATGTTGGAGGAGGCGCGCAAGGGTAAGGTTCACTTCCTTATCTTCAGCGCGGTCGAGACCACCGCCGAAAACGAAGGCATCGCGCACTCGGGCATGGCGACGAAGCAGGGCGTGCAGGTGGGCGAGGATCAGATCATAGCCACCCTTAACGGGTTGGCGATGAGCATCCTCAACTTCATCACGTTCGCCAAGACCGAGGGGAGCGCCAACTAATGGCGGAGGAACTTGATATCGTTGCCAAACTCAAGCGTGCCCTTGCGCTCGCTGAGGCCGACCAGATCGATGGACTTGGACTGGTCGTGTTGACGAAGCCCGGCGCGGAGGCGGAAGGCGAGGAGGGGTTCACCTACCACGCCACGAGAAAGCCTGAGCTTGACCGGATGCACAAGCGCATCCATGGTCTGTTCGATGCCTTTCACGAAGCCCATGGATATGGGCACGGCACCGGACCTGTTATCGTTGGGGACATCAAAGAACTGTTCTCTATCCTTGGGTTGACGCCCGAGGGGGACGAACCCCCGAAGCATTAAATTACTTGGAGAGTAATATGGCCATGGACTTGGCGACATTCATCGCTGGGCAACGCTTCCTGACCTTGGATGAAGTCGAGGCCGTGGCCGTGCTTATCTATAAGGCGCGCGCTGCCCCCACCACTGCTTTAAGAATTCGCCACTCCTTCGACGCGGCAGATATCGTTCGGGGAGCACGGCGCAGGTGGCAGAAGTCCGTTGCCCATATCGATACGAAGTCGGGTCCAGTAAAGGTTTGCAGATGACCGCTGAGGAATTCAAGAAGAGCTTGGACGTGCTGCGCACAAACCAAACGCAGCTGGCGCGTCTGTTTCAAGTGGACGTGCGCACGGTGCGGCGCTGGATATCGGGCGAGAAGCGCGTGCCGTACGTGGTCGAGCTTTGGATCAGATACATGAAGCAACATGCGCTCACGCCCGAGCGTATCGTCTATGACATCAATCGGTTCGGCAACATGGCATGGTTGCTGATGGATGATGCGCCGAAGGATAAGCCGGTTGCTCTAAAGCTACCAAATCATGAGCGCCCGGTGGTTGGCCAATGGGATCGCACACTTGGTAAATGGCTATATGACTGGGGAGAAACTGAGATTGAGGCACGCAACCCGATTGGCTGGTCGCCGATCCCCGTATAAAAACCCTGGCATTCCTTCCGAGCCCTTGTCGCCGGGTGGTCGCCCTGTCACTGTGCTAAGCAATAACACACGGGAGTTTGCCCGCCTATCGCTCGACACCGTCGAAACAGGAACTTACTTTAAGAGTAAGCATATTGAGAAGGCAATCGAGCGCCTTCGGTTCATTATCGATGAGAAGAATACGGGCCGGCGAACCGATATGGCGGCTAACTTCTTCGACAGGCGCAACACCAACTGGTATAAGAACGCTACCGAGGATGAAACCAAGGCAGCGCTGGACTGCATGCTCCAGCTGGCCGGCATCATGGCTGGCATAAGCCGGCGGTTCACAGACGGTCGCGCTGTCTGGAATATGAACGCCAAGGCATGGCAGCGCGCCGGCCTTGACATCGAAATAATCAAGGCACACGCCACAATTCTAGGCGTGCCCATCATGTTCTCCATCCAAATCAAACTAACTCCCGAGGTAACAACCAATGAAGTTCTCTGAACTCACCGCCGCCATCCGCCCCATGCTGGACACCGGGCAGTCCATCGAACTCGTTTCGAGCCCTGGCCTCGGCAAGTCCGAGTTTGTTTCGCAGGTGGTTGCCGAGCAGTCCACCAAGGACGGGCAGCCCTGGGGCCTTGCCACGCTGTTTCTGGCCACGCAGACGCCGCCCGATCTCGTGGGCTACATCTTCAAGGGAGAACGCACCTTCGGCAACACGACTGTGCCTGTGTCGCAGAGCGCCATGCCCGGCTGGATGTTCACCGATGCCGGCCAGCCCGTGGTTGCCCATGAGCGCGGCATCCTGTTCCTTGACGAATATGGGCAGGGCGAGCCGGACGTGAAGCGGGCGAGTGCCGAACTCTTGCTCAACCGCAAGCTCGGGCCGTGGAAGCTGCCTAAGGGCTGGTCTGTCATCGCAGCATCGAACCGCAGCAAGGATCGCTCGGGCGTCACCAAGTCGTTTGACTTCGTCATCAACCGGCGCAACGAGATCCATATCGATCCCGACCTTGAAAGCTGGATGGATTACGCGGTGCGCAACAAGGTCAATCCCGTGATCCAGACGTTCGCCAAGCAGAATGTCGGCATGGTGTTCTCCGGCGAGGTGCCGAAGGAGCAAGGGCCGTGGTGCACGCCGCGTTCGCTGGTGAAGTGCGGCGAGCTTCTGGAGGCGCTGGGCAAGACATACTCCAGCAGCGGGGCAGCGGGTGACTTTGCCAAGATCCCGACCGGCCCCATCGCGCAGGAAGTGGCACGCGGGTGGCTGGGCGATGCCGCCGCCATGCAGCTTATCAACATGATCAGGCTGTCTTACGAGGCTCCGACATTCGAGGAGATCGTGGCCAATCCCATGGGCACGCCAGTTCCGCAGAAACCCGACATCAACATGCTGGTGATGTACAACCTCGCCAGCCGGGTTGACGAGGCCAGCGTGGAGAATATCGTCTCCTTCATGGGGCGAATGGGCAAGGAGTATGCCACGGTGTTCATGCAGATGTCGCTGCGCCGCAACCCGACGCTACTCCGCAATAGCGCTGGCATGCGCAAGTTTGTCATGGACAACAAAACCATGATCGCTGGCCTGGGCGCACAGGTCTGATATCGAGGAGGGGTAATCATGAGGTTCAAAGCGGTTACCCCTCTATCGCCTGATCCGG
>CAZKLV010000004.1:21940-24042 GCA_964553945.1 uncultured Pseudomonadota bacterium
GATGCCCCGGTGCCCGGCCGCGTGGACTGGGATAACTTCGGGACGGTCGAGCGCCAGCGTGCCGCACTTGCATGGGCTGGCGAGATCTTCCGCCTCATTATCGAGCGCAACGATCCGGTGGGCATCGTCGGCATGCTTCATATCTATGTGGAGGCGTGCAGCCCGGACCTGTGGCCGGACCGCAAGGGCGCGCTGCCGATCACGGGCATGTTGACGGACCTGCACGACAACTTTTCGAACATGTCCCGTGGCAGCGACCGGATGCTCTATGATGTTATCAACGGCATGCTGCGCTCGTGGATCGATGATCAGCAGCTTACTGGCAAGCTGGTGCAGAACATCAGGAACGTAGCTCCTCAATGGCAGGTGAACAAGGATGAGATCGAAGCGTTCGCAGCGGTCTTCTTGACATGAGCAAGGCGGATGAGGTTAGCCAAATTCTTGGCGCGATTGCCGACATTCTTGAATGGGATAGTATGGCGAGGGGTGAGGGAAGTGGCGCGAACGATAATCGAACAGTATATCAAGCCATCGCCAACCTCCTCGGGGAGCGAGCTTCCGACATCGCAACAGAGTACGCCCGGTCCATCGCCGGAGCAATCAACGAGCATAAATCCTTTCGACGGGGGCATACTATGCAACGAACTTACGTCATCGAACTCAATGTGGAGTTTACCGATAGGGAAAAGTACGGGATCATCGAGCAAACAGTGCGAGAGGCGGCGCAACAGGTGGCCGCATTTGCGGCAATCCTCGCTGACAAAGGACAGCCGCGCATCGGTGTCCGATACGATGACCGATTTGAGGGTCAGGTCGATATTGACATTAGCGGACATCAAGGCGGCCGACTGGATGACGCCTGATCAGCTGGCCGGGTTCTGCTCGGCTGTACTGATCGAGATCGCCAATGACAAGCGCATACCCCACCAGCTGCGTGCCCCGGCCCGGATGGTGGGTAGGTACATCAAAGATCCTGCTGCCACTGTGAACCTTGAGAACACGCTCAAGTATTACGCGATGGTTGATGGCAGCTTCGATTTGCAGATGACAAATTCGTGGAATGCGCCAGTCGCGGCAGCATTCCAAGTTCTCATCCTGATACAGCGGTCTCTCAACAGCCCCCGCATGCAAACCAAAGATCTACTGACAGAGGGTAATTGGTTCGGTATGTTTGTGTTCCGGGCGCAGGCGGCGGGTATCGACATCGACGTAATCAAGGCGTACGCCACAATCTATCTAACGTGAGGGCATGACATGCTGGACAAGTTTCTCAAGGCCAAGGGCGGCGATATTACTGGATCAGTAAAACGGGTGGAGATCACCCCGGAGATCCGCGCCCGGTGGGATGAGGTCCGCACCTCCATCCTGTGGCACTGCCCGGCCTTCTCGCATGTCCTCTACACCATGATGGCCAAGGGAAATGAGAAGGATATGGCCATCTTCGTTGATGCCGATAACGCGGTTGTGCAGACGGCGGCGACGGATGGCAACAACATCTTTTTCAATATCAAATTCTTCATGAGCCTGTCGGTGCCGCAGGCGACATTTGTTTCGGTGCATGAGATCATGCATTGCATCTGGAACCACTGTGGCATGGGGCATCTGTGGAACCAGATCAAGACGGTTCATTTCGAGGGCAAGGAACTCCCCTACGATCATGCGCAGATGGGGCGTGCCATGGATTTCGTGATCAACGCGGCCTTGTCTGCTGCCAAGATCGGAGAATTCGTTCCCGGTGTGTGCCTTGATCCGGCCATCGCTACCGGCGAGGATAGCATCGTGGATGTCTACGCCAAGATTTTGCAGCAGGGTCAGGGCGGTCAGGGCAAGGGCAACAGCGGGCAGGCGCTCGACGTGCTGCTCTCTCCCGGCTCGGGCGACAACCAGAACCCGGAAGAGGCCATGGCCAACCGGCGCGAGCATGACTGGCAGCAGGCGGTCAACGATGGCATGACTGTGGCCAAGATGCAGGGCAAGCTGCCGGCCAACCTTGAGCGCCTGTTGCGCACGGTGACCGAGCCCAAGGTTGCCTGGGAAGATAAGATCCGGGGGTTCTTCAACCGCCATGTCGGCTCGGGATCATACAACTTCCGCAAGCCGGA
>CAZKLV010000004.1:24142-32612 GCA_964553945.1 uncultured Pseudomonadota bacterium
GAAAGCAAGTTCACATGCCGCACCTGCGCAGTATCCATCACCACGATCCTCCCTGCCCCGCGCTGCTGGCACTGCTTCGGCCCCATGGAGCGGGACCCTAGCGGGGGGCGTGCCACCAGAACAGCCGTTACCGCAAACGAGTTTCGGAACATGGAGGATGCCAGCCATGAACCCGGTGTGGTGGACTTCCCCGAGCCTGCCGATTTTACTCTGTCAGTAACAGTTGACGTGCTTCGGCAGCTGGCGGCTCGAATGGACACCTACGCATCCGACCAGATCGCATGCAATCGTAAGGGGTGGGGCACGCGCAAAGAGCGTGGTGACCGCAATGTTCGGGCCGGCGTCTATAAGGAACTTGCTGAAGAGTTCCGTCAGGATGCCAAGAAATTCGAGGGGAAGAAATGAACCTCGTGGACACCGCATACCAAGTATTCGTTTGCTTCGATAGCGCCGACGACACGCCTAGACG
This sequence comes from uncultured Pseudomonadota bacterium, assembly GCA_964553945.1. Classification (GTDB taxonomy): domain Bacteria; phylum Babelota; class Babeliae; order Babelales; family Vermiphilaceae; genus CAZKLV01. The sequence goes on from CAZKLV010000004.1 coordinate 24,612, forward strand.
GTCGCAGCATACGGATAACTGGAGGCATAAATCACGGCGCGCTGCCAGGAATTTATACTCTCCGTCGAAATGGGATGCCAAGGGGAGTTATAACTCCATGGCGTTCATCGTAAAAATAAGACTTAAGAAACCGGGGTTGATACCGGACTTCGCTCCAAACGACAAAGTGAAACGCGGCAACCGCGCCGCAAACAAAGGAAAGATCAAATGAAGACTATCGTTATCGCCGCCGCTCTGCTGGGCACCGCTGCCCTGTTCTCCCCGGCCTCCGCTGCCGATGTGGCGACCGGCCAGCGCTACTGCTACCGGCAGCTGCTGCCATTCCTGCCGTCCATTTGCGAGACCAAGGGCTACGGCACCAATGACCGCAGCGTGGATCGTGCGGCTATCTCGACGCCCACCCGGAGCACCCCCGGTGGCGGCGATCCTGGCGAGGGTGAGGGCTGCGAAGGCGGCCACAATGGAGGTCATCATGGTGGACACCATGGAGGAGGTCATCACGGCGGTCATGGCGGTGGCACTGGTCATGGTGGTGGCCATCACGGGGGTCATTCCGGGCACGGTGACGGTGGCGAGCATGGGGGCCATGGCTCTCACGGCGGCAATGGCGGTCACAACGGCGGCCATAATGGCGGTTCGCATGGTTCGGGTGGCGGCCAAGGGAACGGCAACCACGGCGGCTCTGGTGGCCATGGGAACGGCCCTGGCGGCGGTGACAACGGCGGCGGTGCTGGTGGGGATGGCCCTGGGAACAATGGCAACCACAACGGCCAGAACGGTTCCGGCCCCGGCAATGGCAATGGGAATGCCGGCAACCCCGGTAATGGGGGAGGCAATAACAATGGCTCTGGTCCGGGAACGGGCAACGGCGGCCAGAATAATGGCAACTCTGGCCACGGCGGCGGTGGCAAGGGCAACGGCGGAAAGGGCAAGTAAGCGCTGATCAGCAGTCGGGGGTTACTGAGAGAGTAACCCCCTCACCATCAAACTAGGAAACCATTCAATGTCTCATTTCACCGTCCTCGTTATCTCCGAGAAGAACCTTTCCGATCCCAAGATCCTCGGGGATATTCTCCAGCCGTATCACGAATACGAATGCACCGGTATCGATGACGAATATGTGATCGATGTCGATGTTACCGAGGAAACCAAGGAAGCTTTCGCCAAACACGCCGATGGCGAAACAGACATTATCAAGTTCGCCAAGGAATGGCACGGCGCCAAGGCTGTGCAGGGCGACGATGGCAACTCTACCAAGTTCGTCACTCGCACCAACCCCAATGCGAAATGGGACTGGTGGCAGCTGGGCGGCAGGTTCAATGAGAAGCTTTTGGCAAAGGACCCCCGCGCTGCCAAACGCGGCAGCAAGAGCTTTCTCGATACGGACCCCGTGGGCGAGGGTTTCGATCTTCTCCAGCGCAGCAATCTCGACCTCGACAAGATGCGCGACAACGCCGGCAGCAAAGCCGCCGACAAGTACGACGCCATGAATTTGGCTGTCGGCAACACCGACCGGACCTATACCCCCTGGGATATTCTTCGCGAGGCCATGACGGCAGCGGGGCGTCCTATCGATGAAGCCAGGGAAAAATTCCACGCCCAACCTATCGTGCAAGTCTTGAGCAAGGCTGGCTTCCTCAGCTTTTGGAGCGGCGATCAGGATATCCAAGACTATCTTGCCGGTCGGGATCACATGATCCAGCTTGCCCGCGAGGGCGTCGGCGTGTTCTACGCCGTGCTGAAGGGTGGGCAGTGGTACCAGCGCGGTCAGATGGGCTGGTTCGGCATGTCGTTGGATGAGAAGGACCGGGGCGAGTGGCGGCGCGAATGCGCAAAGCTGCTGGACGAAACGCCCGGCGATCACTGGCTCGCTGTCGTGGATTGCCATATCTGAAAATAAAGCTGGAGGGACTACCAATCCCTCCAGCAAAGCCTGCCACGGGCTTGAGGGGGAAGGAGACATCCCCGACGCATTGTGATATAGTGCCGTTCCTCCCCAAAGTCAAGAGCGCCGCCCATGAAGTTCTTCGTTGTCGATTTCGAAACATACTATGATCAGGAATACTCTCTGCGTAATATGACCCCGCTGGAATACGTAGCGGACCCGCGCTTTGAAATGATCATGTGTTCGGTCAGATCCGAGGACGGCACCACGATTGTTTTGGAGCATGAGGAGTTTCTTCTTTTTATCGAAATGTGCAAACAGGAGAAGACCTGTTTCATTTCACACAACGCTCTGTTCGATATGCTCATCATGTCAATGCGCTACGGATGGCTGCCAAACCTGATGATCGACACCATGGGAATTGCGCGTGCCATGCTGCGCGGCAAGTGCCGGTCGGTGTCGCTGGCCTTCATCGGTGCCTATCTCGGGTTCAAGCCCAAGGGCACTACGGTGCACAACGTCAAGGGCATGAACAAGGCAGCAATCAAGGCTGCCGGCCTCTGGCCTGCCTACTCCGCCTACTGCGCCGGGGACGCGGAAATATGCCAGGGCATATGGCAATGGGCGCTCGCCAACGGTTTCCCATTCGAAGAGTGGGTGACTATGGATCAGGTCATCCGCATGGCGGTCACGCCGAACTGGCGGCTCGACGCAAACTTACTCGCAGAGTATCACAATGACGTGGTAACCGAGAAGGCGTCCCTTGTGGCAGCTGCCGGGCTTGCCAACCGCGATGATCTCATGAGCGACCAGAAGATGGCCGGCCTTCTCTTGTCGCGTGGCATCACGCCGCCAACCAAGAAAAACGCCAAGGGGAAAGAGATCTATGCATTCGCGAAAACGGATCTAGATTTCACCGAGCTACAGGAACACCCGGACCCCATGGTAGCTAACGTGGTTGCGGCACGCCTCGGGGTCAAGTCTACCATTGAAGAGACGAGATCGAAACGCTTCCTTGACCTGTCGCTTATGCAGTGGCCGGATGGTGAGGTGGGGAAGATGACATTCCCCCTGGCCTATTCCGGGGCGCATACGCACCGCCTGTCCGGCGACTGGTCCTTGAACCTCCAGAACCTCGCACGCGGCGGCAAGCTGCGCAAGGCGCTCACGGTGCCCCCAGGCCAGATCTATGTAGGCGCGGACGCCAGCCAGATCGAGTGCCGGACCGAGGCTGCCGCGTGCAAGGTGGAACTGCTCTTGGAGAAGTTCCGCAACAAGGAAGATGTCTATGCCTCGTTCGCGAGCACGGTGTTCAATATCCCCGGCCTCACCAAGCATACGCACCCGCTGGAGCGCTTCATTGGGAAAACCGGGGTTCTGGGCCTTGGGTATAATCTGGGCTGGATCAAGTTCAAGGGCGACGTAAAGGTCAAGGCCAAGATCGAACTAAAGCAAGAGGTGGATATCTCGGACGAAGAAAGCGCTCGCATCGTCAATGGATACCGCACCACCTATTGGCAGATCCCCGAGGCGTGGCGTTTGTTCCAGTCTTACATTCCCATGATGTGTCGCCGGGACTGCGATATTGCTTGGGGTCCAGTAAGGTTCCAGTATCAATCCGTCCTGTTGCCAAATGGCATGCGCCTTTACTATGAAGGCCTGCACTATGATGAAAGAACTCAGGGTTGGGTTTACACATATGCCGGCAAACCTAAGTATCTCTATGGTGGAAAGATCATGGAGAATATTATCCAGGCCTTGTCTCGCATCATGACAATGTCGGCAGCGCGCCGTGTTTCTGCTAGGACAGGCTTCAGATTAGCCTTGCAGGTGCACGATGAAATCGGCTATATTGTTCCGATCCACTTGGAGGATTGGGTGAAAGCCGTCCTCCTTGAGGAAATGGTTGTCGTTCCCTACTGGTTACCGAACATCCCACTCGCCGCCGAAGCCGGGTCCGGTTTCAATTATGGTGACGCCAAGTAGAGCCGGCCCACAGCCGGGCTACTCTAAAAGTAATTCGCTATCATGAGGCCGCCAAATGCCACCAGCCATAACCGTTCGCGGTGAGAAGCCGTTCAACTGGACGTACAGTAAACTAAAAAATTTCGAGACCTGCCCCAAGCGCTACTTCGAGACCGATGTTCTCAAGTCGGTGCCCTTCCAAGATACCGAACACACGCTGCGTGGAAAATACATCCACGACATCCTGGCCAAGCGCCTCAATAAGGGCATCCCCCTCCCCGGTGGTTATGAATACCTTGAACCTCATGCAGCCCGCGTTCTGGCAGGTGCCGGGGAACTCCGGGTGGAGCAAAAGATGGGGTTCACCGTCGATCTCGGACCATCCGAGTTCTTCGCCCCCAACGTATGGCACCGGGGCATCGGTGACGTGGTGAAGCTGTCCATGGATCGGACGGTGGCGCATGCCATCGACTGGAAGAACGGCAAGATCGTGGAAGACAGCGTGCAGCTGGCCTTGATTGCCCAGTGCATCTTTGCCAACTTCCCCACCATGCAGGCCGTCCAGACCGAGTATGTATGGTTCCAAGAGAACGCCGTTACCTCACAGCTATTCACCCGGCAAGACATGGCAGCGCTATGGGTGACCCTGCGTCCTCGGGTTGCCGCTCTGGAAGCCGCACATAAAACCACGACATTTCCTGCCAATAAGTCGGGTTTATGCAAGGACTATTGCGACGTGTATAAGTGCCCGCACAACGGGCGCATAGACCCTGCACTGATCGGTACCCAAATACCGCAAAACTAGCATTTGACAGCCGCCCCCACTTACTATATATGGTAAAGCAATGACCCCGGAAGGCAAAGTTAAAGCAAAAGTGTCGCGGCTGCTCAAGCAATACCCCGGTCTTTTCTACGACATGCCGGTGCCCGGTGGCTTCGGCAAGTCTTTGCTTGACTTCAACTGCTGGTATCGTGGCAAGCCGTTCTGGATCGAGACCAAGGCAGAGGGCAAGCAACCGACTGACCGGCAGCGTGGCACCATATCCCAGGGCAAGCGTGCCGGGGTGGATGTCTTCGTGATCAAGAGCATGGGCGACCCCGGCTTTGGGGTGCTCAAGAATTATCTCGACATTATCAAGATGGGGCCAGAAATTGTAGGCGCGGAGGTCAACCTATGATCCACGTAAGCCCGCAGTTCAAGGCTGTCGTCATCCCGCAGACGGCCATCATCAACAACCTGTTTCCCGGCGTGCCCACCCTTGAAGAGGGCGGAGTTACTTTTTCAGTATTACCCCACACCGAGGAGCTTACCCGGTTCCTGCGCAACGAAGGCGTAGCGGTGCCGGCCCCTATCGCCTCGCGCTACGAGTGGGAGGGCGGCAAGCCATACCGCGTGCAGATGGAAACGGCGTCCATGCTGACGCTCCAGAAGCGCGCCTATGTGCTCAACGGCCTCGGGACCGGCAAGACGAAATCCTCCCTCTGGGCATGGCGCTTCCTCAACCGGGAGGGCAAGGCCAAGAAGATGCTGGTCATCTGCCCGTTATCCACAATGAAATTCGTCTGGGGTGCCGAGATCTTCCGCACGCTGCCGGGTGTCAAGGTGGGCATCCTGCACGGAACGGCAGACAAGCGCCGCAAACTACTGGGCGACAAGTCGTGTGACATCTACATCATCAACCACCACGGCTTGAAAATCATCGAAGAAGACCTTGCCAAGCGCGACGATATCAACGTGCTGTGCATTGATGAACTGTCGGTGTATCGCAACAACAGCGAGATCTCCAAGACGGCACGCCGGGTTGCCACGCGGTTTGAATATGTCTGGGGCCTCACAGGGCAGCCGACGCCGAACGGGCCGGAGAACGCTTGGGCGCTCGCCAAGGTGGTGCGCCCGAACAGCGCGCCGAAGTATTTCAAGGAATGGCGCGACGAGGTGATGCTCCGCGTCTCCCAGTTCCGCTATGTGCCCAAGCGGGACGCGCTGGACAAGGTTCACAACCTACTACAGCCCGCCGTGCGGTTCTCGCTCGATGACGTGGTGGAACTCCCCGACCTTATCTGGCGGGATATCCAGGTGGACATGGGGCCGAAGCAGCGCCTTGTCTATGACGCCATTGAAAAGGAAGCGCACCACGCGTTCGCTACTGGAGAAGTAAACGCGGTCAATGCCGGGGCCGTGCTGAACAAGCTCCTCCAGATCTCGACCGGCTATGTATACCTCTCGGACGGTAGTGCCGTTTCTCTGGATGCAGACGAGCGCCTTGACACCTGTGTAGACCTAATAATGGGCACAGATCGCAAGGCGCTCGTCTTCGCACCGTTCAAGCATACCTTGGCCGGCATCGCTGATAAGCTGCGCAAGGAAGGGATAGACTTTGTTACGGTGTCGGGCGACACCCCGAAAGGGCAACGCGATGAAGCTTTCCACGCTTTCCAGAACACTTCTCAATACAGTGTCTTGGCAGCGCACCCCAACTGCCTCGCTCACGGGCTCACCCTTACCGCCGCTGATACGATCATTTGGTTCGGCCCCATTCTTGACTTCGATATCTTCGACCAAGCCAACCATCGTATTCGACGGATCGGCCAAAAGCACAAGCAACAAATCTTCATGCTCCAAGGGTCCAAGGTTGAGCGAAAAGCCTACGCTGCCCTTATGGGCAAGAAATCCATGAACGATATCCTCCTCGACATGTTTGAGGGAACTACTGAAGAAGTAATCACGCAATAGGACAGCTGCCATGCTCAACTATCCAGAGAAGCCAGACAACATTTGGGTACCCTTCGAAGAGGCCAACGATAAAGGGAAGTTGGTTGTCGGTGCCGTTGCCCGGCATAAATGCGGCGGCCCAGACATACTCATAACCGGGCTATATCCGCATCACGGGACTGTATCCGGTACCTACTATAATGATCGGTCCGGCAAGTTCGAAGACATAACAGCAAATGTCTCTCACTTGCTTTTCAGGATCGTTTGACATGATGCTCTTCAACAAACAATTCATGGACAACGGCAGGCTCGTTTCCATCGGCAGTCGTGACGATCAAGGGGTTGATTACCAACCCGAGGTGGGGGATGTCTGCATTCTCAAGTCCGGCAGCTTTCCGATGACGATCCGCGAGGTTATCGCGGACAGCGCCGGCAACATCATTGAAGTGTGCGGCGTCTATTTCAACGCCGTGTCCGGTGAGTACGCCCTTATGAAACTCAAACCTGTGGAGGTGTGGCTCCATATTCCGAACTATCCCTAGGAGGGGATCATGACCGACAACAACCTTGCGGTTACTCGCAACGTAATGCCCTTGGATGAACTGGTGAGCAACTTCATTAAGGTTCGCGATGCTATCAAGGCGGCGGATGATGCTCACAAGGCCAAGATGGAGGAGGTGCGAGCCCTCCAGAACATGCTGCAAACGGAGATCTTGAACTCCTTGCAGGCGGCGGGTGTGGATAGTGTCAGCACTAAGCATGGCACGGCCTATAAAACCACGAAGTCTTCCGCTACGATAGAAGACAAGTCGGCTTTTACCCGACATGTCATAGCAACAGAGGCTTGGGATCTAGTTGACTGGCGTGCCAATGCGCCGGCAGTCGTGGATTTCATTGATGAGAACAAGCATGAACCCCCAGGTGTGAAGTTCTCTACGTTCGTGACGGCGAATATCCGTCGAGCTTAACTCAAACAGGAGACACTTATGTCAACTGCTCTTACGCTGCCAAACGGGTTCGGGAATGTCTCGACCGTCTTCGCGGGTGGTCCCGTCGATGACAACCTTTCGTCGGGCATCACCGGTGGTTTCTCGGTCATGTCCTACAAGGGCAAGGTGTGGTCCATCCGCTCGGGCGGAACGGAAATCCCCCTGATGCGTGCCGATGGCGACGGTCCCCGTGGATCGATCGAAGTCGTCATCGTGAAGTCGTCGCCGTTCATTTCCAAGGTCTATTACGAGAAGGGCTATGTGCCCGGCTCGGATGAAGCCCCGGACTGCTTCTCGAATAACGGCACCACGCCCGACCCGAGCGTGCAGGCTCCGAAAAGCCCCAGCTGCGCCAGCTGCCCCATGAATGCCTGGGGTTCCCGCGTCAACAACCAGACCGGCAAGCAGGGCAAGGCGTGCGCCGACAGCAAGCGGCTCGCCATCATGCC
>CAZKLV010000005.1:0-20047 GCA_964553945.1 uncultured Pseudomonadota bacterium
TCACGCAGGAGATGGGCGACGATCCCATGCACCAGATGATGCGGCAGATCATGGCGCTGTTCGACGAGTATCAGTCCAAGGAAAACGCCAAGCACGTCCTGCGCGCCATGAATGAGAACGCCCGGCAAGGCTTCTGGAACGGCGCACGGCCGCCTATCGGCTATCGCATCGTCGCGGCCGAGCAGCGGGGATCGAAGATCAAGAAGAAGCTGGAGATCGACCCGCTGCACGCCGACACCGTGCGGATGATCTACCGCCTGTTTCTTGAAGGCGACGGCACGTCCGGCGCGATGGGCGTCAAAGCCATCGCTACCTATCTCAATGAGCGCCGTTTCTTCACCCGCGACGGCGGGCGTTGGGGGCTGGCGCAAATCCACGCCATTCTAACCCGCACCACCTATATCGGAGAGCACAGGTTCAACACGCGCTCGCATAAGAACCGGGAGAAGAAGCCGGAGAGCGAGGTCGCCATCATGGCGGTGCCGCCCCTGATCGAGCGCGAGATATTCGATGCGGTGCAAGCCCGCCTGAAATCGCGCAATCCCATGGTTACGCCTGCGCGTGTCTCCAGCGGCCCGACGCTGCTTACAGGCATTTGCTTCTGTGCCAAGTGCGGGGGCGCGATGACGCTTCGCACCGGCCGGGGCAGCGCAGGGCAGACGTATCGCTACTACACCTGCTCGACCAAGGCCCGGCAGGGCGCGACCGGCTGCAAGGGGCGCACGATCCCGATGGACAAGCTAGATCACCTTGTCGCCGATCATATTGGGGATCGCCTGCTCCAGCCCAAGCGGCTGGAAACAGTCCTTGCCAGCGTCATTGACCGGCGGCAGGAGCGCACCGAGCGCCGCCGAGAGCATCTTGCCGAGCTTCAAAGGCGAATCGCGGAAGCCGACCAGCGGCTCGGCCGTCTCTTTGACGCCATCGAAGCCGGTATGGTGGATAAGGACGACGCCATGGCGAAGGAACGCATGGTGAGCCTCAAGGCATTGCGGGATCAAGCCGCCGCCGACGCCGAACGCACGCAGCTTGCGCTCGACAGTTCAGGCAATCAGGGCGTCACACCCGATATGCTCAAGGGGTTTGCCCGCAAAGCCCGTGAACGGATCAGGCTCGACGATGGCGGCTACCGCCGCGACCATCTACGCGCGCTGGCGCAGCGTGTCGAGGTTGCCGACGACGAGGTTCGCATCATGGGATCGAAGTCGGAACTGCTGCGAACGTTGGTCGCCGCTTCAAGCGTAGAAACGGCGGCGTTCGGCGTTCATAGTTCTGTTCTGAAATGGCGCACCCGACACGATTCGAACGTGTGACCTTTGCCTTCGGAGAATTTAGCCTGTCCTACGATGAAGTTCGACAGGTTTCGCTCCAATGCGCTATGATACTGAAATCACTTATAACATTGAAATCGAGGCTTGTCTGACGTATCCTCGGATACGCCTCGATTTGCGTCCGGCTGCTTACGTGGTGCTTACGCGAAAGCGGGGGTTTGGATGGGAGAATCCCCATGACTAAGCTCACGAAAAGGGTCGTCGACGCCAGCGAGACGCGCGACAAGGATTACGTCATCTGGGACGATGAGCTACCCGGTTTCGGCCTGCGCGTCTTCACGTCCGGCAAGCGCAGCTATGTCATCCAGTATCGTTCGTTGGGCCGTTCGCGTCGCTATACCATCGGTTTGCATGGCGTCTGGACCGCAGAGGCCGCGCGGCAGGAGGCGAAGGTCCAGTTAGGTCGGGTCGCTCAGGGTGACAATCCCGCCGAGGAACGCCAGCTCGACCACAAGGCGGTCACGGTCAAGGAACTCTGCACCCTCTACCTGAATGACCTGAACGCGGGCCTCATTCTTGGCAAAGGCGGACGGCCGAAGAAGCCGGGCACGATCGTCAGCGACATCGGACGAATCCACCGCCACATCATCCCGCTGATCGGGACGCGACGGGTCAAGGATCTCACCAAGGCCGACATCAACAAGGTGCTCAAGGACGTCATGGCCGGCAAGACGCGCGTGTCGGTCAAGACCGAGAAGCTGCGGGGCAAAGCTATCGTTCGAGGCGGGGCAGGCACCGCAACGCGAACCGTCGGGCTGCTCGGCGGCATTCTCACCTATGCAGTCGATGCCGGAATCATCACGACCAATCCCGCTCATGGGCTGAAGAAGCCCAAGGACAATGTGCGCAGCCGGCGGCTCACGGATGACGAATATCGGATTTTGGGCGAGATGCTGCGGGCAGCCGAGAAGAAGGAGAAGTACGCCACTACGGTCGGGATCATCCGCCAGATTGCGCTGACCGGCTCCCGCCGCAGCGAGATCATCGGACTGAAGTGGACTGAAACCGATACGGACGCGAGTTGTCTGCGCTTGGTCAACAGCAAGGAGGGCGTCTCGGTCCGTCCCATCGGGCTCCCTGTGGTCGAGTTTCTGGAAGCGCGTCGGAAGACGCGGGCCGGCTCCTATGTCTTTCCGGGCTATGGCGAGGATAACGCCTTCGGCGGCTTCCCCAACCACTGGAGGCAACTGTTCAGGAACTCCCCCTTGTCGGATGTCACGCCCCATGTCCTACGACATAGCTTCGCCAGCATCGGCAATGATCTAGGGTTCACGGAAGTTACGATTGCAGCCTTGATCGGACATGCCAAGGGATCGGTCACGAGCAAATACATTCACACACTCGACACCGCGCTCATCATGGCAGCCGACACTGTCGCCGGCTACGTCCAGGGTCTGCTCGATGGCAAGGAATTCAAGCAGACCGCCTACGCGCTCGATCGCGACTCCCGGAAGGCGGCGCTCGCACGCTTCCTCCGAAAGGCCGCCGGAGACGAAGCGGAACACAACGACGAACAGCGGCTGGCCGCCTAGTGAACTACGAACCTAATGCCTATCGAGACGCCGATAATATCTTTTCTGGCCTGTAGCCGGATCAACGCGGGTGAAGCAATCGGCCAGATTGTCTATACTTTGGAGCACCCCGAGCAATGCATACGCATTAAACGGCGTCCCAGCACCGGTCTCGTAATGGCTTACAAAGTTGCCGACAATCGACGGGGCATGGTGGGTCTGGAGATCGGCGATCTGCTGCCCCGACAGAACGCACCGACCTGCGGCTTGATAAAGGGCCACCGCCTCGGTGATTGCATCGATATAGGTGGACAGTGTCCGTTTGTCGCCGCGGGTCGCGTAGTCGGGCGGCACAGGTATTTCCAGTTTCGAAATAATCTGGCCAAGCTTGTATTCGAGATATTGCCGCAGAAACGGCGCGCCGATATCCACTTGGCCCGCATTGAGATGCTGCTGCGCCTGAGCTTTGAGCCGATCTGCTTCCTGAGCGGACACCATCAAACGTCCTTTCGGAGGCATCCCCTGTAGCTTTTGGTGGTGCCAGTCGCCGGTGCCGTTCAGCTTGTCGAAATATTTCTCCAGGCTGGTGTCATGGCTCAGGATGACGAATTGCAGACCATCCGGCACCGCACCGTGGCGCAGCTGGGTCCGCAGCGCGTCCATCAGGGCGAATTGGTGCCCTGCATCGAAGCTCGACGTCACGTCGTCGAGGATCATGAAGCGCGGGACGCAGCTATGCTTAATCGCGGCTGACAGGAAGATCGCAGCCGCCACAGCGTTGCGATAGCTTTCCGACAGCAAAGCGCGCGCGCTGAGATCGCTCAGGCCAAAAAAATCTGCCAACTTGAGATCGACGTTCTCACTGTTCTGCGAGCGGGTCAGGGTCGGCTTAACATCAGGCCCACCGCGCACGAACCGTCCGAACAAGTCCTGGCATGTGGTCTGGATTTCGGCGATTCGCTTGTTCGCCAGGGCCGTCTCCGCATCCGCGAAGGTCTGCGCGGCCTTGGTGATGAACGTCTTCCAGCGATTCAAAAGCGCAAGTTTGGCTTGCTTTGCCGTCAGCGGCGGTGCGGCCGTCTCAAACTCGACGACCGCGTCACGGAACTGCTTGGCGAGGCTTAGTGTGCGCGTCACCTGCACCAAGGAGGGAGGCAGTTCGGCCTGCAGTGCGGACGCCTCCTGCTGCACGCGCTCCAGCGTTTCCGCACGAAGCTTCTCCAGCTCCTCAAGTCGCGCCTTGAGCTTCTCTATATCCGCGGTGGTCACTTCCCCTTTCCTAGCGGCGAGATCAAAAGCGACATGAAGCCTGTCGGCCGTTCCGATTCCCATCGCCGTGGTGTCTTCGAGCTGGCGGACCTTCGCGAGGCCGACGGAGGTAGCAGCTTCCTTCACCAACCCGACGCCGAGTTCGGCGGCGGCGTCATACTCCGCGATCCTGGCCTCCAACTTCGGCTTGAGCGGCTCCTTCCCTTGCGTCTCGCAGATCGGACACCGCTTGGGATCGTGCCAATCGGATCCGCCAACGACGGCAAGCGCATCTTTCAGCAGCGCGTGCAGCGCATGGGCGCCGACGCGATTGATCGCCTCATCCCGCGTCGTGGCTAGGCCGATAAGGCGGTCGAGATCGGCGATGTCGCCATCGGCGAGAGCGACGGTCAAAAGCGATGTCACCGCCGTCGTCAGCCCATCCAGCTTCTTGCGCGCTTCTCCACCTTCCTCCTTCTCAACGGCCTTTTCGGCCGCCTCGAAATCGAGGTCCATAACCGACCCGTCGCCGACAAGCGGCTTGAGCAATGCAATGGCCGACAAGGCCGAGGTCACGGCCGTCTTGAGATTGGCAAGCTTGTCGATGGCGCCGCCGCTGGCGCCGGCAACCGCATCGTGCGCGGCGATGATTCGACGCTCGATCGCGCTCAAGGCGCGCTCGCTCGTCTTCACCTCCGTGTCGAGGGATGACAAACCCAGATCGCCATTGATGTTCTGGGTGCGCTTGGCGCCCTCGAATGCCTGACGAAGTCGTGAGTAGCGGCTGAGGCCCACCAGCGACGCGAACGACCGACCGCGCTCCAAAGCCGAGATGTCGATCAGCTTGGCGAAGCGGCCATAGTCAACGAGAACGAAGTCCTCCTGCAGATTGGCAAGGAAGTCTTCGGGTTGCGGATGACCACTCGGCGAGGTCACCGCCCGGGCGCCATTCCCGCTCCGCGTCACTCTAATGGCAATCTCGGGGCTGCCATCATCGCTCCGGAAGACAAGATCGATCGTGGCTTGCTGGCCAGGATGAAACTTATTGACGACATAGCTGTCGCCTTGCTCGGCGTCCTGCAGCGCCTTGAGCCGCGGTACGCTGCCATAGATGGCGAAATGAACGGCTTCGAAGATCGAGCTTTTTCCGACGCCATTGGGCGCGTGTATCGAGTTGACCGCATCGGCCTTAAATTTGAGGACGAGGGGGTCGCCGTCGTTGTTGATCCCACGGAATCCCTCGATCGTCAGACTGCCCAGAAAGTAGCGGGTCACGACGTGGTCTCCACCGTTTTCTGAAGCGCATCCAACCCCTTCAGGACGGCCTTATGGAACTCCCCGATGGCTGCGCGGCTCGGCCCGGTCTCGCTCTCCACATCGAGAAGATGGAGATTGCCGAACAGAATCTTCGCGCATTCGGGATCGCTTTCCTCCACCTCGGCTTTGAACAAGGCGAGGTTATCGGCGAAACTGTTATCGAGCTTGAATTCCATGACCCCGGCCCCCGCTTCCTGACTGTCTCTCTCCGACCGGGACATCCGTCTCGGCCACCAACTTCTTCTTGAACCGGCTCCAGGCCGGCAGCACGAATGGCTGACCATGATCGATCGGCACACGCATCGTGGTCTCGCCGTATTCGCCGGGCGGACCGAGGGCCACGACGTATCGGTTTTGATAAGTGCAGGGCTCGCCTTCTTCAGCGACGGTGTACCGTTCAGGCAGCCGCCTCAGCACAGACGTCTGGTATATCCAGACGTCGTTTCCCTTCAGAAGAACGATAAGCTGACGAAGCCGGCGGCGAAGCGTAATCTCGGTCGCAGGAGGAACATCCTCAAGAATGCTGCGCTTAGACCAGGTCAGCTCCCCGAGAATGTCGAACAGCTCTTGAGCGTACTCCCCCGTCTCGTCATCAAGCTTGGTCTCGATGACACACGCCAGATCGTTTGATCGCGCTGCTTCATTATAGAGCTGTCCGTCATCAGACGTCGCGCTCGCGATGTCATAATCGTGCCGAGGGATGAGGCGGTCTTCGCCTTCCATCCAGGCCGCACTGATTGCTCGGCCACCTGCCTCCGCTACGGCCACGGGTGCCGGCTCCAGCATGATAATGCGCTCTCGGTGAACTTGCAGGGCTTTAGCCAAGCGTTCAGCCGTCAACACAGCGATCGGTGCATTCTCGTTCTCGATCATTCGAAGCTTACGAACGCTGACACCTATCTCGTTCGCCATCTCTTTCTGCGTCGAGAGCTTTTCGAGTTGTTCGCGCAGTGCTTTTACGACAGCCCCGTTGGGCACGATCTTCTTCATAATAGCCTCGTCCGCACGTTGTTCATGATGCTCGTTTACATCGACTAGATACGCTCCGTGAGGCACCTGACCGGAATCCGAGCGGCACGCGAGCGGCAGAGCCGGCGAATTGCCCTCAGACTTCCTTCACATCACCCAGCGCTGGCCTGTTTTGCCATCTCAAGATAGCGGCAGAAGGCGTTCGCCAATTGAATCTGCCGTGGCGTCCGGCATTCCGCTTCGAAAATCTGCGGCGAACCGACGAGGATCGATACGCACTTGGCGCGTGAGGTCGCGACGTTGAGCCGGTTGAGGCTGTAGAGGAACTCCATCCCGCGCGGTGCATCCGCGTGACTCGACGTTGCGGTCGAATAGATGGCGATCGGCGCTTCCTGGCCCTGGAATTTGTCGACGGTGCCCACGCGGGCGCCCGGCAGATGCTGCTGAATCTCGAAGACCTGGGCGTTGTAGGGCGTGATGATGACAATGTCGTCGAGCGTGATCGGCTTCTCCCGCCCCTCGCGATTGACCCAAGTTGCGTTGCCGGCGAGGATCGACCGCACGAGATCGCCGATCGCCTGCGCCTCTTCGGGAGAACAATTCTGGTTGCCGCTGTGCGTTACCGGGAAGAAGTGGAGGCCCGATCCGCTGATCGGACCGCCTCCTTTGACGGCCTGCTGCTCGAGCCCTGGCTTCGAGCGGAGCTTGCCGTCGTAAAAAAGCTCGGAGGTATAGGCGCAGATCTCTGGATGAAGCCGCCAAGTCTCTTCGAGGAACAGTCCTTTGTCTGCCGGAACCGTTCGTTCGCCACCAAGAATGTGATCGAACGCTGAGACATCGGTGCCATCGGGATGGCTTCCCTGCATGGGCTGATCGAGCTGCTGTGGATCGCCGATCAGCACCACCGCCTTTGCCGCCTGCGACACCGCGAGCACATTGGCGAGCGACATCTGGGCGGCTTCGTCGACGAACAGCACATCCACCGTCTCGAACGCGTCCGGGCGCGACCAAAGCCACGCCGTGCCGCCCCCGACGGCGGCAGAACCGCTGCTCAGTGCGGCAAACAGGTCCTCATTCTTCTTGGCGAAGAAGAGGCGGTTCTGCGGGTTTCCTACTTCATCGGCCTTTTGGCAGCACTGCAAGGCAATGCCCAGCTCGTCGGCGGCCTTGATGGTCGCGTCAATCAGGTTGCGGATCACCTTGTGGCTGTTGGCGGTGATCCCGACCTTTTTGCCACGGCGCACCAGCTCGCAAATCATCCGCGCGCCGGTGAAGGTCTTGCCTGCGCCGGGCGGCCCCTGAATCGGCAGAATGCCGCCGGCGAGGTGCGCGCAGAGCCGAACCGCAGCGTCAACGGTCGTCTCATCTGCGCGATGCAGCGGCTCGCTTCCAACGCGCGGCCGCTCCCGGAGCAGGAGATCGCGCGCCGCTTGATAAGTCCCATCGCCTCCCACGCCATGATCGGCGACGTGCTCGCCGATCCGCACAAGCGCCTCGGCAATGACCTTCGTATCGACATGGCTGTGGGCGAACACGGCCTGGGGATGAAGGTCGGCGGTGTCCTGACGCTTTTTGATGTCGACGGTCTCATCGGCGAATGAAATCTCCTCGACCTTGCCGAGTTTATCGCCGCCGAGATTGCGGAGCTCCTCGCCACCGCGAAGCTCGGTCTCTTGCGGCAGGAAACGATAGCGATGGATCGGCGCCTTGGCGGTGCCGCCGACGACCCCGACAAATTCCAGACCGGCAAGTCCGGTGCGCTCCTCGCGCAAATCTTCCGCCGAAAGATCGGCCAACCGGAAAAACTCCCACCAAACCGCCTTTTCTTCACGCCGGTGCCAATCCAGGATGTTGGCCAAGATCCACCGAGCCTGCTGCTCGTCGCTCCGCTCCACGGGATCGACCGGGACATCGGCCGTCAGCCTGCCAATCAAGGCGTTGATCTTAATCAGCCAGTCGGTGATCTTTTCGTTCGGCGCTCCGTCGCCGGGTTGCGGGCGGGGCACGTCAGTACCGTTAGCGATGAGCGTGGCCCGGAGTGTTTCGAGCCAGTCGCGCAAGCCCGCGGCGGAACGGCAATCATCCTCATTGTAGGCCCGGACCGTAGCCTTGATGTCGTCGGCGATGGACGGTGCGTCGCTGAGCTCCAGATGAGCCTGGAAGTTTGCGAGGGAGGCATTCGCGTCGGCGAGCGGGATTTCGCGCGAAAAAGCGTAGAATGGCTCCATCCGCTTGATCGAATAGCTCTCGACACTGGCGCGCAGACTGTGCCGCACGATCTGGTAGAGATCGACGAACAGGCCGGCGCGGAGCATCCGGTCGATTTCTTCCTCGCGCGTCGCATAGCGGCCCATCAGGCGCTTCAGCGCCGCCGGTTCGTATGGGGCGTAATGATAGACGTGCAAGCTGGGGAACAGCGCCCATCGCGCCATGACGAAATCGACGAATTTCTCGAAGGCGCGCTTTTCATCGACGCGCGTCAGCGCCCAATCACCCTCATAGGCGAGGGCGCCGTCGGCGTCCTTGAACAAATAGCCGAACAGATATTCGAGACCCTGCTCGCCGACAAAAGGATCGCCTTCGAGGTCGAGAAACACGTCTCCGTCGGAAGGCTCGGGCAGACGGGTGAGCCCGAACCCAGCTTCGACCGGCAGCAACTCGAACTTGCCCACGCCCGCCGCGCGAGCTTCGATGACGATACGTGCCTGTTCGCGAACGCGGATGTAGGAGTCGGCCGAGCCGCGATCGGGTTTCCAGGCGAGCGGCAACGGCATGCCGGCCAGGTTCTGCACCGTCGCGATGCCATGCGCCTTCAGCTCATTGATCTGTAATTTGGAGATGCCGGCGACGAGGCACAGATGGTCGTCGTCGCGACGGCGCTTGTCGCACGTTTCGCGCCACCGGCAGATGTCGCAATGCTCGATCGGATCGGGATAAGTATCGTCGGCGGCCGAGAGGGCCGCGGCGGCAACGAGCGCACGCTTTGCCTTCCGGAAGTAGGCCGCGTAATCGGCAAAGCGGAATCGCTGCGGCTGAAACTCCGACCAGGGCGCAACTACATGCATGTATTCAGGCGGAAGACCCTGCATTTCCGCGAGCAGATCAGCGTAGAGACAGAGCTGGAGAACCGCGCCCGCCTTCGTTTCGCGCGCGAGCTTAGTGTCGATCGGTTCATAGGACCAACCGCCGAGCCCGCTCGGCGCCTCGACGCGGCGTAGGATATCGGCCCGCCCATTCCAACCCTGATGCGTTAGGGCCGCCTGGACAATCACTGGAGCGCCACGCTGCATGGCCGAGCGCGTCTCGGCGACGGCCGCAGCCGTCACGTCTATGCCGTCGATGCGGACGGGATCGAGTCCCGCCTTTGTCAGATGTTCGACATAGCTCTGCTCGTGGGCGGCACCGCGCTCCGACAGGATTTGCAGAAGCGGATCCCACACCTTTGGCTTCGGTAACGCCCCCTCGGCCACCGCGCGGTCCAGGGCCGTGAGGTGATGGCAGTTCAGATGACCGACCAAGTCGGTCGCGCTGAATTCAAAGGAAGCCCCGACCTTTTTCATCGCCGCCTCGCCGCCCCGGAGCGGATGGCGCAAAGCCAACGGCCCTCGGATTAATGCCATATTCATTTGGCCGGCAAGTTTGCCGGCGGAAAATTCCCTAATATGAGTTGACGCGAGAGTCAAGGCGAGCCATGTTGCGCCGGCAAGTTTGCCGGCGGATACGGGTGTCAAATGGGTCAGACTGGTCCTTTTTCCTTGTTTCTTGGACCAACACCCCGGGAAGCTGAGCGGGCGGGCTTCCGGTTCGGGGCTAAGGGGACGCACACGAGCCGGACAATGATGTTGGAGGAGCTTTCCCAGGTCTTCGAGGCGACAAATCAGGACGCCAGCCGCGCCGACTATGCGAACGCGATAATCGACGGCAACTGCCTGTCAAAACCAACGGCCTCTACGCGCAGGCTCAGCAACCAAAGGCTCGGCGAGCTCTACGGTCTAGATCCTGCCATCCCGTTGTTTCGGGTCCTCCGCAGGCTGTGGGACATAAGCGCCGATGGCCGACCGCTCCTCGCTCTCCTGGCGGCGACCGCCAGAGACCCGTTGCTGGCTGCGACCTGCCGCGCAGTCGTCGCCATGCCTGCCAACGCCGAGCTTCAGCGCGACGCCTTGAAAGAAGCTCTTCAAGCCATTGTCGGAGATCGGCTGAACGAGAGCACCTTGGAGAAGGTGTGCCGCAACGCGGCGAGCACCTGGGCGCAGTCAGGCCACCTGGAAGGGCGGACATTCAAGAAGCGGCGCATAGTGCTGCCTTCGGCGACCGCAGTGACGTTCGCCATTTACCTGGCCCATGCCGCCGGTTTCCGCGGCGCCGAAATCTTCTCGTCCGGCTGGTTGAAGGTGCTCGACTGCGACCCGGCTCAGGCGCGAGCGCTGGCTCTCGATGCCAAGCGATCCGGTTTGCTAGACTTGCGAATGGCTGGCGAAGTTGTCGAGCTCAATCTGTCGCGCCTCGACCCCCGCTCGGCAAAGGCCTGACCATGGCTCGCATCGAAGACATCGCCGAGCGCTACGGCCGTCATATCGCCACTCCCTGGCAACGAACGATCGCCGGTGCCCAACGCGTCGTGATGGTGGTCTATGATAAGGAGCTGGAACGGACCCTTAGAGCGCGAAAACTCGCCTTTGAGACCGCCACCCGCGAGGCCGGGCACGACTGGTTCGAAGTCGACCTTTCCGACGCCTTCGCCGAATGGATGGCGGCCGACGATTATCGCGACGAGTATTTCTCCTCGCCTGAGGACCTTCAGCTAAAGCTGGATGCTGAATTTCCCGAGTTCGTCGCCGGGCGAATCCGGGACATGCTTCGCAAGCAGGAGGTCACCGCCGACAGCGTGGTCGCTGTCATTGGCGTGGGGTCCGTCTTCGGCTTTGCGCGAATTTCTCAAGTCCTGAAAAAGGTCGAGGCGGACATCAAGGGGCGTCTCGTCGTCTTCTTTCCGGGTCAATTCGAGCGGAATAATTACCGCCTCCTCGACGCGCGGGACGGCTGGAATTACCTCGCCGTACCGATCACGCAGCATGGCGAATGAGGAAGCATATGAAGATCAAAGACACGCTCCAGCGTGACCCAGCGACAAATCCT
Organism: uncultured Pseudomonadota bacterium; assembly: GCA_964553945.1. Lineage (GTDB taxonomy): Bacteria > Babelota > Babeliae > Babelales > Vermiphilaceae > CAZKLV01. The sequence goes on from CAZKLV010000005.1 coordinate 11,516, forward strand.
CTCGTCAATCAGGGCCAGGCGCGCATCTCGGACACCCGGGACGAGCGAACGCAATCGGAATTGCGCGGCGAACTCGAAACATTCGTCTGCGAGGGCCAGTACGCCGACGGTGTCCAGAAGATCATCCGCTCGTTCCTGGACAACCTCAGCAAGACGAGCCAGCGCGGAGCCTGGGTCAGCGGCTTCTTCGGCAGCGGCAAGTCGCATCTTCTGAAGATGCTCTGCCATCTCTGGCAGGACACCGCCTTCCCTGACGGCGCCACCGCACGCAGCCTCGTCCCGTCAATTCCCGAAGATCTTCGGGATCTGCTGCGGGAACTCGATACGGCCGGAAGGCGCGCCGGCGGCCTGATCGCCGCCGCCGGCGCATTGCCCAGCGGCACGACCGACAACGTGCGTCTGACGATTTTGGCCATCCTGCTTCGCGCCGTCGGTCTTCCCGAGCAGTATCCCCAGGCGCGCTTCTGTCTTTGGCTCCATTCGCAGGGACAGTTCGACAAGGTGAAGGCCGCCGTCGAAGCGGCCGGCAGAACCTTTGAGCGTGAGCTCAACAATCTTTACGTAAGCGGCCCCATTGCTCGCGCCGTCATGGCCGGCGACATCAACTTCGCTACGAGCGAAGCGGAAGCGAAGCAACTTCTCAAGGCGCAATTCTCGCCTCAGGCGACGGACATTACGACCGAACAGTTCCTGTCAGTCGTGAAGGACGTGCTGAGGCTGAAAGGTAGGGATGGCCGGCTGCCATGCACGCTCCTCATCCTTGACGAGGCGCAGCAATATATCGGCGACTCTCAGCAGCGCGCCTCGCTCCTTACGGAGGTCACCGAGGCCGTTTCAAAGCAACTCGACAGCCACGTCATGGTTGTCGCGGCGGGCCAAAGCGCGCTCACCGAAATTCAGCTTCTGACCTACCTGCTCGACCGCTTCACGATCCGCGTCCCTCTGTCCGACGCGGAGGTCGAAACAGTCACCCGCAAGGTTCTTCTGCAGAAGAGACCCACTGCGGTGGCAGATGTGCGTGCTCTGCTTGATAAGCACGCCGGAGAGGTATCGCGCCAATTGCAGGGGACGCGGATCGGCGAGTCCATTGAGGATCGCGCGATCGTCGTCGACGATTATCCGCTCTTGCCGGTTCGCCGCCGTTTCTGGGAGAATTGCTTCCGCCAGATAGACGCGGCGGGCACGCACAGTCAGTTGCGCTCGCAGTTGCGCATCATCCACGATGCAGTGGCGAAGGTCTCCGAGCGTCCGCTCGGCTCTGTCGTACCGGCCGATGACCTTTTCGAAGCCCTCGCCCCAGAAATGGTGAATACGGGCGTCCTCCTTCGGGAGATCAACGAGCGCATCATTCAGGTCGGCCGCTCAGAAGGAGCCACAGCGCAGCGCATTTGCGGCCTAGTTTTTCTGATCGGCAAACTCAAGCGCGAAGCCGGCGCTGACATCGGTGTCCGCGCCACCAAGGAGCATATCGCCGATCTTCTGATCGACGACTTGACCGCCGACAACGGCAAGCTGCGATCCGACGTCGAGGACCTACTCAAGAAGCTGAGCGACCAGGGCGTCCTCATGCCGGTTGGCGATGAGTACCGCCTTCAGACGCGTGAAGGCAGCGAATGGGATCGGGAGTTTCGCAACAGGCAGACTAAGCTGAACAACGACGATGCTGCGATCCAGTTCAAGCGCGACCAGTTGCTGTACGGCGAAATCGACAAGACGATACGTGGCATCCGCGTCATTCAGGGCGCAGCCAAGGAGCCCCGCCAGTTTCTGATTCACCGGGAACAGACGGCGCCGGTCGTCGATGGCAACAGCGTCCCGATCTGGATCCGCGACGGTTGGTCGTGCGCCGAGAAGGACGTGCTGGACGCCGCGCGCGCCGCCGGCACTGACAGCCCGATCCTGTTCGTCTTCATCCCGCGTCAATCGGCCGAGGATGCTCGGCGATTGATCGTCGAAGCGGACGCTTCCCAGCAGACGTTGGACGCCCGGGGCAATCCCACGACGGCTGAAGGCCAGGAGGCTCGACAGAGCATGGACAGCCGGCGCGCGCGGGCTGTCGGCGATCGCGATCGGCTGATCCGCGAGATCGTTGCCAACGCTAAGGTGTTTCAGGGCGGCGGAAGCGAAGTGCTGCTGACATCGCTCGAAGAGCGCATCAAGGCCGCGACCGATGCTTCCCTCGTGCGGATGTTCCCGCGCTTTAAGGAGGCGGATTCGGCGGCCTGGGAGGCGGTCATCAAGCGCGCCCGTGAGGGAGCGGATCATCCCTTCCAGCCGACCGGCCACACGGACGCGACGGAGAGGCACCTCGTCTGCCAGCAAGTGATCGCGACGATCGGCGCCGGCAAGTCGGGATCGGACGTTCGAAAGGCGCTGAGCGGCACGCCCTTCGGCTGGCCGCGCGACGCGGTCGACGCCGCGCTGATCGCGCTTCACCGGCTCCAGCACATCAACGCCACCCTGAACGGCCAAGCCATCCCTCTTGGTCAGCTCGATCAGAACAAGATCGCCAAGGCGGAATTCCGGGTCGAGCACGCGACCTTGTCAGTCGGTGACAGGCTGATTCTGCGCAAGCTGTTCCAGGCGTTGGGCGTGTCCTGCAAGAGCGGTGAGGAATCCGTTCGCGCCGCGGAGTTCCTTTCCGGGTTGATCGCTCTGGCCGGCACAACCGGCGGCGACGCGCCCGCGCCGGTGGCTCCAGCGACTCTCGAGATCGAGGACATCCAGCGGCTCGTCGGCAACGAACAGCTCGTCGCCATCAAGACCAAGGCTACCGACTGGGAACAGCGCATCAAGGACTGGAGCGCAACGCGGGACCTGATCGCGGCGCGTCTCCCGGCCTGGAGAATCGTCGAACGATTGGCCAAGCACACCGGTGCGATCGCGGAGGCCAAGCCCACCCTCGACCAGGTCGAAGCGATCCGGTCCCAGCGGTTGCTGCTAGAGGCTTCCGACCCGGTCAACACAGTCCGTCAGTCGCTCGCCGGTCTGCTCCGCGATGCCGTCCAGAAAGGCCACACCGCGCACGAGAAGGCCTTCGCCGACGCCGTGGCGGTCCTGGCCGCGAATGCCGTTTGGGCCAAGCTGACTGCCGCGGATCAGGACAGCATCAAGGCGGCGGTCGGGCTGACGCCGCCAGCCAAGCCGAACGTGACGACAGACGAGGCGCTGGCGGATACGCTCGACCGCAAGCCGCTCTCCAGCGCTCAGGCCGAGGTCGACGCGATTGCCGGCCGGGTCAACCAGGCCATCGAGCGCGCGGCGCGGCTCCTCGAGCCCAAGGTGCAGACCGTGACGCTGGAGCGCGCGACCTTGCGCGACGCCGCTGAAGTGGACGCCTGGATCGAGCGGCAGAAGACGACGCTGCTGGAAAAACTCGCCAACGGCCCCGTGCTGGTGAACTGAGGAGACGGCCGCATGGCGTCGTTGGAACGCACCCTTCGCAAGGACCTGGAGCGCGCCGTCAAGAATGCGCGCAATGTCGCTGAGGCCGGCGCGCGGCAGGCGATAGCGCAGCTCGGTGTCGGCGAAGCGGAAGCGCCGAAGCATCTGACGGCCGAGCAGCGCGCCTTGCGCAATGGGCTTCGCGCCCATGGCCGGCAATTGGGCGATCGGCGTGACCCGAAGACCGGCGCGCAGGTGACGGCGCGTCTCGCGCAGGAATGCGCTTACGAGCATTGGCATCGGATGCTCTTCGCGCGGTTCCTCGCCGAAACGGACCTACTGATCGAGCCGGAGTCCGGGGTCGCGATCACCCTGGAAGAAGTTCAGGAGCTTGCCCGCGAGAAGGCGACCGACTGGCTGCCGCTTGCCAGCGACTACGCCGAGCGCATGCTGCCGCAGATCTTCCGCAAGGACGATCCGGTCCTGGACATTGCGCTCCCTCCGGAGACGCGGTCGGAGCTGGAGGACCTGCTGAAGGCCCTGCCGAAGGCGGTGTTCGAGGCCGACGACAGCCTCGGGTGGGTCTATCAGTTCTGGCAGGCGGAGAAGAAGGACGAGGTCAACAAGTCCGAGGTGAAGATCGGCGCCGACGAGCTGCCGGCGGTCACCCAGCTTTTCACCGAGGACTACATGGTCCTCTTTCTCCTGCATAACACGCTCGGGGCCTGGTGGGCGGGCAAGGTGCTGGCCGGCAATCCCGCCTTGGCGGGATCGGCAGCGAGCGAAGATGCGCTCCGCGTAGCTTGTCGGGTCGGTGACGTGGATTGGACCTATCTCCGCTTTGTTCGCGACAAGGCGGAAGATGGCGCGGAGCGCCCGTGGCGGCCAGCGGCCGGCACGTTCGATGGATGGCCCGAGGCCGCCAAAGACATCACCGTGCTCGATCCCTGCATGGGATCAGGGCACTTCCTCGTCTTCGCCTTGCCGATCCTCGTCGCCTTCCGCATTGCCGAAGAGGGCCTGAGCGAACGCGATGCAATTGACGCGGTGCTGCGGGATAATCTGTTCGGGTTGGAGATCGACCCGCGCTGCACCCAGATCGCGGCGTTCAACCTCGCCTTCGCGGCATGGAAGCGGACAGAGTTCCATGTCCTGCCGCAGCTCAACCTTGCCTGCTCGGGCCTCGCCATCGGCGTCACCAAGGCCGAGTGGCTGAAACTGGCGGAGAAGGCGGTCACCCTGGCCGATCCGGCAGCGAAGCGCGATCTGCTCGGCGTCGAGCAGAACCTCCTCACCCATGGGCTAGAGGAGCGCGTCAAGAACGGGCTCGAAGCGCTCTACGATCTCTTCGCCAAGGCGCCCTGGCTCGGCAGCCTGATCGATCCGCGCCGAGCCGGCGCTGACATCTTCCGCGAAGGCTTCGACAAGCTGGAGCCTCTGCTCGCCGCTATCCTAACAGCCGCTGACACGGATGAAATCCGAGAGATAGCTGTGGCGGCCCAAGGAATGGCCAAGGCAGCAGAGCTGTTGGGGCAGGGGTTCACACTAATAGCCACGAACGTGCCATACCTAACTAGAGGCAAGTTTGACGATGGGTTGCGCCAATATGCTGATCAGAACTTTGCCAGCAGCAAGGGCGACCTTTCAACGGTCTTTCTAGATAGACTTTTTTCGCAGACTTTGAACGGCGGCTCGTTAGCTGCCGTGTTTCCTCAGAACTGGTTCTTCCTTGGGTCTTATGCAGCGTTTCGGACGCGCATTCTGCATGACAGGAAGCTGGATTTCATCGCTGCACTCGGCGAGGAAGCTTGGGAAGCATTCGGCAAGCGAGGGCCGCTAGCAACCCTTGGTTCTTTCACCAATTTGCGTCCGTCTACGGCAACTTGGCATATGGCGATCGACGCCACTCTCACCGAAGAGATCGAAGTTAAGAAATCCGTATTGCGTGCTAGTGAGCTATTTCTAATCGATCAAAATCAGCAAAACGCAAACCCAGATCACAGAATTCTATTTGACGTACTTCCACGCGGAGAATTGCTCGGCCAATACGCCCATGCGTTTCAAGGGGTGTCGCCCGCAGACTATCCAAAGTTTGCTCGTTTTTTCTGGGAGCTGGCACGAGTTAGCGATCCCTGGCGCTTTTGGCAGGGGAGCGTGAACAGGAATGTCGAATACGCAGGACGGGAACAGATACTTTGGTTCGGCGACGCGCTTACACAGCAAGTTGAGCAGGGCCGTGCCTTTATCCGTGGAGAGGGGGCATGGGGTCGGAGAGGCGTTGCAATTAGCCAGATGCGTCAAATCTGCGCAACGATCTCAACTGGCGAGGCCATCGATACGAATACGTCGGTTATTGTGCCTTCGGACGAGAATAATCTGCCCGCAATCTGGTGCTATTGCACTTCACCAGACTACGCATCTGCTCTCCGGAAAATAGACAAGAAAGTTAATATTACGAATGCGACCTTAGTTAAGGTGCCATTCGATCTCCAACGCTGGCGCAGGGAAGCTGAAAGGCGATTCCCTGACGGATTGCCGGCTCCCTCATCGATCGACCCAACGCAGTGGTTATTTGGCGGCAACTCACACGTCGCAGAAGCGCCCTTGCAGGTGGTGTCGAGTCGCCTTGTCGGCTACCGATGGCCCCGCCAAACCGGCTCCAGCTTCAGGGACAGCCCGTCCCTTGGTTCAGATGGTCTCGAGCAGCATGCGGACATCGACGGCATCGTTTGCCTGAACTCTACGAAGGGTGAAGCGCCTGCGCACGAACGGCTGACCGCGCTCTTTTCAGACGCGTTCGGCAACGAGTGGACCGCTGCGAAGCTCGCGAGCCTTCTCGCTGACGTGGGATACGCTGGCAAGTTGCTGGACGATTGGTTGCGCGACGGATTCTTCGAGCAGCACTGTGAGCTGTTTCATCAGCGCCCCTTCGTCTGGCACATCTCGGACGGGCGGCGAGACGGCTTCCATGCGCTCGTCAATTACCACCGGCTCGCCGCGCCGAACGGTGAAGGCCGCCGCACGCTTGAAAAGCTAATCTACTCCTATCTCGGTGACTGGATCGACCGGCAGCGCGCAGAGCAAAAGGCCGGAGCGGAAGGCGCCGACGCGCGTCTCGCCCATGCCGAGCATCTGCGTGCGGAACTCACCAAAATCCTAGAGGGCGAGCCGCCCTACGACATTTTCGTCCGCTGGAAGCCGCTCCACGAGCAGCCGATCGGCTGGGATCCGGACATCAATGACGGCGTGCGGATGAACATCCGCCCCTTCATGGCCGCTCGGCCTCTCGGAGCGAAAGCGAAAGGTGCGTGCATTCTCCGGGCAACGCCGAAAATCAAGTGGGACAAGGACCGCGGCAAGGAGTCCGACCGCGACAAGGCCGATTATCCCTGGTTCTGGGGTTGGGACGAGGCGAGCGCGGGTTTCGCCGGCGGCGCAGCCTTCGATGGCAATCGCTGGAACGACCTGCACTACAGCCGCGCCATCAAGCAGGCGGCACGGGATCGGCATGCTGCTAAGGCTGGAGCGAAGCCGTGAGCGGCACCGCTCCCCGAACCCTTGTCGATGCGATCGACGTTTCGCTCAAGCAAGCCTTGCGCACGCCCGACGGTGTTGCGGCGCCGACGGCGCTGCTGTGGACTGACACCGACGGGCAATGGACACCGTTAATCCCCACGCTGCAAAAGGTTCTGCCGCAGCTCTACGTGCTCGGCGCCTACGCGCCCGAGGAGCGTCGCGGGCCGGTGATCTGGCTCCGGTGTATCGTCGAGCGGAGCTTGCCCGAGGTTTCCCCGGCCTCCGACGCGGTGCCAATCCTCTATCTTCCCAAGGTTAGCCGGCAGGACCTTCGGGCCGGCGGCGACTGCCCCGCCGAGCTGCAACCCCTGATCGAACTTCAGTATCGCGGGGCTGTCTGGCATCAGCGCAACGGGCGCGACTGGACGGTCGAGGCCTTCCTCACCTCCGAGGACGGTGTCGGGCTGGATGTGGCCAAGGACAATCGCGCGCGCGACGCGATGCTGCGGGCCTTGGTGCTGCTGGCGCCCGAGCCTCTTGCCGGGTTGCGCGGCCGTCGCCTGGAAGCCGACGATTTCGACCGCTTGGCGATCGGCGATCCTGTCCGCGACCTGCTCAGTTGGATGAGCGACAAGGACGGATTCGAGAGCCGCTGCGATCCGACTCACTGGGCGACTTTCAAAGACATCTGCTGGCGTGAATTCGGCCTCGATCCCGATGAGGATGGAATTCAAGGGGCTGCCGATGCCCTACTTCACGGCGGCGGGAAATGGGACGACGTTTGGCGGCGCTTCTGCGATGCGCCGCGCCTCTATCCAGGTGTGTCGACCGTGTTGCGTCAAGCCCGTCCGCGCGACTTGCTCGGCCTCGCTGACCACTCTCGCCGGCCCGGCCTCAACGAGGAGCAGGAAGATCGGCTTCGCAAGGAGCTCGAAGCGGCGCTTGCGCTGCCGCATGGAAAGGCTTGCGACAGGGTCGTGACGCTGGAGGCCGAGCACAAGGAGCGGCGAGGCTGGGTTTGGGCTCAACTCGGTGAAAGTCCCTACGCGACCGCGCTGGAACCGCTCGGCAAGCTGGCGAAGGCAGCCAAGGTCCCTCTCGGAGGCACCACTGCCGAGGCCATGGCGGCAGGCTATGCAGCGCAAGGTTGGCAATGCGATCGCGCGGCGATCGACGCCCTCAGCCGCCTCAGGCAGGGCGGCGAGAGCGTCCTTGTCACCAAGGTCGTCCGAGCCCTTTACGAGCCCTGGCTCGATCGCTCGGCGCGTCGGTTTCAGGAATTGATGTCCGCGCCAGGCGTGGATCCTCGCAAGCTCACGGCATCTGTCGGCGCAGAGCGCGATGCGTGCGTTCTTTTCGCAGACGGTCTTCGCTTCGATGTCGGCGCCATCCTTCAAGAACGCTTGGAGGCGCGAGGCTTCCGAGTGCGGATGTCGCATCGAATTGCGCCGATCCCCACTGTCACGGCGACCGCGAAGCCGGTCGCCTCCCCGGCGCATGGCGCGTGCTCAGGCAAGACCGATGCAGAGGACTTCGCGCCAGTCATCACGACCAACGGCCAGCCTGCGACGGCAGCGCGGCTTCGCGATGCGATGGCCCGCGCCGGCACTGCGGTTCTCGATGACGAACAGG
>CAZKLV010000006.1:0-4974 GCA_964553945.1 uncultured Pseudomonadota bacterium
GGCTTCGTGACCGTCATATGGAACAACGGCTCGACTTCCTTGGAGTAGACGCCGGCCTTGCGACCCTCTGCGTTGCTCAGATGGGCGTTGGTGGCCTCCAGTTCGTTCATGACCGACATGAGGCCGTCAAGGATGGAAGGCCCGTCAGCGGTGCCCAGAAGCTTCTGCAAACCGGGGATATACCGGGTGACGAGCGCCTTGAGCATATCCCACATGGTGGTAGGACGCTCGGGGAGCCCCTTGAGCTTGGCAGCGATGCTCTCGGGGATGGCCGTGCGCTGGAGCACCTCTTGGAAAGTGGGGTTGGCGAACGCCTCCGAAATGAACTCATGAACGTTCGTCAAGCCATAGGCGGAGTTATCCCCCAGGCCGTCCAGCACGTCGCCCCATTCACTGTCGATATGCTTGCGCATGTCTTCGAGGATCGAGCGCAGCTGAGGGTTGGCGTCGGCAGCATCCATGAAGCCGGCATGCAGCCCTTCGTGGACCATGAGCCGCCCATCGATCTTGCCATTCTTCACCATCGCATCGGAGACGACGATATGGTTGTTGATGGGATCGTAGAACCCATAGAACGTATTACGCTTCCCGGTCAGCCCAGCCCCGAGCCTCTGCATCGCGTCATCGGTAATGATGTGAACTGGCACCTCACCGATATACTTGCGCAGGTGGTTCCAGACCGCGTTGGTGATGGTCTGGTAATGCTTGCCCATATCTTCGGGGCGCAGGCCGGTCACATTGGCCAGCTGCACGCGGTCAAGGCGCTTCACGCCGATATGTTCGTTATCGGCAAGGTCACCGATATAATCGCTGTCAAGCTTGATACGCTTCACCGGCTCAGTGGTGTCAACACGGGCATCTGCTGCCGGCTCGCGCTCGGACAGGGCAATCCGCTGGATCTTGCGGCCCTTGCGCTTCTCCACCACGATGCCGGAGCCCGCTGCCGACTTGCCAGCCGTAACCTCATCACCCTTAAGCTCCACCTTGCGCTCGCGGGCTGCGGCTAGGTCTTTGTCGAATTCCGCTTGCTCCCGTACCGCCGCTGTCGTATCGCTCGGTACTTCATCACGAGCCGCCACAATCTCTTCCGGCGTAGGCTCATCCGATGCCCGTTCGATTGTACGCTCGGGTTGAGCCCGCTCTTCTCCGACATCAGTTTGCCTCCCCCGCTTGGCCTCCCCGATTTCCTCGCCCACCTGCCCACGACGCTCGCGGATCGCATCGAAGTCGCCGCGTCGGGCAAACTGCTCATCCAGCAAGAACTGCATGATGTCGTCCGCAACCTTCTTCGGCACGCGCTCGGCATCCGAGAACTTGCGCAGCTTGGCAAGCATCTGCTGGGCGTCCCGCGCATAGATCTGCTCGCCGGGACGGTTGTCGTACCCCACCTTCGTATTGATCTTCACGTCATCGTTGGCAAGCATCTTGATCATGCGGTCAAGGCGTGCTTCCAATTCGGTACGCTCGGCCTTGGTCTCCACCGGCTTGAAGTGCTCGGGGGTGTGCTCCTGCAAAGCCTTGGCGATGGCCTGCGTATCAGCAGCGCGCTTCTCCACCACTGCCTTGCTCTCATGGGCACCCGTGCGCGTCTCAACCCGCTCCTTGGGAGGCTGGCGAGTTACTTTCTGAGTAAGATCCTGCAAGACACGCGGGCCGGTCGGCTCTGCGGCTTTCTCCACAACCTTGGCAGCCTGCTTCACCGCGACGGCCCCCTTGAGCCGGTCAGGATTGTGCGGCTTCGTCAAGTCGCCGTTCTGGAGCCAATCCTTGAAATTGGACGTGGTGAGAGTGGTAACCGCGCCCATTCGGTTCTGGTTGTCGGTATAGGCCTTGTTGTAGGCGTCCTTTGCTTCCTTGAGGCTGTCAAAGCCGATCATGGCCTTGTGCTCATCGAACTTGCCCGTCTTCGGGTCGATCTGGTCGATGACGAAAACACGGTTGGATTTCGTGGACGGCCCGACGAAGATATCCACCTCGTCACCGTCCGCGCCCTTGGTACGCTCGATATAACCATAATGAGCCGGATAGTCCTTCACTTCCCAGCTGCCATCCTTGGCCGTCCGCGTGCCACCCTTGGGCGTCTCAATAGCCAGGGTATGCCCGTCCCAGTCCACGCGACCCTTGACATAATCACCGCTGGCGGCCTGCGCCGGAGTGGGTTGCTCCGTCATCTGGGCCGCGAGATCGGCAGCGCTCTCCTTGGACGCCTGCACGGTCGGCTCCGCCTCGGTACGGGCGGCTTCCTGACGCGTGTTTATCACGTTTTCTGGAGCTTCCTGCGCCACAGTGTTGCCAGGGCTTGCGACCTCCGCCATTTGCTGCGCCTGTTGAGGCGCTGTCTGGTCGGTTCCGGCAGCTGCGCGTACCTCAGTGCCATCAGGAGTTCTCTCCACAACGGCGGTAGGCTGCTCGCCTGCGGCCACGCGGTTCGCCACTTCTGCCTTGTTGACATCGCCAAGCCCCAGCATTTGCCCGAGCGTGTTGTTGGCGACGGCCTTCTTGATATCAGCCGCCGTTACCTTGCTCGGGTCATAAATGACAAAGCCATCGGCCACGCGCATGGATTTCATGCCCGGTGCCATAAGCGCACGCGCCTCGCCTGTGGGCATCGAGCCCGGCACAAGCATGAGGGGGCGCTCGCCATTGATCAGCTGCTGACGCTGTGCCTGGAGCGTAGCCGCGCTCTCCGGCACCGTGCCCTGCGGGTCATTGGCCGTAGGCGGAGTTACTTCCTCAGTAGGTCCGAGGCGCTTCCCATAAACCGATTGAGCCCCCGTTAGGTCGAGGGCTTCGGGGTTGTTGAGGAAATCTGCCGGACCTACCTTCGTTCCGGGGACCGGATTTGGCGGTGCAACAGGTGGGGTTTCGGGCGCTGGAACTTGCGGAGCCTGTGCCGTGGCTGCGGGCTGTGTTTCACCAAGAGCGGCGTCAATCGCGGCGTCGCGACCGAAGTCGTCAACCTGCTCAACCCGTGTAGCTCGACTGCTCGAACCCCTTGGCAGAGCGCCAAGAGCGGCACCAAGCACACCAAACGTAGCACCAGTTTCCAGAGCATTCTGTCCAATCTCCCCATAGTCGATATCTTGACGAAGGCCGGCGATAACATCGGCGTCCTGTGCCGCATATTCAGCCTGCCCGACAGACGCCGCGCCAGCGCCAGCACCTTCCGCCGCGCCGGTCAGAACGCGGGGGACGAGGCCTTCACCGAAAGCCTTAGAGGCCCCGCCGCGAAGCAGACGCCCAGCCAAGCCACCAGCGACGGCCCCCGTAAACAGAGACATCGTCAGGTCCGGGTCCGAGATCATGTCCCGGTGCAGCTGACGCCTCGCCTGCGTAGGGTCCAAGCCCTTGTCCAGATACGACTGAAAAAGGGGGGAGGCCTGCGCAAGCTGCGTGTCATCCATACGATCGGTTGTATTGATGACATGATCGATGAACTGAGCGCTCTGGAGGCCGGCACCCCCAGCCGCTTCCACGGCCAAGCTCTGCGGCGCGGCGGCGAAACCGGCCACGACAGGGGCCAACTGCGCACCCTGCATGCCGAGGCCAGCCCAGAAATGGTCATCCGGGTTGGCGCGGGTATCCTGTGCTGCGGGGGTTTGGGTTCCGCGTAGGTAATCGCTGAGGGCGTGGCCCAGTTGGGAGGTGGATCGCCCAGCTTCAACCTGCCGTTCGGTACCACCATTCTCGGCGGCATACTGCGCCGATGACCCCACCTGCCCCACGATGTCCGCCGCGCCGGCCCCGGCTTCCTTGAGGTAATCGAGCGCGCTGGGATTTTCCGTTTGCCCAGCGCGGGGAGCCTCTTCCGTACCGAGAGCCCAAAGCGGCATGTTGCACCTCTGTATAGTTGGCAGCCTGTCTGGCGACAATACTGCCCGAGGCTGCCTATTGCAAGATCTAGTTGCCGGAGTTCACTACAGGCATACGATACGGCACGCCTGCGGAACCGTAATCGTCAGGACTATAGGGTCTGGCCGGCATGGGCACTGCTGGGGCTACGGGCCGGCTGGGGGTACGCGGGAGGGTATCCCGTCTGGGATCTCCCGAGTTGACAACCGGAAGCCTGTACGGCTCTCCAGCGCCCCCGTAGGGGTTGAACCGATCCTGTAGCAGCTGCGTGATGTACTGGACAAGCTGGCTGCCCTGACTGAGATCGTAGCCCCGCGCCTCAAGGCCAAGCTGCTGAATTTGCTGCACGGCCTCTTGGACGGACCGAGACGCGCCGACGATGCGCCCGAGCACGTTGGTGAGGGTGCTGTTTTGCTGCGGCGTGTCTTGGCCAGGGTTTCCAGAATTCACCGTGGGCATCTGGTACGGCTGCCCGGCGTCACCATAACCGTTCGGCCCGGTGTTCGGGTTTACTGCGGGCGCAGTGAACCGGTCACCGATAGCTTTGGCAAGGCCAATGGCTACATCGGCGGTACGCTCACCAGCGTTGCCCGGTGCCCGCATACGGTCGAAGTTCTCCGACGCGGTATCCTTCACCGTTTGCCAGTTTGACTTATTCTTGCCCTCCTGCTCCGTACGCTGGTTGCGCTGTCCGATATAGTTCTGCTGCAACTGGCGCATGGTACCAACCAGCGTGCCGAAGTTCTGGCGCGACATGGCGAACTTTTGCGGGGGGTTGTCATCGGTTTGGACCACGATGCCATTGCCCCCCGCCGTCTGCCCCAGCACGCGGAACATGGGCTGGTTGGGGTTTTTCGGGTTGAACGCCAGCGACAGGGCAACCTGCGCCGCCTGTCCCGGCATTTGCAACTTGGCGTCGTTCGGATTGTCGGCAGCGAGACCGGCAGCGAGCGAAGTGAGGATGGGCAGGTGCGGGCCAAGGAAAGCCTGTGCCTTCTCCGGGGTGAACTCCTGCCCCGTTGCCGGATCGACAACGTGTTTAGAGAAAGCATCCGTAATCGCCGTGTTGATCTCGGGCTCGAAAAGCTTGAGATCGTCGGTCTTCACCTTGCCGGGCTTGAA
>CAZKLV010000006.1:5074-13974 GCA_964553945.1 uncultured Pseudomonadota bacterium
TCGGACAGGGGAACCTGCCCGGCACTTACTGACGGAGTAACTGGTACCGCTGGAGCGGCCTGTGCGGGGCCTGGGGAGGCCACAGGCGGGCTTGCGGGGGCTGCACCGGTATTCGTGGGCGCTGGGCCTCCCGTAGCCCCCTGTGGGGCCGCCTGGGGACCGGCTGGGGCGCTTGCACCGCCGCCAACTTCCCCGAGGGCTGCTTGGAACGCCGGAGACGGTCCAACCTGTTCACCTGAAAGGGTCTCGGGCTTGATCCCGGTGTAACGGGAAGTTTGCTGGATAAGCTGCTTCCAGAACACAGAGCCGTTCTGCAACCCCGTGGCGACATCGAACAGCTGGCGGGGCGTGAACGACCCCTGATGCAGAACATTCCCGTCCGCATCACGAAGCGTCACGTTGTTGCCGTCCACCGACGCCGAGTTCCCATCGGGGATATAGTCATAGGCTTTCTTCAACAGCTGGGCAGCCTCGGGGTATTTTCCCGACTTGATCGCCTGCTGAGCCTGCGCGCCAAGCTGCGATGAAACCTTGGAGAGGGTCATGATCATGGACGCCGCCGCCTGATCGGCAGCCTTCACATTGCCCTTACTCATGTAGTAGTCATACATGCCGCTGAGAGCCGCGACGTTGCCAAGGCTATCGTCAAGCCGGCCATCGGGATCGATGATCTTGCGGATTTGGCTGTACTCTTCCGGGCTCATGGCACCCGCATGCTGCGAAAGCATCATGACGCCGTGGTTCGGGTCCCGAGACACGGCGGTCTGCCCGCTGTTGTCGCCGGTCACCGCGCCGGGGATATTCTGGCCAGGGCGAGCACCGGGGATCGGTTGGCCCGTCTTCGGATCGAGCGGATAAGCCTCGGTCGGATTGCCCTTCTCATCAGCGAAATAAAGGTCGTTTCCCATGCGCGGGTCATAGCGCTCGGGCTGGCCCTGTTGCTGGTCGAGGCCGAATGCCTTCTGGATGAAGGACAAGCCGCCGTGGATGGCCTTCCCCAGCGTGCCCTGCGGGTTCTCCGCGCTCGGAGGGTCGTAGGTGTTCGGGATGGACCCATGATAAATCGGACGCCCCTCGTTTGGAACGGGGAGCGCCGTGGACTTCTGCGTTTTTCCGCGAACCACCACCGGAGGATCGGCGGTGGCAGGGGCTCGGGGGATGGCCGGTTCCGTAGGAGGGATGGAGCCGGTAACATCGTCGTTGGTGTAATCTTCTTCGTCCATCGGCTTTAGCCCTGCTGTTCATCCGGGGGATTGTCGGGGAGGATCGTTCCGTTCTCCCAATGATATCCTTCGGGGATGTCCTGTCCAGTCGGATCTTTGTTTCCCGCTGGAGCCTTCTCGCCCCATGTGTCGCTGCTGGTATAGGACGGCACCGCTGGAGTGGTTGCGGGCGCTGCCGGCTGGACGCCATCCTTGAGAATGCCGTTCTTGCGAAGCCCATCATTAATCTGGGCCTTCGACATACTGGTTGTCGGCACCGCTGGGGTTGCAGCCGTGGTTGTGTCCGGCGCGGCCTCGGGCGCTGCTGCGACCGTGCTTCCGTAGTTGGTGAAGGCGTTCGCGAACTGCTGCCAGGACGCGCCGGCCCGGTTCGAACCCACCCCAGCGTAATAGCTCCTGCCGGACTGGTCTTTCGGGAGCGCTGCCCATTCCTGCGACAGATTGTGCATGAACCCTTCTTGGCTCATCTTGCCGCTCTTGAAGGCGTTGTAGCCCCGGTTAGCAAGCAGTTGGAGGCCGATGCGGTCCTGTACGTCCTTCGTGAATTTCGTAGTGTTGGGGTCAAGGCCCAGCTGCTGCACAACGGCCTGGAGCGTGGGCTTGATCGTCTGGTAGCCGCCGACAGCCGTGCTCTCCCGGCCCTGCGACTTCATGCGATCCTGCACCCCGTAGACCTGGGCAATCGTCATGTTCGACAGGCCGGGAATGGCCCCGCCAACCGCATTGTCGTAGTTGTTAGCGCTTTCATGCTGACGGATGAACCCTAGGATGCTCGACGCCTGAGGGTCATCAATGCCGGGGGTGGAGTAATTACCCCCTCCGCCCGAGCCGCCATAGTAGCGCTGGCGAGCAGCATCGCCCGCCGCCGTGGCAGGGTCCGCCGTGGTCTCGCCAGCGCCCTTGCCCGTAAGAGCCGCCTGCTTACTCGCCCAGTAATTCGTTTGCATCAGGAGGCGTTGCCGCTCAAGGTCGAGCTTCTGATCGTCCTGAAAGATCTTGTTCGTGGCCTGGAATGCCCCGATAAAATCCTTGATTTCCTGCCCGAAGCTCACCGGTTCATCCCTCCATGGGTACGATTGTCAATACCCGGCCAGCCGGCAGCATTGTAATTCGGGCCGATGCCAAAGAACCCACTCCCAATATTCCGCCGTGTTGGTACGGCAGGCATGTTGTTCTGCGGGTTCTGCATTTCTCCGTAGGCTGTGAGCATGATCGGGCCGCCGCGAGCATAGGACGGGGGACCGGGTGGAATTGCCGGAGTTACTCCCTGAGTAGGTTTTGCGGATGCACCGGCTTGCTCCTTGCGAGCCTTGTCGATCATATCCTGCAAGCCCTTCTGCCCCATCCATTCGACAACATCGGTGGGGATAATGAACTCGCCAGCATTGATCGCAGCCGGCCCGGTGGGTACCGCCTGACCGCCCTGGTTCGCCATGACGACAGCTGGGATATCATCGGTGACGGCACCGCCCGAGGGGGAGGCCTCGTAAGGTACCGAACGCCCAGAGATAGCCGGCCCGGCGTCTCCTGCCGGCATCGGCACCTCGCCGCCTGCCGCGAAGCTCATACCGGGGATGGACTTCAGCAGGCCAAGCCCAGCGCCAAGCGCCGAACCCCAGCCCGAGGAGGAAGCCTGATCGGCCTGATACGCGGCTAGCTGATCTTGGAAACCCATCTGGAGAGTGTTCCCCCAGATGCCAAGTCCCTGGTTGCCGAGCCCCTGCCACATTGGCGCGGTGCCCATGGTATTCGCACCAGACGCAACGTTGCCGAAAGCTGTATTGGCCCCCATCTGTCCGGCCGCCAAGGACGTGCCGTAAGTCTGCGCAACTTGACCGGGGTAGCCACGGCCAACGTTAATCGCTTCGGAACGCAGGGCACGCCCCTGAGTATCGACAACCTGCGCCGCTTGATTACCGGCAGCTGCTTGCGCTGCGGCCTGAGACGCCCGCGTGCCAATGTCAAGCGCTGCGTATCGAGTAGAGGATGGATCGACACCGAAGCTCTCCAAGTTCTGCAACGCGGCTTGCCGCTGCTGACTGAACTGGTTGTTGACTTGAGAGATCGCACGGCCTTGCTGCTGGTCGCGGCGCTCGCCGGACGCGTAAGCCCGAGCATCGGCGGCAAGATCATCCTCCAGTGGTTGGAAGATCCCCCGGTAGCGCGCTCGATCTTCGGCAGCCGCTTGGTTGTTCAAGTCCTGCGTTTGCAGGGCCGAACTCACAACCTTGTTGGTGATGTCCGAAGTATAGCCGAACTGTTCCTTGGCCCAAGCAAGCTGATCCTGCCCGAGCTTAAACGACAAATCGGCGGATTTCTCCGCCGCCCTAGCAATCGGACCGAAGTCCGGTGGATCAGGAGCATCACCTTTGCCGCCCATATCTAACTCCTGTAGGTAATAACGTCCGCCTCAAGGTTCCGGGGTTTAATGTGGATATGGCGGCATGCATCCTTATACATCGACATGATCAACATGTCACCACCCGGAAATACGTCTTTTATCGTGGCTTCTAAAGTAAAGCCCATAACGTTGTTGAAATTCACAGCCTTGTCGTTGCGACTGTCCACCTGTCCGATAAGCTTAGTCACGCCAAGCTGTAGAAACGGATATGCAAATGTAGCGAATAAAAGGTTTCGATTTATCCAATTACGGGCAAACGAGGCCACATGTACTGTGATCGACTTACCGGTGTAATTGGTGAATATCGATCCACCAAGCAATTCGTGCCGATCATTTACCCGGCATATCGTGACATCGGACGGGTGGAGCAGACAGCCGGCAGCCTTGGCTATAATTGGACCGTGGGCAGGGTCATTGACGATGATCACCGGTTCATACCCCCCGATGTCTTGGTAAGCTCGAAATTGGCCCTCTCCCGATCCGGGTTCTGCTGCGCCACGGCAGCCACCGCCCGCCATGCCTTCTTCCCGTTCGCGGCTGGGGTGTTGGTCTGCGGGCGGAAGGCCATCTGCCCCCCGAACGAAGTGAACAGCTGCATCGGTGCCTTGGTGGAGCAGACGAACAGCTGCGAATATGGGCTAAGCCAGAAGTCCCCTTCCTGCACGTTCTCCGGGTCGGGCCGGTTGTCGTCAAGGTAGAGAACTGGCACGCGCCCAGTTCCGAGGCCCCCTTGCGGCGCAGAGCCGGTGAGCATATTCACGGTGACCGTAAGGGCTTTGATGCACTCCACAAGCGAGCGCGGGTCCGAGGTGGGGTCCGGTATGACTGGGAAAACGGTCTTAGACATTTTCCAGTTCCTTGGCGGTGTTGGCAAGCTGGATGTTCTTGATTGTGACCCGAGCCTCTACCTCAAGCTGCCAGAACTCGCCCTTGAACCCGGACGGGATGCGCCAGAACTCACCCGGCTGCCGGATCTCGCGAGCCATGAAAAGCTTGTTGTTCACATAGAGGCGAAGCACCCCGTACATCTGATCGTCAAACGCCATGTTGATGTCAGTGTTACGCGGCAAGTAAGGTGGGTTGACGCCGGACGGGATGGTGAAGAAAACCTTCATCGCCTCCAGATTGCGCCGGTCCCCGAACTGGTATTTCTTGGATGTCCACTTGTAGGGGCGACGCGGACTATTATTGGCTTGGTTGAGCCAATAGAAATTGAGGCCCTGTTGCAAGAGAAGCTCACCCGTCCACACATCGTTCGACACGCTGGAAGTGGGGCTGTCCGAGGTCAACATCGTCATGGCCACACGGCCATCGTTCGGTGAGATCATGAAGCCGGTTTGACTGTCGGTATAATCCAACTGCTCGAATGCGTCGTTCTGGAACGCATCAGGTTGAAAAACGCCGTCCGTCAACGTGCCAAACCCCAGGTATTGATCCCCTAGCCGGCCCGCGTTGAGCTTGGGCATATCGAAAATGTTCAACCATTCATTCTTGGTGATCAATTTGTCCGAGACGTTCTTGACAACGCCGTACATCGGACTGGCGACCACCAGCCCGTTAGGCGAGGCATAGAACACCCCATCCGGCGTTGATACGATGCTGGCACGCGAGAGGTTGGGTTCGATGGCGTCAATCTTTACCATGGATACAGACCCCGGCGTATTGCCGGACGCGGCATAGGGCTCGCTCACTGTCGTGATGATGAGCGTGGCGTTGACGATGCCCATGCCGACGATGGGGTGCTGCGTGAGGATGGTATAGGCTGCCGGCCATGCGTGGGGGCGGTAGGGCTCACAGAACCACACCTCATTCTTGCGCCAGCCGGCAATCATGCCATTGGGCATGTCGATCCAGCCCTCAAGGTCATCCGGGGGTGGTGTCCAGCCGCCCGAATGAAGCTGTGTGCCTCCGGCGATGTCCGTATCGGACTTGGTGTCGATATAGAGCGCGGTGGAAATCGGAACCTCATCCACCAAATAGAACGCACCCGTGCCGTCCGCTGCGGTGACGGTGCGATAGATCCGGGTGGTGGTAAGGTTGCGCCCCATGGTGACCGATCCATCAGGCGGGGTCATCCCCACTCGCCAATTGGCCAGCTGGTTGCCGGTGATGACATCCGAGGGCGGGCTCGGCGGCCCCTCCTCACCGTAGGCGCTTACCCATGTATAGACGTAAGCGCGCACCTCCGTAAGGGGCGCAACGCCAGCGGGGAGCGTCACAAGCGGCGGGGCCGGGGTCATAATACCCGTGTCGGTATCGACAACGCCTCCGACGCGAACAACCCACATACGCGCACCGTAACCAGTTACTCCGTAAGTAGCGGCGGTGAGGGGCAGGCCTTCATTGGCAGCAATGGTTATGTCCGGCTTAATCGTGGGAGCCGGCACGCCCAAGAGGAACGGCGACTGCCCAGCTACGATCCGATCCTTGGTGTTGTATGTCGGCTTGATCGTAGGAGCACACCAGTAGTACCGGTCATACTGATCGTTGATAACGCGACCATGCAGCACCGTGGTATACTGATCTGTGAACTCCATAAAGAACGCATCTTCAAGATGCTCTTTGGTGTAATAGTTGGTGGGGATACGGAAGATACGGCGCGTGTTCTCATTCTGCGCCGTGTATAGCAGCTGCGGCTGCCAGATACCCTCCAGTGCACCCGAAGACACCCAGATGTCCGTAGACTGCACTGCATTGTTTTCTGGCAGCAGCAATTCATCCTGGGCCGGGATCATGCCCCCGAAGGCAGCAATTTTCATCGCGGGCATGACTGAACCCCTTAATTACGCTTCCTTGGCAGCGGCCTTGGCAGCCTTGGCCGCATACTTGGCATGCTCTGCCACCTTGCGCCGACCGGCCTCCATTTCCGCTTTTACTTTATCAGTAAGTACGGCGGGGGCCGGGGCGGCTTCCTCCGGCTCGGGAGCGGGCGGCGGACCAGCATCCTCGATAACCACCTGCCGGACAGTAGGAGCAGGCTCGGGAGCCGCTGCCGGGGCCGGTGCAGGGGTAGGAGCCGGAGCGGGGGTCGGGGCGGTCTGGCCGCGCATGGAAGCCAGCTGGGCCTGCAACCGGGCGATCTCGTCCATCTTGGTCGGATCATTCGCCGGGGGTGGGGTGGTCGCCGGGGGTGGGGTGGTGGAAGTGTCGATCTTCTTCGCCATCAGCGGCTCTCCTTTATGCCCGAGCAGAACCCGTCTCTTCGGGCGTTGTTAAGCTTGTTACCAGCTATGGTCCTATCTGTATCACCTTTCTCGTAACCAGTATAGGGCCATGCTGTGCACGCGGCTTTAACAGTCGCGGCAGTGGGGGTCAGGCTGGCGCAGCTTGCCAGGGGAAGTATCAACAGCATCGCCATTGCGAACCGCATCTTGCAACCTCTTGTTGGCGTCTTCAATTGCCGTGGACGATGCATTGCGAATTGCGGCTTCCTGTATGGAATGCACGGCCATCCATACGGCCACAAGCGCCAAAACCGCCAGGACAACCCAGCGGCCAATTGGCCCAACCGCCCAGCGGAGGAGAGCAAGTGCAACGGTCATGTCGCCGCCTCCGGGGTTTCACTGATACCAAGGGCGATGTCGCGCTCCCTCTCCTTACTCCGTGCGTAAGCGGAGTAGAGGAAGCCGCCGACAGCGGCGATACCGCCGACAACGGCAACCACCGTGAGGATCGTAGCCACCGGACCCCAATTCGCAGCGGGAGCCAAGGCCTCCTGCACCTGGGGCAGAGCCGCCGTGATGACACCACCGACGCCGGTAGCATCGCCCAATGTTTTGGGCGGGGCAGCCTTGGCGTCTTCGAACCGGGCTTTCTGCTCGCCACCGGCAGCATAAACAGGCTGCGGTCCGACAGACCCCACGGCCATGGCCTGCCCGATCTTCGTCATCTGGTTGACGCGAGAAGTCCAGCCCTTACCGTAGGTCTTCCACGTCTTGAGGGCACGCATGAACCGAAGCCGAATATCGTTGATCTTGGCGATAAGGGCGTCGTTGTCATCGTCAGCCTTGAGGGCGTTCATAGTGCCATTTCCGAACACACCATCAACGGCAACGCCGAGGGCCTGTTGCAGAAACTTGATGGCACGCGCCGGGCCGGAATTGACTGATGCATCCGCGAGAATGACATCGACGCCGGCCGGAAGCTCGTCACCCCGAACCGTATCCCAAAAGCTGCCCTTCATGATGGATACCCACTCATCCAAGGCCATCTGGTAAACGTCTCGGATGGGGAGGCCCTTCGACTTGCGCCACTGGTTATAGGTGCGCTGCGTGACGCCCATATTGGTGCGGCCACCGGGGTCTCGCGGGTCATCCACCTTCCCGCCTTCGATGGTCTTAAGGATGGGCTGGTATGCATTCCAACTCTCGATCATTTCTTTATCCCGTATGTCGTGAACAAAGCTAAGAGAAGCGCCCCCAGAAACCCTACAACCGTCCAGCGGATCAATTGATCAAAGGCCGCCTTCTTGGCGGCCCGATAACTATCGATGAGGGTACGCAACTCCCGAACGTCCTGCTCCGCCTTCTCGTCCCCGAGACCGATGCGCTCCAATGCCATTTCAGCGCCTTGCCTTGCTGCATTCTCTAGCAACTCGGCAAGATCATCCTCAGACAGATGCACATATTCCCGAGGACGTTCTGACGTTGAACCAGAGCGTGTCCTCTTTAATCTGACCAGTGGAAGTGGTTGCCTTGACATCGATTAAATAACTCGCGCTGTCGTCACCATGGGAGACGAAGATTACAACGGAAAGACCATCGGGCTTGATGGATTTTGCATCAACGATCAGTGGTGAAACCGGCGTGCCGCTCGATTGCTGAGTAACGGTTGTAGCAAACGCTGTAACCGTCTCCCCCTCTTGGAGCCAAGCGCTGTAGTCGATCTCATAGCTCAGACGTTCGGCGGGCTGCTTGAATAACTTATCAAGTAACATCGGCATCCCTCTTCTCGTATGGAACCATGATGATTTGCCTTTGGCCCTTCACGTAAAGAGGGGTTTTCTCAGGCGGTATATAGATTGTCTTAAAGTGCGGGCCTTCGTAGCTAGAGAAATACATCCATGGGTTAAATAAATCAACCCCATATACACCAACATCAGTGTACAACGTAAAGCCGGTTCCGATGATTGCCGAAAACCCGGTTACTTCGTAAGTAGCCCCATCAATAGGGAACGGCCTATTAGCGGCTGAAAATGCCTCTACTATACTGGTACCGATGGCCAACCCGACCATAGGAGACCCGGTTTGGCTGATACCGTCCACGGTGGACGTACC
>CAZKLV010000006.1:14074-15802 GCA_964553945.1 uncultured Pseudomonadota bacterium
CCAACCCGACCATAGGAGACCCGGTTTGGCTGATACCGTCCACGGTGGACGTACCGATGGCCAACCCGACCATAGGAGACCCGGTTTGGCTGATACCGTCCACGGTGGACGTACCAGTGGCATTAGCAACGGAATTCTTTTTAGCATTCGATTGCGCTGTGACATTAGATGTACCAGTGGCAATACCAGCGGAACGCTTTATAGCATTCGATTGCGCAGTAACATTGGAAGTACCGTCCGTACTAGCAACCGCGCTAGCTTGAGCAAATATAGTACCGAGAACTGTACAAGTGCCAGAGGCCGACCCCGCGCCAATACCGGCAGGGGTATAACTGATCATGATCAGGCCTTGGTAGCCGGCACCGCCCGCAAAGGTACCGCCCGAGCGAGCGCCACCGCCACCGCCGCCGTATTGACCGCCGTTTTTACCAACAGCGTTTATAGGGGCATTATAGCCCCCAGCACCACCGCCCGAGCCATGGGTAGCATCCCACTCAGTACCGGTACCGCCGACGCCTGGGGATGATCCTGTAGCACCACCAGCACCACCAAAGCCCGCATCACCCGAACCGCCTACACCGGATGCACCGTTATTACCGTTGCCATTAGGCCCACCAGCGCCGCCGCCTGCGCCAGCTGTGGGGGCTACTGCGGTAGAGCCGTTGCCACCGCTATTACGAATAGTGCCAATACCAGACGTATTGAGGCCACCAGCGCCACCAGCGCCACCATTGGACCCGACACCGCCTTTAGCGGCTACAAGGGCGGAAGCAAATACAGTGTTTCCAAACCACGTATCCCCGCCCGAACCAGCTTGCGCAGCTGCTGTAGTCGGCACGCCCCCAATACCAACTGAAAAATTAATAAGCGTGCCAGGGGTAAGATTGACATTTTCAATCTGAGAATAGGCACCACCCCCGCCCCCTCCGCCGTATGAGTTTACAGCACGGCCACCAGCACCGCCCCCTCCGAGGGTACCGATGGAATTGTCATAGGGGTTCCAGTCACTGGGAACGGTCCATTGCCCAGCGCCGGTAGTCGTGAGAAAGATGAAGGAGCGGGCCATTTACCCACGCCTTAGTCTTCGGTGACAGCCGAAGAAGTAGTAAGGATAGGCTGGACACCGACTGCGATTGCAATGTTCGGGCTAACAGTACCGCTATAAAGAAGCGTTCCGGTTCCAGACGGGTCCGTACCGATGCCAAAATGCGTGATGGTCGCCGTGCCGGAAGTGCACTGGGGAAACACAACGTTCGCAGCGGGGCTAACGATATTACCGGTCACGGTGAACCCACCTGCGCTCCTGACCACGGCTATGCGAGCATAGGCACCATAAGCCACCTCATTGGTGGACTGGTTTCCCGGCTCGGTAGGGTCCGCTGTATGGAGGGAAAAGTACAGGTTCCCCGCCGTAGTCGATCCCCTCAGCCCTGTTGCATCCCCGATATTCGCCACATTGGCATTCTGGAAAAGATGCTGCAACAGGGTGGTTTCCCAAGAATTAGATTTAGACATCTAGGCCTCCTACACTTCAATTGTTGCAGCAAGGAGGAATAGACGATCCACCTGCTCATCTGTAAGCTTGAGCGCGTACGCCACGGCTCCGATCATAACGGAAGAGCGTTTCCACTCTTGGGCGAAATCCCATGCCAGCTTTACCACGGGATCATCACTGGCGGCAATAAGATCCTGCACGCGCCCGAGCATATCGTAATCCACGATACCCTG
>CAZKLV010000007.1:0-10179 GCA_964553945.1 uncultured Pseudomonadota bacterium
GGTGGTCAGCCCCCCATCACCAGGCTGAACAACCTCGTTGGCAGCGACAACTAGCTTCCCAGATCTCCGCGAAGTTGTACAACGTCGTAGACCCACTCCCGGCCGATTTGCTTCATTCGAAGGATGGGTTTTACACCAACCCCCCCTACAGCTCCAAGAATGAGGGAGAGAGTGTAAAGGCGTTCCTTACGCGCGGAATGCAGGCACTTAGGACTGAAGGACTCGGCATTGTGGTTATCGCTGACGATCCAAAGCTGGATTGGACTCAGCAGGTTCTTGCAGTGACGCAGCAGCATGCGGCCAACTTCGGCTTCCTTGTTTCTGAGATGATCCCAGGCGAACACCTCTATCATCTGGACGACAATCCCCTGCTTAAATCCTGTACTTGTATCTTTCGCCGAATGACACCAGTTCCTGGGGGGCCCCATCCATCCGATGTCCGCCAGATCAAATACATCGCTCGGCTCATTGAACCCTACGCAGTATTTGTCCGCTGAGGAGAACCCATGACTATTCTTCGCCCGGGACAGGGCCTCCTCTACATGAAGGTCGGAGTGCACGCCCAGGAATCACTCGAAAGTATCCTCGAACGAAAAATGCAAGAGTACCGAGATGAGGGAATGATCTTCTGGGGGTATGGCGGGAACTCCTGTTATCCGTCTACCGCGGTCCAGCCGTTCGTCCGAACCCAGCTCCAAACCGGGAATGAGGTCTTCTTGGTGATGGAAGAGATCGACTCGCACCACGACGAAGACCCCGTGGCCTCGGATGAGTATTCAACCGACGGTCGCGTATGGCAAAAGGTGCCCGGGGGAATTCATGTTCTAGGGTCTAAATACGCACTTGTTCTAGACCAAATTGAACAAGTCGATCTTCAATTTGACCTCGCCAAATCCAAAGTAGCGGTTGGACCCAAGAGTGGCCGAATGGGCTCGGCCTACATCAAGGGGCACGTTGACAAAGCATGCCTAGAAGTCACTGGCGAGGCGGTCGACCCGGGACAGTCGCTCGTCAAGAAGATCAGTCTCTATGCCAGGCTGAAGGACCCCTACGCGGTCTTTTTGAGAGGCGCCAGATAGCGGTCATTCGGGCTGGAAGAAGGGCGCCAAGATGCCGCCCGTTTCGCCATCGAGGCTCTCATAGTAGGAGGAGAGCCCCTCCATTATCTGCTCCTCATCATCTGGCCTCGTTGGACCGCCTCCACAGATCGATCTCATCGCTTGGTCCGCATCTAGGCGAGCTCGGAGCTTGGCGGCAATGCTCCCTGTTCCATGCCTCACACAGAGCTGCGCAACCAGCTCGTAGAAGCAATGAACCCGTCCTACGCAAAGGTCGCGGATGTCACTGATTGACCGGTGTGTTCCAAAGGCAATCATTGCGCGGCGGTCATTGAAGTACGCGTTCCACGGCGGCGTCTCCGCGAGCACCGCTAGAATGAGACTCTCTCCAGGATCCAGGTTGCGCACCGCCAAGAGCCGCTTGAGAGCTCCCGTATCCCGGGGGTCAGGGATTGGGTTGGTGGCCAGATAAATCGATTTCAGGCGCTCTACGGTGGCTTCATCCCCGCACTTTTCGATCGCCTTCTCATGATCATCTGGAGGGCAAAAGACATACAGGCTCTCAAACAGCCTGTGGACGTAACAAGGCTGGTGGTCGATCAAATTCAGGAACTCTTCCCACAGGTCGTACACCGCCAACCTGTAGAGGACGTCGTTATCAAGCATCACGCCCATGCCTACCCCTGAATGGCAGACGATGGGGAGAACCCGCTCATCTTGAATAGGAACTCATACGCTCCTCTCGGGATCTGCTCTAGATCAAGCCCTCGAAAGAGGAGGTCGTTGAGATAGTGGCGCGCGTCGCCAGCATCGAGCAGCTCTAATGCCGCATTCCCCAGCGCCCACATCTGATTGTTGAATGCGTAATTCAAAATTACATGGCCTGCGTCGACCTGCGCAGATGCTTGATGATCAAGTGCAGCCCGTTTCAGTTGGGCTTTATTTGGGGTACCAGCACTTCGGTAAACAGTCCCTGCACTTCCATTGAGCAGAGTTATCGCGAACGCGTCGGCTTGTCGTTCCTCTGAATCTTCCCCGTCATAGAGGTAGGCCTCTTCTCCAACCGACTCATCTATCAACAGCTCATTCTCATCGGTGAGGTGCCCTAGCGCGCAATGCCCAAGCTCGTGGGCGAGGATGAACAACAACCAGGCTTTGTATCGAGATTTCTTGCTCAGAACCACAACTGGTCGGCCATCTACAACTACGGCCACCGCATCCATCTTTTTGAAATCATCAGGCAGCCCGGAAAGATGAATGACGGGGATACCGTGCTCCCAGGCAAGCTCCTGTAGAGACCCGAGAGAGATCCAACCCCACCCACGGCTCAAGGCCTCTCTCCGCAGCTCCATTGGATCCCCTGATAGGGGAACGAAGGGCTTGGGTGTGGCCGCCGCAACAATTCGCGCAATTGAATGCACCAAGGAAGCGCTGGGGGTCACATCTTGCTCTGTCAGTCGAATCGACCTCTTGAACTTCGTACCCGGTGGCACGTCGTACTTGACCACTGGGTCATGGCGGAGCAACTCCTCAAGGTCTAGTCCAAATCGGTACGCAAGGTGAAGCCTGAACTCAGTGAAGGCAGCCGGATCTTCCAGGACCGCCTCGCTCCACCAAGGATCCATCACTTGCTGAAGGGCACGGCGGCTAAGCCCTGCTTCAGCGAGCTTCTCGAAGAATCGACGCTGGTGTGCCGCGTTCGGCATGACAGCCACCTTAGGGTCTGGAGGATTGTGGCAGAGAGGAACAAGGAACTACCAATCATCGGCCTGACAAGTTCCTTAGCGACCATTCCGGCTTGGCGACAGGTGTTTGGTATCGCGGATGAGTCGAGCAAGGGCCTTGGCGTGGGCAATGCTCCCATCCCATACCTCGGCCAAAGCCCGCATCAGCTCCTCATTCCCAGTCGGGTCTGGGGGTGATGCAGGAATTTCAATTTCAATTGGTATTTTTGCATATTTGCATAATTTTCGCAAACCTTTCGAATACCGGACTCGTTTTTCGCCTGCCTTAATCCGGCTGATAGTGGATTGGTGGACGCCCGCTTTCCGTGCAATATCTTTCTGAATCCCATGGTCTTCACCAAGGAACTGCATCAGGTCCCGGCTGAGCTCTTCCGGGGGTCTTGCTTGTGTAACCATTGACTGCTAAAATACTGCATTATTGCATACGAGGGCAACCCCATGTTCGGTAGCGCCGAGACCCCCGGACGTTCGCACGCCGCCCATGGAGCGAAGCCTCGGAGTGGCGAGATCCCAGACCTATTCTGCTGGACCAAGATGGGGGTCGAAGCGGGCCAGGATCTACGATCCATCCTTCGCCGCAAGGAACTTGAGCGCCAAGCAGGCGATGGGATTTTTGTTTGGGGTATCGGGAACTCCCTCGGACCCACTATTCGAGAAGTCAGTCGCTCGAGCGAGACCATCCCTGTCCTCTTCTCACCAATTCACTCCAAGCCGAGGGCTGTCGATGTTCGTCCGGCTGCGCTCGTCCTATGGCTCAGCTACCTCGATGAGGCGGGACGGCTCTGCCCTCTCCCCCGGCGCTCTTTGGTTACCAGTCGCGCAGACGACCTCTCCATTGGAAGCCAGAAGCGCCACTACGCTTTGCTGTGCCGAAGCAGTCATAGCCTCCTCGAGGAGGGTACGCAGGAAGTGGATTTCGGCGAGTTATGCAACGCTTCTACGAACAAAGGCCTCGGGTTCTCACAGGTGACAGCCTTGGTACGCCGCTCACCACGCCAACAGGGCAAGGATATTGGAGGGGGACGGCGCTATCAGGTTCCGTTCATGGCCGAGCTCTTTGCGCCGTACTGTGTTCGGCTTGCAGATGGAGTGGCGATGCCCGCTTCACTAGCCTATGAGATCGCGGAGATTGCTAGAACTGCTTCTGTTCCAGACTGGATTCGCTTCGTCGATGGCCTAAAGGCCACAGCAGTGCGAAAGAACGATGTTTCCCTCCCATTGTTCAGTGGCCAACCCACCATGGCCTGGGCCTAAAGCGTCTGAGAGCCAGAACCCATCAGGGAGGCGTTGGCCGCTTGCAGCAGCTTCTAGATCCCGTGCTCGGCCCTCGCCGCTTCACAGATCTGCTTGCAAGCAGCCCGCTCCTTGAAGAGGAACGCCTTCGGGATCCCAACTAGGCGCTCCTCCAGCCTAGCGATGGTGGGAATCACGCCCTCGTAGACCATCTGGTTCACGAGCTCCTCCACAACGCGCAGACGCTCATCCCGCCGCCGAGCAGCGTCTTGCTCAACCCACTGGACCCGCCTCTCCCCGATCGCTCGACACAAGTCGGGGTAGGACCTGCGAAGCTCCCTGGAAGAGGTCCCCAGCATGCCGGCGGCCTCCGCCTCCGACGGAGGGATTGGCAGCCTTAGAAACTGCTGGAGCTGCGCCTCGATGCCCTCGGCCATGCCCCACCTCTTGTAGGGGGTGAAGACACCCCGACGCGAGTCCCTCGCCCATGGGTTGGGATGTAGGCGATCGCTCCCTTTGCCGACCAGCGCATCACCGAGGGGTACGCCGTAGGCGCTTGCGATCATGGCGGCCTGGGGGAAGCTCGGGAGGTGCCTCTTGTGCATCCAATCGCTCAACTGCCCCTTGCCCGCCCCAATCCGCCGGACGGCCTTGATCCCATACCCCCCTTCATGGGACCGGATCACCTCTGAAAGAAAGTCGGCGATCGTGCGATCGGATGTCCTCGGTCCTTCCGCGAAAAGGGGACTGGCCAGAAGCTCTCCGATGGCCCTGGCAAAACTCACCTCGGCTTCATCCGCGGGTTGAAGTTCGGCGGATGAGAAAAGGGACAGGCTGCGCCCGCACGCACGGCAAAGGTGTGGAAGGGGTTTGATCCTCAGGGGCGGAATGGTCTCCTCCGCTCCGCACCCGTGGGCTGATACCAAGTGGATCTCGTGCCTAGGGCAAGCCTTCACACACCCGATCTCCCACAGCAGTTGACCGTAAGGTCGGTCTTCCATCTCGGATTCATAGAGGCACCGAGGACACCACCGGTGGATCGCGCTGGAGCTCCCGTGCATCCCGACAAGGCCGTGCAAGGGCAGCAGGGTTAACTGACGCAGACCCTCCACCCCGGTGAGCTCCTCGAGGGCTTTGCACCACTGCTCCGGCACCTCCCCCATGCCGTTGAAGAACGAGGACCGCCAATACCGGTCGGACTGGACCTCACCGACCCTGTTGTTGAAGCCCAACCTCGGCAGGACAAATTCCCTGGCGAGCAGCTTGGGGGAGATGCTGTGTTGATCAGCCAGGCGCTGGAAGTAGCTCGAGAGGCTTTCGACGGCCATCGTCCCGAGCCCGTAGGGTTGGAGCGGGGCCAAAGCCGTCCGGGGAGGGATCTCCTCCGCGGCCTGGACCCTCACGGCCTCCATGTGACGACCTCAAACCCAAGGAGCTTCACGATGCCCCCACCATAAGTTCGATGTCCCGGCACTGATCGGCGGCCACCTTGAAGGACCCGCTGCCAAAGGCGGTCCTCAGCATCTTCTGCTCGCCCTCCACGATCTCTCGGAGGATGGCGTCGTGCTGCATGGGCGACAGGAGTGCCTGCTCGAGGTGGGCCTCCTGCCATTTCCCCCCGCTTCTCAGCGTGATGGCCAGCGCCCGAGAAAGCGTGTCCTTGAGGATCCCCACACACCCCACACAGGCCTTCTGGAGGTCCTCGGCGTAGCCCGACAGGTCCACCTCCGCCTCAAGCGGGAGATAGCTCGCGAGCTTCTCCACGACCTTGGCGAAGGCCCGCTCGTCGAGCTCCTCTCCTGTCAGGTAGCGTGGGAAGTGAACGATGGCCGTCCGGCGCGCCACCTGCCCGCTAAGGTGCATCAGCTTAATGAGGTCGTAAGACCCGACCAGGATGATGTTCACTCCGCAGATGTTGGCCAGGGACTTCAGGGCGTCCATGTGGTTTTCGAGCGTGTTGCCGTGGATATTCCGCAGGAGATGGACGGCCTCGTCCACCACGACGATCGAAGTGCTGCGGTAAACCAGAGCCTTCTCGACGGAAGTCCGAAGCGCTGCCACCGTGGCCCGAGTAGAGACGGGTCGCACGGTGACCCTTCCATCCTCCGTGTGGGTCTCCTGCTTTCGGGTCATGAGAGGCTCTTGGAGTTCCTCTCCGACCCGTTGGTAGAAGATGCGCCAGGAGAATCCCCGCTCGCCCGATGCCGGGGCCTCAGCCACGATAATGGGGATCATCCCCAAGTTCTTCTGCATCTGCTCGCGGTTCTCCGCGAGCACTTGATCACGCATCGCCTGCACCACGGTGGACTTCCCAACGCCTGTTGGTCCCACCAGCAGGGTGATATTCGAACCCGCTCCAGGTTTCGACATCAGCTTGAGATCGGCTAGAGCCTGGCTGACCCGCGGATGCCGTAGGCGAATGGCCTCGAAATAGGCCAAGCGATCGTCCGCGGGGAGCAGGAGGACCTGCTCCTTGGCTAGGCTCTGCACTTCATGGCTAGAGAAGCGAGTAGTCATCGGTATCGACCTCCAGGGGAGCCACGCCTCGGCGGACCGCGGGCTTCTCTCGCGTCTCAGGCTTGGAGTGGGGCTTCGTCCTCGTGGGCTTCAGGGGCACGACTGGCTTGGGATCTGGTGACCGTGCGGGTTTGGCCGGCGCCGCTTGAGTCATCTCGAGCGCCCCATAGATGGCCTTGCCCTCTGCTTGTTGCTCCGAAAGCTTGGAGGGGAAGTTCGTGGGCTCCAGGATGTGGAGCCACTCGGCCAAGCGCTCCGGCGACAAGGAGCCGATCTTGCTGCCCAGCTTCTTGGCGAGCTCCTCAAAAATGTAGCGGCGCTCGATCTCGGTGTACTTGCTCAGGATGGGCTGAAGCTTGGATCGACAGGCCACCCACTGCCCTTTGACGAGGGCGAAGGCGGTGCCGGGGTCCCAAGGATCTACTCGGACCTCGACTTCCTTGTTCCTCAGCTCCGACTTCGTGAACACATCGTTCCAGAACCAGAGATGCCGGATCTTGACGCCCCTCTGCCCGTCCACCTGGCGGGTAGGCCTGTCCGGGGGCGGGGGGCAGGTCCCAATACGGAAGGCCTCGTCGAAGCGGACCAAGCGGTGCTGTCGCTCACCGGTTTCGGCCATCCTGCGCTTGAAATGATCAGTCGGGGGCTCCCCATGAGCCCGATGTTCAGTACTCCCGTACAGCTTCAGGAAGCCCTCAAACGCTCCATGGAACTGAGGGAGTGTCCATGCCGCGAAGTTCTCTGGGAGCACCGCTTTGGTCACTGAACGCGGGTTCTTCATCAGCTGGGTGTTCCCTTCAAGCTGATGGATGAACTGGTCATTGGTCGTTCCAAAGATCCGCTCCATGACCGAGCCGTAGCGGGGCTT
This sequence comes from uncultured Pseudomonadota bacterium, assembly GCA_964553945.1. GTDB lineage: Bacteria > Babelota > Babeliae > Babelales > Vermiphilaceae > CAZKLV01. Next base: position 7,422 of record CAZKLV010000007.1, read on the forward strand.
CCCGCCAGGGCGGTATCGGAGACTGCATCCGTACAACTCACAGACACTGGCGAGCGCCCGTGAGTGGAACTCCTTCCCGTTGTCCAACACCAGCATCGACGGCATCTGGCCGTGGCGACGGACGATGTCGCGAACCACCATCATGCAGGAGCGGTAGGAGGGCGCCTCGAAGGAGAGATAGAACCCCACGACTTCCCGGGATTCGGCATCGACGGCCTGAGAGAGCCATGGTTTGCCGAGCACCTTCCTGGACTCAGCGCCGACCAGAAGCACATCCAGTTGGGTGTGGTCGATGTGGACATATTGGAACGGGCGTACTCCATGTACGGGCTCGGCAAGCTGGAGATACCAGACGATCTTTTCTTCTTGGTACGCCGTGCGCTTCCCCTTACGGCTCTGAACCGATTCGTGCGCATCCAGCTCCTTGTTGAAGGAATTCATGGAGCAGGGTTTGACCCCTTCCTGATGACAGGCCTCCAAGAAGTACTTGTAGGCTGTGGTCTTGTTCATGTTCTTGGCCGTGTTGTACTTCTCCCGAGCAACTTGGGCCACCAGCTCGATGACCCGCTGAGGGACCTTCCGATCGCGGTTCCCTCTCTCCGCAATCCGCGACGCCAGCGCGATCCGCTGGTCCACGGCGTTCTCGCCGGCTTTCCGGACCTTCTCGCGGTAACGCCGAAGCGTGCGATCCGATACGGGCGCGCTCTCAGAGCCCGCTTCCGCCAAGTCCAACAGTGCCTTCCGCTTGAGGATCTCTTCCACTCGGGCTGGCGGCAGGTTCTCAAATGAGGGCGCCCTCGCGGCCTCGCCCTTCACGGGATGGATCGTGATGATCCCTCGCTGGTGCTTGTCCACCAGCGCCGACACATCCTGATCGAAGGTCGATTCCTGGTTTTGGAGGGTGGCCGTCGTCGCGCCGACCCGCACGATCGTGTAGGTCGTGCCGTCGTAGTCCACCTGGCAGCCAGGGTCAATCGAGACATCCCTTCTATCAACCGGTTGCCCTGCGCCGATCTCAACCCCTGACAAGGTCCGGCCAAGCTCCAGGGCCGACTCGTCCCGGTACACTATGACCCGATGAGTATCCGACAGAAGCTCATCCATGAGGTCGAAGTGGAGATCCCCGTCTGCGATCGCCTTGTACACATCGTCCGAGGTGAATCCGCCCGCTTCGACCTTCCCGGGCTCGGTGGTGCGCCCTCGGTCTAGCAGGTGCAGCAAGGGGAGAGCCGCCTGGTCCTGGAACTGGCCCTGAATGGCCGCCAGGCGCGCCTCATCTGTCGGTGGGCACTTGGGGCTCAGGTAGTCGCTCAGGAAGATCAGATTCTGAATGAAAGTCCGTGGATGCTCGTCCGCAGATCGTAGGCGGTAACTGATGCCTAAGTTCCTCAGGTGCTCTTCGACCGCCGGGAAGTGCCAGCCGTCCTTGTCCTTGAAGATGCGCTCGGGGTTCTTGGCGCTCAGACCTTGGAGGCGCGTCTCTTCCTTCCACTCCTCGATCCAGAAGCCATCTTCTCGGATCAATAGGAAATCCGGTGTGTGCTGGACCCTAGACGATCCCGAAGTGCCTTGCACTCGCCTATTCAAGTCCAGCTTCACGGGCTGGGCGTAGTACTCCAGCACCTTCGCATCGTGCTCGTACATGACCACGGCCGGGTACTCGACTGTCCGGCTCTCTGTATCGACCAGGCGCTCCATCTTCCGGCTGGCGAAGCGCGTAATGACATTGTTGCTGTTGGAGCGGACCTTCCGAACCGGGGCTGTCCTACGGGCTTCTTCGATCAGCTTCTGCCCAGCTGGCGGCGTCCCGTGATGCTCAAAGAGGTGTCGAAGTCGAACGAGGTCAAGCATGGTTCAGGCCCTGTCGCTAAACGGCTCCACTGCCACGCGCTGACCCATCGGATCGGGATCATCCAGCGCAGCAAGTCGCCCACTCGATATCTGGTATGGATGCGAGTGTATCAACCTCCCCTTTCCCGGAAGGCAGATTCCACTCGCCTCCTAGATGCCGGAATTGGGCAGAAGGAGTCGCTTCCTCGAATCAGGATCGAATGACCCCCCAGGCCGGCAAAACCAGCGCCCCGAGCAAGCCATTGAGCCAAATGGCCAAGTGATTGTTAGGTGTCGGGAGTCTGTCTGCTTTGTCGCCTTCCTTCTCCTGGACGCCTATGATTCTTAGTTGATTGGGGTCTTATGCGTGAACCCACCCCCTCCTACCATCCGACCGAGGCCGTGAGTGCATCTGCGGCTCAGAGGAACCTGGGTTCTCTCCTAGACCGGGTGTCTTCTGGAGTGGTTGTCACCATCACCAAGAAGGGCCGCCCGATCGCTGTGGTGCTGCCTTTTGATGTCCATGCAGCGCTGGCTGCTAGGCCGGTGGACCCCTTGGCTAAGCTTCGGGCTAAATTCGACGAGAGGTTCGCTCAGATGCAGACCCCCGAGGCCAGGGCTCGTGTGGACGCACTCTTCAAGGCTGGCCCAACGGAACTCGGCATCGCCGCCGTGGAGGCCGCCCGGCGCGGCAAGTGAAACGGAGGGCGACATCTTGTTTGATGACGACGCATCCAGTTCCCATCCGACTTCGGGGTCAGCAGAGATCCATCTTCAGGATCTGTGTAGACCTAGAATTCTTGAACCATAAAATGTCCGCGAGAGCTTTGAACCATATCCTGTCCGTTCGGTCATTTTATGGTTCAAAACACAAAAAACGCCGCCTCTCGGCGGCGCTTTTCGATGGTGGAGGTGGGGGGATTTGAAC
>CAZKLV010000008.1:0-9982 GCA_964553945.1 uncultured Pseudomonadota bacterium
CACCTACCGTCATGTTTGTTGAGAGGTCAATTTCCACTGGAAACGGCATAGAGCCGTTCTTCCGCGTAAATGTAATTTACGTCGAGGTGATCGAACGCTATGCGATAGTCATCTTCGCTACTCCGGCTGCGTTTCGGGCAGATGTAGGTGGTGGGTTCTCCGTTGGGCGCTTTGTTACAAAGGACGATGCTGCACGCAGGGGAGGTCGCATCGCGGAAGAGATTAAACCGAAGTAGCGTGAAGTTGGTCACTTCTTCGATCTGGTAGTTTGCGGCAAGTAGCGACCGAAGAACTCCAGATCTGGCTCCAGTTAGTACCGACTTGACGGATTGGATCATCGCCAATCTTCCGCCGGGCCGCAGCCATTCGGCGCCTGCGAGCAGAAAAAGCGGGCCAACATCCTTGTTGTCGACCCGCACATTTCGGTTGTCCGCCCATTCTTTAGCCGGAGCCGTAACGGTCTTGGCCCCCCACGGCGCGTTCCCGATGACGATGTCGAACGGCTCTTCGAAGGCATCGATCCGGCCCGTCAGGAAGAAATCCTTCGAGATAAGCGTATTGTCACGCAAGCGCGGAAATCTAACCTCGGACCAGTACCGGCGAGGTTCGATTTCGTCGCACATCGCCAAATATAGGCTGAAGGAGGCAACGCGCACAGCTTGACCATTTAGGTCCACTCCACACAAGTACTGAGTGAGGAGTTCCTGGAGTACCTTGACAGGAATTTCTTCGGACTGGTTCTGCTTGCGCCAGCGATGAACCAGACGCTGAAAAGCGCGGACCAAGAAAATGCCTGAACCGCAGGATGGATCAAGGATGCGTATGCGCCATTCGTCACCATGCCAAGGTAACACCGCGTCCAGTATATAGTCTGCCAGGTGAGCTGGTGTGTAGTGTGCGCTTCCGAATTTTCGTCCCTTGGGCGAGCCCTTTCGCGTGGATTTTGGTTCCCTTCTGGCGGAAACAAACTCCTCGTAGATACTGCTGACGAATTCCAGCGGTATGGTGTCAAACGAATACAGGCGCCACATGGCGAACTGTCCCGTTTCTACTAACAACTGTCCGCTCACCAGATCTGCCAGAATTGCCAGATGCTGTGGCTTGAAGATGTCCATCTCGCGTCGCCACTCATGCTCCCGTTCGTCGGGATCGGTCGACTTGCCAGGAAAGAGGTCGCCGTTAAAGCGTTCGTTCAACCATTGGAACAGGCGATAGGATTCGTCGTAGTCAGTGAGGATCTCATGCAGGCTGGCGTGCGTGCGCTGCAGATAACCTTCGTCAACGAGCGATTGCAGGCTATCGGCATTGAGCGCCGCGTAGCCGGACGAATCCCGCCTGTCGAACAGGAACTGGATAAACATCAGACGCGCTATGAGGTCATGAGCCTGATCAACTGGTAGAGCGTCTTCACCAGAAATCAGCTTCCTGCGAACCTCTTTTAGGTTCTCCAGAAGCATCCGATCGGCACGACCGGACGGATCAAAAAATTCGGGTCTGAGCCGTTCTGGCTCGCCAGCGATTAAGGACACCCAATGAAGGGCGTTTGCTGCATGATCGGCCGACGAAAGGTCATCATTGATATGGCAACCGATATCCAGAGAAGCGGGAGCGGCATCAAGCGCTCCCATGGTGAGCGAGGGGGCCACGAAGCAGCTCCACGCGCGCAGTTCCAGGGGATCGATTGTTATCAGGAGCGGAGCATGGCAGAAATTCCAAGCCAATCGGTGCGCCTCAGCGACAAAGGCTGGCGCGGCGGGAGATCTGAAGCGACATACGACAGCTAACGGCACGTCACTTCCCGAGTTCTCAGGGTCGCGAACCAGCACTCCTACGTCCACGCCATCAAGTCCGATGAGGTGCTGCAAGCCCTGGCCGATCTTCTGTTTGGCTAACCGCGCGAAAATAGCTGCCGTCTCGCCGCTCGGGTTGAAGATCACCTCGTCGGCCGGCCACCCGAATTCGTCGTGTAGTCTGTCTAGAATCGTGTCCGTCATCCCCCAGACTCCAGAGGTCCTTGGGGCCGGACGGTATCTACTGAAAACAATCCAGCAGGGAGTGGATTGCGTACTACAGTGGGCGACGCCCGGTGAATCCACATACATCCGCCGTCGCGTAGATCTACCATGTTGAGCCCCCCGTGAGTTGCGCTGAGGTCCGCATGGATATGCGAAGACGTGGCGCAGGGGCGACTCGTCTGCTGAGCTTTGCGCAGCGACACGTCACGTGTCGAGGCCCAGTTTAGTTTGGCGATCTCCACCGAACTGCCCTTGTCGAGCACCTCCACGGGGCTTTTGGGGCGTGAGCTCAACTGCCGACATGATTTGCCGGTAGTCCCCGCCCAGTTCGCTAATTCCAACGATGAGTACTGCAATGAGCGCGAGATGTTTTGGAAGTTCGCCATTGCGGGCATAGTTGGAAATCGAGTTCGGATTCATGCCAGTGAGTTCGGCGAACGCGCGAACGCTCAATCCAGCCTTCCCGAGCTCAGCAAGGAAATCCGCGTAAAGCATTCCGCCGCCGTGACACATATATTAATGTAGTATATCACATAGATTTATGTGTGCAAAGGCGCGACTTTACCGTGCTTCTCCCGTTTGACGTTCGCAAAAATGCGGTTGATTGGGCCGGGCAGGATGGGAAGGGGTGCCACGGGCTGATCGCATGTGCTCGCTTCTCCATCTCTACGGTACATATTCTTGCAGCTTCGCGGGTGAACCTATTGTCCTGCTGAGCAGACAGCGACTCCTTTTCGCATAGGCCTACTGCCCACATGAATGTCCGCTTTCGCCTGCACTGTCCGACCGTCTGCTCGTGGCCGTTATGAACAGCTGTTCATAATGAAGAGAGTCTTTTGCCTGGCGGACGCGGCGCACGGCGGCAGGGCGGTGTCATGCCCTTGTCCCGCGCCCGGTAGGCAAAAGATCCCGTTGGACTGAACCGCCCCGCCGGCGGTAGGGCGCTATGGGGATTGAATCGGTGCAGTTCCGCGACGCGGCGCGGGAATGGCGATCGACGCCGACGCGGCGGCCTGGACCAAGGGTGCTGCGCCACGCGTGGCGAAGGCGCCGGGCCTCAGATTCGTGTGCCGTTGGGCGCGGCCGGGCGTCTCGGCACCTGCTCCTTGGTGCCGTGCACGGTCGCGCATGAAGAGCCCCGCCACGCCGTCAAGGCCTTCGCGGCGCGCTCGTGTTGATGGAGGAAGGATGTTCATGCGGCGACCTCCGGCGGCCCAAGCGGCAGTGCCCCGGGCTGCAAGGTCTCGACGCAGACCATCCGCCCGCAGTGGCAGTGCGGGCACTCCCACAGCGAGATGCCGGTGAGCCGCTGATAGCGATCCCGATAGTCGGCGGGTTCATCGGCCGACACCGGAGCGGGCACATCGAGCAGCTGACGACAGCGTTCCAGCTTCACCGCGCGGCTGCGGTTGGCGAGCCAGCCGTAGTGGCGGATGCGCTGGAATCCGGAGGGCAGGACGTGCAGCAGGAAGCGCCGCACGAATTCCCCCGTCTCGAGCCGCATCACCTTGTGGCGGGACGCATGGCGATAGTCCTTCCAGCGGAACGCGACCTGGCCGTCGGCGAACGCGACGAGCCGGCTGTTGGCGATGGCCACCCGATGCGTGTAGCGCCCGAGGTACTCGAGCACGCGTTCCGGCCCACCGAACGGCGGCTTGGCGTAGACCACCCATTCGGTCCGGGCCGTCGGCGCAAGGTACCGCGCGAACGTGCGAGGGTCTGTCAGCTCGGCCAGGGCATTGTGGAACGTGAGCGAACCCGCCGCGAAGGCCTGCTGCAACATCGTGAGGAAGCGCCGGCGAAACAGGCGTGACAGCACCCGCACGGGCAGGAAGAAGCCTGGCCGGCAGGCGATCCAGCGCTGGCCATCGGGCGAGAGGCCGCCGCCCGGCACCACGCAGTGCAGATGCGGATGGTGCAGCAGGTTCTGGCCCCACGTGTGCAGGATCGCGATGAAGCCGATCTCCGCGCCCAGGTGCTTGGGGTCCGCAGCGATCGTGCGCAGCGTCTCGGCGGTGGCGCGGAACAGCAAGTCGTAGACCACCGCTTTGTTCTGGTAGGCGATGGCGGCGATCTCCTGCGGCAAGGTGAAGATGACGTGGAAGTATTCGACCGGGAGGAGTTCGGCGCGCCGATCCTCGAGCCTCTGCGCGCGCGTGAGCGACTGGCACTTCGGACAATGCCGATTGCGGCAGCTGTTGAAGGCGATCCGCTGGTGGCCGCAGGCGTCGCACTGCTCAACGTGCCCCCCGAGCGCGGCTGTGCGGCAACGCTCGATGGCGCTCATGACGCGGCACTGCCCGAGGCTGAGCGCCTCCGCGTGGCTGGCGCGATAGGACGGCCCGAACTGGCGGAAGATGTCCGCCAACTCGAGCCCGGACGGGCGCAAGACGGTGACTCAGAAGTGCGCGGGCGGCGTCACCGGGGGCGGCACCACCGGCGCCGGCAACCAGTCGAGCGGGCTGCGGGTCGCACACACCGTGCTGGTGGCGACCTTCAGGTAGCGTGAGGTGGTCGCCAGGCTGCGGTGTCCGAGCAGCAACTGGATGGTGCGCAAGTCGGTGCCCGCTTCCAGCAGATGCGTGGCGAAGGCGTGGCGCAGCGAATGCGGCGTGACCGGCTTGGTGAGGGCCGCGGCGCGACGGGCCTTCTGGCACGCAGCCTCGACGGCGCCTTTGGTGATCGGCTGCTCCGGCAAATCGCCCGGAAACAGCCACAGGCGGGGCCGCTCCCCTCGCCAGTACGCGCGCAAGGTGTCGAGCAGCCGCGGCGAGAGCATCGCGTAGCGATCCTTGCGCCCCTTCCCTTGATCGACGCGCAGCACCATGCGCTCGCTGTCGATGTCGGTGACCCGCAGATGCGTGGCCTCCGACACGCGCAAGCCGGCGGCGTAAGTGGTGGTGAGGAGGGTGCGGTGCTTCAGGCTGGCGACGGCCTCGAGGAGGCGCGTCACCTCGTCGTGGCTCAGGATGACCGGCAGCCGGAACGGCTTCTTGGGCATCGGGATGTCCTCCAGTGCCCAGTCGCGCTTGAGCGTGACCTTGTAGAGAAACCTCAGCGCCGACGTTGCGATGCCGACACTTGCGGCAGAGAGCTTGCGCACTTCGACCAGGTGGACCTGGTAGGTGCGCACGTCCTCGGGCCCGAGCGCGTCGGGCGAGCGACCGAAGTGGCGCGCGTAGGCGCTGATCTGCTGGAGGTAGGAAAGCTGGGTGTTCTCGGCGAAGTTGCGAATGCCCATGTCTTCGAGCATGCGCTGGCGAAGGGGAGTCATGGCAAAGCTCCTGTCGGAAAGGAATGAAGGGCTGCGAACAGCCACCCAATCCTTCTCCAACGCGGGCTTCGTGTGAATGCGCCGGCCTCAACCCCACAGCGCGTGGATCACGCCCTACCGCGCCAGCGGTTTAGTCCAATGGCCGTTATGAACAGCTGTTCATAACGGCCAACTGCTGCCGGTCGCCCATCCGGCATATGCGCTGTTCAAGCGACGGCTCCACTCTGAAACCTGCCGGATAGCCAATGCGAACTCCTCGACCAGTGCCGCCATTGACCCGGCTCGCGCCCAGTGGCCGGCTGTAACCCGGCACAGAGTAGGCGCCACAGGCAGAACGGCACAGACAACGGAACTTGCCAGCGCGGAAAAGCGGGGGGCTGTTGTTCCGAGTTGTTCCAAACGAGTTGACAGCGAATTCTGATGCTTCTACTATGGAACAACGCAGGACAACGGTACAACGGAGAACAACAAAATGAAATACACCGCATCAAAATCTCAATCGCAAGGTCGTCCTGGTTTCAGCATTTCGTTTCGGCACCCGCTTCGTAACGACAGTAAGAACCGACCCGGACTGAAAATCCGGCGGGGCCTGAACACGACGGACGAACGCGAAGCCGATCGCTTGGTGGCCCAAATGAATGAACTGCTCGCGGACCAAACGTGGTGGAACGTCACGCGCCGCCAAGAAGCAGAAGGCAAGTTCGACAAAGTGGTCGTCGATGCCTTTTTCGATGACATCCAGGCTGGGCAAATCGACTCCCTTTCCCTTCGCGAGGGGCACCTCCCGCTGCCCACCAAGGAGCAGGGCTACTCCCGCGTCCTATTCGTCGGGACCACGGGCGCAGGGAAGACTTCGCTGTTGCGTCACCTGATTGGATCGGATCCCGATAACGACCGTTTCCCCTCGACTTCGACAGCAAAGACCACTGTCTCAGACATTGAGGTCATTCCCGCAGAAGGCCCTTTCCAGGCCGTAGTGACCTTCTTCACCGAGTTCCTCGTGCAAGCCAATGTCGAGGACTGCCTCCTCAACGCCTGCACGGCAGTCTGGGAAAAAGAAAGTGATGCCCGGCTCGCAGAGCGTCTCTTGAACCACTCCGATCAGCGTTTCCGACTCAGCTATTCGCTGGGCAGCTGGCGTGAAGATACAGACACTGCCGCCTCTGAGGATGACTGGTCGTTCGGCGAAGCGGTCGCGCCGACCCCTGTGGCGACCGACGAGGAGTTCGTGTCCTCGGAAGAGGTGCGTGCAAATCAGGCCGCCTTGGTTACCTACGTCAAACGCATTCGCTCGATTTCCGACCCCCTCGTCGCTCGCGTCCGGGCGGACTTTGGCGAGCCGGCAACTCTGTCCGCGGAGGATGCAAGCGCAGCCCTCGAAATTTTCCAGGAGCAAGCGGAGGAAACTCCAGAATTCGTCGAGTTGGTCCATGACCTCATGGCGGACCTCACTACCCGATTCAATTTCTTGGCGGCAGGCGTTCTGCATCGCTCCCGTGCCTCTTCGGGCTGGCCAAGCTATTGGACGTTCGAAACGAACGACCGGGACGAGTTCATTAAGCAGATCCGGTGGTTCTCCAGCAACTTCGCTCCGTCTTTTGGGAAGTTATTGACCCCGCTGGTCGACGGAATTCGCGTCTCTGGCCCGCTGTTTCCACAGTTCTCCCAGACCAGACCAAAGCTGGTCTTGCTTGACGGCCAGGGGCTCGGGCATACGGCCGACTCCTCAGCCAGCGTGACGACTCACATCACGCGCCGCTTCTCTGAAGTCGACGTCATCTTGCTGGTCGATAGCGCCGAGCAACCGATTCAAGCCGCGGCTCAAGCGGTGCTGCGGTCAGCGGCCTCCAGCGGAAACTACCGGAAACTCGCCATCGCGTTCACCCACTTCGACCAAGTCGTGGGGCCAAACCTCCCCACCGTAGCCTCAAAACGCGCCCACGTGATGGACTCGGTGCGCAACTACTTGACCAACTTGAAGGACGTGCTAAGCGCTCCGGTGGTGGCAGCCATGGGTGCAGCCATAGGCAAGCAGACGTTCATGCTCGGCGGCCTTAACACGGCGAGCAAGAAGCTACCGAAGGGCGTTGTCATCGAGCTTGAGCACCTGATGGCTTTTTTTGACAAGGCGATCGAGCCACCGGCTCTCCCAGAGGCTCGCCCGGTCTACGACCCGTCCGGCATTGCCTTTGCAGTCCAAAAGGCGACCGAGAAATTCCAGCGACCTTGGGCAGCCCGACTGAACCTCGCTTATCACAGCGGCGTCTCGTCGGAGCACTGGACAAGGTTGAAGGCTTTGACCCGCCGGATTGCAGGCGAGCTAGACGTCGAGTACGACGCGTTGCGCCCAGTCGCCGACTTGGTGGCGCGGATGACCGAGGAAATATCGAATTTCCTCGACAACCCGATCGACTGGACCTCCGAACCAAAGACGGAAGAAGAGGCACAGGAGGCTATTTCCGCGGTTCGTCGCGCAGTGTTTGCCGCCCTTCACGACTTGCTCTTGCAGCGCCTCGTTCACCAATATCTTCCCGCGTGGCGAGAGGCTTTCAGTCGGGCCGGCAAAGGCTCTGCATACCGCAGGGCGCTTGACATGAAGAACATCTACGAGTCGGCGGCTGCCATTCCTGGCACGGTCAACACTGAAGCTGCGATTGCATTGCTTCGCGAGGTCCGCGCCATCGTCTGCCGAGCAATCGAAGCAAGTGAGGGCAAGTTGCGGCTGGCGACGACTGCGTAACTTCAAAGGCTCCCCTTCGGCCGAATCCAAAGGCCACACCCAAGATCTCGTTAGGCAAATTGTGCTTTCAGGAGACTGATCAATATGAACATGAACCATTCACCGACTGTCGTCGAGCTGACACAGCTGTTCGCAGCAGCGGACGATGAGGCCGGGCACCACTGTCTTTGGATTGACGCATCCGGCGAGGTGCACCTCTCAGTAATTCCTGAGGAACTCACACCCGTTGGTTTCGAGGAGCAAACCCCGTCGATGCAGGTCAGATTCGAGACTTACGGTGCAGGCTTGGGCTATGTCGGCCCGAGCGCAGCGGACGACAGTACGTTTATCTGCGACACTTTTAGAAGCCTCATCGAGGCTTGGACGCCTCCGTTTTATCCAGGCAGGATCAAGTATGTTGATTACTGAGCTTGCCGAGGTTGCCTAACAGAAGGCCGAATGCGGATCGAATACGGCAATTTAGAGGGCCCCACGAAGCGATCCCGAACTGCCGGCGCCAGGCGCTAGGCACTTCCGGCACCGGCCGGCCTCCCCAATTCGCCCCGCGAAAGGGTCTTTCTACAGCGTTGTTACCATATGACACCCGACCAAGAATTTGCGATTACGCGCTTCTTTGAAGCAGTTGAACGGCTTGAGGAGCTCGGTGTCATTCGCTCATCTAGGTTTCTGGGGGACATTGGCGAGTTCTTGTGCTCTGACACCTTTGGCACCGTGCTCGTAGACGAACTCCGCCTACCTGGCCACGACGGCACACACGAAGGTAAGCGGGTTCAGGTGAAGTTCAACAATTCGCCAACCGGAAATAACATTAACGTGGGCGATCCCGAAAGGTACGACGAGTTGATCGTCGTGTTGGGGCCGCGGAGTAAGCTTCGGGAGACGGATCATCAACCTGGAGAGTTTCGTTTCTACCGTTTCGCGAGCGAAGAGGTCAGACCGTGGCGCACGGGCAATAACAGCCACTACTGCGCCAAAGAGCGAATCCGAAATTGCACGAGCAAGCACACAATCCGAAGGGCGTAATCAGGAAGCGGTCTAGCTCCGACGTTCGTTGAAAGTCGGCTTCCTAGCCGAGCAATTCCCGCTTTGGGTCGGTACCACCTTCGATGAACTGGAGAGCTGCTTTTCGACGGCGCTGCGCGCCGTGCGACCGCTGTCGGCAGCCTAGCCGCCGGTTATTTTGCGCAGGCTGAATGACCGCAAAGGCCGAGTTCCTTCCGTAGGTCGTCCGGCAGGTTTCGGATTGGACCTGTCATCTGAATGACGGCTCCATGCGACAGCCCAAAGGCAGGTCGTGGCCGATTGTGCCCTCTCGGCATCACCACCGTAAGCGGCCGCCCGCTGGCTCATCGACGCTTGGCGCGCGGCCACTCCAGCGTCAGACCTCGATCTGCTCAGAGATCTCCAGCCCGTCATCCACCTCAATGCCCAAGTACCATACTGTCGACTCGAGCCTGGAGTGACCCGGTAGGAGTTGAACCGCCCGCAGGTTCTTCGTGCACTTGTAGATCAAGGTTGCCTTCGCGCGGTGCATCGAATGCGTACCGTAGGCGGACGGATCGAGGCCGGCGGCCACCACCCAGTGCTCGACGATTCTGGTGTCAGCCGAGTGGAGACATGCGGAGAGTCGTGCAGGCGGCTCGGAAAGAGGAAGTCGTCCGACCTCAGGGCGGCCTTCGCGATCCATGCAGCGACGGCCGTGCGCGTCGGCTCGGTCAGTTCGAACTGGACGGGTCGCTGCGTTTTCCGCTGCACGACCATCGCGCGTGAGAGCACCTGGTTTCCATGCGTCACGTCGCGCACCCGCAGGCTAACGAGGTCACAGCCTCGGAGCTTGCTATCGATCGCGAGATTGAACAGGCGAGGTCGCGCACCTGGTGTGCATTCTGCAAATGAATACGGATGGCCCAGATGTCCTTGGGTTTGAGCGGTGCCTTCTGGCCAACCAGCTTC
>CAZKLV010000009.1:0-2996 GCA_964553945.1 uncultured Pseudomonadota bacterium
ACCTTCCGCAGCACCGCGTTCTCCGGATGCACCGCCCGGCACTCCGGGCACAGCTTCCGCACCAGCCGCTGCGCCGCCACGAGCCGCAGCGACGCCGCGATCAGGAAACTCTCCACGCCCAGGTCCCGCAGCCGCGCCACCGCCGACAGGGCATCGTTCGTGTGCAGGGTCGACAGCACGAGATGCCCCGTCAGCGCCGCGCGGATCGCGAGCTGCGCCGTCTCCGCATCCCGCGTCTCGCCCACCAGGATCACGTCCGGGTTCTGCCGCAGCAGCGACCGCAGGCTCGCTGCGAATGTGAGCCCGATCTTTTCCCGCACCTCCGTCTGCCGGATCCCGGGAAATTCATATTCCACGGGGTCCTCCAGCGTGTGGATCGCCCGGTCCCGGTGATCGAGCACATGCAGCGCCGCATGCAGGGTCGTCGTCTTCCCCGACCCCGTCGGCCCCGTGAGGTAGATGAGCCCGGCCGGCCCGGTCAGCGCCGCCTGGATCATCTCCGCCTCCCGCGACGCGATCCCGAGCCCCGCGAACGACTGGTTCGGCATCCCCTGGTCGAGCACCCGGATCACGAGGCACTCGCCGTGCACCGTCGGCAAGGTCGAGAGCCGCAGGTGATACTTCCTCCCGTGCTCCCGGAACGCCGCCCGCCCGTCCTGCGGCAGCCGCTTCTCCGTGATGTCCAGCCCGCCGAAGATCTTCCCCCGCGCGATGAGTGGGTCCCGCAGCGCCACAGGCAGCAGCGCATGCTCCCGCAGCTCGCCGTCCTGCCGGAACCGCACCAGGAGCCCCGCCTCCTTCGGCTCGCAGTGGATGTCGCTCGCGTTCTCCGCGATCCCGGCCCGGAGGATGTTCTCGAACGCGCGCGTCACGTCCGCGCCCGGCTCGGCCCCGCCCGGTGCAGTGCCTTTGGCGAGTGCGACCATCAGCTTTTCACGACCCGCGGGGTCAGGAAGATCACGAGCTCCGTCCGGTTCCGCAGCCTCGCCTCCGACCGGAACGCCGAACCCACGAGCGGCACCGCCCCGAGCCCCGGCACGCTCCGCCCGTTCGTCCCCTCGTCCTCCGAGATCAGCCCCCCGATCACCGCCGTCTCCCCGTCCCTCAGCCGCACGATGGTGGAAGCCTGCTTCACCTCGGTCACCGGCGCCGTCTGCTTGCCGTCCGGGCTCGTCACGATCGCCTGCAGCCGCGTGATCGCCGGCAGCACGTCGAGCGTGATGACGCCGTTCCCGTCCACCTGCGGCGTCACCGCAAGGATCGTTCCGATCGTGATCGTCGAGATCGAATAGTTCTCCTGGGTCTGGTTGACCGGGTTCGCCGTCCCGCCCGTCGAGAAACTCGTCGACTGCGCCAGCCGGAAGAACGGCCGGTCCTCGCCGACCTTGATGAACGCCGTCTGGTTGTTGAGGGCCCGCAGCCGCGGCTGCGCCACCGTCCGCAGTTCCCCCTGCTGCCTCAGGGCATTCAGCACGGCACCCGTCTTCCCGATCCCGACGTTCGCCCGGAAGGAGCTGGCGCCGAGCAGCGTCCCGCCCACGCCCGCGACCTCGACCGCGCTTCCCGCCGAGAGCGTGTTCCCGCCCCCGAGCGCCACCGTCGCCAGGTCCCAGTCGATCCCGAGCTTCCGCTCGTCATGCAGCGTCACCTCCACGAGCCGCGCCTCGATCTCCACCTGCTGCCCGATCCGCCGGTTCACCGTCTCGATGAAGCCCTGCACGATCTCCTGCCGGTTCACCGGTGCCGTCACCTGCACGAGCCCGCTGAACCGGTTCAGGACAAACGTGTCCCCCTCCTTCAGCATCGTCCGCAGCTCCGCCTCGAGCGTCGTCCAGAACGTGTTCTGGTTTTCCTGGCTGATCGACACCTGGGTCGCGTCGGAGCCCGCCGCCGTCCCGTTCGCATTCGTGGTCTGCGCCGCGCCGTTCAGCGGCAGCCCCTGGCTGCCGGTTCCACCATTCGCCCCGCCCAGCGTGATCGAGGCACTCCCCGAGCCGCTGCGGATCAGCTGCGGATAGTCGACCGGGTACAGCATGGTCTTCATCCGCCGCACGCTCACGACCCCGTCCTTCTCCTCGAACCAGAGCCCGAGCGGCAGGACCAGATGCCCGAGCGCCGTCCGCAGGGTCCCCGCCGGGAGGTCGGCCGTCACCTTGCCCGCCAGCTCCGGCTCCGCGACCACGGTTGCCTGCGCCGCATGGCCCACGACCCGCAGCGCCGAGGCCAGCGGCGCCGCCTCGAACCGGAATACCGGCGTCGGCCGGTCAAGCAGCGGTCCGGCCAGCGCCGGACCCGCGATAAACAGGAACATGAGGATACGCATAAGGTTCATGGGTTCTGGATCAGGAATTCACCGCTGCGCGTGGCCCGGTTCCCGAGCCGCACCCGGCCCGCCGCCACCAGTTTCACCACCGCCGGGGCCACGCCCTGGAACACCTGCGTGACCGCCGCCGCCGGCAGGTAGACCGCGTTCCCCGGCTGGCTCGCCACGACCACGACAGTCCCGCTGCCCGTGACCTGGACCTGCCCGCCGGTGACCACCGCCGGCCCGCTCGCCACCGCATAGCTCACCGGCAGCCCGGACGACGCCGTCGCCCCCGGGGCCCAGGGCGGCGCCCCCGCCGGCCGGTCGCCCGGCGCCGGAAAGGAAATCACCTGCGCCAGCTTCGCCGAAAAATTCGCGGTCACCGCAGTCGGTCCCGTGATGACGAGGTTCAGGTTCGGGTCCGTGCCCGCCGCATCCCCGCTCCACCCGGCAAAGAAATGCGTCCCGTCCGGCACCGCCGTCACCGAAACCGCCGTCCCGTACGGATAGCTGCCGCCTGGCGTCACGCTCCCGCCCGCGGTGGCCGCCGTCACGAGCGGGAACATCTTCGGCGCAAACCCCGCATGCACCGCCTTGTCGCCGTCCACGAGCACGCCCACCGGCACCGCCATCCCCGCCGCATCGCCGCTCCAGCCCGCGAAGTCATGCAGCGCATCCGGGCTCGCCGAAA
>CAZKLV010000009.1:3096-9423 GCA_964553945.1 uncultured Pseudomonadota bacterium
AGGAGGGATTTCATTGGAGGGTCACCGTTGCGTTTTCATGGAGCCGGAACCGGAGCACCTCGGTGCCCGGCGGGGCCGCGCCCTGCCGCACCGTCACGAGCCGCCCCGCCAGGATTTCCGGGGACACGTTCGCCCCGCTGTTCGCCGGGGCCGCCAGCACGTCCGGCACGTCCCCGGCCGCCACCCACGCCGCGTTCGCCGGGTGGTTGTTGTTCACCGTCACCGTGTACTTCGGCAGCACGAGGCGCCGCACCAAAAGCCGATGCACCTGCGTGAGCCCCGCGCTCCCCGCGCTCCAGGCCGCCACCTGCGGCGCGGACAAAACCGCCCGCCAGTACGCCGGCACGTCCGCGGTCCGGCTCTCCCAGTCATGGTTCCAGACCGCGTCGAACCAGGCCGCCGTGCCGTCATTGGCCGGCACGGCATACTGCGCCGCCCCGCCCTCGAGGCTCAGGAGCAGGAAACGCTGCTGCCCCGCCTCGGCCGGTCCCGCGAAGAGCAGCCGCGGGTTACCGAGCGAATTGAACGTCAAGGCCGCCAGAGCCGGCTGCGCGTTCGGGGCCACGCCCACCACCGGCGTCACGCCCTTCAACCGCGCCACCTTCGCAAACCATGACGCCGCGTTCGTCGTCGCATAACCCTCATTGCCCGTGGAAAATTCCGTTGCGGTCTCGCCCGTCCCGATGGTCCCCGGCAGCGCCGCGACATTCCGGTTCTGCAGGTCCGTCTCCTCGAACGAGGCCGTGATGGTCGCCGCGAGTTCGTCCAGCGACTTCGCTTCCGCCGCCTCCCGCGCCCCCTCGATCGTCTCCCGTGCCGACGGCAGGATCGCCGTCGCCATCACCCCCATGATCAAAAGGACCAGGAGGACTTCGAGGAGCGAGAAGGCGCCGCTGTGCTTGATCGTCTTCATGTCAGTGACGGTTGATCCCCCCGATGAGGGCGAAGAGCGGGAGGAAGAAGCTGAGCGCGATCGCCCCCACGATGCCCGTGAGCCCCGCGAGCAGCACGGGCTCCATGAGCGCCAGCACCGCCGCCAGCCGCTCCTTCGCCCGCCTGGCCGCATACACCTCGATATGCTGCAGCGCCTGCGCGAGCTGCCCGGTCGTCTCGCCCGACTTCAGGGCCGGCAGGATGAACCCCGGGAACGCATGGTCCTTCGGCAGCGACGCGTAGAGCGGCTGGCCCAAGGCAACTCCGTCCCGCGCCGCGAGCAGCTGCGCCGACAGCACGCGGTGGTTCATCAATTCCGCGGCCCCCTGCAGCGCCTCCAGGAGCGCGACGCCCGCCCCGTGCAGCAGCCGGCAGTGCCCGGCGAACCGCGCTGTCGCAAGGCACCGGATCGTCTCCCCCAGGACCGGCACCCGCAGCAGCGCTGCATCCCTCCAATACTTTCCCCGCTCTGTCCGCAGCGCGAGGTAACCCCCGACTCCCGCCGCCACCCCGCCCGCGAGCAGCCAGTACCACTGCCCCCGCACCACGGCACTCGCCCCGATCAGGACCCGCGTGATCCATGGCAGCTGCATCGCCATCGAGGAAAAAATCTCCGCGAACTTCGGCACCACCCCGCCCAGGAGAAACACCACCAGTGCCGCCACCGCCACGAGGACGCACGCGGGATAAATAAGCGCCCGCTTTGCCGTCTTCCGGATTTCCTCCGCCGACTCCAGGTGGTCCGCCAGCGAGCGCAGCGACGCGGGCAGCTGCGCGCTCGCCTCGCCCGCCGCGATCACCGCTGCCACGTGCGGCGGGAACTGCCTTTCGAAAAACCGGCACGCCGCATGGATCGGCGTCCCGCCCGCCACCTCCGCGTGGATGCGCTCCAGCATGTCCCGCATCGCCCCGGCCGGCGCATCCTCCGCCAGCTGCTGCAGGGCCACGTCCGCCGTCACCCCCGCCCGCAGCTGCATCTCCAGCTGGTGCAGGAGCGGCACGAAGTCCGCCGTCTTCAGCTTCAGCCGCGCCAATTTCCGCGACGGCCGCACGGGCGTCACCGCCTCGACCCACTGGCCCGAGGTGCGCAGTTTTTCCCGGAGGACCGCCTCGTTGGGCGCGGCCTCCCGGAGGGACCGGCGCTTTCCGCTCCGGTCCAGGACCCTGACCTCGAATGCCGGCATGTTACGGGAGCCGCACGCGCGCAGGTTTTTCCGCCGCCGCCAGTTTCAGCCGGTGACCCTCCCACCGGAGGGTCACCGCCTCCGGGTCAATCCGCTCCAACTGCAGCGTCTCGACCGCTTCGCCCTCGTGGTAGACGCGGTCGTTAATCAGCGCCACCGGCTCCGGCCCCGTGCACGTTCCCTGCACGAGGAGGTTCAGCTCCTTCTTTGGATCGGACGGGCCAGCCCGCACCGTGAACGGATTCACCGGGGCCTCGGCCGGATGCGCGAGACCTGCGAGATCGATGAGACCCTCCGCGTTCGGGACCACGAGCGGCAGGTCGGGCAGCGGCTCTCGCTCGCGCGGGGCTGCCACGGGCATGGGCGCCTCCGCGGGCGGCGTGACCGGCACCGATGCGGCGAGCACGTGCAGGTTCGGAGTCTCCGCGACCTTCAGCTGCTCGCGCAGCACATCGTTCTCCTCGGTGAGGGCGGCGATGAAGCGCCGCGCCTCCGCGAGCTTTGCCGCGTCGTCGTTCGCCACCACCGGTGCCGCCGGTTTCTGCGGCGGTACCGCATGGCAGCCGGCGCCGAGCGCCACGGCCAGGAAAAGCAGTCTGGTTTTCATTGGGTTTTGGAAAGTGTCCTCGGCTCGCCGACCTCGATCGGCTGCGTCACGTACAGGTAGAAAGGTTTCCCGGCGGGAATCCGGAGGTAGAACCCGTCGGCCGCGATCGCGGCACGCATCCGGTCAGCGTACTCGCGCAGGATTGCGCCCGTGCCCGCGAGCGTCGCGTTCCGGGCCGTCGCCGCCGGCACGCCCATGCTCCCCAGGAGCCCCGCGCTTCCCGTCGTCGACTGCAGGGCCCCCGTCGATGTCGCGAGGAAGGTCGAGGCAAAGAGCCTCAGCTCTCGGTCGTCCTGCGTCTTCACGACCTCGCCGCGGAGCCCGGCCGACCCGTCGAGCGGCCCGGAGCCCGCCCTCTCCCGGTCGAGCGCGATCCCCTGCACCGCGACCGCATTCCCGTTCCTCGCGCTCCCGTCCCGCCACACGATTTCCCAGGTGCCGGTGGCGGCGAGCCGCTCGCGCGAGCGGTCGAGCGCCGCCTTCCCGTGCACCTCCGCCCCGGCCGGGACCACAACCTGCCCGCCCGACCACACCGCCTCCGTCACGAGCCCGACCACGGGCGTGTCCAGCCGGTTCGACTCGATCACGACCACCGTCTCGCACGGGATCATCCGGCCGAACGGGGCCACCACGGTCGCCTCCTTCGGCTTCGTTTCCGCCGCGACCGGAACGAGCGAGATCGGCAGCCCGGAAATCCCCGGGGCCTGGCCCCGGAGCGAGGCGACCAGCTGCGTCAGGCGCGACGGAGCCTCCTCCGGCTTCTTTTCCGGCACCTCGAGCCGCGCCCCGCCGCGCCGGAAAGTCTGCGGGCCCGGCGCCGCCGCCACCGCCGCGGGCCGAGGCATCTCGGCTTCCTTCGCCGCAGGACGCGACCGCACGAGCGCCAGCACGCCGACGCCCAGGACGAGCGCCGCAAGTCCCAGCTGGCCGGGCCGCGTCTTCAGGATGTTCGGGTTCAGCGTCATGCCGCGCGCGGGACCACCGCCCGGAATTCATTCTCGACCGAGATACCCTTCGACTCCCCCTCGCCCCACGCGACCGCCCACAGGTCCGCCGCCTGCCGGCCCGCGATCCCCTCCGGCCCCTCGGCCACTTCAACCGGTAGGCAGAGCGGCCCGACCCGGACCGCCACCGCGGACCCTTCGATCCGCAGCGCCTCGCTCCCCCGGTTCTCCACCCTCAGCCGGAAGACGAGCGCATCCTCCCGGCCGAACCGCCACACCTCCGCCACGGTCGCCCGGTACCCACGGTACTCCGTCGCGACCCCCGGCGCCGAATGCCCCACCGTCCGCGCGAGCTCCGGCTCCTGCGCCTGCAGGAGCGCCCACACCTTCGCCCGCGCCACGAGCGACTCCGGCCTCGCCCGCGAAACCAAGGTGGGCTCGATCCGCCTCGCTCCCGCCGCCTCCACAAATTCCACGGACCGGTCCGGCTCCGGACCCACCGCGAAGTCGATCACGTACACCTTCCCGCCATAGATCACGTTCGCCGCCGCCCTCGCGTCCGGCTTCAGGGCCCGCACCGAAAAGAGCGCACTGCCCGGCTGGTGCGACAGCAGCACCGCCGGCCGGTCCTCCGCCTTCGCGGAAATGTCCGCCACCTCCAGCCCCGCGATCGCGCCCGGGAAACGCACCGTGGTCGGCGCCCCGGTCCCGAGCGCAATGACCACCGCGCGCGCCTCGTCCAGCGGCACGCGCCGCAGCGTCGCGCCAAAGGCCACGACCGGCAGGAACAGCAAACTCACGACGAGACGACGTATTTCCATACGGCAAGGGGATAGCGGCCGTTCGTGGCCAGGTTGGGATTGCGGGCAAAGGTGAACCGCGCCGAAAAACCCGGCGCCTCGCTGAACGCCGCGCCGCCGAAGAGCCCGGTGCGGATGAGCTGTCCCTCGACCGCGACGAGCACCTCGTCCGACCGCGTCTCGAGGACCGTCACCTTCAGGACCTCGACCTTCTGGTGAAGCGACTTCGCGGCAAATTCCTCGGCGGTCGAGGCGAGCTCCCCCCGCGCCTGCTTCAGCGCCTCGGGCAGGAACAGCTTTTCCAAAAGCTCCGGATAATCGAACCCGGCCGGCCCCCGCTGGAACAGGGCGAGGCACGCGAGCAGGGCCTGCGACTCGTGCAGCTTCCCCGCCTCCTCGAACCCGAGGAGCGGGCTCAGGTGATACGTCCCGCTCCCGTCGAGCACCACCACGCGCTCGCGCGTCCGGTACGCCCCGATGATCAGGTACGGCTCCACCGCGGCCGTCACAACGGCACCCGCCGCGACCAGGAACCAGATCCGCGCCGCCTTCGCATGGTCCGCGAACAGGTGCAGGGGCGACCACGGCCGCCTCGGCCTCCGCTCCGGATCGATCCGGACATGCTTCACCGGTGTCTGGGAAAGCGTCATGGCGTCAGATCCCGGTCTGGGGTTTCGGCAGCTGCTGCTGGCGCCGGAGCGCCGCCGCCGCGCGGTCGCCGCCCAGATCGTTCGAGCCCGGCCGACCTGGGGCCGGAGATGTCGGAGCCGGCCCGCCCGACGGACGCAGCCCGCCACCCGGATTTCCACCCATATTCGACCCTCCCGCCTTTCCTCCCATCGAGGCCGCTGCCAGCGGCAGCCCCGCCCCGCCGGTCTTCACCGACTTCGCCATCATGACCAGCGACCGCAGGGTCGACAGCTGCGAGAGTGCCGAACCCGCCCCCGCGGTCACCGGCGTCCCCGAGCAGAAGAGCAGCTGCATCACGACGGGCGTCCCCAGGGTCCCCACCACCAGCCACACGACCCCCAGGATTCCCCCGAGCAGGCTCGCGAGCGACGACGCATCGACCGCCCCCTCCGCGATCCCGTTTGCGATCGCGACATTATGCTGGAACGCCGTCACCAGGTGGAACGTCACGAGTTCCGTCACCGCGAACCCGACCGGCCACGCGAGCACGGCAAAAGTCTGCTGCACGTACCTCACCCCCAGGCTCTCCAGTCCCGGCACCATGAAGAGCGCCAGCGCCACCGGGAGAAACAGGAAGCACAGCCACTTCAGGACATACTGCAGCAGGAGGAACGGCAGCTGCAGCACGCTCCCCACGAGCACGATCAGTTTCGCCGCCGCCCAGAGGAACGCCCGGTACAGGCTCTCGTGAATCCGCGTCAGGCTGAACGCCGTCGTGTCCTCCTTCACCGCGTCCCGCACGAGTCCCGCCGCCCGCATCGGCTGTTCCACGTACCCCCGGTTCACCGTGTCCGCGACCGACAGAAAAACCTTCTCCGTGAATTCGAACCAGTACGGCAGGGTCGCCACGAGCCCCACCACGATCACCGCCCGCACCACGGGAGCCATCATCGCCTCCTCCGCCCCCGCTCTCGCCACCGACAAGATGAGCCCCGCCGTGCAGAGGAAGAAAACCACCACGCGCAGCTCGACCGTCAGCGACAGGACCGACTCCCGGAAACCTGGAACGAAGTTCTCCATCAGTTCCGTCCTCCTTCCGGCCGCTGCCGCCGTTCCTCGGCCTGCAGTCGCGCATCGGGCCACACTCGCCGCGACGCCTTCCCGCGCACCTCCGGGGCCCGGCGCAGCTCGCGCCGCAGCACGAAGGCCGACCCCACGATCCCGGCAAA
>CAZKLV010000010.1:0-8266 GCA_964553945.1 uncultured Pseudomonadota bacterium
ACAAATTGAATCCGCTGATGCGGCTGCCGCCCGCGAGGTGGAGAAACCCTTGGATGGCGTGGGCTTCCGAAGGTCCGAGGGGCAACGGGACGCGAGAGACCCCCTGACGTGGCCTTCGGCCGCGCGGCGGGAGGGCGGCTAAAGGGAGAACCCTGGAAAGTGGCGGAAATCACTCCGTGCAGTGTAGCCCGCTCACACCTCTTCCATGGCCTCTTCCGCGAGCCTCGCCATCAGGTCTTCCGCCGTGGGCTCCGCCTCTTCGAGATGGCGCTGCACCGCCTCCGGGAGCCGCCCCGGATGCGTGGCCGTGTGGATCGCCTTCAGCTTCTGCACGCTCACCTGGGCGTAGATTTGCGTCGTGTTCAGGCTCGCGTGGCCGAGCATCGCCTGGATGAACCGGATGTCCGCGCCGTTCTCCAGCATCAGCGTCGCCATCGTGTGCCGGAACAAGTGGCACGAGCCCTTCTTCCCCACGCCCGCCCGCGCCACCAGGTCCGCGACCCAGCGCGTGAGATGGGACGGCCGCAGCGGCTCGCCCGCGCTCGTGAGGAACAGCGTCCCATCGTCCCGCCCCGCCACCAGCTCATGCCGCGCCTGGTCCCGGTACGCCGCGATCCACGCCAGCGCCCGCGCGCCGATGGGGATCATCCGGTCCTTCTTCCCTTTCCCTTGCCGGATCAACACCGTGCCGCGCTCGAAATCCAAATCCTGGAGGCCGAGCGCCGCCAGCTCCATCCGCCGCATCCCCGTGCTGTAGAAGGTCTCCAGGATCGCCCGGTCCCGCAGCCCCACGGCCGTCTCCACATCCGGCACCGCCAGCACCGCCTCCGCCTCCTTCACCGTGAGGATCGCCTTCGGCAGCCGCGTATCCGTCCGGGGCAGGTCCAGGTCCGCCGCCGGGCTGTAGAGGAGGTGCCCCTGCTTCACCAGCCATTGCAACCAGTGGCGGATGGGGATGATCCGCTGATGCTGGGTCCGGATGGACAGCGGCTCGCCGTTCTCCTTCCGGTGATAGAACAGGTGCCGCTGGTAGCGCTCCAGGATGGGCCGGTCGAGCTGGACGGGCTTCGTCAGCCCGCGCTCGTCGCACCACCGGATGAAATGGCGCAGGCTCACATCCCGGTTCTGGACCGTGTGCGCGGAGTAAGCCCGCTCCTCCAGGAAGGCCAGGTAGCGCAGCAGGTGGTGGTAGAGGCTATCCGGGTCCCGCACATCGCCCACGGGGGCTTTCGGCTTCCGGGGTCCGCGCGCCTTCGGCATCAGCGCACGGCCGCGAACGGAGAATGGTGCGGGTGCGACGAGACGGGCGCGCCTGCGCCCGGACGCGGAAGCTCAGGCCTGCCGTCACCCACCCCGCTCCAGGGCGCGTCCGTGCTGGGCCGGAGCGGGATCGCCTCACCCCGCGCATCCCCCGCCATCCCCCCGCGAACGGGCCGCGACCCTCCCGCGAAGTCGGCCGCCTCACCCCGCGAACCTTCCGTCGTAGCCGCAGCTTCCAAATCCTCGGCCAAGCCGTCGGCCAAATCGTCGGCATCGATCAGCCCCAGCAGCTTCGCGCGGCCGTCCACGTCCTCCCCCTGGTAGACCAGCTCGTAGTCGAAGGCCTGGCCGCGCCGCCCTCGATGCGCCACCAGGTACTCCAACTCCACCAGCCGGTCCAAGTGGACGCGGAGCTGCGTGTCCCCCCAGCCCGTGGCCTCCCGCGCCTGCTTGCGCGTGAAGTGGAAGTCGCAGGGCGCCAGCGCCAGCCGCTCGCACTCCGCCTTCACCCATCCGTGCAGCAGCGTCACCAGCTTCCGCGTCTGGGGCAGCAGCTCGTCCACCGTCCGCGAGAACACCTCCCGCGCCAGCTCGTTCGCCAGTCGAATGTCCGACGGCGTGACCTCCAGGTAGCGCAGGGTGCCGTGGGTCTGGATGGGGCGCTGGTACTGGTGCAGGAGCGCGATGGAGCGAATGAGCGTGAGGTACTTCACATGGTCCCGGCGGCTCCGCGTCTGGTCGTCGCGGAAGCTGAGCTGGTCGGCGTAGGGGTTCACCACGGCGAGCGGCTGGAGCAATCGCTGCGCGTTCCGGTGCAGCGTCAGCAGCTCGTCGCGGCGGGTCCTGGCCAGCAGCCCTTCCAGCGTCTCCCTGGAGCGCTGCCGCGCGTGGATCGCCCGCGTCTGCTCCCTCGACTCGTTCACCGTCAGCACCAGGCAGCGGTTCAACAGCTCCTCGTCCAGGTCAATCGCCGTCGTCGTGAGGAACAGCATCACGGGGCCTTCCACCGTGTAGTCGTGCGTCGTCAGCATCCCCGTCGCCGGGTCTTTGCCGGTGCTCGCCATCGTCACGCGGCCTTCCGACTGGAGCAGCTTCAGCGCGTAGCTCGCGCTCCTCGCGCCCTCCTCTTCGGCGATGGCGAGGATCTTGTGGGAAAGGTTGCGGTCCCCCATGTAGAACAGGCTCTGCCCGCTCATCGCCGAATACCGCACCAGGTCCTCCTCGGGAATGAGGTCCAGCACCGCGTCCATCAGGCTCGACTTTCCCGCCGCGCTCGCCGACTGCACCAGCAGCGCCAGCGGACGGTCCAGCAGCCGCGACACCGCCGCGAGGTAGCCGGTCATCTTGTTGGCCTCCTCGCCCACCACTCCCAGGTCCGCGAAGTCGGACAGGATGCGCACCAGCAGGTCCGGCGCCTTCAGCAGCGCGAGGGCTTCGGCATGCTCCGCCTCGGATAGCGCGGGCTTCTGCGCCTTCGCCTTCAACGCCTCGGCCAGGCGCTCCGTCTGCATCGCCTCGACTTTCCGCAGCACCATCCCGAGGTCCCGCTTCAGCGCGTCCTCGGGCTCGCTCAGCTCCAACCCGGCCTGCTTCACGAACGCCACCCGCGCCTTCGCCTGGTACAGGTCCAGGGAATCCACATGAAAGTGCAGACCCCGCGACACCATCAGGTTCACCTTCAGCGCCTCCGGGTTCAGGGGCTTCTCCCAGCCCCGCACCCGGTAGCGGCGGTCCTCGAACGCCAGCAGCAGGTCCGCGCCCTGCACGATGTGCGGCAGCTCCTCACCCGGCGCGGGCGGCACGGGCGACGCCGGCAGCGCGACACCATCGAGCGGCGCCGCCTCTGGCGGCGGGGCAGCTAAAGAAGGAAGGGGCTCCGGTGCGGGGATCTCCGCCAGCTCGGCCTTGATGCTTTCTTCCTTAGCCGCCGCTTTTCTTCTTTCGGGATCGGGCGGCGCGCCGCCGCCCATCCACTCCGCCGTGCGGATGAGCAGCCCCAGCGACTTCGCGGCGGGCTGGACCTTGAGGGCGTAGGCGTTCGCGTCCATCCCCTTCGGGAACGCGATGCGGTAGCAGGCCATCCCCCGCGCCGTGAGCTTCTGCGCCAGCGCCGACGCCGCCCGGTCCCCGGCCTCGTCCCGGTCGAACGCGATCAGCACCCGCTCGATGCCGTGGCGCTCGAACGCCGCCAGGTGGTCCGCCGTGAACCCCTCGACACCATAGGCCGCCGTCACATTCCGGTAGCCCGCGCACCAGAACGTCAGCGCGTCGATCAGCGCTTCGCACAGGATCAGTTCCTTGGAACCCTTCAGCGCCTCGACATTCCACACGCCGCGATGGGGACCCGGCAAATACAGGTGCGCGGGCGTTCCCTTCCGCAGGTCGTCGCGAATCTTCCGCCCGTAGACCTCCGTGACGGCACCGGCCTCGTCCATCACGGGAATGACCAGGCTCCCGTTGAAGTGCTCGTGCCCGCTCTCCCGGTAGATCCCGAGCTTCGTCAGACGGCCGCGAATCTCCGCGCCCGCCTTCACCCCCTTGATCGGCAGGCTGTAGCCCAGCGTCCGGTTCGCGTAGCCGAGCCGGAACCGCTGCACGGCCTCCGGGTGGTCGATGCCCCGCGCCTTCAGGTAATCCAGGGCTTCGGGCGAGGCCTTCAGCGTCTCGCTGTAGTACGCGATGGTCTGCTGGAGCAGCACCTGGTCGTCCGCATCGAACGCCACCGGCGCCGGAAGCCGCCGCACGGAACTCTCCTTCACCGCCGCCACGGACTCAGCGGCGAAAGAGGAATCCGCCTTCAGCAGCGCCACCGCGTGACGGAAGCTGATGGCCTGGCTTTTCATCACCCAGTCGATGGGGCCGCCCGCCGCGCCGCAGCCGAAGCAGTGCCAAAGGTTCTTCGACGGCGTGACGACGAGGGAGGCCTCGCGGTCCTCGTGGAACGGACACACGCCCATCCGGTTCGCGCCGCTCTTGGTCAGCGCGATCCCGGAAGCCTCCACCAGCCGCTCCACCGACACCTCCGCCTTCAACCGCTCCAGCTCGGCGTCCGGGATTCGGGGCATGGATTCCTCCGCTCACTGAAAACCTGTCAAGGGGATTTGCAGGCTAACGACTCGATTGAGGCTTACCGCGTTTCTCGGTACAGTCAACCGCAACCCAAAAGGGGGGACCTATGCTCACGACTGTTCTCAATCCGGGCAGGAGCACCGTGAACAGTCAGGATGAAAAATTTTTCACAGCTCTTGGCGCTCGCATCGCTGAAGCCCGCAGAGCCCACAACCTCACCCAGCAGCAGGTCGCGGACCTTCTTGGTGTCGCCCAGCAGACCTACGCGGGATATGAACTCGGGCGCGCGCGTATCCCGGCTTCCATGCTCCCCAAACTGGCCCGAGATCTCTCCGTGACCCTGGACGAGCTGATGGGCCAGAACGAACGGCCGCGCAGCAAACCCGGTCCCGCATCCAAGCTCCAGCAGCAGATCGACCGCATCAGCCAGCTCCCCAAAACGAAACAACGTTTCGTGATGGAGATGCTCGATACCGTCATCGCCCAGGCAGGCCACTGAGCCCGTCCCGCACCTTTCTTTTTTAGCCGCTCAGACAAAAACAGCCCCACCGATCCCCTGCGCGACGGCAGGGGGCGGGGGGCTTTTTTTAGCAGCTAGAAAAGAAAAAGAACGGCGGCCGGAATCGCTCCGGAGAGAGAAAAGAGATCCCCGCGCCTGCCACCCCTCGGCGGCCGCGCACCGTGCCATGGACCCATGGAGAAACCCTCCGCGCTGGATTCCTGATTCATTCCCGTACCGGGTCCGGACGCCTCGGGAAATGAATCCGCTCCCGCTGGAGCACCGTCCGAGGTTTCGGAAAGAGGCCTTATGGAAACCTCTCAGGACACCTCGAAAACGGCGTAGAAGGGATGGACATAGTAGTCGCTCCAGAACGCCCTCCTGGGCCGCGACAGAAGTCCCCACGACGGCAGAGCCGATGCGCGGGGCAAACACGCCTCAAAACGCCTTCCAGACCCCCTGCGAGCGGCTTGCCGCCGTGGGGGAAAAGACTCCGCGAAACGCGCGAGTATAATGTCCATCCGCCCGCCCCGGAGGGGTGAAAAGGCGAATGGTACTATGTCCATCCCATTTTCCTTTTTTGGTTTTCGCGCGGGTCCATTCCGAAATCGCCCACGCGCGGATTTCGAAATCATCCAGGAATGCAATTCCGCACCGTTCCCGGACGCCTCCGGAAATGGTTCTGGACCCCTTTCCGGACCCCTCGCGGAACGGGTTGTGGACGCTCTCTCCGCGTGTACCGGACGCACCAAAACGGGGGTCGGAATTGCGCCCGGATTTCAAATCCGATTCATTTTTTGACTCGTTTCGGAATCGTCCGGAATTGAAATCGGAACCCGGTCCGACCCCTTCAGAAAACCGTCCGGTGATTAGCCTGGGACTTCACCCAAGGAGTCCTCATGGACCTTTCACACCTCAAAATCGCACTGCAAATCGTCGGTGTTCTGGCACCTCTTTTCGCCGCCTCAAAACACCCCTCGGACCTCCGGCTGAACCGCGTCTCCCTAAAAAAACAGGTGGCCGAACTCATCGGGAACCTGACCGGGTGGTTGAAAAACCATCCGCATGCCCATGTCCATCCGATGGAGGTCCAGGCCACATTCCAGGCGGCCTTCGGAGGGGCGCTCCAGCGCATCCCGAGTGGCCAGGAAATTCTGGACCTTCTGAAAAACGAAACCGTGGCCACGCTATCAACGGTGATGGAATTCGCGATCTGCCTGGAATTCGTGGCCTATTCGAAGGCCGAATCGGCTTTCGTCCCGCGCGGGCCGTGGACCTATGAAAGCCTCCGGCGGGAACGGATCAAGCAGCTCATCTACTACGTGGTCGCCGCGAGCATCTGCATCGCTTGCATCGGCACGCCGAAGTGGGGGGACGCCCGCTTCCTGGCGGTCATCCTGACGGGCCCCATCGCCCTGGTGACGCTCTGGCGGACGACCGCCATCGGCCGGGCCGAGAAGTTCCTCCAGCGCGTCCCCCGGAAGGCCGCCGAAGCCGCCTGACCCCCTGCTGCGGGGTTCGGCCTGGAGCCCTCTCGCTTTTCGCAGGCCTTTTCAGGGTCTCCCCTGAATGAGCTTCTCGCTGCGTCCGTCCCGGCCCATCGCCCCCTCACATGCAGGGGGTGATGGGCCGGGCTCGCCGGGTCGCTCGATCCGTGCCTGCTGGTCCACCGGGTGGGCCAGGGCCTCCCACGGGCGCCCTCGCCGCCGGGGTCATGCCAGGCGCTTCTCCTGGCAGGACCCTGGCGAGGGTGCGCCGCGACCACCGGGGAAGTAGGACACAGGCACCGTGTAAGTAGGTCACGGGCACCGGGCAAGTAGGACACGCTCCACTGGGGAAGTAGGTCACGCCCACGCCATCGGCGATGACCTTATTGCCTGAATCAAGGCCACTAATGCCAGGCTTCTCAATCGGCGATCTGCCGTGTGTCGCCCTACCGGGGAAGTAGGACACGGGCACCGTGCAAGTAGGTCACGCGGGAGGGGAAAGCCGGTCAGGCCTTCACGATGAAATAGGCAACGGCGTCGGCGGCCAGCTCATGCGCCAGGGCCGCCTCCAGCCCCATGGGTTCAGGCATGGGATCGCCGTGTGCGAGGGACACCTCCAGGTGGCCTTCCAGGGCCTCCTGCGCGAGCGCCTTGGCCTCCTCCACCGTCGCCCCTGCCGTGATGCAGCCGGGGAAGTCCGGGAACAGGACCCCGAAATCGCTCCCGGGGTCCTTGTGGATGATCGCCACGAAGTCTCGCATGGTGTCTCTGGCTCCAACCCTCTCCGTCAGGAAAAGATTGGCGCTCTCTAATCCTTGAAGCAGAAGGATCCCGAAATCGGGATGGCCTCCTGAAATTTGCCTCTGTATTTTTCTGTCAGCGCGTATCTGCCCGTAGGAATGAGGGTCTCATCTGCTTCACCACCAGAAGGCTTTGTGTCTTGCACGAGAACAGGCACTGTCTCCGGGGACGTGGCGCATTTCACGGCCTTGAACTGGACCAGTACCGACCCGGAGAATGCGGCATCGCTCAACGAAAACCCACGGTTGGTCTTGATGTGGACTTTGAAGTATTTAAGAGCCTCCCCGCTCCGTCGGGGCTTCGCCGCGATGATTAGGTCCTCTTCATGAAACAGACCTTGGACTGGCGAAGCTGCGTGCATTACCGGATCGAATGCGACCACATTGCCAGAGATATTCGTGGGCTTCCCCACGCATTTCTTCCCTTGAGCCTGTGCAGCGAGTGAAACGCCTAACAGGATAGATACTGCCCAGATGATCGGCTTTCTTCTCAATGGGCCACCTCGACATCAACGGGATAGGCGTTCTGGCCAGCAGGCTGTTTGGGCGTTCCGAGATCCGCTTGCGGGAACGGATTGAGGAGGATGCCTTTGAATTTTTCGGTGATATTGGTGCCCTGAATCTGAAGGGTAAAGGTAAGGCCTATCACCATTCCATTCTTGCCAAGCCCTCCCAAAACCTTCTGATTTGAGAACCCAGGGAAGAACTGGTTCGCTGCATTGTGGGCTCGTTCAAGGCTTTTGCCCTTTGACTCGTAATACCCCTCAAGGGTTTCGTGCCCCACCAATTGGGCAGAGGTCATACCGCCAGCATTCTTAGGCTGGTCCAATAGGCTTGCCTGATCAAAAGCAATCGTGTGCGAACCCGTGTGTGCTCCATCACTCCTCCCAAGGAAGACGCTTGTATCCTGGGAGACCGCATGAATATTCACCGTGTGCTTGGGGTCATTGATGGCTCCCAGGAGTTCTTTATCAGCCTTTGAAAGCTTTTGATCCTTCTCGACCGTCGCAGTCACCTGTCCCTTGTCCGACAACCCCACCTTGAAGCTCACATTCTTCTGTAGCGCGGCCAGGTAATCCTTTGAGCGGTCGCCATCCACGAAGACTTGCATACCCGTAGGGTCGATTTTCATCGTCGGATCGTTCTGGACA
>CAZKLV010000011.1:0-7344 GCA_964553945.1 uncultured Pseudomonadota bacterium
GTCCTTCGTCTGGGTGATGAGCACCAGGCTGTTCTGGACCGCCACACCGAAGAGGCCGATGAGGCCGACGATGGAGCTGATGTTCCAGGTCTCACCTGCCAGCCACAGCGAGAAAAGCCCCCCGGCGAAGGCACTGGGCAGCGTTGTCACCACCACCATCACTTCGCGCCAGCGGCCGAGCGCCAAGTACAGCAGCACCGCCACCAGCGTGAGCGCGGCGGCGATGGCCACACCCAAACGCTTCTGTGTCTCTCGCGCCTGTTCGATCTGGCCGCCGATCTTGACGGTGGTGCCTTTGGGAAGCTGCATCCTGGCCATGGCTGCTTCCACACGGTTCGCCGTGCCTCCAAGATCCCCAGTGGTACGGATGTTGAGCGCGAGACGCCGCTGGGCGGCTTCCCGGCGGATGAGGCTCGGCGTCGAGGTCTCCTCGAAACGCGTCACCTGGCCCAGTTCCACGATCCGGCCCCCCTCCAACACGATGGGCAGCCGCTTGAGGGTTTCAGGGCTTACCCGGCCATCGTTAGGGAAGCGCACCATACGCTCGATGCGCTGTGGGCCATCGAAGCGAGCTTCGGTCGAAATACCCTGAAGCGCCGCAGCCAGCGTCTCGGCGACCAGGGGGCGCGGAACATCGAGCCGTCGGAGCGCGTCGTCATCTGGCACGATGCGCCAGCTTGGCATCGGCCCGCCGCTGTCGGGGCTCACCGAGGCCACGCCTTCGACCTTGCTCAGCTTCTCCTGGATCTCCGGGAGTTGAGTCTGGAGCGCCTCCAAATCCGGATTGAAGAGCTTCACTTGGAGATCCGCAGGCGTGCCCCCGAGGCCCTCCGAGATTCGCATCTGCATCGGGGTTGTCACCTCGACCGGATAGGGAAGGTCTTCCACGGCCTTCGTGACCTCCGCTTCGACGCTTCTGCTGTCCAGGGTTCCGTCCAGCACGACGAGCACATCGCTGGCGGTGTGAGGCATGGGGTCCTCGGTCAGTTCGGCGCGGCCGGTGCGGCGATACACGGAGGCCACGCCCGGCAGTTTCTTCAACCGGGCCTCCATCTGGAGGTTGGCCGAATCCACGGCCTCCAAGCTCGTCTCCGCGGGCAGCCGGGAGCTGAGCATGAGCGCGCCCTCGTCCAGCTTGGGCAGGAAGTTGCTCCCCAGGCTGAGTGCCATCCAGATGCTGGGAAGGGTGATGCCGACTGCGAGCGCCAGGACTCGTCCGCCGTAGCGCATGGCCCAGTCCAGCTTCGGGGCATAGAAGGCCTTGATGGCCTGGACGAAGCGTGGCTCTTCCAGGGTGAGCCCAGGAGGCAGGAAGCGTTCCACCAGTGCCGGAACCAGGGAGAAACTCAGGATGAGACTGAGGGTCATGGCGGAGGCCACGGCCACGGCGAGCGGGGCATACAGACGCCCAGCGACGCCGCCGATGGCGAGCAGCGGAATGAAGACCGCCAGGATCACGAGCACGGCCGTGAGGATCGGTACGCCGACCTCGGCTGCCGCCCGGGTCAAGGCCACGCGCCGGGGCTCGATGTGGTCTCGGTGCTGGTGCAGCCGGTGAGCCAGGTTCTCGACCATGATGACGGCCGCGTCCACGAGCAGGCCCACCGAGATGGCGAGGCCGCCCAGGGTCATGGCGTTCAGGCCGAGCCCGGCGGCCTTGAGCGGAATCGCGGCGCCGAAAGTGGCGAGGGGCAAAATCACGATGACGAGGAGGGCTCCACGCAGGCTCCCCAGCAGAAGGATGAGCACCAGCGCCACGAAGAACCCGCCGAGCAGCAGCGCCACCGTCACGCCACGCAGAGCGTGGGTGACGAGGTTGCCCTGGTCGTACATGAGCGTCAGCTCCGTCCCCGAGGGCAAGCCCTTGCGCAGCTCGTCCAGCGCCTGCCGAACGCCCTGCGTGGTGACGAGCGTGTCCGCGGTCGGTTGCTTCACCACACGGAGGCTCACATCCTCGTGCCCCTGGTGGCGGGCCAGACCACGCCGGAAGCCTGGGCCCTCTCGGACATCGGCAATGTCGCCCAATTGGATGGTGCCGTGCGCGGTCTGGAGCGGCAGGCGCCGGACGGCCTCAGGCGAGGCGGCCTGTGTGCCCGCCGACATGAACCAGCCTTTGTCGCGGATCTCCATGACGCCGGCCGCAGTGTCGAGGGCGCTGCCTTTCATCGCCTCCACCACCTGGTCGAGACTCACGCCCTGGAGCCGCATCCGGTCAGGACTCACCGTCACCTGGAGCTGCCGCTCCTCGCCGCCGAGGCGCTCCACGCGGGCGACGCCCGCGACAGCCTGGAGCCGCGGAACCAGCACCTTCTCGGTGTAGTCACGGAGCTTCATCGGGTCCACAGAAGGACCCTCCAAGACGATCTCTTGGATCTCCTGGAGCCGCCCAGAGGCGCTGGACATCAACGGCGGCTGGGTGCCGGCGGGAAAATCGGCGAGGACCGAAGAAAGGCGCTCCGCCACAAGCTGGCGCGCCTGCCATGGGTCGGTGTCGCCGTTGAATGCGATGACCACCTGGACGACCTCAGGCTGCACCGTGGACACAACGCGTTTCACGCCTGGCAGCCCACCCACGGCCTGCTCCACTGGCTGGGCAACCGTGAGCTCCAGTTCCGAAGCTGACCGTCCGGGGCTTTGGATGAGCAGGGACAGGCTGGGTAGCGTCAGGTCCGGGAAGAGATCCCGCTTGAGACTGAGGAAGGTCGCGAGGCTCGCGACGCCCCACAGGATCGCCAGCCCGAAGACCCATCCCTTCCGGGGGAGGAGCCAGTCGAACCATCGGCGAATGAGTGAACGGTGCTGAGGCGTGTAGACCGCATAGGGGTCATGCTTCATCGCCGGGTCGAGCGGAACTTCCGGGTCGTTCGGGAGATTGGGATCAGTCATTGTCCGCCTCCCCGCTCTTGCGCTTGATCTGGAGCGACTTCAGCAAGTACGCGCCTTCTCCCACCACCGTTTCTCCCGGCTTGAGGCCATCCAGCACCAGTACCTCGCTGCCCAATTCGGAGCCGCGCCGGACCGGGCGGAACACGGCCTCCTCTCCGTCCTTCACGAACACCCCCCAGACGCCCTCTACCTGCTGCATGGCGTCCTGAGGCAGAACCACGGCAGTGGCAAGCGGCACCCGCACCTCCACAGGCGTGCCAGGGATCGGCAAGACCCCTCCCATCAGACGCAGGCGGTAGCTCAAGCGCCTCGTATCGGAGGTGAGCGTGGCTGGTGTGCCTTCAAGCCGTGCCTTCCACTGGCGGCCGTCCGTGCTGCGGATGTCCGCCACCGCGCCTGGCTTCCAGACCTCTGGTCCCGGGGGCGGAAGCTCCAATCGGACAATGGCCGCTGAAGCGGCCTGGAAGCTGCCCAATTCCTGTCCGGCCTCGACGCCTTGGCCGAGCTGAATCTTGTAAGAGGTGACCGAGCCGGCCTGCGGCGCTTTCACGGTCAAGGTGGCGCCTGCCACCTCCGGAGCCACGCCACGCGCCTGTAAGGCCAGTCGCGCGGCCTCCTCGTCAGCAACTGCCGTGGCGGCATCGGTGCGCGCCACATCCAATTCGCGTCGTGACCCCGCCTGGGCGTCGAAGAGCCGCTGCTCGCGGGCGAGTTCGGCTTCGGCAGAGGCGCGCTTGGCGTTGGCCGAGAGCCAGTCGGCTTTGAGCCTCGCCAACTCCGGGCTCTGAATCACAAGGAGCCGCGCGCCAGCGCTGACGCGGCTGCCTGGCGCCACGGCAACGGAAGAGACGATGCCCTTCACGGGCGCGGTGAGGATGGCTTGCGCGGATTCATCTCCGATGGCTTCCCCCGGATACCAGGAACCTTCCGTGCGAGCTTCGGGAACTTGGATGAAACGGAGGCCACGCACGCCCTCCAACGGGAGTCGATCACCTGCACCCGACGCCGGTTCGCCGGGCTGCGATGCAGCGGCCTGGGCGGGCTCGGCTGCCTTCCGACCGCAGGCCGCACCTGAAGCGAGCACGAGGGTCAAAAATGAAAGCGAGAGTATGCGGTTCACGGATTCACCCCGTCGGTGAGGGCCTGGAGTTCGGCGTAAAGGAGATGGGCGTTCTCGGTGCGGCGGTAGGCGGCAAGCTGGGCTTCCAGGAGCTGGCGCCGGATGGGCAATGCCTCAGAGGGCCGTTCCTTCCCTTCGCTAAGACGGAGGCTCACGGCCTTGAGCGCCTGGTCGAAGTCCACGGAAGGCGCTGGCGTGGCTTGGTCCTTCGCGCGTTCGAGGGCGGAGGTAAACCGCGCATCCAGTTCCATCAACGCGATCTGGATCTCGCTACGCGCCGCTTGAACATTGGCTTCTGTTTCCTGCTGGATGGCCCGGCCTTCGCCAGGCCTCGGGAAGCGGTAAGCCACGCCGAACTTGGTGATGCGGTCCTCATTCTCCTTGCCATAGCTGCCGCGAAGGCTCCATCGGCTGGTGGAGAGGGCCGCCTGCTGGCGGATGGCTTGGGTCTCCAGTTCCAGGCGATCCTGGAGCGCTTGGCGGAGCGTGCTGTTCTGGAACCGGGGCTCCAGATCGTCCAAGGTGGGCGGTGTGGACACACCGGGGTCTTCGAGGGGGATGGGTGCTTCTGGCACCTCCGAGAGGGCCCGGAGCCCGGCCCATGCTTCGAGACGGCTCTTGCGGGCCTCGTCGCGGTCGAGTTGGGCACGGAGGGTCTCGCCCTCCACCAAGCTCACCTGGAAGGCCGGGTCCGCACCCGCCTCTACCCGCGCGTTCGCGGCCTTCAGCCAAGCCTGGACGGTGTCGAGATCCGCTTCGCGAAGGGCCAGCGTTCGTTCGGCCAGCCAGGCATCGAGATAGGCCTTCCGGAGCTGGAAGCGGGCCTCCACGCGAGCCGCTTCGCGTAGCACGGGATCCGCGGCGCCAAGAGCGTCCTTCAATCGCTGCCGTGTGCCGCTGGACAGGAAGAGAGGAAGGTCCAGGTCCACGGTCTGGTCGGTCGTGGTGGGTGCGATGGGGTTGGACCGTGGGCCCGCAGAGAAGCCGAGGGTCGGCGCATCGCGCAGAAAGCCCGAAGTGGCGCTGAGAGCCCGCCGGTTGGCCGCGAGCATGGCATCGGTCCGGTATTGCCCGGGGCTGGTTCTCGCCTTGGCGAGAATGGCGTCGTAGGAAAGCGGCGGGGCGATTGGGGCCTGTGCAAGCAGGACTCCAGGCAGCCCCCAAATGAGAAGGGTGCGCATCAAGACCTCGAAACGGGATGGAAGGACGGCAGAGCCGAGCCAAGCTCCGCCCTGCGTTCACGAGCAACGGTCCTTTCAGGCCTTTGGAGGGTCCTTCTCCGGCGCGAGGTCCAGGCTAATCAGGCTCACCGGGCGTTCCGCCGGGTGCCTTTCACGAGGCAAGGGGTCGGGTTCAGGCGCGACCGGCGCCACCGGCAAGGGCGCAGTGGCGCAGCCATCCGCGCAAAGGATGTGGCAGACAGGAGCTTCGCGCTTCGGGCCGCTGTCGCAACGGTCCCGGCCCGAAGCCCCCAGGTAGAAGGCAATGAGCAGCAGGAAGAGGACCGCGACGATCCGTTTCATCCCGCGTCCACATGGTGGCGGGCCTGGGTTTCCTCACGAAGGCAGAGGCCGTGATGGAGGAGCTTGACCACGCACAGGTCCACGATGCGGTAGTGGACATGGCTGCCGTGGCGGCGCGTGTCGAGAATGCCCAAATCCACCAGTCGTCGGAGCTGATTCGAGACGGCCTGGGGCTTCATGCCCACGGCTTCCGCCAGGTCGCTCATGCAGGGGTCACCCTTGAGCACGAGGGCATGCAGGATCCGGAGCCGCGTACCTGAGGCCAACACCTCGAAGATCCGCGCGAGATCCTCCGCCTTCCCCTCGCTCAGGAGCGGGCGCACCTCCAGCCTCGCCTTGGGCGAGCATACGGGGAGGTTGATCGCGGCCTTCTTCATTACACCATTCAGTGTAATGCTTGATTGACCAATGGCAAGACCTCTCCGCCTGGCCCTGGAACTAACCCTGAATGGTAGTTAGGCCCAATGCCCCACTCTCGATTTGGGCACCTACAAATAGATCGAATCTTCCGCTTAACCTCACCTATGATTTTATAAAATCGACTGCTCTCGGGAGCTATCGTTGGAATCAACTGGCAATCCCAACAAGAACGAATCAAGCCGGGATTCGATCGTGGCGCGAGGTCTTCCCTGGATCCTACTTGGTCTTGGGATGTTTGCCGTGGGCACCTCGTTCGTACTTAAGCACGATTTCGGGAACCCGCTTTGGTACTTCGTGGCTGCGGCACTTTGTACTCGATTGCCAGACCTGACCAAATTCAAGGGCGGGGGGATCGAAGCCGAGCTCGCAGCGCGTGTCGAAGAAGCAAAAAAGGCCTCGGATCGCGCCACTCTTGAAGCAGCTCAGGCATTAGCCACTGCCAAGACGACCCAAGGTGAGCTCCTTGACACAGGAGAACCAGAGCCCGAGCGTGGAAACACTGGATCAACCGAAGCCTCCGACCTCCACCGAAGCGAACTCCCTATTCAGGCGACATCGCCATCGCACGAGACACATGCCCCGCTGGAAGGCCGACCTTCCACTGACACCTTCTACCGTCGCCTGCGAAACTTACGCCCTCCATTCCAGAACAAGTTCGATGCCTGGAAGGGCATTGCTTTGGAAGAGGGCCAAGCTCTGACCGTAGGTGATCGATGTGAATCCAATACGCGCAAGCTACAAGTCCATGTCCAACCGGACCCGGATGGGCCGACCTTTTTCCTCGTCACCATGCGGGTTGTCGCAACCGACAATGCCCCACCGCTGATCCACCCCGTTGCGTTCCTTCTCCCTATCGAGTTCTCTAAGCAGAAGGTGGTTGTCACTCCTGCTAATGGGGAGGCGGTATTGAAGAGGCGTGTTGTCCGTGCATTCACACTCGGAGCGCTGACGGACACCCTCGACATTCTCGAATACGATCTTTCTAAAGACTCCAACTCCCCAGAAGCATTCAGGACCGCATAAGGAGCGTAGATGCCCGAGTGGAACTGGCGCCAGGCAATGAATGCAATTTCAGATGTGGTCTACAACCGACCACCGTCCATACGACTCTACGACCAGATCTACATGAAGGCGGGCGATCTCGCCTGCCAGGCTGAGCTCGTGGCTCGTAAGTTCCACGAGAAGCATGTCATTTTTATCGGAGATGGCGACAGTGTTGCTCTCTCGATGGTTCATCTTAAAGCAGAGGACATCATCGACTATGGGCCTACGACCATTCTCGTGCTGGACTTTGACGAACGGATCGTCAACTCAATAAACCGCTTCGCAGCGGCGAATGGACTAGCTGTAACTGCCAATCAGGTTGTTCATCCGAGCTGATCTGGGAAGCTGAAA
>CAZKLV010000012.1:0-7079 GCA_964553945.1 uncultured Pseudomonadota bacterium
CGAATGCGCCGGCGGCGCTGACTGCGCGGCGATAACCCTGTTTGCATTCATCCAGGGCCCCCGAGTTCGACCTGGGCGACACGTTTCTGAGTGGAGCTGCAATTGATGGAACGGCCACGAACTGCGGGTCGTCGGCCGAAGCTGCCGTTCGTCTGTAAGCACCCGGCGAACCCACCTTCCCCCAGCCGCTTAGACCATTGAAGATCGTGTCCATCAATTTTGATGGTGGACACGATGGATGTGGTTATCCCGCGCCGAACCCGGCTCACGCACAGCGAAGCCTGCAAGCAATCGGTGATCTCGGCCTGCCGTGGGCCCGGCGTTTCGGTGGCCGGCGTGGCCCTGGCCAACGGCCTGAACGCCAACCAGGTCCATTGCTGGATGCGCGAGCGCGGCATCGCGCCGCCGAGCCGGCGCAAGCCTGGCAGCACAGAGGTCACTTTGTTCGCTGAGCCAGGCTTTGTACCGGTGCAGGTCACCCCTTCCGTCGAGGCGCCGGTGATCCGCCTCAAGGTGCAGCATGGTAACGCACGCGTCAAGCTCGAATGACCCTTCCAGGGCGCCGAGGCCTGTGGTCCATGGCTGCGCGAGTGGATCGCATGATCCGCATCGAGGCGCTGTGGCTGTCGGTGGCGCTCCTGGACATGCGCGCGGGCATGGACACGTTGCTCGCGCAGGTGGTGCGCGTGTTCGGTGCAGCACAACCCCATCACGCCTATCTCTTTAGCAACCGGTGCGGCACCCGCTTTAAGGTGCTGGTCCATGACGGCTTCGGGGTGTGGCTCGCATGCCGGCGTTTGAACCAGGGCCGGTTTCACTGGACCGAGGGCCAGGGCGGTGTCGCACTCACCCGGGCGCAGTTCGACGCGCTGGTGCTCAGGCTGCCGTGGCAGCGACCTGGCGACGGCGGTGTGATCCGGACACTCTGAGGATGCATCAGCCCGATCGATTCGGCGCAGCAGCCTGTTTTCTCGCCTGCCGGAGCAGGCGCAGGCCGGGCAGGAGATCATCCTCGTCAAGACCGGCGAGCTCGATGCGCGGCTCGTATTGCACGCCCCGGTTTTTCAGCGGGATCGGGAGTGCCGCCAAGGGTGTTAATGTGATGGCCCCTTCCGGCCAGGCATCAGCCCGCGGGCCGGCCGTCATCGAGCGAACTCAGCGCATGAGTCAGACACTCAGAACGAACAGGTACTACGCCGCCATGGTCATCGCCGAGGCCGACAAGCTTGCCGAATTCCGCGAGAAGTTTCAGCCGGATCAGGGCTTCGCCGAAGTCGAACAGCGGATCCCGAAGCAGGGAACGTACCAGTTCATCATCGGCCTTCGCGCCCGGATGAAAACCTCGGAGGGTCACGAAGTGCTGGTGATGAGCTTCACGCCCGAGGTATGACGGCGGTGTGCTGGCCGAACCGTGGTCCGTCCTCGAGGGTTCGGATGACTGATCATTCGTTCAAACTATCGGTTTCTACACTCCGACATGGAAAGTGCTCTGAGTTTTCTTGAGCTCCTTGGACGCCAGCAAAGCATCGTCGGCGATGTGCTCGCCGGGCCTGCTGCGACGGGCGGCGTCGACCTCGCCATGCACCGTGCGCCGGCCCATTTGTTCGAGCGGGGAGCGTCTTCAGACCTGCTCGTGGTTGCGCAGCAGAATATCGCGTCGACCTCGGTGAAGTTCGACCTGGGGTTTGGTTGGCGTGAGCACTTCTGCGCGTCGCCTGCGGCCGTTTATGTCGTGCCGGCGGACGCAGACGCGCGCTGGTTGCTCGATGACGAGTCGCAGTGCGTTTTTCTGGCTTTCTCTCAGAAAGATGCCGACGATCTGCTACGGCAGTTCGATGTTCCCGAGCCGGGCCGTTGTCTCTGGGAGCTTGCTGGCCGAGGCTTCGACGAGGCGCTGATCCACGAACTCGTGACGCGGCTCTGGCAGGAAGTGATGCTGGTTGGCCCGAGTCCCTTGCTCGGGAGCAGTTGCCGTGTTGCCGTGCTGCATGCGCTTGCTCGACGCTTCCGCAGTGCGGCTGTGGCTCGGGGGCGGGCGCAGCCCAAGCTAGATCGAGTCACGCTCAGGCGTGTGCTCGCAGCCATCCACGAATTGCCCACTCCAGCGTTGTCGATAGAAATGCTGGCAAAGGAGGCTGGCCTGAGCCCATACCATTTCAGCCGTCTGTTCCGTAATTCGGTCGGACGCTCTCCGTATCGCTACTACGACGAGTTACGGTTCCAGCGCGCAAAGGATTTGCTGGGCACGACCGACCTGCCGGTAAACGAGATCGGGAGCCGGCTCGGCTTCACGCATCCGAGCCAGTTCACGCGCGCATTTCGGCGACACGCCGGCTGTGCGCCCAGCGCTTACCGAAATCAGATTGGACGGTAAGCGCCGGACAGTTCTCAGCGCTTCACGCGAGGATCGATCGGAGTCAGTACCCCGGCGCGTGCCTCGATGATCTCGCCCGCGTCGAGCAGCGTGTCCTCCCGGAAGCGCTGTCCGAGCAACTGCACGCCGACGGGCAGGCCATTGGCGACGCCTGTCGGCACGGCCAGAGCAGGAAAACCGAGCATCGGGATGGCCATCATCGACCAGTTGGCCGCCATCACACGACGCATGCTTTCGACGCTGGCGATGTCGGCATCCTGAATGAAGGCCTGCTCCGCCGATGCGGGCAGCAGGAGCAGGGGGTAATCCTGCAGGAAGCGCTGCAGACGCACGATCAGTGTGCCTCGGCGCGCATAGCCGTTCATGTAGTCGGCCAAGCCGGGTTTTTCACCCCACCAGTCGCGCGCGACCGCGTAGTAGTGGGCCGCGGCCTTCTTCATTCCTTCGTCGCCGATCTGCTCGACCAGCGGCATGATCTGGCGGAATTCTTCCATGGCCAGCAGATACCAGAGCCGGTAAGCCTCGCCGAAGGCCGGATCCTCGACTTCTTCGACGATATGACCCGCATCGCGCAGCCATTCTGCGGCCTGATCCAGTGCCGCATTTACCGCGGGCGTGGGGCTGGTGCCGGCGGCAGCGCGTAGCAGTCCGACACGGATCGGGTGGTTGAGGGGCGCGCCTTCCAACGGGGCTGGAGCGTGCAGCGCATCCCGCGGGTCGAAAGGACTCATCGCCGCCAAGGCCAGGCGCAGGTCGGCCACGCAACGTGCAAGCGGTCCTTGCGTGAGCATTGTCTGCACCGACAGAGCCTGGTCCATGTCGGTGGGTCCATACCAAGTCGGGATCCGGCCCACGGTGGGCCGCAGTCCCGTCACGCCGCAGCAGTACGCAGGCTGGCGTATCGAACCGCCGATGTCGTTGCCGTGTGCAATCGGCACCATGCCGGTGGCAGCGGCGGCGGCAGCGCCGCCGCTGGAGCCGCCCGGCGTGCGTGTTTCGTCCCAGGGGTTGAGCGTGCGGCCGTGAAGGTCGTTGGTCGTGAACCAGCGGTACGAGAACGCGGGGGTGTTGCTGCGTCCCACGAACACCGCGCCGGCCTTGCGCAGATTGGCGACATGCGGACTGTCTTCGGTCGCGATCATGTCCTTGAAGGCTGCAACGCCGTTTGTCGTCGCATGTCCGCGCTGGTCGCTGTTCACCTTGATGGAGACGGGCACTCCGTGCAGCTCGCCGAGGACGGCGCCGCGTGATACGGCGCGGTCGGCCTCGTCCGCGGCGGCGAGCGCTTCATCCGGTGAAACTTCGACCAGCGCATTGATGTGTCCGTTCACCTCCTCGATGCGGTTGAGGCACGCAAGTGTCGCTTCGCGCGAAGAGATCGCGCGCGTGCGAATGCCATGGGCAAGGGCCGTAGCCGTCCAGCGCCAAAGGTCAGCCGGCTGCGAATCAAGGGAAGTGAGCTTTTGTGCGGTCATCATGTGTCTCCTGCTGGTTATCGCCGCGCCCTGCAGAGTCGCGGTCGATGCCATGTTAGGGAGCGCAAGAAGGCCGCGGTAGCGAGGTTCGCCCCGCAGGCAGCAGGTTTGGTGAAGAGGTCGCAAGGATCGTCAAGCAAGCAGGGCTCGACAAGACCGTGATGCCTTGCGTGCTCACGATCCGGCGAAGCGTGCGGCGTCCGCGCGGAAATGCTCGACCAGCCAGTCCGCAGTCGAGGCCACGCGGGGCTGGGCGCGAGCATCGGGATGGATGACCATCCACAGTTCGCGGTTCAGCACCGGTTCGGGCCCAAAGAGGCGGATGAGCGCTGGATCCGGATCGGCAATGAAGCAGGGCAGTACGCCGTGGCCGATGCCGTCGGCGATGGCGCGGGCGAGGATAGGCGGATTGCTCGAGCGCAGCCGAATGCGTCCGTCACCGAGCACGTACTGCAGATGATGCATTTCGGGGGTATGCGCGAGCTCCTCGTTGTAAGCGACCCAATCGCCGGGCCGCACTTGCGGCCTGCTCCGCGCCGGGCCATAACAGGCGAAGCCGACGTCGGCGAGCTTGCGGATCAGGAAGCCTCCAGTCTTCGGGCGGGCCAGCCGGATGGCGATATCGGCTTCACGGCGCGCGACGTTCAGATTGTCGTTGCTCGCGATCAGATCCACGCAAAGGTCCGGGTAGCGCTGATACAGGTCCGGCAGTCGTGGTTGCAGCCATTCGCTGATGATCGCGCTCACCGTGGTGATCCGCACGAGGCCGCTTACCTGGGTGCTGTCAGCGTCGGCCAGTCGCAGCACGCCGGCCACGTCCTCTTCGATTCGGGCTGCACGCTCCAGCACCCGCTGGCCAAAGGGCGTGGGCCGCCAGCGGCCGTCGTTGCGCTCGAGAAGTGGCGCGCCCAGGTTCCCTTCGAGGGCGCGCAGGCGGCGGGCGACCGTCGTCTGGTCCACCCCGAGCCGGCGTCCAGCCATGGCCATGGTGCCTTCCCGCTCCAGGGTCACGATGAAACGCAGGTCATCCCAGTTCACGTATTCTCCTCGGGCCTGCAAATTTGCATGGGGGTCCGGCCGGAATGTTAATTCACGCAGGCGTTCGTCAGCCCTATCCTGCGGACATCGCTTCCCCACGCACAGGAGACCCCCGATGAGCACTGCCTCCACCACCCTGCGCCAGATCGCCGGCCTGCCTGCTGCACCGGCGCGCCTGTCCGAATCGGCTCTCGTCATCGTCGATGCCCAGAACACCTACCGGGGCGGCGTGATGCAGCTCGTCGGCGTCGAGCCTGCGCTGGACGAGTGCGCCCGCCTGCTGGCACGGGCGCGGGCGCTGAAGACCCCGGTGATCCACATCCAGCATGACTCGGGTCCCGGTTCGCCTTACGACGTGCGCGCCGAGATCGGCGCCATCGCCGACAAGGTTGCACCGCAGGCCGGCGAGCCGGTGGTGATCAAGAACTATCCCAATTCCTTCATTGGCACCGACCTGGATGCGCAGCTGAAGGCCAAGGGAGTCAGGAGCCTGGTGGTGGTGGGCTTCATGACCCACATGTGCATCAATTCCACCGCGCGCGGCGCCTTCAACCTTGGCTATGCGGTTACCGTGCCCGCTGCGGCCACGGCCACGCGCGCGCTGCCCGCGCCGGATGGTGGTATGGTGGGCGCAGACGGGTTGCAGGCTGCGGCGCTGGCCGCGCTGGGCGACCTCTTTGCGGTCGTCGTCCGGGACACGAGCGAAATCCCCGACTGAGCTGTACGGGGAGTCGATCCCGCGCATGGCCTTGCCCGCCGGATCTGCGCGGGATCAGGGCTCGACGAACGGCGCCATCGTCGGCCATGGGGAAAAGTAGGCGTGTCCCCATGTCTTCCCACTTCCTTTTGCGCCGACTCCGGTTTGTTCTGATTGCCAGCCTTCTGGCGCGCAGATCCGCCACCTCGCCCGGAACAATCCGCTGACGGACTTGCGCAACCGCGCGCTTCTCTCCGACCGCCTCGCGCAGGCGCTGGTGAGTGCCAGGCGCGACGGCCAGTGCCTGGCGGTGATGTTCCATTTGGATGACGTCAAACCGGTCAACGACAACCTGGGCCACGACACCGGCGATCTCCTGCTGCAGCAGGTCGCCACCCGGCTGCCTCGCCGCCTGCGCGAAGCCGACACCTTGGCCGAGGCGAGAAAGATTGGCGACGCCATCAGCACGCCGTTCGAGATCAAGGGGCATTCCATAGCGATCTCGGCAAGCATCGGCACCGCATGTACCCCGATCACGGCGAACGCGAACTCGAGCTGCTCAAACATGCCGACGAAGTCATGTACGAGGCGAAGCAGAATGGGCGGAATCAGGCGCGGATGTGCGCACGGGCGTGAGTTCGGGGGCAGGGCGGACGGCTAACCGATGCCCCTTATCCGCGCGGATTGCCCGTCGACGGTGCCGCCGGCAGGTTGTCGGCCAAAGCAGCCTGTCAGCATGCGAGGTAGTAACGACCGGTTTACACAGAATTTCGGACATGCTTGGACTGGAGGCCAAATCCTTCCGCTCGTCGAGGAGTGTGAGCGCAAGCGAGGCTGATGGATTGATCGACATGCGTACGGCCGGCAAGCATGTTCAGTTGGCGCCCTAACACACCTGCGTGCGCCATGATTCTCTGCGCAGAGCGCGCCAATATGCCGAAGACTTGTTGGCTGGAAAAACGACTCCTGATACGCTTAGCAAAACGCTAGCGTTTTTCACACAGGAGTAGATCGTGGCCGTCACGAAGACAGAGGTTGTTAGCGTTAGAGTCCCACCGGATGTGAAGGCTGCGCTGGTCGCCGCCGCCGAGCAGGAGCGGCGCAGCTTGGCATCTATGGTCGAGTTTATGGTGCTCGAGTACTGCAGATAGCGCGGCAATGGAGGTGAATGGGCGGCGGACGCCGCAAGCGCGCATAAGAGTGTTGTGAAAGGTTAAGTCCACCAAACACCGCAAGGCGAACGAACTTGCAAGGACTTAAGGGGCAAGAGGTCAATGGCAAGAGACATCGCGCAAGGATTAAGCAATTTCGGATTTCTAACTGAGCACAGCCCGTTGCTCGCTGATCTTGGGGCAACCGCGGAGCGGCTCTATCCTTTCGATCCGGCCAGCTGCGTGCTCAAGCTGCGGTTGTTGGCCGAGTCGATCACGCAGGATGTGGCGTCCCGCGTAGGTGTGCGCCTGATCCAACCCACCCAGGCAGAGCTGCTGCGCGC
>CAZKLV010000013.1:0-5766 GCA_964553945.1 uncultured Pseudomonadota bacterium
CATCAAGTGTATTGATTGTTGCTGTACCTGTGATATCCAAACATGAAGCATCAATACAACCGGTCACGGTGAGATTGCCACCGACCGTTTCATTATTTGTAACATTAAGTGTATTGATTG
The DNA here is from genome assembly GCA_964553945.1 of uncultured Pseudomonadota bacterium. GTDB lineage: Bacteria > Babelota > Babeliae > Babelales > Vermiphilaceae > CAZKLV01. The sequence goes on from CAZKLV010000013.1 coordinate 121, forward strand.
TTGCTGTACCAGAGATACCCAAACATGAAGCATCCACACAACCGATCACGGTGAGATTGCCACCAACCGTTTCATTATTTGTAACATCAAGTGTATTGATTGTGGCCGTCCCAGTTATATCCAAACACGAAGCCCCCACACAACCATCAATAATAACAGTGCCAGTAATAACCAGAGTATTTATAGTTGCCGTACCGATAACATCAAGTGTATTGATTGTTGCAGTACCGGTAATATCCAAGCAAGGAGAATCAATACAACCATCTACCGTGAGAATATTAGTAACTACTAAATTTGTAGCCGTCTCATCAACCACCGATAAATTGTTTACAACCTGGTTGATTGCCACAAGATTGTTCACTGACTCATAATTGGCAGCGAGAGTCCCAGTTACTACTAAATTAGAAATGTTCTCAGTCCCTGTAATTACTAAACATGGGCTCGTAATACAACCATCTACTATGAGCGATCCATTTACTGTTTCATCTCCAGTAACAAACAAAGAGTTAACTATCTCATTCTGGACTACTAGTCTACCGGTAACAGTCGCGTTCTTTGTCGTAAAACTCTCCTTCACAACCACATCTTCACACACACGCAATTTACGGGTACTTAAAAGATTTTTAACCGATACATTACTAAATGTTTTGTTGCCTGAAGCGCGATCAATTCCTTCTTCATATTCTTGAAGATCAACAATAAATTCTTGATCTTGTAATGCCTGGTAATACTCAGAGAGGTATCCGAGCATCTCATTTTGCAAACACAAATCATACACATCAGTTGCTCTTAATGCTTCGATTGATTTCTCAACAACGAATTCGATCATCTGCTTGGGAAAAACCGCATAACCATCAACAACTAACCCACCAAAAGCAGCAAAAGAAGGGGATATCTGCATCTGATCAATTGCCGCAATTATATGCCGCACTTCACCTGGAACATACACCAATTCAATCTCAGGATTATTGAAAGCCAACTCAATATCGCTTTGTGAGAAAAGCTCTTCACTTTCGTGATTAGAAAGTATTAATGTGCTGGGCAAGAAAAAAAATATGAATAAAAACAGTAGCAAACTCTCTTTTGCATATTGCTTCATTAAAGAACTCCTTTTTTTAAATCCTAAAATAATGATAATGATAATAATTTATGCAAGAATCATAGACTCCTGATATCACAGGATATAGCTATATAATCGAGCCAGACTATGAATATGAGCAAGGGAAACAGGATAATTTTGATAAATAAGTTCCGCCACAATTTTTTTTGCATCAGATGAATTTGTTGAATCTGTCAAAAGCACTAGAATAGTTGGATCCGCAAGGGCTGATTGATAATTAAATGGCATCCGTAACATAAACTCTATATATGAACATCTCAAAACAGTGTAAAAATAATATAGTTGTGCTTGTGTTTCCGTATCTAGATTCATAATATTGGTCATTTCGTTAAGTACCGATTGCAAATCCGTAATTGCAGCAAAAAGGGCCACTTGTTGGCTCATTAAAGAATTAATGGCCGGAGTTACAACCTCACCATATCCAGCAATACTCTGTAACATTGCAAGCTGAGCATTTATCAAATCAAGCTGTTCTTGGGTTGCTATTATTTCGTTGGAAAAACCAATAATGGCAGCAGAATAATCAAATAATTGCGATTGGGGAACTGGATCAGCCGAATATGCCTGAAGTGCATTTTGAACCAAGAACAATGAAAGAAAAGAATAAACTAAACGTAACTTCATCTTTACCACCCTTCATAAACCACTCTCTTTCGACCAATACTAACAAACAATTTTCTTATTGCCAAATCAAGAAGCAACTATACCCAGACTCTAAATTATGAAAAATATTTCCCCTGAAAAAACTCAAATAAAAAGAGCTCGCGCATTGAATTCATTAATCAACTCACAAAAAACGTTGGTAATAATTCAACCGATATTAAGAGAGAGTAAATCTTCAATCCTTAAATTCAAGCTCTTCTAATATTTTCCATAACTTATTTCGCGCGCAATTAACTTCTACTGCTGAAATATCTTGAACCTTTTGCCAAAGCTGATATCCGGGTGCATTCTTGAGCAAAGGCCTACAAATGCAAATGAGATCTTGCTTCAGCTCAAGAGCATCATAATCATGAATCTGATATTGGATTTGATATTTTCTTCTTTTCAAAATTCGAAGAGCCGGGTGCATCGAGAATTGAACAAATGTATCAATGTACTTTACGATTATCACAATTTCACTCTCAGTTTGAGGCCAAGTATTAAGAGATTTACAACGGCCCTTAATTGCGGCCAAGGTAACTGTGCGTGTTATATCATCTGGGGATAATAATTTCTTTAAAAAACGTTTCTTCTGTTCTATAGTTTGCACAGACGCATCAATTTGATTTGATTGATCCTGCATCGCGCTGCTCAAACAATGGATTAAACAGAGTGCTCCTAGAAGCTGCTTCATTATGATCTCCTCTTAAAAGATAGCTCCCCTTTTTTTATTCTTTGGCATATCGCAAAGAATATTATGAAGAACCCAGTTCATCAAAATCAATCGCAAGTGGCGGATGAATCTTCCAATCATGGTAGTCAAAATGCCACCATTCATTAGCAATTGGCAAGAATCCGTATTTTTGCATAACAGTTTGCAGTAAAGTTCGGTTTTTGAGTGCTGCAGAAGAAACATTCGGGTAATCTTTTGCCGCTTGCGGCGTAAAACTATCAAAATCGGTCGGCATCTCTAGGAGCTTACCAGTTTTTAAGTTTACTAAAGTCAGATCAACGGTTGTCCCACGTGTATGCTTACCTCCTTTGGCAGGTGGATAAACAAATCGTTCATCGGGACATGCATCCCACAATGCTTGCTGACCCTGAAGCGGACGATAGGCATCCCAGATTAATAATCCAATACCTTGTAACTCCAGTTCTTTTTGAACATTGCTTAATGCGAGGGCTACATGATCTAGTAAAAATGCACGAGCGCATTTTTTATAGATGACTTTTTTTGTAAAATTATTTGACGTTGCATACATCAAAGAAATGCGAATATTAGGGTTGATTTTTTGCACATCAACAAGCTGATGTGATTCGAGTGAAAATATCGAGCTAAGTAGCAAAATGAAAAGCGATTTTTTAATGATCATATTCAAAATATCTCCATACATCCGGTGGTAAATTATGATAATCATAACCAGAGTATAAAGAACCGATCACATCACCACAATAGCTATCCCAAAAAAGAACAATAGAACTTGAATCAAGGCGCTTCGCATGCGCATCGCAAATAAGGGTACTGAATGTTTTGGCAGTATATGTTTGATCAAGAGTAATTCCATCATGTGCAATAAGTTCTGCCGCTTCGATTGAATCGCTGGATGCTATCCCATAACCTTCACCGCATGCATCAAAAGCAAGTAAAAGATTATTGTGCAAATCATCGAATAATGAAAATGTCTGATCAATATCGTGCAGTAATTGATTCGCTTCATTGCTCAATTTCAAAATATGCTCGGCAAATCTTTCTTGAGATTCAACATGATCAATCACAACGCCTACCAGTTTAATTGGCAGTTCTGCAGCACGCAATCCGAGCAAGAGTCCCGCAATGGTACCGCAACTACCGGCCGTTACATAAATCACATTCGGTAGGGGCAATTCCCCGTTTTCAATTTGTTCCTTCAATTCAAACACAGCATTGACAAACCCTAAAACTCCAAGCGCGGATGATCCACCGGTCGGAATTTGATAAGGAGTTTGGTTAAATTCTTGTTGATGCAGAGAAATCACATGCTCCGTCAAACGAGGTCGATCATCTGCAGATGTATAATAAATCTGCGCACCTGCAGCGCCCATGAGCAATAAATTACGTTGCACTCCCGGCGCATTTGGTTGCGGTTTGAGCATTGCAATGCAATTGAGACCAAGGAACTGCGCATACGTTGCAGTTGCAACAACATGATTTGAACCGGCAGCACCAAAAGTAAGAACTGTTTTTGCGTCTAAATTAAGTGCATCAGCAAGCAAAAATTCCAATTTTCTAACTTTATTACCACCATAAAAATGAGTTCCATCAGCGCAAAGCGCTCCGGAGAGATCATCTCGTTTGATATAGAGATGATTGAGTCCAAGTTCATGAGAACAATATTCTAATTTTTGAACCGGAGTCGGGAAAGCTCCAAATGAAAGATGTGGAATTTTTCCAATGAGATTCGGATATACCCGCGCGAGTGGAATAGATGAGGAGAGAAAATATTGGCAAGGAAGTGCATGCCAACATAAAAATAAAAGCATTAGAACTAATCGTACATTCATTTTAACTCTCTTCCTTTTGCCTCGCGCATTAATTGATCGACAAATTCACAAAATTTATATTTTGAAATAGCAATTACAGAATCAAATCGAGAAAATAATTTGATCTTAAATTTAGATCCATCCTTTTTTTCAAACTCAATATATTCATCAATTACCGAAGCATTATCGTATACTCTGATATGGTTATACCCTTCAATACTCTCCCACGTTACGAACCCACTTGACTCGTACCAGATCCCCTGAGCATCTAAAATAATTAAAGGCGAATCAAGCTTCTTTCTACGATCATGAATGCTCCAACCCATGTAAGCTCCACCAATAAATACTACAGAAGTTCCCAGAAGACTCATATACTTATGAGAATCATTTCTACGAGGTTGACGATAAAGCATTCCATTAAAATAATGAGCTTCATTTTCTTGATTTGGAGCCATGAAAAAGCGATACGTTAAATATGATAAACCTCCTGATAAGGCAAGCATGGTACCACAAACTAAATACTCATCCCACTGTGGTGGTTTGCGATAAATCAAAATCGTTCGTGGCTCGATAATTTCATATGCCTTATCACCGCGCTCACTTTTAAAAAATGATTGATTAATATCTGCTTTTAGAGGAATGTTTGATATAAAAAGAGAAGAAAAGATAATCATAAAGAAAAAAAAATTCATAAATTTCCCCAATAAGAAACTTATTTACGGTATTCACACAAAAAAGACCATAAAAAAACCCCGAAGTTTCCTTCGAGGTTTTTTATTTAATCTGGCACTATCTACTTTCCCGGGCCGTCGCCAGCCAAGTATCATCGACGTTGCGGACTTTACTTCCGTATTCGGAATGGGAACGGGTGTTTCCCCGCAACTATACGCACCAGAAATTTTTTAGAACACAGTTCAAATTTGCATCTGTGATCGAAATATCTGCAGAGTAAGTAAATTAGCATTTCAAGATGTAATGTAATTTTTTAGTTATTTGTGACTAAAACGTTCGATCTATTAGTACTGGTTAGCTGAACGCATTACTGCGCTTACACACCCAGCCTATCAACCTCGTAGTCTTCGAGGGATCTTATGAGCTTACGCTCGAGATATCTAATCTTGGAGCAAGTTTCCCGCTTAGATGCTTTCAGCGGTTATCTCTTATAAACTTGGCTACCCAGCGTTGCTCTTGGGGAACAACTGGAACACCAGCGGTTTACTCATCCCGGTCCTCTCGTACTAGGGACAACCCTCCTCAAATATCTTGCGCCCACAGAGGATAAGGACCGACCTGTCTTACGACGGTCTGAACCCAGATCACGTACCGCTTTAATTGGCGAACAGCCAAACCCTTGGGACCTTCTT
>CAZKLV010000014.1:0-5719 GCA_964553945.1 uncultured Pseudomonadota bacterium
TGTAGCCCGCATCGGCTGCACGTGCTATCAGGCCCGTGTAGTTGGCCGTCTTCCCCGACTGCACATGGCCGATGACCAGACCACGGCGGTTCCAGCTCGTGCCTTCACTCAGTGGGTCCTGAAGATGACCAAGAATGCGGGTGGTCACATCGCTCAGTGACTGGACCATCTGTGGAGGCCAGCCCTCGTTGCGAAGGAATTCCTCGTATGCACTGGCATAGATCCAAGCGACGTCCTCGCGCTTGTGAACCCATTGATCGTCATGCTTCGCATTGACATCGACCAATGAAATGCCTGCGCCCATGCGAGTGTCTATCGAAATCATCACCTCGGTAATGACATTCTGAAGATCCCCGTCATAGCCTGGTGGAATGTGCGTCAAAGCTCGCACAGTTTCCTCCACTTGTTCACGGGACGGTGTTTCAGGTGCATTGGCAAGAAACGAAATCACAGAATTTATGAAATTCCGCTCTTTGGTCATTGAAAACTCCCCCTCACGAATTCTTCTATCATGCTCTCCTGCCCATCAAAGATTTTTGTTGATCGGATAACCATCAAAAAATCTTCTGCATCACCGATTCCTGAACCATAAAGGCCATTCCAGAGACTTTTCAGTATCGGCAGCATTGCTTCATCTGCGATAGCAACCTTTTGCCTGATCTGACGTGGATGGGTCGAGTAGTCGGAATAGATCATCTCGACCGGCAGTGAGGCAGCAACCGAATCAAGCAGCATGCGCAGCAGGTCTGCATCCTCTGACGAGAGTCTTTCTGCCAGTGAGGCGATGATCGGGTGCTGGTCGTTGATAGCGAACCGGATGCCATCATGATCGGCATAGCGCTCCCAGAACGGTGCCTGAGTTTCCTGAAACAGCTTCTGTCCGCGCCCCCGATGCACCGTCACGCTGCGGCTGGTGATCTTGGCGATGATCTGGCGCAGGCGCTCACGTACCGCAAGGGGTGGGCGCGCGCGCGACTTCTTGATGTCGATGGTCCAGGCTTCGTCCAGACTGTTGGGGAAGTCGATCTGCACCCGCGCCAGCTTGGTGGCCTCACCCTTCGGCACCAGCCGAAACCAATCTCCCCACGCCATCAGCCGCCCGTTCCGGTAGACATAGCCTCCTTGGTTGGAAATAAAGTCGCTGCGATCCTGGTAGTAGTCGTACTCGGACGCGGAAAGACGGCTGTGGTGTGGCAGCACATAGGGCTGCAGGCGCACTTCCGCATCGCCGATGCGGACGATTTCCTCCGGAAGCACTTGAGTGGCCGGATTCTTTCTGCAAAAAGGATCGAATGCGGCAATGGGGTGACCATTGATGGTAAGCGTGATTCTGGGATGCCCCTTGACCTCGCCCGAAAGGAAGCGATGGAAGACGAGGGAGAGATGTCGCCCCACCACCTCAAGCTTCTCGTTCACGATTTCCTGCCGCCGATTCCCGGCTTCGTCTTCGAGCATGCGATCGAGTTCTCGCCAGAGGACTGCTGTGCCGTGCCTTCCGAGGCGTTCGACATAGGGCAGCGCCTGGATGTCGGCCTCATCAAGGATGCTCAGGATCCAATCGTCTGCTGCATCGATGCGACCCAGGTTCCACTCGGCACCACAGATGGAAGCGTCACTCGTGCTGACCACTGTCAGGGAGCGACACTGCGAGAACGACGCCGTCTTCAGCCCAAGACCAAAGCGTCCGAGATCCCTTGGTGAACGGTGCCGTCTGGGGCTATCGGTTCCGTGGCGCATCGCCGCCAGCAACTCTCCCTCCGTCATTCCCTTGCCGTTGTCGAGAATGACGACCAGAGGAAGCTCACCAGACACATCGCAGATGATGTCGATCCTGTCTGCCCCGGCAGAAATGCTGTTGTCGATCAAGTCCGCGATGGCCGTTTCGAGCGAGTACCCGAGATCCCTCATCGACGCCGAGAGGCAGGCCGCGCTTGGTGGATGCCTATGCTCCCTTGCCATCAGAATCCCTCCCTCGTGATCTCTCGCGAATCAACTTCATGCTAACCTTCCAAAGGTTATGTCCCTTCTGTCGGATTGACTGACAGATGTGTGAAGCGGCGGTAGCTGAAAATATCCAGGCTGGATGTCCCCAAGGTCATGCGCGTCCCGACCACCCCTCAGCGCAGCCGCATGATGTCGAGCATTCGCGGAAAGGATACCTGGCCGGAGCGGACCCTTCGATCGCTTCTTTTCGCCAGGGGATTTCGCTATCGACTTCATGTCAGAAAGCTGCCCGGCTCTCCGGATCTTGTGTTCCCGAAGCACAGAGCGGTGGTGTTCGTCCATGGCTGCTTCTGGCATCGGCACGAAGGTTGCCGCTATACCACCACCCCTCGGACCAACGAAGAGTTCTGGCAACGGAAATTCCTGGGCAATGTCGATCGCGACAGGCGACACATGGAGGCACTCCGGACTCTTGGCTGGCGTGTGGCCACCGTTTGGGAGTGCGCGTTGAAACACTCGGTCGAGGACACTGCGCGATTGGTTGAGGAGTGGCTGCATGGCAATGAGGAAGCTCTGGTGGTCGGTCAGTCGGCCTCGGCAAGCAACGAGACCTGAACCTGCTCGGAAACGCTGCGCCTTGGGCTTTCCATCGGTTTTTTGTTCATGCAGTCATTGACCTGCCTGCGTTTCTTCCTGTTCATTTCATTCAGCAGGCTGCGCACGATCCCCGCCAACTTGTACGCGAGCAGCGGAGGAACGGCATTTCCGACCTGGGTGTATTGCTCGGTACGGTTGCCCGCGAAGAAATAGTTGTCGGGAAACGTCTGCAGGCGCGCAGCCTCCCTGACGGTGAGGCTTCTGCACTGCGAAGGATCGTAATGGATGTAGTAGTGGCCATCCTTGGCAATGTGCGCCACAACCGTCGTGGCCGGCTCGTTTCTGCACTGCACGCGGAACCGATCCTTGAACGGAATGGCCTCGGCCTCGCTCCAGAATTGCACGTTGAGGTGATCGGGCAACAGCTTGGGAGGAAAGACATCCAGCCGAGGGGAATACCCCTGCGAATGTGCAAAGGTCGCCGCGAAAAGATATCTGGCGAGATCGGAGGCCATGTGCGCGCGCGCCTCATGTTGGCATATGCCACCCAAGCTTCGATCATGCAGCCACTGCTGCAGCTCGGTCGGCTTCTTGGGCCTTCGGTACTCTCGCGGGATGAAGGCTCCTCCGGTACTGGTACTGGTGGCTGCGGCGGCAAAGGTCCGCATCGATTCGGTCATGGCGGACTCGTTCTCGGTTCTCCATCCCTTGACGTAGGCAGGTGCCGCCTGAACCGCCTTGCGCCAAGCCTCCAGAGAATCTCCTCTGGACAGTCGGCTCCGAACTCTCGGCAGGTCATCGATGGTCTGCCTGACAGTCACAGGCTTTGATACGGTCTCAAGCAACTGATGCTGTGGCACGCCCTGCCCCTTGCGCACGCCAAGGAGGATCACTCGATGCCTGCTCTGAGGTATGCCATAGCGTTCGGAATGAATGAGGTAGTCCCCAGGCTCCAGAGAATCGCTGTTTCCCCTCTTCGTGAAGGAGCGAATTTCATACTCCAGTCCATCCGCGGGTGAGGAGAGATCCGCAATGATCTTCTCGAACATCGGATTTCCGGAGTGCTTGGACGACAGCAATCCCTTGACGTTCTCCATCACGAAGATGGTCGGCTTGTGAACCTGGATGATCCGCAGGTACTCCATGTAGAGAAAGTGCTTCTCGTCCTTGTGAAAATCCTTGTCGTTGGCACGCCGCGACCGTCCGGCAAGGGAATATGCTTGGCAGGGCGGGCCACCGATGAGTACCCAGGTCTCCTGTCCATTCAGTGCGGCCCGGATTTCATCGTCGATGCTGGACTCATCGGATTTGCCAAGTTCCAGGCATCTCGCTTCCCTGGCGGCATGCTCGAAGGCGCTGGCCACGGCAGGAATGCGGCGGAAGGCAGCTTCGTCGATCTCGCCCCGTACGTAGTCGTAGTAGTGTCTGACATCCTTGGTGCCGCGCAGGCGCCTGAACGCCGCTCGAAGCATCAGTGTTCGATGCGCAACCTCCGTCTTTTCGATGGATAGACCGATCTCAAAGAATGGCTGCCGCTTGTGGCCCTTGAGAGAGGCAAATCCCTCCCCAAGCCCTCCAGGACCCGCAAAGAGGTCGATTATTGGAATCGGCATTTCTTGTTTTCCTGCTGTTCGCCATTGATCGCAGATTCGACTGTGCCGATCACATAGAAACTCATTCGTACCCCATCCCCAGCTCCTGAGCCTGACGGCTCAATTCATCCATGGCCTGCACACTGGCCTGCTCCCTCGCGTCCTTGAACTGCAGCAAATCGGCCAGACGAACACGTCGGTGCTTGCCTGTTCGAAGAAAGGGCAGCTCCCCGTCCTCCAGAAGCTTCACCAAATGAGGTCTGGACACATTGAGGAGATCGGCAGCTTCCTGGGTGGTCAATTCGGCGTTTACCGAGACCACTCTGATTGCATCGCCTTTGGCGAGTCCGTTGAGAATTTCTTCCACGAGGCGCAGTGTCGAGACAGACAGTTCCATCTCATGCGCCCGGTCTTCTTCATCGAAGAGCTGAACGCGCCTTGTTTTGCGCTTGCCGGAAAGACAGGACGCAAGAGCCCGCTGACCCCGGGCCGCCAGTTGGACTTCCTGTTCGTCAGGCAGCTTCATGCGGGCGTGCGCTGAGGTGTTCATTCGAGGTCTCTGTCAGTTGAAGTGCATGACGCCGCATTCTAAAACGAAACAATCGAAAACGAAATAAACGCAACTTTTTTCTTGTGTGCAAGGCTGACCTGACGCTCGATGTTGATGAAACCCCCCATCTGCGGCCCTCTGACTTCCCGACACACCAATCCGGTCATCCGCAGGTTCCTATTGTTTGCGGCCTGAAATGCCTCTGATCTCCACGATCAAGCCATTGCTTATCACACAGGAATGGCGCGATGTTGGCTCCGATCTGGCTGCGCGCCGCGCATCGCGGCGTGCCCACTTTTCTCGTGACGGCCCTGCTGATGGGTCAGTTCCCGGTTGCCTTGGCCGAATCCCCGGCACAGCGCCAGGAGCTGGTTGCCGCGCTACGCCAGCTCGACGCGCTGGAGCGCACCATCGCGGATGGCGCTGCACACGCACCCATCCAGCCGGGCGAGCGCTACCACATCGATTACCCACGACTGCTGGCTGATCTGGCGCGTGTGCGCGCCGGCATCCAGGCCCATCTCACACCGTCGCGCGCCCAGCCACGCGACCTCTCCGAACTGGCTGGCGAGTACCGCACCGAGCGGACCGCCCCGCCATCGCTGCCGACGACTGCGCAGGGCAGACCATGAACGGCGCCCAGGTCTCGGCATTTCAAGCCAACAGCGGCATCGCGCCGTCCGCAATGGCGACCGTTCTGGTCGGCGTCGTGTTCGCGGTTCTGCTCGTCTGGGGCGTCTGGGCCATCCGAACGGCCTACGTGGGATGGGCCGAGAACCGCCTCAACCAACGCCAGTTCCTCGGCGTCTGCATCCGCTTCATCGCGATGTACCTCGTGCTGACCTTCTTCCTCCTCTCCTGACCTGAAGGGTTTGACCATGCAAAACCGCATCCTCTCTACTCGTTTTGCCCAACGCGCCGCTGTGGCGCTGGGTACCGTTGCGCTGCCCGCGCTGTCGTTCGCGCAAGGTCTGCCGCAATTGGAAAACCCGACCCGCGGCGCCGGCAGCGGCATCATGGACACGATCAGGAACTA
>CAZKLV010000015.1:0-5535 GCA_964553945.1 uncultured Pseudomonadota bacterium
ATCCCCAGCATCGCCGTGAACCGACTGTTCATAACTGGGAGCTGCGCATAATGGCTGTTATGAACAGCTATCCATAACGGCCATTTGCGGCCGGTCATCAACCGATCCGGATAGCGGCCACTTCTGCGGGAAGGTATGCTGTACGCCTATTTCCAGAATGGCTCGGAAACCCACCATGCCGGCTGCTGCTTTTCCTGTCTTGTTATCTGCCCTTGCGCGTGATTCATGATTCTAAACAAGCGTTTGCAGAACATTTTATCCAGCATCCCGATGTTATGCGGCAGAACTGTCGCCCTAAAACAAAGTTGAACTAAACCGCTGACGCGGTGGCCGCGAACCCAAGCGCCACCGCGTTTTTCATGACGTCTGCGACGACGACCTACCTTGAAACCGGGGATGTCCCCGCGTTCAAGGAGAAGTGTCATGAGCCCCTTACGTCAGCAGATGATCGACGCGATGGTGCTGCGCGGATTGGCACGGCGCACGCAGCAGGCCTACCTGTCGGTGGTGGCGCAGTTGGCCGCGCACTACCACTGCAGTCCCGACCGCCTCGATGCCGCACAGGTGAAGGCCTGGCTGCTGCACCGGATCACCGAGCGGCACCTGGCCTACACCACCGTGAACCAAGCCGTGTGCGCCCTGAAGTTCTTCTTCGACATCGTGCTGGGCCGCACGGCCGAGGCCATCACGATTCCCTACGCGCACACGCCGCAGCGTCAGCCGGAGATCCTCTCGCGCGAGGAACTGGCGCGCCTGTTCGAGGCGGCCGCCAATCTGCGCACGCGCACGCTGTTGATGACGGCTTACGCGGCCGGACTGCGGGTGTCCGAGGTGTGCGCGCTGCGCGTCGCCGACATCGACAGCGCGCCGGATCGCATGTGCATCAGGGTGGTGGCGGGCAAGGGTGGCAAGGATCGCTACACGCTGCTCAGTCCGAGCCTGCTCGAAGCGCTGCGCGTCTATTGGCGCATCTGCAAACCCCGCGACTGGCTGTTCCCTCGCACCACCGACGCCGCCCGGCCATTCGACGTCAGCAGTGCGCAACGTGCGTACTACCGTGCCCGCGATCGGGCCGGCATCACCAAGACGGGCGGCATCCACACGCTACGCCACGCCTTCGCCACCCATCTGCTGGAGGCCGGCGTCGATCTTGCCACGCTCGCGAAGCTCCTGGGCCACGGCCACCTGTCGACCACGCAGCGCTACCTGCATCTGGCGCGTCCGGGTTCAATCCCCCACGACAGCCCGCTCGATCTGCTGCGCCGGCTCTGAGGCCGAGCGGCCATGGACCGGCCCACGCTGGCCGGCATCCTGCGCACGCACGGCAGCAGCTACCGCAGCAGCCATGCGCTGTCGCCCACCCAGGCGCGGGCCTGGCGTGCCATCGTCGACTGCCGCACCGCCGCGCTCGGCGGCGTACGCGAGCGTTGCGCAAACTGCGGCGCCGAGCGCCATGTCTGGCGCTCGTGTCGCAACCGCCATTGCCCGCAGTGCCAGACGCGGGCCAAGGAGGCCTGGCGTGCGGCGCGCCTGCGCGAGGTGCTGCCGGTGCCCTACGCACACTGGGTGTTCACGCTGCCCCACGCGCTCAATCCACTGGCGATCCGGCACCCGCGCTGGCTCTACGGTGCGTTGTTCGATAGTGCGGCGGCCACCTTGCTCGAGCTCGCCGCCAACCCGCGCTGGCTGGGCGCCGTGCCCGGTTTCAGCCTCGTGCTCCACACCTGGAGCCAGGACCTGCGCATGCACCTGCATGTGCACGCCCTGATCACCTGTGGCGGGCTCGACGCCGAGGGCAGATGGCGCACACCGGCGCGCGGTACGCGCTTCCTGTTTCCCGTCCAGGCCGCCTCGAAGGTGTTTCGCGGCAAGCTCCTCACGCGGCTCGACGCGGCCCACCGCAGCGGCGAGCTGGCCGACGATCCGAGCGCTGCGCCGGGTGCATGGCAAGCCCGACGTCGTGCGCTGCTCGCGCACGACTGGGTGGTCTACGCCAAGCCGCCGCCCGGCGGACCCGCCCAGGTGCTCGACTACCTTGCCCGCTACACGCACCGCGTGGCGCTCTCGAACGACCGCCTGCTTGGCTGCGATGCGGGCCAGGTGCGCCTTCGGGTGCGCGACAACCAGACCGGTGGCAAACGTACGGTCAGCCTGCCGACCGACACCTTCATCGGACGCTTCCTGCGCCACGTGCTGCCGGCCGGCTTCAAGCGCCTGCGCCACTACGGGCTGCTCGCCTGCGGCCACAAGCGGGCCCGGCTCGCCGCCGCCCGTGTGGCACTCCAGACGCCGGCACCGCAGCCGGCGGTGATCGAAGCGGCCGCAGACTTCCTCGCCCGCGTGAGCGGTGAGGACCCGCGATGCTGCCCGCACTGTGGGGTCGGGCGTTGGCACACGGTCGAGATCGTCATGGCTCGCCGGTACGATCCGCCCGCGCCTGCACCGCGCTGTCGGGATGGGCCGCCATGAACACTCACGCTCCCCCGTCTCGGCCCTTGCCGATGCAACGTCCGCACCGGCAGGCCGTGGCACGTCCCCCGTCTGCTGAACGCGACCGACACCGCACGCCGGATGCACGGCCGGCACCCGATCGCGGCACATTACGGCGATGGTCGCGAGCGGCTCAGCGGCGTCGGATACTCGTTGCTGACCCGACCCTGCCGCGCGCTATCCGATGTGGATGACCCGCGCGTAGAATCCCCAGTATCACCGCCTGAGCGGCGGTTCAGTTCAACAAGGCTTATCCCTCGCGGCAGGCGCCTGCGCACCGAACGGCGCTTGCGGCGCGAGGGATAAACCCTATTCGTTAGGCCTCGAGGAGGCGCCCTCTCAAATGGAAGCTTTTCTCTCGATCGTTGGTTCCATAGCCTCGATCTTTGGTGCTATCTGGGCGCTCAAGGAAGCGAAGAACGCCGCTCGCTCCGCAGATGCTGCCGAGCGCACTCGACGAGAGATTGTGGACCGGCGCAACCTCGCCGAGGTTGCCCAGATTCACGCTGAGATCAAGCGCATCCTCAATCTCGTTGCCCGAGTAGGCCCTACGTCTACTGCGCAACTCATCAAGGGCGTCAACTGTGCTGACATCGCCAGAGAGGTCGAGGCGTTTGTCGCGATGCTGCTTGAACGGCGCAGTCACTTTTCTGACTTTTATGGTGATCGTGCTACCGAGTTACGAAACGACTTGAGGACGGATATCGAAGGCCTCGCGGAAGCCAAGACCTTCGAGGACAAGAAGCGCTTTGGAAAGAGCATTTATTACCAGATTGAAAACTTCACTCCCGTAGTCAAAGAGCTATCGGATGCCCAGCAAGAGCAAATGCCAAAAATCTAGGAACTCAACCATGAAACTCACAGACGGCGAAAAGCTCATCATCCTCATGCTTACCGAGATGTATGAGAAGCTACAGATCGAAGGCGAGACTGAACCAGACTTCCTTAGGTCTGCAATTTTCAATGACCATCTCTGGGGAATCCGCTGGAAGTACAGCGGCATCCCGTTTGAACAGGCTGAAGATCCCCCTATTGTCCGAGAGGTCGTGGACATACTCGATATGTGGAGCTTCATTGAGTACGCGTATGCCAAATTGAGTGAACAAGAGCGGCAGCAGCTAGCTCTAGCCGCGAAACCGTTTGGTGAAAATCCTCGGTTCAATGGCTTTGACGGCAACAACGAAAGCGAGCATATGTCTGTTGCCATGTTCCTAGTGAATCAGCTTGATCGGTTTCAAGAGTTCAAGGGCCGGAGCTTCAACTGTCATCATCCGTCATTGGATGCGCACCGACGGATGCTCGCAGTCTTTGAACCACTTCGCACGTCTCTAGCCGATTCATCGCTATCTGTAGATCAACTGGCGAGAATCCTCAATGAGCGAGTTCATCCCAGCCGCAGAGAGGCCTAACCCACCGCTCCAGAGGGACGCTTCGCCGGCAAGCCGGCTTCGCGCCCCTGAGCTTGCACGTTATGCCTACCGGCCACTCCCTCCCACACACGTTTCTGGAATCTAGCAAATGAAGAGAATTGGTCTGCTTACTGATCACTGGGGACCGAGTTCAGTTCGGGGAGCCCTGGAAAGCATCGGACGGATGGATGGATACCGTCTTGAGACCATCGAGGACTTCCGTAGCATTCAATCTATTGCCCAAGCAGTTTGGGGATTACTGAACTTAGTGGATGTGGTCGTCGCATACATCACAAAGGACTCGCGGAATATCTACTACGAGATTGGGTTGGCACATGGCCTAGGAAAGCCAGTAATCATCTTAGTTGAGGGTGCCACATCTTTGTCCGGAGACTTAATTGGTCAGCGGGTAATTTCAGTCGACTCAAATAAGTACTCTTCCGAAAACCTTGCCTTCCGGATCAAAGAAGCCATAGACGAAACTGACCGTAGAGGTCGCGCATTCACAGGGTATCGGGGGCCTCGAGAGGATACGGGGCATTACCCCCCATCTGGATTTGATGCATCTTCCATAGCCGATTTCAGGTCGCTTTTTTCGTTCGAGGGGGCTGCGAGAGGTGTTCGCTTTGAACAATGGCTTTCAGATGTTGCACGCGCTGTCCCGGGATGGGAAGTAATCGAATCTGAGAGGTCGCGCGGGCGCGACCAAGGATTTGACTTAGTGATCTGGAACTCTCGTGATGACTTCGAGCTAAATGCATTGGGCAATCCCATCGCAATCGAATTGAAGTCAATTCGAGCGATGAATGCGTCAATGCTCAGCGATTTTCTTAATCGTGCTCGAAAGAGTGGGTTGAAAGCCGTAGTACTTGCTACCACTGGAATCAATGATGCGCGAACACAAAAGATGCTCAGCCGCCTTCGCAAGGAAGAGGGCATCAATGCAATCGCCTTAGATCGCGACGACCTAATTCAGGTGACTCATCCAGAAGATCTCCTGATGCTATTTAAGCGGAAAGTACGTGAAATCCTCTACGAAGGGGAGTTCTGATGTTCGATCCTGCACAGCTCACCGCGCATATTGCTAGCGTAGATGCGGCCACAACGAATCAAGCAAAAGGGGCAAGCTTCGAAACTCTAGCAATGTACCTATTCGAACATCTCGATGGAGTCGAGGTCACTGAGCACGATATCAGCATGCCTTCAGAAGAGATCGATATCGTGTTATGGAATGCACAAAGGGAGGAAGTTCTCCGTCCTTGGGAAGCAGTGATACTCGTTGAGTGTAAGAACTGGAGCGCAAACGTTGGAGCGCCTCAGCTTGATAATTTCATTGGCAAACTCAGAAGACGAAGCCTAAAAACCGGAATATTTGTTGCAGCCATGGGGGTTACCGGAGGATTTATCAAAGGCGATGGTAACGAGCCCGGAGCAGCGGGGCTAATACGTAGCGCTCTTCAAGAGGGCATCCGCGTAATCGTCATCACACTGGCGGATATTCGTACTCTCACTTCTCTTGACGACATCCGCGCTCTGATTAAGAAGCGATACTGCGGCTTGTATGTCCACAAGGTGCTATAGGCCAGGGCAATCGCACCGACTTCGCATAGCTCAAATCAATAACTCGTTAACTTTC
>CAZKLV010000016.1:0-5315 GCA_964553945.1 uncultured Pseudomonadota bacterium
GGGTGCCAGCTCGACCAGCGTGTAGCGGCCATAGCGCACGACGGGAATGAACTCGAGTGCCTCGGGTTCGGGAACGGAGGCGACTTCTTCTATGGCGTCTGGCACCAGCGGCGCGGTCGTGGTCGTGCAGCCGCTGGCCAGCGCTGCAGCCAGGAGACCAGCGCCGACCAGACACCGTGATACAGGGATTGCGGGCATGGCATCGGCTCTTCTGTTGCGATGCCGATACCTTGGCGGCGCGTCGCTGCGCGGTCAGCCAGGAATGCGAACTGGGTGGTGCCCGCTTTTCTGTCTTGGGGTAGTGCCGGGGGTGGCAATACGAAAGCGGAGACCGTCTCTATCTGTCATTCCTCGCCAACTTACTTTGGGTTACATTGCCCGAGCATGTGCCTTTATTGGCCTTGCCTGCAAGGAATCGATCTGGATCAGGATATGCCCACAGGATCACTGCTCGCATGCTGTTGTGGGTCGATGGAATTTGGCGACTACCAAATTAGGTTCTAGGAGAAACAAAGCGGCATGACGATTCGGTCACCTCATCGCGATGCACTGCGAATTTTGTTCGTCTTAAGAGCAGGAGGCAGCCCTGTCGAACCACCGACGGCTGAGCATGCTCTCGTCTTCAAAGGCGAAGCACGTCTACAAGCTTTCGATTTTTGGATGCGAAATCCAGACTATCTTGCGGCGGAGTTGCTTGATTTGTTCGCAGAGACAAAGGACAAGAGCTACTACAAAGCAGCGCAGGTGATCTTGGACGACGAGGAGCCTGACCTCCGCCGTGTTCCTATGGTTCGGTACTTCTTTGGTGCCTATGAGCGGCTGGATGATGCCCTCTCGCTGCTAAGGTCCCGGGATCTGATTCGCATCACTGGCACCAAGGGAGCCAAAAACAAGGTCTTGGAGACAGATTTCGTTCTTACGAAGTCCGGCTATGACGTCTGCTCGACCGCAGTGTCGCAGGAGCCCATTCTTCAATGGTATGCGGATAGGGCTGCATTGGTAGCCAAGATCGCGGGTCCTATGGGTGGGACAGCTTTGAAACAAAAACAGTATCAGCGCGCGAGCTACGCAGAAACCAAGTTGGGCGGAGTTATCCCGGCCATCACCGAAGATGTACGAGTTCGCCTGATACAGCTGAAATCCGTGTAACGATGGGGAGAAATATGGCAAAACCCAAGGAAGAATGGCTGCGCGCGATAGCAAATCGAGCAGAAGTGGAGACTGCCGCAGTTGAGGGCGTCCTTTCCGCTCACCGAATTCAACCATCACCTGTACTTGCCCAGCCTCGCAGACTTGTTCTGCGAGAGATCGAGTTTTCTGGCGAGAAAGATGGCATCGCGAATGCTGGCCCTTTCGCGTTTTCCTGGACGGCCCTTGATCACGGTCTGTGGGCCATGCTTTCTGAGCATAACCTACGGGGCAAATCAACCATCATCGAAATTGTTCGATGGATGATAAGAGGAAGACCATCAAGCAACTTGCAAGACGATGTGCGACGATGGGTTCATGCCGTGAGGCTGGGATTCCTCCTTGATTCAGACGAATACGAGATCGTTGCCAGAACTCAGGGTGAGCCTATCGGCAGCCTGTACCGTATTCGTGCGCCCAGCCCTAGCGGAGGCAAACCGGGGAAAACCGTTCTTGCCGACTTTGCTACCGATGGCGAGTTCGAAGCAGTCATGGCAGATTTCTTCATGCGCACGTTCGCGATGGATCCGATATCGACTTGGCGACAGGGAAAAGAAGACGAAGGTCAATCGGTAACACATAGCTGGGTATCCTTTTCAGGCGCCATGTTCATCGGCACTAACTACGAGGTACTCCTTGGCGACATGCCCGTCACCACTGGCCTCACATCGCGGTTAATGCAGATGTACCTCGGCGTTCCGTGGGTTTCAACACTCGCTGCTGCGAAGACCGCGCACCAGATCGTTGAGCAAGCTGTTCAAGTTTTTGCGAGAAAAAATGAACAGGGGCATGAGGCAAGCAAAGAGCGCATTGCAAGCATTAGCGCCCAACTGGCAGAGAAACGTGCCGACCTAGCGAAGATTCCAAGCGATGAGGCCTTGCGCAACGCCATTGATGCGGATGCGGCCGAGCTAGCTGATATTCGTCGCCAAGAACGAGCCATGGTCGAACATGCGGAACGCGCCGTTGCCGCGCTCCGAGAACTCACGGCCATTCATCAGGAGGATCGGCGGGACCTTCAGACACACATGGATGCCATGTCCGCAATGGCAGTGTTTCGTCGTCTGGAACCCAAGTGTTGCCCTCGTTGCGACCACACGATCTCCAAGGTGAAGAAGGAACTTGAAAGTTCCAACCACTCATGCTCTGTTTGCGGTGAGTCGATCACGAGCTCCGAAGATGGCGAGACGATCAAGGCTGAGCTGCAGGAGCGGGTTGCGGAATCTGATTCCGCAGTAGCGCGCGCCTCGACCAAAAAAGAAGAAGTGGAGGCTGACTTAGCCACCCTTCGAGAAAAAATTGACATCTTGCAAAGTCGTCTTGAATCAGCTTCTAAAGAGCTAGGTTCCGCAGTGCGACGGCAAGAGGTCGCAATAGCCGTAGCTGCTCTGGAAGGTCGGCTGGCGGAGGCCTCAATAAGCCCAGTTGCACAAGCTGACAACCGAAGCGACGAACTGAAAATTCTGTCTGCTGTCGTGGCGGAAACAGAGGCTCGGGTTAAGGCCGTGAGAGATGGTTTGCTCACCGATGTTTCTGCACGCCTGGTTGAATACGCCAAGGCCTTCGGAATGGAGAACTTGTTGGAGGCGTCACTGAAGGGAAACGCAGCTCTATCTTTGGTCAAAGGAGGAGTGCCCACGAGCTACAGCAAGGTAACGGAAGGCGAGAAGTTACGTCTGAAGGTGGCGACCGTTCTTGCGATGATTGAAATCTCTGAAGCGCGGGGTATTGGTCGGCACCCGGGATTGCTCATGATTGATTCGCCCGCTGCTCAAGAAGTATCCCCTGTCGACGTCGATCACCTTATTGCGGGGCTTCAGGAAGTTTTTACCAAGCTGCCGCATTTTCAAGTGTTTGTTGCCGGTATCTCGTCCAAGGCTATAACCGATCACATACCGGAGACGAATCGCCGTGAGGTTGCCGGCAATGCGTTCCTGTGGTGACCAACATGCATCCGATTGAAGCAGAACTTATAGAGGCCGTGAAGAGCGGGCGGGACTGGCAGTTGGAAGATCTTGGCGGGATCACGAAGCTTGCGTCGGCAGCACGATCGCTCGGTAGCACGCCCATGATGCCCGAACTGCTTCACCCGCTTGTGTTGGGGTGGAACGATGCAAAAACAGCAGATCGGGACGTGTACAAAGGCGTCCTGCACGATCTATTGGAGGTCGCAACAACAGATTTCGTACTCCTTGAAGCGGTCGATATCCTAGAACATCATCGCCCGCTGCCGGACGACGGAGATGAGTGTTGCTTCATGCTCTTCCTTGCAAAGGCCGCAACCGGCGACCATTCGCTCTCTGGGCTATCGCGCGGCGCGGCGCTTGATGGCGCGTTTCGCTGGGCCGGAGACAACAGGCGCTGGCAACTTCGCTTACTGGACTTCTTCCTCGGTCTTGCGCCAAGCGACGATACAGAGTTCCTGCGGCGGGCCGCCAAGATTGTCGGTGTCGCTTTTTCGCACTGGCGTGACAAGGAGTTGGTCGAGGTTTTGCACAAACTCGCCCAACTCGAAGCGGTCCGGCCCGAGGCAGCATTCGAGTTGGGAATGGCGGCTCTTGCTGAAGCCATGGATAGAGGGGACAGCAACGCGGCAGTCACGGCATTCCGTGACGCCAGAGACTGGTTTGGAGAGTCCGACGGAGTGTCTGATCACCATCCTGAAGCCAGCTTGTACCTCGATGGCCTCGACCTACTCCTGAGCTTCCACAGCGGGGCCGCAAGCGCATCGATCAGTGTCGTAAGCACTCGCGTTCAGCAGCATGCGTTCGAGCTCCACGCCTGGTCCGGAGGTTCCGGCCCTCCGTGGCTGGGGGCGAGGCAGACCGAAGCGGTGTGTTGGAGTGTGTTGGCCAGTGCTGTTGCGGGACTGGCAGGCGCACTTGACGAACCGAGTTGGTGGGAACCGGCTGTTGTCATCGAGGAAGGTCTCCTGTCGGTGTACAGCGCAAGTCGATCGATCTTGCGTCGAGATCAGCACGGTGGCGTCGAAGCGATGGTCAGGCCTCGAATACGTGCAAGTGTCGCCACTCGGGCCGGACAGGTGCATCAAGTTCGCATGTGGCTCCAGCAAAACGCGACCCATGAATGGATTGCGGAAGCGCAGGATCTGATTGCACAGATTGATGCCTTCGTTGAACAGTCAGGCGGTCGGGAAAACCCTCCTGAGGCGGCGAATGAACGGGCCCGGCTCGCCGCCATCATCGCAGGGTCCAGCATTCCAGAAGAACAGAGGAATGTCCTTCTGGGTGTAGTCGCGAACGCCATATCTCTGCAACTTTCCAACATGACAAGTGCCGAAGCCGATGTCATAGAGCGCTGCTGTAACGAAGTTCGTGGGCACTCCGACTACAGCGCGAACACGAACGGGGCACGTCTCTTCGATACCGTGCTTCTCTGGTTGGTTCGTTTTATTTTCAATCGTCTGGAATTGACTAAGGGCGATGACCCAACTGGCGCCTATCTCTTCGAACGCGATGATGGTTCACTGCCTCACGAGGATGAACTACAGCAGGACTTTTTTCGCTGGGTGGCAACGTATGCAGCAGGGAGCGACCTTGAACCGACAAACATTGCGAGTGGCAGAGCCGATATACGTCTGAAGTCTGGCCCAGAACGTCTCGTTGTCGAGGTGAAACGTGAGGAAAAGGACTGTTCTTTCGATGCGCTTTTTAAGTCATATGCAGCACAAACGGCGGACTACCAGAACGTCAGCATCCGATTAGGCGTACTGTTGGTGCTCGACTTGGCGACACCCAACCGCGAAGGCACCCCGCATTTGACGAGTTTATTTGAGGCTCGCCGCGTTCATCGCTCAGGCGAGGATCAGTCGCGGTTTATCCTAATTGTCAAGATTCCCGGTCGGCGCAAGAGACCAAGCGATCTTACAAAGCTTGCCAGAACCAGCCGGTAGCAGTTGCTCTGCGCTTGTTGGCGTTCATGGAACTTGTTGGGATAAGAAAAAGCACAGCCATGTCCACGTAAGCGTGGGCATGGCTGCAAGGTGGAAATGAGTGAGCCGGCGGCGCTAGGCCGACGATGGCGTGGAAATCAGGCGGTGACCAACTGCCGGGCCAGTGCGACCTCGACGGAATCACCGTCCTGGTTCAGAACATCCAGCCCCGATT
>CAZKLV010000017.1:0-5096 GCA_964553945.1 uncultured Pseudomonadota bacterium
CCGCGCTCCAGCGGTCTTCGTGACCGTCATCGAGGATACGCATGGAGCTGGAGCCGTCCAGCACCACGGCGAAGTCCACGGCGGGCGCGACGCCCTCCGCCGGCTTGCGCCACTCGGGGCCCGCGGCCGCCAGGGCCAGCAGGGCCGCGAGGATCATCGGGACCTGGTGGGCGGTGATGCGCGCGAGGCGCGTGCTGGGCCGCGACGCGGGCACGCCCCATCGGTACACCGCGCGCCACCCGGCATAGACCGCTGCGGGCAGCAAGGCCAGCAGCCAGGGGAAGGCGAAGGCGATCATGGCTGCTTCCCTTGCTTGCCGCGGGCCTTCATCTCGAGGTCCAGCGGCGCGAGTAGCGAAGCCGTCTCGGGGAAGGGCGGCTCCGTGCGCCCGAAGCGCGCGGCGTCCAGGCTCGCTGTCCATTGGCTCCAGGCGTCGAGGCGCTGCTGGCGGAAGTCCGGCGCGCCCCATCCGCGGCTCGTTTCGCCGAAGGCGGCGGCCAGAAGGCCCCGGCCTGCGCCATGGGCCGCAT
This sequence comes from uncultured Pseudomonadota bacterium, assembly GCA_964553945.1. Taxonomy (GTDB): domain Bacteria; phylum Babelota; class Babeliae; order Babelales; family Vermiphilaceae; genus CAZKLV01. The sequence goes on from CAZKLV010000017.1 coordinate 531, forward strand.
CCAGCGCGGCGCGGTCCTTCGCCTTGGGCGGCCAGGCGGCGACGAAGGCCTTGCGCGCCTGCGCGTAGGCGCGCGCGCCGCCGCGTTTCCGCCAGCGCCAGAGGATGAGGGCGATGAGCGCCAGGAGCGGCAGCAGCAGCAGGCTCGCCCAGGCCCAGGGGAAGGGGATCTCCGGCAGGTTGTCCTGCTTGCCGCCGCCGTAGCCGACCCAGGGCGAGCCGTAGGCGGTGGTGCGCAGGACCGGCACCCGCAGCTCCGGCGCCCTGCGCCCGTCGCCCAGATCCAGCGCGGGCACGACGGCGAGGCCCGGGGTCATGGGCTGCACGGTGAACTTCCATCCGCGGCCGTCGGCGGTGGGCTCGACTGCCCGCAGCTTCAGGTCGCCCAGCGTGTCCTCCACCGCCGGGCGTGGGATCGGCGCCGCGCCCGGGTCCTCTTCCCGCAGCTCCAGCGCCGAAAGCTGGCCGAAGGGCAGAGAGGGCGGCGTCTTCCAGGCTGGTGCGGCCGATAGAGAAGAAAAACTCACCACCAAGGCACCAAGACACCAAGAAAGCTGTTCTTGGTGTCTTGGTGCCTTGGTGGTGAAAGCTCTTTTCACGCGCCACCGCCCTTCAGCCAGGCCCCCAGCTTGGCGACGGGGTCCATGCGGATGTCCCAGCGCAGGCGCTCGACCTTGGCGCTGAAGCCGGGATCGGGCCAGCTGGCGGCGCGCTTGGTGGAGGTGAGCAGCGGCTCGAACCAGACGAGGCGATGGCGCACGGCGAGGGGCTTCAGCAGCGGCGCGAGGCCCTGCAGCCCGGCGCCGTTGCTCATCAGCCAGAGGCGGTGGCCGCGCCCGTGCTCGCCCCAGCGGCCGAGGGCCTGGGTCCAGTCCTCGGGGCGCGGAAGGGCCGGGCCGCGCGCGAGGAGCTTCTCCAGCAGGCGCAGGCCGTGCGGCCGCCCGCGCCGCGGCGCGAGGCGTAGCGCGGGCGTGCGCGCGTCACCGGGCACGATGAGGCCGAGCCGGTCGCCGCTGGCCTGGGCCGTCGCCATGGCCGCGCCGCAGATCTCCAGCGCCCATCGAAGCGGCGACACCGGATCGCCGAGGAACATGGACGGCGAGGGATCCACGACCAGCCACAGGATCAGCTCGCGGCTGCTCTCGAAGCGCTTGACGACCGGTTCGCCCAGGCGCGCCGTCAGCGGCCAGTGGATGAAGCGCGGATCGTCGCCGGGCTGGTAATGGCGGTTGTCGATGTAGGTGAGGCCCGAGCCCTTCAGCTTGCTCGGATGCAACCCCTCCGTGCCCCCCTGAAGCGGGATGCGCAACCGCAGCGGCAGGCGCCGGAGGCGCGCGATGAATCGGCGGGGCAGGGGCATCCGCCGATTATGTCAGGGCTCGACCTCCAGGCCCGTGAGAATGCCATCCTTCGGCGCGCGGACCTGGGAGGCCACGGTGATGCCCGCGGTCTGGCCGGGATCCAGATGGACGGTCCAGGTGCGGACGCCGGGGACCGTCTCCTTGGCGCCGGGGGTGGTGTCCGGAAGGTCCGTGATCTTCACGGACTCGATGGTGGATTTCAGCGCGCGGTCCTGGACCTCGATATCCACGGGCGTGGTGATCTCGGATGCGATCTCCAGCCGGTCCCGCAGCGTCCACTGCCGATCCTTGCTGAAGGCGCCCACGGTCTCCTGCTTGTGATCCACCCGGCGGAAGGTGACGCGCAGGCCGCGGTAAGGGCCGAAGCCCAATTGGTAAGGCTGCCCCGCGGCCGGTTGGGCGAGGGGCGATTGGCCGAGGCGCTGGGTGCCCGCGTATTCCACCATGGGCGCGCCGGGGAAGATGGGTAGCGTGCCCGGTGCCTGGAAGCGGGCCACTTGGTAGACGGTCGCATCAAGCCGGGGCGTGGTGGTGAGGGCCAGCGTCGGCGTCACCGCCTGATCCATGAGCTTGAAGCGGTGGGAGTCTCCATCGGAGGGCACATCCTTGGCGCCGTCGAGACGGAGCGCGAGGTTGAGGCCGGAGGCTTCCTGGAGGGAGGCTTCCTGTAATTCGGCTGGGGTATCGGCTGGGTTGTCACCTCTTCGAAGGTCGTTAGTTGTCAGGCCATCGAGGACATACGAATTCTCCACACTCGAGGCACCGGCTATTCCAAATCCAGATTGAGTAGTTTTCGGAGGCGGAGGCGGAGGCGGAGGTGGCGGTGCGGGCATCATCCATCCCACCTCTTGCGCGCCGCCATAGCTCGGCATGTCCAGGCTCTGGCTGGGTTTGGCGTTGCTGATCTCCAGGCGAACGCCGCTCCAATCCTCGCCGCTCTTCTGCGCGATGGCGGCGAAGAGAGTGATGTCGAGTTTCGCGTGGTCGTCCGAGAGCCGCGCTTCATAGACCGGGCTCCAGCGCGCCTTGCGGGTGCGGTAGCTGAGTTGCACTTCCACGGAGCCCGCGCCGGGCGTGGTCAGTTCAACCATGACCTTGGAGGGCGCCACGCGGTTCTGGCCGTTGAGGCGGTTCTGCTCGGCATCCAGCCGTTTCTGTTCCTCACCGACCTTGGCGAGATCGCGCTTCAGTTTCCGGTCCTGGAGCAGAAGCTGGGCGAGCCGCGCCTGTAGCCCCTGGCCGAAAGCCACCACGGGGGCGAGGTTCGGCGCGGCCGTGGTCATGCGCGCGCCCAACTCCTTGCCCTGCGCGGCGCGGATGTCCTCCAGGAACGCGATCTCCTGTCGCACGGAATCGGACTGGGACTGGAGGCCGTCGGCCTTGTCCTGCAACGCCTCGCGGTCGGCCTGGAGTTTCTTCCATTCCGGCGTCTCCGAGATGGTCCGCGTGTCCTGGGACACGGTCACATCCCCCAGGCGGGACCCGGTAGGCCCCTTGGCGCTCACCTGCACATCGTCGAGCGTGAGGCCCGCGGGCAGATCGGCGATCTGGAGCCGGTGTGTGCCGCCTTCATCCACCCGCGCGCGGCCGGTGCGGGTCACCCAGGCTTCATCCGGGTAGAGCTTCACGCTGGAGATGGAGGCCTGGACCGGGACCGCCTCCTGGGCGGCCAGCGTGAAGGTGAGGCAGGGGAGAAGCAGAAGGGCGCGCATGCACAGCTCCGGAATGGAATGCGATGGATACAGTCAGACTAAGGGCCGGAAGGCTTGACCTCAAGCCTCCGGCCTATAGCCTCCAGCCTGGGTCACCACTTCACCCGCACGCGGTAGGTCAGGACGGTCTCGCCTTCGGCGGGGACGGGGACTTTGAACTCGGCGGTGCCGCTGGCGGGCTTGGTGAATGGCAGGCTGCTGGCCACCATTTCCCAGTCGCCGGGGATGGGCTCGCGGACCACCACCGTCTGGGCTTCCTTCTTGGCGTTCTTGAGGCGGATCTCGTAGGCGCTCTCGCTCACCTGGCGGCGCTTGCCGTCCCGGCCGAGGTCCTTGTAGTCCGTCTGCTTGCGGTGGCCGGTGACATCGAAGGATTCGCCGAGCTTGAGCTTCACGGTCTCGTTCTTCGGGGTGTGGTCCACGCTGTCCTCGCCCACGAACTGCGCGCGGCCTTCCGAATCCTGCTTGTAGACGCGGATGATGCCCTTGGGCAGCGGCAGGCCGAGGTGGTTGGCCTCCTTGTTGTCGAAGGAGATGAAGACGCCGACCTTCAGCTTGTCGCCCAGCTCCCCGTAGCTGCCTTGGTAGTAATAGGACGCGCCCTCCAGCGCGAGCTCCTTGGTGACCGGCACGGCGGAGGCGGAGAGCAGGGCCACCTGCTTGGTCTGGTTGGCGGCGATGGTGGTGGGCCGGTCCAGGGTGTAGAGGTGGTATTCGAAGAGGCTCTGCTCGCCCATTTGGGCTGGCGCGGGGGCCTCGGCCGCGCGGGCCAATTTGTAGGTGACATCTGCCATGCGCTCCGGCTGCACCCGGTTCACATCCCCCGCCACGAGCTGGAGGGTGGCGTCCGGGTATGCGATGCCGCTCTGGTTCGTGAGGGTCACCCAGCCGCTGAGGTCCAGGCTCTTCTCGTCGCTGGAGAGGTTGGCCACATAGTCCGCCTTCCAGGAGAGGCCGCCCGTGAGGTAGCTCAGCTCCAGCGTCTGGGGCCGCTCGCTCGGGCTGTGGACACTCAGCACCAGGGTGGGGCGGGCCCGGAGGTTGGAGGGCACATCGCTGTAGACCAGGCGGCCGTTGACGCCGGTCTCGATGCGGTCCGGATACTGGAGCACGACGCCGCCATTGGTGGAGAGCACGGTCGCCGATTCGCGGACCTCCTTCGCGCCGGGTCCGTCGGGGTTGGGCACGGTGCGGACCACCGTCACCTGGCGGCCCACATACTTGTCCAGGAGCTTCTCGGGGGTCAGCAGGTCGAAGTCGAAGTTCTGCTCCGCCACCCAGAACCCCTTGGGCTCCGTCAGGTCCCGCAGCAGGGCCGTCTCCGGCTTGATCTGGGCGGAGACCTCCTGGAAGGCCAGCCGCGCGTCGCCCTTGGGCAGCCGTACCGTGCGCTGGTCCTTCACCAAGGCCAGGTCGCTGTTGTAGATGGTGACGGCCAAGGCCTTCTGGTCCTTCTGGGTGGTCTGAAGCTCGCCGGGCGCTTGCGCGGCGAGG
>CAZKLV010000018.1:0-4676 GCA_964553945.1 uncultured Pseudomonadota bacterium
TGCTGCGTGCCACGCGAGCCAACACGTCAGGGTCGAGGTGGGGGTTATAGATCGAGGCGTTCTTATAGCGGAACCACTCATGGATCTCATGCATTTCCGCATCCTTGATCAGGGCGAACACCGCCCCGACCACCTCTTGACGGCACATATGCTTGGACAGGTAGCGCTTGCCGGACTTCCACGGTGTGCGCGTGCCGTCGCGCTTGTGGCTATCGAGGCTAGCCTCCGCCTCTGTCGTCACCTCCAGCTGGATATAAGGTCGGCCTTGAGTGTGGACACTGATCCACCATCCCGGCTTGTAGCTGCATTCCATAACGAGTTCGATGATTTCGCGTTCGGTCATCATTTCGAATTCACCCTTTCCCAAGCTTCCTTGAGCAGTTGCATACCTGCTTCATTTACTTCGTAAGTAAGCCAGCTGCCCTCGCACACCATGCAGCTGCGCCGACGCACAACGGATACCCCACCAGCCCGTAGGCCGATGTTGCTTTCGGTGGCGGTCTGATCGACACGCCCGAGCGTCTGCCGGTTGGTGTCCTTACAGAACGGGCAGTGGCTATCCAGAGGGTTAATCCGGAATGCATCCTTGTGCTTGTTCATATCAGGTCCACCAGTTCGGGGTGAGTAAGATCGACTTCGTAACAGAACTGCTGCGCCGATGACAGCGCGGCACCGGACCCGAGCTTGCGCTTGGACTTGGTGATGCCGAACTTACTCTCCATAGTATCGGTAATCTGCCGCTCGGGAAGCCTCTTCTCCCGTATCCACTCCGACAAGGCTTGGCAGCGGATGAGCATGCGCTTGTCATCCTCTGCATAGTGCACGTTGAGCGTAATGATCTTGGTGAGATCGCACCGGGCTTGGATGGCACCGATTGCCGGCCTGCCGCCGCCGATATGCATGTGATCGGTGGTGATCGTGTTGCGCGCCAGCTGCTCTGTGAGGAAGGCCGCCAAGATCTCCTTGACGCTGGAGCTTTCGGATACCGAGAAGGAGTTCTTAACAAGCCCCCTGCGCAGCCGGAGAAAGTTCCCGATCAGGAACTTGGCCAGCAGGTCAAGATCGAAATTGGTAAGCCCGACTTCGTTTGCATACTTGGCCCCCATCAGTGTCGTCACCACGGCGGTAACCCAAAAGCGTTCTGAGTTGTTCGCTTTCAGGATCGTACCATTGAACTCGTCGAATGCTTCCGCCATTTCCTTGGCGATGCGCTCATGGTTCTCACCGAGGAACTGCGAATAGAGCAGCCCAGCGGTGCCGTAGTTTTGTTTCAAGGCACCAATGATACGCTGCGCCTTGCCGGTGCCTATGTCCCCCAAGCCGTTACCCTCGGGCACCTCAAACTCGTAAAGGCGGTATAGACCGGCCGGGCCTTCGGGGCTACCGGCCTGTACAGGATCTTGAAGGGAGAAGTTGTTGGTTGTGACCACCAGCGTCTGCCACGATCCAACCTTGCGCAGGGTGAGGTCGGCCTGTGCGCGTGCTGAGCCCTTGCCCGAAGTGATCTGGAAAATGAGGTTGACGAATTTCTCCGCCTGCCCCGTTCCCTTGATTTCATCCCAGAACAATGGCAGCGACTTGATCTTGTCCATACGGATCGTCGTCGCCGTCGCCGTGTCGGTCAGCTGCTGCATGGCTTCCACGGGATGACCCCAGACCGCGAGCGCTGCCTTCATGGCCGTGGATTTGCCCACGCCCGAGGCTGCCGAGTACCCCGAGATAAGCGCCGCGTCGAAATGCGTGAAGGTCACCAGCGGGGCACCAAACGAGGCAGCCAGGATCGAGCACAATTCCTGCCGTCCCATGGAGGTGATCAGGTTGGCCGCGTCCATCCACGGCACGATGTCGCCAGTAGGCTTGTATTGGCTGGCGAGCGTCGGGTCAGCATTGGCGGCTACGCGCTGGCCGGTAGGGGTGAATATGGTTCCCCCGTAGGAGAAGCCGAGAAGCTTGGGGCCTTCGTGGACCCATCCAAAGGGCGCGGTCTGTATGACCGTTTCCTTAATGCCTTGTAGGCGACGAACCCATGACACCATGAACTCCCGAACAATGTTGATGCGTTGCGGTGAAACGGCCATACCATGGCGAGCGAGCATCTTCGGAAACTGATCCTTGGATGAGATATGCTCAAGATGGAGATTGACCATGTGCTTACGGTTTGACGTGACTGTATCGAAGTGCAGGATGCAGGGGTCTTCCTCAACCCATGCATTCATCATCGGATAGTCCAAGAGCGGAGCAGACAGGATCGTGCCGTCTTCCTGCACTGTCATGGACTGAACGATGCCGGTCGCGCTGTAGGACCACGAGGCGGGCAGGTGCCCATAGCTGCCGGGAGTTACTCCATAGGTAACTGGAGGCAGGAGTTCCGCCCGTTTAGGAATGCCATAGTGGAGCGGTGACTTGTCTTCGGCCAGGAGAGGGCACGTCATGCATTCCTTGCATCCGGCATTCTTGAACGTCTTGCATTGTATCCACCCCTTACCATCCTTCTTCACGCGGGCAAAAAGGGCATCGGCGTCCTCTTGCTTGAAGTAGGGATTGCCCACAGACAGCCTGTAGAAGTCGTGGAGGCCCTCCTTGGTGTGCTGGGCGATACCAGCCATCAGGAACCATTGCGGCTGCCCTGTGAGGTTCGCCCCGTAGGACGCCAGGGTATTGGCGATCAGGGGGCAGTGTTCCTTGACAAGCTGGAGATCGGACAGCATGCCGCTTTCGATACCGCCCCCGAGTTCATCCTCGGACACGATAGCCGGACGGCGGGGAAGCGCCGACACGCTGCCGTTGCTCTGCACATTCTGGATGCGGGTAAGCCCGATCCACGCCTTGAGCACCTCCTCCATCTTGGAGCGCGTATAGATCTTGACTTCTTCCCCAGCGGCAGGGATCATCAGGGATACGGGCTTGGGGGGCTCATGCTTGTAGTTGAGCGTGTTCGGCACGCGCAGGATGCGGGCGCAGTCGATGGTGCATTGAGCATCGGCGTGCATGCCGCTCTCTTTGATGATGTAGGCGAGGGCATGGGCCAGCACAAGCCATTCATCGCGTGGCACGGGCTGGTCCAGTATCCAGTGGGCGTGAAAGCCCCCTGAACCAGATGCGACGAGTGCCGAAGGGTTGGGGAGCTTGTACTTGAGAACGAACTCCAGAAATGCGGCAAGCGCCTCATCGGTGTTCTCATAAGCACCCTTTTTGACATCCACGTCCATGAAGATGGACTTAAGCGCGATGGCGGCTTCCGCGCTACGGTCTGCCTTATGGTATGGGAACCCCTTCTGGGAAATCTTCTCCTCGGCTACCAGCTGAGAAGACATGCAGACATACACGTCCCGAGCACTTGTCTTGGCAAGCCAATTGAGGCCGCCGATCATCTGATCAAATGTCTTGTAGGCGCGGCCATCCCAAAACGGCTTGCCCGTCTTCTCACTTACTCTGTCAGTAGTCCAATGAAGGTTGTTCCAGTCTTCCCCCCACGGCAGCACTGCCGCTAGAAAAGTTCTGGCCTCTGTGAATATCGGTTGAGGCTGCATGATTTTCCCGCCAAAAAAGAGTGGAGGCCGGGCGTACCCGGCCCCCGGTGGCGCGTTACGCAGTCTTGCCCATCAGTGCCGCGAGCTTGGCCTCGATAGAAGCCGTCGAGAGGGCGTTCTCGGCAGCGGGAGCCGGGGTGGGGGTCGGTGCCGGGGTGGGAGGGATAACCTCGCCCTGGAGCACCTGCCCGGTACCCTGACCTGCCTGGAGGGCCGCCAGCTGGGCTTGGAGGGCCGCCAGGGTGGCATCAGCCCCAGTCGGAGCCGGAGCCGTGGTAGTCTCGGCATTGGCCTCCTCAGCGGCTTTCTTGGCCGCTTCCTCGGCTGCCTTCTTGGCGGCGCGCTCGGCCTTCTTGCGCTCCTTCTCCGCCTTGGCTTCCTCGGCTGCCTTGGCCTCCTGCGCCGCCTTGGCCGCGTTCATGTCCGCCAGCTGCTTCTGGAGGGCTTCCATCTGCAACTGCTCGGGGGTCTTCTCGGGCACGGGGGCCGGGGCCGGCGTCTGCGCGGCGGCAAGGGCAGCCTGCAACCGCTCGATCTCCAGTTCCTGCGGCGTCTTGGCCGGGGGAGGAGGCGGCGGGGGCGGGTTCTGCGCTGCCGCAAGGGCCGCCTGCAACCGCTCGATCTCCAGCTGCTGGGCCGTCTTCTCCGGTGCGGGGGGCGGAGGCGGCGGCTCGGCAGGCTTGGGAGCATTCTGGGCCTGCAACTGGGCCTGCAACGCGGCGATCTGCGCTGCAATGGTGCCGTCCTGGGCCGGTGCCGTGGTGGCGGGCGGCTGTTCGAACGGCGTAGCCGGCTTGTCGGTGGCAGGCTTCGGAGCGACTTCCGCCGCGTTGAGGATGTTGTCCACCTCGGGGCTGTTGCGCCAAGTCAAGCACAGCTGCGCCTCGGCATCGGTGAGAGGCCGGATGGCGTTGTAAATGAACTTGGGAAACGCTTCCTGCGCATCGAACGAAATGCGCGTGCCGACCGTGAAGTAATCATAGCCGTAGCCCTTGAGGGCATGGGCGTAATTCTTCGTGTCCTGCAACGACGCGGCGGGCACGCGCAGCAACATCGGGCCGATCTTGGACTTGTTGTCGAGGTCTTCGAGTGGCATGATGGCGAGCCGCTTGCTGTCGGCGCACGCCTTGCCCTGCTTGCCGGTCT
>CAZKLV010000019.1:0-4676 GCA_964553945.1 uncultured Pseudomonadota bacterium
TGCTGCGTGCCACGCGAGCCAACACGTCAGGGTCGAGGTGGGGGTTATAGATCGACGCGTTCTTGTATCGAAACCATTCGTGAATCTCATGCATTTCCGCATCTTTGATCAGGGCGAACACTGCTCCGACCACTTCCTGCCGGCACATATGCTTGGACAGGTAGCGTTTGCCGGATTTCCACGGTGTGCGCGTGCCGTCCCGCTTGTGGCTGTCAAGGCTAGCCTCCGCCTCTGTCGTCACCTCCAGCTGGATATAAGGCCGGCCTCCGGTATGGACGCTGATCCACCAGCCCGGCTTGTAGCTGCACTCCATGACAAGTTCATGGATTTCGCGATCTGTCATCATTTCGAATTCACCCTTTCCCAAGCTTCCTTGAGCAGTTGCATACCTGCTTCATTTACTTCGTAAGTAAGCCAGCTGCCCTCGCACACCATGCAGCTGCGCCGACGCACAACGGATACCCCACCAGCCCGTAGGCCGATGTTGCTTTCGGTGGCGGTCTGATCGACACGCCCGAGCGTCTGCCGGTTGGTGTCCTTACAGAACGGGCAGTGGCTATCCAGAGGGTTAATCCGGAATGCATCCTTGTGCTTGTTCATATCAGGTCCACCAGTTCGGGGTGAGTAAGATCGACTTCGTAACAGAACTGCTGCGCCGATGACAGCGCGGCACCGGACCCGAGCTTGCGCTTGGACTTGGTGATGCCGAACTTACTCTCCATAGTATCGGTAATCTGCCGCTCGGGAAGCCTCTTCTCCCGTATCCACTCCGACAAGGCTTGGCAGCGGATGAGCATGCGCTTGTCATCCTCTGCATAGTGCACGTTGAGCGTAATGATCTTGGTGAGATCGCACCGGGCTTGGATGGCACCGATTGCCGGCCTGCCACCGCCGATGTGCATGTGATCGGTGGTGATCGTGTTGCGTGCCAGCTGCTCTGTGAGGAACGCCGCCAAGATCTCCTTGACGCTGGAACTTTCGGAGACCGAGAAGGAGTTCTTTACGAGCCCCCTACGCAGCCGGAGAAAATTCCCGATCAGGAACTTGGCCAACAGGTCGAGATCGAAATTGGTAAGCCCGATCTCGTTTGCATACTTGGCCCCCATCAGCGTCGTCACCACGGCGGTAACCCAAAAGCGTTCCGAGTTGTTCGCTTTCAGGATCGTACCGTTGAACTCATCGAACGCATCCGCCATTTCCTTGGCGATGCGCTCATGGTTCTCACCAAGGAACTGCGAATAGAGCAGCCCAGCGGTGCCGTAGTTTTGTTTCAAGGCACCTATGATGCGCTGTGCCTTGCCGGTGCCTATGTCCCCCAGCCCATTGCCCTCGGGCACCTCGAACTCGTAAAGGCGGTATAGACCGGCTGGGCCTTCGGGGCTGCCAGCCTGCACAGGATCTTGGAGGGAAAAGTTGTTGGTGGTAACCACCAGCGTCTGCCATGATCCGACCTTGCGCAGAGTGAGATCGGCCTGTGCGCGTGCCGAGCCCTTGCCCGAGGTAATCTGGAAAATGAGGTTGACGAATTTCTCCGCCTGCCCTGTCCCCTTGATCTCATCCCAGAACAACGGCAGCGACTTGATCTTGTCCATGCGGATCGTCGTAGCCGTCGCCGTATCGGTCAGCTGCTGCATGGCCTCCACAGGATGACCCCAGACCGCGAGCGCCGCCTTCATGGCCGTGGATTTACCCACGCCCGATGCTGCCGAGTACCCCGAGATAAGCGCCGCGTCGAAATGCGTGAAGGTCACCAGTGGGGCACCAAACGAGGCAGCCAGGATCGAGCACAGTTCCTGTCGCCCCATGGAGGTGATCAGGTTGGCCGCGTCCATCCACGGCACGATGTCACCAGTAGGCTTGTATTGGCTGGCGAGCGTCGGGTCAGCATTGGCGGCTACGCGCTGGCCGGTAGGGGTGAATATGGTTCCCCCGTAGGAGAAGCCGAGAAGCTTGGGGCCTTCGTGGACCCATCCAAAGGGCGCGGTCTGTATGACCGTTTCCTTAATGCCTTGTAGGCGACGAACCCATGACACCATGAACTCCCGAACAATGTTGATGCGTTGCGGTGAAACGGCCATACCATGGCGAGCGAGCATCTTCGGAAACTGATCCTTGGATGAGATATGCTCAAGATGGAGATTGACCATGTGCTTACGGTTTGACGTGACTGTATCGAAGTGCAGGATGCAGGGGTCTTCCTCAACCCATGCATTCATCATCGGATAGTCCAAGAGCGGAGCAGACAGGATCGTGCCGTCTTCCTGCACTGTCATGGACTGAACGATGCCGGTCGCGCTGTAGGACCACGAGGCGGGCAGGTGCCCATAGCTGCCGGGAGTTACTCCATAGGTAACTGGAGGCAGGAGTTCCGCCCGTTTAGGAATGCCATAGTGGAGCGGTGACTTGTCTTCGGCCAGGAGAGGGCACGTCATGCATTCCTTGCATCCGGCATTCTTGAACGTCTTGCATTGTATCCACCCCTTACCATCCTTCTTCACGCGGGCAAAAAGGGCATCGGCGTCCTCTTGCTTGAAGTAGGGATTGCCCACAGACAGCCTGTAGAAGTCGTGGAGGCCCTCCTTGGTGTGCTGGGCGATACCAGCCATCAGGAACCATTGCGGCTGCCCTGTGAGGTTCGCCCCGTAGGACGCCAGGGTATTGGCGATCAGGGGGCAGTGTTCCTTGACAAGCTGGAGATCGGACAGCATGCCGCTTTCGATACCGCCCCCGAGTTCATCCTCGGACACGATAGCCGGACGGCGGGGAAGCGCCGACACGCTGCCGTTGCTCTGCACATTCTGGATGCGGGTAAGCCCGATCCACGCCTTGAGCACCTCCTCCATCTTGGAGCGCGTATAGATCTTGACTTCTTCCCCAGCGGCAGGGATCATCAGGGATACGGGCTTGGGGGGCTCATGCTTGTAGTTGAGCGTATTCGGCACGCGCAGGATGCGGGCGCAGTCGATGGTGCATTGAGCGTCGGCATGCATGCCGCTCTCTTTGATGATGTAGGCGAGGGCGTGGGCCAGCACAAGCCACTCATCGCGTGGCACGGGCTGGTCCAGTATCCAGTGGGCATGAAAGCCCCCCGAGCCCGATGCAACAAGTGCCGAAGGGTTGGGGAGCTTATACTTGAGAACGAACTCTAGAAACGCGGTAAGTGCCTCGTCGGTGTTCTCGTAAGCGCCTTTCTTGACATCCACGTCCATGAAGATAGATTTAAGCGCGATGGCGGCTTCCGCGCTACGGTCTGCCTTATGGTATGGGAACCCTTTCTGGGAAATCTTCTCCTCGGCTACCAGCTGAGAAGACATGCAGACATACACGTCCCGAGCACTTGTCTTGGCAAGCCAATTGAGGCCGCCGATCATCTGATCAAATGTCTTGTAGGCGCGGCCATCCCAAAACGGCTTGCCCGTCTTCTCACTTACTCTGTCAGTAGTCCAATGAAGGTTGTTCCAGTCTTCCCCCCACGGCAGCACTGCCGCTAGAAAAGTTCTGGCCTCTGTGAATATCGGTTGAGGCTGCATGATTTTCCCGCCAAAAAAGAGTGGAGGCCGGGCGTACCCGGCCCCCGGTGGCGCGTTACGCAGTCTTGCCCATCAGTGCCGCGAGCTTGGCCTCGATAGAAGCCGTCGAGAGGGCGTTCTCGGCAGCGGGAGCCGGGGTGGGGGTCGGTGCCGGGGTGGGAGGGATAACCTCGCCCTGGAGCACCTGCCCGGTACCCTGACCTGCCTGGAGGGCCGCCAGCTGGGCTTGGAGGGCCGCCAGGGTGGCATCAGCCCCAGTCGGAGCCGGAGCCGTGGTAGTCTCGGCATTGGCCTCCTCAGCGGCTTTCTTGGCCGCTTCCTCGGCTGCCTTCTTGGCGGCGCGCTCGGCCTTCTTGCGCTCCTTCTCCGCCTTGGCTTCCTCGGCTGCCTTGGCCTCCTGCGCCGCCTTGGCCGCGTTCATGTCCGCCAGCTGCTTCTGGAGGGCTTCCATCTGCAACTGCTCGGGGGTCTTCTCGGGCACGGGGGCCGGGGCCGGCGTCTGCGCGGCGGCAAGGGCAGCCTGCAACCGCTCGATCTCCAGTTCCTGCGGCGTCTTGGCCGGGGGAGGAGGCGGCGGGGGCGGGTTCTGCGCTGCCGCAAGGGCCGCCTGCAACCGCTCGATCTCCAGCTGCTGGGCCGTCTTCTCCGGTGCGGGGGGCGGAGGCGGCGGCTCGGCAGGCTTGGGAGCATTCTGGGCCTGCAACTGGGCCTGCAACGCGGCGATCTGCGCTGCAATGGTGCCGTCCTGGGCCGGTGCCGTGGTGGCGGGCGGCTGTTCGAACGGCGTGGCCGGCTTGTCGGTGGCAGGCTTGGGGGCGACTTCCGCCGCATTGAGAATGTTGTCCACCTCGGGGCTGTTGCGCCAAGTCAAGCACAGCTGCGCTTCGGCATCGGTGAGCGGCCGGATGGCGTTGTAGAGGAACTTGGGGAACGCTTCCTGGGCGTCGAACGAGATCCGGGTGCCGACCGTGAAGTAATCATAGCCATAGCCCTTGAGGGCATGGGCGTAGTTCTTCGTGTCCTGCAAAGACGCGGCGGGCACGCGCAGCAGCATCGGGCCGATTTTCGACTTGTTGTCGAGATCTTCGAGCGGCATGATGGCGAGCCGCTTGCTGTCGGCGCACGCCTTGCCCTGCTTGCCGGTCT
>CAZKLV010000020.1:0-4561 GCA_964553945.1 uncultured Pseudomonadota bacterium
CTTGGCTTCCTTGTCGCCGCCCGCGTCTTTCCAAGCCCGGACCTGGGCGGTGCCCTCCGCGATGGCATCCGCGACGGCTTCGGCCATGTGCCGCTGCCCCGGTCGCTCTTCCGCCCCGGGAAAGCAGGCGAAGAGCCGCCCCTCGGGGCTCGAAAAGAAGCGATCCATTCCATGCGACATCCCTCTAGTTTGGCGGAAAAACGGCGAATAGGCCGGACCGGGTTCCCGTAGAACGCAAATAAAAGTGGCGACGCATTGTTGGCGGCCCTATCTTCCTCAGGCCTCCACCCGCCCAAAGGAAGTGAGCCATGGCCTCGTTGACCCAGCTTCGTCGCCTTACCTTCGCCGTGTCGGCGTGCGCGCTGCTGCCGACCCTGAGCGCCCAGCCGTCCGCGACGCCATCGGTCGCGCCCGAAAAGGACCGCGCCGCCATCGCGGGCAAGCTGGCCAAGGCCCATATCGCGAAATTCGACACGCTGGATTTCGAGGTCTACTCGAATCAGCGGTGGGATCGCTTCAAGGAAAGCCACGCGCCGGACATTCTCGTCCACTACCCGGATGGCCATACGACGAAAGGGCTCGCAGCCCACATCGAAGAGCTGAAGCCGATGTTCGTCTTCGCGCCGGACACTCACATCAAGGTTCACCCCGTGCGGATCGCCGCGGGCGAATGGACCAGCGTCATCGGCGTGATGGAAGGCACCTTCACGAAGCCCATGCCCATCGGCGATGGCAAGACGATCGCGCCCACCGGCAAGCCTTTCAAGCTCACCATGTGCACCGTGGGCCATTGGAAGAACGGGCTCATGGATGAAGAATTCCTCTTCTGGGACAACCAATCCTTCATGAAACAGATCGGGCTCGCCCAATGACCGCCCCCATCCTGGATTTTCTGTCCGCCACGAACAGCGCGCTGCTCCTGGTGGACTACCAGCCCGCCATGTTCAAGGGCGTGGAGTCCGGGGACCGGACGGCCATCCACGGCAGCGCCATGGCCGCGGCGAAGGCCGCGAAGATTCTCGGCGTTCCCGTGATCCTCACCTCCACTTGGCCCGAAGGGAACGGCGACTTCATCCCGGCGCTCACAGGTTTATTCCCGGCGCAAAAGGTGATCGCCCGCGGTGTACCGGGCTTCGACGCCTTCGAGGATGAGCCGGTGCGCGCCGCCGTCCGCGCCACCGGGCGCAAGAAGCTTGTCGTCGCGGGGCTCTGGACCAGCATGTGCTTCGCCTACACGACGATCCACGCGCTCCGGGATGGCTACGAGGTGTACGGATTGATGGATGCGGGCGGCGACGCTTCTCTCGGCGCGCACGCTTACGGCGTCCAACGCATGACCCAGGCAGGCGTCGTGCCGATCACCTGGATGCCGCTCGTCTCGGAGTGGATGCACGACTGGGGCAACCCGAAGGCGGGCGAGCTGACCAAGGAGGTCTACGCCGCCTACGACGCGATGCTCGGCATCTAGCTGAACGCTTCAAACCAACAGGAGACACCCCGTGGCCCTTGCTCCACTTCGCCCTGGCTTCGCGCTTTGCGTCCAAGTCCCGCTCGCCGCGGCCGTTGCGGTGATCAGCGTTCAAGCGTCCGCCGCCACCCCGAAGGCCGCCCTACCGGCGCCGGGCATCTACACCCTCGACCCGCCCCACACCTTCGCCACCTTCGCGGCGCAGCACATGGTGGTGGGCACGGTGCGGGGCCGCTTCGGCAAGATCAGCGGGACCATCACCGCGTCCAAGGATCTTTCGGCCTGCGCCGTGGAAGTGTCCATCGAGGTGCCGAGCGTGAGCACCCAGGTCGCGATGCGCGACGACGATTTGCGCAGCGATCATTTCTTCAACGCCTCGGCCTTTCCGACCATGACCTACCGCGGGCGTGGCATACGGCGCGCGGGCGATGGCTGGGTGATGGATGGCGCGCTCACGATCCGCGGCGTCACGAAGACCGTGCCGCTCGCCTTCGTCTTCAAAGGCGTCGCGCCCCAGAAGCCGGGCCAGCCCGCCCGGGTGGCCTTTCACGCCAGCGCCGCCGTGAAGCGCGCGGACTTCGGCATGACCTACGAGTTGCTGGATGAGATCGGGTCAGTCTCCCCCAAGCCGGATGTTTGGATTGAAATTGATGCCGAAGCCCTCGCGGTGGGAGCGAAGAACTAGAAATCAACCACCAGGCCCGGAGCAGGCGCGTAGACTCAGTCCGATTTTCCTGGAGACGCCATGACGAAACCTTCGTCTTCCCGCGGCAAAGTCACCATCAAGAAGAACGGACCCTACCTTGTGGAAGGCGGGCTTTCCCTCGCGAAGGAGATCATCGGCACGGACCGCGCCGGGGCCTCGGTGAAGTGGGAGCCCGGCGCGGAATATCCGTCCCAGGAAACTTATGCGCTCTGCCGTTGCGGCCATAGCGCGAGCAAGCCCTTCTGCGACGGTGCGCACGCCAAGGTCCATTTCGACGGGACGGAAACAGCGAGTCGAGAGCCCTATCTGGAACAGGCCACGGTGATCGAGGGACCGACCATGTACCTCACCGATGTGGAAGGCTTATGCGCCTTCGCCCGTTTCTGCGATCCGCATGGGCAGGTGTGGAACCTCGTGGAGCGGACCGACGAGCTGGAGGCGCGGAAGCACTTCGTGCGGCAGACCGGTGATTGTCCCGCGGGTCGCCTCGTGGCCTGGGACAAGGCGACTGGGAAGGCCGTCGAGCCTGACTTCGAACCTTCCGTCCGTCTCATCGAAGATCCGGCCAACCATTGCGCTGGCCCCATCTGGCTTCGGGGTGGCGTGCCCGTGGTGGGGGCGGATGGCCACGAATATGAGGTCCGCAATCGCGTGACGCTCTGCCGCTGTGGGGCGTCGCAGAACAAGCCTTTCTGTGACGGCACTCACGCGGCTATCGGGTTCCGGGACGAATGAGCGAACCAAGCTAAATGTCACTGGAGGAATGAACGCGATGAAGGTTCAATGAAGTGATATGTCATGGCCCCACTCCTCTTCTGGTTCATTTAAATGTAGCGGGTTGTGGTGTGGAGCCATTCTGTCCGGTCGTTTAGGTACTCCGCGCTTTCAATAAAATGGAGATCACTGTCGACTCTTGCGTTGCTCATGCCTACGAATCGGGAAGGTCCTACAGCCATTCCCTGAACCCTAAGGCAGGCACTTACGCCTTTCGCCCCAACCAGATTGGACACCTAATTAAGCCTCGCAGACCTGACAAACCTGGGGTTAACGGAGGCGAAGTCTTGAGGGTGACTCACCACCTCACGATGAGCGAGATCCAAGAGGTCCAAGCTGATGAGGTCATGCACTTGGCCTCCATGAAGTTGCCGCAGGACCTCCGAGAGAACCAGGCAGGCAGCCACGGAGCCTACGAATGGCGCCCCAACTGCCTTACCAGCTAATTGGGTAATGCCGCACTTGTCTCCCTCTCCGGTGGCCAACATCCGCTGGTAAGCGGGAGCGAGGGCGGCTTCCTTGACGGGACCCCGCGGGGCCCAGATCGAGCGGAAGGACCGATTGGACGGGAGCGTGTGAACCTGAAGGGTTCGGAAGTCCTCGTGGCCCTGCCCAAGGCCAGCCTCTACGATGTAACTGAAACCTGTGTTTTCCATGGCGAGTCTACCGTCGGGATTGTCGAAGCCGCATAGGGCTACAACAGGATCATCCTCTTGGCGGCGGTGGAACTCGTCGAACTTGCGTTCAATGAGGTTCGTATTGAAGCCCCGGAGTTTGCACCACGCGGCTAGGGCCCTGGTTTTCTTTTCCCCCAGATCAGGGGTATTTGAAAGAACCGATGTGCTAATCGAGGAGTCGGTCACGGTATCGGTGTCTTGAAGGACTAGCCTAAGGTCTCCCTCCTTCTCATACGGGAGGGTGCTAAGGGCCCAGAGATACGCTTGGCCGAGGTGCCCTAGGCCCAGCAGCCAAAGATCGCAGGGTAGGAACTGGAGCTGCGGCTCTGCCGGAGGCGTGGCCTCCCAGTCCAGGCGAATGGAGGGATCCCAAAGAGACATGCCGATTTTCCGCCGACCGGCAATTGCTCCGGCCCCTTGGATGTGAAGGAAGGCTTCATTTACGGCCAAGGCGGCAGCCAGCATTGGTGCAAGCGGCATTGGCTGCCCTTCCTCTGTGGGGAGCTCGCAATGCGCAGGAAGGATGCCTCCTCGCCAACCTGAATGGATAGTACGAATTTGGAAATGCTCTTGCTTTGGGCGTGCTCCGCCACCGATATAGATGATTGGTGTCGCAGGCTCCGGCTCAGCGATGTGACCACCGAGAACCTCCACAGCCCCAGAAAGAAGGGCTCCCAGGGGCATCGGTGCCAGGAGTGGTACATCATGGAAGCCATTCACGGTCACACCACCGAGAAACGATCTCGAGGCCAGAGCCACTGCCGTCAGCAGAGCAATCTGGCAGGCAATGTTCTCGGCCTCCGCCTGCTCAATTGTGATGTGAAGGCGGTAGGTTTGAAAAATTGCCTCGGCTTCCTCTCGAGTAGAGGCGGTACCGCTATCTAGTCGGCCCTGAGAAACCCCATCGCTCCACTCACGCGGCCTCTGCTTCGGGGT
>CAZKLV010000021.1:0-3741 GCA_964553945.1 uncultured Pseudomonadota bacterium
CTGATCGAGACGGCGCGGTTGAACGGCCTTGAGCCCTACGCCTACCTGAAGGATGTGCTCACGCGCCTGCCCGGCCACCGTATGGACCGGCTCGACGAACTGCTGCCGATGAACTGGAAGCCTGCGCCCTGATGGATCCCGCCACCCTCGAAGCCCTCAACCGCGCAAGCTCGCTCGAACTGTTCCACCTGTCGCGCGTGATCGAGCGCCTGATGTCGGATCCGTCGCGGATCGTGCAGATCCGGCTGCGTCTGCACCTGGGACAACGGATGCGCTTCGTGAACGGGAAAGCACCGGGCGCCCCTCTGCAACTGCGCAGCCGCACCGTGGTCGCGATGAAGGACACTCAGGTCACGGTGCAGGACGACGCCACCCGTGCGACCTGGACGCTGCCCTACGCAGCGATCGAGTTCCCTGCCGACAGCCGCGCCGTGCCTCAGGTGCCAACAGTCAAGCCCGCGCAACGCCCCACCCGCGAAGACTTCCGCGTCGGCGACCGCGTCAGCTTCGAGGACCGCCACCTGCAGACGCGCATCGGCACCATCGTGCGCATCAACCAGAAGACGGCCAGCGTCGACTGCGAAAACGAGCTCGGCTGGCGCGTGTCGTTCGGACTGCTCAGGCACGTCGTCGACCTTTGAAGCCCTCCGCTCCGCCGGGGGACGGGGTTGCTCGGACGGTTACTTCACTCGGAATGGTGCCATTCCGTCAGCCCTCTGTCTGTTTTGTCCAAAGTACGGCGAGAAGCGCGGGCTCGAAGCCCTGCCGTTCCTGGAGGTCGTGCCCAGCCGTTGGACAAAATGGTTCATTTTGTCTAATCAAACCACTTGAGATAGGGCTTCATAAGGTGATAAATGACGGAGTGAATCGTTCTTCAGTCGCGCAATGACTCAAGCGCCGCACGGATGTCGTCGTCTGTCTTGCCCATCTCCAGCAAAAGGAAAACGTAGTTTGATCCGACACCCTGAGTCCACGGGTGTTCCCAGCCTAGGCTCCGGATGAGGGTCACCAACGCCCGACGCATCAGTCGCTCGGCCTCGGCCAGCCGGTTTGTGGCCTTCAGCAACTGGGCTAGGTTGTTCAAGTCGCGGGCGACGTCGGGGTGGTCCGGGCCGAAATTCGCCTTGTCGATCGCAAGCGCCCGGTGCATCAGCGGCTCGGCGTCGGCCAGCCGGTTCGTGGCCTGCAGCAACTGGGCCAGATTGTTGAGCAGGATGGCGATCTCAGGGTGATCGGCGCCGAAGCGCGCCTCGTTGATCTCCAGCGCCCGGTTTATCAGCGGCTCGGCCTCGGCCAGTCGGTTCGTAGCCTGCAGTACATGGGCCATGCTATTCAAGTCGCGGGCGACGTTGGGGTGGTCGGCGCCGAAACTCGCCTTGTCGATCGCCAGCGCCCGGTTTATCAGCGGCTCGGCCTCGGCCAGCCGGTTCGTGTCATGCAGCAACAGGGCCAGGTTGTTGAGCCGGATGGCAACCTTGGGATGGTCCGGGCCTAAGCGCGCCTCGTCGATCGCCAACGCCCGGTTTATCAGCGGCTCGGCCTCGGCGAGGCGGTTCGTTTCATGCAGCAACAGGGCCAGGTTGTTGAGCCGGATGGCAACCTTGGGATGGTCCGGGCCTAAGCGCGCCTCGTCGATCGCCAACGCCCGGCGGATCAGCGGCTCGGCCTCCTGGTAAAGCGCCTTCCCGTGCAGCAACCCGCTGAGCTGGTTGAAGAGGTGCGCAGTCGGGTCGGGGATTTCGACGCCGTCGGCACAGGTCGCGACCGCATGCGCGTGGGGCGCTAGCGGATCGAGCATCGGCCAGTCGCGTACATCACCAGGTTCCCCCGCGAACGCCTGGTCGATCCAGTTCAGCGCCTCGACCAGCCGGACCGGTACAGCCTCTCCCGACTGCGCACACCGCGCGACCTCCTGAACCAGCTTGTGCACGGAGAAGAACGGTGCATCCGCTGCTCTTGTCGCCAGCGAGTAGGCCTTGAGTTCAGCCAGCGCGTCGAATGGGTTGCCCGGATCCGCCTCCTCACCGGGAACTGCGACTTCGAGCAGCGACTCGGGCACCGGGTCCGGTGCGAGCCAGGCCAGGCGCTGCAGCAAGCGGCGGGCAGGCTCACTGAGCTGCTCGAAGGATGTCTGCCAGGTCGCGGCAACGCTGCTCGGATACTCCATCAGGTCGGGGTCATGCCAGCCGAGCACCGCATCGCGCTTGGTCCGCCAGGTGGCCAGGTAGTGCTGGAAGCTTTCGGTGCGATAGGCGACGTAGGCGCCGGCCTGCTCGAGCGCGAGGGCAAGGTGGCCGAGCTCCTCGGCCAGCGTCCGCGCGGCGTCGTCGTCGTCGGTATGCCGACGGCGGCTGCCCTCGGTGCGCGCCAGCAGGAATTCGGTGGCGGCCTCGGGCGATAGTTCCTTCACGGCAATCGCCTGAATGCTGCCGCTCCAGTTCGTCAGCCGGCTGGTGAGCACGGCGTGGCCGCCCGCCAGCTTCGGCAGGAGCGAGCGGACGGCTTGGGCGGCTGGCTTCGAGTCAATGTTGTCGAGGATCAGCAGCCAGCCCGGGTGCTGATTGAGCCAGCCGATCGTGGCGTCGCGCTGCTTGTCTTCGTCCTTCTCGCTCTTTTCGGGCAGATCCAGGATCGGCGTCGCGCACAGGGCGGCCAGGTTGCGGTTCAGCGCTTCGGCGCTTTCAGCGCCGACCTGCAGCAGCGCGGTGTAGCCACCGCCCCGGCGTCGGGCGTACTCGATCGCGAGTCGCGTCTTACCAACGCCCCCCATGCCGGTGAGCGCTCGTGCGACGGTAGGCTGATCCTTGGTGGTCGGGATCGGCCCGAGACGTTCGGTGAGTTCATCGAGCTTGGCATCGCGCCCCTTGAAGAGATCGCCGAGCGACAAGTAACGTAGATGGATGGGCTTGCGGATCAGCCCCGCCTCGATCAGCACGTCGAGCAGGCTCGAGCGCCAGACCTCGGCGGCAAACTGGTCGGCCGACGTGAAAGAGAAGCCGGGGTAACGCTCAACGCGGGCCAGCCGCGCCAGGTGTGCCTGTTGTGCAGCCCGCTCGGTCGGATGTAGCCTGTAGCGATCGTCCCGCTGCGCAGGCTCCTTCGGCTCGGCGATGATCAGCCTTCGGCGGTGATACAGGGCCAGCCAGGTTTCCCACTGCGTGTAGGACAAGGGCGGCCCGCCCGCCTCCATGAACGGTCCGAGCTCCGGCAGGCGCTGGGCGAAATCGGCATACCGCTCCCCGATCACTGCCACCGAGGGCGTCTGTGCCATCGCACCGGTCATGTTGCCCACCAGGTGGATTACGACGTCACACTGCCGGATGTAATCGTCAAGCATGTCCAGGCTTTCAGTCCCGGGGACGATGAAGTCCTCCTGCACCTTCACCGTGACGTTGGGGCGCGTCAGATAACGGCGCAACGCCTCCCGGTAGCTGCCGAACTCCGCACTTACGCAGGAAATGAAGATTCGAACCTCGGACATGCTGGAGTCCTCTCCCTATCGAATTCCATCAGTGGCTCAGCGGAGCGGAGATCGATGGGATGCTATTACTCATTTCAGGTTGGCAGAGCATGCACGTGCAGCGAGGAGCGTTGATGGGCTGTGTAAGGGCGCGTGCGAATCGTGCGTCGGCAACCCACAATGGCTCCGGGAGAAGAGGGGCGACTACCTGGCGTGAGTCCCGGCATTCCTTCCGCACTCAGTTTTCCATACCTCGGTCACCCACGCCAGACATTGGACAG
>CAZKLV010000022.1:0-3491 GCA_964553945.1 uncultured Pseudomonadota bacterium
GACGAATTTCGCGCCGAGTTGCTTGGGGTTATGACATGAAGGTGCGATTGCCCTGTGCTATAGGCATAACCTGGCAGTCGAGCGGACCTGCGCAAAAAGCCGCGCAGGCCGCTCACTTCTACGTTGGGCGTCGCCATAGGAACGTCATGAACAAGAATATTGTCGTACCCACAGCGTTATTCTTCTTGAGCGCGCTTCTCACCGTCATGCTGCACCCTGCCGTACTGTTCCTAGCAGGATCAGTTATTTGTGTCATCGCTGTGCTGAAATATCGCTCTCGAAAGGACACCGAGCTGAAGCTTGGAGCCACCATGCTATTTCGCTCAGGGCTTGCCGTTATCGCTGGTGCAATAGTCGCAGTTGCTTCTGTGCTTGCCGCGATGTCTGGTCTATTTGCTAGGTGACCATGAACCAAAACCAGCCCAAAACAAAGTTCGAGCTACCACCCCAATGTTCACGTTCAAGACTGCAATGTTGTTCTGGTTGGTGGCAGCGTCGGTGCCGCTGCTTACGAGCCTTGTCTATTTCCGGGCTTCACCTTCTACAGAGTCCCTCATCCAACGCATTGCTGTTTCACTGCATGGTGTAGCTATTTCTGCTCTCTGTGTTGGTGCCGTTTTGGTCGGCATGCTTGGCGCACCTCGCCCGGAACTGGGCGATATATTCCGTTTTCTTCTGTTCGTGCCAATCACGCTTGTCATCTATTCCTTTTGGCGTTTCCAAGGCAAGAGGTCAATTCATCTGCTCCAAGGCATCAATCTACTTTGGCTCGCTCTTGCTTTCTTCTTTGGCGGCATGGCAGTTACAGGTGTTTGGCTATGACCGCTCTAACCCACCGCTCCAGAGGGACGCTCCGCCGGCAAGCCGGCTTCGCGCCCCTGAGCTAGCACGTTGAACGACAGCTTTCCCAAAAGCTCTACGGCTGCTCTGGGTCGGGACGCGACGAGCAACCTTCTTAGTTCGGCGCCGGAAACCGGCCGCTCAAGTTTCGCATCCCGAAAGCTGCCGGACGCCATCGAGTGCAGCCGACCCACAGCCGTCTTTGAACCACGGGTAGGCTCAACGGCAGGTTGCCGGGACTACCGGACCTTGAGCCTCCCCTCGAACAGCGGACAGTCGCCACACGCCTGGCCAGCGTCGACCTCGGCCGTACGTACTCGACCGAATTGACGATGCGAGAACGCACCTTTCACGTCCTGCGCCGTTGCTATTGGCGTTCTGGGTCACGCGCCGTGGTGGGAGATTGTCCGACGTGCTCTCGTCGGTGGGTCGGTTGGCCACAGTCCCGTGACCCTATGAAGGAGGAGCAGACCTGAAGCACGCTGGAGCACTGAGTAGTGGGCCGAAGGCAGCGGCCTTTCGGTTCACTCGAGCAGTGCGTGGGTCCGCGCGTAGCGAAACATCTCCAGCGCATTGCTCAGCCCGGTCTTCTGCCGGATGGCTGTCTGGTAGTTGGCGACGGTCTTGGCGCTGACGCAAAGCCGCGCGGCAATCTCGTCGACCGCGAGTCCCTGCGCGAGCATCGTGAAGACTTGGAATTCCCGCAGCGACAGCACCTGATGGGGCGCCTGGCTGTCGTTCCCGGCTTCGCCCAGGGCGCGCGCGGCTTCCTCCGACAACGGCTGCCCGCCTGCGCCGAGGTCGAGCACCGCTGCGATCAGCGCTTCCGGGGCGCTGCTCTTGGTCAGATAGCCGTCGGCACCCGCCTGCATGGCTTGACTGACCATCGCCGGCGCGCCATGCATGCTGAAGACGAGAACCTTCAGTGTCGGCACTCGGGCTTTGAGCCGCCGCAGTGTTTCGAGACCGCCGCGCCCGGGCATGGAAAGATCGAGAATGAGAATGTCGGCATGATTGGCGCTCAGCCAGGTGTATGCCGTTTCGCAGTCGGCGAATTCGGCCACCACGCTGACATTCGGCTCCAGTTCCAACAGCCGTCGATATCCGGTGCGCACCACGGCGTGATCGTCGGCGATTGCCACGCGCAAGCCGGTCATTCGACTGTCCTCGCGTACGTCATTGCCGATGCGCGGTCGGCTGGCTCGCGTGCCGCTTCCGGCCAGGGAAAGCGTGCCTGAAGGCACAGCCCCCGCGGCCCGCCCGCCGGGCCGCGATCGAGCATTTCCAGTTCGCCTCCGTGGGCCCAGACCCGCTCACGGATGCCGGCCAGGCCATTGCCCTGCTGCAGGGCCTCGGAGTAGGAGGCAATGCCGATGCCGTCGTCGCACACCGACCACTGCACACCCTCCCCGGGGCGAGCGGCGAGGGCCACTGCCACCGTTTTCGCGCCGGCGTGGCGGGCGACGTTGGTGAGCGCCTCCTGGGTCATGCGGTACAGGTTCAACGCCAGACCTTGGGGGATATCGCTGCCGTCAAGGTCCACGGCCAGCTGGTAGTGGATGGTTTGTCCAGGGCGCTGGCGCCAGCTCTGGACCAGGGTTTCGATCAGGTCGCAGATTGGAATCGATGCGCGGCTCCCTTCGTCGCACGGGTTGCCGAGCCAGCCAAGCAGATTGCGTATGTCCTGCTGGACGCGGGCGCATTGCTGCTCCAACTCTGCCGCCACGGTGTGCAGCTCCGGCTGCTGCTCGGTCCGCCGCAGCAGATAGGTCGCATCCGCGCGCATCGCGGTGAGCGATTGGCCGAATTCGTCGTGCAACTCGCGGGCGATGTGGGCGCGCTCGTCTTCCTGCAGGGTCAGCACCTTGAGGCTGAGCAGGCGTCGCTCCTCCTGCGTCTGCCCCAGCGCCGCCGCCAAGTGGTTGAGGGCACGCGCGATCACATCGAGTTCGCGGATGCGCAGGGCGGGCAAGCGTGCCCCATAGTCCTGGCGCTCGAAGGCGGCAATGGTGTCGAGGATCTGGCGCAATGGCGCAAAGGCGTGCCGCACCGCCCAGTACAGGGCAGCCAGCAGGCTGAGGCTATAGAGCAGCAGGACCCCGGTGACGCCGAGGATTTCGTCGAACGCCTCTCGTTGCTCGCTGAACGGATGCGTGGTCAGGGTGATGCGAAACGTGCGGCCATCGGCACGCTCCAGCAGCCAGGCCGATTCCTCCGCCGCGTGCGGGCGCGCAAAGAGTCCCAGCAGCCACAGGAAGGGTCGCATTGCCGGCGGGGACAGTTCCTCTGCCACGGATTGCGCCAGCACTTCACCGCTTCTCCCATCCTCGAGCCGGAACTGGAGGTGACGCAAGCGGCCCAAGCGGCCCGCTTCGCGCAAAGCCTCGATCCGCTCCCCGAGCGCATTGTCCGGCGCGTTCTGCAAAGCGGCGAGCTGGCTGCTCAAGAGCGCGAGCTGCCCGGCGCCCTGGCCTTCGCGGCGGACATCGGATTGAGCCCGCCACGCCGCGAGGAGCAGGACGCAGAGCAGACAGGCGAGCGAAATCGCCGCCGCGCGGCGCAACAGTACGTAGGTCAGTTCCATGTGGGCAGTATCAGGGGTCGCCTCAGAAAACGGAAAAAATCGTACGCTAAGCCGGTTGCAGCGGTCG
>CAZKLV010000023.1:0-3316 GCA_964553945.1 uncultured Pseudomonadota bacterium
CCGGCGTCTACTCCAAGGAAGTCGAGCCGTTGTTCCATATGACGGTCACGAAGCCGGAGAAGGCTGCCGAGTTCTATGCGGGCCGTGGCGAGCAAATCCAGAAGGCTCTGGGCACCGCCGTGGCCAAGATGAAGCCCGGTGCCAACTTGCGTCGTGCCCTGCGCCAGCTGCTGACCCTCGACCAGATGCGCCAGACGCATGAAGGGCTATTCCCCGAGGGGACGTTCCGCGAGCATGTCGAACTTAAGAACCGGCAGGAAAGTTGGGCTCGCGAGCATGCACAGGAAGGCGAGACGCTGGCCCGTGAAATGGCACGGGTGCAGGCGAAGAACGCCGGGCCGAAGTGGCAGGGTTTCACCGACCTCGCCAACGACGCCCGTGTTGCGCAAGTCCACCCTGACCGTGCCATCACGGCACCGGGCAATGAGCACTTGGCCGACGCGGCTTACTCTCAGGGTAAGGCCCAGCATGCCGACCTCGCCAAACGCTACGAGGCTATGCCCAAGGATCTCAAGTACCTTTGGAAGAAGACGGTCGATTTCTACGCCAAGGACCGCGCCATGCATGCCCGCAATGCCTTGGATGAGGCCCTTGAGGGTACCGGCATTGGCGATGAGGTGAAGCAGCGCATTTTGCAGGACAAGACTACCGAGGCTGACCGCAAACTACTGGCTGAAAAATTGGAAGACGATGACGCGGCAGCTGCCATCTTGAGCGAGGAAATGTTCAAGGAGGCTAAGGGAGCCTATACCCCGCTCAAGCGCCGGGGTGATTTCGTGGTGCAGGGCACGCGTTCTGTCCCCGAGAACCCCAAGGGTGGTAAGCTCCTGGGCAAGGGCACTGGCTACGAGTTCACCAACCCGCAGGAGCGGGACGTGTTCCTACGTGCGCTGAAGGACGTCCCGTCCGATGTCCGCGAGGTGCACTACGATCCTGACAACGGCAATCAGATCAAGAAGGGCGATCTTGAAAAGTACAAGGATACGAAGAAATACCCGGATGGACCGGATACGCGATGGGAGGTTCGCTACGATCCTTCTCATGTCGAAATGTTCCAGACAGAAGCGGAAGCCAAAGCAGCCGTTGAAGATATGCGCAAGAGCGCCGATTTCTCGGCAGTGAAAGACGTTCGCCGCAAGAATAAATTCCAGACTGACGAGTTGTCCGGCAGGGCTGTGCAGGCTCTTGTAAACCGGATGGCCAAGGGCAAGTCGGCCTCCTACAAGGAAGCGCTCGCCACCCGCATGGAGGAGGCCCGCCTCGCCATGTCGCCCGGCAACCGTATCATGAAGCATCAGCTTAAGGCCCGCAGGATCTCGGGTGCTGATCGTGATATGGTCCGCAACCTGATGGAGTACAACACGGCCTCAAGCCGAGCCCTGGCGCGTGCCAAGTTCGAGCCGAAGATCGAGGACAACCTCGACAAGATGCGCGCTCACAACCGCATTACCGAAGACAGCAAGACACTGCTTCGGGATGACGTGCTCAAGGCTATCGAGCAGCGCAACGTGGACAGCTATGTGGTTGCCCCCAACAACGCGGTCACGTCCACCCTCAACGCCGGCATGTCACTATCATACCTCAAACACATGATGTCGCCGGCCTATATCATGGTGCAGATGTCGCACCCCGGAATGATCTCACTCCCGACCCTGGGAGCGCGTCATGGTTTCGCCAAGACTTCCCTCGCCCTAGCGCGTGCCTACAAGGATATGGGGCCGCTGGGGGCGTTCGGGCAGGCTGCCAAGTCCGCCACCGCCAAGGCTCGGGATGTCACGGCCAAGCCGACCAACTTCGTGGATTACTTCAAGAGTAAGTTGTCGGGTGCCTCGGACAGCACCGATATCGGCCGCATGCTCCAGACTATGACGGAGCTTGGCTACATCCACCCGGAAGCCGGCATGGAAGTCCATCGCATGGACCCTGGCCGGAACTTGGCAATGCGCGGGCTGGATCGTGTTGACGGCGCGTTCCGCGAGTTCACCAACGCAGCCGAGAGCATCAACCGCGTGGTCGAGGCCATCACGGCATACCGGCTGGAGAAGGCTAAGACGGGCTCGCATGACGCGGCGGTGCGCTATGCTGGGGACACCATCGCCAACAACCAAGGCATGTTCACCCGGTCGAACTCCAGCCCATTATTCAACAACCGGTACGCCCGTCCCTTCCTCCAGTTCAAGCAATACGCCCAGATGATGTATCACCTCCTCGGGCGACAGGTGGTGAATGTGTTCAAGGGCGAGAGCCGCGAGGTAAGGCTCCAGGCTGCCAAGACGCTGGCAGGGCTGCTGATCACACATGGTGCCATGGCCGGTGCTCTGGGCCTTCCGCTGGAGCTTGGCAAGACGGGGGTCATGATTGCCCACGCCCTTGGCCTTACCGACCTGACCTGGGGCGATCTTGAGAACGCATTCCAAGAAGACATGGCGCGCAGGTTCGGGCCGCTGGCTGGTGAGGTGATCTCCAGGGGCATCACCCGTGGCCTCGGGCCGCTGGCAGTGGACACTTCGGGGCGCATGGGCCTCGATAGCATGCTGTCGTTCGGGGAGCCCAAGACGGATAAGCCCGAGGATACCCTCGCCTTCATCTACAACACGGTGCTCGGTGCCCCCGGCAGCCTTGCCAAGGATGCCATCACGGGAACTCAGAACCTTGTCAACGGCGAGTTTACCAAGGCTGTGGAGACATTGGTTCCGAGCAAGGTCATGGCTGACGTGGCGAAGGCCTACAGGCTGTCCACCGAGGGCAAGCCTACGAAGCAGGGCGGCAAGGGTGCAGAGCCCCTGGGACTTCCTGGGGCCATCATGCAGGGTATCGGTTTCAAGCCGGGTGCCATGGCTGAATACGACGAGGCGCGCTCCGCCGTCTACAACGCCAAATCCAAGATCAAGGATCAGCGCAACGAGCTGGTTACTGCATGGGTAACTGCCAAGCCTGCCGACAAGGCCAAGGCAATGGCGGCGATCACGAAGTTCAACCAAGGCAAGGGACCGGGCGAGCGCATTACGCCAGCCCAGCTGTCCAGCCGGGCCAAGAGCGTGGCACGGGAGAACATTCTTGGGTTCCCCGCTGGCAAGCGTGACCGGGCCATGCTGGAAGATAAGAGGAGGCTATACAATGCAGAGTGAGGGCGGTATAAAGGTTGTCTCTCTAAACCGGGGGAGACATCTGGCGATCCTCTCGAATGATGCAGTGGTGCCGATCACCGACTACTACGATTTCGAGGGGGATGAGTGTGATGAAGACGACGCTTGCACTTGTGTGTGCGGCGACGATAGCAATGGCTGGTTTGCTGTCGATCTATCGGAGTTCAATT
>CAZKLV010000024.1:0-3316 GCA_964553945.1 uncultured Pseudomonadota bacterium
CCGGCGTCTACTCCAAGGAAGTCGAGCCGTTGTTCCATATGACGGTCACGAAGCCCGAGAAGGCTGCCGAGTTCTATGCAGGCCGTGGCGAGCAAATTCAGAAGGCTCTGGGCACCGCCGTGTCCAAGATGAAGCCCGGTGCCAATCTGCGCCGTGCCTTGCGCCAGCTGCTGACCCTCGATCAGATGCGGCAGACGCATGAAGGGCTGTTTCCAGAGGGGACGTTCCGCGAGCATGTCGAACTTAAGAACCGGCAGGAAAGCTGGGCTCGCGAGCATGCACAGGAAGGCGAGACGCTAGCCCGTGAAATGGCACGGGTGCAGGCGAGGAACGCCGGGCCGAAGTGGCAGGGCTTCACCGATCTCGCCAACGACGCCCGTGTTGCGCAAGTCCACCCTGATCGTGCCATCACGGCACCGGGCAATGAGCACTTGGCCGACGCGGCTTACTCCCAGGGTAAGGCCCAGCATGCCGACCTCGCCAAGCGCTACGAGGCGCTGCCCAAGGATCTCAAGTACCTTTGGAAGAAGACAGTTGACTTTTACGCCAAGGATCGGGCCATGCACGCCCGCAATGCCTTGGATGAGGCCCTTGAGGGCACCGGCATTGGCGATGAGGTGAAGCAGCGCATTTTGCAGGACAAGGCTACCGAGGCCGACCGCAAGTTGCTTGCTGAAAAGCTGGAGGACGATGACGCGGCAGCTGCCATCTTGAGCGAGGAAATGTTCAAGGAGGCTAAGGGAGCCTATACCCCGCTCAAGCGCCGGGGTGATTTCGTGGTGCAGGGCACGCGTTCTGTCCCCGAGAACCCCAAGGGTGGTAAGCTCCTGGGCAAGGGCACTGGCTACGAGTTCACCAACCCGCAGGAGCGGGACGTGTTCCTACGTGCGCTGAAGGACGTCCCGTCCGATGTCCGCGAGGTGCACTACGATCCTGACAACGGCAATCAGATCAAGAAGGGCGATCTTGAAAAGTACAAGGATACGAAGAAATACCCGGATGGACCGGATACGCGATGGGAGGTTCGCTACGATCCTTCTCATGTCGAAATGTTCCAGACAGAAGCGGAAGCCAAAGCAGCCGTTGAAGATATGCGCAAGAGCGCCGATTTCTCGGCAGTGAAAGACGTTCGCCGCAAGAATAAATTCCAGACTGACGAGTTGTCCGGCAGGGCTGTGCAGGCTCTTGTAAACCGGATGGCCAAGGGCAAGTCGGCCTCCTACAAGGAAGCGCTCGCCACCCGCATGGAGGAGGCCCGCCTCGCCATGTCGCCCGGCAACCGTATCATGAAGCATCAGCTTAAGGCCCGCAGGATCTCGGGTGCTGATCGTGATATGGTCCGCAACCTGATGGAGTACAACACGGCCTCAAGCCGAGCCCTGGCGCGTGCCAAGTTCGAGCCGAAGATCGAGGACAACCTCGACAAGATGCGCGCTCACAACCGCATTACCGAAGACAGCAAGACACTGCTTCGGGATGACGTGCTCAAGGCTATCGAGCAGCGCAACGTGGACAGCTATGTGGTTGCCCCCAACAACGCGGTCACGTCCACCCTCAACGCCGGCATGTCACTATCATACCTCAAACACATGATGTCGCCGGCCTATATCATGGTGCAGATGTCGCACCCCGGAATGATCTCACTCCCGACCCTGGGAGCGCGTCATGGTTTCGCCAAGACTTCCCTCGCCCTAGCGCGTGCCTACAAGGATATGGGGCCGCTGGGGGCGTTCGGGCAGGCTGCCAAGTCCGCCACCGCCAAGGCTCGGGATGTCACGGCCAAGCCGACCAACTTCGTGGATTACTTCAAGAGTAAGTTGTCGGGTGCCTCGGACAGCACCGATATCGGCCGCATGCTCCAGACTATGACGGAGCTTGGCTACATCCACCCGGAAGCCGGCATGGAAGTCCATCGCATGGACCCTGGCCGGAACTTGGCAATGCGCGGGCTGGATCGTGTTGACGGCGCGTTCCGCGAGTTCACCAACGCAGCCGAGAGCATCAACCGCGTGGTCGAGGCCATCACGGCATACCGGCTGGAGAAGGCTAAGACGGGCTCGCATGACGCGGCGGTGCGCTATGCTGGGGACACCATCGCCAACAACCAAGGCATGTTCACCCGGTCGAACTCCAGCCCATTATTCAACAACCGGTACGCCCGTCCCTTCCTCCAGTTCAAGCAATACGCCCAGATGATGTATCACCTCCTCGGGCGACAGGTGGTGAATGTGTTCAAGGGCGAGAGCCGCGAGGTAAGGCTCCAGGCTGCCAAGACGCTGGCAGGGCTGCTGATCACACATGGTGCCATGGCCGGTGCTCTGGGCCTTCCGCTGGAGCTTGGCAAGACGGGGGTCATGATTGCCCACGCCCTTGGCCTTACCGACCTGACCTGGGGCGATCTTGAGAACGCATTCCAAGAAGACATGGCGCGCAGGTTCGGGCCGCTGGCTGGTGAGGTGATCTCCAGGGGCATCACCCGTGGCCTCGGGCCGCTGGCAGTGGACACTTCGGGGCGCATGGGCCTCGATAGCATGCTGTCGTTCGGGGAGCCCAAGACGGATAAGCCCGAGGATACCCTCGCCTTCATCTACAACACGGTGCTCGGTGCCCCCGGCAGCCTTGCCAAGGATGCCATCACGGGAACACAGAACCTTGTCAACGGCGAGTTTACCAAGGCTGTGGAGACATTGGTCCCGAGCAAGGTCATGGCTGACGTAGCGAAGGCCTACAGGCTGTCCACCGAGGGCAAGCCTACAAAGCAGGGCGGAAAGGGTGCAGAGCCCCTGGGGCTTCCTGGGGCCATCATGCAGGGCATTGGCTTCAAGCCGGGTGCCATGGCTGAATACGACGAGGCGCGCTCCGCCGTCTATAACGCCAAATCCAAAATGAAGGACCAGCGCAACGAGTTGGTTACTGCGTGGGTAACTGCCAAGCCTGCCGACAAGGCCAAGGCCATGGCGGCGATCACGAAGTTCAACCAAGGCAAGGGACCGGGCGAGCGCATTACGCCAGCCCAGCTGTCCAGCAGGGCCAAGAGCGTGGCACGGGAGAACATCCTTGGGTTCCCCGCTGGCAAGCGTGACCGGGCCATGCTGGAGGATAAGAGGAGGCTATACAATGCAGAATGAGGGCGGTATAAAGGTTGTCTCCCTAAACCGGGGGAGGCACCTAGCGATCCTCTCGAATGATGCAGTGGTGCCAATTACCGACTACTACGACTTCGAGGGGGATGAGTGCGATGAAGACGACGCTTGCACTTGCGTGTGCGGCGACGATAGCAATGGCTGGTTTGCTGTCGATCTATCGGAGTTCAATT
>CAZKLV010000025.1:0-3078 GCA_964553945.1 uncultured Pseudomonadota bacterium
CACAGGTGCTGCATGGCTGTCGTCAGCTCGTGTCGTGAGATGTTGGGTTAAGTCCTCTAACGAGCGCAACCCCTGCTGTCAGTTGCCACTACTTTTTAGTAAGCACTCTGATAGGACTGCCTGGGAAACCAGGAGGAAGGTGGGGATGACGTCAAGTCATCATGGTCCTTATGCCTAGGGCTACACACGTGTTACAATGGCTAATACAAAGGGCTGCAAACTTGCAAAAGTGAGCTAATCCCATAAAGTTAGTCTAAGTTCAGATTGAGGTCTGCAACTCGACCTCATGAAGTTGAAATCGCTAGTAATCGCATATCAGCTATGATGCGGTGAATACGTTCTCGGACCTTGTACACACCGCCCGTCACGCCATGAGAGTCTTTTGTACCCAAAGTCACCTTAACTAACTCGCAAGAGAGGTGGGTGCCTAAGGTATGAACGATGATTGGGGCGAAGTCGTAACAAGGTAGCCGTAGGAGAACCTGCGGCTGGATCACCTCCTTTCGAGGGAGAAAATCCAAGTTGTTTGTATGATGTTCGCATCGACAATCTAACTTTATAGGTGTTGTAATTTAAAAGGGATCCTGTAGGACGACAGGTTTAGTTGGTATATGGGCCTATAGCTCAGTTGGTTAGAGCGCCCTGTTGATAACGGGGAGGTCAGACGTTCAAATCGTCTTAGGCCCACCAATGAAAAATCGGCAGCGGTGGGTTATAGGCGCGATGCATTATCAAACTGCATAACCGTATACCAACTTTAGGTTTTAAAATAAGGGGGTATAGCTCAGTTGGTAGAGCGTCCGTTTTGCACGCGGAAGGCCAGCGGTTCGAATCCGCTTACCTCCACCATTCTTGATTTATTTTTATCGGTGGGGTAACGCTCAAAAGGCCGTTAAAATGAATAAAAAAGTTTTCTTCGCTAAAAAAATAGATATACTATATGTCCATTGCGAGAAGTAGTAGTAAATAAAAAATTATCTGTGATCTTTGAAATATTTGTAGATAAGTAAATTCCAAGGGTAATTACAAATTTGTGATTAATTGAAAAGAGCATTTGGTGGATGCCTTGGTATCAAGAGGCGATGAAGGAGGCGGAAGACTGCCATAAGCTTCGGGGAGCTGTCAATCAAGCTTTGATCCGGAGATTTCCGAATGGGGAAACCCGATTTGGCAAACCCAAATCATCCTTACCTGAACACATAAGGTAAGGAAGCGAACGACGTGAACTGAAACATCTAAGTAGCGTCAGGAAAAGAAAACGAAGTGATTCCCTCAGTAGTGGTGAGCGAACCGGGAAGAGCCTAAACCATTATCATGTTAAAGCCTGTGTGCGTTGTGATGATGGGGTTGTGAGAGAGATCGATTAAGCAATACAGTGCTTTAGTTGTGGTTTTCTACTTTAGTTGAACAGCTCTGGAAGGAGCGGCCAAAGAGAGCGATAGCCTCGTAAACCAAAAAGTATGAAAAGCAACAGATCTTTTCTCGAGTACCATGGAGCACGTGAAATTCCGTGGGAATCTGCCCAGACCATTGGGTAAGGCTAAATACTCCTTGATGACCGATAGTGAACGAGTACCGTGAGGGAAAGGTGAAAAGAACCCCGGGAGGGGAGTGAAATAGAATCTGAAACCAATTGTTTACAAGCGGTGGTAGCGATGTATACGTACGCGCAACCACGTACCTTTTGCATAATGAGCCAACGAGTTATCTTATGTTGCGAGGTTAAGTTTTGAAAGAACGGAGCCGTAGCGAAAGCGAGTCTGAATAGGGCGTTAGTAACATGAGATAGACCCGAAACCTAGCGAGCTATCCATGAACAGGTTGAAGTTTCAGTAACATGAAATGAAGGACCGAACCGGTGTAGGTTGAAAACTGCTCGGATGATTTGTGGATAGGAGTGAAAGGCTAATCAAGCTGGGAAATAGCTGGTTCTCCCCGAAATATATTTAGGTATAGCCTTGCTGAATTTGTTGTGGTGGTAAAGCACAGTTTGAGTTTTGGGCTCGCAAGGGTACCAAATTCTTACTAACTCTGAATGCTACAACTTTTGAAGGCAGGAGACAGACTGCGAGGGATAAGCTTCGTGGTCGAGAGGGAAACAGCCCAGACCATCAACTAAGGTCCCCAAGTATACGTTAAGTGGTAAAAGAAGTGGAAACGCACTGACAGCCAGGAGGTTGGCTTAGAAGCAGCCATCCTTTAAAGAAAGCGTAACAGCTCACTGGTCAAGTGTCTCTGCACTGAAAAACGAACGGGGCTAAACGTATCACCGAAGTTATGGCTTGCTTAAAACTACGGTTTTAAGCAGGGGTAGGGGAGCGTTCCATGGTAGATACTAGCCAGACCGGAAGGACTGGTGATGGACCATGGAAGTGATGATGTTGGTATAAGTAACGAAAAAACAGGTGAAATTCCTGTTCGCCGTAAGCCCAAGGGTTCCGTGGGAGCGGATCATCCACTCAGGGTTAGTCGAGACCCTAAGCCGAGGCCAGTTGGAGTAGGCGATGGGAAGCAGGTTAAATATTCCTGCACCACTTAATAGCGCTTGAGCGATGGAGGGACGCAGGAGGATAGTCCGAATTGGCGCATGGATGCCAATTTAAGTACATAGAAGGATCTTGTAGGTAAATCCGCTTGATCATTAACTTTGAAGTATGATGAGCAGGTCAATTCGTAAGAAGAGACAGGTTCGGATGAGTCCACGCTGACTAGAAAATCTCCTAGCGAGCTATATAAGTGATCGTACCGGAAACCGACACAGGTGGGCGAGATGAACATTCTCAGGCGTTGAGATAATTATCGTTAAGGAACTCGGCAAAATAGCCCCGTAACCTCGGGATAAGGGGTGCCTACAGCGTTATAAAAGTTTACTTTTAAAAGCGCAGGTAGGTTACAACAAAGAGGCCCAACCGACTGTTTAACAAAAACACAGGGCTCTGCAAACTCGTAAGAGGAAGTATAGAGTCTGACGCCTGCCCAGTGCTGGAAGGTTAATAGGAGGAGTCAGTCTTCGGACAAAGCTCTGAATTGAAGCCCCAGTAAACGGCGGCCGTAACTATAACGGTCCTAAGGTAGCGA
>CAZKLV010000026.1:0-2718 GCA_964553945.1 uncultured Pseudomonadota bacterium
TGGACACGCCGCGAAATCGGACTCCGAGGAATTCTGGGATTCCACCATCGAAAAATGTGTCGTGAAGGAATTCCTGTCCGGGCCTTAAACCATAAAGTGTCCGTAAGGACCTCCGGCGGTCCAATCTTCGACGAAGAATCGGGGCGCAATCCGGGTAACTCGGATGCGCCGACAACCATATCGTGTCCGATCGTGCAGAACCGAAAGCATATCTTGTCCGGTCATGAATACCAATTAATTCAATAATTAGAATCAATCTCGCAAGAGTCTCAACCCGTTAAAGATCACCAGCAGGGATGCGCCCATGTCGGCCGCGATAGCGGCCCAGAGGGATGCATGGCCCATCAGGGTCAGGACGACGAAGACCGCTTTCACGGCCAGCGCGAAGGCGATGTTCTGGCGGATGATCCCCATCGCGCGGCGGGAATGGCCGATGAGCCAGGGGAGCCGGGTCAGGTCATCTTGCATGAGTGCGATGTCAGCGGTCTCGATGGCGGCGTCGCTGCCCATGGCCCCCATGGCGATGCCCAGAGAGGCACGGGCCATGGCGGGCGCGTCGTTGACGCCATCTCCCACCATCGCGACTTGGCCATGGGCTGCCACCAGCTCATCAATGGCCTTCACTTTGTCTTCTGGGAGGAGCTCGGCTCGAAGATCTTTCACGCCTGCTTGCCTGGCGACAGCTTGGGCCGTGCCCAGGTTGTCGCCGGTCAGCATCACCAGCTTGGTGATCCCCGCCTGGTAGAGGCTTTGGATCACCTTTGCAGCGTCCGGTCGCATCGCGTCCGCGAGAGCAATGAAGCCGAACAGCTCCCGGTCACTCCCTAGGGCCACGACGCTCCGGCCTTCTTGGCTAAGCGATTCGAGTTGGGCGTGGACCTCCGGCGTCTCCAGCCCCCTTTCCTCAAGGAAGAGATGGGAACCCAGCCAGACTCTCTGGCCGTCCACCGTGGCTTCGGCGCCCTTGCCCTGAACGATCCGGAAGTCCTGCGCAGCCGTGAACGCAACCCCCTGGGCTTGGACATGGGCCAGGATCGCGCGAGCCAGCGGGTGGTCGCTTTGCGATTCCAAGGCGCCTGCCACACGCAGCAGGTCCCGATCGGAGCGCGAGTTCAGGGGCACCACCTGAACGACGCCGGGGCGCCCTTCCGTCAGCGTGCCGGTCTTATCGAACGCCAAGGCCTTCAGCTTGGCGGGAAGCTCCAGGTACATGCCGCCCTTCACGAGTACGCCGTTATGGGCCGCCCCCGCCAGGCCCGCGACGATGCTGACGGGCGTGGAAATCACGAGAGCGCAGGGGCAGGCGATGACGAGCAGAACCAGTGCTCGGTAGAACCAAGCGTCCCAGGCGCCGCCAAACGCAAGCGGAGGGAGGAGCGCGACCACCACGGCCAGCACCATCACTACCGGTGTGTAGACGCGGGCGAACTGGTCTACCCACTGTTCCGAGGCGGCACGCTTGCTCTGCGCCTCGCCGATCATCCGGATGATGCGGGCGAGCACCGTGTCGGAGGCAGGCTTGGTGCACTCAAGGGTGAGGGCACCATCTCCATTGATGCTTCCGGCAAAGACTTCGTCGCCAACCTCCTTGGGAACCGGCAGGCTCTCGCCCGTGATGGGCGCCTGATTCATGGAGCTGGCGCCTTGGAGGACCTTGCCATCAAGGGGCACGCGCTCCCCCGGCTTGACCACGAACAGAGCGCCAAGGAGAACTGCGTCGGGCGCGACTTCTTGGGGGCCTGAATCTCCCACCATATGGACAGTGGGAGGGGTGAGGTCCATGAGGGCCTCCACCGCCCGCCGGGCGCGGCCCAGGCTCCAAGACTCTAGGACGAAGGACACCGCGAAGAGAAAGGAGACGGTGGCAGCCTCGAACCATTCCCCGATAGAGATGGCGCCCAGCACCGCGACGAGCATGAGGAGGTTCATATCGGGACGCAGGCGCCGGGCGGCTAGCCAAGCCTTGGGGGCGATGAACCACGAGGCGGCCACGATGCCGGCCAAGTAGAGCCCCTGCGAGACCCAGGGCACGCTCCTCGCCACTCCCATCCCTTCTGACCCTAAGGCCGCCGCTAGGCCGCCCGCGTGGAAGGCATGAAGGCCGAAAGCGATCAGAGCTAGCACCCCGCTGGCCACCATGAGGCGGAACTGGAGCCGCTGGCGGCCGGATTTCCCGGTGGGCGCGCCTCGTTCCGTCCAAGGCTCGGCCTGCATGCCAGTGCGGGCCACGGCTTGGAGGATCGCGTCGGAGGGGGCCGGAGCCCCCTCCGCGACGGTCATCTTGCCGTTCATGAGATCGAAGAGCAGGCGCTCCTCACCACCCACCAGGGGACCGATCTCGGCTTTCAGGGTCGTGATCTCCTCGGCGCAGTCCATGCCGTGGATCTTGAATGCGCGTTTGGGGTTCATGAGCGGGTCTCCTCTTTCGGCCCGACCACCCAAGCGTAGAAGCTCGGGAGGACCAGCAGGGTGAACAGGGTGCTTGTGATCAGGCCACCCACCATGACGATGGCAAGAGGCCGTTCCAATTCGCTGCCGCCGATGCCGAACAGCATCGGCATGAGCCCGAGGATCGCGGACCCGGCGGTCATGAGCTTGGGGCGCACGCGACCCAAGGAGGCCTCGCGCACTGCCTGCCCAAATGGCACGCCCGCATCCAACAGGTCCTTCGTCTGGGTGATGAGCACCAGGCTGTTCTGGACCGCCACACCGAAGAGG
>CAZKLV010000027.1:0-2549 GCA_964553945.1 uncultured Pseudomonadota bacterium
CGGCCTACAAAGCCCGGTTGCGCCGGGTGGCCCGCTCCATCGCATCAGCCGGTGATCTGGCCTGGAGTTGCGTTTGCTGATCGCCAACACGCCGCCGTCAGCTCGGCGGTTGAAATCCCCCCGAAGGGGCCGGCGTGGCGTTGCCGGTCGTGACGTTGCTGCTGTTGATGAGTCTATTTAACTACAGGTTTAAACATAAATCAACTAGAAGTTTATAGCAGGGCAAAAAAAACCGCCCGGAGGCGGCTTATTCAACGGAGGACTGCTACGTTACTACCAGACCCTTGACGAGTAGTCTGTAAACGATTCCTGGCAGCTGTTCGTCCAGTCCGCCATCGATTTGCTGACATTGTCACCGATCATGACGATGAATTCTCGGTTCATGCCGCCGAAACCATTTTTCGCGCGGTATTGAATGCACTGAATCTTCCCGTCTTCGCTGATCAGAAGGTGCTCGATTTTCACGGAGTCTGGATCTCGCGCCAGTCTCTTGATTGCCTCTGCAGTAGCCTGCGCCATCGACAGCCTATCAATACTCCCTCCACTCGCCGTAGAGTTCGGCTGGCTGTTCTTAGGAGTACCAAAGAATGCACTCCATATGATGATGACAGCAACGAAGCTACCCCCGTAACGCACAATCCTGGATGCAGGCTTCTTCGGAGATGGGCTTTCTATGCCGCACGATGGACATACCTTGGCCTTGTCGCTCACTTTGCTGCCGCACTCCTTGCATTCGACGATTGCCATACGATCCATTAATTGATAAAAATGCTAATGTCGATATTTTTGACGAGAAAACCGTTTTGGGCGATTATCATCCCATGACCGTCAAGCGCCTTCCGTACGCCGTTAAGAGCAAAAATCCGCTGTACGTTGAAGCGCTCCTCCGCGAGCTGCTGAGCTGTAAAGAAAGCGACCGCCTTCATGCCGTCGCTTTGGTGGGCGCTACCGAAGACGATAGACTGGTCATGAAAATGGCTGGCCGGTATGTCTTCTTCCCTAAGGACGCAAACTGGGCCATTGACGAACTCAAGGACGAGGTGCGCAAGATCCGTCCCGCTTGAACCGAGCCAGGCGGTGCCAGCCCCTGGCGGTCAATCGTTCGGGGCCACGTAAGAGCCCCTTCGCATTGCCACAGCGGGCCACGCTCCGCTGCTCGTCACTCACCAGCCCCCGACTTGCCATCTGGGGCTTCTTTGTTTTTATCGCCACCCAGCGTGATAACGCCTACACGGGTGTCGATCTGCCTGCGTTCATTCTCGCCTTTGTCATTTTTATCAGAGACGTCTTTTGTCACGATCTCAGGGTGATCTACTTCACTCTTCAGCGTTTCCATGATCTCGGTGCGGCGGATGTCGGTGAGCTTTAGCCACAGATCTGCGACGAGAAGCGCATCTCTAGCAAGCATGCGGGCTTCCTCCCGCACCGCGGCTAACTCGACGTCCTCTGTTTCTTCGTCGGGGCCTGTTGCGGCAATCAGATCGCCAACCGGCACACCGGTAAGGGCCGAGAGCTGTGAAACGCGCGCCCGGGCAATCGTCCCCTTCTTAATCCACTTTGAGACGGCGGTGTTCGAAACATCCATCTCTTCGGCCAGCCAAGCCTGAGAGCGCCCCTTCGCTTTGAGGGCGTCTAGGATCAATTTCCCAACGGGAGCCATTTTTTCAACCATAGGTTGATTCTCCTAGAGTTTGTTTTCAACAAACAGAGACTGCAGGTTGATATACAAATAAACCTGTGGTTTAATGTTTGTATGGACACGCAAAATCACTCCGCCATCGAACGAGCGCTTACAAAAGTCAGCGCCAAAGTCATGGCATCCCGCTGCCGAGTAAGCGTTCAGGCCGTCTGGAAGTGGAAGAAGGCCAAGCGCGTTCCGGCCGAGCACTGCCTGGCAGTGGAAGACCTCGTAAAAGGCTTCGTGACGCGGTACGAGCTGCGTCCCGACATCTATGGGCACGCTGCGCCCTCCCGTCGCACTCGCAAGGCCGCCTGATGTTCCGCTTCATTTCATTCACCCTAGATCAGTTTGGATTCGATGCCTTCATCGTAAAGATGGGCACTGATAACCATTGATCTTGACTGATACGAGGAATTATCAATGGATATCGGCGATTCTCGGACTGTGCAGATGACCCTTGATTTGGAAGGGAATCTGACCGAACGGTACCGCTCCGCAAAGGAGGCAATGGCTGCCGGCGTGTACAAGCGCGGCCTCAAGCGACTTGCGGGTGACCTGGATGTCGCCCCCGGCAACCTGTCGGTGATGCTGTCCGGAGACGGCCAGCGCAACCTCGATACCGATCTGCTCGAGCGCTACGTGGAGCTGACCGGCGACGTGACGCCGATCCTCTTCCTGGTCGCGAAGCACTGCGGAGACCGCCAGGCCGCCCGCGACGAGGCGCTCAACCAGGTGAGCGTGCTACTCGCGGAACTGCCGGGGCTGCTCGCAGCGGCCGGCGCCAACACGAAGCGCGGCAAGCGCTGATCCCCAGGAGAATCGACATGTCGAAGCCCCTCAACATCGAGCCCCGCCAGCTCTCCGAACT
>CAZKLV010000028.1:0-2470 GCA_964553945.1 uncultured Pseudomonadota bacterium
GCGCTACCGTCATGTTTGTTGAGAGGTCAATTTCCACTGGAAACGGCATAGAGCCGGAAGAACTGGCCGATCCGTTGGTATGGAATGTACTGGTCACGGGAGGTCGTCGGGACATTGCTCTAGTCCGGAAAATCATCAGAACCAACAAGGCGCTACATCAGATCGACGGGGCATCAGATCTCGTAATGAGTGAAGGTGTCATTATTGGCGATGAGTCGACCAAACCAGATCATCTCCGTGATCGAAGAGTCTTGCTGGATGGAAACTTCCCTGCCGAAACGGATGGAGAGCTCAACGCAAGCCAGCTTCCGCGAATGAAAGAACTTGCGGTGGAGCGTGGTCGAACAGGCGAGGTGTTCGAGACGCCACAGCTTCTCATAAAACAGGGATGGGACCGGCAGAGGATGAGATTCAGCTCAGCGTTGGTTGTGGGCCGCGAAGGCGTAGTTTGCTCACAGAGCTACGTAAGCGTACACGCCAAAACAAAAGATGCCGCCCATGCTTTGGCCTCCATTCGTGACAGCGTGAACAGCCCCGTAATGTCTTATTACTTCGGGATGACGAATGGACGCATGACATATCGTCCGGAACTACTCGTGCGCGACATCCTTTCACTTCCCGTCTTTTCGGATGGCGCTGACTTCAAGGACTTCAAGGAGCCGGAAAGAGCTCTTATCGAAGATGCGCTTACGTTCGCCATACCCGAACTGTTGAAGGCGGATTCTCCATCCGCGTGGTCCACTACCGAGCGCCAGGAGGGCGGTATTGTCGAGGCCTTCTGCGATTATTATCTGCGCGTACTGGCACCGAACGGCAAAACCGCTGGACCGAACGCCACGATCTATCGCGAAACCGATGGAACGCAACTTCCTGTAAGGATGGTCGCTATTCACCTGGCGCCAATCGATGATCGGCGTATCCGTTATGAGGATATCGGCTCCGGGCGCCTCAGAGCTCGGCTGTTGGAACTGCATTCGATCCTCGCCGGCAAGTCCGATGGCGGCCAAGCCAGCAGAGTCGTAACGGTCTACGACACTCGTCCCCATCCAACTACAGGTCAGCCTGTTCCTACCGTCTATCTTATTCGACCTGACCGAAGCCGCTTTTGGAGGCGTTCAATCGCACTAAGAGAGGCTGACCGCTTAATAGCCGAGAAGATTTCCCGGACAGCCTTGCCGCGCGATGGAGGCGTGGTTGAGAAATAGACGCCCCACAATTGCCGAGCAACGCTATCCAGATACTCCTGAGTTCCAACAGGCTGCACGCGAAGTAATGGGGAGCGCCTTAGAAACCATGTCGGCAGCAATATGGGCTGGCTATGATGCCCTCAAGGACGAGGTCTTCGATCAAATTTCGAATGTTGAACGCGGCGACGAAGGCGAACGTAGTGTCACGCAACTTCTCGCTCCAAGGATAAATCGCGCCCTATCGGGATTTGAGGCGTTCTACTGCCAGCCAGGCGTCAAAGAAATGGAAAGTCGCCTGCCGGCACCTGCACAAGCACCTGAATACGACCTAGCCTTCGTGCTATGGGGCAATGAGCGCATCTGTTGGCCACTGGAAGCGAAGTTGCTCCCCACTCACGATACGATTGCGCCGTACGTCGCCGACATCAACAACGAATTTATGACTTGCCGATATGCGCCAT
This sequence comes from uncultured Pseudomonadota bacterium, assembly GCA_964553945.1. Classification (GTDB taxonomy): domain Bacteria; phylum Babelota; class Babeliae; order Babelales; family Vermiphilaceae; genus CAZKLV01. The sequence continues at coordinate 1,649 of CAZKLV010000028.1, forward strand.
TCTCGGCAGGCGGGGCGATGGTCGCATATCTTATGGACGGCGAGCCAGAACGCTTCCTGGCCAACGTAGGCGCGCGTCTTGGTGTTGAAATGACCGAGTTTACAGCCAGTCGCGCGAGACCACACAGAACCAGCCGTCACACCCGCAGCGTCCCGGTCGGGAAGGAATACCCAGTCGACTTTACCTGCCACCACATCGTGATGTTGCTCACTAATACATCCGCTCAACCGCAAGCGGATCCGAAGAAGCACTGACATCCACCTCGGCAAAAACCCGTCCGCGGATTTGCCGGAATCTCCTCTCCCGCAACGCGTGCTCGAAGTGCTCAGCAATGACCAGATGGTGAGCGTGATGTGCGGGTCGTCCGCCCTACCGGTTGAAGCTTGGATCGCCAGTCCAAGATCGTGACGTCCAATCCCTTCTTGCGTTCGCCATGTACCTGGCTCTGCCTGTTGCCCGCAAGTGACTTAATCGTTGGAGCGTCCGCTGTCCCAAGAAGTCGCTGAACGCTTCGGGTCGGGTAGTTCCAGTTGGCAGGATGGTGAAGCTGCCGTTCGCCGTCGCCTGACGCTCGAACGGCAGGTGACCAACACATTGCTGCCTGAATTCCCTCATCAAGCCAGCGACAGGTGAGGCCGAGAACGAGACGAATGGACGCCCGTCCGCTTTATTGGCTCGGACCGTTGTTTAATCGGGCATGGCGGCCGACCTGGCGCTGCTGTCGCAGGACATCCTGACCGTGCCGGCACAGGCCTTGCCAGCCACCCGAAGCGTGCTGACCGTGGTGGATGGCGAGATCGTGTTCGAGGATCCGGAGCTGGC
>CAZKLV010000029.1:0-2453 GCA_964553945.1 uncultured Pseudomonadota bacterium
CCCGCCAGGTAGGAGGTGTCGGGCGAGCGCAGGAAGCCGTAGCCATCGGGCAGCAACTCCAGCGTGCCGTCGCCGTAGATCGGCCGGCCGCCCCGTGCCCGACTGCGCAGCAAGGCAAAAACGAGCTCCTGCTTGTGCAGCCGGTGCGCCCCTTCGACCGCTTCGGCTTCCGCCATCTCGAGGAGCTCCGAGACGTGCAGGGCCTTGAGGTCCGACAGATAGAGCGGCGGCGCATCCGGGTTCGGTGCCGTTTCGGCCGGGGCACCCTCCATCGGGGCGGCGGCTGGATCGAAATCGCCGACCGCCTTGGGCGGCTTGGCTCTCCTCGGTCCGGAGCGGCGGCCGCGCGAGGGGCCATGGGCGCGGGGTGGGGTGTCAGGCTTCGAGCGGTTTTGGGTCACGGAGGAGTCTTGCCAAGAAAGGAGGGCCGTCGCGCGATCGTCTGCACGCGCACCGGGCCACAGAGAGGGCCGGGCGTGTCAGGGGCGGTCGAATTTCGCGTCCGTCGGAGTAGCGACGAGGACGCGTTCGGCGCACTGCGCCGCTCCGGCCGACATAGCTCGCGAGGGAAATTTTGTAAGAATCCGGCGCCGCGAAGCGCGGCTACGTCATGTTCATGTCGTGGTCGCCGCGCATCCGCCCTCCCGCGCGTGTCGGGGTCGAGAGCTTGCCGGCTTCAACATGCCAGGCGACAACAACACCGGCCTGCCGACGCGAATCATGCGAATGTTGAACGATACGCGCCACAAGCCTCGTCGCGACGTAGGGACATGGTACCAGATCGGAATACGGCGCCAAACGACGCCCGACTGGACCGATTGTGTCGTGCTCGTGTGCCCCCTGTCATCGACAGCCGCGCAATCCGAGTCGAAGCACCCGACGTTGTCAGGAGGCACCGCACCTGTCCGCCAGAGGCGCACACAACTGACCCTGCTCGTTCGGCTGCGGCATCGATGGCGGGCCGTAACGAACTCTGCGCTCTGTTCACCACGACCCCACCCTCCATTGCTGTCCAAACGGGCGCTGGCCAACGCCAGCTACTCCGAAACACCAGTCTGCCACGCCACCGCAATCAAATTCTGCTAATCGGCCAAAGTGGTCGGTCGGCATGTTGCTCTTGAGCGGCAGGTTTACACAAGAATCTGGACATGCCCCTTTCCTAACAGTCACCAGCGCACTCATCGGGAGCTGCTTTTCTGCACAGAGACCGCTGTTCACTGGAAGAACAGCGCCTCCATGTCCTGAATCGCTTGGGGCGTGGGTGCAGTCGCTTGGCGCAAGGCCTCACGGCTACGTGGACTCATGCGTCTCACCGCCGCGTAGACACGCGCACGCCAGTAGTTGAAGGGCGTCAGCCTTTCTGCTTGAGCTTTGGCAAGCCCGACCTCACGGAGGTTCTGAAGAAAGGATGCATCGTTGGGCGCGTGGGCATCCTCGGCCAACTTGGCAGCCAACTCTTTGAACTCGCCCTCCACGCGAGACTTGATCTCGTAGACATCATCCCAGGTCGCAAGCTTCTCTTGCCGATCAGGATCAGCGCTCCTGAGGTTCACGACCACGCGTGGAAACAGATCGTTCGCGTCATCTACGACCACCTCGATCTCTTGCGACAACGCGTGCTCGGTCCACGGCGAAAAGCTGAGGCGACGGACCCCATCCTTGCAAACCAAGTCCTTGGCCAGCTTGGCTTTGGAGTTGCAGGTGTTGCAGATGGGCAGCAAGTTCTTAGGATCGACCCCGTATAGCGGGTACAGGTCCTTTGCCAGCAGGTGGTCGTACGGGCCACGCCACTGCTCGTTGTCGTTCTCGTCAGCCCGAACCTGAGCAAGGTATTCGGTCCCGCAAACGCAGCACACATTGCCATTGCCTGGCGCGTTGCCGTGACGGAAGCGAGCGTAGTGATCGTTGATGCATTCACCACATGCCTGCTCCACGCCTTTGAGCTTCGCCGTGCGCTGAAACAGTTGAACTGAGAGAGTCTTCAGGGCGGGACATACCGCATCAGGTATGTATGGCAGCGGCTCTGCCCGATCAGCCAGGAATGCACAAGGCTCTGTGTTGAGTGTCAGTGCGTCCTTAAGGGCTTGCTTCTGCCGCTGATGAAGCGCTGACAACTTCGCCACCAAAGCGTCAATCGCTGCACAAGTCGGCGGATTTCCAGCTACCGCAGCGCACAGGCCAGCCGGAAGGTTCGTTTCGTCGACTTGCCGCTCCTCAAGCGCGGCAAGCATCGTCTCTCTAAGAAAGCGATTGAGTCCGTCGAAAACTTTGGACTGCTGAAGATTGGGTCTGATCGCAAACAGCATCAGTTGGCCCGCAGCTTGTTGATGAGGTACGAACGCTCCATCGACTCGCCCACGGAGTCTTCGAGCCAGTGCAACTTCTGTTGATTCGTAAATTGACGATCCGCCAGCCGCTCACGAATTTCCTGGACAGCCGTCTCAGAGATCGTT
>CAZKLV010000030.1:0-2063 GCA_964553945.1 uncultured Pseudomonadota bacterium
TGCCAGCAGATGTGCTGGCGACCCTGTACGGAAGTTTCGGAGCGCGCCTGCTGGAGCAGAACGTCCGGACATTCTTGCAGGCTCGTGGCAATGTGAACCAGGGCATACGGGCAACGATTCTGAATGAGCCGGGAATGTTCTTTGCCTACAACAATGGGATCACGGCCACTGCGCAGAGTGTCGAAACCGAGGCAACGGATTCCGGTCTGGCGATCACAAGGATTGTCGATCTTCAGATCGTCAATGGTGGGCAGACGACCGCATCCCTGTTCCATACGCGGAAGCGGGACAAGGCGGACCTTTCCCAGATATTCGTTCAGATGAAGCTGTCCGTCATCGACAGCCAGCAAAGCGAGATGGTTGTGCCGAAGATATCGGAGTATGCGAACACCCAGAATCGGGTGAATGCTGCCGACTTCTTCTCGAATCATCCGTTCCATGTCCGGATGGAAGGATTTTCGCGGCGCATCTGGGCGCCGGCGCAGAAGGGAGCCCCCCGCGAGACGCGCTGGTTCTATGAGCGGGCACGCGGTCAGTATGCCGATGCACAGTCCAAACTGACACCGGCAGAGCAGCGTCGCTTCAAGGCCGAGCATCCCAAGCCGCAGATGTTCACCAAGACGGATCTGGCGAAGTTCGAGAATGTCTGGGATGACCATCCAAGATGGGTCAATCTTGGCTCCCAGAAGAACTTTGCGCGCTACGCTGCACGAATCGGCAGCGAGTGGGAAAAATCGTCCGACGCTTTCAACGAGTTCTATTTCAAGAGAGCCGTCGCGCGCGGGCTGATCTTCCGTGCCACCGAGCGCATTGTTTCTGCGCAACCTTGGTACAACGGTGGGTATCGAGCAAACATCGTGGCCTACACGCTGGCGGTATTGGCTGAGATCACGAAGCGAAGAAAGGAGAGCATCGATTTTCTGGGAGTCTGGAATGCACAGATGGTTGATGCCGTGTTGGAGGATGCCATCGCTATCGTGTCGGGCGTGGTGAACGATGACATCACCAAGCCACCACACGGTATCTCGAACATTTCCGAGTGGTGCAAGAAGGAAGCGTGCTGGACGAGGATACAGGCTCGTACCGAGGCCATCGCCAATCTTCTTCCGCAGGAGTTCTACGATCGGCTTGTTTCATTCGATGAGCAGACTGCCGCCGTGCGGTCTGCAAAGCAGACACAGCGGATCGACAACGGCATCGAGGCGCAGAGAAAAGTGCTGGCTGTTCCCACCACGGAGTGGGCTCGCATTCACCAGTCGCTACTGGGCAGGAATTTGCTTACACCAAAGGAAGATGGCGTGCTCAAGGTGGCTATGCAGATTCCCTCCAGGCTTCCGACAGAGAAGCAAAGCTTGTTGCTGCTGGATGTTCTCGACAAGGGGAAGATGGAGGGCGTGATCGTCAGCGATTCCTAAGGTCAGGATTGACTGATTACAAGTACTTCTTGAAGCTGCCCGCGGTCAGGCTCACGGCCAGTCCCAGCAAGGCAGCGCTCGGCAGCAGGATCAGCAGCGGATGTACCGAGATCGGCAAGGCCAGGTACGTGACCCAGGGCAGCACGGCCAGCGGCATCAGACTGGCTTTTGCTCGGTGATAGATAAAGCCGGATTCGCGGCCCGCCCCGAACCGGCGTACATCGCGGCGCACCAAGCCGTCGATTAAACCAACAAATGCCGCCGTGAAGATCAGCGGCAGCGTGAGCACCAAGACCAGCAGGCGCACCAGGAAAGTAAGCGTCGTGAAGGCTGCGGCGATCAGGTAGCTCTCCGTCCAGACATAGACCTGGCTGATGAAGTAGCGGAAGTTGCGCCCTCCGTCCTGGTTTTTCCCCTGGCTGGGCGCGCGGGCACGCTCGGCGGTCTGGCTCATGCGCTCCAGGAGCCCTGATCGCACGAACACCCATTCATAACCCGTGTCCACCAGCTCGTGCGCCGTTCGCCCCGGCTCCTGCACGACCACGCTGCGCGTGAAATGCTTGGACAGGTGCCCCAGCTCGTACTGCAACATTTGCTGGGAGTGCTGCCAGCCCTGGTCTTTCCAGAACAGGTGCATGCCGATGCACT
>CAZKLV010000031.1:0-1906 GCA_964553945.1 uncultured Pseudomonadota bacterium
CTCGAATCCAGTCTAGGCACGGCCTGAAGAGTCTGCAAGCAAAATGCTTTCAAATAAATCAACAGGGATGAGGGGATGAAGGGGATCAAAGCAAGCCCCGTCCCATCCCCTTCATCCCCCTCATCCCTGTTAATAAAGTGCTTGGATGTGTCAGCGCGCTTCGAAGTCAGCGTCGAGATGCGCGTGGACGCCACCCTGCGCTACTTCCGCATCCTCGTGGAGCTGCTCGACGAGCGCGAAGCCCTGCACAAAACTAAGAAGATCGGGTCGTGGTTCACCAAGGGCGTACCGAACGGCGTCGCTTTCCGGCAGAAGCTTCAGCAGATGAACGAGCCCGCGGTGCTGATGGCCGAGCTGGAAGCGTTGAAACACGGGGCAGCGGCGTAAAGCGGTTGAACCGCGGAGACGCGAAGCGCGCGAAAGAAAAGCTATTCAAACTGTGATGAACGCTGATGCACGCTGATGCACGCTGATGAACAGCGTCTGTATCAGCGTTCATCAGCGTGCATCACAGTTAACGCGACCCCCAATTTAATGTCAGGAGGACCCAGATCGTTCTTGAGCCCCACTTGCAAGCATCAAGCTTTCTGAAAAAGTGATCACTTCTTTGGCAATTTCAAACAATACGCTGTACGGCATCGGGGCCATGAACACGGCCTCATCGGGGTAGAAGTAGCTGCGAGGCAGAGCAGATGGTCCCGAAGAAAAGTGCTCATCGAGGTATGCACCAATGGTAGTTCCATATTCCTGGCCCTCAATCTGGATTGAGGTACACAGGAAATCTTGAAACGGGCTAAGAACTTCAGTTCCCTGTCGCAAAACCTCTTCCTGGACCGCATCTAGCAGCTGTGGAAGATTGTGCGCTCTGTGGTCGCGCCTGATCTGATCGGGCGAGACGCCAAGGCTGTTGAGCATTGATTTGCCAGCTAGCTCTATTGCCTGCAGAGATAGCCCGAGAGAAAACTTCAAGGTAATTCCATTGATTTCTCGCTCTCCTTGAGGCCGATCTAGCCGAAGGAGCCCGCCAGCGATTCGATTCGCCTCTTTTGCATGTTTCAAATAGTCGCTGGGTGAGGGGGCGTCTACCTGTGTATCTGTGCCAGTGTCCAACGGTATCACCAGCTACTCCTCCGGCTTCCGCCTCCAAGCAACCCACCCAGAAGCCCGCGAACCAATTGCCGCCCCACGCTGCTCGCCGCTGCTCTCGCGAGGGACTTGCCCATGGTCTCGAGCATGGTGTCGCTCTGTCGGCCTTTGGTGGCTTGGCGTTCGGCTTTGACATCGGGGAGGTCGTTGGCGGCCTGGTCTTGGCGCTGGGCGGTGTCGGCGGCGCGGGCGTTGAGTTTTTCGTAGGCGCTTTCGCGGTCCACGGTCTGCTCGTAGTGGCCGTAGAGGACGGAGGCCTTCACGACGGCGGCGCGCTCGTCGCTCGTGAGGGGTGCGAGGCGACTGCTGGGCGGGTAGACGAGGGCGCGTTCCACGGGCAGGGGCGCGCCCTTGTCATCCAGGAAGCTGACGAGGGCCTCGCCCACGGCGAGCTGGGTGATGGCCTCGGCCACATCCAGGCCGGGCTTGGCGCGGAAGGTCTCGGCGGCGGTCTTCACGGCCTTCTGGTCCTTTGGCGTGAAGGCGCGCAGCGCGTGCTGCACGCGGTTGCCGAGCTGGCCCAGCACATTCTCCGGAATGTCCAACGGGCTCTGGGAGCAGAAGTAGACGCCCACCCCCTTGGAGCGGATGAGGCGCACGACCTGCTCCACCTTCTGCAGCAGCGCGTCCGGCGCGTCGTCGAAAAGCAGGTGGGCCTCGTCGAAGAAGAAGACGAGCTTGGGTTTGTCGGGATCGCCCACCTCTGGCAGGCGCTCGAAGAGTTCGCTGAGCATCCACAACAGGAAGGTGGCGTAGAGCT
>CAZKLV010000032.1:0-1762 GCA_964553945.1 uncultured Pseudomonadota bacterium
GTGTGCGGCGACGATAGCAATGGCTGGTTTGCTGTCGATCTATCGGAGTTCAATTTTCGCCAGCCACATTGAGGAGACATCGGATGGCCAAGAAGAACTGGATACAGGGGGCGATCAAAGACCCTGGTGCGTTCAGTGCCAAGGCGAAGGCCGCAGGCAAATCGACTGCTGAGTTCGCCAAGGAAAAACAGGGCGCTCCCGGCAAGCTCGGCAAGCAAGCCCGGCTCGCGGAAACCCTCGGCAAGATGAGGAAGAAATAATTGACGTAGCGTGGTTTCCCCTCTATACATTGAGTATGGAGGGTACCACATGTCAGGTGGCGGTTGGCATCACAAAGGTGCTTTTAAAGAAAAACTATGTCGGGTTTGCAATAAGCCGTTTACGCCTTTTAGCGGGGCGCATATATTCTGTTCGGATGAATGCAGAAGCAAATGGAAATATATTTCCGGTAAAGAAACAACTGCATCACAATACGCTAAGATATCTGGAAATTGGAGGGCCTACTACAACCGCCTAGCTAATGGGCGCGGTAGAGTTCTTTTGCCTGTTTCAGAACTTCTCGGAATGCACGATAAGCAGGGAGGGTTGTGTGCCAGGACCGGCGTCCCCATGACGTGTATTTTAGAGAAAAATGTACAAACATGGACAAATGCTAGTATAGACAGGATTAACCCTGGCGGTATTTACGACCGCAACAATTGTCAGCTTGTCTGCCGGGCTGTTAATTTATTCAGGGGGAATGTACCACTTGGTGAATTCATTGAGTGGTGTCGGCGGGTAGCAGACTATAACCCTAGAGGATGAAATGGCTAAGCCAAGAGATTACAAAGATGAGTACCAGCGCTTTCATTCTTCACCCCAGGCCAAGAAAGATCGCGCCCAGCGCAACGCGGCTCGGGATATCATGGAGAAGAAGGGCGCGGTTCACAAGGGTGACGGCAAGGATGTCGATCACAAGCGAGCCATCGCCAAGGGCGGCGGGAACGGTGGCGGGAACCTCCGGGTGCTGCCAAAAGGCACCAACCGAGGGCGCGGAAACAACATATGAGAAAAGGGGCCAATTGGCCCCTTAATTTTTACTCTCTCAGTAATTTGGCGGGTTTGCACTGGATCACGGTACCACGTGGGCAGCGCTCATTAACGGCAGCAAGCGGTAGATCCTCCTTACCGCATTTGATGCAGGTCCCTCGGAATGGGTTCTTTCCGGTGGAGGTCTGCCGGAGGGCATGGTGGAAACGGTATTCCACGGTTTCATCAGGCATCGTCTCCACCCTCATCTTTGATCTCTTCCAGCACTTCCAATATTTCGGAAACGCTGGCGCTGCTGTCGATCTCACCAAGGAACGCCTTCAGGTTGGATCGAAACGCCCTGGCAGCGCGCTCGGGTTTCTTCTCGTCCACATAGCTGCCTAGGCCACCAGACATATAAACCTGGGACGCGAACGTGATGGCGTCTTCGAGTTCTTCCCTAAGTATCATCGGCCTCTCCTGGGTAGTTTTCTTTCGCACCGTAGCGAATGAGCTTGTGCGGGATGCCGCGAATGAATGTGACGTGATTGTCAGCATCCATTTCGAGGTTTTTAAGCTTGCGGTTGTGCTCGAACACCGCCCCGCAAAACAGGCCAAGCAAAAACCCGAACGTCCACATAAACATCGTTTATCCCTCCTCCATCGTCATCGGGTTCTCCCGCGTATTGAAAGACCTCTTGCTGCGTGCCACGCGAGCCAACACGTCAGGGTCGAGGTGGGGGTTATAGATCGA
>CAZKLV010000033.1:0-1743 GCA_964553945.1 uncultured Pseudomonadota bacterium
TGTGGCGCCGGAATTAGCTGAATCATATTTTTCTTTTTTCAAGATCAATAACTCTAGCAAGTTCTATCGGATCTAATCCGATACCCTTTGCTAAAGTTTCAAAATCACTTTTTCCCGGGTCTATCAAACCAAAACCAAAGTCATAAAGAACATTTTTTTCTTCATCAAGCTGCACACGTTCTTCCTTTTTCTTCATTATCTTCTCCATCCAATATTTCAGATTCTCTAAAATTAAACTCTAATTGCGTAACTGATTTACCGGATTTTATTGGTTTCCAATTGATCAGTAGTCCTGATTTTTCCTGAAGTTCTTTTACAGCTGTTAAAATTACTCGCCTTTTAAGGTCGCAGAATCGCTTATATTCGTTTTTTATGTCTAACCTATCCCTGAACACGTCCAGGCTAATTAAAAGCTTACCAGTGCGTTTAAATTGGATTAGAAACTCAAAAAGGCGAATAGCGTAGACGGATTTTAATCCCGATACTTTTTTGAGATTGTATCTGGTAAATCTTTCATGAAGAGTAGCTAAGTACGGAGCTACCCACGGACTAAACCCAAGAGTTACTTTTCCTTCGCTATCGTGATACTTAACACCATAAACCCATCTGAACCGACAATTGTATTTTCCGTCGTAAGTTCTTATGTCTTGTTCGTATAAATCTTTTGATGCGTTCTCTAATTCTCTGTAAGCACATTTTTCACTTATTCCGAACATGGATGCAAAATCTTTTGCTGTAATGGTGAACAGATTTTCTTTTGGTAGAGGTTTTCTTGGGTCTAATTGTGAGATACATAACAGAACTAATCTTTGTTCATTCAAAGTTAGCTTGTAGCTAGCTTCTATTAGGCCATTGTGTTTTGTCACAAATAGCTCTTTTGATTGGGACATCCAGTTCTCCTTTTTGACTCTAAAAATCATAATATCTTACGACAAAAAAATAAATAGTCGTAAGTGTGGATAACCCGCATTTGTGGATAACCCACCGCCTTTTTGTCGTATCTAACCGCCTTTTTGTCGTGCTCAAACCGCCTTTTTGTCGTATTTGAACCGCCTTTTTGTCGTACATAACCCTCGGGAAGCCCCGTGGATACGGGGCTGGCGGCTTCCTAAAAAGATTTAAAAACAAGAAAAAACAAGAAAAAGCAAAATGCGTGTATAAATATGTTCCATTTCGGCTTTTTTAACCTCTCAAAAAAGAATAAAAACGTCTTCCAAGAAAGAATATGGGAACTAAGTAAAGAATTGGGATTTACTAATTTCATCGTTCTAATCACCACACACTTCGCAACAATGGTTGCAAACGATGAATTCAAATTAATTCATCAAGTTTTAAAATTTGTAATAGTTTTTGAAAATTTTAATTTCATTTTTATTTGTGTGCCAAAGTTGGCACATGATGAAAAGTTCTTTTTAAAGCTTAACGTGCCAAAATCAAAACAAAGTGGCACGCAGAAAGGGTTGTTTGTGCCAAGGTTGGCACATTCTTTTTTGGAAGTGTGCCAGAATTGGCACGTGAAGGGCGCGCTTATACGTTGCTGCGCAACGAGAGCATAAGTACCCATGGACTGGACTATTGACTCTGAGTTAAGAGGTTAATTTGTTTTTCTTTAGATGAAATGGGGCTTGTGGCCGGCGCCACACTCCTGACCACCAACAAACAAAGTGAGGTTTGTTGGTGGTCAGGAGTGTGGCGCCGGAATTAGCTGAATCATATTTTTCTTTTTTCAAGATCAATAACTCT
>CAZKLV010000034.1:0-1489 GCA_964553945.1 uncultured Pseudomonadota bacterium
AAAAGCGGGTGTATCCGGCGATCAACGTGAATCGGTCGGGCACCCGGCGCGAGGAGCTGCTGCTGCCCGCGGACGTGCTGCAGAAGACCTGGATCCTGCGCCGCCTGCTGCACGGGATGGATGACCTGGAGGCGGTCGAGTTCCTGATCGGCCGGCTGCGGGCGACCAAGACCAATGCGGATTTCTTCGGCTCGATGCGTTGAGGGATGCGCCGGAAAGCGGGCATGGCCGGATCCGCTGACGTGAACTCCGCTACTGCCCGCCGAGCCGCTTGCCGAAGGAAACCGCATAGGCCGGCGAGCGGAACCGCAGCACCGGATCGTCGGTCGGTGAAATCCCGTCGGCCATCACCATCGGATCGAAGTTGATCGGCTCGCACGCCGCCCCCTTCTGCGGCTCGGCGCGGGTGAGGCTGAGTGTTCCGGCCTTGAACTCCTTGCGGCCCGCGGGCCACGACACCGTCGGGTCGTTTTCGGGGTCGCCCGCCTCGCCGATCGTGACCCCCTTGTCCCAGCGCGCGGGGCCCTGCTTTGTGCGCTCGATCAGGACCCCGGCGTGACGGTGATCGGCGCCGATCGGCTGCGCCGATGGAACCGGGCACTGTAGAATATGCGTTTCCAATTTTCGGGAGAAACGATGAAGTTGCACGTCTACACCGGTGCCGAGGCGAAGGGACGTCGCAAGGCACTGGGCCTGATTCAGGCCGATTTCTGGGGACCGTTCGGTGTCACCCAGAGCGCCGGAAGCCGCTACGAGTCCGACGCCGACCGGGAGATCCCGGCGCCCATCCAGATCCTGCTCAACATTGCGTTTGCCAGTGAAGCGAAGGCGAGCGAGATCGTGCAGTCGCTGCGGACCCTGGGCAAATCGCCAAAACAGGACAGAAAGCCCAAGGTGCCGCTCGGGTTCGGCCGGCTGCCATGATCGATCGCCCGTGACGGGCCTTTGCCGTCCGTCGCACTCCTCTCCCGCCCAAGTCCCTCATCCCCACGACCTGCACAACCGGCCGGTCGATTCGTGTTCATGCGCGCCCTTCTCTTGTTGGTCAGCCTCGTGCTGCCCGGCTGCAACGCGACCTTCGTCCCTGATCCTGCTCCCCGTCAGATGTCGCCGAAGCCGTCCGCTGTCCCAGCGCCGGCGGCCGACGTACCGTTCGATCTCGTCACCGGCAAAACGACGGTCGGCCACCGCAGCTTCGCCAACGCCAAGAAGGTGCTTCCGTACGTCTTCGCGGGGATGGAGCAGGATTTCTACTGCGGCTGTAGCTACGTGGGGACGGCCGTCGATTTTGCGAGCTGTGGCTACGTTCCCCGCAGGAACCTGACGCGGGCCAGTCGCATCGAGTGGGAACATGTGGTGCCGGCCTGGACGATCGGACACCAGCGGCAGTGCTGGCAGGACGGCGGACGGCAGCGCTGCACCGAAATGGATCCGGTGTTCCAGGTCGCCGAGGGCGACCTCAACAACCTGGTGCCCGCCGTGGGCGAAG
>CAZKLV010000035.1:0-1461 GCA_964553945.1 uncultured Pseudomonadota bacterium
CTTACTTGATGAAGCTCAGCTGCGTGTTGATCTTCTCCAGCACGGGCTTCTTCTTCTCGTTGAACACGGCCTTGTTCTGCTGGATGAGGTTGTTGCCCTTGGTGTCGATCGAGATGATCAGCGGGCCGAACTCGCGCACGCGGTTGACCCACAAGGTCTCGGGCATGCCCAGGTCCTGCCACTCGGCGCCCTCGATCTCCTCGACCAGCGTCGCTGCCAGCACGGCACACCCGCCCGGGAAGATGGCATGCACCGCCTTGTTCTCCTGGCAGCCGGCGGCCGTCTCCGGCCCCATGCCGCCCTTGCCCACGATCAGCTTCACGCCGGTCTGCTTGATGAACTCACGCTCGAACTTCTCCATGCGCATGCTCGTCGTCGGGCCGATCGAGACCATCTCGAACGTGCCGTCGTCCTTCTTGCGCACGATCGGACCGGCGTGGAAGATCGCCCCGCCTTCGAGATCGACCGGTAGCTCCCGGCCTTGCTCGATCAGGCGGCGGTGCGCCACGTCGCGGCAGGTCACCAGGCGGCCGGTCAGATAGACGACGTCACCGACCTCCAGGTCTTCGAGGTCTTCGTCACGGATGGGGGTCGTCAGGATCTTTTTCACAGCACCACTCCTTCGTGGGACAGGATTTCGTAGGACAGGTCGGCGTTGATGCGGATCTTGCCGCGGCGGTGCGCCCAGCAACCGGTGTTGACGGCCACGCCGATGGTCGAGGGATGGCGGGCGGACGATTCGATGTTGACGCCCATCACGCTGTTGTTGCCGGTCAGGCCCTGAGGGCCGATGCCGATCTCGTTGAGGCCCTGCTCGAGCAGTTCCTCCATCAGTGCGGCGCGCGGATTGGCGCTCTTCGAATCGACCGGGCGCATGATCGCCAGCTTGGACAGGCGGGCCGCCGTCTCCACCGAGGTCGACACCCCTACGCCGACCAGCAGCGGCGGGCAGGCATTGACGCCACGCTCGGTGATGACGTCCATGACGAACTCGGCGACACCCTCATAGCCCTGCCCCGGCATCAGCACCTTGGCCGCGCCGGGCAACGTGCAGCCGCCGCCCGCCATGTAGACGTCGATGGTGCAGCTGTCCTTTTCCGGCACGATGCGCCAGTCCAGCCACGGAATGTTGGTGCCGGTGTTGGTGCCGGTGTTCTTCTCGTCGAAGGTCTCGACCGCGTTGTGGCGCAGCGGGCCGATGCGGGTCGCCTCGGCCGTCGCCTCCTTCAGGATCTCTTCCAGTTCGCCGAGCAGCGGGAAGTTGGCGCCGGCCTCGACGAAATACTGGATGACGCCGGTGTCCTGGCAGCTTGGGCGGTTCAGCTTGTCGGCCGCTTCCTGGTTGCCCGCCATCGAGTCGTACACCGACTTGGCCAGCGGGTTGGTTTCCAGTGTGCGAAGTTCGGCCAGTTTGGCCTTCACGTCCTTGGGCAGACGCTTGCCGATGTAGGCGGTGAACTT
>CAZKLV010000036.1:0-1435 GCA_964553945.1 uncultured Pseudomonadota bacterium
TGGCGGCAATAAGATCCTGCACGCGCCCGAGCATATCGTAATCCACGATACCCTGTTTCTGGGCAAGCGCCATGGCTGCGCGGCCCTGGAACACAGACACGGCCATATCCTTGACCGATAGCGCCTGCCGGCTGGCTAGCCACGCATCGATCTCCTCCTGCGTAGCCAACCTGTCATTGAAGGCCATCTGACCCTGATACACGCGCCCGTATTGCTCGTTTATGAAGTACGGCGTATCCATCACCAGTGCCTCTCGCAATCAATGAGATAGTTCCACCGCGACGGCGTGATGCTGAGCACATTGCCGAAGGGCTGCATTGTAACATAATTGGCATTGGCCCGGCTCGTAGTGCCCACCAGCCGATCCAAGATCGCGATAGGACCCTGCACAGCCGTGTTAACCGCCGACGACGCGGCGAACACCTCGGTAATATCGCCGGGCTTCCAATCTCCCTCGGCAACGGCGCACTGAGCCGAGCACTTGTAGCGAAGCTGTGTCACGCCGATGTTATGGTTGAACTGCGCATAGGTGTTGGCAGAGCCCAGCATGGGGCCAATGATGACCCTGTATTTCCCTCGATACGCGTAAGTGATGACGCTTGACAAAGCCGTCAATGCAGCCTGCCCCTCCCCGAGGAACACGGCATTGACTTGGTTCACAGTGGTCCCGTTCCCCAGCCACATCTTGTAGGTCAGGAAATCAAATGTGTACTGCCCCAACTCCACACTGACCGCGCCGCCGCTCGTATAGACCGGGGGCTGCGCCGTGACGAATGGGGTCATCCCGCCAATCGTATCGACCGTCACACCGAAGAAGTTGGTAACGGTATATGACCCCACAACAGTGGCATTACCTGACGGCGTAGTCGTGGGGACGTAAGAGAATGTCGTGGGGGAGAGCACACTGACCGTATACACGCCGTTGTAGCCAGCTGGCGTGACGCCAGACATTACAACGATAGCCCCGGTCTTAAGGCCGTGCGCGGACGCCGTGGTAACCGTTGCGGTACCGCCCGATATCGTAATCGAGCTAATCGCCTTGGAGGGGGTAGCAGCCGGCCATGTCAAATTACTCTCAGAGTAACCGATAAGATCCATATCCCCGGCCTGACTTTCGCCAGCCGCTGCCGTAACCACAAGCCGAGTAGGAGCGGTGCCAGGAGGTGTAGGCGTCAACCCCTGCGTAGACAGGACCAGTGACGCCGAAGAAGCCGGAAATAACGACGGGGATACCCCGGTAACCGGCCCTTCCAATACCGTCTGGCGTTTGCCAACCTTAACGGAATTGGCAAACTGAACCCACTGCCCGTTAACGAATGTCTCGATGCAGGGTACGTCCGTATTCAAACGGATGGTGCCTTCTTCCGGCGCAAGATCTCGCTCGGCTTCGGTACCGCCCGGCAGCTTCAAGCCGTGGTTATTGGTAAACCGCGCA
>CAZKLV010000037.1:0-1414 GCA_964553945.1 uncultured Pseudomonadota bacterium
TGGCGGCAATAAGATCCTGCACGCGCCCGAGCATATCGTAATCCACGATACCCTGCTTCTGGGCAAGGGCCATGGCTGCGCGGCCCTGGAACACAGACACGGCCATATCCTTGACCGCCTCCGCCTGCTTCCTGGCTTGATACTCAGATACCTCTTGGGCTGTAGCCACCCGATCATTGACAGCCATCTGCCCCTGGTAGACGTACCCATACTGCTCGTTGATGTAGAATTCGGGCTCCATCACCAGTACCTCTCGATATCGACCAGATACAGCCATCGGGCGATTGTAATAGCCATCAAACCGCCTGTGGGGTCAAGCACAACAATGCTGGCGTTACCGCGACCGGTAAGGGCGCTCAGCCGGTCCCTGATGATCAGAGGAGCGTGCACAACCGTGTTGGTGGATGCCGATACTGTAACGAACTCCGTCACATCCCCAACATTATATGCCCCGTCCGCCGTTTGGCACTGGAGCATTATCTTGAACCGAAGTTGCGTAACGCCGATGTTGTGGTTGAACTGGGCAATGCCATTACTCCCGACTACCGGCCCGAACAGCGCCCGCATTCTTCCACGGTAAGAGTAAGCAACGACATTGGACAGAGCCGTAAGCGCAGCCTGCGCCTCCCCGAGGAACACAGCATGGACCTGATCAGCAGTCGTTCCATTCCCCAGATACATCCGATAGCTGTAATAATCGAACGTGTACTGGCCAAGCTCCACACTCGGCACCGAGCCGGGGACATAAACGGGGGGCTGCGCAGTGACAAACGGCGTCATTCCCCCGTTGGTATCGATCGTAACCCCGAAGAAGTTGTAGACCGTGTATGTTCCAACGACTGTCGCGTTGCCGGACGGCGTTGTAGTTGGGACATAGGAGAACGTTATAGGGGACAGCACGCTAATGGTGTAAGTGCCGTTATAGTTGGCAGATGTCATACCTGCGATGGTGACGATGGCTCCAGTCTTGAGCCCATGGGCTGACGCGGTTGTAATCGTCGCCGTTCCACCCGAGATCGTGGCTGAGTTGATGGCCTTGGCCGGGATCGCAGCAGGCCATACCAAATTACTCTCAGAGTAACCTACACGGTCAATATCACCCGCTGACCCTTCACCCCCTGCCGCCGTTACAACCAAATGAACCGTCGAGGTCACATTCTGGGAAGACAGGACAAGCGACCCGGAAGACGCCGGAAACAGCGTCGGGGCAGACGTGCTCATTGGCCCTTCAAGCACCGTCTGTCGTTTTCCAACCTTGACTGAATTGGTAAGCTGTGACCACTGCCCATCAACGAACATTTCCACGCAGGGTACGTCCGTATTCAGACGGATGGTGCCCTCTTCCGGCACAAGACCCCTCTCGGCTTCGGTACCGCCCGGCAGCTTCAAGCCGTGGTTATTGGTAAACCGCGCA
>CAZKLV010000038.1:0-1334 GCA_964553945.1 uncultured Pseudomonadota bacterium
TCACCGGCTGATGCGATGGAGCGGGCCACCCGGCGCAACCGGGCTTTGTAGGCCGCCGGAAGAAGCGTGACCGGCAAGGACAACGGGCAAGCAGGGAGCCCCACCAATCCCTGAAAACTGAGGAACCGCAATGACCCAAGCAATCAGCAACTTCGATTTCATCGTCGCCATCGACTTTTCCGGCTCCATGGCCAGCACGGATGCCGGCTACAAGGGCACCCGCATCGAGCGCGTGAAGGAATCCGTTCTCGGCCTCGTCAATGAGCTCTCTGCCATCGACGAAGACGGCATCGACCTGATCACCTTCGGCGGCGAAACCATCACCCACGTGCCCGGCGTCAAGAGCAGCGAGATCCTGAATACCGTTTTCTCCCGCCGCGTCACCGGTGGCACCCCGACCGCCGAAGCGCTGACCAAGGCTTTCGAGATCGCCGGCAAGTCCGACAAGCCCGACTTCATCGTGGTCTTCACCGATGGTGAGCCCAACAACCGCCAGGCCGTGCGCGACGTTCTCACCAAGCAGGCCAACTCCCAGGCAACCGACGAAGAACTGACTGTGCTGTTCATCCAGGTTGGTGACGATCCCTCTGCCGGCGCCTTCCTCAACGAGCTGGATGACGCGCTGACCGGCGCCAAGTTCGACATCGTCGACAAGAAAACCCAGGCCGAGGCGGATGCCTTCCCGACCCTGGCCGGCCTGATCGAAGCAGCGATCAATGGTTGATCTGATCCTGGCTTACAGCTTTGTGGCCGTCTTCATCGGCGGCTTCAAGGTTGGCAATCGCTTCAAGACGCTGGGCGAAGCGGTTAAAGCAGCTGTCGCCAAGTTCAGCAGCTAGCCACCACCGGCCGCTTCGGCGGCCCCACCCGAATGCAGCTTCCCCGAGGCTGCAGCCGAGTGGGCCACTACCAACTGACACACCTACCGGGAGCAGCAAATGTCCGATCAGCAAGAGGTCATCGCGTCATACAAAGGGTTCGACAAGAACCTGCAGTGCCGTGGTTACCAATACGAAATTGGTAGTACCTATACCCACAGCGGCGACGTAAAAGCTTGTCAGGGTGGATTTCACGCATGCGAGTACCCGCTTGACGTTTTCTCGTATTACCCGCCTGCCGGAAATCGGTTTGCCGAAGTGGAGCAGTCCGGCGATATCAGCCGCCATGAAGAAGATTCGAAGGTTGCCAGCCGCTCCATCACGATCAAAGCCGAGCTTGATCTTCCAGGACTGATTCGGGCCGCCATTGAATATACGTTCAAGCGTGCAAAGCCGATTGATCCGGCATCTCCGGCCAGCAGCACGGGCAACTACGGCGCGGCCAGCAGCACGGGC
>CAZKLV010000039.1:0-1264 GCA_964553945.1 uncultured Pseudomonadota bacterium
GAGATGTACTCCGTCCTCTCTTTACTCATCTTCTTGTCCTCGATTTTTGGGGATTGGATTTCAGTGTGGAGCAGGCGGAGTGAGCTGGTCGCCCAGCTTCGAGAAGCTATCCGCAATCACGTCCACAAGCTGTACGGCATGTGCATGCCCGAAGTCGGCCGCCATTGACCCCATGACTGCCGAGAGGAATCCGGCATAGAGCTGTTTTATCTCGTTTGCAGGTCGCCCCTCTGTCGCCTTGAGCGCTGGCAGGCAGAACTTTTCAAAGATCTGCGCGCCAACCTCTACGGGAGTGCCTTGGATATATTTTTTCTCAGCCATCACTCGCCCCTCTCTTTCTTTTCGTCGCCCCACCATACAAGCCGGGAGTGCTCGCTGCTCCAGATCAGTTGGTACTCAACTGCCCCCATGACTGCCTTGAATCTGACAACATCATTAGGCATGCAGCGATACTGCCCGTCGAGCGGTCCGCCTATACAAAGGTACGCACTGGCATGTTCCATCACTCGCCCCTCTCGGCTTCGTTGATCAGCCGCCCAGGGCATCCGCCGCCCGAGTAGTCGAAGCCCTCGCAGCCCTCGTGCTTGCACGGATTGCCGCACTCAGACGAACAGGGGATAACCTTGTGGCCCTTGGCCTTCTCGAGGCTGAGCCAGGTGAGTGCTTCGCCAGGGCTCAGCGGCGTACCGTCATCGTGCTGAAATACGTCCCAGCCATCCGGGAACTTGTTCTGGCGCATGAAGCCATCGATGTTCATGCTCATGCTGTAGCGCTTGAGGGTCATGATCTAGTCCCCACCCCTCGCTTGTTGGGCCGGCGCGAACGCCGACAGATCCACCCAGCGGCACTCACCGAAGCCAGGCAGCAGCAGCGTCCATGCCTTGCGGCCGTGAGGCTTCTGGGTCGGCTCGCCCTGGATTCTCAGGTCGCACACGCTGGCGAGATGGGTAACGACTTGGTCGATGTTCTGCTTGGCTGTGTCGGTCCAGGGGACAAGCAGCAAGTCCAGGTCGCGTGTGAATGACCCTTGAGCGCTGCAGGAATAGCCATAGGTCCATGCGATGATGCGGGCCTTGGTATAGATCCGGGCATAGTCCGGGTCGATGATCCCAAATGGTACGGTGCCCGGCAGAGGCTCCCCCGCGAGCGCCTCGCCAATTACCTGAGCTGCGAGGGTCAGCGCCTCTCCTGTTCGTCTGTCGTTTGCCATTTCAATCCCCGCTCTTCGGCGCTTGCACGCCCAGGACAGCGGCCTCGATAGTGC
>CAZKLV010000040.1:0-1254 GCA_964553945.1 uncultured Pseudomonadota bacterium
GCATCGGCGGCATCGGCATGAGCGGCATCGCCGAGATCATGCTGCGCATCGGCTATGTGGTGCAGGGCTCCGACGCGCGCGCCAGCGCCAATACCGAACGGCTGGAAAAGCTGGGCGCCCGGATCTTCATCGGCCATGACGGCGCCCACATCGACGGGGCCTCGGCGGTGGTGTTCTCCAGCGCGGTGAAGCCCGAGAATCCCGAGATGGTCGCCGCCTCGGCCAAGCGGCTGCCGCTGGTGCGGCGGGCCGAAATGCTGGCCGAGCTGATGCGCCTGCAGTTCTCGGTCGCCGTGGGCGGCACGCACGGCAAGACCACCACCACCTCGATGGTCGCGGCCATCCTCGACGCCGGCGGGCTGGACCCGACGGTGGTCAACGGCGGCATCATCAACGCCTACGGCACCAACGCCAAGGTGGGCGAGGGCGACTGGATCGTGGTCGAGGCCGACGAGAGCGACGGCACCTTCCTGAAGCTGCGCTCCACCGTCGCCGTGGTCACCAACATCGATCCCGAGCACCTGGATCACTACGGGACCTTCGACGCGGTCAAGCGGGCCTTCCGCGACTTCGTGGAGAACATCCCCTTCTACGGCTTCGCCGCCGTCTGCATCGACGATCCCGACGTGCAGGAGATGGTGGCCATGGTCCAGAACCGCCGCCTGATCACCTATGGGACCAACCCCCAGGCCGAGATCCGCGTCACCAACATCGGCATGGGGCCCGAGGGCGCGACCTACGACGTGACCATCAACAGCCCCGACGGGACGGTGACGGTGCTGGGCGAGGTGCACATGCCCATGGCCGGCCAGCACAATGTGCTGAACTCCCTGGCCGCCATCGCCGTGGCGCGCGAACTGGGGGTCTCGGAAAAGGCCATCCGCAAGGGCCTGACCGGCTTCGGCGGGGTCCGCCGGCGCTTCACCACCGTGGGGGTGGCGGGCGGCGTGCGGGTGATCGACGACTACGGCCACCACCCGGTGGAGATCGCCAGCGTGCTGAAGGCCGCCCGCGCGGTGACCAACGGGCGGGTGATCGCGGTGGTGCAGCCGCACCGCTACAGCCGCCTGCACGACCTGTTCGGCGAGTTCTGCCGCTGCTTCAACGACGCCGACACGGTGATCGTGGCCGACGTCTACGCCGCCGGCGAGGCGCCCCTGGAGGGGGCCGACAAGGACGCCCTGGTGGCGGGCCTGAAACGCTTCGGCCACCGCCGGGCCATCCCCCTGGACAACGCCGCCGCCCTGCCGCGCG
>CAZKLV010000041.1:0-1229 GCA_964553945.1 uncultured Pseudomonadota bacterium
CAGGGAGGATCGTGGTGATGGATACTGCGCAGGTGCGGCATGTGAACTTGCTTTCATATAGGTCTGTCATCAACCCCTCCGGCGCAGGCTGTCGCGGTGTTCCATTTCCTTGCGCACCATTTCAGCGCGGGCCGTTTGTGCTTCCGACAAGCGCACAAGGGCTGTAAGGCCGATGGAAATCAAACTGACGATGGCGTGAGTTGCCATGGCAACGTCTTGCTTGTTGACCGCCTGTATCAGCGTGTCGCAGTGCACTTGCACCATATGTTCACTCATGGAACCAAATCTCCGCCAGCTATGATAGCGATGAACAGAACGATAGCCACCACCAATGCAGGGTGGAGGCGGTGATGGGCGGCACCCCAGCCGAAGAGCATGCTTGCCAGCACGAAGGCTATGAGCCGCAAGGAAAAGATGAACATCAGATACCCCCGTCAACTTCGTCTTGGACTGGCGACAACACCTTGCAAGTAGGGTTGAGGTACCACTCCAAGAGCTTCTCGCGGCACCGTGGGCATAGGTCCACGATATCGGCCTTGTCTTTCGTGACTAGTGTCACCATAGGCGAGCCCGAGCTTATCACCCGAAGTATAGCCCACTTCTGCCGTGCGCGGTTCTCATTTTCGAGGTGGGCGCGTTCAGCGGCTTCGGTGATGACATCCTCCACCGCACCACACCGGTCACAAGAAAGCCGGGTTGAGTATATCGTTTTGAACGTTCTCATTTTGGGATCTCCACTACTTCACCGAAGGGATACATGCTGGGATCGCCCGTGCAGTCTCCCCACAGCACCGGATAGTTCGGTACCTTCTTCGGGAACGAGCCGTAGCCGTCCGTCAGATAAACCAGGGCATCCACCTCGTTATCGAGTTCATCCTTGATCCATTCGAACACCGGTTCGAACGCCGTGCCACCGCCGCCCTTGGGCGAGAGCTTTTCGAGATCCCGAAGGTTGTCCACCTCCTCCGTCTTGTGCACATAGGCATCGCAGTGCACCACAAACAGGCGCTGGGGGTTGATGTCTTCGATGATGCCGCCGACTTCCGCGATGAAGCGCTCCAGCTGGTCGCCATCGTAGAAGATGGAGCCGGATGTATCGAGCCCGACAACTACCGTCCCAGCATTGTGCCCGCTCCGGCTGGGCGCATAGATATCCCGCACGATCAGCCGGCGATCCGGCTTGCGGAAGTTGTATGATCCCGAGCCGACATGGCGGTTGAAGAACCCCC
>CAZKLV010000042.1:0-1211 GCA_964553945.1 uncultured Pseudomonadota bacterium
TGTCGTCGTCCAGCCAGTCGGCCGACTGCTTGGAGTGCGGCAGGTGGAAGCCGCCAGGCACGAAGGCCTTGGTCTTGAGGTCGAACTCGCGCTCGTCCGTGGCGTCCTCGCCGCCGTCGGAGAGGCTGACCAAGCAGCGGTCGTAGTTCGGCGGCGGACAGTTGGCGCCCTTCCAGACCCAGTTGGCCTTCTCCGTCTTGGACAGGGCGTCGATGTCGAGCACCGTCTCCCAGTTCGGCGCGGCGCCCGCGTAGTCGGCCTGGGTGGTGCGCCGCCAGAGGCCGCGGACGTTCACCGGGTCCTGCCAGAAGTTGAACACCGCCCGCCCGATCAGCGACGGATAGGCGATGCGGTCGGTGGCGTTGACGATCCTGAGCGCGTCCTGGTGCAGGGGCTCGTAGCGCGGGTCACCCTTGAGCACGGCCAGGGAGCGCGCGTTCTCGCGGTTCACCCAGGCCAGGGCCCGCTTACCCTGCATCTCCTCGAGCCAGGTGTAAGCGTCGGCCGGCAGGGGGGCGGCCGGGGTCGGGGCTGGGGTCACGGGTTTGGTCTCTGCGAACGCGGGAAGGGTGAAGGCCGCGCCGAGGATGGCGGCGGCGGCGGCGAGGGCGGCAAGGCGCATGAGACCTCGGGTAAGCTGGACGGGACGGGCGCAACCATAGGCGGCTGGGGACCGGCGGCAAGTCGCCAGGGTGCGCCGCAGCCCGTTTGGCCCTATATGGCCGCCATGAGCCGTCCGTTCCTGAAGATGAACGGGCTCGGCAACGACTTCGTCGTGGTCGAGGCCCGGACCGCCCCGTTCCATCCGGGCGAGGCGGAGGCGCGCGCCATCGCCGACCGGGCGACCGGTGTCGGCTGCGACCAGATCATCGGCATCGAGCCCTCGCAGAAGGCCGACGCCTTCATGCGCATCTGGAACGCCGACGGCGGCGAGGTCTCGGCCTGCGGCAACGCCACCCGCTGCGTGGGCTGGCTCTTGATGGAGGCCAGCGGCCGGCCTTCGGCCACTATCGAGACCGAGGCGGGGCTGCTGAAGGTGGCGCGCGCCGAGGGCGGTCAGGTCACGGTGGACATGGGCGAGCCGGGCCTCGACTGGCGCGACATCCCCCTGGTCGAGGAGATGGACACCCGGGGCGTCGAGCTGCAGGTGGGGCCCATCGACGATCCGATCCTGCACACGCCGGGCTGCGTCTCCATGGGCAATCCGCACG
>CAZKLV010000043.1:0-1203 GCA_964553945.1 uncultured Pseudomonadota bacterium
TGACCTGCCCGGTTTTTTAGTACCAAAATCAGTTAGAGAAATCCGCCCCAGTTGTTAAGTTACTAATCAAAGATAATTTAAATTCATTCGGTGTCTGGTAGTTCAAGCTTGAATGTGGCCTGACATCATTGTAATGCTTACGCCAGTCTTCAATCACAACTCTTGCTTCCAAACGATTACGGAACCACTCCATTGATAAACATTCGTCGCGGAATTTACCGTTAAAACTTTCATTTGTGCCATTTTGCCATGGTTTACCAGGATCGATTAATGCAAGCTGCAATGACTCTTTGGTTGCCCATTCAAGCAATGCCTTGCTAACAAATTCTGGGCCATTGTCTGAACGCAAATAACGCGGCACTCCATGAATCCGCATTAATTTACTTAACACATTAATCACTCGTGATGAACGAATAGCACCATTAACATCAATCGCTAAACATTCACGCGTATATTCATCAACAACGGTTAAGCATTTAATCTTCTGGCCATTGGCGCACGCATCATACACGAAATCATAGCTCCAGACTGAGTTGCGTGCTGTTGGTGGTAGTGGCCGCAAAGTTGTTCCAATGCGCTTCCTGCGGCGTTTTCGCGGCACTTGAAGGCCTGCTTTCGCCCACAAGCGACCGCAGCGTTCTTTACCAAGATGTATGCCATCACGTTGCAGAAATATTCGTATACGTCGAGATCCAAATCGCGGATAGGTGCCGGACAATATTTTCATAGCTTCAATCACAGGCGCATCCTTCACTGGCATTTTATGTGAATAATATAAATTTGAACGACTGATTTTAAGCAGCGCACAAGTCATTCGCTGACTCAGGCCTCGTTTTATCGCGTAAGAGGCCTGCTCCAAGCGTGCCTGTACGCTCACCATTTTTTTGCGTTGATTTCCTTCATCACTTCAATGGCTAAATCACGTTCTGCTAAAAGCTTTTTAAGGCGACCATTTTCAGTTTCGAGCTCCTTCAGGCGCTTCACATCATTAGTTTCCATTTCGCCAAAGCGCTTTTGCCAGAGATAAATAGATGCTTCAGAAACGCCATTGCGCTTGGCTACTTCAGCAATGGTGTCACGGTCAGTTTCGCGCAAAATTCTTACGATTTGTTCTTCGGAATATCGACTCTTTTTCATACTATGCCCTCGTTTGAGGGGCATTATCTCTAAATCAGGTTGGTTTGAAAATCCCGGGGCAGGTCA
>CAZKLV010000044.1:0-1202 GCA_964553945.1 uncultured Pseudomonadota bacterium
TGTACTTCGGCTCGGTGACCGTCGCCGAGACGGTGCGCGTGCCGACCTTCAGCCAGTAGGGGCGGCCGGGCAGCAGCGGCTCCTCGGCCATCCACACCACCGTGGTCTCGAACTGGTCGGCCACTTCCGGCGGTTGGCCGGCCATGGCGATCACGTCCCCGCGCGAGCAGTCCACCTCGTCGGCCAGGGTCAGGGTCACCGACTGGCCGGCCACGGCCTCGCCTAAGTCCCCGTCCTTGGTGACGATCCGCGTCACGCGGGTCTCACGGCCCGAGGGCAGCACCTTCACCGCATCGCCGGGCTTCACCACGCCCGATGCCACCTGGCCGGCGAACCCGCGGAAGTCGAGGTTGGGGCGGTTGACCCACTGCACGGGCATGCGGAACGGCCCGGCCTGCAGCCGCGCCTCGTCGATCTCGACGGTCTCCAGGTGTTGCATCAGCGTCGGGCCGCCGTACCAGGGCGTCTGGTCGCTGGCGCTGGTGATGTTGTCGCCACGAAGGCCGCTGATCGGGATGGCCAGGAAGTCGGTGATGCCGATCTCGGCGGCGAAGGCGCGGTAGTCGGTGACGATGGCCTCGAAGACCTTCGGGTCGTAGCCCACCAGGTCCATCTTGTTCACCGCCAGGACCACGTTCTTGATGCCGATCAGGCTGACCAGGAACGAATGCCGCCGCGTCTGGGTCAGCACCCCCTTGCGGGCGTCGATCAGGATCACGGCCAAGTCCGCGGTCGAGGCGCCGGTGACCATGTTGCGGGTGTACTGCTCGTGGCCGGGGGTGTCGGCGACAATGAACTTGCGCCGGTCGGTGGAGAAGAACCGGTAGGCGACGTCGATGGTGATGCCCTGTTCGCGCTCGGCCGCCAGGCCGTCGACCAGCAGGGCGAAGTCGATCTCGCCCCCTTGCGTGCCGACCTTCTTGGAATCCGCCTCCAGCGCCGCCAGCTGGTCCTCGAAGATCATCTTGGAATCGTAGAGCAGCCGCCCGATCAGGGTCGACTTGCCGTCGTCGACGCTGCCGCAGGTGATGAAGCGCAGCAGCGACTTGTGCTGGTGCTGCTCCAGGTAGGCGTCGATGTCGGTGGCGATTAGGTCGCTGACGTGAGCCATCAGTAAGCGCTCCCGCACTTCGTTTGGAACGGGGGCGCCATCAGAAATACCCCTCGCGCTTCTTCTTCTCCATCGAGGCGGACTGGTCGTG
>CAZKLV010000045.1:0-1198 GCA_964553945.1 uncultured Pseudomonadota bacterium
CCGTGATCGCGCCCGACCCCGTCACCTCGTCCGGCAGCGCATTGAGCCAGGTCGGCATCGGCAGCACCGACGCCACCGTGAACCCCTCCCGCTCCAGATCCGCCACGAGCGCCTGCAGCCGCGGCGTCCCCTCGTGATGGACCAGCGTGTTGAAGTTCGGCCCGGCCGCGATGATCGGCTCGTGGCTCCACGCGACCGCCGGGTTGCCCAGCGCCGGAAACTCCTCCGCGAGGACCGCCCCCAGCTGCGCCTTCTTCGTATTGGGGCAGTTCGCCGCCGCGGAGACAAAGTCATCCGGCTCGTACACGATCCGCACCGTCCGTTCCGGGCCGTCCCACGACCGCGCCAGAACTGGCGCGGCCTGGGATTCCCCGGCAAACGGGACGGGCTTCACCCGCCCCGGCAGCCACCACCTGCTTCCCCAGAGGAGTACCGTGGTCATCTTAGAGCGCCGCCAGGTACACGTACACGTCCGTCGTCCCGTTCACCGGCGCCGCATACGCGACGATCCCCGCGTCGCACGCCGCCCCTTCCACCGGGGCCCCCTGCGGCCCGTTGAGCGCCAGCGCGAGCTCGTACGCCTCCTTCGCCGCGCAGGCCGGGATGGCGAGGTACGCGACCACATACGTCGCCGCGATGCCGGTGGTCGTCCCGTCGAGCCGGAAGTTCGCGCCTTGCGCGACCGAGGGCAGCAGGGCCGGGTTCGCCGCCCGTGCCTCCACCCGCGTGACCTGGCTCCAGTCCTTCGCCGGCGCCGCATCCGGCGTCATCACGAAGCTCTGACTCGCCTGGTTCCAGCTCAGCTCGTTCCCGGTCCCTGTCGACGTCGCCACCTGCGAGCCCATCCGCAGCGCCAGGGGCCGCTCGATCTTCCCCAGCGCCAGCAGGATCGCATCGAGCCGTGCCGCGTTCCCCTTCGCCGTGTCGCTCGCCGCCGTCAGCGCGGCCCCGCTCGTCGGGATGCCCGTCCCCTCCGTCCGCGGCAGGGTCCCGGTCACCGTGAGCACCTCGGTGATCGCCGTCTTCAGGGTCTGCACCGTCTGACCCACCTGCTGCACCTTGGCGTTCCGGATCATGTCGAACCCCTTCGGCAGCAGGACGCCGATCAGGAGCGAGACGACAAAGAGCACGAGGCCCAGTTCGAGGAGCGAGAAGCCCGCGTTGGAGTTAAGTTTGGTTTTGCTTTTGATCATGGGTT
>CAZKLV010000046.1:0-1193 GCA_964553945.1 uncultured Pseudomonadota bacterium
GATGGCTGCTTCTAAGCCAACTTCCTGGCTGTCTATGCCTTCTCACATCGTTCACCACTTAACTATCTCTTTGGGACCTTAGCTGACGGTCTGGGCTGTCTCCCTCTTCACGACGGACCTTATCACCCGCCGTGTGTCTCCTGTGCTAACCCTGCCGTATTCGGAGTTTGCATCGGTTTGGTAGGACTATCACGTCCCCCTAGCCGGCACAGTGCTCTACCCCAGCAGGTCATCACACAAGGCACTACCTCAATAGCTTTCGAGGAGAACCAGCTATCTCCGAGCTTGTTTAGCCTTTCACTCCAATCCACAACTCATCCCCTACTTTTGCAACAGGAGTGGGTTCGGGCCTCCAAAACGTGTTACCGTCTCTTCACCCTGGTCATGGATAGATCGCCCGGTTTCGGGTCTAATAGCGCCGACTTAACGCCCATTTCGGACTCGGTTTCCCTTCGCCTCCCCTAATCGGTTAAGCTCGCCAACACTATTAACTCGCTGACCCATTATACAAAAGGTACGCAGTCACATGATAAATCATGCTTCCACTGCTTGTACGCACACGGTTTCAGGTTCTATTTCACTCCCCTCTCCGGGGTTCTTTTCGCCTTTCCCTCACGGTACTGGTTCACTATCGGTCAGTAAGGAGTATTTAGCCTTGGAGGATGGTCCCCCCATCTTCAAACAGGATTTCTCGTGTCCCGTCCTACTTCTCGGATGCTTACAAACCTTCACTTTTAAATTACAGGGCTATCACCTTCTTCGGCTGACCTTTCCAGGTCATTCATATAAGTTCCGGCTCTTTCCACATCACAGGCTCTTTCCCTTTCGCTCGCCGCTACTAGGGAAATCTCGGTTGATTTCTTTTCCTGCAGTTACTTAGATGTTTCAGTTCTCTGCGTTCGCTTCTCATGACCTATGTATTCAGTCATGGATGATACGATCTCTCGTATCGGGTTTCCCCATTCAGATATCCTCGGATCAATGCTTGTTGCCAGCTCCCCGGGGCTTTTCGCAGGCTGCCACGTCTTTCTTCGCCTCTTACTGCCAAGGCATTCACCATGTGCGCTTAATTTCTTGACCATATAACCCAAAGCCTCCTCAGGCATTCGGGCCAAAGTCTACTAAGTGCTACTTGAGTAAATTTCTCAGTGTACTTCGCTTTTCTTACAACCAAATTGTTAAAGATCTCTGTA
>CAZKLV010000047.1:0-1166 GCA_964553945.1 uncultured Pseudomonadota bacterium
CGGCGGCCATGCCGACCATCACGCGCGAGGCCAAGGTGCCGATCGTCGCGGACATCCATTTCCACTACAAGCGCGGCATCGAGGCGGCCAAGGCGGGCGCGGCCTGCCTGCGCATCAATCCCGGCAACATCGGCGGCAAGGCGCGCGTCAAGGAGGTCGTCCAGGCCGCCCGCGACCACGGCTGCTCCATGCGCATCGGCGTCAACGCCGGCTCGCTGGAAAAGGAACTGCTGGAAAAGTACGGCGAGCCCTGCCCGGACGCGATGGTGGAGAGCGCGCTCTACCACGCCCGCATGCTGCAGGATGAGGACTTCCACGAGTTCAAGATCAGCGTGAAGGCGTCGGACCTGTTCATGACGGTCGCCGCCTACCAGCAGCTGGCCGAACAGATCGACTGCCCCCTACACGTGGGCGTCACCGAGGCCGGCGGCCTGCGCTCGGGCACCATCAAGTCGGCCATCGGCATGGGCAGCCTGCTGTGGGCCGGCATCGGCGACACGATCCGCGTCAGCCTCGCCGCCGATCCGGTGGAGGAGATCAAGGCCGGCTTCGACATCCTGAAGTCGCTGGGCCTTCGCCACCGCGGCGTGAACATCATCGCCTGCCCGTCCTGCGCCCGTCAGGGCTTCAACGTCATCGAGACGGTGGGCAAGCTGGAGCAGCGCCTGGCGCACATCTCCACCTCCATGAGCCTCTCGATCATCGGCTGCGTGGTGAACGGCCCGGGCGAGGCCCTGATGACCGACGTCGGCTTCACCGGCGGCGGCAAGGGCTCGGGCATGATCTATCTGGCCGGCAAGCCGGACCACAAGATGGACAACGACAAGATGGTCGAGCACATCGTCGAGCTGGTCGAGGCCAAGGCCAAGGAAATCGAGGCCGGCAAGGCCGCGCCCCTGGCGGCAGAGTAGGCGCGGGCCCGCGGGCCTGAGCCCTCACCCTCCCACCGCTGCGCGGCGGGCCCCTCCCTCTCCCTCTGGGAGAGGTGTTCCCAGCCCGGCCGGGAAAGGCTCAATTCCCTTCTCCCTGAGGGAGAAGGAGGGGCCCGCGCCGGAGGCGTGGGAGGATGAGGGGCTCCGCCCTCGCCGACATCCTCCGCCCCCGGCGCAATTTCGGCTCGTCCGCTGCCAAAATCCGCAAAAGTGAACGCCGCGTCACTCTTGCAT
>CAZKLV010000048.1:0-1162 GCA_964553945.1 uncultured Pseudomonadota bacterium
TGAGACCGCAGCAACTGTCTTAATTTATGCGAGATTCCATGAGCAATTATTTCGCACCATAGCATTCATTATGATTAGTAATTTGTGCATGCATGCTACTAATGCCACTTTCTTTTTCTTTCCAGATGCGCAGAGCCTTTCATAAAATTCCTTTATTTTTTCGTTATGCTTCACGCATACCAAGGCTGCCATATAAAGCGAAGATCGTATCGCCGATCTGCCGCCCCAGATGATTCGTTTGCCTCGCATATTGCCACTATCACGATTAAGTGGCGCGAGACCAGCTAGTGCAGATATTTTCTTTGAATTCAGCCTTCCTAATTCAGGCATGTGCGCGATTAATGAAGCGGCCGTAGCAGGGCCAACCCCTTTAATGGTTCTTAATAAAGATGCTTTAACTGATGCCACACTGTCATTTGATATGGCTTCTTCCAGGTGTTTGGTAACATCTTTTAACTCATCTTCTAATGCTTTAATTATTCGCTCAATAGACTTTTTGATAGGCTTTCCAGCTTTATCCCGTCGATTCTTTTCTTGTGTAATCATATCAACCAATTGACGACGGCGAACTTCATAATCAGCTATACTTTGTGTATCTTCTCGATAATCAACATTCATTTCTGGTTGAATTTTTTCTGCATATAGCGCAATAGAAAGCGCATCAATACGATCAGTCTTAGCTAATCTTCCAAGTGCCCTTGCAAAGTCTCTAACTTGTCTTGGGTTAATCACTGATACACTGAAATTCGCTTCTGCTAATGTCTTGGCAACTAGTTTTTCATAACCGCCCGTCGCCTCCATGACAATTCCTGAAACATTTTGATTTTTTAGACTTTTGATTAATTTCTTTATTCCAGTCTGATTATTTTCAAATTGTGAATATGTTTTGGCGGGCAACGAACAAACATCTAAGTTGATTTTAGAAACATCAATACCGATATAGCATTTTTCTTGGTTAACTAACATAATGGCACTCCTAACTCTCAGCCTTGTTGATACGGGATCTCAAGTCCCAGGCAACTGTACGAGTTTGTTAAAGGGAACGGGGCGACGATCAAGCTGCGGTACGGGTTCTAAGCACCCTCAGGAGCAACGGTCTATCGCCTCGTTTTACTTCTAGCTAAGCATGATAAATATACCCTTATTTCAAGATACAAGGAGC
>CAZKLV010000049.1:0-1153 GCA_964553945.1 uncultured Pseudomonadota bacterium
TGCGCTTGCAGTAACTTGATTAGCAGTCCCAGTTATACTAGTAACACCTGAATTCGTGATAGTTATAGTACCAGAACCATTGGAAATATTTATTCCGGTGCCTTGTGTAATAGTACTTAGACTTAATCCGGAGCCATTTCCAATTAAAATTTGGCCATTTGTAGCAGTAGATGTATTGATACCAGTACCTCCATTAGTCGGAGGTAACAAACCTGTTACAGTAGTGGTTAAATCTATTTTTCCCCAAGATGGTGCAACACCAACACCACCGCTTATCAAAGCATTTCCGGTTGCCACGTCAGATAATTTAGATAATGCATTAGATGCCGACGCGTATAATAAATCTCCTATTGTGTAACTAGAGAAACCTGTACCTCCAGATATAGCACCAAGAGTACCGCTTAATGTTATGGCACCAGTAGTAGAACTTGATGGTGTCAATCCGCTCATATTAGTTTGAAAACTTAAAACTCCCGTATTTGCTATAGTAATACTGCCAGATGTGTTAGCAACGCTAACTCCAGTCCCTTGTGTAATAGTGCTGAGAGAAAATCCAGATCCATTTCCAATTAAAATTTGACCATTTGTAGCTGTTGATGTGTTGATACCAGTGCCACCATTGGTTGAAGGTAGTAGCCCAGATACAGTAGTAGTTAAATCTATTTTTCCCCATGATGGTAGAACGCCAACACCGCCACTAATTAGCGCATTTCCGGTTGCAATATCGTTTAATTTTGTAAAAGTTGTAGAACTTGAAGCGCACAATATATCACCTGTTGTATAGCTCAAGAATCCTGTACCACCACTTGTTACAGCTATTGGAGTAGTAAAACTTTTTATTCCATTAATAGTTTGATTGCTATCAGTCATAACTAAGCTTGAAGTTGTACCTGTATCAGGAACTAAAATATTTCTATTAGCCGACTGTGAAAATATTAAAGAGGTAGAAGTGCTTGTAGCGGCGCCAGTCAAATCAATACCCAATACTTTTGAAACATCAGTAGTATCGGTAATAGAAGTAGCACCGACACTTCCTAACACAGTTGTCATTTTTTCCTATGTATATCCACGCATTTATAAAAATAATAAACTTTTTCGAAAAAAAGATTAAGTATTTTTTAAGAGTTTGAAACGTTTTAATATTAAATTTTAT
>CAZKLV010000050.1:0-1103 GCA_964553945.1 uncultured Pseudomonadota bacterium
ATGAGTAAGCAAGTATTTGAACGTACGAAACCGCACGTTAACGTAGGGACGATTGGTCACGTTGACCATGGTAAAACAACCCTGACAGCTGCGCTGACGGTAATTCTGGCAAAGAAATTTGGTGGTGAAGCGAAAGGCTACGACCAGATTGACAATGCACCAGAAGAAAAAGCCCGCGGTATTACGATTGCAACATCGCACGTTGAATACCAGTCAGACAAGCGCCACTATGCGCATGTTGACTGTCCGGGACATGCTGACTACGTGAAGAACATGATCACTGGTGCAGCTCAGATGGACGGCGCAATTCTGGTTGTGTCAGCTGCTGACGGCCCAATGCCGCAAACACGTGAACACATCTTGCTTGCTCGTCAGGTTGGCGTTCCATACATCGTTGTTTACCTGAACAAGGCAGACATGGTGGATGACAAAGAATTATTAGACCTGGTTGAAATGGAAGTGAGAGATTTATTGTCTCAGTACAAATTCCCAGGCGACAAGACACCAATCGTAGTTGGTAGCGCGCTGAAGGCACTGGAAGGTGACCAGAGCGATATCGGCGAACCATCAATTCTGAAACTGGTTCAGACAATGGATGAATACTTCCCATTGCCAGAACGTCCAATTGATCAGCCATTCCTGTTACCAATTGAAGACGTATTCTCCATTTCAGGTCGCGGTACAGTAGTAACCGGCCGTGTAGAACGCGGAATCGTGAAAGTTGGTGAAGAAATCGAAATCGTAGGCTTGAAGCCAACCATCAAGACAATCTGTACGGGCGTTGAAATGTTCCGTAAGTTGCTGGATGAAGGCCGTGCCGGTGACAACGTTGGTGTGTTGTTACGTGGTACCAAGCGTGAAGAAGTTGAACGTGGACAAGTACTGGCAAAACCAGGCTCTATCACTCCACATACAACATTTGAATCAGAAATTTACGTATTGTCGAAAGAAGAAGGCGGCCGTCATACCCCATTCTTTAAGGGTTACAGACCGCAGTTCTACTTCAGAACGACAGACGTAACAGGTGAAGTTCAGCTTCCGGAAGGTGTAGAGATGGTGATGCCAGGCGATAACATCAAGATGGTTGTCAAACTGATCGCGCC
>CAZKLV010000051.1:0-1032 GCA_964553945.1 uncultured Pseudomonadota bacterium
GGTACAAACCGGGTTGATGGTTGACACTTGAATCCGGGATGATGGTTGACACTTCTTAGTAAGGAGAAGATGTCACCATGCCATGGCAAAAAACACCTATAAAAGTTCAGAAAATGCGCTTCATTTCAGATTGGCTTGGACAAGAGTATTCAATGTCCGCCTTGTGCGCGCGATATAAAATCAGCAGACAATCTGGTTATTTGTTAATAAAACGTTACGAAGAGGAGGGAGAGGCGGCTTTTACAGAACGTTCTCATGCTCGCCATCATCACCCAAATGAAACACCAAGTAACTTAGTAGAAATAATTTTAGAAACGAAACAGCGTCACCTCGATTGGGGAGCTGTAACTATTCAAGCGTGGTTAAAGCAAAATAAACCTAAATATTCATGGCCAGCAGTTAGTACGGTAAGTGATATTTTAAGTCGTCATGGCCTTGTGAAGAAAAGGCTTGGAAAGCGGCGAACTCCACCGCACTCAGAACCATTAAGAGACTGTGATGCACCTAACAAGGTTTGGAGCGCGGATTACAAAGGCCATTTCAAAATGAAGAACGAACGTTATTGTTATCCGTTAACAATAACAGATAACTTTAGTAGATTTTTATTTTGCTGCGACGCTTTCGATAAAATACACCATAAAAGTGCTATAAAAAGCTTTCAAAAGGTATTTTCGGAATATGGACTACCCGATGCAATTAGAACTGACAATGGTTATCCCTTTGCTGGCGTTGCCATTGGAGGCCTCTCTTCACTTTCAATTTGGCTGTTAAAGCTTGGGATCATGCCAGAGCGAATTGAGCCAGGTTGTCCTCAGCAAAATCCTAGACATGAAAGAATGCATCGCACGCTTAAGGCTGGAATCAATCTCAATTTAAAATCTACATTAGGTCGACAACAAAAATGGTTTGACCATTTTGTAAAAGAATTTAATGAAGAAAGGCCTCATCAAGCGCTTTCACTTAAAACGCCGGTAACAGTCTATAGGAAGTCCGAGCGCAGTTATCCATTAGTAATGCCAGAAATAATATATC
>CAZKLV010000052.1:0-1027 GCA_964553945.1 uncultured Pseudomonadota bacterium
ACAGCACCACCGCCACCAGCAGGGTGAAGGGCGAGGCGTAGTCCAGCTCGGTCTTGGGATCGCCCAGATAGGCGGCGAAACGGTCGAACAGGTCCTTGATGCGCTCACGCTCCTTGGGCGAAGGCGCGCGGGGGCGGATCTGGCGGGCCGGCCTGGGCTTGGCGCCCGTCTTCACGGCTTTGGGAGGCATGGGGCGACCATGGCGGGCTTCGCGAGCCTCGCCAAGCCCGGCCGCCAGGGGGTATCATCGGGCGTGGACGGACCGCTCTACATGGACGAGGTGATCACGCCGCACCGCTCGCTGTCCGAGCGGGGCTTCATCATCCTCATCGCGGTGATGACCGCGATCAACTGCGCCACGGCGGTGGTGTTCGTGTCCTTGGGCGCGGCGCCGGTGCCGGTGTTCCTGGGTCTCGACCTGGTCGCCGTGGTCATCGCCCTGGCCATCAGCAACCGCCGCGCCCTTCGCCGCGAGCGCGTTCAGGTCAGCGCGTCCGAAGTGCGGGTGACGCTGCAGACGCCGCGGGGCGACCAGCTGATCTGGGCCTCGCCCACCGCCTTCACCCGCGTCACCGTGGTGGGCGAGAGCGAGGACCTGCCGGACCTGCGCCTGGCCCTCTCCGGCCGGGAGATCCCGCTCGCCCGCGCCCTTGGCCGCGCCGAACGCCTGACCCTCGCCGCCACCCTCCGCCAGGCCATCGCCAGCGCCCGCCGCGAACGCTACGCCTGACCAAGGCCTGACCCCCTCACCCTCCCATTGCTGCGCAACGGGCCCCTCCCTCTCCCTTTGGGAGAGGTGTTCCCAGCTTGGCCCGGCGAGGCTCTTTTGCCTTCTCCCAGAGGGAGAAGGAGGGGCCCGCGCCGAAAGCGTGGGAGGATGAGGGGTTCCGCCTTCCGCGGGTCCGCAAGAACCGGGCGGCAACCGCCGGCGAAGGGCGCTAGTCTTTGCCCATGAGCACGATCCTGAAGCCGCTTCCCACCCTGGCGGACCTCGACGAGCGGTCGGCGGACTACCAGCGCATGGCGG
>CAZKLV010000053.1:0-1023 GCA_964553945.1 uncultured Pseudomonadota bacterium
GGGGGTTCTTCAACCGCCATGTCGGCTCGGGATCATACAACTTCCGCAAGCCGGACCGCCGCTTGATCGTGCGGGACATCTATGCGCCCAGCCGAAGCGGACACAACGCCGGTACGGTAGTTGTTGGCCTCGACACGTCCGGCTCCATCTTCTACGATGGCGACCAGCTGGAACGCTTCATCGCGGAAGTCGGCGGCATCCTCGAAGACATCAACCCCCAGCGCCTGTTTGTGGTGCATTGCGATGCATACGTGCACAAGACGGAGGAGGTTGACAACCTTAGGGATCTCGAAAAGCTGTCGCCCAAGGGCGGCGGTGGCACGGCGTTCGAGCCGGTATTCGAGTGGATCAAGGATGAACTCGATAACGAGGTGGATGCCTTGGTTTATCTGACGGACGGCTACGGCTCGTTCCCGAGGAAGGCACCGAACTATCCGGTGCTGTGGGGGGACTGCACGGGCGAGCCCAGCATGTATCCCTTTGGCGAGGTGGTGGAGATCCCTAAATGAGAACGTTCAAAACGATATACTCAACCCGGCTTTCTTGTGACCGGTGCGGTGCGGTGGAGGATGTCATCACCGAAACCGCTGAACGCGCCCACCTCGAAAATGAGAACCGCGCACGGCAGAAGTGGGCTATACTTCGGGTGATAAGCTCGGGCTCGCCTATGGTGACACTAGTCACGAAAGACAAGGCCGATATCGTGGACCTATGCCCACGGTGCCGCGAGAAGCTCTTGGAGTGGTACCTCAACCCTACTTGCAAGGTGTTGTCGCCAGTCCAAGACGAAGTTGACGGGGGTATCTGATGTTCATCTTTTCCTTGCGGCTCATAGCCTTCGTGGTGGCAAGCATGCTCTTCGGCTGGGGTGCCGCACACCACCGTATCCACCCCGCCTTGGCGGTGGCTATCGTTCTGTTCATCGCTATCATAGCCGGTGGAGATTTGGTTCCATGACCGACTTGTACGAAAGCAAGTTCACATGCCGCACCTGCGCAGTATCCATCACCACGATCCTCCCTG
>CAZKLV010000054.1:0-1013 GCA_964553945.1 uncultured Pseudomonadota bacterium
TCAAAGTAGTTGGTCATAAGAGATCCCGCGGTCTGTGACTTTGCCGTCTAACGCCTGAGTTAAGCCGGAGCGCTTTGCGGCCGCGGCGTTGTGACAATTTACAGAACAACTCCGCGGCCGCGAAGCGATCTCGGCTTGAACGAATTGTTAGACCGCGCTTAGAAGAACTCATCCAAGATCCGGTAGTACTCAATCTTAGCTATGTTCGGATTTGGCTCTCCATACTCGATGAAGAACTGGTTAGTGAGTTCTGGTCCAAATACCGCGTCAATGTTTCTCGATGCAAGCGCCAGGTCTTGATACTTATCGGCAAGCCCGACCCGACCGCAGTCTATGAAGCCGACGAAGGCATTACCTTGGAAGATGAAGTTCTCGGGACAGGCGTCGCCATGTGTGACTACCAGCTGCTCCGCTCCAGGCATTTGTATAAAAAGTTGCTCGTAAACATCCCGCGCCAGCATGCCTTGCCTTGCGTGATCAAAGTCCTCCTCATCAACTAACCCGGCTTCCAAACGGCCCGAAGCCAGCTTCAGTCGCAGGTGGAGCCTTTCGTCGAATGGGCAATCGTCAGGCGAGATCGAATGGAGGTCGCGTAACGCTCGTGCCATCTCTGCGACAACAATAACTGGATCTGCATCTGCGGCGTCAGCGGCATTGTGGCCAATCAATGCTTTTGTCAACAGGATGGTGACAGTTGAAGTCGAGACATATGAGATCACTTCCGGTACGAGAGCTCGTGTTCTGAGCCATCTAGTGCGCTGATGCTCTTGAAGAATTTCTTGAGCAGAAGATCCGGAGGCGTACTTTAGATACGCGGTATTGCGATCAGGAAATAGAACTCGAATCACTCGAGCATCTGACTGACCATACTCAACTTCTTCAAAAGTGCATTCATCCAACAAGGGTGAAAGCAAATTCTTTAGTTCAGATACTTCGTCGAGGGCGACTGTCATAGCGGTCTAACTTTGTTTTAGGGCGACTGCCCTGCTGCGTAACATCGTTGCTGCTCCATA